>UCJU01000017.1 GCA_900472925.1 Hyphomicrobiales bacterium
CAAACTTGCTCTTTGCCATGTGAATTGCTTCCTGTGAACGTGAAGTCGATTTCCCGGCGAACCGGTTTGGTGTCGCCGTTTACGGCTTTGCAAGCGAATGCGCAAGACTTAATTGCAAGCGCGCATGCTGCACCGCCAAAAGCGACGTGATGACTGCCATATGGTGCGCCATTTCATGGATTCAACGCAGGCTTTGCCTACGGATGCGTGTATTACCTGTGCACGCACTCTTTACGGATAAGTGATTCCTGTCATATTGACAGCGGAATTGGCTTGCGGAGACAGGCAACCGGAATCGATTTCCCCGGTCTATTCATGCCCACCTTCACAGCCGTTTTCTTCAACGGCACCGGTTTGTGTCCGCTTCAGGATTTGTCATGGAAATTTTTACTGCCGCCGGTTTTACGGCATTTCTTCAGGTCATCGCGATCGACCTCGTTCTCGCTGGCGATAATGCCATCGTCATCGGCCTTGCTGCTGCTGGTCTTCCCTCACATCTTCGCCGTAAGGCCATCCTCGTCGGTATTATAGCCGCGACCGTTCTTCGTATCGCCTTTGCGGCTGTGACCGTTCAACTGCTGGCCATTGTCGGCTTGCAACTTTTCGGCGGGCTTCTTCTGGCGTGGGTTTGCTGGAAGATGTGGACTGAACTGCGCGCGCAGGGCAATGCAGGAGACGATATCACCAATGATGAAGCCGATCTGACGAAGGGAAACAAGACCTTCTTCCAGGCGGCGGTTCAAATCGTCATTGCCGACGTATCCATGTCGCTGGACAATGTTCTGGCCGTGGCCGGCGCCGCACAGGACCACATCACAGTCCTTATCATCGGCCTGATCTTTTCCATTGCGCTGATGGGCCTTGCCGCGAATTACGTTGCCAAGCTGTTGCACCGTTACCGTTGGATTTCCTACCTCGGTCTGGCCGTGATCGTCTATGTTGCACTCAACATGCTCTATCACGGCTTCGTTGAAGTCTGGCCTTACGTGCAGCCATATTTCAACTGAGACACCATCCATTCGCATTTTGAGAAGCCCGGAGCTGGTAGACGTCTTCGGGCTTTTTGCTGCGAGCAACGTCCGTTGCATGCCGCGCGCAGAGGCAAATCACCTTGGCCTTGACCACAAGTCGTAAAATTCGCCTATGTCTTTTCATGGTTGCCGTCAGTCTCGAGCAAGCTTAGACACCCATGACTTTAGACATAACAGAATAATGATAAGGTTGTCTGAACAATGGCTTACGACTGGACAGACGGGCGTGTTCGCCGTTTCCGCCAACTCAAACTCGCCATGCTCCTTGGCGGCATCCTTGTTGGTCTGCTCGTCTTGTCAGCCTTCTACCGCATGATGATGTAGGCGCTGGCCCTGGACCAGGTTTATGATGCGGGCACGTTGACGTTGGATGCCTCGGCGTCGCCCGTACAAGGGCTCTCAAAAACAATGCCGCTGAAAAGCGTCGCGACACCATCGATGTAGCGATAGCATTTTCCGATTTCTGTAATTTTTGTGAAGCCGTCGCCTCTCCGGACCCGGTAGATCATCTCGAAGGCTTCACCAGCCAGCACCGATTTCTTGATACCTTCCACGACGTGAGGACGGTCGTCTTCATGGATTATCGGCATCATCCGCTCGACTGGCAAACCACCATCCATCTCCTCGGACGTAAAACCCATGATCCTGGCAAATGTATCATCGGCCCAGAAGAGGTTCTGCTGGACGTCCCAGACATAAAATCCGCCAAGATGCATCGCGACATAGCGTTGGATGGGCGCCTTATCAGACATATTCAATCCTGGGTTTTTATTTCGCATGGATGCTACCCTATGCGGTATCAGGAAACCGCACAATAACGCACAACCGCGTTTTTTGTGAACAGTGTGTGCTCAGCGACAGTTCCAATCTGCCTATAATATTTTTTATCCCTAACCCTCGACGGTTGTCGATGCATCGGCGTCTTGCCGAGAATTCCCGCGCTTTTCCGAACGTCCAAACGATCAACCAACCCACGATAATGGAGGACGTCGTCCGTTTCGTTGCGGGCGGTGGAACCGGTAGCGAAACCGCACGTTACAACCAGCATTCAGGAGAGAGAAACATGAAACTTGTAACAGCAGCATTATGCCTCCTATCCATAGGCGTACTGAGTGGTTGCGTCGATGATCGCGGCTACAGAGGCACTGGCTACGCTACAACCGGCGTCTATTACCGGACCTATGAGCGGGATCGCTATTACCGCCATTACGATCGTCGCGACTGGCGCGATCGTCGGGGAGACTGGAGAGACGGTGACCGCGGTCGCTACCGTGGAGACAACCGCGTGATCTACGGCGTCATTCAGCGTTAGGACCGACCGCCTGCAGAAGAATCAGCGAGTCGCCAAAGCCTTCGGTGCGAACCGGAGGCTTTTTTGCGCTTTAAATACAGAGCACAATCCGACCCAGATGAGGGCGTTACGTGAATGCGATGAAGTCTTGAAAGTTGGAGCGGGTAGCGGGAATCGAACCCGCGTATTCAGCTTGGAAGGCTGCTGCTCTACCATTGAGCTATACCCGCGGCGGTGGTTTCGATCCGTGCAGAATGGTGGAGGAAGTTGGATTTGAACCAACGTAGGCTGAGCCAACGGATTTACAGTCCGTCCCCTTTAACCACTCGGGCATTCCTCCAGTATTCTGCGAGGATCAAGCGACCAAGCTTAATCAGATTTCTGGTCCGGCTTGTCGCCATCCCGTCGTCTGTGGCCGCGTATATGACTGCCCTCGCCGCGTCTGTCAACACGATCTATGACGAAATTCCACGAAAAATGCGAACAGAGTCATAGGCCTGTGGATGATTGCGCATCCCGCTCCAAATGCGTCGGCGGTTTTAGACGACAGCATCCGAAAGCAACGCGGGACAGGTGCGCCTGTGCCAAGGGAAAGCGCGTGAAGCACGACTGGGTACTGGTGCTGGGACAGCGCTAAAGATATAAGACGGCATGAGCAAAGACGATCCCAACGACAAATCCACCCGCGACACTCACTATGCAACGCTGCGCCGTCAGGTGCGCGATGCCAAGAGAGAGCGTGGCGAAATCCCCACCCCCGCATTTCAGAAGCGCCGGCCGCGTGGCGGCGAAGACTGGAAGGCACCGCAGCTGGCGCCAGATCAGGTCCATCTTTATGGCCTGCACACGGTGCGCGCGGCACTTTCCAACAAGGAACGTGAGATCGTAAAGCTGTCGGTAACGCTGAACGCGTTGGCGCGGCTGGAAATCGGCACGGCGGAAGAGCAGCCTTTCCCTGTGGAATTGGTATCGCCGCAAGATATCGACAAGGTACTTGGGCCAGACGCCATCCACCAGGGCGTCATGCTGGAAACAAAGCCCCTGCCCGTCAAGAAGCTGGGCGCTTTGAAGAATAGCCCGCTGATTCTCGTTCTCGATCAGGTCACAGATCCGCACAATGTCGGCGCCATCATGCGCTCGGCAGTCGCCTTCAATGCCGGTGCCGTCATCACCACCATGCGTCACAGCCCCACCGAATCGGGTGTCATGGCCAAATCCGCATCCGGCGCGCTGGAAATGATCCCCTATATTCAGATTGGCAATCTGGCCGACGCGCTGGGCGAATTGCACAAGCTCGGCTTCACCTCCATCGGACTGGATTCGGAAGGCCCTGCTCCCATCGAGGGAACATTCAGCGGCAAGAAAATCGCGCTCGTTCTCGGTGCCGAAGGCAAGGGCCTGAGGCAGAAGACGCGTGAAACCGTATCTGCGCTGGCACGCCTCGATATGCCCGGCGAAATCAAATCGCTGAATGTCTCGAACGCAGCCGCTATCGCGCTCTATGCAGCCCGCCAGTTTCTTGCAAAATCCTGATTTCTAAATACCGACTCACTTTTATTGGAGCACCGATGCCAGATCTGACAAAACCCACCGGCGAACTCACTCTTCGCACGCTTGCCATGCCGACAGATGCAAATCCGGCGGGCGATATTTTCGGCGGTTGGGTTATGTCACAAATGGACTTGGCAAGCGGCATTCGTGCCGCAGAGCGTGCCCGCTGTCGCGTGGTCACGGCAGCGGTCAAGGAAATGGCTTTCGAACTCCCCGTCAAAATCGGCGATACCCTGTCGATCTATACGGATGTCGCTCGGGTCGGCCGCACGTCCATCACCCTCACCGTCGAAGCATGGGCGCAGCGCTCACGCTATAACGCGATGGAAAAGGTGACTGCCGGAACCTTTATCATGGTTGCCATGGATGAAGACGGCAAGCCGACGCCTATCGCGCCGCAAGTCTGACCACGGCCGCCGCCCACGTCACACCTTCAAATAAGCCGATGATCTGTCGAAGCTGAGGCCCGGAAACACGCTGCTGGTCAAAGCTTCGCTACCGACATCGAATTGGCGGTAAAGCATGGCCGCGGCAAGTTCGCGCACGTCACCCGTGGGCATCAGGTCGCGGTCATCCAGCAGTTTGCCGTCGCCAAGTCCGGGCCACTTGCCCAAGACACGACCACCATCGATGCCACCACCGGCCAGAATAGACACGCCGCCAGTGCCGTGGTCGGTGCCACCGGTGCCGTTTTCCCGCACGGTGCGCCCGAATTCGGTCATGGCGAGTACCACGGTCTTTTTCCAGACATCCGGCCCGAGCGCATCCTTCAGCGTCGTCAGAGCTATCGTGAGGTCTTTGACCGTGCGGGCGAACTGGCCTTTTTGGCCCGCATGCGTATCCCATCCATCGATGGAGAAGCTGGCGATCCGATAATCTTCGCGCAGCAAACCACCTGCAAGCTTGGCCACATCGCGAATGCCCTGCCCGCGCTTTTCATCCTGAAACAGTTGTTCCGCCGACATATCCGTGCGCAAGGCCTCCGCCAGCACCCGGCTGAAATCCGCATCATTCGCATAGAGCCGCTTGAAAAAGGCAACGTCATCGCCCGCCATCGCCATATCGGATGTCGAGGCCCAGACATCGGCCTCATTGGGACCAGCCAGAATCAGCTCCATCGACGTGTTGATGTCGATGGCCTTTCGGTCCTGAGAGCGTGGAATGGAGGAGAGCGCCCGGTTGAGCCAACCGGTGCGTTCGCCGTGCACATGGTCTGCGCCGCTCTCCAATATGTCCTGCCCATCGAAATGGCTGCGTTGGTCACGATAGGGCGTGGAAACAGCGTGAACGAAGGCAAGTTCTTTCGCCTGGAACAGCGGCATCAACCCTTGCGCCGCCGGGTTCAGTCCGAAATGCCCATCGAGATCGATCAACCCGGTATCCGGCGTCAGCGCCAGTGTCGGTCGAAAACCGGCAAAGGCGGCATCGCCATAAGGCTGGACCAGATCGAGACCGTCCATCGCGCCACGCAAGACAATCGTCACGAAACGATTGTCACCGGGCATTGCGGCAAAGCTGACGGGAGAGAAAACCGGCACTGCCGCCGCGCAACAGGCAGTGGCAAGAAAACTGCGACGGCTGATCAGCATATCCTGAGAGAAGGCCATGGTTCCTATCTCCTGTTGAATTCGGGCGAGGACAGCGCCAGCGTCATGCCGCTGGTGCGGTTCGGCGCCTGACTGACGACACGGATGGTATCGTCACGCGCCATATCGGCCATGGCGACCTCCAACAGGCTTTTCGGCTCCATGTCACCACCCAGTGAACTTGATGCCTTGCGCGCCCACAGAATGCGCTCGCTCATCTGGCTGGGTGAGAGCCATGATGCGACACCTTCTTCAAAACCGGCTGGGCTGGGCGGCTGCCACATCGGCTGGCCCATTCGCCGCAGGGAAGCGAGCGTCAGGGTTCTGGCCAGAGTCTGCTTCGGCTTGGGTTTTTGGACCGCTTCGTCCGGCTTCATTTCCGCCATCGGCTTTTCCATCGTCATTGGGTCGCCCGCTGCGGGTGCGGCGCCTTCTTTTGGCGCCGTATCTCCCACGACAGGCAGCGAGGCCATATCGTCGTCACCACCCGGAGACATCCTCGCCCGCCAGTTTTTCTGGGTGATCCCGAATGCACGCAGACCGGATACGACATAGTCGAACGGTAGCTTCATCTTGCGTCCCGGTTCGGCCCAGGCGCGGGGGTGGTTCAGCATTGCGGCGTAGACCTTGACCAGTTGTCCGTTGCTTGCCTTCCACTCGTCCGTCATCGCACTCACCAGATCTGGCGGGGCTTCATCGGCAATGAAATGCGCGGCCAGTTTACGACAGACATGGGCGGCGGTCTCCGGTCTCATGGCCAGATCCTCTAGCAAGCTCAGACAGTCATCCGCCGTGCGCGTGTCGCCACCATAGGTAACGCCGAGAACCTTGATCTCCCCCGGCTCTGCCATACGCGGTCGAAACAGCATCTCGTATCGGTCGTCCACCGTCATGCCGGTCAAGAGCAGCGCGGCAGAGCGCACATCCGCCTGGCTATAGCCACTACCGGCTCCCATGGTGTGGAGTTCCAGCAGCTCTCGACCGAGATTTTCATTCAGCCCAGCCTTGCGATTTTCCGCAGCACGGGATTCCGGTCCGGTCGATTTGTTCTGGTCCAGATAGATCAACATGGCGGGGTGCAGAACTGCGGCCTGCAAGAGGTCACGAAACGGTCCAGCCAGATGCGGACGGATCGCCTCGACCTCATAAAGTGGTGTGATGGCCCGCATGGAAACGGTCTTGCGTGCATTGACGGAAAAATGGTCGCCCCAGAACGACGCGAGGCGTTCGTAGAAACCGTAGGGCGAAAAGACCGCCTGCATCACTCGCGCCATGCTGTCGCGTTGAAAGCTCTGCTCGGCTTTGCGCCGCAATACCATTCGCGCTGCACGGTCCGGCTGATCACCCTTTCGAACGGGGCGGATAGCGGCGAGACCGTCTGCGAGATCATCGGAGCGTTGACGTCCCTCGAAAGCACCGCCGATTGGGAAAAACGGATCTTTCAGCGGCGCGTCGACGAGCTGCACCAGCAGATCATCCGCGTTCCGGTTCATCACCTGGCCGGGCGAGAGACCGTAGCCATAGCGGATCGCCGCCATCGTTGGAGAAAAAGGAACCATTTCCAGCACTCCTGCCAAGATTGACGGACGTGACAATCCCCGTCAATTCCGGCGAAAACGTCGCCAAAGCATGGCCTTTTTCGGACATGGACAATTTGTAATTCAGTGCCAGCTGGCACATTGTGCCGCAGTGACAATAAGGAAAAATTGTGGCACAGCTTGCCGCATGAGGCTCGTTCGAAAAATCATGCAGGATCGCAGTTCGGCTGGCGCTATCGCCACGCTGGCGTTCCTGCTGTTCCTGCTTCAAGGCCTTACCAATGGTGTTGCCAACGGCAACATGGCAGCGATGGCACTGGCGTCGGATGGCGTCATCTGTTCCACCCACATGCCCGATGGAGCAACCGGCAAACAGGACCCCAGCGGCAAGCTTGCCAACACCTGCTGCGGTACGCTGTGCCGGCTGGCTGCCACCGCTGCTGCCGTCGTCATAGACGCACCGAGCGAGCTTATCGCGCCGATTATCCAGATCGCCGACATCGGCCTGATCGTGGTCTACGCGAAACCTGCGCCCCCGCCGCCAAACCACGAATCGCGGCCCCGCGCGCCTCCTCTCCGCTTGCAATCTTGAGATAACCGATCCGGCCTGCCGGAAACCTCATCGTCTTGCGGAGACACTCCATGTCCGTCACCACGTCTTTCGAGGCCGAGCGCAATGCTGTGCAAGCCTCCTCCATCAATCTCTACCGCGCCGTCTGGCGCTGGCATTTCTATGCCGGTCTTCTCGTTCTGCCTTTTCTGATAACATTGGCCATCACCGGCGGGCTTTATCTTTTCAAGACAGAGCTGGATAACATCATCCATGCCGACCTGAAGCAGGTCGGAATCGGCCAGAGCCACGTGGCCGCATCGCAAATGCTGGCCGCAGCACTTGCCGCGCATCCCGGCACTGCCGTCAAATTCACCGATCCGCCAACACAGACATCATCGGCCGAAATCACGGTCGCGACGCCGGATGGCAAACTGGCGGTCTATGTGAACCCTTATTCTGGCGCAGTTCTCGGTTCCCTGCCGGATCGCGGCACCGTCATGTGGACAATCCGATATCTCCACAGCCTGAAATATTTCGGCGACTATGCGCGCTATGCCATCGAAATTGCAGGTGGCTGGTCCATTCTGCTGGTCGCAACCGGCATCTATCTCTGGTGGCCGCGCAACCAGACCGGCGGTGTCGTCAGCGTCCGCGGTACACCGAAGAAACGCGTCTTCTGGCGTGATACCCACGCTGTCACCGGTATCTTCGTCGGCGCCTTCATCGTCTTTCTTGCTGTCACCGGCATGCCGTGGTCGGGCGTGTGGGGCGCCAAGGTCAATGAATGGGCAAACGGAAGCAATTTCGGATATCCCGCCGGTGTCCGTGTGGACGTTCCCATGTCCGGCACTCACCTCAACGATGTCGCGAAGACCTCATGGTCACTGGAACAGGCACAGATTCCGCAGTCCAACACGCACGACCACGGACAGCACATGGATATGCCCGTTGCTATGGCTCCCATGGATGAAAACCCGGCCATGCAGCCGATCGGTATCAATCAGGCAATCGCCCGCTTCAACGAACTCGGACTGAACCACGGTTATGCGGTGGCCTTGCCGACCACACCGACCGGCGTTTACAGCGGCTCCGTCTATCCCAACGACCTCTCGAAACAACGGGTCATTCACCTCGATCAATATAGCGGCGAACCGCTGATCGATATGGGCTATGCCGATTACGGTCCGCTCGGCAAAGGTCTGGAATGGGGCATCAACGTGCATATGGGCCAGGAATTCGGCCTCGCGAACCAGATCATCCTCGCAATCGTCTGCCTGGCCATTATTCTGCTCGCCGTCTCCGCTGCCATCATGTGGTGGAAACGCCGTCCGAAAGGCTCACTCGGCGTTCCGCCCATGCCGCAAGACCGCAAGGTCTTTCGCGGCCTTCTGGCACTGCTCATCATCGGCGGCATCATCTTCCCGCTGGTGGGCGCCAGTCTGGTGGTGATGCTGGCGCTCGATTGGCTTTATCTGAAGCTCAGAACGGGACGTCCGGCGTAAAACAGACGCGGTCTGGAGTTCATTCGGACCGCTTTTCCTCATTCACCTCGAAAACCTTGCACACCAGTCCCTGCGGCGTTCGGTAGGTTCGAAATCCCATCGCCTCGTAATAGGCCAGCCCCAGCGCATTGTCCGCCCCGATGCTGGCATCGATCTTCGCCAAACCGGATGCCTTTGCCGCGTCGAGCGTCGCGCGAAACAGGCCGGAACCAACGCCTTGCCGGGATGCGTGCGGGCTGACATGGGTGCCGATTATGCCCCAGCCCTCAGCCACGCCGTAGGGATTGTCAGGCCGCGCATAACGCAGGGATTGAAAACCGAGAATGCGCCCGTCGTCATTGACAGCCACAAAGCAGCCGATGCGATCCGTCTGCTCGATATAGCTGGTCATCACCTGCCCTATATCGCCCGGAGCCTTCCGCAGCCCCGCCGCGAAGATTTCATCGTGAACTGCTTTCATACCCTCCGCATCGGAAGGGGTCGCGGATCGAATGTCCATGTTTCACCTCACCTGTCATTGGCCGTGACCATAGGCTGTTATCACTGCCCAATGGAACCTCTTGCCGCTTGTCGAGTATTGCTTGAGTAAGCCAGAAACGGAACGTACAGAGCGCAAAATGTTTCCTGTTTGTACTCTGTTTTTCCACCCTACCCCTTCACTTTGCAATGGACTCTCTCCATATTCCGACCATGGCCAGATCACCGAAAAAATCCCCCGCCTCGAATGGTTTCGAGGAAGCCCCGCAGTCTCCCTTCGAAGGAGCGCCGCTGTCCGGCAGCGTTTCCGACTGGGTAAAGCAGCTGGAATCGGAGGCGGAGGCGTCTTCGGTCGAGACACAGCGTGAGGTCGCGTCCAAGGCGGGCAAACACCGCAAGAAGATCGAGATCGAAGCGCGCCGCCAGGCCATCGAAGAGGCCGAAAAGGCAAAGAGCGGCGGCAGCGTCAACAAGAAGGCCACCGCCCAGAAAACATCGCGCGGTGTGTCAATCGGTGCATCCAGCGATCCCAAGACCCGCGCCGCCGCTGGTCTGAACCCGGTCGCAGGCATGGATGTCAGCCTCGAAGATGCGGAAAACCTTGCCACCGGCGCGGTCACCGCCACCGTTGAAGCCCTGTCTGCCCTAATCGAGAGCGGCAATCCGCTGTTCAAGGACGGCAAGATGTGGACGCCGCACCGCCCTGCCCGTCCGGCCAAATCCGAAGGCGGCATCACCATCCGCATGGCCTCGGATTTCGAACCGGCGGGCGATCAGCCGACAGCGATCAAGGATCTGGTCGAAGGCATCAATTCCGGTGAGCGCTCCCAGGTTCTGCTCGGCGTTACCGGTTCCGGCAAGACCTTTACGATGGCCAAGGTCATCGAGGCGACGCAACGCCCAGCCGTCATTCTGGCGCCCAACAAGACGCTGGCAGCGCAACTCTATTCGGAGTTCAAGAACTTCTTCCCCGACAATGCGGTGGAATATTTCGTCTCCTATTACGATTACTACCAGCCGGAAGCCTATGTGCCGCGCTCAGATACCTTCATCGAGAAGGAATCCTCGATCAACGAGCAGATCGACCGTATGCGCCACTCCGCCACCCGCTCGCTGCTGGAGCGCGACGACTGCATCATCGTCGCCTCGGTGTCGTGCATTTACGGTATCGGCTCGGTGGAAACCTACACCGCCATGACTTTCCAGATGGCGATTGGCGACAGGCTGGATCAGCGCCAGCTTCTGGCCGACCTCGTGGCCCAGCAGTACAAGCGCCGCGACATGGATTTCCAGCGCGGCTCCTTCCGCGTTCGCGGCGATACCATCGAAATCTTCCCCGCCCACCTGGAGGATGCCGCCTGGCGCATCTCCATGTTTGGCGACGAGATCGACAGCATCACCGAATTCGATCCGCTGACCGGCCAGAAGACCGGCGATCTGCAATCGGTCAAGATTTACGCCAACTCGCACTATGTCACGCCACGCCCGACGCTGAACGGCGCCATCCGCGCCATCAAGGAAGAGCTGAAGGGCCGCCTTGCCGAGCTGGAAAAGGCCGGTCGCCTGCTGGAAGCGCAGCGGCTGGAACAGCGCACGCGCTATGATATCGAAATGCTGGAAGCCACCGGCTCCTGCGCGGGTATCGAAAACTATTCGCGCTACCTCACCGGCCGCAGCCCCGGCGAACCGCCCCCGACCCTGTTCGAATATATCCCCGATAACGCCCTGCTGTTCATCGATGAAAGCCACGTCTCCGTCAGCCAGATTGGCGGCATGTACCGGGGCGACTTCAGACGCAAGGCGACGCTGGCCGAATATGGCTTCCGCCTGCCCTCCTGCATGGACAACCGCCCGCTGCGCTTCGAGGAATGGGATGCGATGCGCCCGCCGACGGTCGCAGTTTCGGCCACGCCGGGCAATTGGGAAATGGAACAGTCCGGCGGCGTCTTTGCCGAACAGGTTATTCGCCCAACGGGCCTCATCGATCCGCCGGTCGAAATCCGCTCTGCCCGCAGCCAGGTGGATGATGTTCTGGGCGAAATCCGTGAGACGGCGCAGGCCGGATACCGCACGCTGGTAACCGTGCTGACCAAACGCATGGCCGAAGACCTCACCGAATATCTGCATGAACAGGGCGTGCGTGTGCGCTACATGCACTCGGATATCGATACGCTGGAACGCATCGAAATCATTCGTGACCTGCGCCTTGGCGCGTTCGACGTTCTCGTGGGCATCAACCTGCTGCGCGAAGGTCTCGACATTCCCGAATGTGGCTTCGTCGCCATTCTGGATGCCGACAAGGAAGGCTTCCTACGCTCGGAAACCTCGCTCATCCAGACCATCGGTCGCGCCGCCCGTAACGTCGATGGCAAGGTCATTCTCTACGCGGACAAGGTCACCGGCTCCATGAAACGCGCCATGGAGGAAACCGCCCGCCGCCGCGAAAAGCAGGTCGCCTACAACACCGAACATGGCATCACGCCTGAGTCCGTCAAGGCCCGTATCTCGGATATTCTCGACAGCGTCTACGAGCGCGACCACGTCCGCGCCGATATTTCAGGCGCCACCGGCAAGGGCTTTGCCGACGGCGGCCATATGGTCGGCAACAATCTTCAGGCGCACCTCAACGCGCTGGAAAAATCCATGCGCGACGCCGCCGCCGATCTCGACTTCGAAAAAGCCGCCCGACTGCGCGACGAAATCAAACGCCTCAAAGCCGCCGAACTCGCCGCCATGGACGACCCGATCGCGAAGGAAGAAGCCAAATCGCTGGAAGGTGGAATCGGCAAGCCCGGCAAAAAAGGTGGCTCAAGTGCTCGCGCCCAGCCAATCTCCCCNNCGGCAGGACAGAGGGGGGCGATCTTGCTCCGACATCCCTTTTCCAGAAACCAACTCTCGACAACATGGGTCCCGGCACCGACACCGCCAAACCTCTGTTCCGCAAGAACAGCCTCGATGAAATGACCGTCGGTCGCACAGAAAAGCCGGTCAAGGGCGCGACACCGGCAAAGCCGAAGACCGAAGATGGCAAGCGTTTCTCGCCCCTGCTGGAAGGCCAGCCGGAGCGCGCCTCTGGAGGCAAGGACGACCCCCGCCCCGTCGCGCGCGGCAAGGTCGGCGTCGGCTCCTATGAGGACCCCGGCGAGCAGAAGCGCAAGGGCAGGACCAAGGGCAAAACCGGAAGACCGGGGCGATAACACTGCCCCGCTTCAAAGCCAATGCACGACCGTCCCATCCAGCCCAAAACAACGCACCGATCAGGACTATCACGCGTCAACCTGCGTTGAGAAACCGTCACAACCGGCAGAGGGAGCCAGCGAACAATGCTCGTCAAGATGATTGCAACATCTCTTCTGGCGTTTGTATTGATGGCTGGCGGGAGCATCGCTGGTACCCTTGCCGATGCTACCTTCCACAGCAAAGCTCTGAATGCCGATCTGCCCGTTAACGTCTATCGACCGGACGGCGATGCGCCGGAGAATGGCTGGCCGGTGATCTACCTCCTGCATGGCCATGATGGCGACCAGAACAGCTGGCGTGATCTCGGCAATATCGAAAAGACGCTGGACGGCATGATCGCGTCAGGCACGATCCGCCCCGCCGTCGTCGTCATGCCGGGCGTGAAAAACAGCTGGTATGTGGATTCCGCCGATGTCGGCGGCCCCGGCAATTACGAGACGGCGCTGACGGGCGATCTGCGGGTGCATGTCGAAAAGACGTTGCCGGTGCGCAAGGACAGACAGGGCCGCGCCATCATCGGCCTGTCCATGGGCGGTTTCGGCGCGCTGCATCTGGCCTACGCACACGAAGACCTCTACGCCGCCGTCGCCAGTCTTTCGGGCGCAATCTGGCAGAACGTCCCCGCAACCGATCTCGACAAGACGCCCGCCGAACTGAAACTCATCCAGGACAGCGCCTTCTTCCACCGCGTCGACCGCGCCACCATCACCAGCGGCATCGTGCTCCCCTCCACCGGCGACCACTTCTCCGGCTCCTTCGGCACACCTTTCGATGCCAGACGCTTCAACGAACAGAACATCTTCACGACCGTCGCGCAGCACGTCGTCAAAAAACAGGACCTCCCCGCCACCTACCTCACCGTCGGCGACGACGACGGCTTCGCCCTATGGCGCGGCGCCATCGCCCTCCACGAAACCCTGCAAGCCGACAACCGCAAATCCGAACTGCGGATCACGAATGGGGACTATGTCTGGGATGTGTGGAAGGTGTCGATTATTGACGCGCTGAAGTTTGTGGATGGGGAGTTAAATTCATCATAAGAATTATGACAATTACTGACACATATCTAGAGAGCCAGCCGATACAAAATGGATAGTTTTTAAGTGTAAGCGGATGAATTTACCAAACTATAGATTTGATAATCTTTCTTTTATTAAAGCGGCGAGCTCAACTGCATTATTATCCCATTTTTTGTAATGCAGGTCACTCAAGAGGGGATATTCGTCCATATCGGTCAATCCGTGAACAATAGGTAATATTTTATTTTTGTCTTTCATGAAGCGTGCCAATGCGACATTAAGCTCTTTAGTCGGCCATTTTTTTTCTAAAAACACCTCAGAGATGATCGGCACTATTATTTTTGCTTCCCCTAACCCTGCGTTTATTTTCTCGATTACAGAGTCACCCCATTTGATATCGGACGCATCATAAAACACGCTAATACCCAGCGCTTCACACGCATCAAAAAGAGGCTTAGCAACTTCGACTTTGTCTTCGCTGGCGTGACTTAAAAAAATGTCTTTCACTTGGAACTCCGCTGCCGCATCTTTTACCCACTGTGGGCAATTCGTGGTAATCGTGCTAACTTCTCGGCACATTTTTCGCACGATAACGTCTGAGTGACCACGAACGTCCTTAATGTAACCTAAATTTCCATACAATACGGATTTGAGATAAGAGCCATTATCTGATTTTCCAAATCTATAATACTCAGCTTTTTCTAATCCAAATTTCCTCCATAAATGTATTATTTTCCTAACCTCTAGTATCTTTCTTCTTCTAACATTAGGAAATTGATTGACAACTACTCCAGCAACCGTTTGCTGGTAATTCCTATACTGTAGCCGTGTCTTTTTATGATTTATTTTAAAACCTTGCCGCTCTATTTCTTGCTCGAGCGCCAATCCAACGTTAGAAGGACCATTAAGTTGCGAGGCGGTTACAAAGTAACCTATGGATGGAGGGAAATTCTTTAGCCAGTAAGAGAAGGTTATGTCGTCAGCATATCGCGTGTATCTAAGACTATATCGCTTTGCCAATCTGATCATAGCCTTATCAAGGTTGGCCGCCACCAGATTGGAAATATGAGGAGAGGTCGGTGCACCTTGAGGCAAGCCACCATTGTAACAGCACAAATGGGCAACGACCGTTGCTGCATTTTCAGAGAGCTTGTAGGCTCCAATCAAGGCACCCCTAACTCTACCAAAATGAATTGTCCCAAAGAAATTCTCGAGGTCCAAGTTAAAAACAAACCGCTGCTTTCTATGCTCCTTAGCGTTTGTTAAATATGATTTTCCTTTATGGTAGGCGTGAGAACAATTTGGCTTCCTATCGAGATGATCGAATATATTCTTCAATTTTTGCTGGATCACTCGCAATCCAGCGAGCGGCATATTTATAATTCTGTCGCCACCACTTTTCTTTTTTACCGTGAATGTTTTGTATTGGGAGGATAGGCCTTTTTTGTAGGCTAAATACTTGAATGTTGCTTTAGGAATCTCAAGCGTCTTCGCTAAGTCGTCTATATCAGACGCATTGAGAAAGTCCGCTGCAACCATATTCATCGGCCTAGAAAAGTAAGGGAGTAATTTCAGTGCTAGGCCCTCGTCATTAACGCGTGGTCGAAATCGAGTCAGTGAATAATTCGAAATCGCACATATAGTGAATCCAGTAGTAGCGTTATGCCACCCAGATTTTTTCATTCTGCCGAAGATGTTCAGCAAAAAAAGTGAGGGCCTAGCAATATCTCAGTATGATTGTTTCCATTCTAATGCAACCGCAATGTTGATGAAATTACACTCTTAAGTGGATTCGTTCACAGATCAAAAAATGTCGAATGAAAACTGCCCGTACAACCGCAGAAGCGGAACCAAAGCCACCCTAACCCGTTCTTCCCCCGAACACCATGTTCAGCATACACAAGGGAAGAAACATCATGAAAAACAAGATCTTCGCACTGGCTGCCGTTGCAGCCCTGACATCTTCTGTTGCCTTCGCACAGACAGCGACAACCGCTCCTTCGGCAGCACCGGCTGCTGGTGCTGATGCGACGATGGCTGGTCCTGGGATTACCATGGGCACCAAGGCAAATGGTCCTTTGAAGTTCGTCAACGTGCAGAAGACCGACCTCACCGCTTCGCAGCTGGATGGCATGGACATCTACAATGCGAAGAACGAGGAAATCGGTGAGATCGAGGATGTTGTCATCGGCGATGGCAAGTCTGTGATCGGTCTGGTTGCCAGCGTCGGCGGCTTCCTCGGTATCGACAAGAGCTACGTCGTTCTCGACCCGGCCTCCGTTGCCATCAACAACGACAATGGCACGTGGAAGGCTTACGTAGACACGACCAAGGAAGCGCTCGAAGCTGCTCCGAAGCTCGACTACGACAAGATGGACGACTAATCCTGCGAGATAGGCGGCAACATTCCGCCGGTCTTCAAGCCCGCCGACAGTTGGTTCAGTCCAATCGTCGGCGGGCTTTTTGTTTGAGCGTTGGGACTGTCTTCTTCGTCGCTGCGACGATGGAGATTATCTGGCACGTTGTGATTGTGGTGGCGTCGTTGGATCCTCGGCACAAGGCCGAGAATGACGTTGGGAGAGGACAGCCTGCTCTTAGCCGCCGAATTTGCCGCTACGCGGAAAACCCTTTGGCACGGTGCGGCCTGCGGTGGCGCGGTCGGCCATCCATTCCAGCAGCTCGTCACCCACCTTGGAGAAGGAGCGCCCGGCGCTGTCTTCCCATGTGAGGCCCGTTGCCAGCGCAAAGCACTTCACATCCGAAATGCCGCCATCCTTGTAGCGTTGCAGGCGCACGCCCTTGCCGCGTGACATTTCCGGCACCTGCGACAGCGGGAAAGTCAGCATCTTGCGGTTTTCGCCAACGACCGCAACATGGTCGCCCATTACGGGCACAACCAGCTTCATTTCGTCAGGCATGGCAACGTTCATGATCTGCTTGCCCTTGCGGGTATTGGCCACCATTTCCGTTTCCGCCACCACGAAGCCGTTTCCGCCGGTGGAGACGAGCAGCAGCTTGCGCGATGGATCATGGACGAAGGCGGTCAGAATGTCCTGATCGTTCTCCATATCAACCATGATGCGCACCGGCTCGCCATGGCCACGCCCGCCCGGCAGCTTGTCGGCGCCCAGCGTGTAGGCTTTGCCGCCCGTCGTCACCAGCAGCAGCTTGTCCGTGGTCTGGGCGAGGAAGGCAAGCTTCGGTCCGTCGCCTTCCTTAAAGGTCAGCGCCGATGTATCAGCCATATGGCCCTTCAGCGCCCTGATCCATCCCTTCTGGGAAGTGACGATCGTCACAGGTTCCTTCTCGATCATAGACTGCTGGATGGCATCCATATCGGCAGTCGGTGCCATCGCAAACAGGGTGCGACGCGCGCCGAGCTTGGTGACCTTGGCGTATTTCTTTTTGACCTCTTCGATTTCCCAGGCAACGGTCTTCCACTGCTTGTCCGGCGAGGCCAGCAGCGACTCGATTTCGGCCTTCTCGCTGCTCAAGCTGTCGAACTCCGTGCGGATTTCGAATTCTTCCAGCTTGCGCAAAGAGCGCAGGCGCATGTTGAGAATGGCTTCGGCCTGGACATCGGTGAGGTTGAAGCGGGCAACCATGACCGGCTTCGGCTCGTCTTCCTCGCGGATGATGGCGATGATCTCATCGATATTGAGATAGGCGATGAGAAGGCCGCCAAGAATTTCAAGGCGACGGTCGATGGCGGCCAGACGGAAGCGCGAGCGGCGCAGCAGCACATCGCGGCGGTGGTCCAGCCATTCCTTCAGCACCTCGTTCAGCGACATGACCTTGGGCACACGCCCCATGGACAGAACGTTCATGTTGAGCGGAATGCGGTTTTCCAGATCGGACAGGCGGAACAGTGATTCCATCAGCAGCGTGGCATCGACGGTGCGGTTCTTCGGCACCAGCACCACGCGCACATCTTCTGCGGATTCGTCGCGAACATCTTCCAGCAGCGGCAGACGGCGCGCCAGCAGCAGCTCGGCGATCTTTTCGATCAGGCGGGATTTCTGCACCTGATAGGGAATTTCTGTGATGACGATCTGGTAGCCGCCACGACCGAGGTCCTCGATCTCCCACTTTGCCCGCACGCGGAAACCACCGCGACCGGTCTTGTATGCATCGAGCATGCTTTCGCGGCTCTCGATGATCACGCCACCCGTGGGCAGATCCGGTCCTTCGATGCCACCCCTCTCCGGGTGGGCGGGATCGAACATCAGCTCCTCGACACTCGCCTCCGGGTTCTTGATCAGGCGAAGGGCGGCATCGCACAGCTCATGGGCGTTGTGCGGTGGAATGGACGTGGCCATGCCCACCGCAATGCCGGACGAACCATTGGCGAGCAGGTTGGGGAACGCGCCGGGCATGACGACCGGCTCGTCGTCTTCCTCGTTATAGGTCGGGCGAAAATCGACCGCGTCCTGCTCTATGCCTTCCAGCAGCAGAGCGGCGACTTCGGTCATGCGCGCTTCGGTGTAACGATAGGCGGCGGCGCCATCGCCATCGATGTTGCCGAAGTTGCCCTGCCCGTCCACGATCGGGTAACGCTGCGAGAAATCCTGCGCCAGACGCACCAGCGCATCATAGACCGACTGGTCGCCATGCGGGTGGAACTTACCGATGACGTCACCGACGATACGGGCGCATTTCTTGAACGCCGAATTGGGGCGTATGCCCATCTCGCTCATGGCGTGAATGATGCGGCGATGAACCGGCTTCAGACCATCGCGAACATCCGGCAGCGCGCGGTGCATGATGGTCGACAACGCATAGGCCAGATAGCGCTCTTCGAGCGCCGCCTTGAGGTCGATCGGTAATACGTTGTCGTCGTCTCCGCCGGACGGAGGAACAATATTTTTTGCCATGTCGCTTGACTAGCGTAAACGCCGATTCCCGGCAAGGAATCAACGCCTTTCCGCTGTGGATGAAAGCGGCGATACGTATATTTTTCGTTAATCTTGTTTTTATGCCGCAATTCGGCCATTCGTTGCAAAGTACGAATGCAGTAGACCCAGGCTATGCCTCGGATATAAATGCGTGATTCCAGTTAAACAGTCGACCGTTTTTCATACATTGTGAGGGAAGAGATAGGATGAGACTTCAAACCACCCGGCATTTTCTGTTTGCCAGCGCCGCTGCGTTCGCTTTCGCGTCACCGGCATTCGCACTTGACGGTGCAGATGTGCTCAAGAAGATCAATGCAGCCTACTCAGCGCAGGGTGGCGAGATTGCGGCCAAGTCCGTCGCGGTCAATGGCTCGACTGTCACTCTCTCCGGCGTCACATTCGGTGCCTATGGCAACAAGGAACAGGTCTTCCCTATCGGTGACGTTACGCTGGAAGGCGTGGAAGAAAACAACGGCGGCTACACCATCGACAAGATGAGCTTCCAGAACATTGATTACAAGCACGAAAACCTCGCTGTCGACATCTCGGATGTCTACATGTCCGGCGTCATCGTTCCCGCAGATGCAACGACAGGCAACGTCGATGCTCTCCTGTTTTACGATGAAGCGCACAGCGGCCCGGCAACGATCAAAGTCGATGGCAAGGACGTCGCCTCCTTTGAAGAATCCACCGCCACAATGACCCGCAGCGAAGACAAGAGCACCATCAGCTTCGATGTGAACGCCAATGGTTTCAAGGCGGACCTCTCCACGGTGCCGGACCCGAAGAGCAAGGAAGCGCTTGAAAAGCTCAACATGCAGACGCTCGCCGGTGAACTGTCCATCAACGGTTCGTGGGAAGTCGCACCAGGCACCTTCAACATCGAGGAATATTCCATCGACCTGAAGGATGTCGGCCGTCTCAACATGGCCTTCAGCTTCTCCGGCTATACGCTCAAGTTCATCAAGTCGATGCAGGACGCCATCAAGGCCCAGGCCGCCAACCCCAACAAGGAACAGGCCGATCAGGCCGCTGGCCTTGCCATGCTTGGCCTGATGCAGCAGCTGACATTCAACAGCGCCGAAATCAGCTTTGACGATGCTGGCGTAACGAAGCGTGGCATCGACTACGCGGCATCGCAACAGAACACGACACCAGACCAGCTGTCGCAGATGATCAAGGGCATGGTTCCGATGATGATGGCGCAGCTTAACGTGCCGGAATTGCAGAACGCCGTATCTGAAGCCGTCAACACCTATATCGATGACCCAAAGAACTTCACGATCTCCGCCGCACCGGCAAAGCCCGTGCCGTTCCCGATGATCATGGGTGCGGCCATGGGTGCACCAAACACCATTCCGCAGGTTCTTGGCGTGAAGGTTACAGCCAACGATTGATCTGACATCATTGAAACGAAGCCGCCTTGCGCACCATCGCAAGGCGGTTTTTTATTGCGCTGATGATCTGCACAAACAAAAAGGGCCGGCGTTTCCGCCAGCCCTTTGATCTCGAAACGGACTGCTCCGTATCAATCCTTCTTCGGCGTCGGCACCACGCGCAGGGCCAGTTCGCGAAGCTGCGTTGGCGAAGCGGGTGCAGGTGCGTTCATCAGAAGGTCCTGCGCCTGCTGGTTCATCGGGAACAGCGTGATTTCGCGCAGGTTCTTTGTGCCGGTCAGCAACATGACAACGCGGTCCACGCCCGCTGCCATGCCGCCATGCGGCGGTGCGCCATACTGGAAGGCGCGGTAGAGGCCACCGAAACGGTCTTCCACATCCTGCTGGCTCAAGCCCACCTTTTCGAAGGCCTTGACCATCAGTTCCGGCGACTGGTTACGAATGGAGCCGGAGGCGATTTCGTAGCCGTTGCAGACCATGTCGTACTGATAGGCCTTGATCGTCAGCGGGTCCTGATTGTCCAGCGCGTCCATTCCGCCCTGTGGCATGGAGAACGGGTTATGCGCGAAGTCGATCTTCTTTTCTTCTTCGTTATATTCGAAGAACGGGAAGTCGACGATCCAGCACAGCTCGAAACGGTCGCGGTCAACAAGGTTCAATTCCTCGCCAGCACGCGTGCGGGCTTCGCCTGCGAACTTGTAGAACTTGGCAGGATCGCCAGCCACGAAGAAGGACGCATCGCCTGCTTCCAGACCAAGCTGAACGCGCAGCGCCTCGGTGCGCTCTTCACCGATGTTCTTGGCAAGCGGGCCGGAACCGATAATTTTGTTTGAATAGTTGGGACTGGCCTTGGATGCCTCGGCAAACTCAGCCTCAGAAGGCATTCTTCCGCCCTCCGCCGAGGTGTTCATAGTCGTAATTTCCCCTTGCGGTACACCTTCTTCCTTCCAAAAGATGTAGCCGAGGCCCGGCTGGCCCTGTCCCTGCGCCCATGCGTTCATGCGGTCACAGAATGCTCTGCTGCCGCCGGTCTTGGCCGGAATGGCCCAGACTTCGACCTTCGGGTTGGACGCGATCATGTTTGCAAAGACCTTGAAGCCGGAACCGGCGAAATGGTCTGTCACGGCCTGCATCTCGATCGGGTTGCGCAGATCCGGCTTGTCGGAACCGTAGGTGCGGATCGAATCGTCATAGGCAATGCGGCGGAAGTTCTGCGTAACAGGCTTGCCTTCGGCAAACTGCTCGAACACGCCACGAATGACCGGCTCCATGGTCTCCCAGACGTCTTCCTGCGTCACGAAGCTCATTTCGAGGTCGAGCTGGTAGAATTCGCCGGGCAGACGGTCTGCACGCGGGTCTTCATCGCGGAAGCATGGCGCGATCTGGAAGTAACGGTCAAAACCGGCCACCATGAGAAGCTGCTTGTACTGCTGCGGCGCCTGCGGCAGCGCGAAGAACTTGCCTTCGTGGATACGGCTCGGCACGAGGAAGTCGCGCGCGCCTTCCGGCGAAGACGCCGTCAGGATCGGTGTGGAATATTCGGCAAAGCCGATATCGCCCATGCGGCGACGCATGTCGGAGATGATCTGCGTGCGCTTGACGATGTTCTTGTGCAGCGTATCGCGGCGCAGGTCGAGGAAGCGATACTTCAGGCGAACGTCTTCAGGATAGTCAGGCTCGCCGAAGACCGGCAGAGGCAGTTCCTTGGAAGCGGCCAGCACTTCGATTTCCTGCGCGTAAAGCTCGATTTCGCCGGTCGCCATGGTCTTGTTGACGGTGTCGTCCGAACGGGCCTTGACGAGACCGTCGATGCGGATGACCCATTCGCCACGAACGACTTCAGCCGTCTTGAAGGCCGGGCTATCCGGATCGGCCACCACCTGCGTGATGCCATAATGGTCGCGAAGGTCGATGAAGAGAACGCCGCCATGATCTCGCACACGGTGAACCCAGCCGGACAGGCGAACGGTTTCGCCGACATGCGATTTACGAAGAGCGGCACAGGTGTGGCTGCGGTAACGATGCATTTTGTTATCCTGAAACAGTGCGGCGATCAGCTCATGGATCGCATATTCTAAATCGGGCGGAAAAACGCATGGCCTGCCTGATTTGTCAAGGCAAAGCGCAATATTGTCCCGTATTGCGCCGCCTTTAGGCGTATTTGACCGGCGCGAATCGACTATGCCTATATAGCCCTCTCAATCTTCTCCAGACACGTGATGTGTGACGCATGAGCCAGTTAAGACCTCTTTTTCCGCTGCTGTTGACGGCGGGCATTCTGATTGGCGGCAACGGCCTGCAAGGCACCTTCATCGCGCTTCGTGGTTTGTCGGAAGGATTTTCCGCAAGCACCATAGGCCTCATCAGTGCCGGTTACAGCCTCGGTTTCGCCGTGGGCTGCGTCAACGTCACCCGCCTGCTTCGGCAAATCGGCCATATCCGGGTTTTTGCAGCCATGGCGGCAATCGCGTCCGCCGCCTCCATCACCATGGTGCTGATCACCCATCCGGTCTTCTGGTTCGCGATGCGCTTCATCATCGGCATTGCCGTGGCATGTCTGTTCGCCACGATCGAAAGCTGGATCAATGCGCAGGTGACGAATTCCAATCGGGCGCGCACGCTGTCCATCTACCGCTTCGTCGATCTCGGCTCGGTGACACTGGCGCAATACGTCATTCCGGCGGTGGGCATCGAAGGCCCCGCGATCTTCTCGCTGATCGCCATGGCGCTGACACTTTCACTGGTGCCGATCTCGCTTGCGGACAAATCGAACCCCGCGCCGCCCAAGCAGGTGCCGTTCAATCTGTTCGCCGTGTGGCGCATTTCTCCATTGGCGGTCATCGGCTGTATCGCGGTCGGGCTCAGCATGTCGGCCTTTCGCAATATCGGCCCCATCTATGCCGAGCAAATCGGCTTGTCCGTCACCTCTATAGCGACCTTCATGAGCGCTGGCATCATCGGTGGCGTCGTGCTGCAATATCCGCTCGGCGCCTACTCTGATCGTTACGACCGCCGCATCATCATTCTCGCAACCACCGGCGGGTCCGTCATCACGGGGCTGTTTCTGTCCTTCTTTGCCGGAAGCGACCAGCTGCGAAACGTTATCGGCGTTTTCGTTTTCGGTGCTTTCGCGCTCCCGCTTTATTCGCTGAGCTCCGCCCACGGCAACGATCATGCCAAGGAGGGAGAACATGCCATGATGTCGGCAGGGCTGCTGTTTTTCTGGTCGCTGGGTGCAACCGCAGGACCCTTGCTGGCCTCCATCTTCATGGATATTTTCGGCCCAAGGGCGCTGTTTGCCTATACGGCTGCAATCCAGATCGTTTTCATGATCTATACGATCCATCGGCTCACCGTGCGCGCCGCCGTGCCGCTTGAGGAGCGAAACTGGCGCTTCCGACCCCTTCTGCGCACCTCGGCTTATTTCAGCAAGCTGGCGGCACCTCCCCCGTCCGATCCCCCTAAAAAAGACCGGGAAACACCGAGATAAACCCCGGAAAGATGGAACACAGGTCCAAGAAAGGCTGCCTTTGTATTGACACGAGCGCTTCAAAGGGAAAGTAAGTTTAATACTTTCCATGAGCGGCAAAAGAACAATGATTGAGACGACGACTGCACTCGCCGAAGCCTGCAAGGAACTGGCGAAATCCGATTTCATCACCATCGATACGGAATTTTTGCGAGAGACGACCTTCTGGCCCGAACTCTGTCTGGTTCAGATGGCCAGCCCCACACTGGAAGTGCTGGTCGACCCGCTTGCCAAGAACATCGATCTGACCCCTCTGTTCGAGCTGATGGCCGACACAAGCGTCATCAAGGTCTTCCACGCCGCCCGGCAGGATATCGAAATCATCCATCATCTGGGTGGGCTCATTCCGCATCCGATCTTCGACACGCAGGTCGCAGCCATGGTGTGTGGCTTCGGTGACTCCATTTCCTACGATCAGCTCGTACAGAGAATCAAAAACGTTCAGATCGACAAGTCCTCGCGTTTCACAGACTGGAGCCGCCGCCCGCTGACGGAAAAGCAGCTGGATTACGCGCTGGCCGACGTCACCCATCTGCGCGATGTCTATCTGGCACTGAAGGCACAGCTGGAACGGGAAGGCCGCTCCTCCTGGCTCAAGGAAGAGATGGACATTCTCGAATCGGTCGAGACCTATGACATGCATCCTGATGATGCCTGGTTGCGGTTAAAGTCGCGTCTGCGCAAGCCGACGGAGCTTGCAATTCTCAAATTCGTCGCCGCATGGCGTGAGCGTGAGGCACGGTCTCGTAACGTGCCGCGTTCGCGTGTTGTGAAAGACGACGCGATTTTCGAGATTGCCCAGCAGCAGCCGAAGGATACCGAAGCCCTGTCTCGTCTGCGCACAATACCAAAAGGCTGGGAGCGCTCTGGCTCCGGCACCGCCATAATCGAAACCGTCAATGCGGCGCTGGCATTGCCAAAGGGCGAGATGCCAAGCGCGCCGCGCCAGAGCCATTCGCCCGAAGGTTCGGGTGCTGCCGTGGAACTCCTCAAGGTTCTGCTCAAGCTGACGGCCGACAAGCATGGCGTGGCTGCCAAGGTCATCGCCAACAGTGAAGACCTCGACCGGATCGCGTCGGATGGTGAACGCGCCGAAGTCCCTGCACTGTCCGGCTGGCGGCGCGATCTGTTCGGAGAGCCTGCCTTGAAACTAATCCGTGGCGAAGTGGCATTGCGCTTCGCAGGCAAGAAAGTCGAAGCGCTGGAACTTCCGCAGGTCGAAGTTCAGGAATAGCGCTTTCAATCCAAAACCAGTGGATGTGCTCGATGGGACCGATGCAAGTCGGTCACATCCGGCATCCATCGGTGTTCCATGACCGAAACATCGCTTTTGGGCCGGTCTTTTCCACAATAAGGTCGTAACTGGCGGGAATCACATCTCTGCCTCCAATCATGGATGGCAGCGCCCACCGACCTGCTTGCAAAAGAGCCCGAATGAGAAAAATTCTCGCAATGCTGGATTACGTTATGCTGTTTCTGGCCGTTGCCGGAAGCGGTGTGGCCTATGCATTTCTGGAATATGGCGGCGGCGCGCTGATTGGCGCAACCTACGCTCTTTTCGCCTGTGCACCCATTCTTGCCTTCGAACGCGGATACATCCTGCCGGGGCTTTCACGCCGCATCAGCATGCTGCCGACACCCGCCTATATCCTCGTCGGCTTGTTTATTTACGCCATTCTCGTTTTCTGTGGCTTTGGCTTTGGTGGCACGATTCTTTGGGCCACAGGTGTTTTGCCCATGGGTTGGCGCAGGGCCGTCCATGCCGAAATGCAGACGCTCGTCTTCACACTCGGCGTCTGCGCCGTCATCGTCTTCATCATGCGGGTGCGTGAATTGCTGGGTCGTGACATCTTCATCGACCTCATCATCGGCCGTTATCGTCGGCCGGTCAGCGAAGAGCGCGTCTTTCTGTTCATCGACCTGGTGGGATCGACATCCTTTGCCGAAACCAATGGTGACTTGAGAGCGCAGGAATATCTAGGCGAGCTGTTTTCCACTTACGCGGCCCCTGTCAGGCGCCATGGCGGTGTGATCGATGATTACATTGGCGACGCCGCCATCATCACCTGGCCGTACCACGCAGCAATCCGCCGCGCCGCCTGTATCAATTGCGTGTTCGATATTCTCGCCACGATCGAGACGGACAGGGACGAATGGCTTTCGCGTTTCGGCACCGTTCCCAAGCTGCGCTTTGCTATTCATGGCGGGCCGGTCATCACGGCGGAAATCGGCGTGGATCATCACAAGATCACCTATTTCGGCGATACGGTGAACACCACCGCCCGCCTTGAATCGCTGAGCAAGATGCTGGGCTATCCGGTTCTGATCTCGTCCGATCTCGCCCATCAGCTTCTGCTGCCGAAGGGCGTGAGAAGCGAGTATCTGGGCGAACACGCCGTCAAGGGACGTGGACAGACGCTGGGCGTCTGCGCATTGAGCAAGCTCGCCGTCGCGGCCTGAAGGCATCTGCTTTATAAGCGTCATCAAATCTTCAAAGTGGCATAATCCCCCTGTCATAAAGCCTGCCTATCGGTGCCTGCATCACCACGCAAACCGACAGGTATTTCCATGAAGAAGACCCTCCTCGCTTCCGCCGCCATTCTCGTTCTCGGCGCGGCCTGCGCCTTCGCTGCGGAAAAGGAGTTTCCGGCAAAGCTCGTCTCTCAGGCCGTGCTTCCCGCAAACACCGTCATCAAGGCTCCCGATGATGCGCCCGAGTATCTGAAGACGTCTGCCAAGTTCACAACGCCGGACCGTAAGCGCGCCGAAGGCCTGGGCACCGTACCCGGCAAGGATGGAGTGCGCCCCACGGGTCTTTCCATGCCATTTGCAGGTCAGGCCATGCAGGGCTTTTCCGGCATCAAGTCAATGGAAGACGGCACGTTCTGGAGTCTGTCCGACAATGGCTTCGGATCGAAGCTGAACTCCAGCGATGCCATGCTGATGCTGCACCACCTGTCTTTCGACTGGACTGCCGGCAAGGTCAACGCGCTGGAAACGGTGTTTCTGTCGGACCCGGACAAGAAGGCACCCTTCCCCATCGTGATGGAAGGTTCCGACAAACGTTATCTTACCGGTGCCGATTTCGATGTAGAATCCATTCAGCCCGTTGCCGATGGCTTCTGGGTCGGTGAAGAATTCGGTCCCTACATTCTGAAGTTCAGCCGTGACGGCAAGCTGACAGACGTCCTTTCCACCAAGGCTGGCGATATCGAGGTGAAGTCTCCCGACCATCCAACGCTTAGCCTGCCCGGCAATCCGACACAGAAAATGCCAGCCTTCAACCTGAAGCGCTCCGGCGGCTTCGAAGGCATGGCCATGTCGAAGGATGGCACCAAGCTTTATGGCCTGCTGGAAGGCCCGCTCTACAATGCCGAAGGTCAGGTCGAAAAAACCGAAGACGGCGCAACGGGCTTGCGGATCATCGAACTGGATGTCGCCTCGAAATCATGGACCGGCCGCACGTGGCTTTACCCGCTGGCAGAAGGCGGCGAAGCCATCGGCGACTTCAACATGCTGGACGACAAGACGGCCCTTGTCATCGAGCGTGACAACGGTGCTGGCACCGCAGACAAGGCCTGCGCCGATCCGAAAAAGCCGGAAGCGAATTGCTTTGCCGTTCCTGCCAAGTTGAAGCGCATCTACAAGATCGAGTTTACCGATGCCAATGTTGGAAAGTGGGCGCGCAAGATCGGCTATATCGACCTGATGAAGATCGCTGACCCCGATAACAAGGCCCATCAGGGTGGCAGCAACGGCATCTATACGATGCCGTTCGTCACCATTGAGAATGTCGACCGCGTCGATGCCACGCATATCATCGTCGGCAATGACAACAACCTGCCGTTCTCGGCTGGTCGCGCGCTTGATAAGGCAGATAATAACGAGTTTGTTCTTCTGGACGTCAAAGACCTGCTGGACGCGAAGTAGTCATATCATGGGTGGCGCCTGCAATGGATGTTGCAGGCGCCACTTTCAGTCACTCGAATACGAATGCCAGCTTTTTGCCCGTCAGCTTGGACAATTGCTGAAGCCGTCCTTCCAGACGCTCGCCAGCGAAATCGTGATACTCATGTGGCACCACGAATTCCAGGTCGATATCGTCCCGTTCCGAGCGGCGGAACTTGAGATGATCGATGACCCCGGGCATGGACGCTGAAAACAGATAAACCACCCGCAACAGGCCACCCAGCAGCTTGGCAAGCACCTGCATTCTCTCGCCAGCAATGGTGGTCAGATGCTCGGTCGTTCCGTTGTCGTTCAAGCCTTCAAAGCGATAATAATTGGCCAGCGCGATATAGGCGCGTCCGGGGTGGGTTATGGCGATAAACGAGGAATGCGCGATGATGTTCAGCGCCTGCAAGCCGCGATAATCGGGATGTGCACGCCAGCTGATATCCGCCAGAAGGCATGCCGCCTGGCGATATCTCGCTTCGTCCGGTGTCTCGTCGATCCCGAAGATCGGCACGGTTCGCCCGCTCCAGTCCGCAAGTTCGCGCGCATGTTCAGGCGAACGGGCGCGAAGAATGGCAAGCTCGTCGGCAACGACCAGCAGAGGATCGGCATTCTGCTCGGCTTCCGGCAACAGGGAATAGAGATAGCCTTCACGAACCCCCTGCGCCGAAAACGCGATCTTGGCGGGCTTCATCGTTTGCAGCACCTCGCGCATGGCGACAGCACCGAATGGCAGCAGCGTGCGACGGTTCTTGGAAACCGCCTGCCAGGCAGGGTCCTTGCTGTCCTTCGACGCAATGACCTCGTCCAGAAAGCTCAGCATAACCGCCAGAGGCAACTCGTAACCCTGCATCATGTGCAGGGGGTAGCCGGTGATTTCCATGTGCAGCTTGGCAATGTTGCGCCAGGTGCCACCCACCGCATAAAACGTCCGCCCCTCGCCCTTGGCGAGCAGTTTTGCGGTCTTTACCTGTTTCTTGGTGAAGCTTATGGCCTTCTCGATCGAGCCGCCGGAATATTCGGACAGCCGTAGTCCACCCAACGGCAGGGTAATACCCTCGCCACAGGTCTTGCCTTTGATATCGATCAACTCAAGAGAGCCACCGCCGAGGTCGCCAGCAATGCCATCGGCATCATGGAAGCCGCTGATCACGCCATAGGCGGAGTAGAGCGCTTCCTTTTCGCCGGAGAGAACCTCGATCTCGCAGCCTAAAATGGCCTGCGCATCCCGGATGAAGTCCGGGCCATTGGACGCTTCACGCGCTGCCGCCGTTGCCAGCACGTAGAGTTGCTTTGCCTGCGCCTGTTCGGAGAGTGCATGGAAACGGCGAAGTGCCGCCAATGCGCGCGTAACGCCTTCCTCATCCATGCGACCGGTCAAGGCAAGGCCCTTGCCGAGGCCGCACAGGACCTTTTCATTGAACAGCACCGCAGGGGCGCGCGAGAGACCTTCATAAACGACGAGACGAACGGAGTTCGAACCAATATCTATGACGGAAACGGGGGCGAGACCGGTAAGCCGCCCCTGTGCTTCTGATCGTGTCATTCAGCCTGTTTCTTGCGGGATGATATCAGCCCAGCAATGAGTTTAGGCGCACTGGATTTCAAAGCTTCACCACGGCCAGACAGGCTGGGATTGGTCATGAAATAGTGCTGCGCGTTGAACGGTTCCTCGCCCTTGCGCACCTCGATGCGCCTAGACGTTCCGTCCGGCAGTATCTCGTAGCTCTGCTGGTTGTCAATGAGATTGCCGAGCATGATCTGTGAAAGAACCTGCTCATGCACCGTTGGGTTGACCAAAGGCACCATGGTTTCCACGCGTCTATCGAGATTTCGCGGCATCATGTCGGCTGAGCCGATGTAAACCAGAGCCTTGTCCGATGGCAGGCCGTAACCATTGCCGAAACAGAAGATGCGGCTGTGTTCGAGGAACCGTCCGACGATCGACTTGACGCGGATATTGTCGGACAGGCCCGGCACCTGCGGACGCAGGCAGCAGATGCCACGAATGACCAGATCGATCTCGACACCAGCTTCGCTGGCCCGGTAGAGCGAATCGATGATTTCAGGATCGACCAGCGAGTTCATCTTCATCCAGATTGCCGCTGGCACACCATTCTTGGCGTGTTCGGTCTCATCATGGATGTGCTTCAGAATCCGCGAGCGCATCGTGTAGGGCGAAACGGCGAGTTTCATGCCCTCTTCAGGCTCACCGTAGCCGGTGATGAAGTTGAAGATATTCGCCATGTCATGGGCGATCTTCGGATTGCACGTGAAGAACGACAGGTCGGTATAAATCTTTGCCGTGACAGGGTGGTAGTTGCCGGTACCAAGGTGGCAATAGGTGCGCAGCTTGCCATCCTCACGGCGCACGACCATCGACATCTTGGAGTGCGTTTTCAGTTCGATAAAGCCGAAGACCACCTGAACGCCAGCGCGCTCCAGATCCCGTGCCCAGCGAATGTTTGCCTCTTCATCGAAGCGCGCCTTCAGCTCCACAAGCGCCGTCACAGACTTGCCGGCATCGGCCGCGTCGATCAGCGCGCGGACGATGGGGCTATCGTTGGATGTGCGGTAAAGCGTCTGCTTGATGGCGAGCACGTTGGGGTCGCGGGCAGCCTGCAGCAGGAACTGCACCACAACATCGAAGCTTTCATAGGGATGGTGAACGACCATGTCCTTTTCGCGGATCGCCGCAAGGCAGTCCCCGGCATGCTCGCGCACACGCTCCGGAAAGCGCGCATTGTAGGGCTCGAATTTCAGGTCTTCGCGCGGAGCCTTGACGATTTCAGAGATCGTGTTCAACGCCAGAAGACCCGGCAAAACGGCAACGCGGTTGTCAGGCACACCCAACTCATGCACCACGAACTGGCGCAGCGATGGCGGCATTTCGCTATCGGTTTCGATACGGATGACCGAACCGCGACGGCGGCGCTTTAGCGCGCTTTCGAAGTAACGGACCAGATCCTCCGCTTCTTCCTCAAGCTCGATATCGCTATCACGGATGATGCGGAACGTACCGAAACCGCGAACCGTATAACCGGGATAAAGCCGGTGGATGAACAGGCCGACGACATCTTCGAGCGTGATGTAACGGATCGCGTTCTTGTCATCCGGCAGCCGCACGAAGCGGTCGAGCGCGGGCGGCAGGCGAAGCAGCGCCGTCATCGGCTCACGCCCATTGACGCTGTCCAGCTGCAAGCCCATGGAGAAGCCAAGATTGGGAATGAACGGAAACGGATGGGCCGGATCGATGGAGAGCGGCGTCAAAACCGGGAAGATCAATTCCTCGAACTCGTTCTCCAGCCAGACGCGATCCTGATCGGAGAGCGAGGCTGGACGAACGATGTATATGTCTTCCTTGGCAAGATATTGCTGGAGCACGGCGAGCGAAGCCTGCTGCTCCATCTGAAGGTTGTCGATTTCCTTGAGAATATCTTCGAGCTGTTCGGCGGGCGTCTTTCCGTCAGGCGTCTTGACGGTCACGTTCTGGCGGACCTGTCCTTCCAGACCGGCGACGCGCACCATGAAGAATTCATCGAGGTTGGCAGCCGAAATAGACAGGAACCGCAGTCGCTCCAGCAGCGGATGATCGGTGTTGAGCGTTTCTTCGAGAACACGGCGGTTGAATTGCAGCCAGGAGAATTCTCGATTGATGAAACGCGATGGGCTATCCCAAAGGTCCTGAACCTCGGCTGCTGCTTGCGTGCCATCGTTGACACCGTCTTGCACTACCGAATCCATCGCATACTCCGCCCTTTAAATGTGTCGTTCCAGTATAACAATTTGACGACGGAACTGTGACAGTCAATCCTCGTCCAGATCGCTACCAAGCTCCGTCAGTACCTCTGCCGCCATTGCCCGGCTGATGCGCGCGCCCCGCGACAATCCGAGATGATCGAGCTTCTCAACGATCGTCTGGGCCGTGTTCAGCGAACGCTCCATCCGCGCAACAATATAGCTGACAAGTTTGTCATCCATGTAAAGCTGGCGGTCGGCAAAGAGTTTCATCAATACCTGACCAAGCAAATCCTCATCCGGCTCTCCGATTTCCACCACTGTTGCAGCCTTGAGGCGCGAGCGAAGGTCGGGCAGCGTCACCGGCCATGCAGAGGGCCATTCACGCGTGGTGATCAAAAGCGAGGTACCATTTTCACGCACGCTGTTGATAAGATGAAACAATTCCGTGTCATCGAAACCAGCTCTGTCCGCATCCTCGAACAGCACGGGGCCGCTTTCGGCGACGCGCGCAGCTGCTTCCCCGCGCTTTGGTAAAACGGCGACTGCGGCGCTGGTATTTTTCCAGATGCTGGCAAGATGAGATTTGCCAGACCCCTGCGGCCCGACGAGAATGACAACGGGCGATGGCCACCGTGGCCATTCATCGACAATGCTGACAGCCGCACGCAACGGTGCTGCCACCAACAGATCCTCGCGGCCTGTCGCCGTCTGGTGTGAAAAAGCAAGCGGCAACTGCTCGGCTTTCGGCCGGGCAGAACCAGGTTTGTTGTTTTCCGTCATCGTTCAGCTCTGAGCATCAATCTTTTTCGGCGGCAAGGCCTCTATCTGGGCGTCGTCGCCCTCCCATGGCAGAGTGGCTGCTCGGCCGTGGTACAGATCGCTCTCGAGGTACCGCGACAGAGCAAAGCGGACAAGAACACCAACCGCCGCCGCTGCCGGAACCGCGACAAGCAAGCCGACGAAGCCGAACAGGACGCCAAAGGCAAACAGCGCGAACATCAGCCAAACCGGGTGAAGGCCGACACTGCTGCCGACGAGTTTCGGCTGCAAAATATTACCTTCGATGAACTGGCCGGAAAAGAACACGGCAAGCACCAGAATAACATTGACGTAATCCGGCAGGAACTGAACCAGCGCAACGCCCACAGCCAACACAAGGCCAATCATCGATCCGACATAGGGAATGAAGCTGATAGCGCCTGCAAAAAAGCCGATCAGCAGCCCGAAATTCAATCCGACCAGCGAAAGGCCAACGGCGTAGTAAACGCCCAGAATGAGGCAAAGCGACCCCTGCCCGCGAATGAAGCCTGCAATGGTGCGGTCCATGTCCCGGGCAATCTGGCGAACGGTTGCCACATGGTCCCGCGGCACCCAGCTGTCGACCTTTTCGATCATCCGGTCCCAGTCCAGCAGAAGGTAGAACGCAACGACCGGCGTCACCACCAGAAGCGAGATCACATCCACCAGGGACTTGCCGGAATTCCAGATCTGCGTCAGCAGCGTGCCGATGAAACCAGCGCCTTCGGTCAGCAGTTTGGAGAAGTTTTCCTTCACCGTATCGATCTGGGAACTGACCCAGCCGGGCAGCAGATTGGTATCGGCACCGGCAATCAGTTGCTGCAGCGACGATATATATTGCGGAATGCGGGCGATGAACTCGGAAGCCTGCGCAACGATCAAGGGAATGATGATGATCAGCGACAGCGCAAACAGCAGCACGAAGGACACGAGGATCATGACGCTTGCCATCATCCGGCTCAAGCCGCGACGCTCCAGCCAATCGGCGATGGGATCGAGAAAATAAGCAAGCGCCATGCCTGCCACGAAAGGCAGCAAAATGGAGCTGAAGACCATCAGGAACACGACGAAAAACACGAGAGCGCCGAGCCAGAAAAAGATCTGGCGTCTCAGGTTGAGGCCTCTGATATGTGGCTGCATCGTCTGCTCCTTTGAGCGCCTGTACTCGTAACGCCGTGGTTAGGAGATAGGATGCGTGGACCGGACTGGTCAAGTGTGGCACCGTTGCCAAATTCGAGAAGGCCGAGCTTTCCCATAACAATACGGCTAAAACACCCAAAAGGCGTGAAAAACATGAGTTTTGCCTTGCTCAAGCTTGCATCGTCATCCGTCTCATGCGAATGGCGACGCCAAACGGAACCAGTGGAGACGAGAGCCATGAGCCAGTCAGGCAAGAACGGTCTTACCTACAGCGATGCAGGCGTGGATATCGACGCCGGAAACCTGATGGTCGAGAAGATCAAGCCCGCCGTGCGCTCCACCCGCCGTCCCGGCGCGGATGGTGAAATCGGTGGCTTCGGCGGCCTTTTCGATCTCAAGGCCGCAGGTTTCAAGGATCCGGTTCTGGTGGCCGCCAATGACGGCGTCGGCACCAAGCTCAAGATCGCCATCGACGCGAACTATCATGATACTGTCGGCATCGATCTCGTTGCCATGTGCGTCAACGACCTCGTGGTCCAGGGCGCGGAACCACTGTTCTTCCTCGATTACTTCGCAACCGGCAAACTGGACCCGGATCAAGGCGCCGCCATCGTCACCGGCATTGCCGCAGGCTGCCGCGAATCCGGTTGTGCGCTGATCGGCGGCGAGACCGCTGAAATGCCGGGCATGTATTCGGATGGCGATTACGACCTTGCAGGTTTTGCAGTCGGTGCGGCCGAACGCGGTCAGCTTCTGCCAGCAGGCGACATTGCCGAAGGCGACGTCATTCTCGGCCTGTCTTCGTCCGGCGTTCACTCCAACGGCTTCTCGCTGGTGCGCAAGATCGTCTCGCTCTCTGGCCTCGACTGGGATGCTCCCGCTCCCTTCGCCGATGGCAAGAAGCTGGGTGAAGCCCTGCTGACGCCAACCCGTATCTACGTCAAGCCTCTCCTGAAGGCCATTCGTGAGACTGGCGCACTCAAAGCGCTCGCGCACATCACCGGTGGCGGTTTCCCGGAAAACATTCCGCGCGTTCTGCCAAAGCACCTGGCTGCTGAAATCGATCTCGGCGCCATCAAGGTTCCCTCGGTCTTCTCATGGCTGGCCCAGACCGGCGGCGTTGCACCCAACGAAATGTTGCGCACCTTCAACTGCGGCGTCGGTATGATCGTCGTCGTATCGCCTGAGAACGCACAGAAGGTTACCGATGCCCTGACCGCCGAAGGCGAAGCGGTGTTTTCTCTGGGCCGCATGGTCGCGCGTGCGCAAGACGGACACGGTACGATCTACAAGGGCACGCTCGGCCTATGAGCAGCGCCCCTGCCCGCAAGCGCGTCGTCGTTTTCATTTCCGGCAGCGGCTCCAACATGATGGCGCTGGCGCAGGCGTGTCAGGCCCCGGATTTCCCGGCCGAAATCGCCTGTGTCATCTCCGACAAGGCGACCGCGGGCGGTCTTGCGAAAGCACAGAGCCTCGGCATTCCCACACTCGTTTTCGAGCGCAAGACCTATGCCAGCAAGGACGAGCATGAGGCCTCCATTCTGGCGGCACTCAGCGAAATCGCGCCTGATATTATCTGCCTCGCAGGCTATATGCGCCTGATCTCCGGCGAGTTTATCGCGCCCTATCAAGGCCGCATCATCAACATCCACCCCTCCCTACTACCGCTCTTTCCCGGCCTTCACACCCATGAACGCGCCATCGAAAGCGGCATGAAGATCACCGGCTGCACCGTGCATTTCGTGACCGAAGGCATGGATGAGGGCCCAGTCATCGGTCAGGCCGCAGTGCCGGTTCTGGCAGGCGATGACGCTGACACGCTCGCCACCCGCGTTCTGGCCGTGGAGCACCAGCTATATCCGCTGGCACTCAGGCTGCTCGCGGAAGACAAGGTGCGGATGGAAAGCGGTAAGTGCGTTCGGGATGATGCGACCGGTGACGCCGGGCAGAAGCTTATTTCAGCGTAAAGCATCCACTTAGCCAATCGCTTGACCAAGCACAATTGGACTTGTTATTCTGAAGTCTGAAATGGAGTCCTTGAGCCATGACGCTTACGGTTAAAGTTGGTGAGGCGAAAACACATCTGTCTGAGCTTTTGGCGAAAGTCGAAGCGGGCGAAGACGTCGTGATCGCGCGCGGCAACGAGCCTGTCGCGCGGCTGATACGGGCGACCGATACACAAGAGCGCCGCCGAATGCTTGATACGTTGCGGACAGAAAGATCACAGAGGTCGATCGTCTATGCCGACGAAATCCAGACCTGGAAAAATGAAGGCAGGCGTTAATGCCATTCGTGGTCGATGCGTCCATCGTTGCCGCGTGGTTCCTGCCGGATGAGACAAGTGACGTCGCAGACAAAGCACTCGAGATGTTGGAAACCGAAGACGCCATCGCGCCCGATCTCCTGGCTCACGAACTGCGAAGCATTTTGCTCTCGGCAGAGAAACGCAAACGCATAGATCACGATGCAGTCTTCGCGATTCTGCTGCGCTTCACGGGCCTGCCTCTGACTATCGTTAGCGGCGGCGACCACATCACCATCATAAGACTGGCGAAAAAGCACTCGCTCTCCGCCTATGATGCCGCTTACCTCGCGCTAGCGGTCTCTCATGCAATTCCGCTCGCCACGAACGACAAAAAGCTCGCTGCCGCTGCAATGGCTGAGAATGTGGCGTTTGCGTGAATCGTTGTCACCTCACAACCGCTCGCGGTTCAGCATTGCCCATTGCAACACAATGATCGTCTTCGCGTCGGTGATTTCGCCTGTCGTGATCATCCCGAATGCCTCGTCCAGCAGAACGGAGAGAACCTCGATGTCCTCGCCTTCCGTATCCAGACCACCGCCCAGACCGGATTTTTCGTCAAGATCGACGCGGGCGTAGAAGAGTGCGACTTTCTCTGTCAAAGTGCCTGGGCTGGCATATGTCTCGAAGAGATACTGAACGTCCTTCACCGCATAGCCCGTCTCCTCCATCGCCTCGCGGCGGATGGCCTCGTCAGGCGCATCGTCATCGATCAGGCCTGCGGGGACTTCAAGCATGAAGATTGGATCTGCATTTACGAAGGCGGCGGGGCGGAATTGGCGCACGAGCACGACCGCGTTCTGTTTTGGATCGAACAGCAGGATCGCAGCAGCGCTGCCGTGGTCGTGCACTTCGCGGTCGATGCGGATCACGCGGCCATCCGGCATCCGTTGATCGAACACCAGCGTCTGAAGGTGGACGAAGCGCTTCCAGACCGTCTCTTTCGAGACAAGTTTTACCCTGTCGTCATCACGCGTTGCCGTCGCTTTTTCGTCCACATCAAACTCCGTCAATTAGCATGTCACTGTGTCAAAGATGCTCGGTTCAGCGCTGCCCATTGCAGCAGCATGATGGTCTTTCCATCGCAGATATCACCGTCTTCGATCATCTTCATGGCGTCCGCCAAGGGAATGACGACAACTTCGATGTCCTCGTCCTCATGGGCCGCACCGCCACCCTCTTCCACCTTGTCGGAGGCATCGACAATCGCCGCGAAGAAATGCAGAACTTCCGTGACCGAGCCCGGCGACATGAAGGATTTGAACAGAAACCGCGTGTCGCGCAACTGATAGCCGGTTTCCTCCATCACCTCGCGGGCAATGGCGTCTGCCGGGTTGTCGCCATCCAGCAAGCCTGCGGGCGTTTCCAGCAGCCAGCCGTGATAGCCGTTCACATAGGTCGGAACCCGGAACTGTCGAACCAGAACCACACTGTCGATTTTCGGGTCGTAAAGCAGGATGGTTGCGCCATTGCCGCGATCATAGGCTTCGCGTTTCAGCGTTTTGGTTTCACCCTTGGCGTTCGTGTAATTGTAGGTGATGTTGCGAAGATGGTACCAGTTTTTTGACAGAGTCTCGTCTTTAAGAATTTCAATCGTCGCATTGCCGAATTTCTGCATTCCGTCGTCCTGTCAAAATGTCTTAAGCCATACCTTGTTGTCGTGAAATGCCGCGCCGCCATAGGGCGCGACCGCGTCTCCACCCGTCAGCACGTTAATGCCTTCGCCATCCAGATGCGCCTTGTTGGGCCATAATCCCTCCGCGATCAGCACGCCGGCCTTCGCACCCTCAACGATCTTCGCATGAATGCGCACCTGCCCGCGTCCATTGCCGATCTGCACCACGTCGCCATCGGCTATGTTCAGGCGTTGGGCATCGGCAGGACAGATCATCAGCTCGGGGCGTCCCTCTTTCTGAACGGACGTTTTCGTCTCCGCAAAGGTGGAGTTCAGGAAGTTGCGGGCGGGCGATGTCGCCAGCCGGAACGGATGCTCGGCGTCAGCCACTTCGATGACATCCACCTGATCCGGGAACTTCGGAAACTCCGCAAACGGCCCCATGACGGGTACGTTTTTCGGCGGCTTGTTGGGTGACGGGCCGCTTTCCCAATCCGGGCTGAAGCGGAATTTGCCATCGGCATAGCCGAAGCCTTCGAGATAATGCGCGACTTCGAATGGGGGCTGCGCATCGATCCATTTTTCTTCGGCAAGACTGTCGAAATCGCCCCAGCCACCAGGGTTTAAAATGAGATCGATATGGTCACGCTCCGTCATGCCGAAGCCTGGCATGTCAGCGACGCCCAGGCGCTTGGCCAGTTCCTCGATGACAAAGAGGTTGGTGCGAACCGTGTCCGGCGGTTCAACCAGTTTCGGGCCGAGCAGAATGTGGTTCTGACCACCGGCGCGGTAGATGTCGTCGTGTTCGAGAAACATGGTGGCGGGTAGCACGATATCGGCAACGTCAGCCGTCTCCGTCATGAATTGCTCATGCACCGCAACGAAAAGATCGTCGCGCAGGAAACCCTCTTTCACCAGCCGCTGCTCGGGGCACACATTGACCGGATTGGTGTTCTGGATCAGCAGCGCCGTCACCGGGCCACCGTAGCGCAGAGCCTCCGCATCGCCGGTCAGCACACGACCGATCTGCGATTGGTCGAGCTGGCGCACATTCGGGTCGGCATAGGCGGTGCCCATCAGTTCGGCCTTGTTCAGCCGGAAGATGTCGCCATTGTTGTGAAACGCGCCACCGCCTTCATATTGCCAGGAGCCCAGCACCGTGGCGATGGACAATGCCGCATGCATGGCAACTGCCCCGTTGCGCTGGCGGGCGAAACCGTAGCCCAGACGGAAGAAGCTTTTCTGCGTGGTGCCGACCAACCTGGCGAAGGCTTCGATTTCCTCGACAGAAAGCCCGGTAATGCCTGCGGCCCATTGCGGTGTCTTCGATGCGAGATGGGCTTCAAGACCAGCAGGATCATCCGCGAATTTCGCCATATAGGCACGGTCGGCATATCCATCACGGAAGGCAATGTGCATCACCGCACATGCCAGGGCCGCGTCCGTGCCGGGGCGCACGATCAGCTTCATATCCGCCTGTTTCATGGTCGGATTGTCGTAGATATCAACGACCACGATTTTCGCGCCGCGCTCCTTGCGGGCACGGATGGCGTGGGTCATTACGTTGACTTGCGTGGCGACCGCGTTGGTGCCCCAGATAACGACGACATCGGCCTTCGCCATCTCGCGCGGGTCCGGGCCGCGCAGTGCGCCGGTGCCCATGACGTAACCAGTCCATGCCATGTTGGTGCAGATGGAGCCGAAGAAGCCGGAATATTTCTTGGCATGACGCAGCCGCTCTATGCTGTCGCGCTGCACCTGCCCCATCGTGCCTGCATAGAAATACGGCCAGATAGTTTCGGCGCCATGTTTAGCTTCCGCTTTGACGAATGCGTCAGCGATCTCATCGAGCGCGGCATCCCAGCCGATCTCTTGCCAGTCGCCCGCACCTTTGGCACCCTTGCGGCGCTTCGGGGTCAGCAACCGTGCCGGATGATAGATGCGCTCGGAATAGCGCGCCACCTTGGCGCAGATGACTCCGGCCGTGTAGGTGTTGGCATTGGCGCCACGCACACGGCCGATTCGGCCATCGGCGTTGATGTCGACTTCCAGCGCGCAGGCGCTTGGACAGTCGTGGGGACACACGGTGTGACCGATGCTGACAGCACCAGTCACGGCTTTGGCGGAAATCGGGGTCGCATCATTCATGACTTTTGTATATTGCAAAGGCCATGCGGCCAAAAGGCCCAAGTGACGACCATCAAGAATATTCATAAAAGGCATCGGCGCGCATGAACTATCGGCACATATACCACGCAGGCAATTTTGCCGATGTTCTCAAACATGCGGTCATGGCGCGGCTTGTGCGCTACCTGCAGAACAAGGACAAGGCGTTCCGTGTGCTGGATACGCATGCGGGAATCGGCCTTTACGATCTGTCCTCGGTGGAAGCCCAAAAGACCGGCGAATGGCAGACCGGCATCGGCAAGCTGCTGGATGCGGATCTGCCGCCAGCGGTGGCAGAGCTTCTGGAACCCTACCTCACGGCGGTCAGAGAGCTAAACCCGGATGGCGGCATCCAGTATTATCCCGGCTCGCCAAAGCTCGCGCGCATGCTGTTTCGTCCGCAGGATCGCCTGTCGGCCATGGAACTGCACCCGGATGATTTCCGTGCCCTGTCACGCCTGTTTGAAGGTGACTATCAGGCGCGTGTGACCGAACTCGATGGCTGGCTGTCGCTTGGCGCACATTTGCCACCGAAGGAGAAGCGCGGCCTCGTACTGGTCGATCCGCCATTCGAAAAGGACGGCGAATATGAGCGTCTGGCCGAAGGCTTCCACAAGGCCTATCGCCGCTTTTCAACCGGCACCTACTGCCTGTGGTATCCGCTCAAAAAAAGCGCGCCTATCAAGGACTTCCACGAACGTCTTCAGTCCTACGACATTCCAAAGATGCTGTGCGCCGAGCTTTCCGTGCGCAGCGACCGGGTGGAAGGCCTCAGTGGTTCCGGCCTCATTATCGTCAACCCGCCCTTCACGTTGAAGGATGAGCTGCACACGATCCTGCCGGTTCTCAGAGCCACGATGGCGCAGGATCGGTATGCCTCACACCGCGCATTCTGGCTGCGCGGAGAGTAGTTGCGCTATTTCAGCTCCGCCTGCCGCTCTGCCCTCTCCGCCACGGCCAGTTGCGACCTCTCGAAAAAGAGGATGATGAACAGGCCGATGATAAACGGAATGATGAGGTAGAACAGGCGGAAAACCAGCAACGCCGCAATCACATCTGCCGGGTTCATATCCGGCAGGCCGGTGACGAACACCAGTTCCAGCACCCCCAGGCCGCCGGGTGCATGCGATATCAGCGCTGCCGAAAATGATATCAGGAAAATGCCGAGGATGACCATGAAGCCCGGATTTCCAGCTTCCGGCAGGGCGAAGTAGATGATGCCCGCTGCACCCAAAAGCTCGATCGGGCCGATCACCAGTTGTTGAATGACGAGGTGGGGCGCCGGATAAAACAGCGTGAACGAGCCTATTCTCAAGGGGCGAAGTCTAAACAGGCTGCCAAGCAGATAAAGGCCGGCGATTCCCAGAAGGATGACGCCCGTTGTCGCAGACGCCTCCACCGGCAGAACGCCAACGAACCGTTCGGTGATCTCAGGCTCGTACACCAGGATAAAGCCGACGAGCATGATGGTGCCGATGGCAAAGGTGAAAGAGCACAGGGCCACCAGCACGCCGATTTCCGAAACGCTCAGACCTTTCGACGTGTAGGCACGGTAGCGCACCACCGCGCCTGAGAACACCGATGCGCCGACATTGTGCGACAGTGCGTAGGTGGTGAACGATGTCAGCGTAATGAAAACCCAGCCGACTTTGCGCTTGAGATGCTGAAGGGCAATCCGGTCATATCCTGCCAATGCGGAATAGGCGACAAGGGTGCATAGCCCGGACATCAGCCAGTGATGGGGATCGATGGCAGCGAGGCTGCCCCATACGTCATCCAGTGAAAGGTGCTTCAGTTCCTTATACAGCAGCCAAATGGAAAACCCGATGGTTACCATGCCCACGACAGGCCAGATGTACTTTTTCAATTTCATACGGGCATGCCTGAACTGACTCCTCCACCCGGCAGCGGATTTTTTGCCGGATTCGCCCAGCTTATTCTTTATGCAAGCTGCGTTTCAACACAGACTATCATCTATAGTTCTTTTTTCGGTCGCCTGTTTGCCACAGGCACGGGATGGTATAAAAGCCGATACCGATCAAGACTTCGTCATCGCTGATACGGAAAGACCATTGGCCCAATGAAACAATATGCCGGTTTTATTGCATTGGGTGCCCTCGCCTTGGCAGCAGCCGGTTGGGTCGTGTTTGACGTGAAGAGCCCGGAAACATTCCCCCAGCCGACCAGCGCTCCGGTCACGGTTCCGGTGTCTACGCAAACGCCGCAGCCGCCGGTTGGTTCAGGTTTTGATTTTTACGTCCTGTCCCTGTCGTGGTCACCGGCATTTTGCGCCAGCGAGGCCGGCCAGAACAGCCGCCAGCAATGCGGCAGCAACCGCAAGTACGGTTTCATCGTCCACGGCCTGTGGCCGCAAAATGACAGTGGCTATCCGGAATTTTGCGGCAAGGACAAACAGGACCGGGTGCCAGAAGCACTTGGCCGCGCCATGTTCGACATCATGCCGTCCATGGGTCTCATTGGCCACCAATGGCGCAAGCATGGCACGTGCAGCGGCCTTTCGCAGAAAGATTATCTCGATACGATCCGCGCAGCCTATCAGCGCGTCAATCTGCCAAAAGACATCGCATCCGGTTCCAGCAGCAAGACGCTCTCCGCAGATGCCGTCGAAACCGCATTCGTTGCTGACAATCCGGGCATGACGAAACAAGGTCTTGCTGTCAGCTGTGAAGGGTCGAAGCTGGAAGAAGTCCGCATCTGTATGACCAAGGATCTCGGTTTTCGGAGTTGCCCGGAAGTCGACCGCAAAGGTTGCCGTTCAAACACCACTGAAATCATCCCCATCCGCTAAACCCCAAAGGTAGAATACTCATGGAATTGCTTTACTCACCCACCTCCCCCTATTCCGCAAAGGTCCGCATGGCCGCGCGCTATCTCGACATCGACCTGACCAGCGTCAGTGTCGATACCACTGCGCAGCCAGCAACCTTGCTGGACAACAATCCTCTGGGCAAAATCCCTGTGCTTCTTCTGGATGAGGGCGGTTCGGTCTATGACAGCGTCGCCATCATGCATTATCTGGATCGCCTTTCCGGCGCCAAGCTCTACCCGAAAAAGGGCGAAAAGCGCACAGAAGCCGAAGTGCTGGAAGCCTTGTGCGATGGCGTCATGGATTGCCTTCTTGCCATCGTGTACGAGCGCCGCTCCCGCCCGGAAGACAGGGTCCACCAGCCATGGATCGACAAGCAATGGAGCAAGGTCGTCAAGGGCCTGGACTACCTGAATGCGAACCTGCCGAAGACGGGCAAGAAGCTGCATGGTGGCCATTTCGCGCTTGCCGCGATGATCGGTTATCTCGATCTGCGTTTCGCGGGCCAATGGGCCGATGGCCGCAAAACGCTGGCAGAATGGCCGAACACATTCGGCAAGCGTTTCAAGGACTATGCCGAAATGAAAGCACCGGCCTGACAGAAGAAGGCCGGGATTGTTTTAGCCGTCCCCGCCGCTCGTCGTGTCTTATAACCCTGAAACGAAAAAAGCCGGGGCGAACCCCGGCTTTCAACCAATAATCCGTTAAAGGATTAGAACTTTACGCCGATACCAGCCTTAACGCTGTGATCATCGAAGCCGCGAGATACGGTTCCGGTGTCAAGCGCGAAGTCCTTGTTCTGGTAGTCGCTGTAGCGGTATTCGACGCGAGCCGTGATGTTGTTGGTCACCATGGCTTCTACACCGGCACCGACTGTGTAGCCGAGTGCAGTTGCCTTGTCGCTGGATGTCGAGTTGCTGACCTTCTCGTCAGCAATTGCGAGACCGCCTGTACCGTAGAGCAGGAATGGGTTCATGTCGTAACCGACGCGGGCACGAACGGAGCCGTTGACGCCCTGCTTGCCGTCGAGCGATTCACCGAAGTTGCCAGTACCAGCAGTACCCTTGTTGTCGCCAAGGTTGACGTCGGTTTCTGCACCGTAGACCAGCTGGCCGCTCTGCCAGTTGTAACCACCGTAAAGACCGCCGCCGAAGCCGTCGGCGTCACGATCGCCGCCGTTACCGGTGAAGCGACCCCAGTCGTAGTTTGCGGTCGCACCGAGGTACGCGCCAGACCAGTTGCTGATCGGTGCTGGCTGCTCGTAAGCGACAGGTGCCTGCGGCACTTCGTTTACAGCGTCGGCTGCCTTCGCTGCCGAAAACGCCGCAGCTGCCATTGTGGTCGCCATAAGTGTTGCAACGATAGTACGCATGCTATTCTCCTTTTCATACCCGCGGGGTGCTCAAACACTTGTTCCCAACGCGGTGTAAAACAGTTTGTTCCCTTGCCCGACTGATGATCAAAATGATGGGTGATTGAGGAGATCACACAGCCAAAATGTGAATTGATTGGGGCAGCGACGTGACAGAAATGGGACGTTGCTAAAATGACACAAATTTTTATTAAGGATAATGAGCCGTTAACTTGAGAAGAGCGGCTTTTTACATGTATTTAAATTAAATTACTTCACATGCATCGCGCAGGGATAATTCTGTATAATCAACCCTCATGCTGTGCAAAACTCGCCCTTTCGACTTATATCCTTGGTCATACGAGACATCAGCAGGGCGCAGATCAGCTTTGAACGATATTATACCGAAAACCGTACTGATTACCGGGGCTGCGCGTCGCATGGGCCGCGCAATAGCACAGTATCTTGCTGCGGAAGGCTTTGCGATTGGCCTCCACGCACGCTCGTCGCTGTCTGAAGCGGAGGATTTCGCTAATACAATAAGGCAAAAAGGTGGAAAAGCGGCAGTCGTCCAGGCAGACCTCGAAAATGCGGACTCAACGGAAAGATTGATGGAAAGCGCAAATTCAGCGCTCGGCCCGATCGGCGTTCTCGTCAATAACGCATCCGTGTTCCGCCATGACAGCGCCGATGAGTTCGATTCTTCGGCATTCGACGCCCATTTTGCCGTCCATGTCCGCGCGCCATCCATTCTGGGTGCCGCTCTCCTGCGGCAGTTGCCGAAGGATGCGTCCGGCCTCATTGTCAATATCATCGATCAGCGCGTTCTCGCGCTCACGCCCCGTTTCTATTCCTATACACTGTCCAAATCCGCCATGTGGACGGCCACGAAAACCATGGCGCAGAGCTTCGCACCAAGGGTGCGGGTCAACGCCATCGGCCCCGGCCCATCCTTTAAAAGTGAAAGACAGGAGCCTGAGCACTTTCAGGCGCAGATCGACGCCCTTATATTAAAGCGTGGGCCGCAGCCGGACGAGTTCGGTCGGACCATTCGCTTTTTGTATGACACACCGTCGATGACCGGCCAGATGATCGCGCTCGACGGTGGCCAGCACCTAGGCTGGGAAACCCCTGATGTGGCGGAGATACCTGAATGAACGGAAAGAAGCTGCCCGATGGCGGTGTTCTCTTCGATGACAACGACGATGACGAAGACGATGCAGCCCCCTCCGCTCCTGAGGTCGATGGGGAGTATTCGGCTGCGGCCATGGACTGGAATGCGGGCTGGAAGAACGAATCCGGCCTGAAAGGCATGGATCTCATCGGCGAGTTCGTCAAACACCTGCCGAACAGCCCCGGCGTCTATCGCATGTTCAATGAGGCGGGCGACGTGATGTATGTCGGCAAGGCACGCTCATTGAGGAAGCGCGTCGGCAATTATGCGCAGGGCCGCTTCCATTCCAACCGCATCGGCCAGATGGTGCGGCTGACGACACATATGGAATTCGTGACGACGCGCACGGAAACCGAAGCGCTGCTGCTGGAAGCAAACCTCATCAAGCGTTTACGCCCGCGCTACAACGTTCTGCTGCGTGACGATAAATCCTTCCCCTATATTCTCATCACCTCCGATAACCGCGCACCGGCCATTTTCAAGCATCGCGGTGCAAGGGCACGCAAAGGTGATTATTTCGGCCCCTTCGCGTCCGCTGGCGCCGTTGGCCGCACGATCAATTCGTTGCAACGCGCCTTTCTTATCCGCACCTGTACCGACAGCGTGTTCGAAAGCCGCACCCGCCCCTGCCTTCTTCACCAGATCAAGCGCTGTTCTGCCCCTTGCACCCATGAGGTCAGCGACGAAGGCTATGCCGAACTGGTAAAAGAGGCGAAGGACTTTCTATCCGGCAAGAGCCAAAGCGTGAAAGCAACGATCGCCTCGCAGATGAATGAGGCGTCAGAAGACCTCGATTTCGAACGCGCAGCCATTTACCGGGACCGTCTCGCCGCGCTTTCCCATGTGCAGAGCCACCAGGGCATCAACCCCTCCGGCATCGAGGAGGCGGATGTCTTCGCCATTCACCATGAAGGCGGCGTGTCCTGCATCCAGGTCTTCTTTTTCCGCACCGGTCAGAACTGGGGCAACCGCGCCTATTTTCCTAAAGCCGACCCTTCCCTGCCCGGCTCTGAAATTCTCAACGCCTTCCTGGCGCAGTTCTATGATGACAAGCCGGTGCCCAAGCAAATCCTGCTGTCTGAAACGGTCGATGAGCAGGAGTTGCTGGCGACGGCCTTGAGCGAAAAGGCAAACCACAAGGTCACCATCTCCGTGCCACAGCGCGGAGAGAAAAAGGACGTGGCCGACCACGTTCTGGCCAATGCCCGTGAAGCCCATGGCCGCAAGCTGGCCGAGACGTCTTCACAGGCACGACTGTTGAAAGGTTTTGCGGAAACGTTCGCCCTGCCCTATGTGCCGCGCCGCATCGAGATCTACGACAACTCCCATATCATGGGCACCAATGCCGTGGGCGGCATGGTGGTGGCGGGGCCGGATGGCTTTGCCAAGTCGCACTACCGCAAGTTCAACATCAAATCGACCGACATCACGCCCGGCGATGACTTCGGCATGATGCGCGAAGTCATGACACGGCGCTTTTCGCGACTGCTGAAAGAAGAGGGAAAACCGGACCGCAACAAGAGCGTTTCGCCGGAAGATGCAGCCGACATGCCCTTCCCCGCCTGGCCCGATGTCATCCTCATCGATGGCGGACAAGGTCAGATGTCGGCAGTGCGCAAAATCCTGGATGAACTGGATATTCGTGACTGCGTCACCGCCATCGGCGTGGCGAAGGGTGTCGACCGCGATGCCGGACGCGAGCGCTTTTTCACCGATACGCGCAGCGATTTCTCGCTGCCGCCGCGCGATCCGGTTCTCTATTTCCTCCAGCGCATGCGCGATGAAGCGCACCGCTTCGCCATCGGCTCGCACCGCGCGCGTCGCAAGAAGGAAATGATCAAGAACCCGCTGGATGAAATCGCTGGAATCGGCCCCGGTCGCAAACGCGCCCTGCTGCAGCATTTCGGCACCGCAAAAGCGGTCTCGCGTGCGGCGTTGAGTGACCTCATGGCAGTCGGCGGGATTTCAGAAACGGTGGCACGAATGGTTTACAATCACTTCCACGAGAGCGGCAAAGACTGATGCCCGCGCTTTCGGGCCATACCCGCAAAAAAACATAATAGGGTGTTGACGCTTGCCTCTCAGGGCTGCATCAACGTTCTATAGTGACTGACAGGTTCCCCATGGCTTCGCGCGCGTACAACATCCCCAATCTTTTGACCTATGGCCGCATTCTGGCGGTTCCGGTCATTGTTTTGTGTTTCTTCATCGAAGGAAAGCTGGAGAGCTCGGATTTCGCGCGCTGGACGGCGCTGTGGCTGTTTGTCATCGCATCGCTGACGGATTTTCTCGATGGATATCTGGCGCGTATCTGGAACCAGACGTCGAATATCGGGCGGATGCTGGACCCTATCGCAGACAAGCTGCTGATCGCCTCCATTCTTCTGCTTCTGGCCGCTGACGGCACCATTGCCGGCTGGTCGCTCTGGGCCGCCATCACCATTCTGTGCCGTGAGATTCTGGTCTCCGGCCTGCGGGAATATCTGGCGGCGCTGAAGGTTTCCGTGCCGGTCACGCAGATCGCGAAATGGAAAACCACCATTCAGATGGTCGCCATCGCCTTTCTGCTGGCTGGTCCGGCGGGCGATCAGGTTCTGCCCCACACCACCGAAATCGGCATCACCCTGCTGTGGGTCGCGGCGGCGCTGACGATCTACACCGGCTATGATTATTTCAAGGCTGGTCTCAAGCATATCGTGGATGCCGACTGATGGTTCATATCGTCTACTTTGCCTGGGTCCGTGAGCGGATCGGAAAATCCGAGGACGATCTCGATCTTCCCTCTGACGTCACCACGGCACGGGGGCTGATCACTTACCTCGCCACACTTGGCGAAGAGTATGAAGCGGCCTTCGAGTTTCCCGACGTGATCCGTGTCGCGGTCAATCAGGAGCATATCGACCACGACGAAAGCATCGTCGGCGCGCGCGAAATCGGTATCTTTCCGCCGATGACGGGTGGTTGAACGGTGACCATCGAGCCGACCATCCGCGTTCAGGCAGAGGATTTCGATACCGCTGCCGAGGCCCGGCTGCTGACGCAGACGGACAAGACCATCGGCGCAGTCGTGACCTTCACCGGCCTTTGCCGTGATGATGGCGGTGTGCTTTCGGCGCTGGAACTGGAGCATTATCCCGGTATGGCCGAAGCGGAAATGTTGCGCATCGCCAGGCTCGCCATCGAGCGTTTCCAGCTTCTAGGCCTCACCACCATCCATCGTTATGGCAAGATCGCGACCGGAGACAATATCGTCCTCGTCATCGCTGCATCGCGCCACCGGCAAGCTGCCTTCGATGGTGCGAATTTCGTGATGGACTATCTCAAGACGTCGGCGCCCTTCTGGAAGAAGGAGCATGGCAAGGATGGGAACGCCGGGGACTGGATTGCTGCCAGGGATGTCGACGACACCGCGAAAGACAAATGGCGCTAGGGCACGCCGCGCTCGCTTCGCATCACAACCAGCCATAACACCAGCATCGTCAGCACCGCTGCGTCCCGCCATGCGACCGGGCCGTAGGCTGCCCAGAATGTTTCGGCAAAGCCGATGGCCGCAGCCCCCAGCGCGCATTTGAGCGGGCTGGTATAGCCGCCCGCAGCCGAGATCAGCACCACTTTCAAGCCGAACGTCAGCCCTGCTGCGAAATCCATATTGCCGTAGTAGAATGTTGCCAGCACGCCGCAGACAGAGGCGAACAGTGCTGCCGCGCAATAGGACACCAGAAACACCCGTCCCGCGTTGATGCCGAGAAGCGATGCGGCAAACATGTCTTCCGACGTGGCCTTCCAGTATCGCCCCGCACTCGAGCGCTGCAACACCATGTATCCGGCAGCGACCATGGCCAGAAAGATACCTGAATTGATCAGTTGCATCGGCGTCGTGGTGACTGCGAAATCGGTGCTGCGCCACAGATAGATCGGATCGTTCAAGAGCGGTGGCAGCCACAGGGAGCGTGTATTGGCTGCAAGTCTGGCGCTCTCCATCAGCGCAATCAGCGCACCGATCGACGCGACCGTAACGGCATTGGGCGAGGCATTCGCCAAGGGACGCATGACGCCGCGACCGATGACAAACCCGGCCCAAAGCCCTCCGAAAACGCCTGCCGCCGCGCCGAGAGCCAATGTTGCAGGCAGGACGAGCCAAAGCTGGTTCCAGCCGAAATCCGCAAACAGAAGGCAGGTAAGACCGGCAAAAGCGAAGATGGCGCCGTAGGTGACATCGGCACGTTTGGTGATGGAAAAGGCAATGGCATAGCCAAAGGCCAGCGCCGCATAAAGCGTAGCGACCGGTATCGCGTTCAAAAGCTGTTGCAGAAAGTAAGCCATCCCACATCCCTCATCCGCATTATTCTAACTGGTAAAATCAATTTTGACAGTTATAATTATCGAATGACGTTTCGCTGGACACAACATCGTTTTGCTGGAGGTGCCTTGGCGCTTGATGTCGCCAACAGCGTCATCTTGCGGTTTGATCCTGAGAAATCCGTGGATCGCTTTGCAGTGCATGAACAGCTCGACAGTTTTTGTGAGGCAGCCACTCACCTGTCTGCGGACCGTGACGCATTCCCGGTCTTGATCCCTCCATCTGCGGCAAACCGACCGGTCCTGTTTGAGCTGCGTGAAGCGACGGACGGCTATTTCCGCACCCTGATCGAAACCGGGCTGGATGACGATGATCGTCTGGCCGATCTTCTTTCGGCATCCGCCACCGCGCTTCGCAACGCATTGAGCAGACACAGTCTCGAAGCCTCGACAGCGCGTTCCGTGCTCAGCCTCATGGCAGGGTTTGACCGCGCGCGTTTGCGGATTTGTGGCAATTGCGGCTGGCTTTTCATCGATCGCAGCAAGAACCGAAGCCGCATCTGGTGCGACATGAACGTTTGCGGAAATCGCCAGAAAGCCGCCAGACACTATCAGCGGAAAAGGGAGACGGCATCATGAAGGCCGTCCTCCCAACCTTAATTGCCGCCATTCTGCTCACGGCCTGTCAGCGAGAAGAGCAGAGAGAAATCGTCGCTGTCTCCGGTCGCATGTTCGTGTTCAATTACCGCGTGGCCACCGCGACCTATCTTGTCACGCTCCAGCCGACTGCGCCGATCACCGAAGGAAGCAGCATCGAAGCCAGCTTTGAAAATCCGCGCGGCGGAGAGGCTTTCGCCATATCGGAGCGGCTGTTTCCCAAAAGCCCGAAGATCACGCTGCAAAGCCCGCCCGTGGAATGCGTGAAAGAAGGCCGTCCCTACAAGGTCGCGATCCGTTTGAGAGCGCCGGATGGCCACGTGATGCAGACCATAGACACAACCATCACATCCGACACGGACCAGTCCTTGCTGCCCGCAAAACCGCTGGTGGTCGGGCCGCTTTATACGCCGAACCCGGAGGTGTTTCGAGGTGATGGAAGTATGGACATGGGGTCGGTTAAGGGGTGTCCGACCGACTGACGTCAGTCGGCGTTGCGCCGTCCGGCTCAACGCAATCGACCAAAACATAAAAAAACGGAGCCTTTCGACCCCGTTTTTCAATTCATTTCATCAACTTAGAGCAGCGGTCTCATAAACCGATTCCGCTGCTTCAAAAACTGAATCAGCCGACGATTTCTGTTTCTGCGAACCAGTAAGCGATTTCCTGGGCTGCAGTTTCAGGGGCGTCAGAACCGTGAACGGAGTTCTCGCCGATGGACAGCGCGAAGCTCTTGCGGATCGTGCCTTCGTCGGCGTTGGCTGGGTTTGTTGCGCCCATGATTTCGCGGTTCTTGAGGATTGCGTTTTCGCCTTCCAGAACCTGAACGATGGTTGGGCCGGATGTCATACCGTCAACCAGTTCGCCGAAGAAAGGACGTTCCTTGTGAACGGCGTAGAAGCCTTCGGCTTCACGCTTGCTCATCCAGACGCGCTTGGAGGCGATGATGCGCAGGCCGTTGTCTTCAAATACCTTGGTGATGGCGCCAGTCAGGTTACGCTTTGTTGCGTCCGGCTTGATCATCGAAAATGTGCGTTCAATCGCCATGTGTCCGTTTCCTTATTCTTGAAGAAAGTGGGCGGTGTTTACCCGCCCGATGGCCCGAAAACAAGGGGGATGGCTGGATTTGCGCAACAGGCTGTCACATTTCACGCCGCTGTCACACTGCGCCCGCGTGCGCCATGCAGATCGAGGCAGCGGTCGAACCAGCCACGCACAGGATCGTTCTGGCCGAAAAGATCGACGCCGGAGGCGATGCGGGCCCATTGCAGAGCGCCAAAAACGATATAGTCGGCAAACAACGGGCCATCCCCGCCGATGAATGGCTGAATGTTCAACATGCGGCGGATCGGCTCGAGCTTTGCCGGAAACGCTGCAATTTCCGCATCACGATGAGCAATCACCTCTTCCAGTGTTCGCCCCAGCGCCTTGGTGCGGCTTTCACGAAAATACGTCCGGTCCGTTTCATCAAGCATGTCGTGAATATCGAGAACAGCGATCTTGACGATGGCCGGATGCAGTTGGGTCTGCGACCAGTTTTCGACGAAACGGGACAGCGCTTTGCCACCCTCCCCGTTGAACAGCGACGGCGCATCCGGATAGGCGTCATCCAGATAAAGCGCGATATCGAAGCTGTCCTTTATCAGTCTATCGCCATCGCGAAGAACCGGTACCGTTTTGGAAAAGCCGTTTTCCACCCCCGGAATGGCGGTGAAGGCCAGCGGGCGTTCCTCGAACTCCAAGCCCTTATGCGCCAGCGACAGGACCGTCTTCCAGCAGTGGGGCGAAAAGGGGCGAGCGTCATCACTGCCGCACAGCGAATAGAGGGTTCTTGAGGTCATGGTCGGTCCTTTCAAAACGTCTGGATGAGACGCATTCAAACAGGCGACACCGGCATAATCAAATGATGAAAACTGATGGGACGTATCAATCGCAGACCTTGATGGCGTTAACACGTCAACTCCTGTCCATGCCAGCAGCGCATAAACCGTTGAAACTGTGGCTTTCGCGCTCTTGCGTTCAGACATGAGTTCGGCCAAAACGGCGCCATGATTACCATTTCAGACGTTTCCGCCCGTATTGCCGGGCGCTTGCTCCTTGATCACGCCAGTGTTTCGCTTCCAGCGGGCACGAAGGCTGGCCTCGTTGGCCGCAACGGCGCGGGCAAATCCACCCTTTTCCGCGTCATCACCGGTGACCTCGGTGCTGAAACCGGCGACGTCTTCATTCCCAAGAACGCCCGCATGGGACAGGTGGCGCAGGAAGCACCGGCCACGGAAGAAAGTCTCATCGACATCGTGCTGGCTGCCGACAAGGAACGCGCCGCGCTGATGCTGGAATCCGAAACGGCGACGGATCCGGGCCGCATCGCCGATATCCAGATGCGCCTTGTCGATATCGACGCTCACTCCGCCGAAGCGCGCGCATCCAGCATTCTGGCCGGTCTCGGCTTCGATCAGGAAGCCCAGCTTCGTCCCGCCTCGTCCTTTTCGGGCGGCTGGCGCATGCGCGTGGCGCTGGCGTCGGTTCTGTTTGCGGAGCCGGACCTTCTTTTGCTGGACGAACCGACCAACTATCTCGACCTTGAAGGGACCCTGTGGCTGGAAGATTATATCCGCCGCTATCCCTACACCGTCATCATCATCAGCCATGACCGCGATCTCCTCAACAACGCGGTCAATGCCATCGTGCATCTGGACCAGAAGAAGCTGACCTTCTATCGCGGCGGCTATGACCAGTTCGAGCGCCAGAAGGCCGAGGCCGACGAGTTGCAGACCAAGGCCAAGGTCAAGAACGATGCGGCCCGCAAGCACTTGCAGAGCTTCATCGATCGTTTCAAGGCCAAGGCCTCCAAGGCCAAGCAGGCGCAAAGCCGCGTCAAGGCGCTGGAGCGCATGGGGACTGTGTCTTCGGTCATCGAAGATCACGTCCAGCCGATCACCTTCCCGGAACCGGAAAAGCAGCCAGCCTCGCCCATCGTCGCCATCAATGGCGGAGCCGTCGGTTACGAGCCGGGCAAGCCGATCCTCAAGGGCCTCAACCTGCGCATCGACAATGATGATCGCATCGCCTTGCTGGGGTCCAACGGTAACGGCAAATCCACCTTCGCCAAATTCATCTCCGGCCGCCTGGCGCCTGAAAGCGGCGATCTGCGGCTGGCGCCATCCCTGAAGATCGGTTTCTTCGCGCAGCATCAGCTGGATGACCTCGTGCCGGAAGACAACCCGGTGGAGCATGTGCGCAAGCTCATGCCGCAAGCACCGGAAGCCAAGGTCCGTGCCCGCGTGGCGCAGATGGGTCTGGCAACCGAAAAGATGGCGACGCCCGCCAAGGATCTGTCCGGTGGCGAAAAGGCACGCCTGCTGATGGGTCTGGCCGCGTTCCACGCGCCGAACCTGCTGATCCTCGATGAGCCGACCAACCACCTGGACATCGACAGCCGTCGCGCACTCATCGAAGCATTGAACGATTACAACGGCGCCGTCATCCTTATCTCGCATGATCGCCACCTGATCGAAGCCACCGTCGACCGCCTCTGGCTCGTCAACAACGGCACGGTGACGACATTCGAAGGCGATATGGATGAGTATCGCGACCTCATTGTATCCTCGGGTAAAAAAAAAGACGAAAAAATTGAAGTCGTAATAGACGGCGCTTCAAAAGCGGACCAGCGCAAGGCAAATGCGGAAAAGCGCGCCTCGCTGGCTCCGTTGCGCAAAAAAATCAACGAAGTTGAATCCTTGACGGCAAAGCTTGAGAAACTGATTCAGGCACTGGACAAGGAATTGGGCGACCCCACCCTTTACGAAAAGGCGCCCGCCAAGGCGGCGCTGAAGGTGAAGGAACGGGGTGAAGCCGCTGCCAAACTGGCCGATGCGGAAGAGCAGTGGCTGATGCTTTCCAGCGAATATGAAGAGGCGATGGCGGGCTAGTCCTGTCTCTTTGCCAAAGCGGAGTTTTCGTTTCGTCTTGGTAACCAGCCATTAACCATAATCGTAGAAATTCTCGGCAGTTTCATCCTGCATTTTTCCGAGAATCACCATGGTTTTCCGCCACCTTTCTGCTGCTGCCCTCATTGCGGCATGCCTTACCGGCTGCGCCGGAAAACCACAGCCCGAAGGCTCCCTGAAAACCGCATTTGCTGCCACCATGCCTGCTGCTCCATCGGTCAGCGGTGATGCCGTCGCACTTTCGCCGACGGCATGGATGCATCCTCGTAATCCGAAGGGTCTGGCCGGTCGCGATATCATGGTGTCCTCGCTGAAAGACATCGCGCTCGCCAACAAAGAAGTCGTGCTCAGCTTCGATGACGGCCCGGTTCCGGGCAAGACCGAGAGCATTCTGGCAACGCTGGATGAGTTCGGCGTCAAGGCTACGTTTCTCATGGTCGGAGAGATGGCGCAGGCGCATCCCGAAATCGCCCGAAAGGTCGTTGCCGATGGTCACAGCGTCGGCAGCCACACTTTCAGCCATCCCAATCTAAGGGCCATGTCGTTTGACCGCGCTCTGGCTGAGGTCTCCAAGGGAGCAAAAGCCGTTGCCAAGGCAACAGATACGGATGCGTCTTTCTTCCGCTTCCCCTATCTCGCCGATAACCATCGTTTGCGCGACATGATTTCGGATCGCGGCATGGTGATCATGGATGTGCAGATCGATTCCAAAGACTATTTCAAGGATTCGCCTGCCGTCGTCGCCTCGCGCACTGTTGCCGCCCTTCGCCATCGCGGCAGCGGCATCATCCTGATGCACGATATCCACCGGCGCACCGCCGCCATGCTGCCAGCCCTCCTCACGCAGCTGCGCGCGGAAGGTTATAAAGTCGTCCATCTCATCTACAAGACACCGGCGCACAAGCCCTTGCTCGTCGCCTCGCTGAACTGACGAAAAGGAAAGCGCAAAGGCGGCTACCCTGCCCTTGCCCGCTCCGATGTTTCTGATAGAACTCGATAAAGTAATATTATTCGAGTGAAACATTCAGACGGGTTTTCTTCATGTCAGCTACCAAGCTCGCCATCGTCGGCGTCGGCAAAATCGTTCGCGACCAGCACCTTCCAGCCATTGCCGCCAATCCGGATTTCGATCTGATTGCCACTGCCAGCCGCCATGGCACCGTGGATGGCGTGCCGTCCTATGGCACCATCGAAGCGCTGCTGGACGCCGTGCCCGATGTGCAGGCCGTGTCGCTCTGCATGCCGCCGCAGTACCGATACAGCGCAGCATACGCAGCACTGAATGCAGGCAAGCACGTCTTCCTGGAAAAGCCGCCGGGTGCGACGCTGTCTGAAGTTCAGGATCTGGCACGTCTGGCCGATTCCAAGGGACTGTCGCTGTTTGCCAGCTGGCATTCGCGTTACGCGCCTGCCGTCGAAGCCGCAAAAAGCTTCCTCGCCTCCACCAAAATCAACAGCGTTCATGTCATCTGGAAAGAAGACGTGCGACACTGGCACCCGAACCAGGAGTGGATCTGGCAGGCGGGTGGTCTTGGCGTGTTCGATCCGGGCATCAACGCCCTGTCGATCATCACCCACATTCTGCCGCGTGCACTGTTCGTGACGAAGGCCACGCTGGAATTCCCTGAAAACCGCGATGCACCGATTGCCGCCGACATCCACTTCGCCGATGTCACGCAAATGCCTGTGCATGCCGAATTCGACTGGCGCCAGACGGGTAAGCAGAGTTGGGATATCGTGGCCGAAACAGATGCCGGTCAGATGGTTCTCTCCGAAGGCGGCGCGAAACTCTCCATCGCTGGCGAACAGAAGCTGTCCGAACCGGAGCGCGAATACCCTGCCCTCTACGAACGCTTCGCTGAAATTATCAAAGCGAAAACCTCCGATGTCGATCTGGCCCCGCTGACGCATGTGGCCGACGCATTCCTGCTCGGTCGCCACACATTCGTGGATGCGTTCTTCGATTGATTGCTCAAATGGCGCGGCTGACGAAGCGGTCGCGCCCATCCTTCTTCGCCTGATAGAGTGCCTCATCCACACTCTGCAGCAACGACAGGCGATCCTTCCCTGCCTGTGGAGCAATCGCGCCGCCGATGCTGAGCGGGGCGCTGATCAGATGGCCATCGATGTCAAAAGGCTGGCGGAAGGCTTCCAGCAAACACTCTGCCAGCCTTGAAACGATGTGCGAACCGGCTGGTCGCGGAATGAACACCGCAAACTCGTCCCCACCCATGCGCACGGCAATGTCTTCGGACCGGATGACATCGCGAATGCGGCAGGCTGCCTCGTGTAGAACACGGTCGCCAACGCCGTGGCCCAACGTATCGTTGATCGCCTTGAAGCCATCCATATCCAGATAGAGCGCGCCGAATGTCTCGTTGGACTGCAAGGCGGCAAACATCTCCGAATCGACCAGACCGCTCAGCGCCTTGCGGTTATAAAAACCCGTCAGCGGATCGGTCATCGCCGCGTCGCGCAAGGCACGCTCGGCAAGGCTCATGGTGAAATTGGCATGCTGCAGGCGCAGGAGCGCGGAAGCCAGAACGGCAAAACGCTTGAGGCTATCCACCTCTGCTGGCGTCAACGTCCGCGGCGCCGTGTCGAGAATACAGAATGCGCCCACCGTCAGCCCTGGCTCAAGCTCGATCGGTGCACCGGCGTAAAACCGGAACTTCGGTGCTCCCTCGACATAGGGAAAGCCGCGCAATTCCGGATGTAAACTCAGATCCGGCACGACAAGGACATCGTTGGAAAGAACCACCCGGGTGCAGATGGAGATATCACGGGCGCATTCGCTGACCTGAATACCAGCCTGATGCGCAATCCGCAGCCAGTCTTCATCCACAATATGGATGGCGGCACGCGCCATATCGAACACACCCTTCGCCAGTTCGGACAACGCAGCCAGTTCCGGGGTCGGGCCTGATCCAAGCGACATGATGGACCGGACAGCAAGAAGACGCTCTGTTTCGTTGACCGGCCACAGGGCGGATTGACCCATTTCATTCTCCTCGACTGTCGTGCAACGCTCCATTCTCCCGGTGTTGCATACAGCATTTTTGTTAACGCACTACATTAGACGGACTAAATCCATAAGCAGCGCAAACTGCAACTCATGTTTTCGTTGCCCTTGGCACCATCCAAATGGAAATGGCCGGGGATGCCCCGGCCATTGATGGTCACTTAAAAGACATTTCTGTCATCACTCCTCGGATCTCCCTCTATCTGATGAGGAGCATAGAGATCGCTCCGGGCCTTTCGCCGCCAGGGTCGCGCAAGACCTTCCGGATTGGTTTTGATGTCGGCGATGGCGATAGCAGGCAGACCGTCCGCAGGGCACTGCGCGGCCCACTGACCATCTGGCGCAGCGATGCCGGAGGGAACGGCCACGCTCTGCGGCGCAAGCGTGGCATAGCTGACCCAGTAGGTGTTGCTTGCGGCATGCCCCAGCACTTCAGCACCGAATGCCGGAGCATTAGAGGGACTGTCACCTGCTGTGGAGAACAGGACACAATCGACATTGAGCTTCTCGTACTCGATAAATATTTCCGGATAGTGTGCTTCCATGCCCAGAGCGCAGCCAAAACGAAGGCCATCCACGTCAAACGTGACAGCGTTTTTCCCAGGCGAATACATGAACGAGATTTTCGTGTTCGACAGCAGCCGCTCATCGTAGCGCGTTACCAAGGCCCCGCGATCCGAAATGACATACTGGCTGTTGTGCGGCCGATGCGGAGGCGTGAGCGGATGGACCGAACCGAATATCGTCCAAAGTCCAAGCTCCCTTGCAAGCGCTCGCGCTTCTTCCTGCTCCTCGCGCAGGGTACCCCACTCGAAGCGCGTCCAATCGGAAGGCCCGATCTGCCGGGGACCCGTTTCGGACATGATCCGTTTATGCGGCCAGCAGGTTGTGCCCTCGGGGAAATGCAGGAGACGCGCACCGGCGCGATGGGCGTCACGCATGTGGCGGCGCATTTCCGAACCACTGGCACGAAGCGCGGAAACGTCGCGGGGATCGTCGAACAAGGACGTTTGGGCTACGGCCATCCGTATGGAATGGCTCTTAGGCCCGTCGGGCAACTTGCGAATGTGTTGAAGAGCGGCGGTGTAGGATTCACCGGTTTTGGCGGCACGGGCACGCACGCGGCGTTTGAGATTTCCGTTTTCGGTCATTGTCTGGCCTTTCACGTCCCGGACGCAGCCCCCCAGCAACCCGCCCGACACGTTCGGACCAAGACAAGCGGCCAGAGACGAAAGTCCCTTTGCCTCCGTTGAAGACCTTGCTGGGGAAGATCAAGGAGGTTGGGCGCTGGCCACGCCGACTGAAGATTGGCCAGTGGGTTTTGATTCGTCAAGCCGGCGCGCAAACTGACCGAGCGTTGCGACGTGGGAACTCAAGCCTTCTTCTGCCAACGCCCTTCCGGTGATTGCTGCCAGTAGGTCAGCGTATGCCCCTCGCCTTTCAGCTTTTTCCACTGCGCCCGCGCGCCTTCCAGCTGCACGGCGTCATATCCGTCGAACATGAAGACGATGCGTTCATAGGCGTCGAGTGACGGAGGCTCGGCACCATCGACGATGAAACGGACATTGGCTGCGTTGGCATTTTCGCCGGTTGTCGTCAGCAGCACAGGCTGCACAGCGGCGTTTTCACCCGCGTCCGTGCCGTGCGGCATGAAGCTGTCATCGCGAAACGTCCACAGATGCACGTCCAGCGCATCACGGCGTTCCTCTGCCGATGTCTGAACCGCGACCTTCCAGCCGCGTTCCAGAGATTTTTCCAGAAGCGGCGGCAGGGCGTCTTCCAGTTTCGATTCCGTCAAATGGTAAAACAGTATCTCTGTCATCGAAACGCCCGCACCCACGTCACCGTCAAGGCTCAATCCTCATAGTGAGCACGAACGAGTTCATTCAGCAGCCGCACGCCATAGCCCGAGCCCCAGGACTGGTTGATCTCCGTCAGCGGCGACCCCATCGCGGTCCCGGCGATATCCAGATGTGCCCAAGGCGTATCGCCCACGAAGCGCTTGAGGAACTGCGCGGCGGTGACGGAACCGGCCAGACGTCCGGAACTGTTCTTCATATCGGCGAATTTCGAGTCGATGATCTTGTCGTAATCCTTGCCCAGCGGCATGCGCCACAGCTTTTCCTGCGTCGTGTTGCCGGCACTCGTCAAACGCTCCGCCAACTCGTCATCGTTGCAAAACAGGCCAGCCTGAAGATTGCCGAGCGCCACGGTGATGGCGCCGGTCAGTGTCGCCAGATTGATCATGAATTTCGGCTTGAAGCGGTCATTGGTGTACCAGAGCGCATCTGCCAGAACGAGGCGGCCTTCGGCATCGGTGTTGATGATTTCGATGGTCTGGCCGGACATGGAGGTGACAATGTCGCCGGGGCGCTGCGCATTGCCATCCGGCATGTTTTCCACAAGGCCGATAACACCGATGACGTTGGCTTTCGCTTTGCGCGCCGCCAGCGTGTGCATCAGACCGGTCACGGCAGCAGCGCCGCCCATATCGCCCTTCATGTCTTCCATACCCGCACCGGGCTTCAGCGAAATACCACCGGTATCGAAAACCACGCCCTTGCCGACGAAGGCAATCGGCTCATCCTTTTTGGAGCCGCCCTTCCAGTGCATGATGGCCAGACGTGGCGGGCGAACAGAGCCCTGCGCAACGCCCAGAAGCGCGCCCATGCCAAGTTTCTTCATCTCTTTTTCGCCAAGGATTTCAACCTCGACGCCGAGTTTCTTCAACTCTTCGGCCTTCTCGGCAAATTCAACAGGACCCAGCACATTGGGTGGCAGGTTGACGAGATCGCGCGCCAGAATCACACCGTGCGCCTCGGCCTCGGCGGTCACGAATGCCTCCTTGGCCTCGGCATGCGCCGCCGTCACGATGGTAATCTCGACGTTTTTCGGTGTCTTGTCGTCGTCGGACTTCTTCTTTGTCTTGAAAGTGTCGAAGCTATAGGCGCGAAGCAGAAGGCCGAGGGCGAAGTCGGCGGCGGCCTTGCCATCGACGGCGATACCAAGCGCATCGAGATAGATGACGACCTTTTCTGCCTTCTTGACATTGGCGGCAGCCGTTCCGCCTGCGCGCAGCCAGTCATGGGCGGTCAGCTTGGCAGCTTTCCCAAGACCGATAACAGTGATTCGATCGGCGTTGGAGCCTTGCGGAGCCAGCACATCCAGAACGCTCATCGACTTGGCGGTGAAGCCCGACACCTTGGCGGCCTTTGCCAGCACGCTCGAGGGATCGACCTGCGCCTGGCCGGCAGGTGCATTCTCGCCCGATGCCTGCAGCAAGATAGCGCTGGCATCTTCAAGCGTGGCGGAGCTGGCAAAAGATATATCGAATTTCGCGGACATGTTCTCGCTCATCACTCTATTTCAGGATGCCGGGATCATCACGTTTTCCGTCCCCGGCGCAACCCTGCAATCGGTTTCAGGCGTGGCAATTTTATGAATCACCTGTGCCAACATCCAAAAACGGAGCACCAACAAAAAGACACAGGGTTAAGAAAAATTGCCGCACAAGACAGATTTGTGAGGGTCGCGGAGTCGCCATTCGCGATTGTTGCAGCTAGATAGAAAAAGTTCCCGCGGGGGGAACGAAATGGAAATACCTCATCAAGGATCGAATGACGCTTCTCGAACGATACATATTGCGACGCACGACGCAGATGTTTCTGGTCGCGCTTTTGCCTGTTCTGGCCATTATCTGGACCATTCAGGTTCTCCAGAGAATCAACCTGGTCACCGATACCGGCCAGTCCATGGGCTCATTCGTAACGCTGGCGACCATGCTGTTGCCGACGCTCATTCCCGTTGTCCTGCCCTTCGCGCTCGTCATTGCCATCACACAGACCCTGACGGCGATGAACACCGATTCGGAACTGGCGATCATCGACGCATCCGGCGCTCCCCGCACAATCATATTCAAGCCTGTACTCATCCTTGGCCTGGTGATGAGCCTGGTTTCCTTTGGAATTACCAATTTCGCGGAACCCCCTGCGCGCACCGCGGCTCGGCAGATGGTGGCGGCAGCCTATGCCGACCTCCTGTCGTCGGTCATCGAAGAAAAAACCTTCCGCACCATTCAGGACGGCCTTTATGTCCAGATCGGTGAACGGCAGGGGCGTATTCTTCGCGGCCTGTTCGTGGCAGATCGGCGTGATCCGAACTACGATCTCATCTATTATGCCAAGGAAGGCATGATCGACGAAGGCGGCACATCGCTGACCATGCGTGACGGCGAAGTGCAGCAGAAGACGCCTGACGGCAAAGTCTCCGTCGTGAAGTTCCTGTCCTATGCCTTTGATTTGTCTACCATGTCCGAAAAGGGCGAAAGCGAGCCCTCCGTCTCGTCCAGCGATGCGAGCCTGGCATTCCTGCTCTCGCCGGATGAGAGCGTGGAAAGCTACAAAAAAGCACCGGGCGGCTTCCAGTCGGAGCTGCATCGACGCCTGGTGGACTGGATGTTCCCCTTCGTTTTTGCGCTGATTTCGCTGGTTGTTGCAGGCGATGCCCGCTCCCATCGTGAGGCGCGGTTGCACCCCATGGTCGCGGCGCTTCTGACCGCATTCATGCTGCGCTGGCTCGGTTTCTACTTTACCAATCAGGTCAAGCAGAGCGCCGTATTCATACCGTTGGTCTATGCGGTTCCCGTTGTCAGCGGTGGTATTTCCATCTTCCTGCTCCTTACCGGCCAGAAGCTGCGCATGCCCCGCGCCTTCGGCAATGCACTGATGAACATTCAGAAGCGCTTCTCACCCAAGACATCGGGTGCCGGAGGGCAAAGCACATGATTTTAGGCACGCTTTCCCGCTACTTCCTCAGACGTTACGCCATGACCACGTTCTGGTTCCTGCTTGGCGTCTCCGCGATCATCTTCCTCGCCGACTTCAGCGAGACGGCGCGACGCATGTCGGGTCTACCGGGTTATTCCGTTCCGGCGGCACTTGGCCTCACCGCCTTGCGGCTGCCGCTCATCCTGCAGCAGACGATCCCGTTCGTCGCGCTCTTCGTGGGCATGACGACGTTGATCTCGCTCAACCGTCGTTATGAACTGGTCGTTACACGCGCCGCCGGTATTTCCGCATGGCAGTTCATTCTGCCCTTCGTGGGCGGTGCCATTCTTCTCGGCATCTTGTCCGTCACGGTACTGAACCCGATCGCAGCCTGGGGTGAAGGCAAATCGCTGGCGGTCGAATCGGGCTGGCGCAACGAAGGCGGCGCTTCACGCCAGCAACAGGTTCTTCCATGGCTTCGCCAGAGCAGCGGCGGGCAGGATACGATCATCGGTGCGAAAAGCTTCGAGGACAACGGAACCCTGCTCAAGGATGTGGTGCTTATCCACCTCGACAAGGACGGCAATATCCTTCTGCGTCAGGATGCACAGTCGGCTAAGTTGGAAGATGGTTACTGGCTTCTTAACAACGTTGCCGAGATTCGCCCCGGTCATGTGCCAACCCGGCAAGCGACGGCGCGAATCAGTACCAATCTGAGACAGGAATTCGTTCAGGAGCGTATGACGCAGCCGGAAACCGTTGCTTTCTTTGAACTTTCTCACAAGATCGAAGTCGCCCAGTCTTTCGGAATCTCATCGAAAGCACTGGAGACACAGTACCACTTCCTGTTGTCCATGCCCTTTCTTCTCGTGGCGATGACGTTCATCGCCGCGACTGTTTCATTAAAGTTCAGCCGTTTTGCACAATCCCGTTCAGTGATTCTGGGTGGAATCGTTTCCGGCTTCGTGCTTTATGTAGTAACCGTGCTCGTAAGGGCATTCGGGAGTAGCGGCGTTGTCCCTCCCTTCGTTGCGGTCTGGGTTCCAGTTGTCGTGGCGTTGGCGTTGGGTGCAACCATTCTGCTTCATCAGGAGGACGGCTAGTGGCGGTATTTGACCGCGGGAATATCAGACGGCTTTCAACAGCCCTTCTGACTGGTGCTGCTGTGTGCGCATATGTTGCAACCGCTTCCGGCGTTTTTGCTGAAGACGGTGTCATCGTAGGCGACCCCAAGGACCAATCGAAACTCCTGCTTACGGCGAACGAACTTACCTATAACAAAGATGCAGAACGGGTCATCGCGACCGGTGGCGTGCGCCTGCACTACTCCGGCTACCGCATGGTGTCCCAGCGCGTGGAGTATAACCAGTCCACTGGCCGCGTTCTTGCGCGCGGCAACATCGAACTGATCGAACCCGGCGGCAACCGCATCTATGCGGATGAACTCGATGTCACCGACGACTTCGGTCAGGGCTTCATCAATGCGCTTCGCGTTGAGACGACCGACAATACGCGCATCGCCGGTGAAAGCGCCGAACGTGTTTCGCAGGACGTCATGGTCCTCAACAACGGTGTTTACACCGCATGTCTGCCCTGCGCCGAGCGGCCGGAAAAAGCCCCTCTGTGGCAGGTCAAGGCAGAACGCGTCATTCAGGACGGCAAGACCCATACCGTGCGTTTGGAGAAGGCTCGCTTCGAACTGTTCGGTAAGTCGATAGCCTATCTTCCGTTCATCACCGTTCCAGACAATACGGTCAAACGGAAGTCGGGCTTCCTGTTTCCGCGCATGAGCGTGACGGACAATCTCGGCTTCGGTATCGGCGTGCCCTATTTCCAGGTGCTGTCGGATACCGCCGACGCCACCATCACACCGACCTATTACACATCGCAAGGTCTGCTGCTCGAAGGTGAAATCCGCCAGCGTTTCGAAATGGGAACGCATACGTTGCGCGCGGCTGGCATCAACCAGATGAACCCGCAGGACTTCACGCCAAACACCAGCGATTCCCAGAACGACACGCGCGCGATGATCGCCTCCAAGGGCGACTTCAACATCAATCCGCGCTGGGCGTTCGGCTGGGATGCCATGGTGCAGACCGATAACAACTTCTCTCGTACCTACGAGCTGAAGGACTACAAGAACTCCGTTCAGACCAACAAGCTGTACCTGACCGGCCTGGGCGAACGTAACAATTTCGATCTGAACGCCTACTATTTCAACGTTCAGGATACCGACGATTCCGAAGCGCAGGAGCGTAAGCAGGCCATCGTTCACCCTGCTCTCGACTATCGCTATTTCCTGCCTGACCCAATCTATGGCGGCGAACTTTCGCTGACGACCAACTTCACCAGCCTGACACGTCGCGAACAGGATGCCTATAATATCGGTCCGTCCGTTCGCTATAACGGTCTGGAAGGCAACTATACGCGCCTGTCCACGGAAGCGGAATGGAAGCGTACCGTAACATTCGACAGTGGCCTGCTGCTGACGCCTCTTCTGGCTGCACGCGGCGATGCCCTGTGGAACGACATGTCCGCAAACGCATTCGGCACATCGTCCTATGATGGCACGATCAACAACGACGCCAGCTTGCGCGGCATGGCGACATTCGGTCTTGAAGCCCGCTATCCGGTTCTCTTCAGCGCTCTCCACAGCAGCCACGTGATCGAGCCCATCGCCCAGATTTTCGTTCGTCCGAACGAAGGCTATTCCGGCAACCTGCCGAACGAAGATGCCCAGGCTTTCGTGTTCGATGCGACCAACCTGTTCGAGCGCGACAAGTTTTCCGGCTTCGACCGCATCGAAGGCGGCACACGCGCCAATATCGGCTTCCGTTACAATGGCACCTTCGACAATGGTTATGGCATTCGCGCCATTGCCGGTCAGTCGTATCACCTTGCTGGCGAAAACTCTTTCGCTTCCAACGACCTGGTCAATGTCGGCGCAGACTCCGGCCTGGAAACGGATCGTTCGGATTACGTCGCCATGGCTGCCATCGACGCGCCAATCGGTCTGTCGCTGTCATCGAGCCTCCGCTTCGACAAGGACAATTTCGAAGTCAATCGCTCGGAAACGGCTGTCGCCTATACCGACAACCGCGTCTCGGGCAAGGTCAGCTACACCCAGGTCGAGGCGCAGCCGGATTATGGCTACGACCGGAAACGCGACATCGTTCAGGCGTCGGGCAAACTGCGTCTCGATGACAATTGGGCCTTGTTCGGCGCGATCAATTACGACGTGAACAACAAGTTCTCCAGCGAGCGGCGGATCGGCTTTCTCTATCAGGACGAATGCACGATCTTCACGGTCAGCTACTCGGATGTGGGTAACATCAATACCGTCAACGAGGCGGCGAATGACTGGTCGGTCAACGCCCGTCTTGCGTTCAGAACGCTGGGCGACATCAGCGTCGGTTCCGCTAACAAGGACTGGACCGATGCCGACATTGGCTGGAAGCCAAATAATTACTGATTTTAAGATGCGGCGAAGTGAAAACTTCGCCGCTTTTTTTGAAAGAGCGTGGTCGGTAGCACCCTTGATACGCCACTGTTTTGCCGCATCATATATTCAATGTAACCCGCGGCAGTGATTGCCGTTTTGCCGATTTCGGTGATATATACGGCCGCGTTTACAGTAAAACAGCAGCAAAATCTGACTTCTCGGTTGACGAGCGAAGGTATCCGCTTCATCCGGTAGTGTAAGATGTTTAAAAAGCAAAGTCGTCTCCAGTGCGAAACGACGTGTCGACAGGGAGAGAACAGGATGAATTTCGGAAAGACGGCGTTGCGCAATGCTGCATTTGCCTTTGCGATTTTCGCGGTTCCTATGGTCATCGCGCTTCCAGCGCAACAGGCCGCCGCCGCCGCAACCACCGTCAAAGTCGTGGTCAACAAGACAGCCATCACCAGCGACGATATTGCGAAGCGGGCGGCCTTTCTCAAACTGCAGCGTCAGTCTGGCAATCTTCCTGAAAAAGCGCGTGAGCAGTTGATCGATGAAGCGCTGAAACGCGAAGAGATCGCGCGCGTCAAGATGTCGGTCAGCACCGCAGACGTCGATGCATCCTTTGCCCGCTTTGCGTCCTCCAACAAGATGACCACCGATCAGTTGACCAAGGTGCTCGCACAGGCAGGCGTTGGCGCCGAGCATTTCAAAGCCTTCATTGCCATTCAGATGAGCTGGCCGCGTCTGGTCAACGCCCGCTATGGCGGTCGCAACAAGATGTCGACGCAGGATTTCGTGACGCGTTTGAAAGAGCGCGGCAACAAGCCCGTAACGAACGAATATTTCCTGCAGCAGGTCATTTTCGTTATCCCAGAAGCCAAACGCAAATCCATTACCGGCAAACGCAAGTCTGAGGCAGAAGCCTCCCGCAAGCGCTATCCCGGTTGCGAACAGGCAAAGACCTTCGCAGCGACGATGCTGGATGTATCGATCAAGGATCTCGGGCGGATGCTCGAGCCCGAGTTGCCACCGGATTGGAAGCCTTTGGTTGAAAAGACGCCTGAAGGCGGCACCACTGGCACACGCGTAACGGAAAAAGGCGTCGAATATCTCGCCATCTGCAAAAAGCAGCAGGTCTCTGACGATTATGCCGCCGAAGTGGTTTTCCGCTCAGAGGACCTGATGAAGTCTGAAAAGGGCGAAAATCCCAACGAGAAGAAATATCTCGAAGAGCTGCGCAAGAAAGCCCAGATTACCAGCACCTGATGTGAAAGTGTCTTTTGTGACCTCGCAAGACTTGCCTGTCGCCCTCACGCAGGGCGATCCCGCCGGGATCGGTCCCGATATTACTCTTGTCGCTTGGGCAAAACGTAAAGAACTCGGGCTGCCGCCTTTCATTCTCATCGGTGATCCCGATGTCATCGCCAGCCGTGCCAATCTTCTTGGCATCGATGCAGGCGTGACGGTCTGCGAGCCGGAGCAGGCAAGCTCTGTTTTTTCCGATGCCTTGCCGATCCTTCCGGTCCCCGTTGGCTTCGAGGTTCAGGCCGGTCAACCGCATGTCGGTGCGGCACTCGCGACCATCAAGGCCATCGAGACCGCGGTATCGCTGACGGTTGAGAACCGCACTGCAGCGGTGGTCACCAATCCTATTGCGAAGTCGGTGCTGTATGAAGCTGGCTTCGGCTTTCCTGGCCATACGGAGTTTCTGGCGGAGCTTGCCAACAAACTGACCGGGCAGGCTTGCAAGCCCGTGATGATGATTGCCGGGCCTAAGCTGCGGGTCGTTCCTGTCACCATTCATATTCCGGTCAAAGACGTTCCATCGGCGCTGACGGAAGAATTGATCATCGAAACCTGCCGTATCGTTGCTGCTGATCTCAAAGATAAATTCGGTATCGAGGTGCCTCGGCTTGCCGTTGCAGGGCTCAACCCGCATGCGGGTGAAGACGGAATGCTCGGCACGGAGGATCGCGACATCATCCATCCCGCCACCATTCAGCTGCGCAAGGACGGCATCGATGCTTTCGGCCCCCTGCCCGCCGACACGATGTTCCACGAGGCCGCCCGCAGGCGCTATGAAGTGGCTGTGTGCATGTATCACGATCAGGCCCTGATTCCCGCCAAGGCGCTCGGCTTCGATGATTCCGTTAATGTCACGCTGGGCCTGCCCTTCATTCGCACATCGCCCGATCACGGAACGGCTTTCGGCATCGCCGGACAGGGCATCGCCAACGAGTCCAGCCTCGTCGCAGCCTTGAAAATGGCAGCAGAGATTGCCGCCCGCCGGGTGACAGCATAATGGCAGCCATAGACGGCCTTCCGCCCCTGCGCGATGTCATTCAGCGCCACGGTCTCGATGCGAAGAAATCGCTCGGCCAGAACTTCCTGCTCGACCTCAATCTTACGCAGAAGATCGCCCGCACCGCAGGTCCGCTTGAGGGCGTGACCGTATTCGAGGTCGGTCCCGGTCCTGGCGGGCTGACCCGCGCCATTCTCTCACTGGGTGCGAAGAAGGTGATCGCCGTGGAGCGCGACAGCCGCTGCCTACCCGCGCTTGCCGAGATTTCAGATCATTATCCGGGCCGTCTTGAGGTCATCGAGGGGGATGCGCTCAAGGTCGATTTCGAAACCATGGTCCCAAAGGGCGAGCCAGTTCGTGTCATCGCCAACCTTCCCTATAATGTCGGAACGCAATTGCTGATCAACTGGCTATTGCCCAAGCAATGGCCGCCCTTCTGGCTGTCTTTGACCCTGATGTTCCAAAAGGAAGTCGGGCAGCGGATTGTGGCGGAAGAAGGCGACAATCATTACGGTCGCCTCGGCGTCCTTACCGGCTGGCGCACAGTGCCGGAAATGGCCTTCGACGTTCCATCACAGGCCTTCAGCCCACCGCCCAAGGTCACATCGACCGTCGTGCACCTGCTGCCCAAGGATAAACCGTTTCCCTGCGACGTCGCCAACCTCGAAAAAGTCACCGAAGCCGCCTTCGGCCAGCGCCGCAAGATGCTGCGCCAAAGCGTCAAATCCATTGGTGGCGAGGCGCTTTTGGAGAAAGCCGGGATCGATCCTACAAGAAGGGCCGAAACATTGTCGGTGGAAGAGTTCGTGAGACTGGCAAACTCACTATAGCCAACTTCCTCGAAGGAATTGATTTTTACCGGCAATGCGCCTAATTTGACCATATATGGTCAAATCTCGGGGGTGAGCATGTCTAGCATCAGTGTTGCCGAAGCCAAGGCCGGTTTTGCCGGTTTAGTCGATGAAGCCGCGAACGGTGAATTTGTCACGATCACCCGTCATGGCAAGCCGGCGGCAGTGCTGGTTTCCGTTGAAGCAGCGGATGCCGCAAAGAAAGCTTTAAGCAAAAGCAGGCCTAATTTCGGGGATTTTCTGCTCAGCTATCCGGAGAATGACGACCTAGATCGCAATCCGGCGACGATGAGAAAGAGCGATTTTGAGTAACGGCTTTCTCTTGGATACCAACATCATCTCAAAATTCGCGCCCGGAAAATCCATTCCCTCACAAGCGGTTCGTGCCTGGTTTCACGACCACGGTGAAACCGACAGTCTCTATCTTTCGGCAATGACCATCGCTGAAGTTGAACAAGGACTGCGCAGCCTTCATCGCCGCGGAGCGGTGGAGCGCGCGGGCAGGCTTCAGGTCTGGCTTCAATCGATAACTGAGCATTTTGGTGACCGCGTGCTTCCAATGGACATCGTCGTTGCGCGACTGGTCGGCGCTCTAGCCGATTCCGTGGGCAGCAGAGGACACAATCCCGGCGTTAGCGACCTGATCATCGCAGCCACTGCCAAGGCTTATGATTTGACGGTCGTTACAGAAAATCTGAAGCACTTCAGTCCGCTGGAAATTCAAGTCGATTTGCCGCAATGCTTCAAATTATGATCGGCCTCTCAAGATGACGCCTAGCGAGTAGACGTCACCGCACAGGCAAAGTTGGCACTTCTTCCAGCAACTCCCGCACAAAGTCGAACATACCGTGACGGCGGTCGCGGCGGACGCGCTCGGCTTTGACGATGGCTTCGATCGCTTCGAATGCGGCCTGCAGATCGTCATTTAAAATGACGTAGTCGTAGTCGCGCCAATGTTCGATTTCGGATCGGGAATTGGCAAGACGGGTCTGGATGACTTCTTCGGTATCTTCGGCGCGGCGATGCAGACGAGATTGGAGCTCGGTCATCGTGGGCGGCAGGATGAAGATTGAAACGACATCCGCTTTCATCTTGTCCTGAAGCTGCTCGGCACCCTGCCAGTCGATATCGAACAGCATATCCTTGCCGTCGTTCATGGCCGCCTCGACGGGCTCGCGCGGCGTGCCATAGTAATTGCCGTGCACCTCGGCCCATTCCAGCAACTCCTCGCCATCACGCATGCGCTCGAAATCGCGTTTGGAAATGAAGTGGTAGTGGATACCGTCGATTTCGCTCTGACGCCGCGCACGGGTTGTGACGCTGACCGACAGGCTGATATTCTTGTCCTTCTCGAGCAGATTGCGGGCGATGGTCGACTTACCGGCGCCGGATGGCGAGGAGATAACCAGCATCAGGCCCCTGCGGGCGATATGGACGGGAGGCATGCTGGCGGACGCCATGGGGTCTACTCCAGATTTTGGACCTGTTCGCGGAATTGATCGATCACGACTTTCAATTCGATACCAGCAGCGGTTACAGCACTGGCATTGGATTTGGAACAGATTGTATTCGACTCGCGGTTAAATTCCTGTGCAAGAAAATCCAGCTTGCGCCCCACCGGCACGCCGCTGTGCAAAAGCTCTCTGGCGGCGGCGACATGTCCGTTCAAACGATCGATTTCCTCGCGCAGATCCGCCTTGGTGGCAAGGAGAACTGCTTCTGTATGCAGGCGGTCGCTATCCAGACCGTTGCCATCACCAATCAGGGCGATCTGGGCTGCAAGACGCGCCTTGATCTGTTCAGGATGTCGGGAGGGATCAGCCTCGATGATCCCGGTGAGTTGTTCTATTTTGTCGATGTGGCTGGACAGAATGCCGAACAGGAGATCGCCCTCGCGTTCACGCATGGTCTTCAGCGCAGCAACCGCTGCCGTGAAGCCATCGATGACATCGCGATTGCGGGCCACCTGTGCATCTGCACTCTCCTCCGGCTCCCGAAACTCTACCAGTCCACGCACGGAAAGAAGCGTATCGAAGCTCAATGGCGCATCGTTGACGGCGTTGCCCAGATCACGCTTCAGCGCCAGGACGGCATCCAGCGCGTCGCGATTGACCACCGCTTCCATCTTGACTTCGGATGTGGACACATTCAGCCCGGCCTGAATATTGCCGCGCGCGAGGCTTTTCGATGCGATGTCGCGCAATGCCACTTCCAGCGCCTCCATGCCGGGTGGAAGTCGCAGGCGAAGGTCGAGCCCCTTGTCGTTGACGGAACGGAGTTCCCACGCCCAGCGATGACGCCCGCACGACCCTTCTGTCCGTGCAAAGCCTGTCATGGATTGCAATGCCATTGACTGTGTCCCCAAATAGAAACGCTGCTGCCTCATCAAGACAGCAGCGGGATTTCATCTCAATTGCTGCGCGGACGCTCCGCTTGCGATCCGTCGGGCTGGCCGTCCACCACGGACTCAGGAACGCCACCATTGGCCGTGCGTTCGGCCTCGATCTTGCGCCAGCGACGGACATTCGTGTTGTGCTCGTCCAGCGACTTGGCAAAGATGTGGCCGCCGGTGCCATCCGCAACGAAATACAGGTCTTCGGTGCGCCAGGGATTGGCCGTCGCTTCAAGCGCCGCCCGGCCCGGATTGGCAATCGGGTGCGGCGGCAGACCACGAATGATGTAGGTATTGTAGGGCGTCTCTTTCTGCAGATCGGACTGGTAGATCGGCCTGTCCGCAGGTTTGCCCTCACCGCCAAACAATCCATAGATGATGGTCGGGTCGGACTGCAGGCGCATGTTTTTTTTCATGCGATTGTAGAAGACGGATGCCACGTGCCCACGCTCGTCATCCTTGCCGGTTTCCTTCTCGACGATGGAAGCCAGCGTCACGAATTCCTCGATGGTCTTGATCGGCAGATCCGGGTCGCGCCGTTCCCACGTGGCCTGAACCAGCCGCGTCTGGGCGGCGCGCATCTGGTTGACGATTTCCTCGCGCTTCGTGCCACGCGTGAAGGGATAGGTATCCGGGCGCAGCGAGCCTTCCGGCGGCAATTGTGCCGGCAGGTCACCCTCAAGTGTCGTGTCGGCCGCCAGCCGCATGAACATCTGCTTTACGGTCAGACCTTCCGGCATGGACACGCTATAGAGAATGGACTTGCCGGATTCCAGCAGCGCCAGAATGTCCTTCATGGACGTGCGGGCTTTGACCTCATATTCGCCGGGCTTCGGTGTCTGGTTCGGCGACATGTAGCGGTCTGCCATCAGACGGAAGATGCGGGCATTGGAGATTGCGCCTTCGCGCTCCAGATTATTGGCGATTTCGACAAGACCGGCGCCGTTGCGAACCGTGATCGTCTTGTTGACCTCAAGCGGACCCGGCTCGTGGAAGGAATTGATCATGTAGTAGAAGGCGGCAATGCCGACGACGCAGACGGCAACCACGAGCGTCATGAGGAAATTCAGAAAGATGACCACTTGGCTGTGCGCCTTGCGGGAGCGTTTTGGCGGTGCCGGAACACGCTCTGGTCTCAGTGCCTCCGTCGGTGATTTCGGAATGATCGGGCCGCCCTTGCTCTCGCTGGAGCTATCACGTCCATAAGGGGCCTGATTGTCATCTCTCGTATCGCTCACCGGCGGTCCTTTTCAGTTCGGCATTACAACGGCTTATGTGAGCAGGCAATGCGGCAAAAACAGGTTCGGCAGGCTAATCTGCACTCGGTACATCAGGAAACAGCAATGCACATCCCCTGCAGGGACAAGCGCGTTTCCAAACTCAAGCCGCCCCGACGGGCAGCATTACAAATCTCCCGGTGGTTACACCGGGAGGCTGGATGGTTTTCTGCGATTCCTGACGAAACGGCAAGAGCCGATCGACCTCACGCTTCGTAACGGCGAAGAACCAGTGACGCGTTGGTACCGCCAAAACCGAAGGAATTGGACACCGCGACATCGACGGTACGCTTGCGCGCAGTGTGCGGCACCAGATCGATTGCCGTCTCGACATCGGGATTGTCGAGGTTGAGCGTCGGCGGCACGATGTTGTCGCGAATGGCGAGAACGGCGAAAATCGCCTCGATGGCACCGGCTGCGCCCAAAAGGTGGCCCGTTGCCGACTTGGTGGAAGACATCGAAATCTTCGAAGCCGCATTGCCGACCAGACGCTCGACAGCGCCAAGCTCGATTGTGTCAGCCATGGTCGATGTACCATGCGCATTGATATAGTCGATATCGGCAGGCGTCAGACCAGCGCGCTTCAGCGCCATGGACATGCAGCGATAGGCACCCTCACCATCTTCCGATGGCGCGGTGATGTGGAACGCGTCGCCGGAAAGACCATAGCCGACCACTTCGGCATAAATCTTTGCGCCGCGTGCCTTTGCGTGCTCCAGTTCTTCCAGAACGACGATACCGGCACCCTCACCCATGACGAAACCATCGCGGTCACGGTCATAGGGGCGCGAAGCCTTTTGCGGATCGTCATTGTGCTGGGTGGACAGCGCCTTGCAGGCGGCAAAACCGGCTAGAGAGATGCGGCAGACAGGCGATTCCGCGCCGCCTGCCACCATGACATCGGCATCGCCCCACATGATCAGACGGGCGGCATCACCGATCGCATGTGCGCCGGTGGAGCAGGCCGTGACGACGGAATGGTTGGGTCCGCGCAGCTTGTGGCGAATGGAAACCTGGCCGGAAATCAGATTGATCAGACGACCGGGAATGAAGAAGGGAGAAATTCGGCGTGGGCCCTTGTCGCGCAGCGTATAGCCCGCCTCAACGATGCCTTCCAGACCGCCAATACCCGAACCAATGAGAACGCCGGTCATGGTCTGGTCTTCGTCTGTGCCGTTGATCGGATGCCAGCCTGCGTCGTTGAGCGCCATCTCGGCTGCGGCCATGCCGTAAACGATGAAGGGGTCTACTTTGCGCTGCTCTTTCGGCTCCATCCAGTCATCGGCGTTGAATGTTCCATTGGAACCGTCACCGACGGGAATGCGGCACGCAATTTTTGCAGGAAGATCTTCGACCTCGAACTCGGTGACGAGACGGGCGCCGTTCTGGCCAGCCAGAAGCCGTTCCCAGGTGATTTCCGTTCCGCATCCAAGAGGAGATACCATGCCGGTACCGGTGATAACGACACGTCTCATCGCCAATGCTCCGCCCTAACCCTATCATCGCTATCGCATCGGCCCGAAAACCAGAAGCGATTTTCGCAGGAGGCAATGCGGATATTTCGAAATTCAGCGCGCCCACATGCATCCAGAGGAATGCGTGGCGCTTCAGCCTTCAGACGTCCGCTACCCAGCAGAGCGCCTCAAAATAAAATATTGGCCCGGACTGGCCGGGCCATATCGGGAAGGCGGATGCCTTCCCTTGGCGTTTCAAGCGATTAAGCCTGAGCCTTTTCGATGAACTTGACAGCGTCACCAACGGTCAGGATCGAGTCAGCTGCGTCGTCTGGAATTTCAACGCCGAATTCTTCTTCGAACGCCATAACCAGTTCAACGGTGTCGAGCGAGTCAGCGCCCAGATCGTCGATAAAGCTTGCGCCCTCAACGACTTTTTCGGCGTCAACGCCAAGATGATCAACTACAATTTTCTTTACGCGTTCTGCGATATCGCTCATGTCGGTTTCCTCGACCTTTACTTTGAAAGGAATGCCCTCTTCAGACACCCTGCCCTGTTAAAATCCCCAAGTACCTTTTTCAGGCACTCTGGGCAAACCCGTTCAACCCGGTTCAAGCTAAACATCGCGCTACGAAATCGCAACGGTCGCCTTTGGTTCCGGGACGACTGTTCACAGTCTTCGCCCGCTTAACACGGTTTCCTGCGGGAAAAAAGCCTTAAAATAGTGCTAAGCATCTTGCTCTACAGGCAATTTTCCAACACCGCGCCTTGGCGGGACGATTCTTAAATCATCGCCATGCCACCGTTAACGTGCAACGTCTGGCCTGTCATGTAGCTCGCTTCGTTGGAGGCAAGATAAAGAACGGCAGACGCGATTTCCGCACCGGTGCCCATGCGCTTCATGGGAATGGCACCCATGATGGCTTCTTTCTGCTTTTCGTTCAACTTGCCCGTCATCGCGCTTTCGATGAAACCCGGTGCAACGCAGTTGACAGTAACATTGCGCGTCGCGATTTCCTGCGCCAGCGACTTTGAAAGACCGATCATGCCAGCCTTAGACGCGCAGTAGTTCGCCTGTCCTGGATTGCCGGTCACGCCGACGATGGAAGTGATGTTGATGATGCGGCCGAAACGGCGGCGCATCATGGGATGCGTCAGTTCGCGTGTGAGGCGGAACATCGAGGTCAGGTTGACTTCGAGAACACTGTCCCAGTCCTCATCGCTCATGCGAACGAACAGGCCGTCCTTGGTGATGCCTGCATTGTTGACGAGAATATCGACGCCACCAAGCTCCGCCTCGGCCTTTTCGCCCAGCGCCTTGACTTCGGCGCGGTCGGCAAGGTTTGCCGGGAAAATCTTGACGCGGTCGCCGAGTTCGGCAGCCAGCGCTTCCAGCTTTTCGACACGCGTGCCGTGAAGGCCGACGGTTGCACCCTGCGCATGCAGCGTGCGGGCGATTTCCTCGCCGATGCCGCCGGTGGCACCTGTAATGAGAGCCTTGCGGCCTGTCAGATCAAACATGGTGGTCATCCTTTATCTCTTGAAATCAGCCGAGAAGTGTTTGCAGAGCGGCGTCGATATCGGCAGGCGTGTTGACCGCGATACCCGTGACCGTCTTGTCGATGCGGCGTGCGAGACCCGTCAGCACCTTGCCGGAACCGATCTCGTACAGGGTGGTCACATCGTTTGCCGCAAACCATTCCACCGTTTCGCGCCAGCGAACCTGGCCCGTAACCTGCTCGACCAGCAGCTTGGAAATCTCGTCCGCATCCGAAACAGGAGCGGCGCGCACATTGGCGATGACAGGCACGACCGGGCTTTTCTTGGTTACATCAGCCAGTGCTTCGCGCATGGCGTCAGCAGCAGGCGCCATCAAAGCGGAATGGAAGGGCGCCGACACCGGCAACATGATGGCGCGCTTGGCGCCTTTCTCGGATGCCAGTGCCGCAGCCTTCTCCACAGGCGCTTTCGAACCTGAGATGACCAGTTGGCCACCGCCATTGTCATTGGCGATCTGGCAAATACCGCCAGCAGCGGCTTCCTTACAGATGGCGTCGACATCGCCGTGTTCCAGACCGATGATGGCAGCCATGGCGCCCTCACCCACTGGCACGGCAGCCTGCATCGCATTGCCGCGAATGCGCAGCAGACGGGCGGTATCGGATAGCGAAAAGGTTCCAGCCGCACAGATCGCGGAATATTCGCCCAGCGAGTGACCGGCAACATAGGAAACCTTCTCGGCAAGCGTCAGGCCACGGGCTTCCAGCACGCGCATGACGGCAACGGAGACGGCCATCAATGCTGGCTGGGCATTTGCCGTCAGCGTCAGCGTTTCCTCGGGACCGTTCCACATAATATCGGACAGCTTCTGGCCGAGTGCCTCATCGACTTCTTCGAAGACCGCACGAGCCTCTGCGAAATTTTCGGCGAGCTCCTTGCCCATACCGACAGCCTGACTGCCCTGACCTGGAAATGTGAATGCAATAGCCATGGGATATGGTCTTTCTTTTTTGGCCCTTAAGTATGGCCTTCCCTTCAAATCGTGGTTTTCCATTCACATTCTCGCCCGCAGAGTCAAGGCTTTACGGTTTTTAGGACTGGGATCATTCGCTTTTCAAGCGTCTCTTCCACAGGCTTCGACGAGAATATTTTTCCTTGCACTGGCCCAATTCCGCACTACTTTCCACCCACCTTCCAAGCAAGCGAGACATTTTCATGAAGCACAATACATTAGGAACCACGGGTATTTCCGTGTCCGAAATCTGCCTTGGCACGATGACATGGGGCACGCAAAACAGCGAAGCGGAAGCCCATGAACAGATGGATTATGCCATCGAACATGGCATCAATTTTTTCGATACGGCTGAGCTTTACCCCACGACACCTGTTTCGGCAGAAACGCAGGGGCGCACAGAAAAGTATATTGGCACATGGCTTCAGAAGTCCGGCAAACGTGGCGACATCGTGCTGGCCACCAAGGTTGCAGGTTCCGGGCGCGATTATATCAGAGGCGGTCGAGACATCGATGCCGCCTCCATTCGTGAGGCCGTCGACACCAGCCTTGCAAGGCTGAAGACCGACTATATCGATCTCTATCAGATCCACTGGCCCAACCGCGGCACCTACCACTTCCGTGGTGTCTGGGGCTTTGATGCCTCGACGCAGAACACCGAAAAGACGCTGTCGGAAATCACCGAAAAGCTGGAAACGCTGGGTGAGCTGGTCAAGGCCGGTAAAATCCGCGCCATCGGTCTTTCCAACGAAAGCGCCTGGGGCACGCAGAAATACATCGATATCGCAAAAGCCAATGGCCTGCCGCGCGTCGCTTCGATCCAGAACGAATATAACCTGCTGTACCGGTCCTTCGATCTGGACCTGGCCGAAGTTTCCCACCACGAACAGGTTGGCCTGCTGGCCTACTCTCCGCTGGCGGGTGGCATTCTGACGGGCAAGTACCAGAATGGTGGCCGTCCCGAGGGTTCTCGTGGAAGCATCAACGAAAACATCGGCGGGCGTCTGCAGCCATTGCAGGAAGCTCCGGTCAAGGCCTATCTGGAACTGGCTTACGAGCACGGCATCGACCCGGCGCAGCTCGCCATCGCCTTTACGCTATCGCGCCCGTTCATGGCATCCTCCATCATCGGTGCGACAACCATGGAGCAGCTGAAGACGGATATTGCCGCAGCCGATGTCAAGCTTTCGGACGACGTCCTGAAGAGCATTGCCGATATTCACCGGCAGTACCCAATGCCGATCTGACACGGCACAAACCGTGCTTTTTCGGGCAGCGCGCTTGCATTCGGCCTAGAAATCCGTATAAGCGCGCTGTTCACAACACCCGGTCCAATTGGCTGGTGGCTGAACGGAGGGCTGGTTTCGGCAACGAAACAGCAGGACCATAAGGTTTCCGGCCTCCCGTGTCTCCGCTCTCGACCGTCTCGAACAACGCTTTTCTTGCCCTTGGCTTTTGCCAAACAGGAGCAGTCGTTGAGGCTTAGCGCCGTTGCCGGGTGATGAATGAAACGCAAGAAAGGCAAAGCTTAAATGGCTCTTTACGAACACATCTTCCTTGCCCGGCAGGATATCACTGCCCAGCAGGTCGACGCACTTGTCGAGCAGTACAAGGGCGTTATCGAATCGTACGGCGGTAAGGTCGGACGCGTCGAAAACTGGGGCCTCAAGTCCCTGACATACCGCATCAAGAAGAACCGCAAGGCTCACTACGCTCTGATGGACATCGATGCTCCGGCACCGGCAATCCACGAAATCGAGCGTCAGATGCGCATCAACGAAGACGTTCTTCGCTACATGACCATCTCCGTGGAAGCCCACGAAGAAGGCCCATCTGCAATGATGCAGAAGCGTGACCGTGACGACCGTCCGCGCCGCGATGGCGACCGTCCAGACCGTGGCCCGCGTGAAGGCGGCTTCGATCGTGGTCCTCGTCCACCACGCGAAGGTGGCTTCGGCGACCGTGAAGACCGTCCGCGCCGTCCGCGCGAAGACCGTGCATAAGGAGCATATATAATGGCTGACGCATCTTCTTCCCAGGCACGCCGCCCGTTCCACCGCCGTCGCAAGACGTGCCCTTTCTCCGGCGCAAACGCACCGAAGATCGACTACAAGGACGTACGTCTTCTGCAGCGCTACATTTCCGAGCGTGGCAAGATCGTTCCTTCCCGTATCACAGCTGTTTCGCAGAAGAAGCAGCGCGAACTCGCTCAGGCGATCAAGCGCGCTCGTTTCCTCGGCCTGCTGCCATACGTTCTGTCTTAATCGACTTGACGAGGCTGCGCTTTCGCGCGGCCTCGTTTTCTCCATGACGACATCCTTCCACGTTGGGCGTGGATCGATCTTGAAATGAAAACCCATGTTGGGGACGCGGTTCCTTCGGACCATCCTCTAACTGCTACAAAATTCAGCAGGACAGCGACGTGCCAAAATTGAACCAGACAGTGCTGATTCCCGGCATTCTTGCCGGCATATGCGCAGCGTTTCTAACGCTCGGCGCAACCGCACAGTCGTCGATGTCCTTCCTGCTTTACGCCGCATCCGCCATGCCGGTTCTCGTTGCCGGACTGGGCTGGGGCAATGTGTCTGCCATCGTTGCCATTCTGTCGGCTGCGTTTCTCGGCGCACTTGCCGTATCGCCCATCTTCGCCGTGACGATCGCGATCTTTACGCTGATCCCGGCTGGCTGGCTGTCTCACCTTGCCAATCTGGCGCGTCCGGCTTCCGAGCTGGGTGGCCCTGACGATCTGTTGGCATGGTATCCGCTTTCGGGCATCGTTCTGCATCTCTGCGCACTCATTACCGTCTCCGTGATCGTCCTCGGCACGATGATCGGCTACGGCCCGGACCTCGTTTCGCAACTGGTCGATCTGATGATGACGTCGGTGCAGACGCGCGAAACATCCTTCACACCGGATGCGGCGGCGCTGGCGCAGACCAAGACATTGTTGGTGCTGATGCTGCCGATGGTTCAGGGCGGCCTGTGGGTCATCATGCTGTTTGCGGCCTATTATTTCGCAAGCCGTGCGGTTCGCTCCTTCGGCAAGGGTCTGCGCCCGCGTGAAGACATCGCCGCTGCCCTGCGCATGCACCGCAACGCGATCTTCATCTTCCTCGGCGGCATCGTCATGACCTTCATCGGCGGCACCGTGGCAATGGTTGGCGCAGTCGTCTGCGGCACCTTCGGCGCAGGCTTCGTGATGGCGGGCTATGCCTCCCTGCATCATCGTTCCAAGGGCAAGGACTGGCGCTGGCCGGTTCTGGTTCTCAGCTACATATCAGCGGTCTTCGTCTTTCCGCTGCTCCTCATTCTTGTGCTTGGTTTGAGCGACGTGCGCAGCACGATCTCCCTCACGCCTTCACGGAACCCTAACAATAACGAAACCAAACCTTAGAAAGGATCAAGAAGATGGAAGTCATTCTTCTCGAACGCATCGCAAAGCTTGGCCAGATGGGCGAAACCGTAAAGGTTCGCGATGGCTACGCACGTAACTTCCTGCTGCCACACGGCAAGGCACTTCGCGCCAACGCTGCCAACAAGAACCGTTTCGAATCCGAGCGCGCAACGCTCGAAGCTCGTAACCTTGAGCGCAAGTCCGAAGCACAGACCGTTGCCGACGCACTGGCTGGCAAGAGCTTCATCGTTGTTCGTTCCGCTGGCGAAACCGGCCAGATGTACGGCTCCGTTGCTGCTCGTGACGTTGTTGAAATCCTCGGCGCTGAAGGCTTCAACATCGGCCGCAACCAGGTCGAACTCAACACACCGATCAAGACCATCGGTCTGCACAACGTAACACTTCACCTCCACTCTGAAGTCGAACTTCAGGTCGAGCTGAACGTTGCCCGTTCCGCTGAAGAAGCAGAGCGTCAGGCCAAGGGCGAAAGCCTCACATCCGCCGACGCCATCTACGGCGTTGACGAAGACGCTCTTCGTCCAGAAGACTTCTTTGATCCAGACGCAGACTTCAACGGCGAAGGCGACGACGAGTAATCGTCTCTGGTCTGTTGGACTGAAACAGAAACCCCGGATGGCGACATCCGGGGTTTTTGGGTTTTATGGGGAGGGTGGGTGTAGTTCTGCGGTTTGCCGGATGCTCGGAGTGTGTGGCTACCCCCCTCTGCCCTGCCGGGCATCTCCCCTCAGGTGGGGAGATTGGATAGACGCATGCTCCCCACTCTATCCGCAGCGTCTACTATGGCCGAGACGGTGCCACGATTCGATCTCCCCACCTGTGGGGGAGATGTCCGGCAGGACAGAGGGGGGGTAAGCCACACCCGCTGCGTCTACAATTGATGTCATATATCGACTTAACCGAAAGCCAAGCTTCGCCGTTCACGCGGCGATCTGCGCCCGTGGCTTGCTTTAACCTCGATCCCAAGAACACACGCAAATGCGGATATGTCTTTGGCCTGGTGTCGTCGTCGGCTCCGCATTTGCG
>UCJU01000003.1 GCA_900472925.1 Hyphomicrobiales bacterium
AGCGCCACCCACAAACCGCAATCTGTTCTGCCCCAAAAAAATAAAAATGTTTTATCTCCACGCCACCAAAACCCATGCCTACACTTCACCCGCGTCCCAACCGCACTGTATCGCGAGACAGTGCGAAGACGGCGCAGGCAGCGTTGGCATCAACCCGGAACGTGCGGGTGGAGATCGAGCTGGCTGAATAGCATGAGCCAAGGCCGCACTCTCATTCCCGCATCGGGTAGGAGCAGCGACTGGACGGCCTGATGGATGAGCATGCAGGTTCGCCTGGGACCAATCACGGCCCGGCTGAACCTCACTTCGCACTGGCGGGTACGCCTGCCTGCCGGTGGAAAGGCTAAGACTGAACTGGAATGCCTGAGGCCACGCAAATGCGGAGCCATAGAACACACCATACCAGAGACATCACCGCATTTGCGTGTGCTCTCCGGGTTGAGGGAAACATGCCATGGGCGTGATCGCGCGGCATGAACGGCGAAGCGTGTCCAGCGTTTGGCGGGCTGTTTGACAATCGAAACCTTTGCAAACGTCGTGGATGTGGTGATACGATGAGGTACATTCACCAAGCGAAGGGAGGCGCAGACGTGAAAGCGACCATACTGTTCAAAGATGACCATTTCGTTCGGCCAGAGACCCTTCGGAAACATCGCAGGCTGGGTGCAAACGACAATTTCCGCAGTCTTGAATTCGAAATGAACGACCTGGAGCGGGACTGGCTTCTGCCGTGCCTCTTCGCGGCTGTTTTCGCCGGTTTTGCCGTCTTGATTTTCATGCCGCTGTGGTAAGCCGGGCGCCCGGGCATAATTTACCTTGAAAAAGCCGGGCTCGGCCTTTAGCCCGTTACGAAACAACCGGCTGGATGGGTAAGCTGACGCATGGCGATGAATGAAGCGGTCGATACCGTGCCGAGAGCGTTTCTCGGTGTTGATCGGTCTGCAACGGAGCAGAAGTGGATGTCGCGGCTGGACCAGGCCGGGCAGAACCGCGCTCTGGCCATGTCGCAGGTTCATGGCATTCCTGAACTGGTCTCGCGTGTTCTGGCAGGCCGCGGCGTCGGTGTCGATGATGCGCTGGCCTTCCTCGACCCGACAATCCGCTCCCTCATGCCGGACCCGTTGACGCTGACCGATTGCGAAAAGGCTGCCGAGCGCATTGCTGACGCCATCAAGCGCCACGAGAAGGTCGCGATATTCGGCGACTATGACGTCGATGGTGCTTCGTCCTCGGCGCTGATGTATCGTTTTCTACATCATTTCGGGCTGGAGCCTGAAATCTATATTCCGGACCGTATTTTCGAAGGTTACGGCCCCAACCCCGCTGCGATGCAGCAACTGGCCGCCAACGGCGCAACGCTCATCATCACGGTCGATTGTGGCTCGACCAGCCACGAATCTTTGGCGGCTGCGCGGGATGCCAGGACGGATGTCGTCGTTATCGACCACCACCAGGTTGGCACCGAGTTGCCGCCAGCGGTGGCGCTGGTCAATCCCAACCGGGAGGATGATCTTTCGGGGCAGGGGCATCTATGCGCAGCAGGCGTCGTGTTTCTTGTGCTGGTCGCCACGCTGCGGGTGTTGAAGGACCAGCGCGATAGCCGCGCCTATACGCTGGATCTTCTGTCATTGCTGGATATCGTCGCCCTGGCGACGGTTTGCGATGTCGTGCCGCTCAAGGGGCTGAACCGCGCCTATGTGGTGAAGGGTCTGATTGCCGCACGTCATATGAGCAATGTCGGGCTTGCGGCACTGTTCAAGAAGGCCGGTCTCGGTGGCCCTGTGACGCCTTACCATTTCGGATTTCTGGTCGGTCCGCGCATCAATGCCGGTGGGCGCATTGGCGACGCTGCGCTCGGCAGTCGTTTGTTGACGCTGGATGATGCTTCTCAGGCAGAGGTCATAGCCGAAAAGCTGGACGAGTTGAACCGGGAGCGCCAGGCCATGGAAGCGGCCATGCTGGCGGAAGCCGAAGCCGAGGCCTTGTATGAATATGGTGATGGTACCGGAGCTGGCGTCATCGTCACCGCGCGGGAAAACTGGCACCCCGGCATCGTCGGCCTTCTGGCATCACGCCTGAAGGATCGCTTCCGTCGTCCCGCCTTCGCCATCGCGTTCGACACGCAGGGAAAGGGCTCCGGCTCCGGGCGCTCGATCAACGGGTTCGATATGGGACGCATGGTGCGGAACGCGGTCGAGGCCGGTCTGCTGGTCAAGGGTGGTGGTCATGCCATGGCCGCGGGTCTGACAGTGGAGCGCGCCAATCTGGGTCGACTGCGAACGTTCTTTGAAGAGGCCGCGCAGAAAACGGTTTTTCAACTGGTGGAAAACAGTGTGCTGAAAATCGATGGCGCTATCGGAGCATCCGGGGCAACGCTTTCGCTGGTCGAACAGATGGAGCAGGCTGGCCCCTACGGTTCCGGTCATTCGCAACCTATCTTTGCTGTGCCCGCTCACCGCTTGCGAGACGTCCGTGTCGTCGGCACCTCGCATGTGAAAATCACGCTGGAAGCACTGGATGGCTCACGGCTGGACGGCATCGCATTTCGCGCGGCAGACGCCCCTTTGGGCCAGATGCTGATGAACGCGCGGGGCCGCCAGATCCACGTCGCAGGCACCTTGGGGGCTGATCAGTGGCAGGGGCAGAAACGGGTCCAATTGCGCGTTCTGGACGCAGCCATCGCGCCGTAGAACGACTTCCAGATCACAAAAGTTGCACGCAGGTCTTCTTACACGCTGGTTTAACCAACGCTCGTATCATCATGATATATCTGGGAGAGTGGTACGCCCTAGGGGAGTCGAACCCCTCTTTTCAGAATGAAAATCTGACGTCCTAACCGATAGACGAAGGGCGCATACCTTGTGTGGCGCCCTTATAGTCAGGCACCGGATTCTCCGCAAGCGCCTATTTCCACTTTTTTGCATTTCCATGACATTTTTATTCAAGCACGGAGCCGTGCTGTGGAAAAGCATGATGCCTGCAGAATAAAGGGGATGTCGGGAGGGTTGGGAAAGGGGAAGCGTGGAGTTTACGGCGGGATCAGGGGGCGTCCCGTTTGTCGTAAACCCCACGCTTCATCGGGGGACGCTGGATAAACGGATCACCAGTAAACTGGTTCCGAGGCTTTTGGAAAAATTGCGAAATGCACTGTCAAAACAAAACCGCCCGCAAACATGCGTTGCGGGCGGTTTTCAAATCACGGTGTCACCGACGGGTGATTACAGATCGACGTCGAGGATTGCCATGGAGAAATTGTAGGAGCGGTCGCCATCTTCATCATCGAGGTAGACGACACCGAGAAATTCTTCGCCAGCATAAACTTCTGCCGAATCGTCCTTGCGGGGGCGGGCCTTGACGACCATTTTTTCGTTGAAGGTGCGCTTGAAATAGGCGTCGAGCTTTTTGATTTCCTCGGCTTTCACCAGTCTTCTCCTATGCGGTTCATGTTGCGCCGCTTTTGCCATGGCTTAAAGGCGAAAGTAAAGTGCAGCTGCAAAAACGTCCGAATGATCGACGCAGACGGTCGATCAGCCATCACATTTCAGATATCGGCGCCGATAATCTGATCCATGATGCGCGATGGCTCGTTGCAGCCGCCATCGCCGACCACGCGCGCCGGTACACCGGCGACGGTGGCGTTGGGTGGTACGGGTTTCAGCACGACGGAGCCTGCGGCAATGCGCGAGCAACTGCCGATCTCAATATTTCCGAGGATTTTTGCGCCAGCACCGATGAGTACACCGCTGCGGATTTTCGGATGGCGATCAGCGCCTTCCTTACCAGTGCCGCCAAGGGTGACGCCGTGCAGAATGGAGACGTTATCGCCGACCACGGCGGTTTCACCGACCACGAGACCGGTTGCGTGATCAAGAAAGAGACCCTTGCCGAGGCTCGCTGCCGGATTGATATCGGTCTGGAACACGCTTGACGCACGGCTTTGCAGATAGAGCGCAAAATCGCGACGGCCCTTGTGCCATAGCCAATGCGCGAGACGGTGGGTCTGGATGGCCTGGAAGCCCTTGAAATACAGCACCGGCTCGATGAAGCGGGTGCAGGCCGGGTCGCGGTCGTAGACCGCCTGAATATCGACGCGCAGAATTGAGCCCCATTCCGGCCAGTCCTGAAGCATTTCCTCAAAGGTCTGGCGCAGCAGAACGGCCTGCATGTCGGGGTGGTCAAGCAGCTCGCAGATGCGATAGGCGACGCAGGCTTCCAGCGAATGGTGATTTAAAATCGTGGTGTAGAAAAAGGCGGAGAGGAGCGGGTCCTGCGCTGCCGCAGCGCGTGCCTCGTTTATCAGGCTGCCCCATATGGGATCGACAACGGATAGCTGATCCTGCTGGCGTGCCTCTATGCGTGCGACCATGACTGGTCTCCCTTGGATTGGTATCGTTCATTTATACAGAAAAAAGCGTCGCCTAGAAATGGTGATTTACCAACGCGGTTAAAGACGCGAAAGCATCAGTTTTTCTGAAAGCTTTTTAGAAAATGGTTCTTTGATCAGCTTTTGGCGTCCAGGTCCCGGTAAAATTCCAGCACGGCGGCTTTGAACACACGATCGCCAACGGCCAACATATGGTCGCGGCCCGGAATATCGATAGCCTTTGCGTGGGGCATGATCTGCGCCAATTCCTCACCTGAACCGGCAATGTCATCCTTGGTGCCAACGGCGATCAGCGTCGGAATGTCGATCCTGGCGGCCTCTTCCCGGGTCACGAGCACGCGAGATGTCTCGATACAGGCGGCAAGAGCAATGCGGTCGCTTTTGGTCTGGTCGGCAAAGGCGCGGAACATGCGGCCGCGTTCATGGGTGACGACATCAAGAGACGGCGCGCGAAGCGCGTCTGCAATCGGGTCCCAATCACCCACGCCATCCACCATGCCGATGCCGAGACCGCCGAAGACAAGCGAACGGACGCGTTCAGGGTGGGCCATGCCCACAAAGGCGGAAATACGCGCGCCCATCGAATATCCCATGACATGTGCCTCGGATATTCCCAGATGGTCGAGAAGGCCTATGGCATCTTCCGCCATGGTCGCAGGGTAATAGGCTTCGGAATCATGCGGTTTATCGCTTGCGCCATGGCCGCGATTGTCCAGCGCAATGACGCGGTAGCCGGCATCGCCCAGCGTCTTCACCCAGCCCGGATGCACCCAGTTGACCGAGGCGCTGGAGGCAAAGCCGTGAATCAGCAGAACCGGAAAGCCAGATGGGTCACCCTCATCGAAATAGGCCAGTTGCAGACCATCGCGGGAGTAGGACAAAAACTGCGGGACATTGAGATTCATCACGGACATCCTTTTTGGCGCACCATATGTCAGGAAATCGCAGCCTTGACCATATTGCGCGATGTTTTCTGTGGAGGTGATACGAATTTGGGGTTACATATCCGCAAAAGCTGAGCGCGAGCTCATCCACGAAATTGCATTTGGAGACGACTATGGCCGGGCATACCATTCCCCACTTCCAGAACGATGGCGGACACGCCGTGATCGAAATCGGCGTCAAGGAATTCATGTGCACGGGCGCATCCGTTCCTTTCGATCATCCGCATATCTTCATCGATATGGGGGACGACAACGAGAAGGTCTGTTCCTACTGCTCGACGCTGTATCGCTACAATCCGTCCATCAAGGCCACGCAGACCAACCCTCCCGGCTGCGTCTTCCATGTGAAGGCCGCCTAATCCTTCTTCAAGATTGGGGCGCTCCATGCCCGTAAAATCCGTAGCGATTATCGGTGCCGGCATTGCCGGTCTGACCGCCGCTCTCTCTTTTGCCAGACATGGTATCCGCTGCGACATTCTGGAGCGGGCGGAGCAGATTGAAGAGATCGGCGCGGGCCTGCAAATTTCGCCCAATGCCGCGCGCATTTTGAGTAAGCTGGATGTGCTGGCGCAAATCGAAGCGCAGTGGCTGGAGCCTGAAACCGTAGACCTGGTATCCGGCCTGTCGTTGAAGCGACTGGTGTCCTTACCGATGCGCGATGTCGCAAGGGGGCGTTGGTGTGCACCTTACGGGGTTCTGCATCGCTCGACGCTGCAAGGTGCGCTGTTAGCGGCGGTCAGGCAAAATCCGCTGTGCCGTCTTCATCTCGGCAAGCAACTGGATGTCGTCGACAAGGCGACGATCGCCGCCATGACGTTGCAGGAACATGATCTGATCGTCGGTGCTGACGGCGTCTGGTCGAGTGCGCGTTATGCGGTTGCGGGCAGTCCGAAGGCCACATTCTCCGGCAATATTGCGTGGCGCTTCACCATTGGCCAAAATGATATTCCCGATTTTCTGAGGCGGCACAGCGTCACCGCGTTCCTTGGGCCATCGGCGCATCTCGTGGCCTATCCATTGGCAGAGACAGGTGGCTTCAATATTGTCGCGATTGCGACGGGTGCAAACCCCGGCGACACCTGGAAGGCGGAGGCGCAGGGCAAGCAACATGCCTTGCTGATGAGCCAGTTTCGCCATTGGAACCCGGTCTTTGCGGACATGCTGCAAAACATCGCCAAGCCGACATTCTGGCCGCTGTTTCAGGCCGGTGAGGGCAGGTGGCACAATGGCAGCGATACGGTGCTGATTGGCGATGCCGCCCATGCGATGATGCCGTTTGCGGCGCAAGGTGCGGCGATGGCAATCGAGGACGCGTTCGAGCTCGCGGCCTTCGTGACCGGTGACCGCGCTTTGGCAGACGCACTGGCGTCGTTTGAGGCGCATCGCACTCCCCGTGTCGAAAAGGCGCGCAAGCGGGCGGCTCTTAACAGGTTTGCCTATCATGCGCGTGGACCGTTGCGACTGGGACGCGACATGCTGTTGTCGGTGAGGCCGCCAGAAGCGTTTCTGGCGGACTTCGACTGGTTGTATGGGTATCGTGCTGAGGGGCTTTAAACCGCAGCTGCGGCTGCAAATCCGGCTTCCAGATCACGCTTTAGATCGGCCACGTCTTCAAGGCCGATTTGCAGGCGGATCAGCGGGCCTTCGGTCGGCCCTTTGGCGATGGTGCGGTCACGCAGCGACACCGGAACCGCCAGCGATTCGTAGCCGCCCCAGGAAAATCCGAGACCAAAGATCGACAGGGCGTCGAGGAAAGCGTGTGACTTTTCCTTGAAGCGACCGTCTTCCGCTTTCAGGACAAACGAGAAGACACCGCTGGAGCCTTTGAAATCCCGCTTCCAGAGGGCGTGACTTGCAAAGCTGGGCAAAGCGGGGTGCAGAACCTGCGCGACATCCTCATGGCCTTCGAGCCACTGCGCAATATCGAGCGCGCTTTTGCGGTGGTGTTCGAGCCGCACGCCCATGGTGCGCATGCCGCGCAGCACCTGATAGGCATCGTCGGAGGTGACGCAGAGACCGAGGTCGCGGTTGGCGTGGTCTAGCTTTTGCCAGTGCTTTTCATTGGCGGAAACGAAGCCCATCAGCACATCGGAATGTCCTGCAGGATATTTCGTTGCCGCATGAATGGAGACATCGACGCCGTGGTCCAGCGGCTTGAAATAGAGCGGGGTGGACCATGTGTTGTCCATGGTGACGACACAGTCCTGTCTGTGGGCGATGGAGGCCATCAGCGCCACATCCTGCATTTCGAACGTGTTGGAGCCGGGGGCTTCGAGATGGAGAAGGCGCGTGTTGGGACGCATGAGCGCTTCTATACCAACGCCGATGGCCGGGTCGTAATACTCGACCTCGATGCCGTATTGTTTCAGCATTTTGTCGCAGAACCGGCGGGTGGGATAATAGACCGAATCAACGATCAAGGCATGGTCGCCTGCGCTGAGATAGGCAAGAAACGGCACCGTAACGGCTGCCAGACCCGACGATAGAAGAATGGTGCCAGCGGACCCTTCCAGAACGTTGATCATGTCGCAGAGGGCATCGGTCGTCGGTGTGCCGTGCGTACCGTAGGTGTATTTCTGGTTTTCCGACACGAGCGTTTGCGCATCTGGAAACAGGACGGTCGAACCGCGTGCGATGGGTGGATTGACGAAGCCGTGATAGGCAGCCGGATCGTTGCCGAGGTGGGCCAGCCGTGTGTTGATGCCAGCGGCGTCGAGGGTGCCGTCTTTGGATTTCATGCTTAAATGTCTCTCACTGATCGATGGATGAAAATGGTCCTGAAAGCTTGCCGCGGTCAAGACTTCGTTATCGCCACCTTCGTTGGCAGTGGATTGCGTCAAATTTGTTCAGAACCTCACATTGCTCCATCAAAAAAAGGACGGGCGCGGCGCTGTGACACCCGGATGGGTTGCTGGCATGCGCAAATTCAGTCTACCTGCCTGACAGCATGAGGAGTTTTTAATCTTTTTTCGCGCATTTATTAGACATTTGCCCATAAAAAGGACGTTTTTTGAAAAATTCCGTTTTTTGGACACAATTCTTGAGGGCGAGACTTGACCGTGAAGGCAATTGCGATTGTGATAGATGAGCGCACCGGGAGGTGAGGCGGGGACCGGCTTGTATACGACAAGATATACGGCTTTCTTCTGATGACGAATAAGAAACAAAGGTTGGGAAAAAATGAAAAAGGCAATTCTGTCGGCCGCCATTGGCGCAGCAATTTTCGGAGCTGCATCGGCTGCATCTGCCGCCACGCTCGCTGACGTGAAGTCCAAGGGTTTTGTAACCTGCGGTGTAAGCTCTGGTATTCCAGGCTTCTCGAACCCGGACGACAAGGGTGAATGGTCGGGCATCGACGTCGACTATTGCCGCGCTATCGCAGCCGCCGTTTTCGGTGATGCAACCAAGGCAAAGTTCGTTCCCCTGACATCCAAGGACCGTTTCCCTGCGCTGCAGTCCGGTGAAATCGACGTTCTCACACGCAACACGACATGGACGGTCAGCCGCGATTCGTCGCTCGGCTTCAACTTCCGCACCGTGAACTACTATGACGGCCAGGGCTTCGTCGTGAAGAAGGCTCTGAACGTCAAGTCCGCGCTGGAACTGTCCGGCGCTGCCGTCTGCGTTCAGCAGGGCACGACCACCGAGCTCAACCTCGCCGACTACTTCAAGACCAACAACCTTCAGTACAACCCTGTTGTGTTCGAAAAGGAATCCGACGCGACCTCCGCATACGACAGCGGCCGTTGCGACGTTTACACGACCGACCAGTCCGGCCTCTATGCCATCCGTCTGAAGATGAAGGTTCCTGACGAAAATATCGTTCTGCCTGAAATCATCTCCAAGGAGCCGCTCGGACCTGCCGTTCGCCAGGGCGACGACCAGTGGTTCGACGTAGTCAGCTGGGCCCACTATGCGATGATCAATGCCGAAGAACTCGGTATTACCTCGAAGAACGTGGATGAGCAGAAGTCTGCGGCCAACCCTGATATCAAGCGTCTTCTCGGCACCGAAGAAGGCACGAAGATCGGTACCGACCTCGGTCTGACCAACGAATGGGCCTACAACATCATCAAGCACGTCGGTAACTACGGCGAAGTCTTCGATCGTAACGTTGGCGCCGGTTCGCCGCTCAAGATCGAACGCGGCCTGAACGCATTGTGGACCAAGGGCGGTCTTCAGTACGCGCCTCCAGTTCGCTAATAGCCGTTTCAGACATGTTTTGCGGGAGGCAGGGGTAAATCTCTGCCTCCCGGAATTATAGAATAAGCTCGCAAAGAGCATATAGAGGGAAAGGGTGCCGATGGCAGGCAACGCGCTCCAATCGCAACCGTCGAGCGCAAAAAGCGCGACGTCCATTATTTACGACCCGAAAGCGCGGTCTATTTTTTATCAAGTCGTTACAGTCATTCTTTTGGTGCTGTTCGTTTGGATGATTGCATCCAACACCGTTCACAATCTTCAGCGGGCCAATATTTCGTCCGGCTTCGGCTTTCTCAATGGCAGAGCAGGCTTTGATATCGGTCAGTCGCTGATCGCCTATAGCAACGACAGCACCTTCGGCCGGGCACTGGTCGTTGGTATCCTGAACACGCTGCAGGTGGCTTTCTTCGGTATCATCACGGCGTCCATCGTCGGCTTCATCGTCGGTATTGCGCGACTGTCGAGCAACTGGCTGGTGTCGAAGCTGGCGCAGGCCTATGTCGAAATCTTCCGCAACATCCCGCCGCTGCTGGTCATTTTCTTCTGGTACAAGGGCGTCATCACCATTCTGCCGCAGGCGCGCGATTCGCTTCAGCTGCCTCTCGGCACCGTTTTGAACAATCGCGGTTTCTTCTATCCGAAGCAGGTCTGGGGCGAAGGCTCCTGGCTCATTCCGGTAGCGTTCCTCGTTGGCATTGTCATCACCTATTTCGTCTATCGCTGGGCCAAGGCTCGTCAGATGAGAACGGGCCAGCCGTTCCGCACCGGCATTGTCGGCACCGCCATCATTATCGGCCTGCCGCTGTTGACATTCCTGGTGCTCGGCTCTCCGCTGACCTTCGATTACCCGGTTGCCGGTCGCTTCAACCTGAGCGGTGGATCGGTCGTCGCACCTGAATTCCTGTCGCTCTATCTGTCGCTGTCCTTCTACACCGCGTCCTTCATCGCCGAAATCGTTCGCGGCGGTATCAAGGCGGTTGCGAAGGGCCAGACGGAAGCGGCAAGCGCGCTCGGCATGCGTGGCAACAACATCACGCGGCTCATCGTCGTGCCGCAGGCCATGCGCATCATCATCCCGCCGCTGACGAGCCAGTATCTCAACCTGACCAAGAACTCCTCGCTGGCGGTCGCCGTCGGCTTCTCGGATCTCGTGGCGGTTGGTGGGACCATCCTCAACCAGACAGGGCAGGCCGTAGAGGTCGTGGCCATCTGGCTTGTGGTCTACCTTTCATTGTCGCTGACAACCGCGCTGGTCATGAACTGGTTCAACGCGAAAATGGCGCTGGTGGAGAGATAAGCAATGACAACCAATCACATCTCCTATGTTCGCGCCAATATGGTTCAGCCGGAGCCTGCTCCATCCAGCCAGGTGGGTATTACCCACTGGCTGAGAACCAAGCTGTTCGCCACGCCGAAAGACATCATCTTTACGGTGCTGGCCATTGCATTCCTGGTCTATATCATCCCGCCGCTCGTGCAGTGGCTGTTCATACATGCGACATGGACGGGCATGGACCGCACGGCCTGCCTGACCGTGGAGCAGGGTGGGGCATTGCCGAATGGGCAGTCCGGCGCATGCTGGGCCTTCGTCAATGCGAAGTTCGCGCAGTTCATGTTCGGCCGTTATCCATCGTCGGAATACTGGCGTCCGCTTCTTGTTCTGGTAGCCTTTATCGCGCTGCTGATCCCGATGCTGATTCCGAAGGCACCGCTCAAGGCGCTCAACGCGCTTCTGGCGTTTGTCATTCTGCCGGTTGTGGCTTTCTTCCTGCTGGTCGGCGGTCATTTCGGCCTGTCGCATGTCGAAACGCCTTTGTGGGGCGGATTGATGGTGACGCTGATCCTGTCGTTTTGCGGCATCGCCATATCGCTGCCGTTCGGCATTCTGCTGGCACTTGGCCGTCGCTCCAACATGCCCGTAATCAAGACGCTCTGCGTGACCTTTATCGAGGTGATCAGAGGTATTCCTCTGATCACGATCCTGTTTTTCGCCAGCATCATGTTGCCGCTATTCCTGCCCGATGGCTGGACCTTCGACAAGTTCCTGCGCGCACTCGTCGGCGTTGCCCTGTTTGCCTCCGCCTATATGGCGGAAGTCATTCGCGGCGGCTTGCAGGCCATTCCGAAGGGGCAATATGAGGGTGCGGATTCGCTGGGTCTCAACTACTGGCAGAAGACACGGCTGATCGTTCTTCCGCAGGCGATCAAGCTGGTCATTCCCGGTATCGTCAACACCTTCATCGGTCTGTTCAAGGATACCTCGCTGGTCTACATTATCGGCATGTTCGACCTTCTCGGTATCGTCAATCTCAACCAGTCGGATGCGAACTGGTCGACACCTGTCACACCTATGACCGGCTATATTTTCGCCGGGTTCATATTCTGGATATTCTGCTTCGGCATGTCGCGGTATTCGCTGTTCATGGAACGGCATCTCGACACTGGACATAAGAAATAAGGGGAAAACAATGGCAGAAACCCAAGTCAAGAAGTTGGATGTCTCGGCGACCGACGTCGCAATCGAAATCACCGGCATGAACAAGTGGTACGGCGATTTTCACGTGCTGCGCGACATCAACCTCAAGGTCATGAAGGGCGAGCGCATCGTCGTGGCCGGTCCTTCGGGATCGGGCAAGTCCACCATGATCCGCTGCATCAACCGTCTGGAAGAACACCAGTCGGGCAGCATTCAGGTCGATGGCATCGAATTGACCAACGACCTGAAGAAGATCGACGAAGTGCGCCGCGAAGTCGGCATGGTGTTCCAGCACTTCAACCTCTTCCCGCATCTGACCATTCTGGAAAACTGCACGCTGGCACCGATCTGGGTTCGCAAGACACCCAAGAAGGAAGCCGAGGAAATCGCGATGCACTATCTCAAGCGCGTCAAGATTCCCGAGCAGGCCAACAAATATCCGGGCCAGCTTTCCGGTGGTCAGCAGCAGCGTGTGGCGATTGCCCGCTCGCTGTGCATGAAGCCGAAGATCATGCTGTTCGATGAGCCGACCTCGGCCCTCGACCCTGAAATGGTCAAGGAAGTGCTCGACACGATGGTGGGCCTTGCCGAAGACGGCATGACCATGATCTGCGTGACCCACGAAATGGGCTTTGCGCGTCAGGTCGCCAACCGCGTCATCTTCATGGACCAGGGCCAGATCGTCGAGCAGAACTCGCCAGCCGAATTCTTCGACAACCCGCAGCACGAGCGTACCAAGCTGTTCCTAAGCCAGATCCTGCACTAGTTTGCGGTTATCTGGCAGTTACTGGGCATGAGGCGAGGCGCGCGGTAGCGCGCTTCTGTTAAACGTTCGCATCGACGCTCTTTAAAAAGAAACCCGCTGGTGATATCAGCGGGTTTTTCGTTTCGTGATAGCCGTTATGGACGGCTGCTGTGGTCCGGTCCTGCATCTGCCTGCTGACAGGCACAACGAAGCCCCCAGAGCGATCCGGGGGCTTTGTTGCGTGAGGTTTATCACTGCACCAGCGCAGGATGAGCGCAGCGCGCGTCCGTCACCCGGACGTCGGCTTCGCCGATCTTGATGCCGAGCAACATCAGCGTGTTGTAAAGCAATCCATCGATTGGGACGGTGGCGACGGATAGCGTTTCCGCCAGCGCCGCCTGAACCAGCGCCGGTGAGCCGATGGTGAGGCCGAGGACATTGATATCGAGCTGGAGTTCACCCATCAGGGATTTGACGAGCGACGTCGTCACATCCTTCGTCGAGACGGTCTTGATTGTTCCTTGTGTGATATCCGACGGCACGAATGTCAGGGTCGACTTCTTCATATTCGCGCTGTCGATGTGCGACATGGCGCTCACCCTCAACAGCAGGGAGTCTACGATTGCCGCTTTTGTGACGCGGGGGTCACGGCCAAAATTGTTGAAGCCGCTGGTGTCCACATTTCCAAGCGATATCTCCGCAATGCCGGGGACGACCTCGACATCGACAGTGCCCGTTCCACCGGCCGTGCATCTGATATCCGACAGTCTTGCTTCCGCGTTGGCAACCTCGACATAGAGCGGGACGCGGACGGAAAGACCCAGCAGTGCTTTCAGACCGTCGACTTTTGTATCGACCATGAGGCGCGTCTGCGCGGTTCTGACGACGCTGCCCGGCGTGCCGACAGCAAGCGGGGGCGTGCCCGCAGGAGGCTCTCCGATAGCAAGCGTGATGGTGGTGGAGGCAAGGCCGGGGACCGAGACGCCAGCATCCACCGAGACCTGTCTGCCGGAGTTGGCGACGGTCGCAGCGGAGGTGATGAGATCGAACACGCCAGCTGTCAGGTTGAGATTCTCAGTGGCCCCGATGGGTTTGTTGAGGACCGGCTCGAGGGCGAGGATTTCTTCCAGGCGCAACTTGACGGTGGTTTTGGCCAGCGACTTTTCCAAAGTCTTCAGCGCTGCCGTGACTGTGGGTTTTGTGCCAGTCGCCTTTGTCAGCGCGGAAATGAATTTGCCGTAGGTGATTTCAGTTTTCAACACATCACGATAGGTGCCGGTGGTCAGGCTGAGATCTGCGGCCAGTGCGTCGATGATCTCAAGGGCATTCACATCGGCTGCGACCAGCGCCTGATAATCCGACAGGTTGAGAGTAACTGTCGTGCCAAGCAGACCACCCAGAAGACTGTTGAGCAGGCCGCCATTGAGGCTGGCGACGCGCGAACCGACGGAGAAAGCGGCAATGCGCTGCCCGGCAGCGGTACCGACTGCGGAGATGGTCGGCGCTGTCGTGAAGCTTCCGGCGAAATAGATGCGGCCTTTTTCGAAGATGTTGACCTTCACCGCGTTGGTCGGCGTGGCATTTTCAACGAAACGTTCGCCAATCGCCACAGTCGCATCGGGCACATACCGCCCCTTGACGATCTCGGCATATCCATCGCGGTTGGAAAAGGCGGTTTCGGGATCAAACGGGGTGGTGCCCGTCTCGGTCAAGATGCCGGAAGCGGTCTTGACGCCGATGTTCTTGTTGTTGAGCTTGAAATACTGAAACACGGCGCGGTTCGCATCCGTGGCCGAAGCTGCGGAAATGGCAGCCAGATCTGCCGTGTGCTGTAAATTGCGCTTCTGCAGTGTCAACGAGCCATAATCGACGCCCAATGCCAGCACGCTCATCATCAGTGGCGCGGTGATGCCCGCCATGATGGCGACATTGCCTGACCGGTCGCGGCGAAGACGCTTCAAAATCGATGTCGTTTTGCGCATGTCAAATTCCCCCGATCCGGATTGTCGAAAAGCGACGAATGGTCTTGTCGGGAAGCGCAAAGGTGTAGAGGCTCCAGATCGGCAGTTCTGTTGCGTCATATTCCACGGTGACGGTGAACTGGTTGATGTTGACAGGATCGCTGCCGACGCTGACATTCACGCGTCTCTTGTCCAGAAAAGCGTAATTCAGAGCGCTTCTATCGACGAAGTTCCTGGCCAGCGTTTCCCGCTCGGTCCTGTTGATACCGGCGATCGCCGTGCGTGCCGCGTCTGCCGCCACCTGCTGCACGGCGTAGGCCGCAGTCAGATAGATGCCATAGGCAATCATGGTCAAAAGAACGAGGATGAAAACCGGCGCGACGATGGCGAATTCGACAGCTGCCGAGCCTGATCTATTGCGGACTATCCGTGCCATATTCATCATGGCGTCCCCCTGATCCGAAAACTTGTTATTTTCGAAAAAACTAATTTAGAGAAATTGATTTTTTGTTAATCGGGAAATTTACGGTTGTGCCGTTTTTGGAAAATGCGTTTAGGGCGCGTATTTCTGTTTAAAAAAGGTGTTGAAGGGCTTCAAACAGCTAGATCAGCTTCAAACCCTTGAAACTGACATGCCCATCCTTGCCGATGATGATGTGATCATGCACGGCGATGCCAAGTGGCTTTGCGGTATCGATAATGGTTCTGGTCATGTCGATATCGGCGCGGGACGGGGTGGGGTCGCCGCTGGGGTGATTATGGACAAGGATAATGGCGGTGGACGACAGTTCCAGGGCACGGCGCACCACCTCACGCGGATAGACGGGCGTATGATCGACGGTGCCTTGCCCCTGGACTTCATCGGCAATCAACACGTTGCGCTTGTCGAGAAACAGGATGCGGAACTGTTCACGGGCTTCGTGCGCCATGACGGCGTGGCAATAGTCGATAACCGAAGACCAGGAGCCGAGCACCTGCTTGTTGCGGATTTCGCTTTTCAGCATGCGCTGCGATACGGAGGCGATAAGTTTGAGGTCGAGAGCCACGGCTTCGCCGACACCTTTGACCTCCTGCAGCAAACCCGCAGGCGCGCCCAGCACCCCGCCCAATGTGCCGAACCGGGCCATCAGTGCCTTTGCAATCGGCTTGGTGTCCCGGCGCGGAATGAGCCGGAACATCAAAAGCTCCAGCAGTTCATAGTCGGCGAGGGCAGCATCGCCATTATCGCGATATTTGGCGCGCAAACGCTCGCGGTGGCCGTGGTAATGCGCTGCGTCACCATCCGGTGACGGCGTCGGCTGACCCTTTGTTTTTTTCGATGGCTGCATCGGTTCGGCAAAGAAGCCGCGCTCGTCCATGGTTTCCGCCATGCCGTCCATCTTGTCGTCGGCACCGTTTTGCGTGCTGAACATCGTCTTCTGGTCGGCGGGGCGTTTGGCCATCGGGCGTCGTCTCTCGTTTAGAGCGGTGGCAGGCCGGGGCGGTGGAGGCCACCGGGTGACAGGGTAAAGACTTCGCACCCTGTCGCAGTCACACCTACGGCATGTTCGTATTGAGCCGAAAGCGAGCGGTCGCGTGTTACGGCTGTCCAGCCATCCGAGAGAACTTTCACATTCGCCTTGCCGAGATTGATCATCGGCTCGATCGTGAAGATCATGCCCTCGCGAATTTCCGGCCCGTCTGTGACCTTGCCATAGTGGAGGATGTTCGGCGTATCATGAAACAGCCGCCCGACGCCGTGGCCGCAGAAATCGGTCACGACAGAGCAGCGCTCCGCTTCGGCGTAGGCTTGAATGGCAGCGCCGATGGCACCCGTGCGGGCACCGGGCCTGACGGCTGCAATGCCGCGCATCAGGCATTCATAGGTGACCTCAAGCAGGCGCTCCGAAGCGCGTTTGATCTGTCCCACCGGATACATGCGGCTGGAATCGCCGTACCAGCCATCCAAGAGATAGGTGACGTCGATATTGACGATATCACCTTCGCGCAACGGCTTGTCATCTGGAATGCCGTGACAGACGACGTGGTTGATGGAGGTGCAGACGGACTTGGTGTAGCCGCGATAATTGAGCGTGGCGGGCAGGGCGTTGTTTTCCATGCCGAACTCGAGGACGAAGCGGTCGATGACGTTGGTGGTAACGCCTGGCTTGACGATGTCGGCGAGTTCATCCAGGCACCGCGCCGTCAACTGGCTTGCCTTGCGCATGCCCTCGAAATCCTCAGCATTATACAAGCGGATGACGCCCGTATTCTTCGTGGGTGCCGTGGCCGCGTCGACGTAAGTTACCATAGTATCGCTTTCTGTCCTTTTATGCCTTCGTTCATAAAGCAGCAGGGTGCCAGTCGTCTATTGCAACCATCTCGTTTGCGACGATTTCCCGTGAAGAGACGGTGCATTTTATCGCATAGGCTTCCACACCACGCGTCATGGCGCGTTGAAACGCAGCGAAATAGACCGGATCGAGATCGGCGCAGATACGAAAGCGGTCACAATCGTTGCGTTGAATGAGGTAGAGCATCACGGCGCGGGAGCCCGATTGCGCTGCATCGCCCAGTTCCTCGAGATGTTTTGTGCCGCGTTTGGTTGCGGTATCGGGAAATTCCGCCAGACCTTTTTGCCGCATGAAGTGGACGTTCTTGACCTCGACATAGGCATTGGGCCTGCCGGGGGCAGACAGCAGAAAATCGATGCGGGAATTGATGCCGTATTTCTGCTCCCGAATGACGGTCGTATAGCCGGCTAAGGATGGAATGCGGCCAGCGCGAATCGCTTCTTCCGCCAGTCGGTTCGGCAGGCCGGTATTGATGCCGACCACGGTTCCATCCACCTCTACCATTTCCAGCATATGGCGGTATTTGCGGGTAGGGGTGTCGTGCTGCGAAAGCCATATGCGGGAACCCGGCGTAGTCAACCCGCGCATGGAGCCGGTATTGGGGCAGGAGCCGGTTATGTCCGTTCCGTCTTCCAACGTCGCATCGAACAGGAAACGCTTGTAGCGGGATATCAGCGTGGCGGGAATAAGGGGCGAATCAAACTGCATGTCGCAGTGTCCTGTTCGCGGTGATCTTATTCAAGCACGTAGGTTCCGGGCGCATCGCAAAGCGGTGTAAGAGCGCCGTCACCGGGAATGCGGGCCGCCACCTTGCGCTTGTCGATGCGCTTGATCCATTTTTGCCAGTGCGGCCACCACGAGCCCTTATGGTCCGTCGCTGCCTGTTGCCAATCTTCGAAGTCACCGTTCGGTAATGCCCCGGTCCAGTACTGGTATTTCTCCATATCTGGCGGGTTGACGACACCAGCTATGTGGCCGGATGCACTGAGCACGAATTCCACCGGGCCACCGAAACAGGACGCCCCGGTGAAAACGGATTTCGCAGGAGCTATATGGTCCTCGCGGGCAGCGAGGTCATAGACCGGGATCTCGATGTCCTTGAGGTTCAGCACCTTTCCCGCAACCTTCATCCGTCCCTCCGATAGATTGTTTTCCAGGTAACAATTGCGCAGATAAAAGGAGTGATTGGCGGCGGCGACCCGTGTCGAATCGGAGTTCCAGTAGAGCAGGTCGAAGGGTGGCGGTTGGGCACCGCGCAGATAATTATCCACCACATAGGGCCAGATAAGATCGGATGCGCGCAGCATGTTGAAGACGCTGGCCATGACCGCTCCATCCAGATACCCGACCGCCTTCATATGCCTGTCGAGTGCGTTGAGCTGCTGCGCGTCGATGAAGACTTTCAGCTCGCCCGCATGGGTAAAATCCGTCTGTGCCGCAAGAAACGTGGCGGAACGGATGCGGCGGTTTTTCTCCTGGACGTGCAAAGCAAGAGTGGAGGCCAGCAACGTGCCGCCGATGCAGTAGCCGACGGCATTCACATCGCTTTCGCCGGTAGCTTTCTCGATGGCATCCAGTGCGAAATCGATTCCCTCTCGCGTATAATTCTCCCAGCCCTTCTCGGCATGGCGCGCATCGGGGTTGTTCCACGAGATCATGAACACGCTGTGGCCTTGATCGACGCACCATTTGACGAAGGATTTTCGGGCGTTGAGATCGAGGATGTAGAATTTGTTGATCCATGGCGGGATCATCAGGAGGGGGCGCTTCAGCACCTTTTCGGTCGAGGGTGCATATTGAATGATCTCGCACAGATCGCTTCGGGCAATGACCTTGCCGGGGGTGACGGCGATGTTATGGCCAATCACAAAGGAGCTGTAATCGGTCTGGCGCAGTTTGATGTTGCCGTTGCCAGCCGCCATGTCTTCAGCCAGTTGGGCCATGCCTTTGACCAGATTGGCACCGCTGGTGGCCACGGTTTCGCGAAAGACCTGCGGGTTTGTGAAGGCGAAGTTGGCGGGCGAAATGGCCTCGGTCACCTGACGCATATAGAACCGTGCTTTCTGGCGCGTCTTTTCGTCCAGCCCGTCCGCCTCCGTGACCATGCGGTCCGCCCAGCCAGCTGTGGCGAAATAGACTTTCTGCAGAAAATCGAAAAAAGGATTTTCCTGCCAGTCGGCATCGGAAAAACGCTTGTTCTTGCGCTTCGTCTGGGGTTCCTCCGCCGTCTTTTCAGCCTCGGCGGAATGTTGCGCCATCGATTTCTGCCAGATCTCGAAATAGCTGGACAGCAGATGGGTTTGCGCCTCGACGGACCGCTTGGGCTCTGCCATCCAGTATTCGGCGACATCCGACAGGGTCTGGAACAGGTCGCTCATGGGGCTGGCGCTATTGTGTGGAATTTCACCTCGCTCTCGCGGGGCAATCCACTCGGATGCCGCTTTACCGAGATTTTCCAGCGCCTTGGCAACGTTCATGGCAAAGGCTTGCGGGTCGCGCAGAATGTAGGCGTCGTTTGATTTGGGATCGAAACCTTCCGGCTTCTCCTCCTCGTCTTTCACTCCGCCCTGCCTGCCTGCCATGCATTATTCTCCACCGCATTTTTGGTTTGCACATCCTGCATGAAAACGAATACAAGTTCCAGCAGGGCAAACGCCGCAGATGTGGCGTATGATATTTGATAATACCTTATGGACGGGACATTGAAATGGGCGAGCATATGCAAAGCGTCAGAGCTGCAACTGTGGTGGCGGTTTGCGGCATGCTTTTACCGCTGCTTGCCGCATGCAAGTCTCCCGAGCCGATCGTTGCGCCAGCCTATATGCAGCGCCCGAAGGCGCAGGTGGTCGGCCCGCAGCCGGTCGACGACTCCCCGATTGCCCAAAAGCGCGACACGGGAACATACCCGACCTTTGCCAAGCCCATGACCGCTGCCTTGCCGCAGATGGAAAAGGAAGAGGCCGGAACCATGGAAGAGACCATGACACGGCTGGGCGGTGCACGCCGCAGGGGCCAGATTTCCGAAAAGGAATATAACCGCAAGGTCGCCGAACTGCGTGCGCTTTACGAGCAGCAAAAGCCAACTGCGACCCCGGCCGCGACACAGTAATCTTTCTGGTTAAAGATGTATGAGCGACGGGTCTGCGTTTTTACGCATTCCCGAAACGCAACGATTACCGCGTTCTTTAAACCGGTATTGGCACTTGCTGCACTATAGTCTCAGCCAAGCGACGCCGAAGACGTCGCAGGCCATGGGGCGTGAAATGAAGTGTCTTTTTATCTGTCTGATCGTCGCGATTTCGGTTTTTCAACCGGTACAGGCCAAGGCGCCGTCCGTGTTTGGCAGCTATACCGGCCACATGCGCTGAGCCGTCTTTTCAGTAGCGCCGGGCATTTCGTCCAGATTGCCGACTATTATGCTGCCGAAGTGCTCTAGGGGCCATTCAGTTGCTGTTTAGGCAACACTTTGCGCTGAAAATTCAATGATACTTCACGAAAGCATTGGCTTTTTTGCCCAAGTTGCCTATGTGGTGCCTCATACATTAAAGACACACGAAGGATTATGGGCGTGACAGCTACATTCGACAAGGTTGCAGACATTATCGCTGATACCAGCGAAATCGACCGCGAAACCATTACGCCGGAAAGCCACACGATCGACGATCTGGGCATCGACAGCCTCGACTTCCTCGACATCGTTTTCGCGATCGACAAGGAATTCGGCATCAAGATCCCGCTCGAGCAGTGGACGCAGGAAGTCAACGAAGGCAAGGTTTCGACCGAGGAATACTTCGTTCTGAAAAACCTCTGCGCAAAGATCGACGAGCTGAAGGCCGCCAAGGGCTGATTTCTGAGGCTCGCTCACACGCGGGCCGATCAGCAGATGAGGCGCACCCAACCCTCCGTCATGCTCGGGCTTGTCCCGGGCATCTGCAACCGATCGATTGTTGCAACGTGATTGGATCCTCGGGACAAGCCCGGGGATGACGGAGAGGGCGAGACGCCGCTCTTACCAATCTTTGCCCGCCGATGAGGCGGGTTTCTGTTTTTTGGCTGTGCTGTAAAGCGACTCCGAACCCATCCGCATCCTCGAACTTTTCACGGACGGAACATGCTTCTAGAATATTTCCAGATGGTTGATCGCATCGAGTCTATCGACCGCTCCGCCCGCATTCTCAAGGCGCGCTCCGTGGTACCCGCCCAGAGTCCGGTTTTCGAAGGCCATTTTCCCGGCATGCCGCTGGTTCCCGGTGTCCTCCTGATCGAAACCATGGCGCAGGCGTCCGGCATGCTGGTTCTGGCCATGACCGATTTCGCCGCCATGCCGTTTCTGATGACTGTCGATGGCGCGAAAATGCGCACCTTCGTGGAGCCGAACGCGGTTCTCGATATCGAGGCCTATCTGGAGCATGACGGTTCGGGTTTTGCCGTGACCAAGGCCAAGATCACGTCCGAGGGCAAGAAGGTCTGTGACGCGCAGTTGAAGCTGCGGACCATGCCGTTCTCAGAGATACCGCTGGGGCCTATCGTCAAGAAGCGTGCGGAAGAGGTTGGACTGATGGCGGCGATTGCCGCTGATACGTCGGTTTAAATTGTCGAGAGAGTCATAAGCGCGCGGTGGTGGGTGTGGCTTACCNNCAGAGGGGGGTGAACCACACCCACCCTCGTATCCTAACAAAAAGCCTCGTTTTTCCCCAGGGAGCTCTGAAAATCCATGCATTGCGCAGGCTGTTTGACCCTTCGCCATTGCAAAGCCGCATCGTGAGCATTATTCCGCATGGCACATACGGTCATTGGACCGCTTTTTGATGGCTGGCCGGGATCATGCGTTTCGGAACAGCGACAAAGGATGACGGATGATGAAGTCTGACAATGATGTGGTGATTACCGGGGTCGGTATCGTGACCTGTCATGGTGTCGGTATTGACGCCCATATTGCGCTGCTGTCGGCAGGTGCTGCACCTGACGCAATCGTCGAAACCGAGAAATTCGCGCCGTACCCCATTCATCCGCTGCCGGAAATCGACTGGTCGAGCCAGATTGGCCGCAAGGATCAGCGCCAGATGGAAAACTGGCAGCGCCTCGGCGTCTTCGCCGCTGGTCTTGCGCTGGATGATGCTGGCCTCAAGACGGATGCCGATGCCTGCGGCACCATGGACATGATCGTGGCTGCTGGTGGTGGCGAGCGTGATATCAATGTCGATACGCTGATTGTCGATGAAGGCCTGAAGCGCAATGACCGCGAGGTCATGCTGAACGAAAAGCTGACGACCGAACTGCGCCCGACGCTGTTTCTGGCCCAGCTGTCCAACCTCATGGCTGGCAACATTTCCATCGTCCACAAGGTCACCGGCTCGTCGCGGACCTTCATGGGTGAAGAGGCTGCAGGCATTTCTGCCGTCGAGACTGCATTTTATCGCATCCGCTCCGGCGAATCGAGCCACGCCCTTGTTGGCGGTGCCTTTGCAGCTGAGCGTCCAGACATGACCTTGCTGTTCGAGGCTATCGGCGCGCATGCCCGGGGCGCGTGGCAGCCATTGTGGTCGCGTGCGGACGGTGAGGGCGGTGGTATGATCACCGGCTCCGTCGGCGCATTCCTCGTTCTCGAATCCCGCAAGCGCGCAGAAGCACGCGGCGCGAAGATTTACGCCCGTATTGACGCCATCGAAGGCGATCGCGGCTCGCGAGACGACAGCAAGCTCGAAACCCGGCTGGAGCGTCTTCTTGCGCCAGCCAAGGATGACGCGTCGACAGTCGTCTTCTCCGGTGCCAGCGGCTATGATGCCGTCACGGGTCGGGAAAAGGACGTACTGGCAAAGGTGCTGCCGACAGCCACCATTCGTGGCTTCGGCGGTGTCACCGGTCATGGACTTGAGGCGCAGTTCCCGCTGGGTCTGGCACTTGCGGCACTTGCGTTGCAAAGCGGAGCGAAGGTTCCTGCCTTCGACGCTTCCGCTGAGAAGCCAATGACGTCAGCCGCCACACAGGCCGTCGTCACCACCATTGGCCATGTTCGCGGCGAAGGCGTTGCCGTGCTTTCCACAGATGCTTGAGGAGTAGACACCATGGCGTCCAGCAATTTCAAGGATCACCTCGGTCGTCCCATCGTCGCCGTTACCGGCATGGGCATCATCACGTCGTTGGGCCAAGGGCTCGATGACAACTGGGCGGCGTTGACGTCGGGCAACTCGGGCATCCACAAGATCACCCGTTTCCCGACCGACAACCTGTCGACCAAGATTTGCGGCACGGTGGATTTCATCGAGATCCCCAAGCCCAATTCCGTCGAGCGCTCCTTCGCCTTTGCCCGCGAAACCACCATCGAGGCTTTGGCGCAGGCCGGTCTTTCAGGTGATTTCAATGGCCCGCTGTTTCTGGCCGCGCCGCCCATCGAGCCGGAATGGAGCGCCCGTTTCGAACTGGGCGACCGTTCCCCGCCTGCTACAAAGCCCGGTGATGCCTATGACCGTTTCATGGCTGCGCTGCGTGAGCGCCCCGATCCGGCGTTCCAGGAAGCGGCGCTTTTCGGCGCGATCTCGGAGCGTCTCGCAGACCGTTTCGGCACTCGCGGCTTGCCCGTCACGCTGTCCACGGCCTGCGCGTCCGGCGCAACGGCCATTCAGCTTGGCGTCGAAGCCATCCGCCAGGGCCGCACGGACCGTGCGCTGACTGTGGCAACGGATGGTTCGGTCAGCGCCGAAGCGCTCATCCGATTCTCGCTGCTGTCGGCTCTCTCCACCCAGAACGACCCGCCGGAAAAGGCATCCAAGCCTTTCAGCAAGGATCGCGATGGCTTCGTGATCGCCGAAGGTGCTGCGACGCTGGTGCTGGAATCGCTGGAAGCAGCCGTCGCCCGTAGCGCGAAAATTCTCGGCATCATCAAGGGCGCTGGCGAAAAGGCCGATAGCTTCCACCGCACGCGCTCGTCGCCGGATGGTGGCCCGGCGATTGCGACCATTCGCGCAGCCCTTGCCGATGCAGGCGTGGCCGAAGGCGATATCAACTACATCAATGCCCATGGCACTTCGACGCCTGAGAACGACAAGATGGAATATGGCTCCATGCTCGCCGTCTTCGGTGAGGGGCTGAAATCCATTCCGGTCTCGTCCAACAAGTCGATGATCGGCCATACGCTGACGGCAGCCGGTGCGGTGGAAGCGGTGTTTTCGCTGCAAACCATGCTGACCGGCACCGTGCCGCCGACCATCAACTACACCAACCCCGACCCGACGATTGCGCTCGACGTGGTGCCGAATGTGAAGCGCGATGCTGACGTTACCGCCGTGCTGTCCAATTCCTTCGGGTTCGGCGGCCAGAACGCAAGCCTTGTCATGACGCGGGAACCGGCTTAATCGGTTTCCCAAATCGAAAACAACAATAAGAACGCCTCCAGGCGAAGGACTTCATTATGCGCGCCTTGCAACTCGTTGATGACCGTAAACTTGAAAGAGTGGACTTGCCCGAGCCGGAAGCACCGGCACCGGGTGAAGTCACGCTCCGGGTCAAGGCCGTGGCCCTGAACCACATCGATGTGTGGGGCTGGCGTGGCATGGCATTCGCCAAGCGCAAGATGCCGCTCACCATCGGTGCGGAAGCATCCGGCGTGGTCGAGGCCATCGGCCCCGGCGTCTCAAACGTTCTGCCCGGTCAGCTCGTATCTATCTACGGTGCCCGTACCTGCGGTCGCTGCCACCACTGCGTGGCCGGTCGCGATAATTTGTGCGAAAACGTCGCCGGTGTGCACGGCTTCCATCTGGATGGCTTTGCGCAGGAAAAGATCAACATTCCCGCCCGTCAGCTCGTTCTGGCCCCGCCGGGCATCGATGCCGTTGCGGCGGCTCTTGCGCCTGTTACCTTCGGCACCGTCGAACACATGCTGTTCGACAACGCCAAGCTTCAGCCGGGCGAGACAATCCTTATCCATGCAGGAGGCTCCGGCATCGGTTCGGCGGCCATCCAGCTTGCGAAGAAAATGGGCTGCACGGTCATCACCACCGTCGGCTCCGATGACAAGATCGAGCGGGCGAAGGCGCTGGGCGCTGACCACGTCATCAACTACCGCGTGGACCGCTTCGAAGGCGTCGTGCGCAAGCTGACGAAGAAGAAGGGCGTCGATGTCGTTTTCGAACACGTCGGCAAGGATACATGGGCAGGCTCCATGTTCTGCCTGAAGCGTGGCGGTCGTCTCGTCACCTGCGGCTCCACATCCGGCGTGTCCTCGGAAATCAACCTGATGATGTTGTTCCAGCAGCAGTTGAAACTGCTCGGCTCCTTCGGCTGCCGTATGGAAAACATGGCCGATGCCATGCAGAAAATGGCGCGAGGCCTTGTGCATCCAGTCATCGATACCGAAGTAACCTTCGATACGATCGAGATGGCGCTGGAGCGGATGGAAAGCCGTCAAGTCTTCGGCAAAATCGTTCTGCGGATGGATTGATCCTTTTGAAAATGTTGATAACGCGCATTGTTCTGGCGTTCGAAAACTTTCGCCAGTGGCTGAATGCGACCATTGCGTTTGGTGCTCTGAACCTTTTGAAGCTTTTGCCGGCCGATCCCGCTATCCGGTATGCGGATAGGTTTGCGCGCAAAATCGGCCCGAAAATGCCGCGCCACAAGCTGATGCTCTATAATCTTGAGCGCGCGTTTCCCGAGAAGTCGGAAGCGGAGCGGACGGAGATTGCGCTGGACAGCTGGGGCAATATGGGGCGTCTGGCTGCGGAATATGTTTTTCTCGATCGCCTGTTCGATTTCGATCCTGAGCAGGAGAAGCCGGGCCGCGTGGAAGTGGTTGGCACCGAGACGTTTTTGGAGTTGCGGGACAATCCGCGGCCCTTCATCGTATTTACTGCGCATTCCGGCAACTTCGAGCTGCTTCCGGTTGCCGGGTCGGCATTCGGGCTGGATGTGACGGTCCTGTTCCGTCCGCCGAACAACCCCTATGTGGCCAAACGCATCTTCGACTTTCGCAAGGAGCGCATGGGCAACCTGGTGCCGTCTCACGCTGGTTCGTCCTTCGCACTGGCACGTCAGTTGGAAAAGGGCGGCGGTATTGGCGTTCTCGTGGACCAGAAGTTCCGCAGAGGCCTGCCGACAAAGTTTTTCGGCAATGACGTGTTGACGAACCCGCTGGTGGCAAAGCTGGTACGGCAGTTTGGCTGCGATGTGTTTCCGGCCCGTTGCGTGCGTCTGCCGGACAATCGCTACCGGCTGGAAATCGAGCCGAAGGTCGAGATACCGCTGAATGAAAAAGGCTCTGTCGATGTGCAGAAGACGGCACAACTTCTAAACGACAAAGTTGAAAGCTGGGTGCGGGAATATCCCGGACAATGGTTATGGTATCACGACCGTTGGCACATTAAACGGCACCTCAAAGACTAGAATAAGGTGGTTGTGGCAGACAACATCTCATGATTGTGAATGCATATTGTTCTTCACAATTTATGGGATTTGTTAAAGCCATCTTGCGTGTGTTAATTTATCTTATGTTTGATGGCGATGCTGTTTCTCGTTACGTCATTTTTTACGGTGATACCCTATAACGAGTCTCGCAACGCCAGGCCGGAGTGTAGTTGAGAGTGCGATTGGCGCACGATCATCCGGGGGAGGGTCGATTTGAAAGATTTGATTGACTTGTTCTGGCAACGATATGCGGAGCTGAAAGGCGCCGTTGATCGTAACGACGCTCCGAAAATTGCGATTCTGGATCGTGAACTCGACGCATTGCTGGAAAGCATCACCAGCCGAAAAACCAAGACCAAGTCCGAGGTTCTGGAGCAGTTCCGTTTCGCGATCGATCTGTTGAATGAAGAAGCCGAAGATACGGGTTGTGTTCAGCGCAATTCCGAACTGCTGCGCAGGCTTGTCGACAGATACATAGGCGCAGGTCTGCCCTATGACGGCGCAACACCCGATGGCGAGGCTCCGAGCTGGAGCCCCTACGTCATTCTCGATGAAGACCGGCTGGACGATCTGGATGAACGCGTCTTCGTGGTGTCTCCGGGATATCGGATCAATTACACCAACGCCATCAATGCCCAGTGCTATGAGGCTAAAACCAACGACCTCGTTGGCCGCCACATTGCGGAATTCATCGGCATTCATCATTTCCAGCAGGCGCTGCGGGAAAAACTGGACGCATGCTTCAAGGGGCAGGCGGCCAAGTACACCTATGCCGAAGATATCAATGGAAACACGGTGGTCCGGTCCTACGAAATGTCGCCGTGCTATTCCCCGTCCTACAAGCTCGTCGGTGCCATCATCATCGTCAAGGAACTTGCCGACCGTCGTCACAGAGCTGTGGCCTGAAGTCGGCGCAGTTTTTTGCGGTCAACGGACATTTGTACGCTACCGTACCATGTCTTTTGACATACCGATTTCTTGCCGTGAAGCCGTCGATGTGTGAGTCGCGATAACGACATCGTGCGAAGTATTGATGCTGAGAAATTGCTTCCAAACGAGACGTTCTCTCCAATATTTCGGAGAAATTGACTGACATTGCTTGTGTTCGCTCTTGTTGGCATCCACGATTTTTAATGTTTTTTTTAGTATCGGTAAATGTGAAGTGTCGCCCCTCTCGTCATCTATGCGTAAGGTTCGGGCGATCTTCGTATAACAAATGCTAATCCGTCGTGCGCTATAGGGTTAAACCAGCGTATTGACGGATAGAACGACAATAGTATTCATAACCTCAACGCGGCCTTCTCCTTGGCGACTTTGGTTGGCCGCTTACTCTGCGCTGTGATTTCAAGGAAGGAAGTTTCCGGGTCGGTGTGGCACGACGCGTTGATTGTGCCGCTCTATGGAAACTGATGTGACGAAATGGAGGCTCCAATGCTCGGACTCTTCGAGGCTTTCTCGCGGAAATGTATTCAGTTGAAGCAGGCCGTGGCGAATGGTCATGACGATCTCGTGCGCGTGCTTGATCGCGAGCTTGAGCCCATGATCGAGGACATTCTGGCCTACAGGGCCGAGACGCGTGAAGACGTCCTCATGCAGTTGCAGTTTCTGAACAGCTTGATCCGTGATGAAGCGGATGACAAATCAAGCGTGATTCGCCGTAGCGCCTCCATGTCGATGCTGTTTGACCGTTATCTGCGCCATACCGGCACGGGCGGCGACCGTTCTGCGCAGCCTGCCTTGCACCGGACAAACGGTGGCTTTGGATTCGAGAGGCCGGACCAGCCATTGTTCAACGAGGCGATCCTGGACAGTCTGCCGGACCGTGTTGGCGTCATCACTCGCGATTATCGCTATCTGTATTCCAACCAGGCAAATGCGCAGTATTTGCGCCATACGACGCTGTCCATGATTGGCTGCCACGTGGTCGATTTTATCGGCGAGGAAAGCTTCAAGACGATGGCCCAGCCAGCGTTCGAGAAGTGCTTCAGGGGTGACAAGGTTGACTACCTGCACAGGGGGCGGCGCAATTCAAGCAGCTTTACGACGCGCTGCCGCATGTCGCCGTTGCGCAGTGCCAGCAACGAGATCATCGGCGCGGTCATTGTTCTTCAGAACACGGACAAATCGGCGACAGTCGAGTGTAGCTGAACGCTCAACCGCCTGTGATCTTTGAGAAGAACGCGGCCACGGTGTAGGCAGCGCCTGAATCTAGCAGCAGTTTCGTCGCCATTGCCAGACAGGAAATGACCAGCAGCGGGCGGATGATTTTCGCGCCATTGCTCATGGCAAGGCGCGAGCCCAACTGCGCGCCCAGAAACTGGCCCAGCCCCATGATCAATCCGAGCTTCCATAAAATTGCGCCACTGAACGTAAAGACGAGGAAGCTGCCGAAATTGGAGCCGAAGTTCAAAAGCTTCGTGTGCGCAGTCGCCTTCAGCATGCCGAAACCGGCGAGCCCGACGAAGGCCAGCATGTAAAAGGAACCGGCCCCCGGTCCGAAGATGCCGTCGTAAAAACCGACCATCGGAACCATCGTCAGCCCGAACACGAAAGGCGTTATTCGCTGATGGCTGTCGAGATCGCTGAGGTTGGGTTTGAAGGCAAAATACAGCGCGATGGCGATGAGCAGAAACGGCATGATCGCACGCAGAACATCCGGGGGGACGAAAGAGGCCGTCAGCGCGCCCAGGATGCCGCCGACAAATGCCATCAAAGCCATGGGGAATTGCTTTTTCAAGTCCACATGTCCACGTCGCGCATAGGCGATGGTGGCCGACGCCGAGCCGAATTGTGCTTGCAGCTTGTTGGTGCCGAGCACTTCGAGCGGCGGGATGCCGACAATCAGCATCGCAGGAATGACAATGAGGCCGCCACCACCTGCAATCGAATCCACAAAGCCTGCAAAGACGGCAACGAGAAACAGGATGAGAACAAGCTGAACAGCGATATCTTGCACGGGAAGCATTCCGAAGGGGGCTTTGACGATGGCTGCTTCTTTCACCGAATCATGCCTGTGGCAACGCTTTTCCTCTTGCGGCGCACAAGGCATTGCGTCGATTGCGCGTCTGTTTATGGTGCGCTCGCTGTTTCGTCATTTTCCGGGCGATTCTGCTGACAGTGAATTTGAGGGCATGCCATGCACAAGGTAATTTTCGACACGGACCCCGGCATCGACGACGCGATGGCGCTGCTGTTCCTGCACCGCCATCCTGACATCGATCTGATCGGCGTCACGACGGTTTTCGGCAATGCGCCGCTGGACATTACGACCCGCAATGCGTTGTTCCTCAAGCAACAGTGGGGAATGACCGCACCTGTCGCAAGAGGCGCTGGCGTCACGTTCGATCCATCCCGCCCGGAAGGCCACTGGCCAACTTTCATCCATGGCGAAGACGGTCTGGGAAATATCGGTGTTCCCGACACGATTGATCTGCCGCTCGATCCGCGCGCGGCGCATCATTTCATCATCGATACCGTCAAGGAAAATCCGGGTGAGGTGACGCTGATCGCCGTGGGCCGCATGACGAACCTTGCCTTGGCGCTGCGTGAAGACCCGGATTTTGCCGCTCTGGTCAAGAATGTCATCATCATGGGTGGCGCTTTCGATATTAACGGCAATGTCAGCCCCGCAGCAGAAGCCAATATCCACGGTGACCCTGAAGCCGCAGACCTTGTTTTCACAGCGCCCTGGCGCGTGACCGTCGTCGGCCTCGATGTGACGACGCGCACCGTGATGACTGCCAGGTTCATGGATGAGATGGCGAAGGAGGGCGGAGCACCCGTCCAGCTTCTGTCCGATCTGTCGCAATTCTACATCGCCTTCTACAATCAGCGTACCGGCGATGGCATGGTGGTGCACGACTCTTGCGCCTGCGTCTATCTCACCAACCCGGAACTGTTTCAGACACGCAGCGGCGCTATCCGCGTCGTGTGCGGTGGTATTGCCGATGGGCAAACGATCCAGAAGCCTGATGGCGTCGGCTTCCCGCCCGGAAACTGGGACGGCCACCCGAGCCAGCTCGTCTGCACCGATATTGAACCGGATCGTGTACTTTCCGTCATTCGCTCTGCAATTGTGAAGGGTGAGCGCGGCTGATTGGTCGCTTGCGCCGCCAAACGCCAAGGCTTGCCTTGCATTTTGGAAAAAACTCGCGTTATGCAGGTTTTGATGTGTCGCAGGGATTTTGCTGATTATTGTCGGCTGTGGAAACCAATTCGTGTTTTTCAGCACATGCGCTACAGTTAAACTATACGGTTTCGATGTGTTCGTGTCGGCTGTATTTGAAACCAAAAAACGAACGTTCTGTGAGCCGGTTCATCCGGCTCATTTCCACGAGGAAAAGATGGAAGAGTTTCACAAGGTCAAGCGTCTGCCGCAATATGTTTTCGAACAGGTCAACCGTTTGAAAGCGAGCGCGCGAGCGGGTGGCGCGGATATTATCGACCTTGGCATGGGCAATCCCGACCTTCCAACGCCAAAGGCGATTGTCGACAAGCTGTGCGAAGTCGTTCAGGACCCACGCACACACCGCTATTCTTCCTCCAAGGGTATTCCCGGCCTTCGCCGTGCGCAAGCAGGCTATTATGCCCGTCGCTTCGGTGTGAAGCTGAACCCAGATACTCAGGTCGTTGCCACGCTTGGCTCCAAGGAAGGCTTCGCCAACATGGCGCAGGCGATCACCGCGCCCGGTGACGTCATCCTTTGCCCGAACCCGACCTATCCGATCCATGCTTTCGGTTTTCTGATGGCTGGTGGTGTCATCCGCTCGATGAATGTCGAGCCGGACGAGACCTTTTTCGGTCCTCTGGAGCGCGCGGTGCGCCACTCCATCCCGAAGCCGCTGGCGCTGATCATCAACTACCCGTCGAACCCGACAGCCCATGTTGCATCGCTGGATTTCTACAAGGACGTCATTGCCTTTGCGAAGAAGCATGACCTTATCGTGCTGTCCGACCTTGCCTATTCCGAAATCTATTTCGACGACAAGAACCCGCCGCCGTCCGTGCTGGAAGTGCCGGGTGCCATGGATGTGGCCGTTGAATTTACCTCCATGTCCAAGACCTTCTCCATGCCCGGCTGGCGGATGGGCTTTGCCGTCGGCAACGAGCGCTTGATCGCCGCTTTGACACGCGTGAAGTCCTACCTCGATTACGGTGCTTTCACGCCGATCCAGGTTGCGGCGACCCACGCGCTGAACGGCGATGGCTCCGACATTGCAGAAGTCCGCAATGTCTATCGCCGCCGTCGCGATGTCATGGTCGACACGTTCGGCAAAGCCGGTTTTGAGGTTCCACCACCAGCGGCCACCATGTTCGCATGGGCAAAAATTCCCGAAAAGTTCCGCCATCTTGGTTCGCTTGAATTCTCCAAGCTTCTTATCGAGAAGGCCGATATCGCGGTTGCTCCGGGCGTCGGTTTTGGCGAAATGGGTGACGATTACGTTCGCCTGGCACTGGTTGAAAACGAACATCGAATTCGTCAGGCAGCGCGCAATTTGAAGCGCTTCCTGTCGACGGCGGACGATACGTTGCACAATGTCGTTTCGCTCAACGCCCATCGTTAAGGGCACCCAACCGGGTGGCCGTTTCAGGCCACCTCTTCACGTCAGCAAATCAGGAATATACCAATGGCAGATTCATTGAGAATCGGCATAGCGGGACTCGGCACTGTCGGCTCTTCGCTCGTGCGCATCCTCCAGCAGAGAAGCAACGAACTTGCGATTACCTGCGGACGCGCAATTGAGATTATTGCCGTCAGCGCGCGCGATCGTTCGCGTGATCGCGGTGTCGATCTCAAGGGTATTACCTGGTTTGACACGCCTGAAGAGATGGCCAAGAAGGCTGAGATCGACGTTCTGGTCGAACTGGTCGGCGGCGCCTCCGGTGCTGCCGAAAAGGCGGTTCGCGCCGCACTTTCGCGTGGTATCCACGTGGTGACAGCCAACAAGGCGCTGCTTGCCAAGCACGGTGTCGAGCTTGCCATCATGGCGGAGGAAAAGGGCGCGCTGCTGAATTTCGAAGCAGCGGTTGCGGGTGGTATTCCCATCATCAAGGCCCTGCGGGAATCGCTCACCGGCAACCATGTGTCGCGCATCTACGGCATCATGAACGGTACTTGCAATTACATCCTGACCAAGATGGAAAAGGAAGGCCTGTCCTTCGAGGCCTGCCTCAAGGAAGCGCAGCGTCTGGGTTATGCCGAAGCCGATCCGGCCTTCGATATCGAAGGCAACGATACGGCCCACAAACTGGCGATCCTGACCACGCTTGCCTTCGGGTCCAAGATTGCGGCGGATGATATCTATCTCGAAGGCATCTCCAATATCTCCATCGAGGATATTCAGGCCGCGGCAGATCTCGGTTACCGCATCAAGCTGCTGGGCGTGGCGCATGTGACGGAATCCGGCATCGAACAGCGCGTCCATCCCACCATGGTGCCGCTTGATTCGGTGATCGCCCAGGTCGATGGCGTGACGAACGCGGTGGCGGTCGAATCGGATATTCTCGGTGAATTGCTGATGGTTGGCCCGGGTGCTGGCGGCAACGCCACGGCGTCTGCCGTGCTGGGCGACATTGCCGATATCGCCAAAAGCCGTCCCGGCCTTCAGCAGGTGCCGGTTCTTGGCCGCCCGGCAAAGTCGCTCACCGAGTACCGCCGCGCCAAGATGAAAAGCCACGAAGGCGGTTACTTCATCCGCCTGACGGTGAAGGACAAGGCGGGCGTCTTTGCCAGCATCGCGACGCGCATGGCGGAGAACAACATTTCGCTGGAATCCATCGTGCAGCATTCGCGGGTTCCAGTGGAAGGCGGCGCGCAGACCATCATCCTCGTTACGCATGCGACGATGGAAGATGCGATCCGCAAGGCAGTCAAAGCCATCAAGAGCGAAAAATATCTGGTCAACGAGCCGCAGGTAATCCGCATCGAACGCACCTGATCCCAACTCGTTTCAGTCTCGGCAATGAAGCCATCGCCACTCGGCGGTGGCTTTTGCGTATGGGTTTAGCGCGCTGGTCAAATCGGGGGCGGGATGGTTTATTGCACTGTGCAAACGGAGAGGCCTCTTGATCTTTATTCGCTCAGCCAAGGAAAGTGATGCGTCCCTTCTTGCGGCCATTGGTCTGCGGGCATGGGCAAACGCCACATCTACCCTTGGCGTGACGGACGAGCTGAGTGAAAACGCGCGTGCCGCATTCGGCAATTTTACGCATTCCTCATGGCGTGCCATCACGGTTGCAGAGACGGACGACACGATTGCCGGATGGGCGGCGCGCGAACATTTCGATGAGGTGATCACCGATTTCTGGATCGATCCGCCCTACCAACGCCAAGGTATCGGCACCGCGCTTCTGGTTGAAATCGAGCGCCGGATCGTGGAGCGGGGATTTTCGGCTGCAAGACTGGAAAGCCATGCGCAAAACAATCAGGCAGTTTCGTTTTTCCGTAAGCATGGATACAGCGTCAGCTGGTTTTCCATGCGGTATTCCGAAAAGCTGGACCGCGACGTGCAGTCCATGGGTCTGGAGAGGCAGCTGGTAGATGTTGAAATCGGCGGTTACGGTTTTGGTTTCTGAGCCAACGTTGCCAGCACTTGCAGGGCTGAGTTCGGCCAGCTCGGCATGATCAGCAGCGATGCGCCGAGTGCGAGATGCACGATGACGATCGCAAGCAGAATGCTGCGAAACGGCTCTTTTCGGGTTTTGTGACGCAGCAGGCGCTGGGCGACAACGGCACCTGCGCTACCACCGAGAAAGGCCAGCCAGAGCAGTGTGGATTCGGCTATGCGCCGCTCGCCCTTTCTGGCCGCTGCCTTGTCCCACCAATAGATGAGGAAGACCAACAGGTTGAAAGCAAGGTAGATTGCGAGAGACAGAGCCAGAATCATCATGGCGCGATTGAAATTCAAAACTGTAAAAATTCGATCTTCACTCCGGTCAAAGGATGCGGGTTTCATGCCTTTGGCGCGACAAGCCTTGCGCCACGATGCCAATTGTTCTACCTCACCATAGACAGACATTCCGTATATTAAGAGCTTGATATGACCCTTGTAGACGTGCGCACACCAGACCCGAAACGCTTCATTCCCGGCGCCACCGGCGATTGGGAAATCGTCATCGGCATGGAGGTGCATGCGCAGGTTCTGTCCAATTCCAAGCTGTTTTCCGGCGCGTCCACCACCTTCGGAAATGCGCCGAACTCCAACGTTTCCCTGGTTGATGCCGCCATGCCCGGCATGCTGCCCGTGATCAACGAGGAATGCGTGGCGCAGGCGGTTCGCACCGGTTTGGGCCTGAAGGCGCAGATCAACAAGCGTTCGATTTTCGACCGTAAGAACTACTTCTATCCCGATCTGCCGCAGGGCTACCAGATTTCGCAATTCAAGGACCCTATCGTCGGTGAGGGCCAGATCGTGATTTCGCTCGGACCTGACCGTCAGGGCAATTTCGAGGATATCGAAATCGGTATCGAGCGTCTGCATCTGGAACAGGATGCGGGCAAGTCGATGCACGACCAGCACCCGACCATGTCCTATGTGGACCTGAACCGCTCAGGTGTGGCGCTGATGGAAATCGTGTCGAAGCCGGACATGCGCTCGTCTGATGAAGCCAAGGCTTACATGACCAAGCTGCGCTCCATCGTGCGCTATCTCGGTACCTGCGACGGCAACATGGACGAAGGCTCCATGCGCGCTGACGTGAACGTCTCCGTGCGCAAGCCCGGCGAGGCCTTTGGCACGCGCTGTGAAATCAAGAACGTCAACTCCATCCGCTTCATCGGTCAGGCCATCGAATACGAGGCACGTCGCCAGATCGCCATTCTGGAAGATGGTGGCACCATCGATCAGGAAACCCGCCTGTTCGATCCCGGTAAGGGCGAAACACGCTCCATGCGCTCCAAGGAAGATGCGCATGACTACCGTTATTTCCCGGACCCTGATCTGCTGCCGTTGGAATTCGACGACGCTTTCGTTGAAAGCCTGAAAGTCGATCTGCCCGAACTGCCTGACGACAAGAAAGCACGGTTCGTCAGCGAACTCGGCCTTTCGGTCTATGACGCTTCGATCCTCGTCTCCGAAAAGGCGATTGCCGATTATTACGAGTTGGTGGCCAATGGTCGCGATGGCAAGATTGCCGCCAACTGGGTTATCAACGACCTCCTGGGCGCGCTCAACAAGTCTGGCAAGGGCATCGAAGAGACACCGGTTTCCGCCGACCAGCTCGGCGGCATCATCGATCTCATCAAGGCCAACACCATCTCGGGCAAGATCGCCAAGGACCTGTTCGAAATCGTCTGGAACGAGGGCGGCAACCCGGCTGAGATTGTCGAAGCGCGTGGCATGAAACAGGTCACGGATACCGGCGCCATCGAAAAGGCCGTGGACGAGATCATTGCCGCCAACCCGGATCAGGTCGAAAAGGTCAAGGCAAAGCCGACGCTGGCTGGCTGGTTCGTTGGTCAGGTCATGAAGGCCACGGGCGGGAAAGCCAACCCGCAGGCTGTGCAGGAACTGGTCAAGGCAAAGTTGGGTATTGAAGAGTAAGCACTTCAATCGTTGACATCGAAGCCGGGATTTCTCCCGGCTTTTCTATTTCAAGACTGAGGGGAAAATCGTGTTTTTCATTCGCACGGCCAGTGAGCGCGATATCGAGCCGGTGAGGGCGCTTCTGGCGCGCACATGGCATGCCACCTATGACGCGATTTATGGTGCGCCGCGGGTCAATCAGCTGATCACCGAGTGGCATTCTCCCGCCGCCATGAAAGAGCGTGTCCAGAAAAAGGGTGGTGAGTTTCTGGTGGCCGACGATGGCAAGCGCATCGGCGGCATGGGCTATGCCGCCATGTCGGGCAAGATGTCCAAGACCGCGCTGCTGCACCAGCTTTACGTCGATCCGAATTTTCAGCGACAGGGTGTCGGGCGCGACATTTTCGCGGAACTGGAAACCTGTTTCCCCGACGCTGAAATCATGCGGCTTGAGGTCGAGCCGAAAAACACCATCGCTATTGCCTTTTACGAGGGGTTGGGTTTTTTTGAGGTGGACCGTGTCGAGCGCATGGCAGGTGTCGATGGTCTGCCGGGAATCGCGATGGAAAAGACGCTGGCCCGATGAGCCCGACACTCGAAAATCTGGTTATCCGCAGCGCTCGAGAAACTGATCTGCCAGCTCTCGCCGCTATATTCGCTGCCGATGACCTCGGCGGTCACGGCGATAGCGCCGATGTTTCGGCACAGCCGGATTACCTCGCCGCCTTTCGCGCTATCGAACAATCCTCCAACGAGACGCTTTACGTCGCGGAACTGGATGGTGAGGTCGTCGGCACGTTCCAGACGGTGATTCTCACGAAGCTCGTCGGCCGTGGCGCAACCTCGATGAAGATAGAGGCTGTGCAGACGCGTGATGACATGCGCGGGCGGGGGATCGGTGCCATCATGATCCGATATTGCATCGAAGACGCCAAAAAGCGCGGTGTCAAAAACATCCAGCTGATATCGAATATGACGCGGGTGGATGCGCACCGGTTTTACGACCGTCTCGGCTTCGAGAGACGCCATCTTGGCTTCAGCATGTCACTGAAATAGCAGCTGGCGGCAGGGGAAATACTGGACAATTGACGCATGGGGCGGCATAAGCTTGTGCTGTGTTGCGCAATCCAAATCGCCGCAGTGCATTCAAGCCCCGAGGAATGGATAATGAAGACTCTCCTGACGCAAATCTTCACCTGGTGGAACGGCCAGACGATCGGAACGCGCTTTCACACATGGCGTTTCGGAAAGAAGGTTGGGCAGGACGAGTTGGGCAACACCTATTACGAAGGTGGCACCACATCCTGGGGCATGCCGCGTCGCTGGGTCATCTATAATGGTTACGCCGAAGCATCCGCGATTACGCCGGGCTGGCATGGCTGGATGCACTACCGCACAGACGTTCCGCCAAGTCAGGAAAACTATGTGGCACGCGAATGGGAAAAGCCGCATCTGCCGAACATGACCGGTTCCTCCAAGGCTTACAGGCCGCAGGGATCTCTCGCCGTTCCTGGTGAGCGCCCCCGTGTGACAGGCGATTACGACGCCTGGACGCCCGGCAACTGACCGCGTTTCGGGTGGTTCGCGCATGGCTTTTGTCTGAGCGCTCAACCCACCCGTTTTCGCCACATTCCGCCTGTAGGCGTTGAGTCCTCGCCGGATTGGTGCGGGAAATCTTTCTGGAGACGGTTCGATATGGGAAAATTCACGCGAGAGACGTCTTTGCGTGCACTGGCTGTGGCTTTTGTTGCGCTTTTGCCCATGACTGGCTTCGTTTCCTCCGCCTCTGCTGCCCGCATCGAGAACCGCGTTGCGGTCTTTTCCGGCATCGACAAGATTACCGGCCGTATCACCTCATTCGACGTGTATTTGAACGAGACAGTTCAGTTCGGCGCGCTTCAGGTCACGCCTAAGGTTTGCTATTCGCGTGACGATACCGAAGCGCAAAAGATCGATGCCTTCATCGAAGTCGATGAAATTACGCTCGACCGCAAGATCAAGCGCATCTTTACCGGCTGGATGTTCGCCGATAGTCCCGGCTTGAACGCCGTCGAGCACCCGATCTATGACGTGTGGCTGACTGGCTGCAAGCAAGAATCGGATGTGCCTGCTCCCGCGTCGGCCAGCAAATAATTCACACTATCAGAATGCAAGGCTGGGGCGGTTGACCGCAGGCTCCAGCATTTTGGCATAATCCGCCTTGGTGACATCGATTGCCCCAAACGTCTTGAGATGTTCCGTGGTGAACTGGGTATCGAGAAGGGTGAAGCCTTTTTCGCGCAGGCGCTCTACGAGGTGGACGAGGCAGATTTTCGAGGCGTTCGTGCGGCGAGAAAACATGCTTTCGCCAAAGAAGGCAGAGCCGAGCGAGACACCGTAAAGGCCACCGACGAGCTCGTCACCTTCCCAGGCTTCGACGCTGTGCGCGTGGCCGATCTCATGCAATTCGTTATAGAGACGGTGGATCGTTCCATTGATCCATGTGCTGGGTCGGTTGGCCGCTTCGGCGGCACAGCCTCTCATGACAGCGTCAAATGCCGTGTCGAACCGGATGTCGAACGGCTTTTTACGAATGGCCTTGGCCAGACTTTTTGAGACGTGAAAATCATCGAGCGGGATGACGCCCCGCATGTCCGGCTCTACCCAGAACAACTCCGGGTCATCAGCCGCATCGGCCATGGGGAAAAGGCCGATGGAGTAGGCGCGCAGCAGAATATCGACATCGATGTCGTTATCTCTGCCGCGCCGCCCCATCTCTTACTTCGCGTCGCCGGCCAGATATTTTTCCAGCCAGTGGATGTCATAATCGCCCTTCAGAATATCTTCGTTCTGCAGAAGATCCTGAAACAGCGGCAGGGTGGTCTTGATACCGTCCACGACGAATTCGTCGAGCGCGCGGCGAAGGCGGCGAATGCATTCGTCACGGTTGCGACCATGCACGATCAGCTTGCCGATCATGCTGTCGTAGTAAGGCGGGATCTTGTAGCCCTGATAGGCGCCGGAATCGACACGAACGCCGAGGCCACCGGGTGTGTGGAAGTAGGTCAGCGTACCCGGCGACGGCACGAAAGTGCGTGGGTCTTCGGCGTTGATGCGGCATTCGATGGCGTGGCCATTGAACTTCACTTCATCCTGCGTCACCGAAAGACCCTGGCCGGATGCGACGCGGATCTGCTCCTGCACGAGATCCATACCGGTGATGGCTTCCGTAACCGGATGCTCCACCTGAAGACGGGTGTTCATTTCGATGAAATAGAACTCGCCGTTTTCGTACAGAAACTCGATGGTGCCGGCGCCACGATATTTCAGCTTGCGCATGGCATCGGCGCAGATTTCACCGATCTTCATGCGCTGCTCGACGGTCAGTGCAGGCGAGTTTGCTTCTTCCAGAACCTTCTGGTGGCGGCGCTGCAACGAGCAATCGCGTTCGCCCAGATGGATGGCATTGCCTTCACCGTCGCCGAACACCTGAACTTCGATGTGGCGTGGCTTGCCGAGATATTTTTCCATGTAGACGGCATCGTTACCAAAGGCGGCAAGCGCTTCGGAACGGGCTGTGGACACGGCTTCTTCGACTTCGGACTCGTCTTTGGCGACCTTCATGCCGCGTCCACCGCCGCCAGCGGTGGCCTTGATGAGAACCGGGAAGCCGATCTTGCGAGCGATTTCCAGTGCGTTCTCAGGCTTTACTTCGCCGTCCGAGCCGGGAACGACGGGAATACCCAGTTCCAGCGCCGTCTGCTTGGCGGTGATCTTGTCACCCATGATGCGGATGTGATCGGCGGTCGGCCCGATGAAGGTTATGCCGTGAGCGTCGAGAATATCCGCGAACTTGGCGTTTTCGGACAGGAAGCCGTAGCCGGGGTGAACGGCATCCGCACCTGTGATTTCGCAGGCCGCAACGATCTGGTGGATGTTGAGATAGCTGTCACGCGAAGGTGGTGGGCCGATGCAGACGCTCTCGTCGGCAAGGCGCACATGCATGGCATCTGCGTCCGCCGTGGAATGAACGGCGACTGTTGGAATACCGAGTTCCTTTGCGGCGCGCAGCACGCGAAGGGCGATTTCGCCGCGATTGGCGATGAGGATCTTGGATACCATGTAATTCGCCCTTATTCGATGACCACGAGGGCTTCACCATACTCTACGGGCTGCGAATCGTTGACGATGATTTCCGTAACCTTGCCGGACTTTGGTGCCGGGATCTGGTTCATGGTCTTCATGGCTTCAACGATCAGAAGGGTCTGGCCTTCCTTGACGGTTGCGCCGACTTCAACGAAAGGACGCGCGCCGGGAGCGGACGACAGGTAGACGGTCCCGACCATAGGCGATGTGACCGTGTTGGCCGGGTTGCGGGCAGGGGCCGCAGGTGCTGCCGTGCCGGGTGCGACTGCAGGGACGCCAGCGGCGGGCGCTGCAGCGGGAGCAGGCGCATATTGTGGAGCGGGAGCCGTTGCGTAAACCGGCGCGGGCGCTGCACGCGACACACGAATGCGCAGATCGTCCTGCTCGACCTCGATCTCGGAAAGGTCGGTGTCGTTGAGAATGTTCGCGAGGTCGCGGATCAGTTCCTTGTCGATACCGTTTTTCTTTTCAGACATGACAAACCCTATTCTGATTGTTTCTTTTTATGCCGTGATAGTCTTCAAGGCGTTGAGCGCCATGATGTAGCCGTATGGTCCGAAGCCACAGATCATGCCCTTTGCGGCGGGCGCTATCATCGATTTATGGCGAAATTCTTCACGCGCGTGGATGTTGGAAATGTGCACTTCCACGACCGGAACTGAAATGGCTCTGATCGCATCATGCAGGGCAATCGACGTGTGGCCGTAGGCGCCGGGATTGATGACGACGCCGATGGCGCGTTCGCCAGCCTCGTGCATGAGGTCTACAAGCGCGCCCTCATGGTTGGACTGATGGCACTCGACCGCAAAACCAAGCTCTTCGCCCGCCTTCGTGCAGTCGTTCTCGATGTCCTTCAGCGTCTTGCCGCCGTAAATGCCCGGCTCACGTTTTCCCAACATGTTGAGATTGGGCCCGTTGAGGACAAAAATCGTGTTGCTCATTCAAAACTTCCGCCAGAAAATCAGCGCCACCTATAGACCGCACAACTGCGAAGGAAAAGCCCCGAAGCGCTCAAAGCAGGGATTGTCCTTAATCTTATGGGGTTTAACGGTGGTTTTCGGTGGATTTTCGCTCTTGGAAGAGGCGTCTGACGTTTCCACGAAGACATGTCTCTCGTTCCTGCTCGAGTGCGGGAACGAGAGGACGGCACGTCGTTATGAGCACGTCGCCTTGCCGCAGGTGCGCATGTTGGCGATTTTTTCTTTCAGCGGCGTCGTGCCGACTGCACCGAAGACGGCTTCATTGCCGATGACATAGGACGGTGTGCCGGTGATGCCGAGATTGGTGGCGAGCTGGTAGGCTTCCTTGACCTGCGCGTCGTTGGGGTTTGCGGCCATGGATTTGCGAATATCCGCTTCCTTGATGCCCAGCGATTCCGCAACCTCGATGGCGCTCTCCTCGTTGGCGCGGCCGCTACCGCCGAGCAGGGTGCGCTGGAATTCCGGGTATTTTTCAGGTGCCAGGAGTTTGACGGCGTTGGAAACCTTGTGGGCTTCGAGCGATTCAGGCCCCAGAATCGGGAACTCCTTGAGAACGAAGCGAACGTTCTTGTCGGTTTTCAGGATCGCGTCGACGTCGCTCATCGCCCGTTTGCAATAGCCGCAATTGTAGTCGAAGAATTCGACCAACGTGACATCACCATTCGGGTTGCCCAGCGACAGATCGTATTTGGACTGGAAAATGGTTTTCTGGTTGTCAGCTACAGCTTCGGCGGCCTTGGCGTTGCGCGTATCATATTGCTTGCGCTCGAGGGCTTCCTGAACCTCGATCATGATCTCCGGATTTTCGATCAGGTATTCCTTGATGAAGGCACCGAATTCTTTTTTCTGCTGGTCATCCAGTGCATGGGCGGGCAGCGACACGAAAACCGTGGATAGGGCCGTCAGGCAGGCAAAAGCCGTGGATTTAAGAGAAAGTGCCATGTCGGTCCTCATCTTTTTGTTGCAGAATGTCGATTCTGTTGTGCCACGCAATGACACGAATTCAAAGGCGATCACCATATCGCATAATAAATTTGCTCATTGCGAACTCGTCATTGTGAAGACCGCAATAATGCGGCAAATCTCCGACGGTTTTATAGAAAGAACATGCTTTTGATAACGTTGTCCAAGCGAAGCGCGGTCGAACCATTTCATGCAATGGATATTCTGGCAGAAGCAAACCGTCTGAGACAAGCGGGACGACCGGTAATTTCCATGGCAGTTGGCCAACCTTCGCATTCAGCCCCTAAGGCTGCGCTGGATGCGGCTGACGAAGCACTGAAACACGGCCGCGTTGGCTACACCGATGCGCTGGGCTTGCGCGATCTGCGGGAAGCCATTGCCACGAATTATCGCTTTCGCCACGGGGCCATCATCGATCCAGCGCGCATTGCCGTGACCACCGGGTCGTCGGCGGGGTTCAATCTGGCTTTTCTGTCTCTGTTCGACCCCGGCGATGCGGTGGCGATTGCGCGTCCGGGATATCCCGCATACCGCAATATCTTGAAGGCGCTCGGTCTTCACGTCGTGGAGGTGCCGGTTACTGCGGAAACAGGATATACGCTGACGCCAGCGAGCCTTGAGCGTGCCGAGACCAAGGCTGGGCGCAAATTGAAGGGCGTCCTTCTGGCAAGCCCGGCCAACCCGACGGGAACAGTGACGGGACGAGAGGCGCTGCGGCGGCTGGTGAATTATTGCGACAGCCGCAACATCGCGTTCATTTCGGATGAAATCTACCACGGCCTGACGTTTGTCGGCGAGGAGACGAGTGCGGCCGAGATCAGCCAGAACGTCGTCGTCATCAATTCCTTCTCTAAGTATTATTGCATGACGGGATGGCGCATCGGCTGGATGGTGCTTCCCGAAATGCTGATACGGCCAGTCGAATGTCTTGCGCAGAGCCTCTACATTTCAGCGCCTGAGCTTTCACAGCTTGCCGCCAAGGCAGCCTTTTCCGCCGAAAACGAGCTCGATGTCTACAAGGAAAGCTACCGCACCAATCGTGATTTTCTGATGAGCCGCCTGCCGGAACTGGGGCTGCCTCTGGCGTCACCGATGGACGGCGCGTTCTACGCCTATGTCGATACCAGCCGCTATTCGAATGACAGCATGGATTTCGCAAAGCGGATGCTGGCGGAAATCGATGTCGCAGCGACGCCAGGGCTGGATTTCGACCCGGTGGAAGGCCACCGTGCATTGCGGTTTTCCTATGCCGGCTCCGTCTCCGATATTGCCGAGGCGGTCGGCCGGCTTGGCGGCTGGCTAAAGTAAAGCTGTCACCTTCCATCAATGATTTTGGTTCGAATTTGCGGGTAAAACCGATTAGGTTCGAACGTGAAACATTATGGGAGCAGAGCGATGTCAGCAGAAAAAGTAGCGGTAGTGACGGCGGGTGGCAGCGGCATGGGCGCTGCTGTGGCAAAGCGTCTGGCGGCAGATGGCTACAAGGTCGCGATCCTGTCATCCTCAGGCAAGGGCGAGGCACTGGCCGCAGAGTTTGGCGGCATTGGCGTGACGGGTTCCAATCAATCCGTCGATGATCTCCAGAGGCTCGCCGATCTGACGCTCGAAAAATTCGGTCGTATCGACGTGCTCGTCAATAGCGCAGGTCACGGTCCGCGTGCGCAGATTCTCGACATCACCGACGAGCAGTGGCACACGGGTCTCGATGTGTATCTGCTGAACGTCATCCGTCCGACACGGATCATTGCACCGACGATGGTGTCGCAGAAGTCGGGTGCCATCATCAACATTTCGACAGCGTGGGCATTCGAGCCGAGCGAGATGTTTCCGACGTCTGCCGTGTTTCGCGCAGGCCTTGCGGCCTACACCAAAATCTTTTCCGATACCTATGCGCCAGACAATGTCCGCATGAACAATGTTCTGCCCGGCTGGATCGACAGCCTGCCCGCAACCGATGCCCGGCGCGACATGGTGCCGATGCAGCGTTACGGCAAAAGCGAGGAAATCGCCGCCACCGTCGCATTTCTGGCGTCGGAAGGTGCCGGTTATATCACCGGCCAGAACCTGCGGGTCGATGGTGGCCTAACCCGTTCTGTGTGAAGGTTATTCCGGCATTGGTCGGCTTATAGTTTACGGCTCGTTTCAAGTTTATCCTGTGTAGAAGCGTGATTCCACATTTGGGAAAGGAACTTGCATGGCTGCATGGCGTTGTTCAATCCAAGGTCAAAAGTTTTAACGAACACGACGCTTGGATGTACAAAGCAGGTAGCCAGTCATGGGACAGCGCAACGCATACGCCAGACAAGTGGTACTTGTCGTCGAAGACGACCCTCTCTTACGCATGATGGCGGTCGATCTCGTAGAAGATGCAGGCTTTGACGCAGTAGAGGCTTGCGGTGCAGACGAGGCCATGGAAATCCTGGACAGTCGCCACGATATCGACGTGTTGTTCACCGATGTCGATATGCCAGGAAGCATGAACGGTGTCGGGCTTGCAAACTGGGCCCGCCGGACAAATACGCCATTGGGCATCGTCGTTACGTCCGGGCATCATAACCCAGCGGAAGTGTCCCTGCCGGAGCGCAGCGTGTTTTTTCCCAAGCCTTACGATTTTACCAAGGTTGTCGACACATTGCGGATGATGACTGTGTGAATTGCTTCGCTTCGCGGAGCAAGACTTGGTTTGTGAATAAGTAACCATAGTTCACACATGGTTTTGCCGATTAATTATTCTGAAAATATCAGCACTTATAGTCGCTCTCAAAGCTTTACGGGTCTTTGGGGGAACTATGAATTTTCTGGGAATCACGGGCATGCAGTATTCTGGCGTGCCATTTCACGACATAAGGATATTGCTGGCCGAAGACTCCAATGTCTTCACCCAGATGATCGGCGCTCGTCTCAAGGAATTGCTTGGACTGTCTGTCGAAGTCTGCCGCAACTTCGAAGAATTGCAGGAATGCTACGAGCGTTCTTCGGAAGAAGTGACCTTGGCGATCTCCAACATCAACCTTCCCGGTGCCGAAAACGGTGAGGCACTGGAGTATCTTGTTGATCTCTCCATTCCCACCATCGTTTTTACCAGCACCTTCCATGAAGACACGCGCGAAAAGCTGATCACCAAGGAAGTGGTCGATTACATTCTCAAGGATAACGTCTTTGCGGTGGATATGTTGACGGAATCGGTTTGTCGCTTTCTGACGAACCACCGTCACCACGTGCTGATCGTGGATGACAGCCCGACTGCGCGGGCGCTGCTATCCAGCCGTCTCAAGCGCTATAATTTCCGGGTCAGCCTTGCCGATAACGGTGCCAAGGCGCTCGATCTGTTGAAGAACAATCCAGATATCGGTCTTGTCGTTACCGACTACAACATGCCGGATATCGATGGTTTCGAACTGACGCGCCGCATTCGCACCATGCGTGGTTCGCATGAATTGCGCATCATTGGCGTATCCTCGTCCACCAACCGGCTTCTGTCCGCGCGTTTCCTCAAAGCTGGCGGCAACGACTTTATGCTGCGTCCCTTCATCGACGAGGAGTTCTACTGCCGCGTAAACCAGAACCTGGACACCCTGGTGCAGATCCAGGCTGCGAAGATGAACGCCAAAAAGGTCGCAGCCTAAGGCTAGACATCAGACGGTGGCACCTTGTGCCGCCGTCTTTACGCTTCTTTGGAGTGAGCCAGTCAGACGGTCTTATCGACCGGGCGCCCCATTGCCAGTTTATCGGCAAGCTCGGGGCCGAGTTTATCGACATAGGTCTGGTCCGGAGAGGTGCCAAGGGCGTCCAGCGTCTTGGAAAAGAAACAGCGGGCGGATGCTGCCGCCACGATATCGAAGATTTCGGCATCTGTCAGCGCGTGGGTTTTCAGCGCGTCGATGTCTGCCTGCGTGATGGAGGTGGCATCGCGCACGACTTTGGTCGCGAAGATCATGATCGCGCGCTCCTGCTCGTCCAGCGGCGCGTCATCGTCGCCATCAACGATGGCCTCGAGTTGATCACCGGAGACGCCTTCGCGCACCAGCACCGCTCCATGGGCCAGCATGCAATAGGATGAGCGCAGTTCTCGCGCCGCGGCCAGGGTGACCAGCTCATAGCGGCGCGGTTCGATGTTGCCGCGCAGGCTGACCAGCAATGCGCTCCAGCTTTCCATCACCTCCGGGCGATGTCCGAATGCGCGGTACATATTGGGCAGATATCCATATGTCTCTTCGGCACCGCGATACAGTTCTGCGATCTTGCGGCTGGTTTTCGGCTCTGGCGGGGCGATAAACATGGACGTCTCCTGTATTTCAACTCTTTCTGAAATGCGTGAGCGCGCAATTGGATCAGTTCGACAACCGCTTTTTCTTGAAAAATATCAAAGCTGCGATTCGAGCGGTAAAAGTCCCATGGCCATCACCAGTGCTCGTCTGCTCAGGCTGGCATAGGGCTCGCTGGCATATTGGCGCAGATTGCCACGCACCAGGCCATTCCACACCAGCCGTCGCTTTGAGCTCAAGGTCAGCTCGAAGCTCATTTCGTGGTTGGTTTCCTGCGCAAAAATTTCGTCCATGGCTTTCACCAAGCCAGGGGATGAAAACAGGACACCCATCTCGGTGTTCAACGACATGGAACGCGGGTCGAAGTTCAGCGAGCCGATAAACCCGATCTCACCATCGCGGGTGAAGGCCTTCGTGTGCAGGCTGGCCTGACCGGAGCCGCGAAGCGAGAAGGATTTGTGCTGATCTGCCAGCGAGCGGAGCTCGTGGATTTTCACATTGTTGACGAGAAGCGGCTTCCGGTAGCGAGAATAGCCAGCGTGGACGGCAGCCACATCGGTTGCCGCCAACGAATTGGTGAGGATGCAAACTGAAACGCCATCCGCGCACAGGCGTGAGAATGTTTCGACGCCTTTCTGGCCGGGGATGAAATAGGGCGAGGTTATTCTGAGTTTCTTCTTTGCCTCCTCCATGATGGGGAGCAGTGTTTCCATCAGGAAATTGTGGCCGCTACGGCGTTTTCCGGCAGCCTTTTCCGGCGGATCGGCAACGACCTGCGCGCTGTCCACCCAGTGCAGAGTGTCAGACATCAGAAAATTGTCTGCGTGATGCTGGCTTTCCACCTGCGCAAGATAGGGCCGTGCGGCATCGCCAGACGCCAGCGCATTCATGCGGCGACGAAGCTTGGCGAGTTTGCTCGGCCGACGTGATAGCAGGGATCTCACCGGGACGGCGACGGCACTGTTCCAGTAGTCATCGAAGATCTCTTCAGCGTCATCGACGCAACTGCCGTAAGCGATGATGTCGAAATCCCGAAAATTCTTCTGCTCTGCAGCGTCGAAATAAGCGTCGCCGATGTTCCGCCCGCCGACGATCAGGACCCTGCCGTCTGCAATCCACGCCTTGTTGTGCATGCGTCGGTTCACGCTGCGAAACCGGAACAGCATCTCTATGCCGCGCCGGAAAATGTTCTCCCGGGCTTTGGTGGGGTTGAACAGACGCAGTTCGATGTTGGGATGGCTGTCTATGGCGTGGAAGGCACGATCCGAGATGGATACGCCGAGGTCATCGAGCAGCAGGCGAACCCGGACACCGCGATCGGCAGCAGCGATAACCTCGCGCATCACAAGCTGTCCGGTCAAATCGGCATTCCACATGTAATACATCAGGTCGAGACTGCGCCCGGCGGCTCTCGCGGACCCTACTCTTGCGGCAAAGGCACCGACATTCGACTGGATCAGCGTGAGGGCATTGGGCTCGGTGCGGCCGTGATGAATATCTGCCCAGTGGCAATCCAGCTTCGTCTTGTCGTCCTGCTTGGGAAGGGCAGTGGATGCGATCTTGGTGATGATCTTGTCGCGGTGGCGCGTAGCCAGCGTCATAAAGACGACGATGGCGAGCACGATGAGAACCGTTGCAACAACAGTGGCATTCACAGCGATAATATCACCCGCATTTCTTCATTTTAATCAGTCCGTTCAAATATCTTGTCTGGATCAGTGGATTTCAATGCTTCGCTTGTCGGCCTCTTCCTTGATGATGTCTTCAACGACCTGCCGCTTCAGGGCCGGATCACCCAAGAGGTAATCATCAGCGATTTCAAAAATGGATTTCGGGTTTTCTGTTTTCTTCAGCGTATCGAGATCCTGTCCGATGCGCTGGCGAAGTTCTGCGTAATTGTCCATCTGGGTGTCCTCCATTGTGGTGAGAGAATGCGGCAGCGGGCGTGAGGGTTCCGGTGTCCAATTGTAAATGACATGGGATGGTCTTGCTTCTTCCTGTCTGCCCCGCAATAAAGCCTGCATCAGGTGCCCGCCTTATGGTGGGAGAATCGGGAACGCGGTGAAACTCCGCGACGTGCCCAACGCTGTAAGGTGGACGCGTGTTGCCATAGGCCACTGAGAGATCGGGAAGGCGGCAGCATGCGAGCGAAGCCAAGTCAGAAGACCGGCCTGATGCGATGGACCGACCGCATGGACAGCGCAAGGTTTTTTAGAGATGCCGGGCACGCATGTGTCTGGCCTCGGCATTGTTGGGGATTGACGATGCGACCTGATGACCTCCAGCGCGGGCTTGTGCCGGCGTGTGAATTTTCCGATGACCACAAGAGCGCCGTCTACCGCGCGATAGAAACCCGCCGCGATGTGCGTGACCAGTTTTTGCCAAACCCGCTCCCCGATGCGCTTGTCGAGAAACTGCTGAGGGCTGCCCATGCGGCGCCATCGGTGGGTTTCATGCAGCCGTGGAATTTCACGCTCGTAACCGATGACGGCGTGAGGCAGCGTGCCTGGGAGGCATTTTCCCGCGCCAATGCGGAGGCGGCCGATATGTTCGGCGCGGACCAGCAGGTCCTGTACCGTAGTCTGAAACTCGAAGGCATCCGCAAAGCGCCGTTATCGATCTGCGTAACCTGTGACCCGACGCGCGGCGGCGACGTGGTGCTGGGGCGAACCCACAATCCACGCATGGACGTCTACTCCACCGTGTGCGCCATACAGAACCTGTGGCTGGCGGCGAGGGCGGAGGGGATCGGCGTTGGCTGGGTCAGCATTTTCCACGATGCCGATATCAGGGATATCCTCGCCATTCCCGAACACATCGAAATCGTTGCATGGCTGTGCGTCGGGCGCGTCGATACGCTCTATGGCGAGCCGGAGCTTGCGGTCAAAGGCTGGCGGCAGAGGCTGCCGTTGGAAGAGCTGGTGTTTCGCGACAGGTGGGGTATGAAATAATTATTGCTGCTGCGGCTGGGCACCCTTCAGTGCCGGGTTTTTCAGATCGATGCGGCTTGTTTCGGCGGGCAGGAACTGCGGGCCAACAAGGCGGACTTTGCTGTTGTTGGGGTCGTAGTCACGCTCTGGAACAGGCTCTGCTTTTTCGACCGGTTTTGGCTCTGCAGGCTTGATGTCCGAGGGTTTCGGTAGTGTGTCACTCTTCGGTGATGTGATGGTGGTGATGCTCGACATGTCCTGCGATGGTGTCGACTGTGGTGCTTTTGCCTGGTCTTCCTGCTTTTTCATCTCATTGTGATAGGCCGCCATATTGCAACTGCAGGAAGGCGAGCGGTTGGTGCTCGTGGCGTTGCGATAGGCAAAGGCAGTCGGCATCGAGGCATAGGGTTGGCCGGTTTTGGCCGATACCATGTCTGAACTCTCCTGTCCCTCGAGCGAATGGTAGAAGAGTTCGGTCTGTGTGCCCGGGCACATGCGCTCGCATTGAGCGGCCTGGGCGCGGAAATCCAGTGGCGTTGCGTTCGAGGAAATCGGAAAGAACGCGCCGTCGCAGGTTCTGACGCAAAGGGTTCTGAGGCCACCTTGCATAGGCATGTCGGGTGAGGGTTGGTAGTCCTGGTTGTCAGGATTGTCGAAGGGATCAGCGGTCCCTCCCATATCCGGTTGCGATGGATCGGTCGACGCGAAGGATGGCGGTTGTTCGTCCAGGCAACCTTGTGCATCCAGCGCGGCCATGATGCGCTCGCGGCTCGTTTGGGCATTTTCGTCGCGCTGCGTGGCCAGAATGCGGTCCCGATCTTCCATGATCATGTCACGGTCTGATTCGGCTTGAACCAGCGCATCGCCGATTTCGCCACACATCTGGGCGTTCGGATTGCCATAGACGATGACACTGCCAGATGAGCAGCCGTAGCCGCGCATATCGTTCTTGATCCGCCGAATGAGAATATTCTGTTGCGCCAGCGCACTTGCGTAGCGCCTCACTTCAGCGGTGTTGCCGATGATGCGGGTGGGCTGGATGAGTTGCTGGTGCAGCCCGTCACAGACGGTACTGGCTTGCGCCGACAAGGGCGCAGCGAGCATCAGAGTTAAAAAGGTGCCGATCAAACGGCTGCGGCGCGGGATCAATGGTCCGTCCGTTTCCTGCCCTGCCATCATGCAGGTCATATCTTGTTGATCATCGTCCGCGGGATGCGAAGCATGTCTATGCGTTCAGCATAACATAAGCCCGTGCCGCAAAGCGGCAAGGGCCAGTTCAAAATTACGTTAACCCCGCCTTACACCGAAGGGTGCGAGGCCTGGACCGTTGCCAGCGCCGCCATGTTGACGACGCCACGCGATGTCACCGTTGGTGACAGGATGTGGACGGGCAGGGCCGAGCCGAGGAGGATCGGGCCGACATGCAGACCTTCTGTCATGGTGCGAACGACGCCAAGCGTGATGTTGGCCGAATCGAGGTTCGGGAAGACCAGCAGATTGGCTTCGCCGGACAGGGCGCTGTTGGGCATGGCGCGCTTGCGAAGAATTTCAGACAGGGCAGAGCCGCCCTGCATTTCGCCATCGATTTCCAGCTCCGGTGCAGCACCCCGTACGATCTGGAGTGCGCGGCGCATCTTGCGGGCGCTTTCCGAATCGCGAGAGCCGAAATTGGAATGGCTGACCAAAGCGATCTTCGGAGTGATACCGAAACGCTTGATTTCCTTGGAGGCAAGGATGGCAAGTTCGGCAATATCTTCCGAGGTCGGTTCGTAATTCACGAAGGTGTCGGTGAGGAAGATTGCGCCTTGCTGGGTGATCAGCAGGCTGAGGCCGCCGAATGTGTGGGCACCTTCACGCTTGCCGATGATCTGGTTCACATCACGCAGATGCCGGTCGAAGCGGCCTTCAAGACCGCAGATCAACGCATCCGCTTCGCCGCGCTTGACGGACAAGGCACCGATGACGGTGCTGTTGGTGCGCACGATGGTGCGGGCTGCTTCCGGGTTGATGCCGGCGCGACCGACCAGCGCGAAGTAGTCATCGACATACTCACGGTAGCGTGGATCGTCTTCCGGGTTGACCACGGCAAAGTCTGCATGCGGGCGAATACGAAGGCCGAAGCGTTTGAGGCGGGTCTCGATGATCTGCGGGCGACCGATCAGGATCGGAACGCCGGTGCCTTCCTCCAGCAGCACCTGCGCTGCACGAAGCACGCGCTCGTCTTCGCCTTCGGCAAAAATGATGCGCTTCTTTTCCGCCGTCTTCGCCAGGTTGAAGATCGGCTTCATGATGAAGCCGGAACGCCAGACGAAGCGGTTCAACTGGTCGAGATAGGCATCGAAATCGGTAATCGGGCGGGAGGCCACGCCGCTTGCGGCGGCAGCGCGCGCAACGGCTGGCGCAATGCGCAGAATGAGGCGCGGGTCGAACGGCGATGGAATGAGATAGTTGGGGCCGAAGACGGGGGTTTCTTCGCTATAGGCCTTCGCGGCCACTTCGGAGACTTCCTCGCGCGCCAGCTCGGCAATGGCGTGAACTGCGGCCATCTTCATTTCTTCGTTGATGGTGGTTGCGCCACAATCCAGTGCACCCCTGAAAATATAAGGGAAGCAGAGCACATTGTTGACCTGGTTCGGGAAGTCCGAGCGACCGGTGCAGATCATCGCGTCCGGGCGGGCCTGACGGGCCAGTTCCGGCATGATTTCGGGATTAGGATTGGCAAGCGCCAGAATGAGCGGCTTTTCCGCCATCCGCGCCAGAAGTTCAGGCTTAAGAACACCGGCGGCGGACAGGCCGAGGAAGACGTCTGCGCCATCGATGCTTTCGTTCAGGGCGCGCTTGTCCGTCTTCTGCGCGTAAACTTCCTTCCACTCGTCCATCAGGCTGTTGCGGCCATCGTAAACGAGGCCTTCGATATCGTGCACCCAGATGTTTTCGCGTTTGGCACCGAGAACGACGAGCAGGTTGAGGCAGGCAAGGGCCGCGGCACCCGCGCCTGAGGCAACGATCTTGACGTTGGAGAGCGATTTACCGGCCAGTTCCAACGCGTTGGTGACGGCGGCAGCGACGATGATGGCGGTGCCATGCTGATCGTCGTGGAATACGGGGATGTTCATCTTCTCGCGAAGCTGGCGCTCCACCTCGAAACATTCCGGTGCCTTGATGTCTTCAAGGTTTATACCGCCAAAGGTCGGCTCCAGTGCCGAGATGGTCGACACCATGTCGTTGATACCGGGCGCATCGATTTCGATGTCGAAAACGTCGATGCCGGCGAATTTCTTGAACAGAACCGCCTTGCCTTCCATGACAGGCTTGGAGGCGAGAGGTCCGATATTGCCGAGACCGAGAACGGCAGTTCCGTTGGAGATGACGGCAACCAGATTGGCGCGGGCAGTATATTCTGCGGCCATTTCCGGGTTTTCATGAATGGCAAGGCACGGAGCGGCGACGCCCGGGGAATAGGCAAGCGCCAGGTCACGCTGGTTTCCAAGGGGTTTGGACGCCTGAATTTCCAGTTTTCCGGGGCGCGGGTAGCGGTGGTAGAAAAGCGCCTGTTGTTCCAGATCCGCATTGGCGTTCTTGTCTTGCGTCTTGCCCGTGTCCTGAGAACTCATTCTATCACCGCTTATTTCAAGTTTATTGGAGGCCTTTGCATACAACAAACGGCAGGTGCGTACAGCCGTTTATTTTATCGCGACAGCGCAAAAGCGGTACTTTCGATGCCGCTTAAAACGAGAGTTTCGTTTCAGAAATGCTCGTTTGTCATCTTGCTGAAACACGAGTCTGGTTTTGCAGGGGATGAAAGTTGCCGAGACAGAGGGAACAATTCCATGGCCGCGCAAACCGAAGCCAGACAGTTCAGAACACTTTTCATTTCCGACGTGCATCTTGGCTCGAAAGCCGCCAAGACGGATTTCCTTCTGGATTTCCTGCGCTACCACGAAGCCGATACGATTATCCTGGTTGGCGATATCATCGACGGCTGGCGTCTGCGCCGCAACTGGTACTGGCCACAGGGCTGCAACGACGTGGTTCAGAAGCTGTTGCGCAAGGCTCGCAAGGGAACACGCATCGTCTACATACCCGGCAACCATGACGAATTTCTGCGGGAGTTTCCGGGCACGCATTTCGGCGGTATCGAAGTGGCCGAACGCATGATTCACGAAGCGGCAGACGGCAAGAAATATCTTGTCATCCACGGTGACGAGTTCGACGTCGTGGTTCGCAATGCCCGGCTTCTCGCCTATCTCGGTGACTGGGCCTATGATGCAGCCATTGCCATCAATGTTCTGCTGGCTGCCGTTCGCCGCCGCATCGGGTTGCCCTACTGGTCATTTTCCGCTTGGGCGAAGCTGCAGGTGAAGCACGCCGTCAATTTCATCGGTGAGTTTCAGCGTGTGGTGGCGGACGAAGCGCGGCGCAACAATGTCGACGGTGTCATCTGTGGCCACATTCACCATGCGGTGATGGAGGATATAGACGGTATCCGCTACATCAATACCGGCGACTGGGTGGAAAGCTGCACGGCGGTTGCCGAAAATACCGACGGAACCTTCGAGCTGATCACATGGATGAAGTCCGACGATCAGGTCGAGGCATCGGTGGGTGAACTTGAGCCGGTGAATATCGCTGGATTGCTGAGCCGTCAGGCGGCGTGATCTCTCAGCCCCAAAGGTTTGGCTCTGGAGGATAAACGAGCGATCCTTCATAGCGCAGGCCGGGAATACGGTCCCGCGCCAGCAAGAGCGGTCCGTCGAGGTCGGCATAAGCCGTACCCTGCGCCAGCATCAGCGCAGGTGCCATGCCGAGCGAGGTGCCAAGCATGCAGCCAACCATGATGGTGTAGCCCAGGTGCTCCGCTTCCCGTTTCATGAGGAGCGCTTCGGTCAGGCCGCCGGTCTTGTCCAGCTTGATGTTGATGGCATCATAACGGTCGCGCAGTGCGGCGAGATCGGCCGTCAGATGCACGCTCTCATCCGCGCAAATGGCGACCGGCCGTTCGATTTGCGCCAGAATGGCATCCTTGCCAGCGGGCAAGGGTTGCTCGATGAGGGCGATGTTCAGTTCTTTCGCCACGGCGAAATGGTGCTCGACGTTCTCATCCGTCCATCCTTCGTTGGCATCAACAATGATGGTCGCCTGGGGTGCAGCAGCCCGAACGGCGCGCAGGCGCGCTTCATCGTCTTGCGTCCCTGTCTTGATCTTCAAAAGTGGACGCATGGCGTTGTCGGCGGCTTTAGCGGCCATGATGTGGGGTTCGCCGAGAGAAATCGTATAGGCGGTGACGATGGGCTTTGGTGGTGCCGCCAGAACCCTGGACGATACGCGTGTGCCTGAAAGCTTCGCCTCCAGATCCCACAAAGCGCAATCGACCGCATTGCGGGCCGCGCCCGGCTTCATGATGTGCTGCAACTGCGACCGGTCGAGACCACCTGAAACGGCATCCGACACAGCGCGGATATCGGCCAGGACACCATCGATTGATTCGCCGTAACGGGTGTAAGGCACGCATTCGCCCTTACCTCTGACGCCATTTTCAGTAATCGAGCACGCAATGACCACCACTTCGGTGCGGCTTCCGCGTGAAATGGTGAAGCTTCCCGCAACCGGGAAGATTTCAGCTGTGGCTTCGAGGTAACGGCCCATCGAAATTACCCTTTAGTTGGATGTAAAACACGGTAACTGACAATAAATCGATGGAATCGACTCGGAACGCTGTGGCTTGGTGATCCGTCAATCGGTATGAATCGTTACGGAATCTTTAATAAGCTGCATTCGCTTGGAGCAAGATGCAAGAACCTGAAGCACGGCAACCGGCGCAACCGGCAGCGATATCGGCGGATAACGACGCAAACGGCGGCTCTGCGCGTTACGTTCTGAGCGGTTCCTGGCGCAATGCCAATGTCAGCGCGGTTCTCGGTGATATCGAAAAAATCGAGAAATCCGCCGCCAACGGTTCCATTACGGTCGATCTTTCCGACGTCGATAACATCGACACGACGGGTGCCTGGCTGCTGCAGCGCATGCGCCGCAGGTTGGAAAAAGCCGGTGGGCAGGTGGCGTTCGAGGGCAACGAGCAGATCGAGGGAATCATTACCTCTCTGCCGGATGAAGCGCCTCTGCCGCCGAAGGACAAGACCAGACACAGCATCAGCGAACGCATTTTTTCGCCGGTCGGCAAGAACGTCGTTCAGGCCGGCGCCGATTTTCTGGCGGGCATGTATATTCTGGGCTCCGCCGTGCGTGGTGCGCAGATGAAGCTCGGCCGAGGGCGCGGGGTTTCTCCTGCCGCCATCGTCAACCAAGTCGACCATATGGGCGTTCGCGCCGTTCCGATCATTCTGCTGATGTCGTTCCTGATCGGCGCGATCATTGCCCAGCAGGGCGCGTTCCAGCTGCGGTATTTCGGTGCTGAAGTCTTCGTGGTGGACCTTGTCGGCATTCTGCAATTGCGTGAAATCGGCGTTTTGTTGACCGCCATCATGATTGCGGGCCGTTCGGGAAGTGCGATCACTGCCGAAATCGGGTCGATGAAGATGCGCGAGGAAATCGACGCGCTGAAGGTAATCGGTCTCAACCCGGTCGGCGTGTTGGTGTTTCCGCGTCTGGTCGCATTGACGATCGCGCTACCGCTTTTGACCATCATCGCCAACTTCTCGGCCCTGTTCGGCGCCGCTGTGGTTTCTCTGCTCTATTCCGGCATCACCTTCGAGGTGTTCCTGTCCCGTCTGCACTCCGCTGTGGAAATTTCCACCATCGCCTCTGGCATGATCAAAGCGCCGTTTATGGCGCTGATCATCGGCATCGTGGCGGCGGTGGAGGGAATGAAGGTGGGCGGCAGTGCGGAGTCTCTCGGTCAACACGTGACGTCTTCCGTGGTGAAGTCCATTTTTGTCGTGATCCTGGTCGATGGCGTTTTCGCCATCTTCTATGCAGCCATCGATTTTTAAGGAGAGGCTGTTGCAGGATCAGGAAACAACGAAAAACAAAAACAAGGATCGCGAGGTCGTTCTCTCGGTTGAAGGCGCGACGGTGTCCTTCGGGGATAACGTTGTTCTCGACAATCTCGATCTCGATGTCTATCGCGGCGAAATCCTTGGATTTATCGGCCCATCCGGTGCTGGGAAATCCGTTTTGATGCGCTCCATTCTGCGCCTCATTCCGCGTCAGGGTGGCACTATCAAGATCCTCGGGATCGATTACGACAAGGCGTCGGACGAAGAACGCATGGGTCTGGACACCCGTCTTGGTGTGCTATTCCAGCAAGGCGCGCTGTTTTCCGGTCTGACGGTGAAAGAGAACATTCAGCTGCCGATGCGGGAGTATCTCGATCTGCCGCAGTCCTTGATGGATGAGCTCGCCGCGTTGAAAATCGAGATGGTCGGTCTGGCCGCAGATGCGGCTGACAAGTACCCTTCGGAGCTTTCTGGCGGGATGATCAAGCGCGCAGCCCTGGCCCGGGCGCTCTCGCTCGATCCGGATCTGGTTTTTCTTGATGAACCGACATCTGGTCTCGACCCTATCGGTGCTGCAGAATTTGATATGCTGATTGCGCGGCTTCGCGATTCGCTGGGGCTCACCGTCTATATGGTGACGCACGATCTCGACAGCCTGTTTTCGGTCTGTGACCGTATCGCCGTTCTGGGTAACAATAAGGTTGCCGTGGAAGGCACACTCGAGGAAATGTTCGAAAGCGACGATCCTTGGGTTCAATCATATTTCCGCGGAAAGCGGGCACGTGCCGTCGTTCTTCCTGACGGTACGCAACACATTCCGGGGAGTGACGAGTAGGTCATGGAAACCAAGGCAAACTACACCATTGTGGGAATTTTCACGCTGATCGTGATCGCTGCCGCTTTCGGTTTCGTCTACTGGATGGCCGAATTCGGGCGTGGTGGTCCCACCGCTCAATTGACGATCCGTATTCCGGGCTCTGCCAACGGTCTTTCCGTCGGTTCGCCCGTACGGTTCAACGGTATTCCCGTCGGTACGGTTCGCGGCCTGTCTATCGACCGCGACGATCCGGCTTATTCGATTGCGTTTACGGAAGTGCAGGCCGATGCGCCGGTGTTTCCTTCCACCCGTGCCGTTCTGGAAATCCAGGGCCTGACGGGTGCCGCCTATATCGAGCTTTCCGGCGGTCGCAACAATGAAGAGCGCATTCTGCAGAAGTCGTTCGACACCGGTGTTCCGGCGGAACTGACCGCCGATCTGTCGAGCGTGACGAACCTTCTGGCAACGGCCGACAAGATTTTGAGGCGCGCAGACGGTGCCATTGGTGAACTTCAGGGCTTCGTGCAGGACGCGCGTGGGCCTTTGACGCAGACCGTTCGGAACGCCGAAAAATTCTCCAACGCGCTTGCCTCCAATTCCGATGGCATCGAGAACTTTCTGGAAAGCCTGAGTTCGCTGTCGACCACTGTGCAGTCCGTTTCTGTTCGTCTGGACGGGACGCTGACAGCGGTCGAAGGATTGGTGAAGTCCGTCGATGCGCAAAAGATCGATTCGATCCTGACCAATGTCGACAAGGTGACGTCTGATGTGGCTGAATCCTCTGGTGGAATTCAGGACATCATGTTGACCGTGCAGCGCACGTCACGCAATTTCGAACAGGCAAGTTCCGAGGTCCAGACTGTCGTGAAGCGCGCCGACCAACTGTTGGCATCGGTTGATGCGGGCAAGGTCAGCAATGCCGTGGAAGACGTGGCTGCGGCTACATCGGATATGCGTCAGGCCATATCGACCTTCCGCCAGATTGCCGATGATGTCGGGACCCGCCGTCCTGATATCGATCAGGCCGTTGCCGATTTCACGGATATGTCGCGCAAGTTGAATGCTGCGTCCAGCCGTGTCGATGGTATTCTGGCGAAAGTCGATGGACTGCTGGGAACCGATGACGCCAATTCGCTTTTCTCCAAGGCGCGTGAAACGCTGGCGTCCTTCAAGGCCGTGGCTGACAACATCAACATGCGCGTTGGTCCTATCGCCGACAATCTGGCGCGGTTCTCCAGCTCAGGCCTGAAAGATATTCAGGCTCTGATCGGCAGCACGCGCCAGACAGTCGACAATCTGAACAACACGATCACAAATTTCGATCGCGATCCGCAGCGCCTGATCTTCGGCGGCGAGAACGTGAAACAGTATGACGGCCGGACAAGGCGTTGACGGGGGTAGGACATTGAAGGTTTCGCTGATGCGCTGTCAGGGTTCGGCCCCGACCAAAATTGTGATGATGCTGCCCCTCATGGCTGGCCTGCTGGCCGGTTGCAGCGGTGCCGCCAAGAACGACACATTCGATCTGTCCGTGTCGTCAGGGACAGTGACTCAAAGTCCATCCTATCGTTCACGCCAGCTTCTGATTGCCGAACCGACGGCGCTGAAGGCGCTGGACAGCGAGAACATCGTTGTGCGGCTGTCCGGCTCGGAAGTGCAATATCTCGGCAATTCGCAATGGAGCGACCGCTTGCCACGGATGGTGCAGTCCAAGCTGGTCGAAGGCTTCGAAGACACCGGCAAGCTGGGCGGCGTCGGTCGTCCGGGGCAGGGACTGGCTATCGACTATCAGGTCGTGACCGATATCCGCGCCTTTGAAGTCGATACCGCCAAGAACCTTGCGACCATCGAAATATCGGTGAAGTTGCTGAACGACAAGAACGGCACCGTCAAAGCGCAGGAAGTGTTCCGCTCCACCGCCCGGGTCACCGGTTCTGGCAATGCGAATTTCGTCAAGGCGCTCGACAACGCGTTCGCATCGACCTCACGAGAGATTGTCGCCTGGACGCTGCGGTCTCTCTGAGGAAATAGCATTTGAGAACAAACGCCGTGCGTTGCGAGACGCACGGCGTTTTGATTCGTGGCGATGGGTCAGCGCTTTGCCAGAGGCTCGGTGTTCCATTCGGGCAAAGGAAACAGCCTGTCGTAGCACCAGTTGAAAACAAACGCATAGACGACGTAGAACAGCGCGAAGGACACGTCCATGACGAGGGCATGGATGAGGCTGACGTTCAGATACCAAGCGATGAATGGCATGAGGACGACCAGCAAGCCCAACTCGAAGATGACCGCATGGGCCACGCGCATCGGCATCGTCTTTTGCGTGGTGCCTTTCCAGCGCTGCATGGCGTTGTCGAAGCCGAGATTGTAGAGATAATTCCAGAGGGTTGCCGCCGTGGCGCTGACGATGCCGACGACGCCGATATCCGTCACCGGTATCTCGAAGGCGATTGCGCCAAGCGGTATGATCAGCGCAAGGCCAATGATTTCGAAGGACAGGGCGTGGCGGACGCGGTCTTTGATGGAACGCATGGGATGCTCCCGATGTATCGGGCCGTCCCGAGTTTCAATCGTCATGCCGGGGTCGTCCCCGTGGGCGTGATATAGAGCTTCGGCAGAACCGCTTCAAGTTCATTGCTAATATGCGACCAAAGAAAAAGCCCCGAAGATTTGCTCTTCGGGGCTTTTGTATTCGAGATGTCTGCGCCTTAGCTGAAGCGTCCTGCCGCATGGGCCAGCATGGTATAGACCTTGCCCGTATCAGATGTGAGGTAGGATTGCGTGACGGTGCGGTCACGGTCCGTTCTTGCGACGTCAGCAAGCAGCTTTTCGAAATCGGAAATGTAGCGGTCGACAGCGGTACGGAATTCCGTTTCGCGTTCATACTTGCGCTTGATCTCGTCGAATGTCTGCTGGCCCTTGAGGGTGTAGAGGCGGCGCGTGAAGACGTCGCGTTCGCCGCGCTGGTAACGGCCCCACAATTCCACCGATGCATCGTGGTCGATGGCGCGAGCAATATCGACAGACAATGAGTTCAAGGACTCCACGACGTGGCGGGGATTGCGGTTGTCCGTGGCGCGAGTCTGCGGCTCTTGAGCAGGACGCGGTGTAGGCGCTGTGTTGCCGCTTACGTCCTGACCATCACGCGAGGCACCGCGCAGAAGATCGCTGATCCAGCCACCACCTTCTTCGCGGCGCTGTGCAGGGGGCGCAAATCCGGCCTGTGGCGGCACAGGGCGGGTTTCCGTCGGTGCCGTGTTGCGGATGACAGGTGCGGAAGCGACGACCGGAGCTGCCGGCTGTTGCTGCGGAGCGGGAGCTGGGCGGGCGACGGCTGGGGCAGGCGCAATAACCGGTGCAGACACCTGCGCTGGCTGCTCGCGCATTTCGGCGCGTGGCTGCGGCTGCTGAACGGGTGCAGGCTTGGTGGCTGCGATGGCACGAGCTGCCGGTTCGGAAATTTCCAACTGCTGTGTGGAGCGACCGACCAGCTGGGAAATGTCCTGCAACGCCTTGATCTGCTCGGAAACGGCACGGCGCATAGCTGCCGCACTTTCCTTGGCTTCTTCCGGCAGGTCGAAAGCACCACGCTTGAGTTCTGCACGTGTCGAGTCGAGTTCCTTGCGGATATCGACGCTGGAGCGGCGGATTTCATCCGTTGCGCCGGCAAAGCGGGTAACGGCTTCTTCGACGGCTTCGCGCAATGTTTCGCGCATGACGGCTGCCGCAGCGCTGGACTTGTCCGTTGCGCTTCCCATCAGCTTGTCGACATCAGAGAGCGATGAGGCGACGCCACCGCGAAGACGGTTGACCAACTCGTCGGAGTATTTCTGCGCGTCGGCCATCGTACCTTCGATGGCGCGGCTGGCATCCTGACCGGCGGAGAGAAGCGCACCACGCATATTTTGCGCTGCCTGCTGTGCTCTCTGTTCGGTTTCGTCCAGCGACTGACCGATCTGGTCGAAGGTAGATCCCAGATTGTCACGGAGGTTGCCAGCGACATTTGCCGAACGCTGCTCTGCCTGTGACAGTGTCTGCTCGACTGCATCCATGACGCCGCGCATCGAGGTTTCGATTTCTTCGGAGCGGGTCAAGAGGCCGACCGAGAGCGACCGCAGGGCTTCCTGGCGTTCTTCCAGCGTACCGGCAAGGCTCGTCTGTGCCGCAGTGAGAAGTTCGGATGCCTGCGACAGAACGCTGGAGTGTTCTTCGAACCGACCGACGATGCCTGCGACCTGGGAAAGCGTCTGACCGGAGATATTGGCGAGACGATCGATCTTGCCTTCCAGCAAGCGGCTGGAGCTGGACACCATGTCCGAGGCGCGGGATGCGGATTCCGAGAAGCTGGACGCCGCGGTGCTCAGCGAGTTGTCCGCCGCGCGGAATTCCTGAGTGGCGCGGACGACTGCGACATTGAGGTTATCGACGGCGTCAGACACGACATTGGCCATGCCGGTATGGGTTTCCGTCAGCTTGGCCGTGCTCTGGCGTGTGGCATCGACCAACCGGTCGGCTGCATCGTTACCAGCCTTGGCGTAGTCACCGATGGCCTGTTCGACCAGCTGAGCCATGCCGCTGTTGCTTTCGGCCAGCAGATTTGCGCTCTGCTGGGCGGCGGTGACGATTTTCTCGGCGGCGTTCTGACCAATCGTCGCATATTCGTTGACGAGAGGCTTTGCCTTTTCCTCGATCAGACGCGACAGTTCCGCAGAACGGCTGGCCAGCATCGAATTGAGTTCGCGTGTTCGCGTGTCGAGAGTGGAGCGGATGGATTCTCCACGGGCATCGAGAGCGCCTTCGACACCGGAGAGGGTGTCCGAGATCGCGCCGACCTGCGAGCGGACGATGGCTTCGGCTTCGGCAACCTTGTTGACGATGGCGTTGCCAGCTTCCGAGAAGGTCTGCGCGACGGCTGCGGCCTGACCGGAGAGACGGCCCTGGGCATCGGAGATGCGTCCAACGATTTCGTTCGAACGCTGTTCGATGGCGCTGGCGAACTCATCATTGCGCGCCCGGACCTGATCGGCAAATTCCGAGCCGGTTTTGGCCAGACGCTCAGCGGAACGGTTGGCTTCGCCATCCATCGTTTCCGCCGCGTTGACAACGGCGTCACGCAGGCTGACGGCGAGGTTGGTGGCTTTGCCTTCGATGGTGCGATTAACGTTTTCAAGGCCGATGTTCAGCGCGCGATCCATCGTGCCGAGGCGTTCATCGATTCGGGCCGTGCCGCTATCGAGGACGCTGGCGATACGCTGTGTGGCGTCTTCGCTGGTACGAACGAAAATCTCGGTCTTGCCGTCCAGCGTCTCGGAAATCTTGAGGCTGGCATCCTCAATGGATGTGTTGACGTTGCCAAGATCGGTCTGGATGCGGGTGCGCAGCGCACCGATGTTGCTTTCAAGGCGCGCACCGGTCTCATCGAGATGCGTCGATACCTGGCTAACGGACTGCTCGACGCGTGAGGAGAGTGTATCGGCGGCAGTGCCGATCTCACGGGCTGCATCGCCCAGTTTGAGGGCAACGTCACTGGCGCTGTTGCGCAAGCGCTCTTCCAGATTGGCGCCGCTCGCGTCGATGGTCTGCTGAAGCGCTTCCTGCTGTGTCTCCAGAGACATTTCCAGCATGCTGGCGCTCGAAGCAATCGTGGTGCCGATGGACATTGTCTGTTCGGACAGGATGTCGCTCAAGCGCTCCTGTGCGGTACCGAGTGTGGCACTCAGTGCGCCATGGTGATTGTCGAGTGTCGTGCGAAGCTGGTCGTGCGAGGAAACGAGGTTGTTTTCGATGCGCGACACACCGCTCTCCATCGTGTCGGAGAAGCGGCCAGCGCCACCTTCGATCGCGGTTTCGATGCGCGTCGCGGCAGTGCTGACCGTTTGTTCGATCAAATCGCTGTTGCGCTCGACCGATCTTGTGATGGCGTTGGCCTGAACACCCAGCATGGTATCGAGACGAAGGTGGCCGACAGACAGCGCCTCATCAAGGGTCGCGGCGGTCGATGCCAGACGTTGTTCGGCACCGGCAACCGACTGGGTGATAGCAGCCGTGCGCGTGTCCAGTGTCTCAGCCATGCGCTCTTCAGCACCTGATATCGCCATGTCGATGGCCATGGTGCGGCTGTCGAGTGCGTCCGCGATGCGGTCTTCCACACCGGAAACGGCGTTGGCAAGGGCAGCAGTCCGGCTGTCCAATGTATCGGCGATTCGTCCTTCGACGCCTGACACAGCGCTGGTCAGCGCGTTCGTGCGGCTGTCCATGGTCTCGGCAAGGCGCTCCTCGGCGGAGGAAAACGCCATGTCGATGGCCATGGTGCGACTGTCGAGCGTGTCTGCGATGCGCTCTTCAACACCTGAAACCACGCTGTTGAGCGCTGCCGTTCTGCTGTCGAGTGTTTCGGAGATGCGGTTTTCAACGCCCGATACAACGGTGTTGAGCGCAGCTGTTCTGGAATCCAATGTCTCGGTGATGCGTTCTTCTGCACCGGAGAATGCCATGTCGATGGCCATGGTACGGCTGTCGAGCGTATCTGCAAGGCGTTCTTCGACGCCGGACACGACATTGTTGAGTGCGCTCGTGCGGCTGTCCATTGTTGCGGCGATGCGTTCTTCTGCACCGGAGAACGCCATGTCGATGGCCATGGTGCGGCTGTCGAGCGTGTCGGCGAGGCGTTCTTCAACACCCGATACAACGGTGTTGAGTGCAGCTGTTCTGGAATCCAATGTCTCGGCGATGCGTTCTTCTACGCCGGAGAAAGCCATGTTGATGGCCGTGGTGCGGCTATCGAGCGTGTCGGCGAGGCGTTCTTCGACTCCGGAGACGGCGTTGTTGAATGCGCTCGTGCGGCTGTCCATGGTTTCCGCGATACGTTCTTCCGCACCGGAGAATGCCATGTCAATGGCCATGGTCCGGCTGTCGAGTGTGTCGGCAATGCGCTCTTCGACGCCTGACACGACGCTGTTGAGGGCGCTTGTGCGGCTGTCCATGGTTTCGGCGAGACGCTCCTCGGCAGAGGAGAATGCCATGTCGATAGCCATGGTGCGGCTGTCGAGTGTGTCTGCGATCCGCTCTTCGACACCCGATACCACGCCGCTTAAGGCAGCGGTTCGGCTATCAAGGGTTTCGGCGATGCGGTCTTCAACGCCGCTAACGACGCTTGTCAGCGCCGTTGTCCCATTGTGAATGGTGTCTGAAATGCGGGTTTCGACGCCTGACACAACGGTGTTGAGCGCGGTCGCTCTGGAATCGAGCGTTTCTATCAGACGCTCTTCAGCGCTGGAGAAAGCCATGTCGATGGCCATTGTGCGGCTGTCGAGCGTGTCTGCAATCCGTTCTTCGACGCCTGAAACCGCGCTGGTCAGTGCACCAGTGCGGCTGTCGATGGTTTCGGCGAGGCGTTCTTCTGCTGTCGAAAATGCCATGTCCAGCGCCATCGTACGGCTGTCGAGAGCATCGGCGATGCGCTCTTCCACGCCAGAAACGACATTGTTGAGAGCGGATGTTCGGCTATCCAGTGTGTCTGCAATGCGGGTTTCGGCACCTGACACGACATTGGCAAGAGCAGCGGTTCTGCTTTCGAGCGTGTCGGCAATCCGATCCTCCACACCGGCAACGGCGTTCTGGATTGCTGCTGTGCGGATGTCCAGCGTATCGGCCAGACGATCCTCGACGCCCGAAACGGCACCGGTGATGGCGGCGGCACGGCTGTCGAGTGTTTCCGTCAGGCGGCGCTCGACATCGGCAACGATGCTGTTGATGGCGGCTGCGCGCTCATCGAGCAGCGCTGCAAGGTGCTCGGCCGAGCCAGAGACCGAGCCGGTAATGCTTTCCGTGCGGCTGGCGAGCGCGCTGTCGAAACGTTCCTGGCTGGCAGAGAGCGCGCTGAACAGGGCGTTGCTGCGTTCCTGGAAGACGGCATCGATATTCTGATGGGTGTTGCTGAATGCGCCGGTGATTTCCGCCGTCCGCGCGCCGATGGCGTCGCTGAGATCACGGGTGTGGTTTTCGAGGGTGCTTTCCAGCATTTCCTGGCTGGTACCCAAAGCGGTTGCCAGCGCGAAGGACTGATCGGTGAGGGCGGTGCTGAGGCGCTCGATGCCGGAATTCAGCGTGCCGTCGATGCTGTCGGTACCACCCGCAACGGTTTCGTTGATGCGGGCAAGGCTTTCCATCAGCTTGCTGTCGAGGCTGCCTGCGCGTTGATCGAAGGCGCTGGTGAATTCTGCCACGCGCTCATCGAAGGCAGAGTTGACGAGACCAACGGTGGTCTGAAGCTTTTCCTCGAACAGACCCGATCGCAGATCGAGATCCATGATCGCGTCATCGGCAGAGCTTTGCAGGTTCTGGCGGAACGATAGGCCTTTTTCCTCGAGCGTGGATGTCAGCTTGTCGAGAACATTATCCAGCGAGCCGCCAATGATGGCCTGGCCGCGCTCGATATTCTGACCGAGTTCGAGCGTCCGCTTGGACAACGTATCGTTGAGGAGGCGGGTGCGCTCCTCCAGGGTCTTGTTGAGATTTTCCGTACCGCTGCTGAGCGTTGAGGCCTGTGTGGCAAACTGGTCGAGAAGCAGGCGACCGCGATCATCCAGTGTGGTGCTGAGGTCGTGGAGGCGCAAATCGAACTCGTTCGAAATAGCAGCGCCGGAGGAGTTCAGTGCCTTGAGAAGATTGTCGGTCTTGGACGCAATGAGGCTGCCCATGGCTTCCGAAGACACGCGCGACTTTTCGAGCAGTGCTGCGGACCGCGTATCGATCAAGGATGCGAAAGCTTCGCCGCTGGTCGCCAGACGCATCGAAAGCTCTTCACCGACGATGGAGAGCTCTTCCTTGATCTGGTCTTGCGCGCCCATGATGGACGAACGGATGCGCTCTGCATGATTGATGATGGCGTCGCGTTCGGCGCTCAGTTCTTCAACGAGGCTGCGGACGCGGGTTTCATTGTCGGCATAGCTGCGCTCAAGAGCGTTCACCTCGGAGTGAACGAGTGTTTCAAGCTCGGTGGCGCGGGCAATGGTACGCTCGATGCCGTCGTTCATGGCGGATACTTCGCGGCGAACGGCCTGACCGACGGACATGATGCGGTCGGAAGCGATGGTTTCCGGCTCGGAGAGGCGAAGGGCGACTTCTGCCATGGAACGGGCAGCGTTACGCAGATCGCGGGCACGCGCCATCATCAGGGCGAAGGCGAAGAACAGCATGATCGGAACGATGACGCCGACGATGATCGCCATCACGCCGGGAACGGCAAACAGCTCCGCGATGGAGCCGACACTCCAGATCAGGTTGCCATAAAGCACATGCGCGAGGCCGGCACCGGCAAAGGCCCACAGAACCGAAACGATAGTCGCATTGCGCAGTGCTCCGGTTACCGAGCCTGCGTCCAGCGATTTCAGGATCATGGCGGGGCTGCGCTTGGAGCCATCATTGGCAGCTTCGAGAGATGGCGATCTCGGTGCCTGTTCGGCGCTGGCAGGTCTTTGTTGCTGTGGCTGTTCCGCGGGGCGTGTCTTTTCTCTCTCAGGCGCTCTTGGCTTTTCTGGCACTCTGGCCTCCGCAGACTTTGGAGTGGACCTCTTGCGAGGCTCCGGCTGGGTTTCGTACGCGCCGAGTTGCAAGGCATCTTCAAGTGCCTGGAACGCAGTCTCGTCAATCGAGTCGCTGATCTTGTTGTTCGCCATGCGGTTACGCCTCGTTACATATACGCCCGGCCTCATGCCGTGCATCCCATCGCCGCCTGCGTTGGGATATCCGCCATCATGCCTCAAGACACGATACCTCGCGGTATATAGTGCCTCGTTTCTTACCAATTCCCTGAGAGCCGGTCTTCAGCCACCCAGACAACGACATTTACGCACCGAAATTCACGTAACCGGACTGAGGTTATGCGAGACGGCAGTACCGTAGTGACACATTCGAGGCTTTTAAACAATTAAGCCACAAGAGAGCATTGGCCAAGTGGCGGTTTGTTAACAGTTTTTAAACTCTGACTTCGCGCGAAAGGCCTTGTTTCATATAAGCTTACCATAAATTAACCATAGCGGAAGATTTCCACCGTCCGTGTGCCCCATTTTCATCTCATCCTAGGCCTATCTGCTTAGAACCAGCACATATGTGCCTCAAAACAAGAAACATGAGCCAACCGAGGAAACTTTTAAAATGGCAGCGGTGAGTATAGCATTTGACGCCCCAGACAATTTTGGCGGCGCATCGCAGATGAGCAGCAAACCCATAGATTTCGCCCATCTGGCGCGTCAGACCATGGGCGACAAGGAGTTGGAGATCGAAATCCTCCAGCTGTTTACACGCAATGCGCGCACGTTGCTGCACGATCTCGCCACTGTCAACGAGATAGAGATGAAGGGCGTCGCCCATCGTCTAAAGGGTTCCGCAGATGCCGTGGGGGCGTTTCAGGTGGCGGCGGCGGCCGAAGCCATTGAAAATGGCAGTCGCGATGCGGCAGCACTTTCAAAAGTTGCGACGACCGTGATCGAAGCTGAGAATTTCATTCTGAAACTCTGCCGCTAGTCCCGTCTGCTCAAATCTTTTCGGGCCGGTTTCGCCTGGCAACCGCATTGACGGGTTGCCAAGCGGGGCCGGTCTTTCTATTTGTTTAGAAACATTCTCAACACGTTTCTGGATTGCCTGACATGACCAAACTGACCATCGTTGCCTTCGACGGCACGCAGCACGACCTCGATGTGAGCAATGGCTCCACCGTCATGGAAGTTGCCGTCCGCAGCTCCGTGCCCGGTATCGATGCCGAATGCGGTGGCGCCTGTGCTTGCGCAACCTGTCATGTCTATGTCGATGATGCGTGGTCGGACCGGGTGGGACCACCTGAGCCGATGGAAGAGGATATGCTGGATTTCGCTGTCGATGTTCGCCCGACATCGCGGCTGTCCTGTCAGATCAAGATGTCGGATGCGCTGGACGGTCTGGTCGTGCACGTACCGGAACGTCAGGGCTGATCGATAAGCTTACGCTCTTCCAGCCACAAAAAGCCTCGCCTTCCGTTTCGTGGGACAAGCGAGGCGAGGTGGGCACGTCACCATCAGGCGAAGGAGGAGGCGCCTGCGGTTATGGACGCGCCAGGAGAGCGAAAATCAAACTCCGGCAAGCTATAAATCCAGAATATTTCCAGCCTCATCGATACGCTATTTTCGCGATTACATCCATGACTAGAACTTAATGATCATTATCCGGCAAAACGAATAAGGCGGCGCAATCTTAAGGTGAGAATTCACGTGAAGGAAGCACTGTAAACCTCTGGTAGCATTTGCGGCAGGTGATCTATCGTCCGGATGTCGTCCGCTCTATCCTGTGCTTCAGAAGGCGGGTCATGCGCGCATCGAAGTTTTTCGATTCCACCATGTCGAAGCGTAGCTGATCCTTGTCGTGCGCTGCCATTACCTCTTGCGTCGTCTCTGTGACCAGCGCTTGCATCGCTTCGCAGTCCGATTGTGGGCGCAGGGATTGCAGCCGCTTTTCCAACGTGCGCGCATAGGTGCGGGCGATTTCGGCGTGGCGTTCTTCGTGGCGTTTGATATCCGCAGAAAGCGTATCCCATATCAAGGCAAGCTCCGCGCTTGTGCGACGGCGGTTCGTCCAGCGTGGCAGCAGGATTTTCGTGTGCAACGTCACCTTTACCGTACCAACGCCGCAGCGACCGTTCTTCTCGACATAGGTCAACTCACCGCCGAATTTGATTTCCGTGGCGCCGGGATGGCGCGCGCCGGTGTTTTTCGTCATCGGGCCTCGGCGCGAAAGCTCACGGTCCAAATCTTCAGCCGTGCGCCCGCCCACCGTGAAGTAGGAGAAGGATTTGCTCATCACGGTTTCGGCACTGGCGTCGAGTGTGGAGGTAACCAGTGTTGCGCTGGCAATCAGCGCACAGAGCATACGGGAGAGGTTCTTCATTTGCCTGCCTTCCAGTTGAACTTGAAAGGTGATTGCGCCATAGAGCCAATGCTTCCACTATGCGCAAAGGGCTTTGCCAAAATCGGTCTCGGTTTCAGGGCCTGCGGTGGAGGCGGAGTGAGGACGGTATGAATGGCGGACTCCGTTATTCCGGAAAGGCTTGATGTTACGTGATAACAGCCAGTGACAATGTGTGGCAAGTCGCGCATGGGCGTTCCCTGAAACTTGATGGGGATGGCCTTATTATGGCTATCGTCAACGCCACCCCGGATTCGTTTTCCGACGGCGGGCGGTATCTTGCTTCAAACCAGGCGATCGATCATGCGCTTTCATGCGTGAAAGACGGTGCCCACATCATCGATATCGGTGGCGAATCGACACGGCCGGGGGCGAAGACCGTGACGGACGCGGAAGAGCAGGACCGCGTTTTGCCGGTCATCGAACGTCTTGCCCGCCAAACGGATGCGCTGATATCCGTCGACACCTACCGCGCCTCGACGGCAAAGCTGGCCGTGGAGGCCGGTGCGCATATCGTCAATGACGTCTTCGGTCTGCAAAAAGATGCCGGGATGGCAGGCGTGGTGGCGCACGCCGGGGCAGGGGTCTGCATCATGCATACAGGCCGTGAGCGGCAGAAACTGCCTGATGTCATCGATGACCAGTTCGCCTTCCTGAACCGCTCGCTCGACATCGCAAAAGATGCTGGGATTTCCCGCAAGGCCATCATGCTGGATCCGGGTTTCGGGTTTGCCAAGGACACGGATGAAAATGTCCTGCTGATGTCGCGTTTCGATGAGCTTTCCCGGTTCGGTCTGCCTATTCTGGCGGGCACGTCGCGCAAGCGTTTCATCGGCGCTCTGACGCAGCGCGATGAGGCGGGAGACCGTGATGTCGGAACTGCCGCCACCACCGCAATACTGCGTCTAGCGGGCGCGATCGTTTTTCGTGTACACAATGTGGCCATGACCAGAGACGCTCTGGCTGTCGCCGACGCCGTTCTGAGACAAAAGAAAAACAAAGGGGATGGGCGGTTATGAGCCTTTATACGATAGTGCTGAAGAACTGCTCGTTTTTTGCGCGTCATGGCCTGCTGGCGCAGGAAGAAACGCTGGGACAGCGTTTCTTTGTCGATGCGGAGATGGAGGTTGAGGCCGGAAACGCGCTGGAAACCGACAATATCGAAAATACCGTCGATTACGGCGTCGCCTTCGATGTCATCGAAAAGATCGTGGCTGGTCAGCGGCGTTACCTTATCGAGGCGCTGGCGAACGACATCGCATCCGCATTGCGCAAGCGTTATCCGCAAATCGTCCGGGTCAAGATCACCGTGCGCAAACCATCGGCACCTGTACCGGGTATTCTCGATTACGCGCAGGTGAGCGTCGAACAGCATGGCTGATGGCATGACCCTTGCGGCACTGGGTTTGGGTGGCAATATCGGTGATCCGCCTGCTGCGATGGCGCAGGCGCTTTACACATTTGCAAACCACGAGAGCTGTCGCCTGTTGGCCGTCTCCCAACTTTACAGCACGCCGCCATGGGGAAAGACGGATCAAGCCGATTTCTTCAATTGCTGCGCCACGGTTGAAACCTCACTGACGGCAGAGCAATTGCTGGAGCTTTGTCTGGATATCGAACGCGGCATGAAACGGGTGCGCAGCGAGCGCTGGGGCCCGCGCACCATCGACATCGACGTGCTGACCTATGGTGAGGAAACGACCCAGACCGCGCGGGTGGAAATTCCGCATCCGCGCATGACGGAGCGAGCCTTCGTGCTGATGCCACTGGCCGATATCGCGCCGCAGAGTGTGGTCCAAGGCAAGTCGGTGATCGAATGGCTTGAAGAGGCGGATAAGACGGGTATCCGCATCTCGAACAAAAAACGGGAGTGGTGGACACTCCCGTTCTCAAACGAATGATGTTGCGGGCAAGCCTTATGGCTTGATGGAGCCGACCGCCATCTGGTCGACATTGCGGGCAAGCGTCAGGCCAATGACCGGGACCATCTGGTCGGCAACCTTGACGGAGATGGTGATGTTCATGGATGTGTTGTTGGTAACGCGGGCAACCATGACTCCGCTCAGCTTGGCGCGGTTGATGCCGACGACGACCTTGTCCCCACTGACCTGACCCGAAACGATATCCAGACCCTTGCCCTCGGAGCCATCGAGGAACTTGCCCTCGTAGCTGTTGCCCTTCTTGGCAATGACGGCAGACATGGGTTGCTTGAAAACGCCAACGCGGCAGGTGCCGCCCAGCTTGATGCCGGTTTCTTTGTCGCCAATCGGTTCGCCGGTGAGATCGCAGGTGAACTTCGTGCCCTTGTATTTTCCAGCCACGATCTCGCCAGGACCTGACCATACGCCTGCCACGGAGCCGAAGAAGACGTCATCGCGGGATGCGGCCTGAGCGTCGGAAACTGCAAGTCCGCCGCTGACGGATAGAACGGCGGCAAGTCCGCCCAGTAGCGAAAAGAAGCGCGAATACATGATACTTTCCCTGGCGAAATGGCCGCTTTGTGTAGGGTCAATCTATGTCGCGAATGGTTAATGCTTGGTTTATTTGGCCGAGATTAGCTTGGCTGATCGTAACCTTTTGACATAGCAAAGCCCTATGTCTCAGGGCTTCTCATCATTTTTACGGCTCGTCAAATCAGGAGTGAGGTCGGAAACGAAGTCGCTGATGCCAGGCCGTTTCAGAGCTCTGAAGGGTAGCGGACGGCATAGATCCATGGCCGCGATGCCGATTCGCGCCGTCATCAACCCGTTGATGACGCCTTCGCCCAGCCTGGCCGAAAGCCGCGACGCGATGCCGTGGCCGAGCACCTGCTGGGCAAGCCCATCACCCACCGCAATCGAGCCCGTGACAGCCAGATGCGCGATGACGTCGCGTAACAGCCGCAGCATGCCAAGAGTGCCGGGCCGCCCGCCATAGAGTTCTGCCATGGTGCGGACCAGCCGCGTGACCTCAAACAGGACATAGGCGAGATCAACGACCGCACGCGGGCTGACGGCGGTAACGACCGACACGCGCTTGGAAGAATTCATGATCAGCGCGCGGGCCTGACGATCCAGCGGGCTCAACAGTTCGCGTTCCGCAAGTTCGATGAGGTGCGGCCCGTCGATGACATCGTTTTCCGTGTCCTTCAGCGCGGCTCGACCCTTTGCGGTCTCGGCCCGGTGAGACAGAACCGTGTTCAGCCGCACAATGACGGCGCGCGCAGCGGACGACTTTTTTTCGAGCGCTGCTTTTTCAGCATCTGATTTCAACGATTGAACGGCATTCAGCCGCATGATGCCGATGGCTTCGCGCGCGACCAGTGCAACGACGGCGAAGATGGCGATGGCCAGAGCAACGCTTGCCGTATAGCCGAGCCAGTCAGAGCGCGAGAAGAGATCGCGAATGAGCTGGTCTGCCCAAAGCCCGAAGGCCAGCGAGAACAGAACGCCAACAGCACCCATTGCCAGTTTACCGAAGGAGAAGCGGCGCTTGCGCGGAGCGGCGACGGGCAGAGACGCCTTATCGATGTCTTCCGGAGCCAGAAAGGGGTCTTCCTCATCCGGCGTCATCGAAATATCCGCATCGAAACTGCGGGGTGATCGCCTGATATCGGTTGGCGCAGCGGGCGCTTGTTCACTTTCTAGCGTGAAGGCTGCCGGGCGTCGACCAGGGACGTTGATTTCCTCTTTCATGCGAGTTTGTCTCCAAACAGGAACTGCATGGCGCGGTCGAGCCGGATGTGCGGCACGGACAGCTTGATGCCGCCACTGGTTTCTTCCAGCTTTGGCGGGCGGAAGCGCACGACATTCACGTCTGGCAGATCAGCCGCGTCCCCCTTGGCATCCATCGCCCGAAACAGCGGTTCCGGGTCCTCCGGCAGGTCCCCTGGGAAAATGGCGGTCGTACGATTACCATCGAAGATTTCACCGTTGATCTTCTCGCCCGCAATCGGGGTTCCGACAATGACGGGAAGCGAGTGGCCATCCTGCCGAACGCTTGCCTCCTTGGTCGCGCGCACCGATGCTAACGCCATGACCTCGATACCCGCACCGCTCATGCCGATGGTGGTGATGGCGCGGTCCACGAGGCGTCTCGTCAGGCCTTCGAGGCGATCATGGCTTTCATGGTGGAGATGATCGGCCTTCGTTGCAGCAACCAGAACCTTGTCGATGCGTCGGCGCACCAGAGACGACAACAGGCTGTTCTTGCCGGGGCGGAAGCAGGCTAAAACATCACCCAGCGCCCGCTCAAGATCCTGCACCGCCTCCGGCCCGCGATTGACCGCCTGCAGGGCATCGATCAGCACGATCTGACGATCCAGCCGGGCAAAATGCAAACGGAAAAACGGCTTCACGACGATGGATTTATAGGCTTCGTAACGCCGCTCCATCATTGCTCGGAGCGAGCCCTTCGGTGCCTTTGCATCTGTCAAACTCGGAAGCGGCGAGAAGGTGAGGGCGGGTGAGCCCTCCAGATCACCCGGCATCAAAAAACGCCCCGGCGGCAGGGTGGACAGCGAACGCTCATCCGATTTACAGGCCCGCAGATAAAGGGCGAAACTTTCCGCAAGACGTCGGGCCGTCATCTCGTCTGCCGGTCCATCGATATCGACCGAGGTGGCAATTTCCAGCCACTCGCGCGCCAGTTCTGCGCGGACGCCCTGCGTTGCGAGCGACAGAGTGTTATCGCTGAAGGTCTTGTAGTCCTGCGTCAGAAGCGGAAGATCGAGCAGCCATTCGCCGGGATAATCGACAATATCGATGGCGAGACGACCCGATGAGAACCAACGGCCCCAGCCGCTGGCGCTCTGGTAATCCAGGGTGATGCGCAATTCTGAAATGGCACGCGTCGAATCCGGCCAGATGCGATCTCGCACAAGCGCCTGGATATGATCCTCATATTGAAAACGCGGAATGGCGTCATCCGGCTGCGGCTCCAGCCGCACATTGGAAACCCTGCCGGAGCGAAGCGCTTCGAAAAGCGGAAGACGACCGCCATTCAGCAGGTTGTGGACCAGCGAGGAGATGAAAACCGTTTTGCCGGCGCGTGACAAACCCGTTACCCCCAGCCGTAAAGTCGGGTTGGTGAGAGCGCTGGCGCGATCCGTGAGATTGTCTAAGGCAATCAATGCGCTATCGGTGACAGACGTGAGAGATGGCGGCAATGAACGTTTCCCACAAAATATTTCGCTTCGTGAAAATATATAGGTCCGACCGCTGCTTAAAAAAGAAGCGGGTCATGGAAAGTTTTCATTCCGCGCAGCCTGGCGCTATGGGGCGAGGAATTCGAGCATCTGCCACTCGGTCACGGTGCCATCACCGCCAAGCTTGGCGTCGAGTACGGCAAGGCCTGCAGTGGGAAAGCCTGAGGGCAACAGGCTCTCCATTCTTCGCTGCCCCATAAATGCTTCTGCAACAGCATCCAGCGTCGGGTTGTGGCCTATCAGCATGACGGACCGGCTTGGCGCTTGCGCGGCGATCAATGCGAGATAGGTTTCAGGCTGGGCGTTGTACATCTCATCGACATAGGTGACGTCGAAAGCGTCGTTGAATGCGCGCCGCACGGATTGTGCCGTTTCGCGGCAACGTACTGCTGTGGAGCTCAAGACGATATCCGGTTTATAGCCTTTGTCCGCTGCATTCGCGCCGACAATTTCGACCTCCGCATAGCCGACATCATCCAGGTGCCTGTCGAAGTCCCGCTCGCCGTCGGCTGGCCACGCCGCGCGCGCATGTCGCATCAGATAGACCCGGAACGGTGGCGGTTGAAGCACTGGCATTTCCGGGGCATCCCATGCAGGTTTAAACATCGTTGGCATGCTTTACAGGAACAGATGGCGGCACCGCAAGTGCAGCCCGGTATAACCAAGTTCTTATAACGTGATTGAAGAAATAATTTGTGATTCGGGAATAAAGCATAAAAAATAACCATTTAGCTGAATTTTGTGACAGATTTAAAAATGCCTGAAAACTGTTTTGCGGACTTGAATGGCCGTATGGCATTGGAGTATACCCGCGCCATATGAGATGTTCTTCGAGGAGAATCGCGTGAGTGAGAAGATCGATCTTAGCAATTATGTGCTCTCGGAAAGCGATGAGTTCATGAATGCCAACCAGAAGGCCTATTTTCGGGCAAAGCTGGTCGGCTGGAGGAACGACATTCTGAGGGAAGCGCGCGAGACGCTCGGTCATCTCGCGGAAGAAAGCGCCAACCACCCGGATCTTGCCGACAGGGCATCGTCCGAGACGGATCGCGCAATCGAGCTTCGTGCTCGTGATCGCCAGAGAAAGCTGATCTCGAAAATCGATGCAGCGCTTCAGCGGATCGACGAAGGCACATACGGCTACTGCGAAGAGACCGGCGAGCCCATCGGCATCAAGAGACTGGACGCCCGCCCTATCGCTACTCTCTCCATCGAAGCCCAGGAACGCCACGAGCGCCGCGAAAAAGTTTATCGCGACGAGTGATGGCAACTGAAGAGACGGTTTGGTCTTTAATCAGTGACGACATTTGAAAGCCGTATCGGAAACGATGCGGCTTTTCTCTTTTGTGAATGTTTTATTGGACGAAAAAAGCAGCCTTTGGCGATCCGCGTCGTACGCGAGATCGTCGACACCCGATTTCAGGGCGAAAGGGTTTTGACGGCGACCGTCCCGTAGCCTTCTTCGCCGAATACTTCTGCTGGCAGGCCAATACCCCCGAAGTCACGCCAGAGCGCTTCGACCCATTCCATGCTGATGTCCACAATGGCATCGTTGACGGAAAAAGGAGCTTCGTCAGGATCATACATCGGCACGTCTGGCTGCATACGACCATCAATACATTGAACTTCGAACAATCTGCGGTATGGCGCGACTGCTTTATTGAGGACGTAGAGGTCAGGGCCGTCCAAATGAACCATAATGTCAAAGAAGCCTTCTTCGCTCTGACCAGGATGTATGCCCACCATCAGCATGCGGGTCTTTACGGGGAGTTTTTGTTTTATGTGCCGTAAATTTCCCAATGCGGTTGGTGCGTGCGCTCGCAGAATATTCTGGAGCACCGATTTATAATCCGCTTCGGTCGTCGGCCTATTCGTTCTCATAGCCATATCCCTACCAGCGACGGCGACACCCGACAATATTCCCTGCATTCTGAAAAAGAAAAAGGCCCCGCGAACGGAGCCTCTCATTATTTTACGTCACCTGCAGCCTCTTAGAAGAAGCCGCGTCTTTGCCACCAGCCGCCTTTGCGGGGCTTGGACTGGTCGCCGCCCTCAGCACCTTCGCTGGATGGCGAGGTGACGACTGGCTCCGACGATGAGACATTGTCACCGCGGTTGGCGCGGACAGGTTTCGTCGTTTCGGCTGCGTCGTTTCCGAGGTCGGCCGAGGCTTGGCCTGCTTCTTCGACCGCGACGTCAGCGACGGTGACGTCAACCACCACAGGCTCGACGGTTTCAACTGCAACTGGAGCCGCAGCAGGGGTTGGTTCGGCAGCCGCCTCGGTAACCGTTTCCTTCGCCTTGCGGGTCCGGCGTGGCTTCTTCGGCTTTTCTGTCTCTTCCACTGTCGGCGTTGGTGCCTCGGCCTCAACGGTTTCGACAACACTCGCTTCTTCGACACCCTCTATCGCAGCGGCGGCAGCGCCGTCTTCAACGGCTTCGGATGTTTCGGCATCGACGCCATCTTCTTCGATGATGTTGCCGTTTTCGTCGCGATTGCGGCGTCCACCACGTTTGCCACGGCGGCGGCGCTTGCGTCTGCCATCGTCGGATGCCGTGCTGTCGCTGGCTTCCGGTGTCGAGGTCGATGCCTCTTCATCAGAGTCTGCCTCAGCATCATCATCCTGATCGTCAGACGACGTATCGTCTTCCGCATCACCATTTGCCTCGGCCCCGTTCTGGCCGCCATTCTTGCCGCGACGACGACGACGACGCTTGCGCTTGCGCTTGCCATCTTCGCCTGTGTCAGCCTGCGGCTGACGGGCTTCGGTCTTCTCGGCCTTTACGACGACCTCTTCCTCGTCTTCATCCTCATCGGCTTCGATGATGATGTCATCTTCTTCTTCCTCGAAATCAGGAAGCATCTGAATGAGGCTTTCGATCTTGACCGGGTTTTCAACGGCCTCGCCACGATCTATCGCGAAGTGCTGTGCACCGACGCTCTCATCGGCTGCGATGATGATGGCAACGCCAAAGCGGGCCTCATAATCCACGATGGTCGCGCGCTTATGGTTCAGCAGGTACAGCGCCGTATCGGGTGTGCAGCGAACCGTGATGTTATGGGTCGTGTTGCGCAGCAGATATTCCTCGACGCCACGCAGAACATGCAGGGCGATGGAAGATTCGGAGCGCACATGGCCCGTGCCGCCGCAATGCGAGCAGACCTGGGTGGTGGATTCCAGAACCGATGCGCGAATGCGCTGGCGCGACATTTCCAGAAGGCCGAAATGCGAGATACGGCCGACCTGAATGCGGGCGCGGTCGTTCTTCAGGCAATCCTTCAGCTTCTTTTCGACGGAGCGGTTGTTGCGCTTTTCTTCCATGTCGATGAAGTCGACAACGACGAGACCGGCAAGGTCGCGAAGACGCAGCTGACGTGCCACTTCCTCTGCGGCTTCCAGGTTGGTCTGGACGGCAGTTTCTTCAATCGAATGTTCACGGGTCGAACGACCGGAGTTCACGTCGATGGCAACAAGCGCTTCCGTCTGGTTGATGATGAGGTAGCCGCCCGACTTCAGCGTGACCTGTGGCTGGAGCATGCGGTCGAGCTGCGCTTCGATGCCTGAACGCGAGAATATCGGGTGAATGTCGCGGTAAGGCTGCACGACCTTGGCATGGCTCGGCATGAGCATCTTCATGAAGTCTTTCGCTTCACGATAGCCTTCTTCGCCGGAGACGATAATCTCGCTGATGTCCTTGTTGTAGAGGTCGCGGATCGAACGCTTGATCAGCGATCCCTCTTCGTAAACGAGGCAAGGAGCGGTGGAATTCAACGTCAGAGTGCGGACGTTCTCCCACAGGCGCATCAGATATTCGAAGTCACGCTTGATTTCGACGCGGGTGCGGTTGGCACCGGCGGTGCGCAGAATAACGCCCATGCCCTGCGGCACTTCCAGATCGCGGGCGATTTCCTTCAGACGCTTGCGGTCTGTCGGCTGGGTGATCTTGCGGGAAATACCGCCGCCACGCGCCGTGTTCGGCATCAGAACCGAGTAACGGCCTGCGAGCGAAAGGTAGGTCGTCAGCGCAGCACCCTTGTTGCCGCGTTCTTCCTTGGCAACCTGAACCAGAAGAATCTGACGACGCTTGATGACTTCCTGAATGCGGTACTGCTTGCGTGGCTTGCGGGAGACGCGGTCTGGAACTTCTTCCATCGCATCTTCTGCGCCAACGGATTCGATGACTTCCTTTTCGTGGTGATCGTCATCATCATCGTCGTCATCATTGTCGCGACGGCCAAGCCCTTCGACTTCTTCCGAAATCGTATCGGTATCGACCATGGCAGCCATTTCGCCGCCCTTGCTGCCATCGTCTTCCGAGCTTTCGTCAGACGCGGCTGCATTGGCGGAGATATCATCCGCTTCGGTCTTTTTCTTGGTGCGTGGGCGACGAACGCGCTTCTTCGGCTTTTCGTCTTCCGCTGCAACGTCTTCAGCGATGACGTCGGTAGCCTGGACTTCAGTTTCCACCGACTCAGCCGAGGTTTCCGTTGTTACGGCGTCTTCAACCGTGGTTTCCGCGGCTGCTGGTGCAACGATACCGATATCCGGCTGCTCGACCTGAGAGAGATCGACGGCCGAAGATGCTGGTTCGTTTGGTGCGTCTGCCGGTTCAAAGTCGTCGTTGCGACGATGATCTTCCGCTTCTGCCTTCAGAAGTGCCTGACGGTCTGCCAGCGGAATCTGGTAATAGTCGGGATGGATTTCCGCAAAAGCGAGAAAGCCGTGGCGATTGCCGCCGTAATCCACGAAAGCGGCCTGAAGGGAAGGCTCTACGCGGGTAACCTTGGCAAGATAGATATTGCCGCGGATTTGCTTTTTGTGTTCCGACTCGAAATCGAATTCCTCAATTCGATTTCCACGAACCACTACAACGCGCGTCTCCTCTTCATGGGACGCGTCGATAAGCATTTTGTCTGCCATGTAAGCTGTGCTCCTCGGCGCAGCCTTGTCATATACGAGAGCAGGCCCGCCGCGAGGACAGGCCTTTCATCTATTTTCAAGGGTGTGCCGGAAATGAAGTTTCTTGCCCGGCGTCGGTTAACTGGCAGCATCCGGATAACTGGCAAAGCATGATGCCTGCTCCTGGTATCCGGTTGATTTGAAAGCTGCTGCAACGACATCATTGGCCAAGCGAGAACGACTTTAATAAATAGACCCCGAAGGATCCGATGAAAATGCTCTCCTCGAGCGTGCGGTGGCATGCCACCGGGTATTGTTCCAGCCACGGCTGGAATTGATTCAGTTTCAGGAGAAAAATGCAGCGACGGCAGATGATTGCCCGAATTTACAGCGCCAGCGTCTTTGTCGATTGGCAGCCGGCGGGCATCTATCCCGTCAACACTTTTAACCCTCATTCCCGTTGTATGTTTTATCCGTCACAATAGCAATAGGGTGGCTAAATATGCCATATCATTGGTGGAATTTCGCAATTAAGAATTGCTTCACCAACGGCTGCGATTGTTGCGCGGCAGTGCAAATCAGGCCATTCTGACAGTCGTAAATGACGGGATCTGGCTGAAACGCGCAGCTTGTTCTGTTAAAAGACGATAAACACGGAAATGACTTTGGCGACCATCACACCATCGATCGACGGCATGAACCTGTCACAAAAACGCAATTCGATTGCACGAATCAGTCGGGTTTTCGCCCTGGCTTCGCTTTGCGTCTTCGCTGGCCTCGGAATGAGCCATGCGAGCGATCAGCCGCCTTCGCTGGTGGCGACCAAAGCGCGTATTATCGGTGATGAGGCGCGTACCCGCATCGTCATGGAGTTCAATCAGGAGCCGGAATTTGAGGTTCACTACCTCGATTCGCCCGCGCGCATCGTCGTTGATTTTCCTGCCGTTGGCTTTTCGTTTCCAACGAGCGATCTGGCCCCGACGGGTCTGTTCAGTGATATCCGCTTCGGAATCATGGGCGAGGGGAGTGCGCGTCTGGTTCTGACGGCGAAGAAGCCTGCGCAGGTGGTGATTGCCGAGACCAAGTCGGACGATGGTGGCAAGAGTTTCCGTTTCGTGCTGGATACGGAAATGGCGACGAAGCAGAAATTTGCCGAGCTTTTGAAGAATCAGAGCTGGCAGGCTCTTGCGCCCGCAACGACTGCCTCGGTGACAGCCGATGTCGCCCCGAAAACATCCCGCCAGTCAGAGTTTGTCATTGCTGTCGATGCGGGCCACGGCGGTATCGATGCTGGCGCCAAGGGCGCCGTATCTGGGACGGATGAAAAGGTCATCACGCTGACCTTTGCCAAGCAATTGGCGGATCGTCTCAACAAGCTGCCGGGAATCAAGGCGTTTTTGACGCGGGACGACGACACGTTTCTAGCTTTGTCCGAGCGCGTGGTTCTGGCGCGTCAGCAAAATGCCAATCTCTTCATTTCCGTCCATGCCGATACGCTGAAGCAAAAGGGCATTCGCGGAGCGACGGTCTACACGATTTCCGACCGGGCTTCCGACAGAATGGCACAGGATCTTGCCGAACGTGAAAATCTATCGGACCAGATTGCGGGCGTCACCGTTCAGAGCGAGCAGCCTGAAGTCGCCGATATTCTGCTTGATCTTACGCGGCGTGAGACGCAGGCATTTTCTGTAACGCTTGCGGAAAATATCGTGAAATCTTTCGACGGGCAGGTCGGGCTCATCAACAATCCTCATCGCTATGCGGGCTTTCAGGTATTGCGCGCGCATGATGTACCGTCCGTTTTGCTGGAGCTTGGTTTCCTCTCCAATCCCGATGACGAAAAGTTGTTGCTGGACGAAACGTGGCGCGCAAAGGTCGCCGATACGTTGGCAACTGCCGTTACCCGCTATCGTGCTCAGGCGCTGGCCAATGGCGGCTGAGGGGTTTCCTTGGCAATGGCGGCGGCTGTGACATCTGTGTGTCTGTCGCTCAAAAAGGGCTGGACTGGTGCGCGGAGCCACCATTAAATCGGGTCAAAGCCCTATTTTACTCACATTCCACACGTTACTCGGCAGTGAGATTCGATGGGTCTGGACTGCTTCTTTCATGGAGCAGAAGAGGTAGTTCTCGATAACATATCGGAGAATGCTTCTATTGGCAGCTTGTCATCGATGAAGCGGTGTGCAAAACGGCACTCTATATGCAAGAATGTGCTCATAACGGCGAGCGCAACCCTTTGCGATTCGAAGTATCGGTAGCTAAACATGATCAGACTTATTGGATATTTCTTCGGCTTGGCCAGCATGCTGTTCCTTGTGGCAGCCGGTGGCGTCGCCATTTATTTGATGACGATAACGAAGGATCTCCCCGATTACGCCGTTCTCGCAAGCTACGAGCCGCCTGTAACCACCCGCGTTCATGCCGGGAACGGAGCGCTGATGGCGGAATACGCCAAGCAGCGCCGTCTGTTCTTGCCGATCCAGGCCGTTCCTGACCGTGTAAAAGCAGCCTTTCTTTCTGCCGAAGACAAGAATTTCTATCAGCATCCCGGCATCGATGTGACGGGTTTTGCCCGCGCTGCCGTTGCTTTCGTGACAGGTGGTCCGACGCAGGGTGGCTCGACCATCACGCAACAGGTTGCCAAGAACTTCTTGTTGACCAACGAGCAGACCATGGAGCGTAAGGCCAAGGAAGCCGTTCTGTCGTTCCGCATCGAGCAGGCGTACAGCAAGGACAAGATCCTCGAGCTTTATCTCAACGAGATTTTCTTCGGTCTGAATTCCTACGGTATTGCCAGCGCGGCGCTGACCTATTTCAACAAATCCGTGACGGAACTGACGATCGCCGAGACGGCGTATCTCGCAGCCCTTCCAAAGGGTCCGGCAAACTATCATCCGCTGCGTCGTGAAAAGGCAGCCGTCGAGCGCCGCAACTGGGTCATCGACCGCATGGCGGAAAATGGCTACATCACCGTGGCCGATGCAACGGATGCCAAGGCCCAGCCATTGGGCGTCAATATTCGCACGGGCGGAGCACGTCTTGCGGCATCCGATTATTTCTCCGAGGAAGCGCGCCGCCAGATCGTTGAGAAATATGGCGAAAAGGCATTGCTGGAAGGTGGCCTTTCCGTTCGCACCTCGTTTGATCCCGATATCCAGTTGGAGGCGCGCAAGGCGCTTCAGGATGGACTGCTCGATTATGACGAGCGCCGCGGTTTTCACGGTCCCGTCGATCAGATCGACGCATCGGGCGATTGGGCTGCTGCGCTTTTGAAGCTGAGGCCGCTTCGCGACGTGCCGGAATGGAAAATGGCCGTCGTTCTGTCTGCGACAGCAGATGGTGTCGATATTGGGCTTCGCGCGGATGGCGATGCGGAAAATCCTGATCTGCGCAGCCGTGGTCGTATCAAGCCTGAAAACATGAAGTGGGCCTACCGCGACGCCAAGGGGCAGCGCGCCACAGCCAAATCGCCTGCAACCGTCCTGAAAACCGGCGATGTCATCTATGTCGAGCCTCTCTCCGACAAGGGCAATGACTACCGCCTTCGTCAGCCCCCCAAGGTGCAGGGCGGCATGGTGGTCATGGACCCGCATACTGGCCGCGTTCTTGCAATGGTCGGCGGCTTCTCGTACGGCCAGTCGGAATTCAACCGCGCGACACAGGCGATGCGCCAGCCAGGCTCTTCGTTCAAGCCGTTCATTTACGCCGCGGCTCTCGACAACGGGTACACCCCTGCGTCGGTGATCCTGGACGCCCCACTGGAGGTCGTCTCTGGTGGACAAGTCTGGCGGCCACAGAACTACGGTGGAGAGGTGGCGGGACCATCGACCTTGCGTCTGGGTATTGAAAAATCCCGTAACCTGATGACTGTGCGGCTTGCGCAGGACATGGGTATGAACCTCGTGGCTGAATATGCCGAGCGCTTCGGCATTTACGACAAGATGCCGCCGCTTCTGTCCATGTCGCTCGGTTCCGGTGAAACCACTGTGATGCGGATGGTTTCTGCCTATTCGGTTATCGCAAATGGCGGCAAGCAGATTCACCCGACCGTGATCGACCGCATTCAGGACCGTTACGGCAAGACCATATTCCGTCATGAAGAGCGCGGATGCGAAAGCTGCAACGCGCCAAGCTGGCAGAATCAGGATGAACCGACCATTGTCGATAATCGCGAGCAGGTCCTCGACCCTATGACGGCGTATCAGACGACATCGATGCTTGAAGGCGTGGTCCAGCGCGGTACTGCGGCAGGCAAGATCAAGGTCGATCTGCCCGTTGCGGGCAAGACCGGCACGACCAATGATGAAAAAGACGCCTGGTTCGTAGGCTATACGCCTGATCTAGTCGCTGGCCTTTACATCGGCTTCGATAGCCCTGCGCCGCTGGGACGTGGCGGCACCGGTGGTTCGCTGGCGGCACCTATTTTTGGTGAATTCATTGCACAGGCAGCCAAGCATCTGCCGCAGAGCAAGTTCATCGTGCCGAATGGAATGCAGTTCATAGCCGTCAACCGCAAGACCGGCATGGCCGCCAATGAGGGCGAGCCCGACACCATCATGGAGGCCTTCAAGCCCGGTACCGGTCCAGCCAGCAGCTTCTCGGTCATTGGTATGGATGGATCGATGTCGCAGGAAGACATTCTGCGCACCTCACCGCAGGCGCAGCAGGCCATTACGGGCGGCGGCGGCGGCCTCTATTGATCCCAATCGTTGGAAAGGCGAGGGGCGCGGTCTTTACATCCGCGCCCCTCGCCTTTATTCAGCCATCCAGTTTCGAGCCAAGTTTATCAATGAAAGCGAAGTATCTGCGAAATGCGCAATGAGATCGTGAACGTCGTCGACGAAATCAAGCAGGCCATAAGCCTGCTGAGGAGGCATCTTTGACTGGGACCAGGCGATAAGACGACTGGACTGGTTGAACAACAAGGCAGAGGATCCCAACCTCTGGAATGACGCCACCGAGGCACAGAAGCTGATGCGCGAGCGCCAGCAACTGGATGAATCCATCAACGGCGTTAAACTTCTGGAGCAGCAGGTCAACGACAATATCGAGTTGATCGAGATGGGTGAGGCCGAAGACGATGCCGATATCGTCAAGGAAGCCGAAGACGCATTGAAGGCGCTGAGAAGCGAAGCCAACCGCCGTCAGGTGGAAGCGATGCTGTCTGGCGAAGCAGATAGCAACGACACCTATGTGGAAGTCCACTCGGGAGCCGGCGGCACCGAAAGCCAGGATTGGGCCAACATGCTGTTGCGCATGTATACCCGCTGGGCGGAACGTCAGGGTTTCAAGGTCGAGATTCTCGAAATTCACGATGGCGAAGAGGCGGGTATCAAATCCGCGACCATTCTGGTCAAGGGCCACAATGCGTTTGGCTGGATGAAGACGGAATCTGGCGTTCACCGCCTGGTGCGTATTTCGCCTTACGACAGCAATGCGCGTCGCCATACCTCGTTTTCGTCCATCTGGGTCTATCCCGTGGTCGATGATTCGATCCAGATCGACATCAACGAGAGCGATTGCCGTATCGATACCTATCGCTCGTCAGGCGCTGGTGGACAGCACGTCAACACGACCGACTCGGCCGTGCGTATCACGCATATTCCAACCGGCATCGCGGTGGCCTGCCAGCAGGAACGGTCCCAGCACAAGAACCGCGCCAAGGCGTGGGAGATGCTGCGCTCGCGTCTCTATGAAGCCGAATTGATGAAGCGGGAAGCCGCAGCCAACGCGCAGGCCGCATCCAAGACCGATATTGGCTGGGGCCACCAGATTCGCTCTTACGTGTTGCAGCCGTATCAGTTGGTCAAGGATCTGCGCACGGGCGTTGAAAGCACAGCTCCAGGCAATGTGCTTGACGGCGAGTTGAACGAATTCATGGAAGCAGCACTTGCGCACCGCATCAGCGGTGGTGCGGATGTCGAGGTTGCTGACATCGACTGATCCTTCGGGACCTGTCGATACAGATTGGCCTCTCGCAAGTTATGTTGCGGGAGGCCTTTTGTTTTGGAGATTTGCGTGAAGCAGGTGCTTTATATTGTCGATGTCCAGCCGAGTTTCAGCCCGCCCGCTCAACTCGTTGCCGACATTGCCGAACTGGCCAGATCAATGCCGTCGGTCGCAAGTGTTGAACGGCACGATGAGACCATAACGCCGTTCGAACGCCAGCTGGGATGGAAGCCCGGAAAGGCCGACGATTCTCTCGTTGCTGCCGACCGTATTTTCATCAAATATGGCTACGCACCACCGAAAGAAGCCGTAGATTATCTGCGCTCGCTCAAGCCGGATCGTGTTCTGGTCTGTGGTATTCAAGCCGATACATGCGTTCTGGCCGCCGGTTTTGTCTTCTTCGACGCGGGGTTACAGCCGACGCTGATTCCCTGGCTGACCGTTGGCTCCAGCCTCGATCGTTCCGGCGCTCTCGGTGCGCGCTTGTGGAAGCACCACTTTGGCGCAGTGCTTGATGGCCCGGAGGAGTTGGGACTTTAGTTCGAAGCTTTTTCGATCTTCATGTCACCCAGTTCATCGATCAGAACCGTCCACGCGTCCGCTTCCTTTTGCGTAGGATCAGTCTTGAGATGGACGGTAACGAAGAGGCCGGGAGTGTCAGATGCCCCGGATGAGCTTTCGGGCCGGATATCGGTCACGTAGACCTTCATCTGCGTGAACTCTTCCAGCTCCACCGTCTCCACGAGGCTCGGACCTTTCGCTGTATACGCCAGTTGCTGAAGATATATCTTGGCCGTACCATCACCCTGGCGCACGGCAACCACCTTGTAATATCCACGTGTCGGTTCGCCACCGCCGGTCTGCGGAGCGGTCGTACCCTCCGGCACCTTGGCTGCCTGTTCCCACATCCCGCTGCTTGCAACGAAGATCACCGAGGCGGGCAGGGTGTCGATGTCCGACGTCTGCGCTTGTGCCTGTGCCCAGACGATACCGACAGCGAGGAATGTGGTGGCGAGAAATGTTTTGATCATCGTCATCTTCATCAGTTGGAGAATTGTTCGGCAAGCACCCTGTCCGACCATGACCGGTCCGGGTCCGACAGGATTTTTGCGGTTCTGTCCCTGGACTGGGCAATACGCACCATCTGCACCGATTTGACCTCTATATGGTCGGCCACAGCGTTGACGGGACGTTTTTCGCTCTCGAGAACATGGATATCGACCGTCACCTTATTCGGAAGAAGCGCACCACGCCATCGTCTGGGGCGAAATGCACTGACCGGGGTCAAGGCGAGAAGTGGTGATTCGAGCGGCAGGATGGGGCCGTGGGCGGAAAAGTTGTAGGCGGTGGAGCCTGCCGGCGTCGCCACCATCATGCCATCGCAGATCAGCTCTTCCAGCCGCGTCTTTCCATCCACATCCACTCTCAGCTTGGCGGCTTGATGGGATTGGCGAAACAGGCTGACTTCGTTCATGGCAAGCGCGGTAAATTCCTCGCCGTTGGCATCGATCGCCGTCATGCGCAAAGGGTGGAATTCATTTGCTGCAGCTTTGGCGACGCGTTCGGGTAAATCATCAATCCGGTAATCATTCATGAGAAAGCCGACGGAGCCGCGATTCATGCCATAGATGCGTTTGCCGGAATTCATTGTTTCGTTCAGCACTTGCAGCATGAACCCGTCACCACCCAGAACGATGATGACATCCGCCTCTTCAAAGGACGTATTGCCATACGTCTCGATAAGCGTATCTCGCGCAGATTGCGCTTCATCGGTGGTAGAGGCTACGAAACATAGATGATCAGTTGAACGCGACATGCCATCACCCTTGTTTGACGGCCTGTGGTACATGAAGAAGTCCTGTCAGGACAAGCTCTTTCACAGCGCAGCGTATCAGCAGCCGACAGAGGCGGAGTTTACCAGGCACAAGTCCACAGCTTCTTGAAGACGCATGATAAATCAGGGTTGCGGAGGCCGGTGAGGTCGGGCAGTTTGCGACAACGAACATCGATGCGGAAGGTGTTAGGCGTGGTGATAAGTTACAGTATCTATGATGTTTTCACGCGCCAGAAGCTGGCTGGCAATCCACTGGCTATTATGTTTGAAGCTGATCACCTCGATGATGAAACCATGCAGGCTATCGCTTGCGAAATGAATTTGTCTGAGACGGTCTTCGTCAAAACATCCGATAATCCTGCCTATGCTGCGTCCTTGCGGATTTTCACGCCCGCCTCAGAACTGCCTTTTGCCGGTCATCCCACAGTTGGCGCCGCCATCGCAATTGCCGAAAGACACCATGGCGACGGCGAAGCAGATATGGTGAAGGTGCTGGAAGAGTTGGTGGGGCCTGTTCGCTGCGCCATCCGCATTCGCCCCGGTGAGGCAAGTTTTGCAGAGTTCGATCTGCCCAGAAAGTCATCGCGCGTGTGTTTGCCGCTGGATCATGCGCAACTGGCCGATGCCATAGGTCTGGCAGAGGCACAGATCGGCTTCGAGAATCACGTGCCATCTCTGTGGACGGCAGGTGTGCCGTTTCTGGTGATACCGGTGCAGAATCTGGCTGCGATGCAGGAAGTCGATTTCGACCCTACTTTGTGGCTGAAGCTGGCGCCATTGGTTGAGGGACGCTTGGCTTCGGCCTATCTTTACTGCCGGGGTGGCGTGAACCACGTGGCAAAATTTCATACGCGGATGTTTTCACCCAGCATGGGCATATCGGAAGATCCGGCAACCGGCGCAGCGGCGGCGGCCTTTTCCGGCGCCATACATCACTTCGACAGTCTGGCAGATGGACATTATCCTATCCTCATCGAGCAGGGCGTCGAGATGGGTCGGCCGTCTCACATTCATCTGCATATGGATGTTAAGGAAAGAGAAATTGCACGGGCCCGAATCGGCGGGCACGCTGTGCGCGTGGCGACCGGCACCCTGGATATTTGAAACAATCTCTTTCAGTTTCAGACGCCATGAATCGACTTCATAACGGCCTTGTGAGGGTCCGTTAATGAATTCCGACGTTAAATGTTAACCTTTGCGGCACGGGTGAGGAACTAAAGCGCTTTTCTTCCGTTTAATTCCGCGAAGGAGACGTGACATGAAGTCGCAAAACAGTTCCGATACTCGACGCATAATAGAAGCAGCCAACAATACCGCCGCCTCCACATACAAGCCCCTCATTATACCTTTGAGAGGTACGTATGTCGCGATGATCTTCCGTCGCTCCCTTCAAAGTACACTCGATATGAGAAAGAACTAGACCGATTTTTCATCGGCCTAATCTTTAATGACGATTTGAAATTTCGAAAATAATCAACATTTCCTAATGAAGACACGAAGGGAGAATGACATGAAGGCAGCTCTCATCATCGCAGCCATGGTTGGCATCTCCGCATCTGCGGTCCTCGCCGATTCCATTTCGCAGCCATCACTCAATACGTCCATTCCAGTGGATCGCGAGTTCAAGACGGCCAGCATTGCAATGCCGACGGAACAGGCACAGAAACCCGTTCTCGTCTTGAAAAAGACCAGCCGTCTACCAAGCAACACTGAGACGGCAACTGCATCTCCGCAGTCAGCTCTAGCCCGTATGCAGTGAAGCAATTCAATTATTGCACCAAAAAATCCCGTGCGGATGACCTCCGACACGGGATTTTTTGTGGCAAGTGACAGTTTGGGTCTTTCGCGCGCAGCCATGGCTTACGCTCGAACATGAGGTTCAGCTGTCCAAGCGAAGCGACAATTGTCTGCCGCCATGTTTCTTCAAAATATAAACCGGCTTTGCGGTCATATATTCTGTGCGACGCTGCAATTCACGCCGACGTTCCAGCGCTCGTTCGCGAAGACTGCGGGATTGAGCGACGAGGCTGAGTGCTTGTTCAATGGTTTTATCTGCTGCTGGCATTGCTGCAACTCCATTTGTTCACTTTATGTTCTAATAATTAGAACTTTCCGTCAAGCGAATCAAGGGGAGGGCGGCAAAATAAAATAGGGGGATGTAGGGAGGGTTATTGGTGACAGTCCTGTCCGAAATGGCGACTCGATCATCCGCATTCCGGTGATCCATCCCAGAATCAAAAAAACGGCGCACAAGGCGCCGTTTTTGTTTCCTGTCGCTCGGTCAACCCGCGTCCGTGGGAGGTCGGTCAGCAGGTGACTGGTTACGCTGATTAGCGGAACGAACGGGAAGCTACGTTGCGAATGTCGTAACGTGTCAGGCCGATGTCGCTGAGCGTCTGGCTGGACAGGCTGCCCAGTTCGTTCAGGGTGCGGCGGTAGGAGATCCAGTTCTTTGCGATGCGAATAGGGTTCATGGTCGTTTCCTCAATCTTTGTTTCTTGATGTCTGAACTTGCTTGCCGAGGCAGTCGCCTGCATCTCTGCTGTTGACGTGTATATACATATTCCGAGTGCTGATGTGGAGTGCAGTTTTTAGGCGACTGCCATGCGTTTGTGCAATGTGTCGGCTATTTTTGCAGCTTTTAGCACGAGATGTATATTTTTTAGGCTGAACGCCAACGGCTTTTAAGATCGAGGAAAAGCGCTTCAAACAGGCATTAAAACAAAGAAAAAGGCCCAGAGCCGGAGCTCGAGACCTTTTTAAGGATAGTACCTACGCGGCGGAAATTTCCGCCTGTGGTTTATGCGACGATTAGATGCCGACTGCAGTGCGTGCAACGCGACGGATGTCGCTGCGGCCGATGCCGAGGTCAGTCAGTTCGCGGTCGCTCATGCGGCCGAGTTCGTTAACTGTCTGACGATACTTGCGCCAGTTGGTCAGCGAGCGAGTGATGTTCATGATCGTATCCTCTTTTGTCTGTGGCGCCGCTTGGGTCAGCGCTCAACTCATTTCCTGACGCCGAATATAATCGGTTTAACAGGAACAAAAATAGACAAGGAAGTATGCCACCTATGCATAAAATGCATGGCATAGGTTAACTTCTCGACGAGTTTGTTAATAATTGCATAATTGTGCGGCATTTTACGGCAAGCGATGACGTCGGTTCTCTCTGTGGATGTAGAATTTACGAATGCAATCGATTTTCTCCGGGTCTCTATCGATAATAGGAGTGCTCGTAATCGGTCAGTACCGATGTAACAACCGCCGCTGGTGAGCTTCTGAATGGCTTCCGCGAATTGGACGAAGAGATGCACATTAGCATCCCGACTGCGTCAACCAGGTGCGCACTGTATATATAGAGAGTGTCAAACCAGCAGAACCGCGCGAATTAGCATCGTAAAACCGTCATTTTTCCTTTGCGCTCTGGAAAACGGGTGATATAGAGACGCGCGCTCCAGAAGGCCTCGTGTGCCAGATGTTGTTTATGCAGGATTCAAGAGCGCGGGTATGGCGGAATTGGTAGACGCACCAGATTTAGGTTCTGGCGACGAGAGTTGTGGGGGTTCGAGTCCCTCTACCCGCACCAAATGAATCGCCGAGAGGTATGCGTGATGCTTTTGCTTCGCCACCTCTCTGGCTCAAGCGCAGTTTTTGCTCGGCAAAATGCTTGTGCATGCAGTTTATATAGCTACGGCCGGTGAATTTAGGTTCCGGCGCTGTGCTCGAAAGTGAACCAACGGCTGTCTGAGCACTGCCGCCATGATGTGAAGGTATTAAAATGCAGGTTATCGAAACGCTCGCTGAAGGGCTGAAGCGCGAAATCAAGGTCGTTATCCCGGCCGCCGATATGAAGTCTCGCCTTGACGAGCGCCTTGCCGACGCCAAGGACAAAGTTCGCATCAACGGTTTCCGTCCAGGCAAGGTGCCGCTGACGCATCTCAAGAAGATGTACGGCAAGTCCATCATGGCCGACCTCGTCAACGAACTCGTTCGCGACAAGCCTTCCGAGATCATTTCCGGCCGTGGCGAAAAGTCTGCGACGCAGCCTTCGATTTCCATGACGGAAGATCAGGATGAAGCTGAAAAGATTCTGGCTGCTGAAAGCGATCTGGAGTTCACGCTTGCCTATGAAGTCATTCCAGCTATCGAGCTGAAGTCCAATGCAGGTATCAAGGTTACCCGCGAAGTCGTGGAAGTGACCGAAGACGAGATCAATGAGCAGATCCTCAAGATCGCCGAAAGCGCTCGTACCTACGAAACCAAGAAGGGCAAGGCCGCTGAAGGCGACCGCGTCACAATGAACTACCTCGGCAAGGTCGACGGCGAAGCCTTCGATGGCGGCGCTGCGGAAGATGCTGAACTCGTGATCGGCTCCGGCCGCTTCATTCCTGGCTTCGAAGACCAGCTCGTCGGCGTAAAGGCTGGCGATGAGAAGGCTATCACCGTTACCTTCCCGACTGAATATCCTGCTGCAAACCTTGCAGGCAAGGAAGCCGTATTCGACATCACCGTAAAGGAAGTCGCTTCCGCAGCGGACGTTGAAATCAACGACGATCTGGCTACAAAGCTTGGTCTCGAATCTGCTGAAAAGCTGAAGGAGGTCGTTCGCGGCCAGATCGAAAGCCAGTTCAGCAACGTCACTCGCCAGAAGGTGAAACGTCAGATTCTCGATCAGCTGGACGAAGTTTACCAGTTCGAAACACCGGCTGGTCTGGTTGACGCCGAGTTCGACAACATCTGGCGCCAGATCAACACCGATCTCGAGCAGTCCGGCAAGACATTCGCTGACGAAGACACGACGGAAGAAGAAGCTCGCGTCGAATACCGCAAGCTGGCTGAACGCCGCGTTCGTCTCGGCCTCGTTCTCTCCGAAATCGGCGAGAAAGCTGGCGTTGAAGTTACCGAAGAAGAAATGCAGCGTGCACTTTTCGCGCAGCTTCAGCAGTTCCCCGGCCAGCAGAAGGAAATCCTTGATTTCTTCCGCAACACGCCAGGCGCTTCCGCTTCGCTTCGCGCTCCAATCTTCGAAGAGAAGGTCATTGACAAGCTGCTCGAAGAAATCTCTGTAACGGACAAGACCGTTACGAAGGAAGAGCTGCTGGCTGACGACGCCGAAGACGGCGAAAAGGCTGAAAAGAAGCCTGCCAAGAAGAAGGCTGCTGCAAAGGCCGACGCTTCGGAAGGCGAAGAAGCCGCTCCGAAGAAGAAGGCACCTGCCAAGAAGAAAGCTGCTGAAGGCGACGCCGAGTAAGCTTCTTTCTCAAGATATTTTGAAAGGCCGTAGCGTGAGCTGCGGCCTTTTGCCTTGAGAGCTGATCATTGATTTCGTGCCTGTCGGATCGATCGCGACGAAAATTGCATCAGGCTTTCGGGTGTAGCCTGGCCTCTTGCCGATGCCACCACCACCCGTCTAAATCCTTGTAATGTGCAAAGAAGTTTCGCAATGCTTCATGAGCACTCGTGGGATCGACGGGTTCCCCCCGATAATATGGTCGAAAGCAGTCCAAGGAATCGATATTGCCCTGAGACTCAAATGGTTCGGTTGGGCCCAAGACGCGGAAGCTGGCAGCATCAGCGCCTTCGATCCTCTCTCTGCGATCCATGTACCAAACGATTTTTCCATCGGTGGCGTATTCATGTCCGAGCAACCGGAAAGATTTAGCGTCAGCTTTGCGAATAATAGAGCCGAAGTGATAGACCTTCTCGCGATCACGGGCATATCTGCTGTTTTCGATCAGAAAGTCGCAAGTAAAGTGGTGATTATTCAGCCTGATGTCTGGAAGAACATGAAATGCATCGGGGCTTTTCGTTTTGAGCGTCTTTCCTGTTATGTAGTAGGCTGCATTGCAATCTTTTGCGTAATGGAGATTGACCATGCGGAAGCTCGGGGCGTCAGCGCCTTCGACGATATACCAGTAAACTCTAACTCTTCGACCGTTCAGCTCGCCCTGACCGTAAATATGGTTTTTGTCACGTAGCCACCTCCCACCGACCCATTCGAAGCTCGATGCATCAACCGGCAATCGACTGCCGTCCTTTTGCAACAAAGGCTGACCTCTGAAATAGACCGTGTTGCCGTCGTGAAAATAATGGAAAAGAGAAGCGTCCGGATGGGTTGCGACGTAGTGGGCTGCCCAGTCTAAATCCTTGAAAGGGCCGATATAGGGATTGCGCAGAGTTTTGTCCCTGATTGATGATGTCACCCGAAGCGTGATTTTTTCGCCATCCTTGCGCTGAATGTGCCATCGTGGCTTCAGGATATGGTCTACCACCTCGTCTTCTTTCAGCGGATCCAGGTAGGCGTCTTTTTCCCACTCCCCCATATCAGCGTGGAACCATCGGTATGCTTTGTGGAGCTTACCCCATTCTTCCTTGTTAACGCCGAGCAGCGGCAAGACCTCTTCCTCAGTGCGACCGCACTGTAGAAAAACGAAGGCGGCCATGTAGGCGTCATAGGGAATGAGGACAATGGTTTTGCCATTGGTCTCGATATCGATGCGCTCGATAGAATTGGCTTTACTCACAATTGTGCGCCTTTCCCTTTGCGGAAGGTGAACAGCCAACGAAATATAAAAAATGGCTCAGTGGATGTGAACCATATTTTTATCAGCGCCGGTCTAGCTTCAGCAGCGCATTGCGCAGTGCCGTTTTGATCACAATGCAGCGCACAATGATTTTTTGCTGCATGTGCTCTTGTTCATCTGCCGTTCATCTGGCAGAGTTGGGTCATCGATTTGCGGTCGCCAAGGCACCTTGCAAATCCGTCGTGCGTTGCGCACGGCCCGGCTTTTAGCCCCCAGTTTCAGCTCTCCATTCGGCATTGTCGAGTATTTCGACATGCCGAATGATCAACACCGTGTCCATCATCGCTGGTGCGGTCTGCCAACTCGGGATGTGTGGTCATTCCATCGTCCAAAGCCGAACAAGGCGCGTCATTGTCCCTCCCAGCAATGATGCGCCTCCCAAAGCTCGAGGAACAGAAATCATGTTTCAGAAATTGAGCGGCATTGTTATCGCCGCGCTCGCCATCGGCTTCTCCACTAGTACCGTCCATGCGCAGGAGCGTGGCCTTATCTGGTCACCGGCCAAGAATTCCGACACGTCCTACTCTGCGCGGATCGGTGCGAAACTTCCGACCCAGACACCTATCCGGGCAGGCCTCGAAATGGGCATGAATGCTTCTGATGGTGGCGCGCTGGTTGATACGCCGGTAAAATTCTGGGGAACTGTCACGCTCTTGTCCTCGAACCTGCCGGGTGCAAAAGTCGCTGGAGATATCGGTGTGTTGATGAATGCGCTAACGGGTTCCAGCGCCTGGACGATGACGACATCGCAGAAACGTATTGCGACACCGGAGCTTGATTTTGAATCCAACCGCAACGTGACGGTTCGCTACGATGGCACGGCCCAGCAGTGGAGTGGACTCGATGTGTCGCAATCCCTGCGGTTGACCCGCTCGGCAACCGGCACCGCATTCGTGTTAACGGGTGCCAGTCGCGATACGTTCGATGATTTTACCTCGACGGTCGGCTTGGAACAGAAGCTGGGGGAGAACCTGACGCTCTCCGGCAATCTCGACCAGGGTTATCAGGACCGGTTTCGTCCGTCCGTCAGCGCCCGCTACAATATTCATTGGTAGGGGCGCTGCGAAGGGTGTTCAGACGGTTTCGTTCTTCTTTATATCGCCCATCCGGTTCCACGCATCGAGACCCGCAATCTTGTAAGCTTCGGCAAGCGTTGGATAGTTGAAGGTGTTTTCCACGAAATACTCCACCGTTCCCTTTAGGTTGAGGACGGCCTGTCCGATATGGACAAGTTCGGTCGCACCTTCACCGACGATATGCACGCCTAAAAGCCTGCGCGTCTTCAGCGAGAAGATGAGTTTCAAGAGGCCGGTGTCCAGCCCCATGATGTGGCCGCGGGATGTCTCACGGAAGCGCGCGATGCCGCATTCATAGGCAATGCCGCGTTCCTTCATCTCTTCTTCAGTCAGGCCGCAGGTGGAGATTTCCGGCACGGCATAGATGCCGTAAGGGAAATATTTCTGCGGTTCCATGCCGATGGCACCGACGGCAACGCGCGCGGCAATCCGTCCCTGTTCCATCGAGGTGGAGGCAAGGCTTGGAAAGCCGATGACATCGCCGGCTGCGAAGATGCCCGGCACCGAGGTCTCGAACGTCTCGGGATTGACCGAAAGGCGGCCGCGATTGTCTGCGGTCAGGCCCGCTGCGGCAAGATTGAGGGTATCCGTGGCGCCGATTCGACCAGCGGCGAACAACACCATTTCCGTCGTCAGCGTGCGTCCGCTATCGAGTGTCAGCATGACCTTGCCTTCCGGCGTATGCTCGACCTTATCGGCTTTCTGGCCCAGCAACAGCTTCATGTTGCGGTCTCGCAGCTGGTAGATGAAGTCCTCGACGATTTCCTTGTCGATGAAATCGAGCATTGTCGGCTTCGGGTCGATAATGGTGACGGCGGTATCGAGTGCGCTGAAAATCGTCGCATATTCGATTCCGATAACGCCGGCACCGATGACGACCATGGAACGCGGCAGCTTTTGCAGTTCCAGCAGTTCATCGCTGTCGATGACGGTCTTTCCGTCGAATGGCATGTAATCCGGGCGGAAGGGGCGGGTACCGACCGCCAGCAGAATGCTCTTGCCCTTGACGTGGATGATCTCGCCATCGTCCTTCGTGACTTCCATCGTATCAGGCGTGACGAAAGCCGCCTTGCCTCGAATGTGAGTGACGCGATTGCGTGCGAACTGGTGTTCCAGAACTTCGACCTCATGGTCGAGCGTGATGAGCAGGCGGCGACGCAAGTCTTCCGCGCTGATTTCCTGCTTTACGCGGTAAGAGCGACCATAAAAGCCGCGTTCGCGCCAGCCGGAAAGATTGAGCGCGGTTTCGCGCATCGTCTTGGAGGGTATGGTGCCGGTGTGAACCGAGACGCCGCCGACACGGCTGCCCTTTTCGATGACCAGGACCGTTTTATCAAGTTTGGCAGCCTGAATGGCGGCACGTCTGCCAGCGGGACCGCTACCGACAACAACAAGATCATATTGGTTCATGAAGAAAACCCCGGGACAGAATTCGATGGCCGGACTGAACGTTTCCAGCGCGGAGGCGTCGCTGCTCGGAAAAGCGTTATGCCATCCTGATACGGAACTGATTCCCGCGTCGCCGCACCAAGAGTGCAATGCAACAAATGCCCACGTCAATCTGTAGCGGAAGAATCTGACGGATTCGTAACCAATGCAGAAAAAGGCGCAAAAAGACCATCGTTTACGAAAGAACTGTTGCCGTGGTGCAAGTCACGTCAAATCATTGCCCGTTTCCCGGCGCGTATGGAGCTTGGCTATCTCTTCCCTCAGTGCTGCCAATTCGGCAATGACCTTTCCGTCGATCTTCTCGTGGAGCGACAAGACCTCCAGTTCCGACTTGAGGTTGACCTCGTAATCCTTCGCCGCCTCGAAACGGTCACGCATGCCTTGGCGGTTCTGCGACATCATGATGATCGGCGCCTGAATGGCTGCCAGCATGGAGAGAATAAGATTGAGAAAGACGAAGGGGTAGGGGTCGAAAGCCTGCGTCGTCATCACCACTGTGTTGATGACTGCCCAGACGACCAGAAATATCATGAAGCTGATGATGAAGCCCCATGAGCCGCCGACACGTGCGATGCCATCAGCAAGCCGTTCGCCAAAGGTGGAGTTCTTCGAAAATGCGGCGTTCGTGTCTGTCGAAATGAGTTTTCTCTGATGTGCGACGTCGAGAATGTGCCGCTCGACATCTCCGATCTGTTTGGACGACCGTTTGAAATGAGAGGCGATATAGTCGGGGATAGCAGGCATTTTTGGATCTCCAGCCAGACCTAGCGCCACCATGGGCGACAATCCGATAGTGTTGACGAGTAGCCGCGTAAATAGCGAACTCAAATGCATCGCTATCATGGCTATCGCCATCAGGTAGACGCGGATTCGGTTATTTTTGAGTGAGTTGAAAGGCGTGCGTTGCGCCGCCTGCGCAGCCACGGTAAATGAGAGTCATGAGCCAAGTACACACTGATCCGAATGTATTGCGAATTGCCGTTGGGCAGTTCAACCCCACCGTCGGCGATGTCGCGGGCAACCTTGCGCTTGCGCGGCAGGCCCGCGCCGACGCCACATCGCAGGGCGCCGATCTGCTGCTGCTGAGCGAGCTCTTCATCTCCGGCTACCCGCCGGAAGATCTGGTTCTGAAGCCTTCATTTCTGCAGTCCTGCCTGAAAGCCGTCGAGGAGCTTGCGGCTGAGACAGCCGATGGCGGGCCGGGCGTTATCATCGGCTTCCCCCGCCAGGGTGAAGCCGGGCGGCATAATTGCGTCGCACTTCTGGATGGTGGCCGGATCGTTGCGTTGCGTGACAAGGTGGATCTGCCGAATTACGGCGAGTTCGATGAAAAACGCGTCTTTTCCGAAGGTTCGATTTCTGGCCCCTATAATTTCCGGGGTGTCCGAATCGGAATACCGATCTGCGAAGAAATCTGGAATGACCTCGGCGTGTGTGAAACGCTGGCCGAGAGCGGTGCCGAAATTCTGCTGGTGCCGAATGGTTCGCCCTATTATCGCGGCAAGGTGGACGTGCGCCATCAGGTCGCTCTTCGACAGGTGATCGAGAGCGGATTGCCACTGGTGTTTGCCAATCAGGTCGGTGGCCAGGACGAACTCGTTTTCGATGGCGCGAGCTTCGCCTTCAATGCGGACAAAACACTGGCCTTCCAGATGAGCCAGTTCGAATCCACCCTTGCAGTCACAGACTGGAAGCGGACCGAGAAGGGCTGGCATTGCAGTGAAGGGCCGTTTTCGCAAATCCCCGAAGGAGAGGAGGCCGATTACCGCGCCTGCATGCTGGGCTTCCGTGACTACGTCAACAAGAACGGCTTCAAAAGCGTGGTTTTGGGACTGTCCGGTGGTATCGATTCTGCCATCTGCGCGGCGATTGCCGTGGATGCGCTGGGTGAGGAGCGGGTGCGCTGCATCATGCTGCCCTATCGCTATACCTCTGAAGACTCGTTCAAGGATGCGGCCGATTGTGCCAAGGCGCTGGGTTGCCGTTACGATATCGTGCCGATTGCCGATCCAGTCGATGGCTTTCTGTCGTCGCTGGCTGAGATGTTCGAAGGAACCGACGAGGGCATCACTGAAGAAAACCTGCAAAGCCGCGCACGCGGCACCATTCTCATGGCCATCTCGAACAAATTTGGCTCCATGGTTGTCACGACAGGCAACAAGTCCGAGATGTCGGTGGGTTACGCCACGCTTTACGGTGACATGAATGGCGGCTTTAACCCCATAAAAGACCTCTACAAGATGCAGGTCTACGCAATCTCCGCCTGGAGGAATGACAACGTGCCGCCGACGGCGCTTGGTCCATCCGGCGAAGTCATTCCCGCCAATATTATTTCCAAGGCACCATCGGCGGAACTACGGCCCAACCAGACCGACCAGGATTCATTGCCGCCTTATCCGGTACTCGACGATATTCTGGAATGCCTGGTGGAATTGGAAATGTCGGTGGAAGAGATCGTCGCCCGTGGACACGATATCGCAACTGTCCACCGTATCGAGCACCTGCTTTATCTGGCTGAATACAAACGCCGCCAATCTGCACCGGGTGTGAAGATTACCAAAAAGAATTTTGGCCGCGACCGCCGCTATCCGATCACCAACCGTTTCAGGGACAGATGATGGAGAGTAATTGCTCGATAGACATTGAGTTCACGGAAGAGGAGCGACGATACATCCAGATCATGGCGCTACAATCGGAAAAGTTCTCTGCCTCTGCTCGCATATTATACAATATCGTATTTTATCTCCCGGCAGTTGCCTTGGGGATTTACGGGATTTTCGATGGAAGCTTCAAGACAGTCGGTGTCGCTTTTGTAACGCTTGTCTGTAGCATGGCGTATGCTTTTGCCGCAGAATTTCATGAAGCTCGCTACACGAGGCTGGCCCACTCTATCTTCAGAAAAATGTGGGCGAGGATGAAAAATGCGCAGCAAAATTAATGTCGCCACTGCTTGGTAGGCAGGGTGAACTTCGAGGAGTTTTATGCGTAGTTCCGTTGAAATCTTCAACATCCGCACCCGTCAAAACCGGGTGGTGTGGCAGACACCGGAACTGTTCGAAGCGCCGAACTGGTCGCCTGATGGAGCCTATCTGCTTCTGAACAGCGAAGGCTCTCTGTTTCGGCTGTCACTGGCCGGTGATGCGGCGCCTTCAAGGCTGCATACGGGCTTTGCGAACCAATGCAACAACGACCACGGCATATCGCCGGATGGATCGATGGTTGCGATCTCAGATAAGGTAGAATTCGGAAAGACCGCGATCTATCTCCTGCCGTCTGCGGGTGGCGATCCGAAGTTGATGACGCACAACCTGCCGTCCTATTGGCATGGGTGGTCTCCCGATGGAAAAAGCTTTACCTATTGCGGCATTCGCGATCAGGTCTTTGATATCTATTCGATGGATGTCGAGACAGCGACGGAGACACGTCTGACGCGTGGCGAGGGACGCAATGACGGGCCGGACTATTCGGCAGATGGGCAGTGGATATATTTCAATTCCAGTCGCACCGGTCGCATGCAAATCTGGCGTGTGCGGGTGGATGGCTCGGCGGTCGAGCGCGTGACCGACAGCCAATATGGCGACTGGTTTCCGCATCCGTCACCGAGGGGTGACAAAGTGGTTTTCGTTTCCTACGACGCAGATGTCTTCGATCATCCCCGCGATCTCGATGTGCGCGTGCGCATGATGGATACGGATGGTGGGAATGTGGAAACGTTGTTCGAACTCTTCGGCGGGCAGGGAACGATGAATTCTCCCAACTGGTCACCCGATGGTGACGCGTTCGCTTATGTCAGGTATTTTCCTGCGTAGAGTTTTCAAGGCACAAAAAAGCCCGTCTGAAGATTGCTCCAGACGGGCCTGATATCGATCAATTCATTGTTCTTAGAACACTGCGAGATACTTCAGCAGGGAAATAATACCGATGATGATAACGATGACCTGTGCGATCTGCTTTGCGCTGCCGCCAACGGGCAGGCGATTGATCAGCCAGAGAATGAGTACGATGACCAGAAATGTGATCAGAATACTAACGAGTGCGCCTGTAGCCATGTGTCCCAGCTCCTATTTATAAATCTGTAACGGTCGATCACCGTTCCGTGAGTAAAAGCGCAAATCGGTGTTTTGGTTCCATTGTGCAAAATGTAATTTTCGAAAATAAAATATTAGGATTTCGGATGGGCGAATTCAGAGTGAAAAAGCGCGAGACCGGAGCGACCGCGACGCTGAAGCGCAACGGTCACCCAGCGCTCTCAACGCCAACAGGTGGCGCGCTTTCCGTCGTGACGGCTGCGTCGGAACCCGGCTTCAATCCGCTCGACCTTCTTTACGCATCGCTTTCTGCTTGCCTTGTGTTGAGCGCACGTATTGCCGCCAGCCAGATGGGCGTGCTTGACCGCTTCGAGAAAGCGGAGGCTAGCGTCACCGGTGAAAAGTCCGAAAGTGACACGGCGCGTATCACCCGCTTCGACATAAGGCTGACGATATCGGGTGATTTCGATCAGGAGATGAAGCGGGCTATCGCGCACAAGGCGGAAGACATCTGCACCGTCAGCAATACGCTACGTGGCGAATCGCAGTTCAATCTCACCATCGACTGATCATCGTTTCGATTTCTCCCATTTGCGAATGAGCCTGTCACGCTTGAGTTTCGACAGGCGCTTTAGCCAGAAGATGCCGTCGAGCTGATCGATTTCGTGCTGGATGCAGATCGCGTGAAAGCCTTCTGCCGCTTCTTCGTGCCAGTGTCCGGATATATCCTGAAACCGAACCTTTATTCTCGATGGGCGCTCAACCTCGTCTGTGAAGCCGGGCATAGAAACGCTGCCTTCCATGTGCCGCATCGTCTCTGCTGATGTATCCAGAACGCTTGGGTTGATATAGATGCAAACATCGCCGGGCTGCAGTTCCAGAACGAAAACGCGTTGAGCCACGCCAATATGTGCAGCCGTTATGCCAACGCCCGGCGCTGCGCGCATCGTTTCCAGCAAATCCTGGGCGAGTCTTGCCAGTTCAGGCCCGAATTCCGTTACGGGCTCGCAGTGAGATGCGAGTGCCGGGTGGGGATAGGTCACGATAGAACGAATTGCCATGGGACGTTGCACTCATTCGATTTGGCTGAGCGACGGCTTCAGCACCAATTCCGACGCGGAAAGGGCCAGCGACAACGCCTTCTCGGTCAATTCCACCCATGTCCGCTGTGTGCGTGCATCGCGTTTGACGATAGTCAGAAACTGGCCGGACAGCGCATTGATTTCCCGTAGCACCAGCGCATGGGCTATGCCGAGCTTGTTGGAAAGGCTGCGGCTATCGCCACCAATGCCGAGGTGAACCGCTGCAATGAGCGCGGCCCCGGTGGCGTCGAGCGCGACCGGGGCCGTCTTGCTGATCTGTTCCACGACGGCCATAAAGCGCGCGGCGGATTGATCTTCATTCATCAGGCAGCCTCGGCCTCTTTGCGCAGGCGCACCGAAACCAGAACGGACTTCGACGTCGGTGTGAAGCTTCCCTCGCCATAGCTATGCAACGGCACCAGAACGTTCAGCTCCGGGTAATAGCCACCGACGCTGCCCTCTGGAATGTTGTAGGGCACGAGGCGGAAGTTTTCGGCGATACGCTCGACGCCATCGCCATATTCGCCGATGACATCCACGCGCTGCTTGGCATGCGCACCCAGCGCTTCCATGTCCTTGGGGTTCATGAAAATCACCTGCCGCTCGCCATAGACACCGCGGTAACGGTCATCCATGCCGTAAATCGTGGTGTTGTACTGGTCGTGGCTGCGGAAGGTCTGCAGAACGAAGATGCCGTGTTTGGAAAGCGCTTCCTGGTGTTCGGTTTTTTCCGGCAAGGCGCCAGTGAAGAAAGTGGCCTTCTTGGCAGGGGTATTCCATTCACGTTCCGCCGCCGCGTTGCGCAGGTGGAAACCGCGCGGGACGCGCACACGCTCGTTGAAATCCTGGAAGCCCGGCAGGACGCGCGAAATCATATCGCGGATGAGATCGTAATCGTCGGCAAGTTCGTTCCACTGCACACGCTCGTTGCCCAGCGTTGCGTGAGCGATACCTGCTATGATGGCGACCTCCGAGCGCAGTTCCGGCGAAGCAGGCTCATTGATACCGCCCGAACCGTGCACCATGCTCATGGAATCTTCCACGGTCACGATCTGCGACTTGCCCTGAGAATTGCGGTCGATTTCCGTGCGGCCAAGGCATGGCAGGATGAAGGACGTTTCGCCCGGAACCAGATGCGAGTGGTTCAGCTTGGTGGCGATGTTGACCGTCAGCTTCTGTTTTTCGAACGCCTTGATGATCAACGGGCTGTCCGGCGTCGCGCGCAGGAAGTTACCGCCGAGTGCGATGAATGCCTGTGCCTTGCCATCCAGCATCGCGCTGATGGCTTCGACGGTGTTGTGACCGCGATTGCGCGGCATCGGAACGCCGAGTTCCTTTTCCAGCGCATCGAGCAGGGCAGGCGGCGCCTTTTCATCGATGCCGACCGTGCGGTCACCCTGCACGTTGGAGTGGCCGCGCACGGGGCAGAGGCCAGCGCCGGGACGACCGATATTGCCGCGCAGCAGCATGAAATTGGTGATTTCGCGGATCGTGATGACCGAGTGCTTGTGCTGGGTGATGCCCATTGCCCAGGTGGCGATCACAGCATTCGAAGCCATGTAGATACTTGCTGCTTCCTCGATCTGTTCGCGGGTCAAGCCAGACTGATCGAGAATGGTTTCCCAACTCGTGGCCTCAACGGCAGCGCGATAGGCGTCGAACTCTACCGCATGTTCGGTAAGGAAGTCGTAATCGATGATTGCAGACTTGCCAGCAGCGCGGGCCGCATCGTCAGCCGCAAAAACGGCCTTGCTCATGCCGCGAACGGCGGCCATGTCGCCACCCTGGCGCGGCTGGTAGTAGTTGGTGGCAATCTTGGTATTGCCGCCGGTGATCATTTCGATCTTGTCCTGCGGGTCGGTGAAGCGCTCCAGACCTTTTTCACGGATTGGATTGAAGACTGCGATGCGCGCACCACGAATGGCGGCACGGCGCAGGTCACCCAGCATGCGCGGATGGTTGGTGCCGGGGTTCTGGCCGATGACGAAAATCGCATCCGCCTTTTCGAAATCTTCCAGCAGGACCGTGCCCTTGCCGACGCCGACGGAGGCCTTAAGGCCGACGCCGCTCGCTTCATGGCACATGTTGGAACAGTCAGGGAAATTGTTAGTGCCGTAAAGACGGACCATCAGCTGGTAAAGAAACGCGGCTTCGTTCGACGCGCGACCGGACGTATAGAATTCGGCGCGGTCAGGACTATCGAGGCTTCTCAGAACCTTGCCGATTTCGGCAAAGGCGTCATCCCAGCTGACCGGCAGATACTTGTCGGTTGCCCGGTCGTAGCGCAGCGGGTCCGTCAGACGGCCTTGCTTTTCCAGATTGTAATCCGACCATGTCCGCAGTTCGGAAACGGTATGGCTGGCAAAGAAGTCTGGCGGAACGCGCGCTTCGGTGGCTTCCCATGCAACGGCCTTCACGCCGTTTTCGCAGAACTCGAAAGACGAACCATGCTCCGGGTCACCCCAGGCGCAACCGGGACAATCGAAACCATCGGGCTGATTGGCTTTCAGCAGGGCTCGAGCACCGGAAATCGGCGCACCCGATTCCAGAAGGCGCTTTCCCACGCTCTTGAGTGCGCCCCAGCCGCCAGCCGCGCTGGACGCCTTGCCGATAAAATCCATCTTGCCCATTGAAAGGTCTCTTTCTGATCTAATTTTTATGTCGCTGCGCGACTCTGGTGCCACCCGGAGCGATTGTTATCGCAGCATTTTGTTTCAGATTCCCGTATAACCACCATATGTCAACTCGTAACTTTCATGCAGCTTGAACCGGCCGTTCAATTCATTGAGACTGTTTCACAACGGGTTAATGAAAAGCCCTGCCACAAAGCACGACGGCGATGGAAAATTGCAACCTCTTTTGTGCTATCCTGTTGTTGACATTGTGCTTTTAAAAGCCATTCTCCTGCCCTTTCGTAAAGCGGGCCACTCAGCCGAAAAAGGGGTGTAAGTTGACACAAGCCGACGACGATCATCGCGCAGCTGAGCACGCCAAAAGACCGGAAGCTATGGCGGACATCTATTCCGATGACGGTTCGATCCGCTCCGATTTTCTGGCGATGGTGGGCGCCAGCATCGCAGATCGCGATGTGCTGTTCCTGCGCGAAAACGTAGCACGGCTGCACGAATCCGAACTGGGCGACCTGCTCGAATCGATCCTGCCGGAACAGCGCCACGCGATGGTGCGCCTGTTAGGCTCCGACTTCGACATGACCGCGCTGACCGAGGTGGACGAAGCCATCCGCCTCGACATCGTTGAGCAGATGCCGAACGACCAGATCGCCGCCGGTATCGGCGAAATGGATTCGGACGATGCGGTCTACATTCTCGAAGACATGGACCGCGAAGACCGCGAGGACATTCTTGCGCAGATGCCGTTTACCGAGCGCGTCAGGTTGCTGCGCGCGCTGGATTATCCGGAAAGCTCTGCCGGTCGCCGTATGCAGACGGAGTTCGTGGCAGTGCCGCCATTCTGGACCGTCGGCCAGACAATCGACTACATGCGCGAAGAAGAGGAACTGCCAGAATCCTTTTCGCAAATCTTCGTTGTCGATCCCACTTTCAAGCTGGTCGGCGCGCTGGATCTCGACCGGCTGCTGCGTTCGAAGCGGCAGGTGAAGATCGAAACCATCATGCATGAGACGAACCATCCCATTGCTGCCGAGATGGATCAGGAAGAGGCGGCACAGCTTTTCGAACAATATGACCTTTTGTCGGCTGCGGTGGTGGACGATAACGGCCGTCTGGTCGGTGTTCTGACCATCGATGACGTGGTCGACGTCATGCAGGAAGAGGCGGAGGAGGATCTGCTGCGCCTTGGCGGTGTGGGCGACGAAGAGCTGTCCGACTCCATCGCCGTCACCTCGCGCTCACGCGTTCCCTGGCTGGCGGTCAATCTGATCACGGCGTTCATGGCGGCATCTGTTATCGCTCTGTTCGACGCCACAATCGAACAGATCGTGGCGCTGGCTGTTCTGATGCCGATCGTCGCCGGGATGGGCGGTAACGCAGGCTCGCAGACTATGACCGTGTCGGTGCGCGCACTGGCGACGAAGAACCTCGATATCCACAACGCCGCTCGCATCATTCGGCGAGAGGCGGGTGTGGGCTTGCTGAACGGCGCGCTGTTCGGTTGCGCGATCGGTATTATCGCAGGCCTGTGGTTTCAGGATGTCAATCTGGGTGGCATCATCGCAACGGCGATGCTGATCAACATGTTCGCAGCGGCGATAGCAGGCATCATCATTCCATTGTTGCTGGATAAATATGGTGCGGATCCCGCCGTTTCCTCGGCTGTCTTTGTGACCGCCGTTACCGATATCGTCGGTTTCTTCTCGTTTCTCGGACTTGCGACATGGTGGTTCGGCGTTCCAATCTGATCCCGTGAAAATTGACTTTTACGTGAAGGTCAATCATATTGCTTTTCATGAAGATTGGGGTGTGAAGCGTTTGCCGCTTCGTCATTCTATCTTGTTGTTCGAGCAACGGATATTCCGAAAACCGTCTGTCTGTTTCGGTCCGATGCTCCAGAATCGGATGAAGCCTTGAACAAATATTACAGCATTACGGAATTGACGCGCGAATTCGGGGTTTCCACCCGCACCCTTCGTTTTTACGAGGACGAGGGCCTGATTCATCCCGAGCGCCGTGGTCGCACCAGGCTCTTTCGCATGGCGGATCGCAGGCTCATTCAGGAGATTTTGCGCGGGCGCCGTATTGGTTTCACCATTGCTGAAATTCGCGAGATCATTCAGGTCTACAAAGAACCGCCAGGCGAATCCGGCCAGCTCGAGCTTCTGATGAAGAAGGTTGATGAAAAGCGCGCCGACCTGCGTCAGAAGCGCAAGGACATCGAAGAAACACTTCTGGAGCTCGATAATGTCGAGGAGGCCTGTCTCACGCGCCTTGCCGAAATCGGCGTCGGTACCTGATCCAGTCCTACTGAATTGACTGCGAACACTGCGCTGCGATCTCGCCGATCTTTGTCTGCTGGTCAGGGACGAGCGCGTTCGCCATCATGGGGTCGAACAGGTTTTCGGCCTGAAGCTTTTCAAGCGTACAGCCACAAAAAACTTGGCACAGCTCCAGCCCGTTCTGCTGTTGCATGCAGCTTCCCTCGCAACTTTTCTTGTAATCCTCGACCTGATCGACGGGGGCGGGGGGCACAACGAGAGATGCCAAATAGACGATGCCGATCAATATCGGCTGGTGGACAATGTAGAAAAGCAGGCTATGGCGACCGAACAGGGCCAGAATGTTGCGCTTTGCGCTTGGCTTTCTGAACCGATCCAGCCAACCGCGCGGCGTCACGAACTGCGAAACGGCCAAACCCAAAAGGAAAGGCGCCAGGAACGGCAGAAGCGGGACGTAGTCGTTGGAGCGCGGCGGCACCGTCGATAAGCCGATCCAGGAAAGCCAGATCGGGTTGAAGGCGTCAGAACTGAGGTAGCGCGGAGCGATAAGTGCCGCTGCGGCACCGATCAAGGTGACGAGGACTGGAAGCCGCAGAAATAGCAGACCGATCAGGCTTGCAGCAGCGATGTTGTGCAAAATTCCGAAGAATATCCAGCCATCCGGCACCGCGAAATAGGTTGCGACGGAAATCAGAAGTGCGGCACCCGCCACCATAGCAAAACGTTTGCCGAATGAGGACCACTGTATGCCGCGCCGGTGCGCAAGATAAATGCTGAAACCGGCCAGAAACAGGAATGAGCTGGCGATCGCCCGCGCATAAAGCCGCCACCAGCCCTGCGTCGCCGTACCCGGATCGAGATAACCGACCATCTCCAGATCCCAGGTGAAGTGATAGCTTGCCATGGCGATGAGCGCGATGCCACGCAACGTATCCAGTGCGCCGATCCGGCCCTTAGAGTTTGTTTCCGCAGGAGCTGCCGGAGCGTTAGTCATTCATCCGTCCTTTACAACGGTTATAGTCTGTTGCCGCGCTTCGCATGGGAAGTGCGGCGATTTCATGGCGTATGGAATTCATCCATGATGGCGCGGCGGGCTTCCGAAAAATATTGCCGCCGCAGCAGGGCAACGATGATGACGACTGTCGATGCGATGAAGACATAAGGGCTTATGAACCAGCCGAGGTAGCCGATGGAGAGGAAGATTGTCCTCAGCCCGTCATTGAAGTTCTTCGCGGCGATGATGTTCATCCGTATGACGTTCTCGGCCGCATGTTCGGCAGCAGCCCTGTTGCCATTCGTTTCGTGCAGCATCGGCATCGCGCCGAATAAAATCGTGCAATAGTTGAACAGGCGGTACGACCAGCCGAACTTGAAGAAGGCGTATCCGAACAGACACGTCAGGCCGATGACCTTCATTTCAAATGCGGTGCGACCGGCATACTGCACGAAGGGCATATCGCGAAAAACTGATTCCACCTGATCTGTCGCGCCCAGCAGCGCGAAGCACCCGCCGATGGCAAAGATGGAAGTCGAGGCAAAAAATGCGGTGCCATTTTGCAGGCCCGCCATGATTTGCGTATCGATCATCTTGAGATCGCGGGTCAGCGAATTGTAAATCCAGTTGCGACGACGGTCCGCCATGGCCTGATTGAGGCTGGTGCGGGGGAAAAGCGTTCTTGCCGTCGTGATGTGGGTGTAGGACGTCCACAAAACCATGAAAACGATGAGGGCGACATAATCCATAGTCGTCATGATGACCACTGCTTATCCTCTTGCTGCAGGCTTGCGAATCTCCCGCGCAATATTGATGCGATTTCATGCCAAGGCAATCTGGTTGAAAAATTCCGTTATCTGGTGTTTTCGTTGTTCATGCTAACCATCCGGTAACACTCTACCTCTATGACTTTGCATGCACGCCGGATTTGGTTTTGCGTACCGGTGCTGCCCCAGCTTTTCGTGTTTCGGAGAGCTCGTAATTTCGCGTATGCGCCAGAGCGTATCGCGGTTTTTGCTTTCGGTAATTTGACAAGAGCAGACGTTAAACCTATTTTCAATGAAACGATCCGGCGCTTTTGTATCGCGCGATTTTACTGAGTTGTCCGCATGCCGTGGGCAGGTGAAGTCATCGAGATACATTACTGCGACAGCGTGACGTGATTGACCGGGAGAACGCCTCTATATCTACGAATCGTTCTCTTTTCATGTCTTCCGCTTTCCGGCTTGCAAGCTTTCTTGCTATGGCTTCCGGATCGTTTTTCTCATGAGTCATGTCTCCCGTTGCGTGCTGGTGCTGGGCGGTGCCCGTTCCGGCAAATCGACCTTCGCCGAAAATCTGGTTCTCTCGGGTGGTGGGGCTGCGCATTACATCGCAACCGGTCGCGCTTGGGATGACGAAATGGTGCAGCGTATCGCACTTCATCGTGAGCGCCGGGGCGATGCTTGGACAATCCATGAGGAACCACTTGCTCTCACCGAGATGTTGGCGAAGCTCGATCAGCCCGACAATGTCATCCTCGTCGATTGCCTGACGCTATGGGTAACCAACCTGATGCTGGAAGAGAAGGGCGATGTCGAAGAGGCATTCCCGGCTCTCGTTCGCCATGCCGCAAAGGCGCAGGCGAAAATCATTTTTGTATCGAATGAGGTTGGGCTCGGGATCGTGCCTGAAAACCGGATGGCGCGGGAGTTTCGCGATCATGCCGGACGCTTGCATCAGCAGATAGCAGCGGTGGCGCAAGAGGTTTATTTCATCGCTGCGGGCTTGCCGTTAAAGATGAAAGGGTAGGTGGGGAGCCCTTATGGTCTGTGGCGAGACGAACAGTCGGTCGTTGTGTAGCGCCATCCGCGTCTAGACCTTCTCCAATATTCCTTTCAAGGTTTTCAAATCCGACAGAACCGCCGCTGCATCACGCTCAAACTCGGCATCGCTCATGCCAGGTAGTTTCAGCACTGTGAATGCGACCTCAGCCCCATCTCCGTTGGGCGTGACGCGTAGTGCGTTATAGACCTGCAGCCCACCCGGCATTGTCACGACGTGATCGATGACGCCGTAATCATTCGGTTCAGCGAACTTCACCCGCACATCGCCCAGCGGGCCGGATGCAATCCATTCATCGCCATCCTGCGTCAATCCTTTCGCCAGACCGGCAGCCCATTCAGGCATTCGTGCCGGATCGGCTGCATAGGTGTGGACGTCTTTCCATGGACGCTTGATCGAGATGTGAACAATGCGCGACATCATGGTGGTCATCGTGGCCTCCTTGTTTTACGTGGCTTGCATCAGCAACAGTCATGTGCCTCGTGCGTATGCTGAAAAGCTGAGCGTCGTCATCAAAATTTAATCGTTTCAGATCGCAGCCGCCTTGCCGTTTCCACATTAGAGTGCCACAACATCGCCGTTATAAGCAATTTGGAGATACATCCGTGGAACAGGCAGAAATCGGTTTGATCGGTCTTGGCGTAATGGGTTCTAACCTTGCGCTCAACATCGCGGAAAAAGGCAACAAGATTGCTGTTTTCAACCGAACCCCGGAAGTCACGAAGAAATTCTACGCCGATGCGGGTGCATTGCAGGGCCAGATCATTCCTTGCGAAACCATCGAGGAATTCGTTGCCGCCATCCGCCCGCCGCGGCCGATCATCATCATGATCAAAGCCGGCGACCCGGTCGATCAGCAAATGGAAATCCTCAAGCCTCATCTCGAAAACGGCGACATCATGATCGATGCCGGTAACGCGAACTTCCGCGATACGATCCGCCGCTTCGACAACCTCAAGGATAGCGGCCTGACCTTTATCGGCATGGGCGTATCCGGCGGTGAAGAGGGTGCGCGCCACGGCCCATCGATCATGGTCGGTGGCACGGAAGACAGCTGGAAGCGTGTCGAGAAGGTTCTGACCTCGATTTCCGCCAAATACGACAACGAGCCATGCGTGGCCTGGCTGGGCAATGACGGTGCCGGCCACTTCGTCAAGACCATCCACAACGGCATCGAATATGCCGACATGCAGATGATCGCCGAAATCTACGGCATTCTGCGCGATGGCCTCAATCTCTCGGCGTCAGAAATTGCAGATGTTTTCGCCGAATGGAACAAGGGTCGCCTGAATTCCTACCTCATCGAAATCACCGAGAAAGTTCTGCGCGCCGCTGACCCGATCACAGGCAAGCCGATGGTCGATCTCATTCTGGACAAGGCTGGCCAGAAGGGTACTGGCAAGTGGTCGGTGATCGAAGCACAGAACATGGGCGTTGCCGCCACGGCCATCGAAGCCGCCGTTGCGGCTCGTATTCTCTCATCGCAAAAAGATGAGCGGGAATCCGCAGAGAAGATTTTTGGTCTGCCGAAGGCGTTGCCAACGCCTGCCGACAAGAAGGCATTCATTGCCGATTTGGAAAATGCACTTCTGGCCGCAAAGATCGGCGCTTATGCGCAGGGCTTTGCTGTCATGTCTGCGGCATCCAAGGAATTCGGCTGGAACCTGCCGATGCCAACCATCGCCCGCATCTGGCGCGCTGGCTGCATCATTCGTTCGCAGTTCCTCGACGAAATCACATCGGCCTTCACGAAGGATCCGCATGTCGCAAACCTCATCGTGACGCCTGCGTTCTCGCAGATGGTCAAGGACACCGACGCGCCGCTTCGCCGGGTTGTCTCGCATGCCGTTCTGTCCGGCCTACCGGTACCGGCCCTGGCGTCCGCTCTCGGCTACTTCGACGCCTACCGACGCGCCCGTGGCAGCGCCAACCTCATTCAGGCGCAGCGCGATTTCTTTGGCGCACACGGTTTCGAGCGCACCGACGGTGTGGACAAGCCGCACGGCCCATGGGGCAGCGGCCTCGACATTTTCTAAGATCGACATTGAAAGGCCCGCATCTTGCGGGCCTTTTTTATGTCTCGAATTTTGGGGCGCGGCTGGACCAGACCGGCTGACTTAATGTCTGCAACCCCTCCACCGGTTTTCCATCGATACGCGCCAGCAGGGCTCTTGCCAGTTCGCGGCCAGCGAGTTTGATGTCCTCATTCATCGTGTGAATTTCCGGGCGAAGCCAATTGAGGAAATCCGCCGACTGTTTGGATACGACGTCGATGTCCTTACCGATTTTTTTGCCCGTCTCTTCAACACCGGCGACGAAGGCGATGGTCGAGGTGCCGCTGATCGATACCAACCCGTCCGGACAATCCGATCCGCTCATCAGCGTTCTGGAGACATCCTTGACCTGATCCAAGGGCGTGTCATTGCTGATGATGCCATGCAGCGGGAACTCGCTGAGGCTGAAATCGCGCAAGCCACGCTCAAAGCCGCGTCGGGCGAAGTCGTGATATGAAAAGTGGTCGGGTGGCAGAAGAACGGCAATGCGCTTTCGTCCGCACTGCGAAAGCCGTCTCATGGCCTCATAGACATAAGCCTCATTGTCGAAATCATGATAGGGATGTTCGATGCCCATATCAGTGCGCCCATGAGCGGCGAACGGCATGTTACGCTCCGTCATGAAGCGCACCCGCGGATCATCTGGCTGCATCTTTGAAATGATGACGCCATCGGCAGAGCCGGTATCCAGAATATAGCGGATCGGGATCATCGGGTCTTTGGCGTGGGTGTGAGGCGTGACAACCAGATGATATTGGGTGCTCGACAGGATTTCGGTAATGCCGAAAACCATCTGCGTGGTGAAACCCATCAGTTCCTCATCAACGCTCAATACCAGCGCAATGACATTGGTCTTGCCGGTGCGCAGACGAACGCCGGCACGATTTGGCTGATAGCCGATTTGCTGGGCAACCTGCCGCACGCGCTCCTTGGTGTCGGCGCCGATATCCGGCGCGTCTTTCAAAGCGCGAGAAACGGTTGTGATGCCAAGGCCCGTCATCAAGGCGATGGTCTTGAGCGTTGGGCGCTCATGACCCGGCAGCGGCTGGCCACCCGGTTCAGTCTCTATGCCGTCATTCATGTCGCCACTCGCATTGCCTAGCGGAAGAGCATGGTAGAGTGCTTTTTTGCCATTGCAAAGCAAAGACGCCGCGACCTTTCATGATTGAAAGCTGCGCCAGCTACGACGCCGAGGCCCTCATCAAAATAAAGCCTCGTGGGCTGTAGAAAAAAATACATCAAGAGATCGATGTAAAATAATGTAAGGTCTCATAAAAATGCATTTAGTTTTCAAATTTTCGTCAATTTTTGTACCGATTTTTCGTATGGTTTTCATTCGCCCGTGACGTGTTGCGAATTTTACGGTAACGTTGCCGATAGGAGGAAGTTACAGAGTTTTTCGGGCGTTTGATGGTCATTTCGGACTTCGCTATCGCGAATGCAGACTTCCGAATTCCGACTCTGTGTTTCATCATCTCCACGACGGTGCATCACGAAAATGACAAGGCATGGGAATGAAATCTTCTTACGCAAGCGACGTTGCAATCGATCTTTCCGGAACTTGGGAGTTGTCATCCGCCGACGGAGATCATCAGGCCCGTATGGATATTCCGGGCGATGTGCACACGGCGCTGCGAAATGCGAAGGTCATTCCCGATCCCTATTTTGGCCGGAATGAAAATGATGTGCAGTGGGTGGGGCATCGTGACTGGATCATCGAGCGCAGTTTTCATGTCGAAGAGCCCGATGCCAGCTGGTATCTGGATGTCGATTATCTCGATACTGTCGCCGTTGTTTTTCTGAACGACATTCCCGTTCTGTCTGCCGATAATTGCTTCCGTCGTTATCGAACCGATGTTTCCAATGCTCTGCAGCAGGGTGAAAATATCATTCGCATCCACTTCCATTCCAGCATCAAGGCGGGTGCCGAGCGACAGGCGGCGCAGCCGTTCTACGTGCCGTATCATCCTGGTAATTCGCCGATCGCGCACGGCAATATGCTGCGCAAGCCGCAATGCCATTTCGGGTGGGACTGGAATATCGCGTTGGCGCCGCTTGGTATCTACGGCACGATTTCGCTGCGGCGTCTGGATTCAGCGCGTATCGAACATCTCAGCACGTCGCAACATCACGTCGATGGTGGCGTGGAGTTGCATGTCGAACTGACGCTGCATGCCGGGCAGGCGGCCAGCGTGCCGATCCATCTTTCGCTTGGCGATGAGCGGTTACGGCTGGATTGTGGTGTCAGTGCCGGTGAGACGGTTATTCGCCACGTCTTCTTCGTCGAAAAGCCGAAGCTCTGGTGGCCTGCCGGAAGCGGAGAGCAGGCACTCTATACCCTAACCGTCGAGCTTCCGGATGAAACCGTCACCAGGCAGATCGGTTTTCGCACAGTGGAACTGCTGACGGATAAGGACGAGGCGGGCAGTCGCTTTGCATTTCGCATCAATGGCCGCGAAATCTTCTGCCGTGGGGCAAACTGGATACCGGCCGATGCTCTGCATTCGCTGACCAGCCGCGAGAAGACCGAGGACCTTCTGTTATCTGCTGCCGAAGCGAACATGAACATGATCCGCGTTTGGGGCGGTGGCTTTTACGAGCAGGATTGGTTTTACGACTTGTGCGACCGTTTGGGGTTGATGGTGTGGCAGGACTTCATGTTTGCCTGCAACCTCTACCCGTGCACTGACGACTTCCTCGACAATGTCGAACACGAGGTCGACTATCAGGTCAGACGCCTGTCATCGCACCCATCGATCGTCTTGTGGTGCGGTGACAATGAACTCGTCGGTGCGCTGAACTGGTTCGAAGAGTCCCGCAACAACCGTGATCGATACCTTGTCGCTTATGATCGCCTGAACCGGACCATCGAGCGAGCCTTGAAAAAGGCTGCTCCATCGGCGCTGTGGTGGCCGTCCAGCCCGGCATCCGGTTATCTGGATTATGGCGATGCCTGGCATGCTGATGGCTCGGGAGACATGCACTACTGGTCCGTCTGGCACGAGAATAAATCCTTCGACAATTACCGGGCCGTCAAGCCACGCTTCTGCTCGGAATTCGGCTTCCAGTCTTATACGTCCATGCCCGTTATCAGGACCTATGCCGACGAAAAGGATATGAATGTCTCCTCGCCGGTCATAGAGCTTCACCAGAAGAATGCGGGCGGTAACGAGCGGATTGCAGGTACCATCTTCCGGTATTTTCGTTTCCCGAAGGACTTCGAAAACTTCGTCTATATCAGCCAGGTGCAACAGGCTCTGGCCATCAAGACCGCCGTGGATTACTGGCGATCGCTCAAGCCGCATTGCATGGGCACGCTCTATTGGCAGCTGAATGACACATGGCCCGTCGCCTCGTGGTCCAGCCTGGATTATGGTGGCAGCTGGAAAGCATTGCATTACGCCGCGCGTCGTTTCTTTCAGCCAGTAGCAGTCTCTGCCATCCCATCGGATGGCACCAGCGTCGTGCAGTTCTCCACCGTCAATGACACGACGGATGAGGTGGAGATCGACATGAACATCTTCGCACTTTTGACGGACGGGACACGCATGCCGCTGAAATCCGCAAGCGGCGTTTGCGGGCCGGACGCGGCTGTCGTCATTGCGGACGTCGATATGGAGCAGATTCCCGACGGTGCCTTGCTGTCTTGGAATTTCATTGCGTCGAACGGCATGACAGGCGAGGGGCACCACGTTGCCGAAACCTACAAGGCGCTGGATCTGCAACCTTCCGGTCTCGCTCATAGCGTCAAAGCGCTGGATGATGGGGAGTTCGAAGTGGAGGTCAGCGCCGCCGGGCTTGCATTGTTCGTTATGGTCGAGGCCGATGTCGCCGGGCGTTATTCTGACAACCTTTTCGATCTGGCCGCCGGAGAAACAAGGCGCATCGTGTTTGCACCGCGTGACAAAGCGTTCGCATCACGACCGTCGTTCAAGGTTTTCGATCTGTTTTCCTCGCAATCGCAAGGTTGACGAGGCCTCGCATCTCTTTAAGTTCACACCACCACATCATGGCCTGCGAAGTTCTTGAGCGGGCGTACAGCATTTAGGGAGGACTACCCATGGCTTGGCAACCGGCTGAAAATCGTTACGCGTCCATGAAATATAATCATTGCGGCACGTCCGGACTGAAGCTTCCGGCGATATCGCTGGGGCTCTGGCACAATTTCGGCAATGATTTCTCGCACAAGACGAAGCAGGAAATCTGCCGCAAGGCATTTGATCTTGGCATCACCCATTTTGATCTTGCCAACAATTACGGCCCACCGCCTGGCAGTGCCGAAACAGCTTTCGGCGAAATCTTGCGAACCGACTTTGCAGGTTACCGCGACGAGTTGGTGATCTCCTCGAAGGCCGGTTACAACATGTGGCCGGGGCCATACGGCGAATGGGGCAGCCGCAAATATCTGATCTCGTCCTGTGACCAGAGCCTGAAGCGGATGGGGCTGGATTATGTGGACATCTTCTATTCGCACCGCTTCGACCCAGACACGCCACTGGAAGAAACCTGTGGCGCGCTCGACCATATCGTTCGTTCCGGCAGGGCGTTGTATGTCGGCATTTCCTCGTATAACTCGCAGCGGACACGTGAAGCTGCCGCTATCCTGAAAGAGCTGGGAACGCCCTGCATCATTCATCAGCCCAGCTACTCCATGATCAACCGCTGGATTGAAGAAGACGGTCTTGTCGATACATTGGAGGAGCTTGGCATCGGCTCCATCGTGTTCTCTCCGCTGGCGCAAGGCATGTTGACGACGAAGTATCTGGGCGGCGTGCCGGATACGAGCCGCGCAAGTCAGGGCAAATCACTCAACCCGGCTTTCCTGAATGAGCGTAACATCGAGAACATTCGTGGGCTAAACGCGATTGCCGAGCGACGTGGCCAAACCCTGGCGCAAATGGCAATTGCCTGGGTGCTGCGCGGCGGTCGCATCACCACGGCATTGATCGGTGCCAGCCGTGCTGAACAGGTTGAAGACTGCGTGAAAGCCCTCGATAAGCCAGACTTCACACCCGAGGAACTGGCGGAAATCGACCGCTTCGCCAAGGATGCGGACATAAATCTCTGGGCGAAATCTGCCGAACTCAAGAAGTGAAAACAAAGCCGCCCCGGTGTCGCCAGGGGCGGCTTTTTTCGATCGATTTTGAATATGAACTTTAAGTGATCGACCTAAGCTTTCAGAACTATTACAGAATTGTAATTTCTAGGTTCAGTTTCCATTCATCCGTGTGACGATAGTGTCGGGGCATCACTTCACGAAAGGAAGCAACCATGAAAAAGCTCTTCTCCATTCTCATCGCCGCCACCGTCCTCGCGGCCCCTGTGGCACAGGCGCAGAGCCGTCATGATGACCGCCCAGGTCAGAGAACGATTGAGCGCACAGTCACCACCAAAAAGGTGATCATCAAGAAGCATCGCTGGGATCGCGGTCAGCGCCTATCTGCGGCGCAGCGTCGTCACTTTATTGATAGCCGTGACTATCGCCGCCATAGCCTGAGAGAGCCTGGTCGTGGCCAGCGCTGGGTCCGCGTGGACAATCAGTACCTTCTGATCAACGTTGCCAACGGCATCATCATCGGGCTGTCCGGCGCTCGTTAAGTCGGGAGTTGATATCACCTGCGGTCGTGGATTCACTCCATGGCCGCAGTTTTCGCTTGGCGTCATATCATCCGTGACATCCGTGCAGCGGAAGTTCGACACCTTCCTCATGCGGCTTTCCAGCTCCAGTCTGGAAACGGATCTTGAAGATGATACCAGGCGGTCGGTGTAAACATCTTCGCCTCGACCAGACATTCATCGAGTGCTGCACGAAGCTCGCGCTCTCTCATCGGGTCGGCACCGATAAAGACGATTTCCTGTCGCCTGTCGCCCCAGATCGTGTCCATGTAAGGTGCCAACATCCGCTCGAAGCCCGGATCTTCCGGCCAATGCTGTTTGGGTACCGATGACCACCAAAGCCCCATTTTTCCCGTCTTCACCTGAGCGCCAGCCTGGCTGATCTCTCCCACATGATCCGGCCTGGTCGCGAGCCAGAAGAAGCCCTTGGCGCGGATAACGCCTGGCCATTCGGTGTTGATGAACGCGTAAAAACGAGCGGGATCGAACGGTCGCTTTGCCCTGTAGACGAATGAGCGAATTCCGTATTCTTCGGTCTCGGGAATATGCTGCTTGAAGCCGTGCAGTTCCTTGAACCACAAAGGATGGGTTTCCGCTTCGGCAAAATCGAAAAGTCCGGTGCCGAGAACACGCTTGGGATCAACCTTGCCGAAGTCGGCTTCGATCAGTTTTGCATCCGGGTTGAGTCCAATGATGATCTTTCGCGCCGCATCATGCTCCGTCTGCGTGGCGGTGGAGACCTTGTTCAAGATCACGACATTGGCGAACTCGATCTGTTCCACCAGCAGGTCGATCAATGTGCGATTGTCACCGTCTCCTGCCGTCTCGCCGCGATCCGCCAGAAAGTCTGCCGATCCATAATCCTTCAGCAGATTGGCGCAATCAACGACTGTTACCATCGTATCCAGTCTGGCAACGTCAGAGAGGCTGTTTCCATTCTCATCCCGAAAATCGAATGTCGCGGCAACGGGCAGGGGCTCTGCAATGCCAGTGGATTCGATGAGGAGATAATCGAACCTGTTCTGCTCGGCCAGTTGCCGAACTTCGTTCAGGAGATCGTCCCGCAATGTGCAGCAGATGCAGCCATTGGTCATTTCCACAAGCTGTTCCTGCGTACGGGAAAGATTGGCGTCGCCATCCCTGACCAGCGCTGCATCTATGTTCACTTCGCTCATGTCATTGACGATGACCGCGACGCGAAGCCCTTCGCGATTGCTGAGAATGTAGTTGAGAAGCGTCGTTTTCCCCGCGCCGAGGAACCCCGACAGGACGGTTACAGGCAGTTTTCCAGACATTTGAAATCCTATGTAATAATATTACATTGATCGGCAAAATGAAAGGCGGCAATCGCCACCTTTCACGTTGGCTTCGATTTACGAGAGGCATTCTTTCAAGGACGTTGCGATACCGCGCATCATCTGGAAGTACAGATCCGGACCGGCTTTCAGCGTTCCAGCTTCTGGATCGAGCGTGCCCGATTTTGCATTCGTGCCTTCTATGACGATGTTGACAAGCTTCGGCTCGAACTGGGGTTCCGCGAAAACGCATGTGGCGTTCAGCTCTTTCACCTTGGCATGGATTTGCTTGATGCGGTCGGCGCCGGGCGTGCTTTCCGGGCTGACGGTTATGGAGCCAGCAGTCTTTACGCCGTAGCGATGCTCGAAATACTGATAGGCATCATGGAAGACGACGAAGGGTTTATCCTTGATCGGGGCTACGGTCGCTGCAATTTCATTGTCGAGAGAATCGATGTTATCGACCAGCTTCTTTGTGTTGTCCTGATAGGTTTGAGCGTTGGCGGGATCTGCGGTCATCAGCGTCTTGCCGATTTCGACAGCCATGGCTTTTGCATTCGCAGGATCAAGCCAGAGATGCATGTCGTACTCACCCTCGTCATGATCATGGCCGTCGTCGTGTTTGTGCTCGGCCTCATGCTTGTGGTCGTCTTCATGTGCATGATCGTGAGCCGCCGCGTGAGCGTGATCGTGGCCTTCTTCGTGCTCGCCATGATCATGGGCCTCGAACGGGCCACCCTCGCGGAACTTCAACTTCTCGATGCCCGTTGCATCGTCCAGCTCCACAACTGTTGCCTTGCCCGCCAGCGACTGAACTGGTTTCTCGAGAAACTTCTCAAGACCGTCACCGACCCAAAATACGACGTCAGCGCTTTCGATGGCCTTGGCGTTGGATGGTTTCAGGCTGTAGGTGTGGGGCGAGGCGCCGCCATCAACGATCAATGTCGGCTCGGCCACACCCTGCATGATGGCAGCAACCAGAGAGTGGATGGGCTTGATCGAAACCACCACATTCGGTGCAGCCATGGCGTTTGACGAGGCAATCATGGCGGCGGAAGCGAGGAGGATGGCGGCGATAGTCTTCATGCATAGGCTCCACTTGTATGCGTATGTTATGTTATTACATATGTTGCGTAACGCTATAACGTATGCGATAGCCTTAGGCAACAGCGACAAATGGAAAAACCTATGCTTCATTCTCCGGCCCGGGGTCTCGACAATCTCGTTTCGCTTTCCAATGCGGGCGTGAAACGAAACGGCCGCTGGTTGGTGCGCGGCGTGGAGTTTTCAGTCCGTCGCGGAGAGATCGTCACATTGATTGGCCCGAATGGCTCTGGCAAATCGACCAGCGCAAAAATGTCGACCGGTGTTCTCAAGCCGGATGAAGGCAGCGTTTCGCGCCTTGCCGGTTTGAAAGTCGGCTATGTGCCGCAAAAGCTTTCCGTCGACTGGACGATGCCACTGACCGTTCAGCGACTGATGACTCTGACTGGCAAATTGCCGACACGTGAAATCGAAGCGGCTCTCGATTCTACCGGCATTGCTCATCTCGCAAAAGCCGAGGTGCAGCACCTGTCCGGCGGCGAGTTTCAACGGGCGTTGCTGGCGCGTGCAATTGCCCGCAAGCCTGACCTGCTGGTGCTGGACGAGCCAGTGCAGGGTGTGGATTTCTCGGGTGAAATTGCTCTCTACGACCTCATCAAGACTATCAGAAACTCCACAGGCTGCGGCATTCTGCTGATCTCGCATGATCTGCACATCGTCATGGCCGAGACAGACACCGTAATTTGTTTGAACGGGCATGTCTGCTGCCGCGGGACGCCGCAGGCCGTGAGCCAAAGCGCCGAATATATGCGTTTGTTTGGCGGTGCTGCGGCAAAGGGACTTGCCATCTACAGCCACCAGCACGATCACACACATCTTCCGGATGGGCGCGTCCAGCATGCCGATGGAACGCTGACCGACCATTGCCATCCCGACGACGGTCACCATCATGATCATGGTGATGGCGTACACGGCAAGCACCATCATGACCACAGCCACGGAGCCAAGCATGTTTGACGATTTCTTCGTCCGGGCGATCGTCGCTGGCGTGGGTGTCGCGTTGATGGCAGGCCCGCTCGGCTGCTTCGTCGTTTGGCGGCGCATGGCCTATTTCGGGGACACCATGGCGCATTCCGCACTTTTGGGCGTGGCACTTTCCCTGTTGTTTCAACTCAACCTGATCGTCAGCGTCTTCATCGTCGCGTCGGTGGTGTCTCTTATTCTGCTATTCCTGCAAAAGCGTCAGGCTTTGTCGTCCGATGCGCTGCTCGGCATTCTCTCACATTCCGCGCTCGCCTTCGGTCTCGTCATCGTCGCCTTCATGACCTGGGTTCGGATCGATCTGGTCGCGTTTCTGTTCGGGGACATTCTGGCTGTCTCCGTGTCAGACATTCAATTGATCTGGGGCGGTGGCATTATCGTTCTTTTGGCAATCGTCTATTTGTGGAAGCCTTTGCTGGCATCCACCGTCAACGCAGAGCTTGCCGAGGCCGAGGGCATGCGTCCCGAGCGCTCGAAGCTGCTGTTCATGCTGCTGATGGCTCTGGTCATCGCCATTGCCATGAAGATTGTCGGGATCATGCTGATCACGTCGCTTTTGATCATACCCGCCGCGACTGCTCGCCGGTTCTCTGCTACGCCGGAGATCATGGCAGTTCTTGCATCGCTGATCGGCGCTGTCGCGGTGATTGCCGGGCTGATGGGCTCGTTGCAATATGACACGCCGTCCGGTCCATCCATCGTCGTTGCCGCTGTTATGCTTTTCATCTTGAGTCTCTTGCCTGTGCCCGGAATTGGGCGCAAGGCGGAGCAAGGAGGCCGCTCATGACCACACAAAATCTCACCCGCAACCAGTCGCTGGTTTACGATGCGCTGTCTCGCACGCAGGCTCCGCTCAGTGCCTATGTCATTCTCGACAAGCTGCGTGATGCCGGCTTTCGCGCGCCTTTACAGGTCTACAGGGCCTTGGAAAAGCTGATTGAGTTGGGTCTTGTGCATCGGCTGGAAAGTCTCAACGCGTTCGTTGCCTGCGCCCACACGCAGACGGATTGCTGCACGCACCATCATGGAAGCGTGGCTTTTGCCATCTGCAATGCCTGTGGCCAGGTCACGGAGTTTCACGATCACCAGGTCGATCATAGCCTGGGTCACTGGGCAAAAAGCCAGAAGTTCAAAGCTGAAAAGACGACGATCGAAATCCGTGGTCTGTGCGAGGCATGTGCCGCCTAGAGCGGCTGCAAATCCTTCGCAAAGCGCTGCCAGTTGTTCACATAATTTTCGGCAGATAATTTCAGGCCAGCGACTGCCAAGTCGTCCAGTGTTCTGATGGCGCGCGCTGGAGAGCCGACGATCAGCGAGTTATCTGGAAATTCCTTGCCTTCCGTCACCAGCGCATTGGCACCGACAAGGCAGTTCTTGCCAATCTTTGCACCGTTCAGCACGGTTGCGCCCATGCCGACCAGCGAATTGTCACCAATGGTGCAGCCGTGAATAATGGCGTGGTGGCCAATGGTGCAGCCTTCGCCGATCGTGGCTGGAAAACCGGGATCGGCATGCACCATGGCACCTTCCTGAATGTTGCTGCCGCGCCCGACGGTAATCGGCTCGTTATCCCCGCGCAACGTCGCGCCAAACCAGATGCCGACATCCTCTCCGAGCGTGACAGAGCCGATGACATTGGCATCGGGTGCCACCCAGAAGCGGTCCGGAGCTGGCGTCTTTGGAACGCGTTCGCCAAGGCGGTAAAGCGGCATGGATTTGCTCCGTCTCAGACGATCTTCACAGACAATGTGCCGACACCATCCACGCCGCAGTCGATGCGGTCACCAGCGACGATCGCGCCGACGCCAGCAGGTGTGCCGGTCATGATGACATCGCCTGCAGCAAGCGTGAAAAGCTTGGACAGTTCGGCAATAATTTCTGCCGTTTTCCAGATCATCTGATCCAGATCGCCGGTTTGTTTGCGCTCGCCGTTCACGTCCAGCCAAACAGCACCCGTTGCGGGGTGACCGATTTTGGAAGCTGGTACGAGGGCGGAAACCGGCGCGGAATATTCGAAAGCTTTGGCACTTTCCCAGGAGCGGCCCATTTTCTTCAGCGCATCCTGCATGTCGCGGCGGGTCATATCGATGCCGACGCCGTAACCCCAAACATGCTCAAGCGCTTGTTCCACCGAAATGTTCGATCCACGGCTTTTCAGCGCGACCACGCATTCGACCTCGTAATGCACGTTGGACGACAGGGCAGGATAGGGAAAGTCATTGCCTGCTGGCAAAAGATTGTCAGGATTCTTCTGGAAGAAAAATGGTGGCTCGCGCGAGGGATCATGCCCCATCTCGATCGCGTGATCAGCGTAGTTGCGCCCGACGCAGTACACCCGGCGGACCGGAAATGTTTCACTTGTGCCTTCAACGGGCAGAAGAACGGACGGTGGAACGGGAATGACGGTCGCGGACATAAGGCTGGCTCCTGATTTCAGGGGATGTTTGTCCCGCGATTCTGCCCGGATTTCCAGCGTAAAATCACATCCGGCAGGAAACTGGCTTTATCAGCCGTATTGCGTTAGAAGCGCCCGCAGAAAGAGGTGTCACAATCCATGTACCAAAAAGCTCTCGCAACCGGTGGCAAGATATTCGCAGTCGCGCCCATGATCGACTGGACAGATACGCGGTGTCGTTTTCTCCACCGGCAGTTGTCGAGCCATGCTTTGCTGTATACGGAAATGATCGTGGCTGACGCCATCATCCATGGACAGCGGGACAAGCTGCTGGGTTATCACGATGCCGAGCATCCAGTCGCGCTCCAGCTTGGTGGTTCTGATCCGCTCAAGCTTTCGGAAGCGGTCAAGATTGCCAGCGATTATGGCTATGACGAGATCAATCTGAATGTCGGCTGTCCTTCCGACCGCGTTCAATCCGGCACATTTGGTGCCTGCCTGATGCGTGAGCCGGAAACGGTGGCGCGCTGCGTGGCCGCCATGAAAGCTGTCGCCGCAGTGCCCGTCACTGTCAAATGCCGCATCGGCGTGGACGATCAGGAGCCGGAAACAGTCTTGCCGGATTTCATATCGAAAGTGGTCGCGGCCGGTGCAGATGCGGTGTGGGTGCATGCGCGCAAAGCCTGGTTGCACGGCCTTTCGCCGAAGGAAAACCGCGATGTACCGCCGCTCGATTACGAACTCGTCTATCGTATGAAGCAGGAAAATCCGGATATTTTCATCGGTATCAATGGCGGTATCACAGACCTTGATCAGGCGGACGCGCACCTAGAGTATGTGGACGGCGTCATGCTGGGCCGTGCGGCTTACCATAACGCCGCGATATTGGCGGAGGTCGACCATCGCATCTATGGAAAACCTGCGCAGGACGCCGACTGGTTGGCATTGCGGGACACGATGATGGATTATGCTCGCGACTACATCGCCAAAGGCGGTCGGCTCAATCACGTGACCCGGCACATGGTCGGACTGTTTCAGGGAATGCCGGGGGCGAGACGGTTTCGCCAGATTTTATCCAGCGATGCAACGAAACCCGGCGCTGGACCAGAGGTGATTGCCGCTGCTTTCTCAGCCATTAATTTCGACGGCGTTAATAGCGATATCGCCGTCTAACCACAGACGCTAAACGAGCGTCTGTAACAGCCGCGCACCGTTTGGTGCGTTGACCTTGCCACCGGTGATGAAGAACGCGAACACGTCTCGTGCTTTTTTCTCCACTTTCCGGTCTGGCGCAATCAAAGGCAGGTCGTCTGGCACAGTGCCTTCAGTATAGGTTTTGAGCCGTTCACTCCACGCCTTCACATCCTTTTCAGGATAACAGGTTTCGATATCGTCCTCGCCCTTTTGAAGACGGCAATAGACGAAATCTCCTGTCACGTCCGGCAGCATCGGATAGTCGTGGTGATCGGCGCAGACGACGGCAACTTTGTGCTTTGCAAGCAACTCGATGAATTCAGGCACCTGAAAACTCGGATTGCGGACTTCAACCACGTGCTGGAGCGTCAGCCCATCCTGCTTTTCCGGCAAGAGAGAAAGAAAGGCCGCAAAATCATCAGGCTCGAACATCTTTGTCGGCGCAAACTGCCAGAGAATGGGACCTAGATGATCACCGAGTTCCGTCAGCCCCTGAGTGAGAAACTTGGTCATCGATTCACCGGCCTCAGCCAGCACCTTGCGATTGGTGACGTAGCGGCTGGCTTTCAGCGAAAACACAAAGCCATCCGGCACTTCCGATGCCCATTTGGCAAAGGTGTCCGGCTTCTGACTGCCATAGTACGTGCCGTTCACTTCTATAGCAGTGAGTTCACGGCTGGCATGTTCCAGCTGGCGCCGTTTGACGAGCTTGTCAGGATAAAATGTGCCTTCCCAGGGCTCGAACGTCCAGCCGCCGATACCGGCTCGTATCTTGCCTGTCTTGCTCATCATACCCTCCCATCAATGCGTCAGTGACCTGCCAGAGTTCTCTCTCACTCGGCGGCTTCAATCTTCTTCTCAGAACGGCGCTCCAGAAGTTCCTTGAGGAATTGGCCGGTATAGGAGCGCTTCTCTTTGACGATCTGCTCCGGCGTGCCGGTTGCCACCACTTCGCCACCACCCGTACCGCCTTCAGGACCGATGTCGATCACCCAATCCGCCGTCTTGATGACTTCCAGATTGTGCTCGATGACGACGACGGAGTTCCCCTGATTGACCAGCTCGTGCAGCATTTCCAGAAGTTTCTTGACGTCGTGGAAGTGCAGGCCCGTGGTTGGCTCATCCAGAATGTAGAGCGTGCGGCCCGTGGAGCGCTTGGATAGCTCCTTGGCAAGCTTCACGCGCTGCGCTTCACCGCCCGAGAGCGTGTTCGCTTGCTGGCCGACCTTGATGTACCCAAGGCCAACATCGAACAAGGACTGCAGCTTATCCCGCACGGCAGGCACTGCCGCAAAGAACTCGACACCCTCTTCGACGGTCATATCCAGCACGTCGGCAATCGACTTGCTCTTGAAGGTGACGTCCAGTGTTTCGCGATTGTAGCGCTTGCCGTGGCAGACGTCGCAGGTGACATACACATCCGGTAGGAAGTGCATCTCGATCTTGATGACGCCATCGCCCTGGCACGCTTCGCAGCGTCCACCCTTGACATTGAACGAAAAGCGACCGGGCGCGTAACCCCGTGCCTTCGCCTCTGGCAGGCCGGAAAACCAGTCCCGGATCGGTGTGAAAGCGCCGGTATAGGTGGCGGGGTTGGAGCGCGGTGTGCGACCGATTGGCGACTGGTCGATATCGATGACCTTGTCGATAAATTCGAAGCCGTCGATCCGATCGTGATCTGCGGGAATTTCACGCGCGCCCATGACGCGTCGAGCCGCAGACTTGTAGAGTGTTTCAATGAGAAACGTCGACTTGCCGCCACCGGATACGCCCGTAACGGCCGTAAAGACCCCAAGCGGCACGGATGCGGTGACGTTTTTCAAATTGTTTCCGCGTGCACCGACGACTTTGATCTCTTTGCCTTTTTTCGGCTTGCGTCGCTCCGAGGGGACCGTGACACCCAACTCGCCGGACAGATATTTTCCTGTCAGCGACTTTGGGTTGGCCATGACCTGTTGCGGCGTTCCCTCGGCAATGACTTCACCACCATGAATGCCAGCGGCAGGTCCGATATCCACAACGTAATCGGCGGTGAGAATGGCGTCCTCATCGTGCTCGACCACAATCACCGTATTGCCGATATCGCGCAGGTGTTTCAGCGTGTCCAGCAGGCGGGCATTATCGCGTTGATGCAAACCAATCGACGGTTCGTCCAGCACATAGAGAACGCCTGTGAGGCCTGAGCCAATCTGCGATGCAAGACGAATGCGCTGGCTTTCACCGCCAGACAGTGTCCCGGAATTTCGTGACAGGCTAAGATATTCCAGCCCGACATCGTTGAGGAACCGCAGGCGCTCGCGGATCTCTTTGAGAATGCGGGCCGCGATTTCATTTTGCTTGTTGTTCAGCGATTCCGGAAGAACCTCGAACCAGTCGCGGGCAAGCTTGATCGACATTTCGGTTACCTGACCGATATGCAGCTTGTTGATTTTTACGGCCAGCGCTTCCGGCTTGAGGCGATAACCCGCACAGGCCGGGCAGGGGGCTGCCGACATGTAACGCTCGATCTCCTCACGCGCCCAGGCGCTGTCAGTTTCCTTCCAGCGCCGCTCCAGATTGGGAACGATGCCTTCGAAATTCTTCACGGTTTTGTAGGAGCGCGCGCCATCCTGGTATTGGAACTCGATCTTCTCGTCCGTTCCGCGCAGGATTGCCTTCTTCGCAGCCTCCGTCAGCTCGTTCCAGCGGCTGGACAGCTTGAAGCCAAAAGCCTTGCCCAAGGCTTCCAGCGTCTGGTTGTAGTAGGGTGACGACGATTTGGCCCAAGGTGCGACAGCACCGTCTTTCAGCGTTCTCGCAGGTTCGGGGACGATCAGTGCCACATCCACTTTCTGCTGCGACCCAAGACCATCACAGGTCGGGCAGGCGCCGAATGGGTTGTTGAAGGAGAACAATCGCGGTTCGATTTCAGAGATGGTGAAGCCCGAGACCGGGCATGCGAATTTTTCCGAAAACAGTACGCGCTCATGCGTTTCATTCAGCGATTTGTTGGCGGAGCCTCCAGCAGCTGTCTCTTCTGGTGGCAGCGGTTTGTCGGCAAATTCAGCTATGGCCAGACCATCGGCGAGCTTCAGTGAGGTCTCGAGGCTGTCCGCCAGACGCGCGGCCATATCCGGCCGCACCACGGCGCGGTCTACAACGACATCGATGTCGTGCTTGTACTTCTTGTCGAGCGCCGGGACATCGGCAATCTCGTAGAATTGGCCGTCCACCTTCACGCGCTGAAAGCCTTTTTTCATCAGCTCGGCCAGCTCTTTTTTATACTCGCCCTTACGACCGCGCACCATCGGAGCCAAGATATAGAGGCGTGTTCCCTCCTCCAGCGCCAGAACACGATCGACCATCTGGCTTACGGTTTGGCTTTCGATCGGCAGGCCGGTTGCTGGCGAGTATGGAATGCCGACGCGTGCAAACAGCAGACGCATATAGTCGTAGATTTCCGTCACAGTGCCGACGGTCGAGCGCGGATTGCGTGAGGTCGTCTTTTGTTCGATGGAAATCGCAGGCGACAGGCCTTCGATCTGATCGACATCCGGCTTCTGCATCATCTCCAGAAACTGCCGCGCATAGGCGGATAAGCTCTCGACATATCGCCGCTGGCCTTCCGCATAGATCGTATCGAACGCAAGCGAGGATTTGCCGGAACCCGAAAGCCCGGTCATGACGATCAGCTTGTTGCGCGGCAAGTCCAGATCGATGCCCTTGAGGTTATGCTCGCGGGCGCCGCGGATCGAAATCGTCTTTAATTCACTCATGACAAGGCTCGGGATACTCTGTGGGAGGGGCAGGCTCTTATGTAATGACGCAAATCAGCGTGTCGAGATGTATTCACCTTTTCACGTCCGCTTTTCGTTGCACTTGACTCACCAATACAGTCTTAATAGAACAAAATAAGAACGAATTGCAAGTCTGGTTCAGCTGAAAGAACATTCCTTGTGGATTGTCGTTCCATCTGGTGCACATCGCGCGGAACGATGGGCTATGGTACAATAGATTTCAAAGATAAAATGCTGGCCATGACGGCTGGCAGACAGGATGAGAAGATGGCTGGCAGCGTAAATAAGGTAATTTTGCTTGGGAACGTCGGCGCTGATCCGGAAATCCGCCGCACACAGGACGGTCGCCCGATCGCAAATCTTCGTATCGCGACGTCCGAGAGCTGGCGCGACCGTACGTCCGGTGAGCGGAAGGAAAAGACCGAGTGGCACTCTGTCGTGGTCTTCAATGAAGGTCTGTGCAAGGTCATCGAGCAGTATGTGAAAAAGGGTGCCAAGCTTTATATCGAAGGCGCGCTTCAGACCCGTAAATGGCAGGACCAGACCGGCAACGATCGCTACTCTACGGAAATCGTCTTGCAGGGCTTCAACTCGACGCTGACGATGCTGGATGGACGTGGTGAAGGTGGCGGTGGCAACCGTGGGGGCGACGACTTCGGTGGTGGCGCCTCCTATGGCGGCGGTGGCGGAAATTACGGCGGCGGCAACGACCAGCCAGCGCGTGGCGGCTCATCCCGTGGTGGACAGCCAGCCGGAAACTTCTCCAACGACATGGACGATGATATTCCGTTCTGATCAATCCGAAAACGCATAGGGGCAGGGGTAGACCATGACAGAAACGACCACTCCAGCGCGTCAGCCATCGACCTGGCGCATTGTGCTGGCGGCAATATTGGACTTCTTCACTGCGTTCTGGATTTTCGGTTATCTCGTTGCGTCCGTTTCCGGCGGGCGCACGGAAAATGGCTTCAGTCTCCAAGGCATGCCGGCTTTTTTGGTTTTTGCCCTGATCGTTGCCTATTTTCTTGTTTTCAACCGCTTCCTGGGCGGCACGATCTGGAAGCGGATTTTAAAAGCAAAAAGGTAGCCGTTTATTGGCCGCCCTTGTCTGCCAACATGGCGATCACCACGTCGGACTGAGAGATGATGCTTGCGAGGATGCAACAGCTCCACTGGGGGGGGGATGCAGGCATCGCAGCGCCATCATCGTCGCAATCGCAGGGCTGACGTCAAGCGCTGTTGCGGCGACCGGGTTGGGGAGCCACAACGCGACGGTGACACCGACGACGCCGGAAATGACCTGCCGCACAGAATGGACCATGGCTGCGCAAGCGGGCTTGAGGAAACGGCAAACAGCAGAACAGCAGACGCACCCATTGGCGCGATCGGCGCTGGCAGCGCAGCAGTGTCATCGACGTTGAGATGACCGATGTACCCGGTGATCAGAATGCCAAGCAACGCGGCAGCTGCCGCACGCAGGCTTTCCCTTTAACTGACCGGCATGGCCTCCAGGACGATAAAGCCTATCAGCTTTCGCATTTCAGCACTCTTCCATCTCGCCTGAAGTTTCGCTTACGGAAAATACAGCGGTGTCTCGCTCAGGATGCGATTACGGATTTTACGCCATCGACCACGAACTGAACCGAAAGCGCCGCCAGCAATACGCCCAGGAGACGTGTGAGAATGGCGCGACCGGTGTTGCCGAGGAACCGGTCCAGGCGGTCGGCGGCCAACAGCGCCAGAAAAACCAGCAGCATGCTGAATGCCAGCAGAAGAATGAACAGGACCTTCTCGAAGCTGGTTTGCATAGAACCGGAAATCAGCACGGTGGCGGAAATCGCGCCCGGTCCGGCGATCAGCGGAAGTGCCAAAGGGAAAACAGCGATGTTCTGGATGTGATCCAGCGTAATCGCAACTTCTGACGTCTTCTCCTTGCGCTCCTGCCGCTTTTCAAAAATCATTTCGAACGAAATCCAAAACAGCAGCAGGCCACCGGAAATTCGGAAAGCGCCTAGCGAAATGCCAAGCACCTCCAGAATGGACGATCCGAACACTGCAAACATTGTAAGCAGACCAAAGGCGATAATGGAGCCTCTGAGCGCGACCTGTCCTCGCTGGGCGCGCGTCATACCTGTTGTCAGGGCCAAAAACACCGGTGCCAGACCCGGCGGGTCGAGCGTGACAAGCATCGTTGTAAGGGCATTGAGAAGAAGTTCGGTGCTTGCCATGTGTCCCCGTCATCTATCCTGCAAAATCAAGGGCAATGCCCCGGTTTCAGGTCGATTTTCGCGCTATCGTAGGTAAGTCCGAGCCTGTTTGGAACCCTGATCCATCGGTTTTCACCATGGTGGGGGATAAAACTGTGCATCGTCTTGCAAATGACGCAAAAGACTGTTCAAAACCGCGCTGGAAATTGGCGCTTTCGTGCTGTTTCCGCTATAAAAATCCATCCGATTCTTAACATAGAATGTGATCCGATTTGACTGACCAGAGCCCCCCAGGCGGCGGAAAGCTTCCGCCAGGCATTGAGCCGATTTCCATCATTGAGGAAATGCAGCGGTCGTATCTCGATTACGCCATGAGCGTTATCGTCAGCCGTGCGCTTCCAGACGTTCGTGATGGTCTGAAGCCTGTTCATCGCCGTATCCTTTATGGAATGAACGAACTCGGTCTCGACTGGAACAAGAAATACGTCAAGTCCGCGCGCGTCACCGGTGACGTGATGGGTAAATACCACCCGCACGGTGACTCCGCGATCTACGATGCTTTGGCGCGTATGGCCCAGGACTGGTCGTTGCGCATGCCGCTGATCGACGGTCAGGGTAATTTCGGCTCCATCGATGGCGATCCGCCAGCTGCCCAGCGTTATACCGAATGCCGCCTCGAGAAAGTGGCGCACGCGCTGCTTGACGACCTCGACAAGGAAACGGTCGACTTCCGCGACAACTACGATGGCACCATGTCGGAGCCAGTCGTGGTTCCCGCCAAGTTCCCCAACCTTCTCGTCAATGGCGCGGGCGGCATCGCCGTCGGCATGGCGACCAATATTCCTCCGCACAATCTGACAGAAGTCATCAACGGCTCCATCGCGCTGATCGACAATCCGGAAATCGAGTTGCCGGAGATGATGGAAATCATTCCTGGTCCCGACTTCCCGACGGGCGCCTTCATTCTCGGTCGTTCCGGCATCCGCTCTGCCTACGAGACGGGCCGCGGCTCCGTCATTATGCGCGGTCGCGCCACCATCGAGCCGATGCGTGGCGACCGCGAGCAGATCATCATCACCGAAGTTCCCTTCCAGGTGAACAAGTCTTCGATGATCGAAAAGATGGCCGAGCTGGTCAAGGACAAGCGCGTCGAGGGCATTTCCGACCTGCGCGACGAGTCCGACCGTCAGGGCTACCGCGTCGTCATTGAACTGAAGCGCGATGCCAATGCCGAAGTCATTCTGAACCAGCTGTATCGTTATACGCCGCTGCAAACCTCCTTTGGTTGCAACATGGTGGCTCTGAACGGTGGCAAGCCGGAGCAGATGACGCTGCTCGATATGCTGCGTGCTTTCGTATCCTTCCGCGAGGAAGTCGTCAGCCGCCGTACGAAATACCTTTTGCGCAAGGCGCGTGATCGCGCGCATGTGTTGGTTGGCTTGGCAATTGCCGTTGCCAATATCGATGAGGTCATTCGTGTTATCCGCCAGGCGCCGGACCCGGCGACTGCGCGCGAACAGTTGATGACGCGTCGCTGGCCCGCATCGGACGTGGAAAGCCTTATCCTTCTGATCGACGATCCTCGCCACCGCATCAATGAGGACAAGACCTACAACCTGTCCGAAGAGCAGGCGCGCGCCATTCTCGAATTGCGTCTTGCCCGACTGACGGCTCTGGGCCGCGATGAAATCAGCGACGAACTGAACAAGATCGGCGCTGAGATCAGCGAGTATCTCGATATTCTGTCGTCGCGCATTCGCATTCAGCAGATTGTCAAGGACGAGCTGGCGGCAGTGCGTGATGAGTTCGGCACACCGCGCCGCAGTGAGATCGTCGAGGGCGGTCCCGACATGGACGATGAAGATCTCATCTCCCGTGAAGACATGGTCGTGACGGTTTCTCATCTGGGCTATATCAAACGCGTACCCCTGACGACCTACCGTGCGCAGCGTCGCGGCGGCAAGGGCCGTTCCGGTATGGCGACACGCGATGCGGATTTCGTCAACCGTCTGTTCGTTGCAAATACCCACACGCCGGTCCTGTTCTTCTCCTCGCGCGGTATTGTTTACAAGGAAAAGGTCTGGCGTTTGCCGGTCGGCACTCCGCAGTCCAAGGGCAAGGCGTTGATCAACATGCTTCCCCTGGCGGCTGGTGAACGTATCACCACCATCATGCCATTGCCGGAAGATGAGACGACGTGGGAAACGCTGGACGTGATGTTCTCGACCACGCGTGGGACGGTGCGCCGTAACAAGCTGTCGGACTTCGTTCAGGTCAACCGCAACGGCAAGATCGCCATGAAGCTGGATGAAGAGGGTGATGAAATCCTCTCTGTCGAAACGTGCACAGGTCCGGATGCCCTTGGCGAAGTCGCAGGCGATGACGTTTTGTTGACGACAGCACTCGGCCAGTGCATTCGCTTCCCGGTTGATGACGTGCGTGTGTTCGCCGGCAGAAACTCGGTGGGCGTTCGCGGTATCAATCTCGGAGCGGGTGATCGCATTATCTCGATGACGATCGTCAGCCATGTGAATGCTGAGCCATGGGAGCGCGCAGCCTACCTCAAGCGTGCTGCCGCCGAACGTCGCGCCCTGACGGGTGAGACCGACGCGGAAGAGATCGCGCTGGTTGGTGAGGAAGTGACAGAAGAAGGTCACCTGACCGAAGAACGCTACCAGTTCCTCAAGTCGCAAGAGCAGTTCGTTCTGACTGTTTCCGAAAAGGGCTTCGGCAAGCGCTCCTCTTCGTACGATTTCCGCACGTCGGGCCGTGGTGGCAAGGGCATTCGCGCAACCGATACGTCCAAGACATCGGAAATCGGGGAACTGGTTGCTGCCTTCCCGGTCGATGACAAGGATCAGATCATGCTTGTTTCCGACGGTGGTCAGCTGATTCGCGTTCCCGTTGGTGGCATCCGCTTTGCAAGCCGCGCAACAAAGGGCGTTACGATCTTCTCCACGGCAAAGGACGAAAAAGTCGTCTCGGTCGAACGCATCAACGAGCCTGAGGGCGATGATGAGGTCGAGGCTTTGGTCGACGGTGAGACAGACGGCATTGAGACAGATGCCGGTGTAGCACCCGAAGGTAACGGCGACGGCGTATAAGAAAAACCAGTTGCGGCGGGCCAGCGTGGCCTTCCGCCACTTCTGTTTCATAATCTGCAATGCAAAAAGCCCTGCGAAACGTCGATTTCGCAGGGCTTTTTAGTGACTTTAAATGTTTAACGCAGGCGCAAATGGATTGCGCCGCGACCGGATTTCGAAGCGATATGCAGGTGTATTTTCGCTTCCGGCTGGTTGCTGCGCCAGGCGCGCGCGCCGTGGGACAGGAGAAGGTTGACGAGATCACGGGTCTTGTGTCGTGATTTGTTCAGGCCAAGATCGGCAATTCTCATCGCCGCTTCGTGGATCGGGTGCAGCACGGAAAGACTTTGCTGTCTGCCTTTACCTGCTGCAAATTCCGAGTAGTTTTCGTTGATCGCCATCTGGAAAGCCTCGTTACACAATACAATTCGAGGAGCGGAACCGGTAATCTGTATTTTCATGCTACCGGCCCCTGAAACCGTCTTCCGCTTACTGGAGCGATGCCCAGCAGCTGATGCCTTTCTTTTTCAAAGCATTGCATGCATTGATCGCTTCATTCTGGCCGCCAAAGCCACCGAAGCGAGCGCGGAACATCTGGGCGCCATCCTTGCTGAAGGCGACCGTAAAAGGCTTGGCGGATCGAAGAGAAATACCGCCTTTTTCTTGCGCTGCCTGAAGCAGGCTACGGGCAGAACCTTCGTCTGGTGATGCACCGATCTGGATAACCCAGCCTGCATCGCCCTTTGCAGAAGGGGCAGGGCTTGTGGACGCGGTGACGATGTTGTCCACCTTGGTGGAGTTGGTCACCATCGAACGATCAGGCCGCATGTCTACTGGTGGAGCAAGATTTGCTGGCGGCTTTCCACGGGTCGCGACATCCATGGCCGTCACGGCTGCATTGGCCTGGCTTGGAGCAAAGGCAGAAACCGGTGTTTCGTCGGCGTAGCGAGCCTGCGGAACCGGACCAGCGTTAGGAAGACCTGCGGAAGGTGTATATGCAGGGGTCGTTGCAGCCACGGCCATAGGCTCTTCGATCGGGGCGGCAGGCGTTGATGCAATCAGGTTGCTATTGCCGCCACGGGACGCTTTTGGAAGATATTCAGCCACGAGCTTGCGCATCGTTGCATCACGAGCTGCGCTGGAACGACCACCGAGAACAACGGCCACGATGGAACGTCCATCAAGCTGGGCGGAGGTCGCCAGATTGCTGCCGGCCGCACGGGTGTAGCCGGTCTTGATGCCATCCACGCCGCGAACAGTACCGACGAGGCGGTTGTGGTTGCCGATGACCTGCCTGCCGAAAGTGAACGTGCGGGTGTTGAAATACCCGTAATACTGCGGGAAATGCTGACGCAGAGCGACGCTCAAACGCGCCTGGTCGCGTGCCGTCGTCATTTGGACTGTATTTGGCAAGCCGTTGGCATTGCGGTAGGTGGTCCGGGTCATACCCAATGCGCGGGCCTTCGCCGTCATGATCCGTCCGAAACGCTCTTCGTTGCCGCCGAGCAATTCACCGAGAGCGGTTGCAACATCGTTGGCGGAACGGGTGACCAGAGCCAGAATCGCCTGCTCGACAGTGATGCTACCGCCTGCGCGCACACCCAGCTTGGATGGAGGCTCCTTGGCTGCATTAGCAGAGATCGGAACCGCGGAATTGAGAGAGAGGCGACCTGAATTGAGCGCTTCAAACGTCAAATAAAGGGTCATCATCTTGGTCAGCGACGCGGGATAGCGCAAGCCATCAGGGTCTTCGCTATAAAGAACCTTACCGGTCTTGGCATCCACAACGATGCCCGCAAATTTGGGATCAGCATTTGCAACTTGAGTGGTAGCGGCAGTTGCTGTCGCCACAGCCATTGCAAACATGAAAACTTTCACGAAAGACGAAGCGCCTGCCGTGCGCCCTAGTGCCTCAGATAGTTTTTTGAACACGGTTGAACTCTTTATTCGCATGCCACAGGTTCCGTCCGACACGCCCCGCCAGACTTTTCAGACGCCAACTTTATAACCATGGCGTTACCAAGTGGTTTATGAATGGTATCTGAAGCGGATAAAATGCGGTCTTTGATCGGAAATGGGGCACCCGGCACTCGCGCCGATCTTGGGTTGAGACCCGCATTTGTGTGTGGAATGAAGCCGTAGGGGGCTGAGTGTATTGAACTGCCGCATGCAGATTGCTACCTGTCGCGAAACAAAGGATGGACCATGGCTTCGCGCGACCGATATTCCCGCAAACTCGAATGTGCAAAATGCGGCCATAGCGGCTTTGCCGAAGCCTCGGAGCAGGATGAGAAGCGAACAGCCAATGTCGATTTTCGTATAGACGAGATGCCGCAGGGTTTCCGGGCAGAGCGACCTTCCACCAATCCCGCCGAATACATGATACGATGTGGTCAGTGCGGCAACATTTTTCGGTTTTTGCAAAAGATCACTTACGCGCCAGGAGGCGAACCTCGGCGTGGTCGAAATTAGCCTAAGCGCATGAGAGGACGCCACGACGATGGTTGACAACGAAGAGATCAAGGCCACGGCGCCGCGCAAAAAGCCGCTTTGGCCCTGGCTGCTGCTCTTGGTCTTGACGCTCGCCGCAATCTACTCATGGAACAAGGCGACCGAGTTTTTTGATGATGTCTCACGCAACATGCCGGATGTCGTCATCGATCTGTTCAATGACATCTTGAGAGAACATCGTCGCGATAGACCGTTAGATCCCGGCGTTGATGTCGTTATTCCCACCAGAATTTATAATCAGTAGTATCGTGTATACAAAAAAGCCCCGCGAAAAGAGTGGGGCAGGTTGGTCGCTCGGGGAAAATCGGGCGGAGCCCTTGAGCGATATCTTTTCATAATCAAAATCAAGACATTGCCGATAGTGCAGTCGGCCCGATTTCAGTACGCCCGGCAGAATAAGTTCGTCAGCGTTGGTGACTCACTTTTGGTCGGATCAAGCTGTCATAAAAAAGGCCCCACCAAAAGGCGGGGCTAGAGTTTCGCCTGATTGGCTTTCAGGACTTGGGAGCTCCTCCCGTGGAGGAAGCATGTTTGGGATAATACCGATGTGCTCGGCATGAAAGGTCAGTGTTCCCGCGAACGGTACTCTCATTCAAATTAAAGAATATAAAGGTATGGTGAATTTAGCGTTCAGAACTTGTTCATGAGTGTCGTGCCATTTTGAGGGCATATTGAGACGCTACCTCGTGAAGGTTCGGCTCACATGGAGAAGCCCGCTATGAAAAAAATTCTTCTGACAATGCTTGCTGGTGTTATCGCGAGTGGCGCGGTTCTATCCAGCGCCCAGACTGCATCTGCACAGTATTATGATGGTCCATATCGCTACGACCGTCGCGGTCCTCCGCCACCACCCTATCGTGACCCACCGCGCAGACACCACGACAATGGCCGTGTCATCGCTGGCGGCATCGCAGCCGGTGTTTTGGGCGGTCTGATCGGTGGAGCCTTGGCACGTGATAGCGGCCCCCGTTATGTAGAGCCGCCACCGCCGCCACCACGCTGCTGGTTTGAGGACCGTCAGGTCCGTAACGCCTATGACGGCGGCTGGCACATGGAAAGCATGCGCGTCTGCCAATAAGGCATTCGCTGTATCAATAAAGCCAGAGCCGGCCCTTAGGTCGGCTCTTTTGTTTTCATCACTTTCGATTTGATCCCGGCTTCATAGCAATGCCTCATTGTTCCGAAAGGCTCTGATCGCTCAATCAATACGACAGGAAAATCAGATGCGTAGCGCAACACACGACATTTTCGGGGACCCGCAGGACGTTCTTCAGTTGAAGGATGCACCTGTTCCGCAGCCGGGTGAGGGGCAGTTGCGCATTCGTATGCTGCTGTCACCGATTCACAATCACGATCTGTGGACCGTCAAGGGAAACTACGGTTACAAACCACCCCTTCCCGGCGCGATTGGCGGTAGTGAGGCCGTTGGCATTGTCGATGCCGTAGGCGAGGGTGTTGATCAGTCTCTTGTCGGTAAACGAGTGACTGCTGCCGGTGTGCATGGCTCCTGGGCTGAATATTTCCTGGCTGCTGCGTCTGGTGTCGTTCCTGTCCCCGACGCGATATCGGATGAAGCCGCAGCACAGCTTATCGCAATGCCCTTCAGCGCCATTACGCTGCTGGAATTTCTGGGCGTGGAAAAGAATGACTGGATCATTCAGAACACTGCAAACGGTGCTGTTGGCAAAGCAGTGGCAATGCTGGCGCAGGCGCGCGGTATAAACGTCATCAACCTCGTCCGCCGGAATGAGGGTGTTGAAGAGCTCGAGGCGCTGGGCATCGTCAATGGTGTGTCCACTGCCGGTGATAACTGGCAAGACAAGGTGCGCAGGATAACCGTCGACAAGCCAATTCGAGCAGGTGTCGACTCGATTGGCGGCAAAGCAAGCAACGATATCGCAGAGCTTCTGGGAGATGAGGGGCTTCTTGTTTCATTCGGAAGCATGACGGGAGAACCGATGCAGATCTCATCGGGTCCGGTCATTTTCAAGCAGCTGACGATAAAGGGTTTTTGGGGCAGCACGGTCATCGGCTCCATGCCCGCCGACGACAGGCGCCGCCTGATCGGTGAGTTGATACAGCTCGTTGCCAACGGAACGATCAGGCTTCCTGTCGAAGGTGTCTATGAATTGGCGGACATCCCGGCGGCGGTAAAAGCGTCTCTCAGCTCCGGCAAGTCGGGAAAAGTATTGCTGAAACCATAAGCTGCATTGCGTCCGGCACCATTTTCGTCTTTCAATTGCTTTTATTGAAAGTTTCAGGAGGACGAAATTTGATTGCCAACGTTTTGATTTTTTTGATCGCCATTTTGCATTGCTATATTCTTGTTTTGCAGATGGCGCTGTGGACGAAACCGGCGGGCCGAAGGGCCTTCCGGCTTTCACCGGAGTTCGCGCAGTCGACAAAAGTTCTCGCGGCCAACCAGGGACTTTACAACGGCTTTCTCGCGGCCGGATTATTTTGGAGTCTGATGCAGGGCGAAGAGAGCCGCGCCATTGCTATCTTCTTTCTCGGATGCATTTTCATTGCAGGTATTTTTGGCGGTGCGACGGCAAACAAAAAAATACTGTTCATTCAAGCGATACCCGCAGCACTCGCGCTGATAGCGGTGTTTGCGAAGGTCTGACTTATTTGGGCGCTGTGGCGTGAAGGCGGGCCACTATATAATCGTAGCTCTCCATAACCTGCACGCGCTCATTACCGGCCCTTAGAATAAGCGTGCCATGGGCGAGCGGCGAAATTTGCGTGACGTGGTCGAAGTTGATGGCGAACTTTTGATTGTTACTAACCGCTGTCACTTCAATCCACATATCAAGGCCTTTCAAGAATCGTCATTTGCCGGACCTTATAGAGGCACGCGCAAACGTCGCCAATGCTTGTGGGCAACGCACTGCGCAACTTTTTCAAATAAGGAAAAGAGTGATGAATTGCCTGTTGTGGCGACGGCAACGAGCAGAACCTTGCCGCAATTGATGGCAGATGGGGTGGGATTCGAACCCACGGTACGCTCTCACGCACGCCGGTTTTCAAGACCGGTTCCTTAAACCACTCGGACACCCATCCTTGCTACGCGACGCTTTATAACTGTTTGCTCTTGCGCGTCAATCCGTTCCCGCTGGCATTTCAGCCCGGAATCGACACGTCAGTGTTAACCAATGGCTAACCACGTTGATTACAATTTTACCCATTATGAGGGGAGCGTTCGTAATTTTGCCATGTTGCGGGCAAGATTAGGCGGCTGTTAAGTGCTTCGGTGTCACGGGCATGATTATCGAAGCTTGAGGGGTGTCGTTTAAAAAGCGGCACAATGCAGCACGGGGCGTGGATTTGAACAATACGGTTACGAAAGTCGGTGTGAGCGCGAAATGGCTCGGCATTGCCGTTCTGTGCGCAGCGACCGCATCCTGTTCGACAACATCGAAAACCGAGACAAAGCCAAAGCGTAGCAAGGAATATTTTTCCGAGTCCGAATATGGCGTGAAGGCAAGTCCACGAGTTGCCGATGGCGCTAATGTTCCAAAGGGCGGCGGTCGGTTTTTGGTTGGTAATGCTTACACGGTCAAAGGCCGTCGCTATTTCCCCAAGGAAGAGCAGAATTACGACAAGTCAGGCCTTGCGTCCTGGTACGGCTCTGCGTTCCATGGTCGTTTGACGGCCAACGGCGAAGCCTATGACAAGGAACATCTGTCTGCGGCACATCCAACATTTCCTCTTCCAAGTTATGCCCGCGTAACAAATCTGAACAACGGGTCTTCCGTCATCGTTCGCGTGAACGACCGAGGTCCATTCCATGAAGGCCGTTTGATCGACGTGTCGAGCAAGACCGCCGATCTTCTGGATATGAAGGCCACCGGCACGGCGAATGTCCGTGTGCAATATGTCGGCCGGGCGCCGCTTGATGGTCACGATATGCCGTATTTGATGGCGTCGTATTCTCCAAAAGGCTCGCGTAATCCCGGTATCAATCCTGAAGGACAGATCGCAAGCGGCGTAATGGTGGCATCTGCTTCACGATCCAATCTCCCAATTCCGCAGAGCGCCGCCTATGGTGGTTCTGCGCAGACGGCGCTGGTGGGATCGAAGACCAACCATGCGCTTCAGGCGATGCCGCTGGTCAACGGTCCTGCACCCGTGATGGGTCAGGGCAGCGAACAGTTTGTGATTCTGCCCGAAATCGGCCCGTTCCTGACAGAGCGGCCAGAAGGCAACTTCCTGCGTGTGCCGACGCCAGCAGGTCGATTTGCCTCCGCCTACTCCGAGGAAGCGGCTGTTTCCAAATCTGCCAGCGCCTTCGACAAGGTTCTCGTCAAGCGTGGCGATTTGACCGAGCAGTCCATTCTCAGCTTCGTGAAAAACAAGCAGGGCAAAACCCGCTGATTTTTGCCCTTTCAGCCCGCAGCTCGCATAATATCCAAAACTGCCTGGCGATTCTGATGGCGACGCCGACAAACGTCGGCAGCTCTTCGAATGTCCTGGACAGACAGAGTATGACAGACTGACGGGCTGACGTTTGATGCGCAAACCTATTTATCGACATCTTCGTGCGCTCGTCATCACAGCCGCTTGTATGGCTGTGGCACCGGCGGTTGCCCTTGCGCAATCCGCCACCATCGCCATCAAAGCGCAGCAAGCCTATATGATCGATGCCGAGACGGGCACGGTTTTGCTGGCAACGAACGAAAATACGGCGTTCCCGCCCGCCTCGCTGGCTAAACTGATGACGGATGAGGTGGTGGTGAACGCGCTCTCTACCGGTGCGGTGAGTGCCGACGCCAGCTATCCCGTTTCCGAATATGCCTGGCGCACAGGTGGAGCTCCATCGCGTGCTTCGACAATGTTTGCAGCGCTAAAGTCCTCTGTCGGCATCAATGATCTGTTGACCGGCATCATCGTGCAGAATGCGAATGACGGCTGCATTGTCGTTGCAGAAGGCATGGCGGGCTCAGACGCAGCATTCGCCAAACGGATGACCGAGCGCGCCGCTGTTCTTGGTATGAGCAACAGCAGTTTCGCCAACTCCACGGGACTTCCGGATAAGGTCAGCACGACGACCGCCAGGGATATGGTTCTGTTGGCAAAACATATTCATGAGACGTTCGGCGAACGCTACGGTCTGTTCAGCAAGCCCGACTTCGAGTGGAACCGCATTTTTCAGCGCAACAAGAACTCACTTCTCGGAAACGGGATAGACGGGCTGGCGCTTGGCTTTGCAGAAGGCCATGGCTTCTCCACGGTCCTTTCCGCTGAGCGCGACGGCCGTCGAATTTACCTTGCGCTGGCGGGTCTTGCCGATGACAAGACGCGTCAGGACGAAGCGCGCCGGGTGGTAGAGTGGGGCCTGACCGCTTTTCAGAAGCGCAACCTGTTTCACAAAGATGAAACGGTTGGCACGATCGGCGTTTACGGCGGTGGAGTGGCCGCCATCGATCTCGCTGTTCATGAGCCGGTGAGTGTTCTCATACCCATAAGCAACCCGGAGCGCCTGTCCGGTCGTATCGTCTATAAATGGCCACTGAATGCGCCGCTTGAGGCGGGATATAACGCCGCGACCCTCAGAATCTATTCCGGCGAGAAACTTCTTCGTGAAGTCCCGCTCTATACCACCGCTGCTGTGGTGAAAGGGACGCTGACGCAAAATGCGGCGGGCGCATTGAAGGAACTGCTGTTCTTTTGGTTATAGTCCCACGGTTTCGCAACGCAGCGATTTGGGTTAAACACGAAATTGCGTCATCTCTGAAATCAGGAAGAGACATTGCCGGAAAATACAGCGTCCAAAAAAACTGGATTGTTCATCAGCTTCGAAGGCGGCGAGGGCGCTGGCAAATCCACGCAGATTCGCATTCTGGCCGACAGCTTGCGGGCGCGCGGGCTCGATGTCGTTGTGACGCGTGAGCCGGGTGGTTCTCCAGGTGCGGAGGCCGTGCGACACGTGCTTTTATCCGGCGCGGCGGAACCCTTCGGTGTGCGTATGGAAGCAATGCTTTTTGCCGCTGCTCGGAATGACCACGTCGAAGAAGTCATTCGCCCGGCTTTGGAAAAAGGATCAGTGGTGCTGTGCGACCGGTTTCTGGATTCATCACGTGTCTACCAGGGTACGACGGGTAATCTGGAGCCTGATTTCATCGAGACTCTGCAACGTATCGCCATTGATGGCACCATGCCGGATATGACGCTGATTTTCGATATTTCTGCCTCAGCCGGTCTGGCGCGCGCGCGCAAAAGAGCAGATGAGGGCGCAACGCCTGATCGCTTCGAGAAAGAAGAGCTGGAGACGCACGAGAAGCGTCGCGAGGCCTATCTCGACATCGCGCTGAATGAGCCGCGTCGGTGTCGCATCGTCAACGCTGACCAGCCGCAGGAAAAGGTCACGGAAGACGTTTTATCCTTCGTTGAGCCGCTGCTTTCAAAATTGAACATTGCTTCGGACGTGGCGCAATGAGCGACGGGCAGGGCGTTCTGGACGGAGCCATTCCGCCACAGGAAAATACCAAACTGTTCGGCCACGACGAGGCGCAGCAGTTTCTGGCGCAATCCTATCGTTCCGGCAAAGGCCACCATGCCATCCTCATCGAGGGGCCGGAGGGCATTGGCAAGGCAACACTTGCGTTCCGATTTGCCAACTACGTTCTTGCCAATCCCGAGCCATCGCTGGCGCCCGATTTCATTGCCGATCCCGATCCGGCATCGATGGTCAGCCGCCAGCTATCGTCTGGCGCGTCCCATAATCTGCTGCATTTGACGCGTCCGGTGGACGAGAAAACGGGGAAGGTCAAATCCGCCATCACGGTGGATGAGGTCCGCAGGGCAGGGCATTTCTTTTCGCAGACGTCGGGCACCGGGAACTGGCGCATCGTCATCATCGACCCCGCCGATGACCTCAACCGCAACGCTGCGAACGCCATTTTGAAGATACTGGAAGAGCCGCCAAAACGGGCGATGTTCCTTGTCCTGTCACAAGCGCCGGGGAAGTTACTGCCAACCATTCGCTCACGCTGCATGCCGCTTCGTCTGCTGCCATTGCAGAATGACGAAATGGATCTAGCCTTGCAGAACCTCGGTCTTTCGATGTCCGGCGAAAAGTGCGACGTGCTTTTGACGGCGTCCAAAGGCAGCGTTTCGCAGGCGTTGAAACTTCTCAATTATGGTGGCTCGGATATCGTCGATGTGTTTGCCGACGTGATGACCGCAACCGGCGCGTCTGCGCGTAAGCAGATGCACAAACTCGCGGATGTTCTGGCGCAAAAGGATGGCGATATCGTCCTTGGCTTTTTCATGGAGCACGCGACCGAAACCTTGATGGACAGGGCGAGGGCTGCGGCCATGGCTGGTGACATCAACGCGGCGGAACGCCATGCACGTCTTTCCTCGTCGTTGTCGGAACGCATCACCATCGCGCAGGCCTATAATCTGGATAAGAAGCAGATGGTGCTTTCAATTCTGGAAGATATGCGCGCGGTTTGATGTCGTACATTTTGTACGGCTTTTGCTTTCGCTTGTGCGAACAATAGGCTAAGAGCGGTCTATCAAAAACAGACCGCAAAACCGATTGAGCGTCATGACAGACAAGACACCTTTCTACATCACCACCGCGATTTCCTATCCCAACGGCAAGCCGCATATCGGCCATGCCTATGAGCTGATCGCGACGGATGCCATGGCGCGTTTTCAGCGCCTGGATGGGAAGGACGTCTTTTTCCTGACCGGTACCGACGAACACGGCCAGAAGATGCAGCAGACAGCCCGCAACGAGGGCATTACGCCTGCAGAATTGGCGCAGCGCAATTCCGACCAGTTCCGCGCCATGGGCAAGCTGCTCAACGCTTCGAATGACGATTTCATCCGCACGACGGAAGAGCGTCACCACGAGACGTCGCGCAACATTTGGAGCCTGATGGCCGATAATGGAGACATTTATAAGGACAGCTATGCTGGCTGGTACTCCGTGCGCGATGAGGCTTATTACGGCGAAGACGAAACGGAAGTTCGTGCTGATGGCGTACGCTATGGACCGCAGGGAACGCCCGTCGAATGGGTTGAGGAAGAGAGCTATTTCTTCAAACTGTCTGAATATCAGGACAAGCTGCTGAAACTCTACGAAGAAAACCCTGACTTCATTGGCCCTGCGGAACGCCGCAATGAGATCATGTCTTTTGTGAAATCCGGTCTCAAGGATCTGTCGATATCGCGCACCACATTCGACTGGGGTGTGAAGGTTCCTAACGATCCCAAGCATGTCATGTATGTGTGGGTCGATGCGCTGACCAATTATATCACCGCAACCGGTTACATCGAAGACAAGGACGGTCCACGCGCCAAATACTGGCCAGCGGACGTTCACATCATCGGTAAGGACATCATCCGCTTCCACGCGGTGTACTGGCCTGCCTTCCTGATGAGCGCCGGTCTGCCGCTGCCCAAGCGTGTCTATGCGCACGGCTTCCTGCTCAACAAGGGCGAGAAGATGTCGAAGTCTGTCGGCAACGTGGTCGATCCCGTCGATCTGGTGAACCATTTCGGGCTGGATCAGGTGCGCTACTTCTTCCTGCGCGAGGTCTCCTTCGGACAGGATGGTAGCTATAGCGAAGAAGGCATCGCCACCCGTATCAATGCCGATTTGGCGAATGGTATCGGCAACCTTGCCAGCCGCTCGCTGTCCATGATTGTCAAGAACTGCGATGGTCAGATACCGACGCCTGGCGCCTTTACCGACGAAGACAAGGCGATGCTCGCAGCCGCCGATGCGCTGCATGCGACATGCCGCGACGAGATGGGTAAGCAGATGATCCACAAGGCGCTTGCCGCGATCATTGCTGTGGTTTCCGAAACTGACCGCTACTTTGCGGGTCAGGAGCCTTGGGCGTTGAAAAAGACCGATCCCGAACGCATGGGAACGGTTCTTTATGTGACCGCGGAGGTGGTGCGCCAGATAGGCATCCTGCTTCAGCCATTCATGCCCGCCTCCTGCGAAAAACTGCTTGATCTCGTGGCAGCGCCATTGGACAAGCGCGACTTTGCTGCTTTGGGTGAGGGCGGTCGTCTGGTTCCAGGCACGCCGCTTGAAGCGCCAAAGCCGGTCTTCCCGCGTTACGTGGCGCCAGAGGCTTGAGCCGATGCTGATCGATACCCATTGCCATCTGGACTTCACCGATTTCGATCCCGAGCGCGACGATATCATCGCGCGCGCTCACGCGTCGGGCGTCAGCCAGATGGTGACGATATCCACCCGCGTTGCGCGCCTGCCTAAACTGCTGGAGATCGCGGAGAAATATCCCTCCGTCTTCTGTTCCGTCGGTACGCACCCAAACAATGCTGATGAAGAACTCGACATCACCGCTGACGATCTGGTGCGGCTGGCCAATAGCCATGACAAGATCGTTGCGATCGGCGAAGCCGGGCTGGATTATTTCTACGACACGCAAAAGCCGGAAGACCAGAAGACCGGCCTGCGACGCCACATCGAGGCTGCGCGCATAACCCAACTGCCGCTTGTCATTCATAGCCGAAGCGCTGATGACGACATGATTGCCATCCTGCGCGAGGAAAGCGGGAAGGGGGCTTTTCCTTTCATTCTCCATTGCTTTTCCGCAGGACCGGAGCTTGCGAAAGTGGGTGTCGAGCTTGGTGGTTACGTTTCTTTCTCGGGCATCCTGACCTTCCCGAAGTCGCAGGACATCCGCGATATCGCGGCCACCGTGCCGCTTGACCGGCTGCTGGTGGAAACGGATGCGCCCTATCTTGCACCGAAACGCTGGCGCGGAAAACGCAACGAACCTTCCTACGTCGTCAACACGGCGGAGGTTTTGGCGGAGGTTCACGGCATTTCCTATGAACGGATGGCAGAAATTACTACCGAAAACGCGTTTCGGTGCTTTTCGAAAATGACGAAGGTGTAAGCTTTGGCACGTTATCGGCGCCGGTTCACGATTCTCGGTTGCGGCTCATCGCCCGGCGTGCCGCGCATCAACGGCGACTGGGGTGCCTGCGATCCCGATAACCCGAAGAACCAGCGAACACGCGCAGCCTTCATGGTGCAGCAATTTGCGCCCGACGGCGGCGTGACGACTGTCGTGATCGATACCGGTCCTGATCTGCGCACTCAGCTGATTGCCGCGAAAGTTACGCATATCGATGCCGTGCTCTATACCCACGCCCATGCAGACCATCTGCACGGGATAGACGATCTGCGTGGCTACTTCATTTCCAGCCGCGAGCGCATTCCCATCTATGCCGACCCGGCAACGATGCAGCGTATCCACGATGGCTTTCCATACTGCCTCGAAACACCGCCCGGCAGCAATTATCCACCGATCGTTATGCCGCATACCATCGATGACTTGAATGCGGACATTTCAATCAATGGTGGTGGCGGCACGATCCAGTTCAAACCACATATGCAGCAGCATGGCGATACGCACTCTCTGGGGTTCCGTATCGATACAGTCGGCTATTGCACCGATGTCAGCGACTTTCCACCAGAGACGGCGTCCAAATTGGGTGGCCTCGACGTGTTGATTATCGACACGCTGCAGTACCGCTATCATCCCAGCCATCTTTCGCTGGAGCAGTCTCTCGCATGGATCGAAAAGCTCGCGCCAAAACGTGCGATACTAACGCATATGCACACGCCGTTGGATTACGATACGGTGATGCGCGAAACACCTGCCCATATCGAGCCTGCATACGACCAGATGCAATTTGAAATCGAGCAGGCCAACGGGTTCTGACACAGCGAGGGACGGAGGTATATCATGGCGATCAACCCGTTTCGTGCCCCCAGCATGTCCAGCTTTTTCGACAATATCAGGTCGACACGTCTACGCGCCATCTTTCGGCGCGGCGAACTGGCGCTGGTTGTTCTCGCGATTTTCGTCGGGATCGCCGCAGGCTTCTTCGTTGCGTTGATTGGCGCAATCACCACGAAACTACACGTCATTTTCTTCGGTGTGGAGCGGCTCAGCAGCAGTGATCTTTCTGGGTGGATCGTGCTTGCCGGTCCTCTGGCCGGCGGCGTCATCCTCGGAATCGTGATTTTTGTGCTGTCGAAGACGCGAAAAAAGCCGATGATCGACCCCATCGAAGCCAATGCTCTGCACGGCGGCCGCTTGTCTCTTACCGACAGCCTGATCGTGTGCCTGCAAAACATTATATCCAACGGTTTTGGTGCGTCTGTCGGGTTGGAAGCCGGCTATACGCAGGTGGCCAGTGGCGTTGCATCCAAGCTGGGTGTGAATTTGAAGCTGAGGCGAGGGGACATGCGTATCCTCGTCGGCTGCGGCGCCGCAGGGGCAATCGCTGCGGCATTCAATGCGCCTTTGACCGGTGCTTTCTACGCAATAGAGTTGATTATCGGCACCTATACCGTCGTCACGCTCGCACCTCTGATCGTGTCGGCACTGATCGCGACCATTGTTGCTGGGCTGATGTCACAGCACGGGCTCAGCATCGACATACTGGGCTCAAACGTCGTCACGCCACCGGATTATGTTCCGGCAATATTCCTTGGCGCCGTCTGTGCGGGCATCGGAATTGTCCTCATGCAAGCCGTTTCCTTCATCGAGGAAACAGCGCGAAAGAGCAAGATTCCGATATGGGTTAGGCCGGCGATCGGCGGCCTGGCGGTGGGCACTCTGGCGCTGATTTCGCCGCAGGTTCTATCAAGCGGTCACGGCGCGTTGCATCTCAACATCGACGCAAACATGACCATTGTCGGCCTTGTTGGGCTCTTCATCCTGAAAGCAGCTGCCAGCGCCATCTCGATCGGTTCCAGCTTTCGTGGCGGCCTGTTTTTCGCGTCCTTGTTCATGGGATCGCTGCTCGGCAAGATATTCGCCATTTGCGCACCTTATATCGGTTACGGCGACACGCAGCCCATTGTCTATGCCGTTATCGGCATGAGCGCATTTGCAGCCGCCATTATCGGCGGTCCCTTGACCATGACGTTTCTGGCGCTTGAACTGACGGGAGATTTTCAGATCACCGTTCTGGTTCTGGCAGCGGTGATGACAACGTCGCTGGTGGTTAGAACAACGTTTGGCTATTCGTTCGCGACATGGCGTTTTCATCTGCGTGGCGAAAGCATCCGCAGCGCCCACGATATCGGCTGGATACGCGATTTGACGGTCGGCAAAATGATGCGCGCCGATATCCGCAAAGAAACCGTCAGCATCGGCCTTGCGGCCTTCAAGGAAAAATTTCCGCTGGGCTCGACACAGCGTGTGATCATGACCCATGACGATGGCCGTTACGCCGGCATCATCATTGTCGCTGAAATCTACGCCGATCCGATGGAGCGAGATGCAACGACGATCAGCCTCGAAACCTATCTACGCTTTAAGACCGACGTCCTGCTGCCAACGATGAACGCAAGGCAAGCCGCAGCCTTGTTCGACACAACGGAAAGCGAAGCGCTTGCCGTCGTCAACGACAAGATCGAAAACCGACCCATCGGACTGCTGACCGAAAGCCATACGCTACGGCGTTACAGCGAAGAACTTGACATTCGACGCCGAGAGGCATCAGGAGAGATATAAGTCGGTGGAGATTTCAGTGTGCTCGGTTGATGTGCGGCATTGCAGTTCGGCTGAGTAAGGTATTGGTACAGCTTCGATCCAATATCAGACATCAAAAAGTTCCATAATCTATATTATGCGATCTTTGTGAATGGCTAGATTGAAGCCATTCTCTCTCTCTCTCTCTTCCCATCACCCTCATCTGACCAAGTGAGCGATATCTGCGAAATGGATCATCGCCCTGTTACGGAAGAAGTCGTCTTGCCGGAGATGTGTTATGCTTCCGCTTGGTGCTGCATAGTTGATAAAGCCGCAAGCATCGATTGGCACATTCATCCAGGCTGCGATCACCAGACTCAAGGTGAAGCCGTGGGTAACGATGATCTGGGTCTCGCAGTCTCTGCCTGTTAGCGCATCCATAAAGGGATAAACTCGATCCGCAACGTCGCGGCGTGACTCCGCACCCTCCATATTCCCCTTATAGTCTAGCCTGTTGTTGTCTGGTGCAGGTGTATACCGCGCATCGAGCCATTCCTGCGGTTTCCCTTCCGCTACGCCGTAGCTGATTTCTCGCAGTGCCCGTGTTTGCGTTACAGGCAAATCAAACCGGCGTCCTACGGGTTCTGCGGTCTGGAACGCGCGTTTCAAGTCGGATGAGAATATCTCTGCTTCTTTGTGGCCAATCATCGCGAACAGTCTCTCGGCAATTGCGCAGGCATCTCTTTGCCCCTTTCCCGTGAGATCTGTGTCGTACCACCCTCCGACCTTCTTTTCGACATGGTGCATGGATTGGGTGTGAGTGACCACAAACAGATTTCTCATGGCAATATCCTGCTGACGGGCGTTGTGGTCACCTCGCCGGTCTAACACACGGAGTCAGTGTGTTTTCCCGATCTTGCCGAGGTGAGTGAAGGAAAAACCTTCCGGTAATTTCAGACCGTATCCCAACATTCTATCGAAGCCGCAATGCGCCAGCCAGAGCGTTCCTTCGATGATCATGATAGGTGCCTGGATTATCAACCCAAGGGCAATCAATGCGACGCCCAAAGCGTAGATATGCAAAAGATTGTAGATTGCGGCACCCGCTCTGGGGCCAGCGAGATAACCGAGGAAACCGAGATCAGGCGCAAAGAAAACCAAAAGCGCGACCCACCAGGATGTTGCTTCGTTGAAGTGTAAGAAGAGCCCAATGCTGGCTACAAAGACCAGCGCACCTTCAACGCGTTGCCACAGAACGGCCTGAGCCATGATTCTCTCCAAAGTTCGACACTCTACGATAAGGCGGTACCCATCATGCAGCAAGTCTCCCCCTTTTCCACTCCCATTCGACACAAATAGCTCTTGGGAATCCTCTCTAGTCCTTCTAAAAGCTATCTAAAGACTGAAGCTACAGAAGAAGTTTTGATGCCGCAGATTTATGTCGATGCCGATGCTTGTCCCGTAAAGCCGGAGATTTTGAAGGTTGCCGAGCGGCACGGGCTGGAAGTGACGTTCGTTGCCAATTCCGGGTTGCGCCCTTCCCGCGATCCGATGGTCAAGAACGTCATCGTCTCCAGTTCTTTCGATGCGGCCGATGACTGGATTGCCGAGCATGCGGCAGAGGACGATATCGTTATCACCGCAGATGTGCCTCTGGCGGGACGTTGCGTGGCCAACGGCGCGCAAGTCACCGGGCCAACGGGACGCGTTTTCGACAAAACCAATATCGGCATGGCAACCGCTATGCGTGATTTAGGCGCACATTTGCGCGAAACAGGCGAAAGCAAAGGGTATAATGCTGCGTTCTCGCCTCGCGACCGTTCCCAGTTTCTTGAAACGCTTGACCGTCTCTGCCGCCGCGTCAAAAAATAGTCCACGCTTTGGAGGCGATCATGAAGGCAACACAACCCCGGGTCAGAAATTTTTACCGCCATCGACCGTTCCTGATCGCCCTCGCCCTCGCCTCGCTGGTCCTTATCGCTTCGCTCATCGTGACGCCGTCTCTGGCGATCGAAGGCGCGGCAATCGTGTTCTTCCTGACCTATCTTGTGATCATCCTGTTTCGCCTACCTCGACTCACTGCCGCGCATTTGAAGGCTCATGCCGATAGTGACGACCTGCCGGCTGTCGTCATCATTGCGATCACTTTATTGGCGGTCGGCGTCTCCGTCGTATCTTTGTTCAGCGCGCTCAATCACACGACGGGCGAAACGGTCTGGACGCTCGCTCTCGCGTTCCTGTCGGTGGTTTTGGGTTGGTTGACGATCCATACGATGACGGCGATGCATTATGCCCATGTGTTCTGGCGTCCCTCCAAAACAAAGACTAAACAACAGACCCGGGGTGGCATGGATTTTCCCGACACGGACGAGCCGGGTATTTACGAATTTCTCTATTTCGCGATCGTGATCGGCATGACGGCGCAGACATCGGATGTTGGCGTTACCACAACGTCGATGCGAAAAATCGTTCTTCTGCATTCGATCGTGTCGTTCTTTTTCAACACGGTGCTGGTTGCTGCGGCGGTCAATGCTGCGGTGTCGCTTGCAGGCTGACTGACGCCTATCAAATAAGGAATACCCTATGAAAATCATCTCCCAGAATTCCGCTTTCGGCGGCATGCAGGGTGTTTTTTCCCATCAGTCGGATGTCACCAAATGCGAAATGACATTTGCAGTCTATGTGCCGCCGAAGGCGATTGCGGAGCCCTGCCCCGTCGTCTGGTATCTGTCGGGACTGACCTGCACCCATGCCAACGTCATGGATAAGGGCGAGTATCGTCGTATGGCGTCGCAGCTTGGGTTGATCGTGGTCTGCCCTGATACCAGCCCGCGCGGCAATGATGTGCCAGACGAATTGACGAACTGGCAGATGGGCAAAGGCGCTGGCTTCTACCTCAACGCAACCGAAACGCCATGGTCAGAACATTACCAGATGTATGATTATGTCGTCGACGAACTCCCTGCCCTTGTTTCAGAACAATTCAGGGTGGATATGAGCCGTCAGGGAATCTTCGGCCACTCCATGGGCGGACATGGCGCGATGACGATTTCGCTGAAAAATCCCGACCGGTTCAAAAGCTGCTCTGCCTTTGCCCCGATTGTCGCACCCTCCTCCGCAGACTGGTCAAAACCGGCTTTCGAGAAATATCTCGGGACCGACGAAGCGACCTGGCGTCAATATGATGCTTGCGCGCTGGTGGAAGATGGTGCGCGCTTTCCAGAGTTTTTGATCGATCAGGGCAAGGCCGATAATTTTCTTGAAAACGGCCTGCGTCCATGGCTGTTCGAAGACGCCATAAAGGGAACGGACATCGACCTCACGCTGCGTATGCATGAGCGTTATGACCACTCCTATTACTTCATCTCGACATTCATGGATGACCATTTGAATTGGCATGCCAAGCGTCTTGGCTGACGCTCCAGCCGATAGACGTCATCAATCCGGTTTGCGGTGTTCCAGCCGCAAGCCCTGTGCGGTGCGGTTGGCAAAACCTTTCCAATAGGTGTGCTCCGGTTTCAGGCTGCCATCCTTGTTGGCCGCCCATACGCCATCGCTGGCATCCTCAACGAGGTCTAGATAAGGCGCTTTGGTCTGGTCGTCCTTAAGCTTCAGATCAAACCAGGCGGTCGCGAAGTGCTGAGCGATATTGTTCATGCGAACGGTATCCCACACAGCGTCCGCATAATGGTCGAACGGCGCAAAGCCTAGCGACTCGCTCATCGCCCAGCTTTCCACTGGAGCAGGCATCGTTGCTGCGGCGTTGTGATTGGCATTTGCGAAGGTCAAAAGATAGCGATCGACCGGCATCTTACCTTCAAAGATTTTACGAATTCCCTTTTGGTAATCCGATACATCATCGGCGCTACCTGCCATGAACAGGATCGGAACCTTGATTTCCGACAAGCCTTTCTCATCCCACATGCCGCGCTGCATACCCCAGGGCGCTATGGCCAGGATCGCTTTGAAACGCGGATCGAACAGGTCTTCGTGAGATTTCGTTGCGGATTGATGAATGGCAAGGGCGCGTGCCGGTGCGCTCCAGTCAGCATTGACAGCCGTCTCAGATACGCCTGCACCGGCAGTAATGACGGCTCCATAACCGCCCATGGAATAGCCGATCAAACCCGTCTTCGTGACGTCAACGAGGCCGGATAGAACATTGCCTTTCTCCTCCGTCAGCCGCGCAATTTCCTGCAAGGCAAAGCGATCGTCGAGCGGACGATTGACCAATGTGCTACCGAATGCGCGCATGTCATTATACGTGCTGTCGGTATGCTCTATGGATGCCACGACATAGCCTTTGCTGGCAAGGTTTTCGGCCAAGGGACCTAGCAGAAACCGATTGCCGGGATAGCCGTGCGATACGATGATGAGCGGGAATTTTCCGCCGTTCTCGACCCGCGGCGCAGCGTTGCGCTTGGCCCGCCCGGCGATGGAGACTTCCGTTTTTCCGTCCCGCAGGAAAACCCGATATTCACCGCCCTTGTTTTCTCGTGCCGCTGGATACCATACCTCCAAAACGAGCCGGCGATCGTATCGGGGTGGCTGTGTACCAGACTTGATATTCACGACATCAATCTGATCCGGGTTTGTGACCGTCAACGTTTTTACGCCCACCGGATATGACCCATAGGGTGCAAGCTCCGGCGCGTCGGGGCGAATGCGGTCGATACGGTTTTCTGTAGCCGATAGGGTGACTGGCATAAGAAGAGATAATCCGAGACCAACAATATGCATGAATTTCATCGTCTGCTCCCACGGCCAGAAAATGATGTTCTAACCAACAAAGATGACGGTGAATTAAAATCGGCCGGGAAACAAGGCCGTGGCCAAAGTGGCAGGACGGTTCAGACGAAATTCGGCGATGACGCGCTCGACAATGCCATTGGCCAGTTCCTGATCGATCGCGGCCTTATCGACGCCAAGGATAGTCGCCGTGAATTTTGCCTCCGCAACGACTTCGCCCGTCTGGACCGCTGCTGCGCGCACCACGACCCTTGCCGAAGCCCGCCCGCCGAAAATAAACGATCCCTTGGTGACGGATAGAAGGCGGATCGTCAGAACGACTCTTGGACGGGTCATGTCCCGGGTGGTGGACTTGATGGCATTCGACATCTGGTATTGAACGGATTGCATCAGTTCGGCGGACGTATCCGGCTTTGCCGCAACGAGCGCGCCGCGCACATCATACAATAACCTTTCGCTTTCGCTCGTCTCAGGCTCCAGCCTGAAAGACATAAGCGACAAAGACGCCAGCACAATGATGCCAAGGCGCTTCAACGACAGGTGCATGATAGACGCCTTCCCCTACGTCAGGATATGCGTCCATATTCCCCATTTACGGTTAGAGAAGCGTTAAAGGCGTCAAGCTTTATCGGCTCTGGCAGCGCGCAGAACATCTGCAGCAGCGCGCATTTCCACCAGCCGTTTGGCGCGTCTGATTTGCGCGTCCTCGTCTTCTCCCCAATGCTCGTCCGTCCAGTCTTCGTCAAGATGCGCCAACGCCCAAACTTCCTCCAGCGAGCGTTCTCCTTCCGCCAAAGCGAGCGCCAGGATCGCCGACCCCGTCAGCGACGTCATGGTGTGCAGAGCGGCAAGCTCGATCGCGGTATCGTATTTTCGCAAAGTGACGGCAAAGGCGGCAATCGCTTCGCGCGGCTGCTCCTGATGAATTACGCCTTCGACCAAAATGAAGCGAGCGCCTAATGAGTGGGCAGCCCAGTCGATGATGGGGTCCCAATGGTCGACTTGACGCGCCACGAGCGCCTCCGGCTCTCCTGCCCGGTAACACAGGAGATCGCTGGATGAGAAACGCAGGATATCTTCGAACACGGCCTGAGTGTCGGCAGCGATGCCATCGATTGCCGTGTTAATGTGACGGGAGACCGGCATGATCGTCGGGTCTATGACCTCCGTCTGTGCATCCCACTCGTCGCGCAACAATTGCGCAAGTGCTCGCGTAGGCACCGTTAACAGGCTCTTCGCAGGCGTGCGCAAGGTCTTGCCGTCGAGCAGGACGGTGAATGCGCCCTCCTCCGTCTCTCCCACTGTGACGTCCTGGTAGAAACGCTTCGGCAAAGGTTTCTGCATCTGGATTTGCGAGCGACGGATGGGATCGGGGTGGCTGAGACCTTCTGTCAGATCATTTAACAGGTCACGCATGATACGTCCTTATCAGCCCGGAATGTGGCCGGGAATTTCACTTGGATGTTCAACAATGGCATCGGCACCTGCCTTCCAGAGGTCGTCCACGGAAGCATAGCCCCAGGCAACGCCGACAGCCTTGGCACCCGCTGCCTTCGCCATTTGCATGTCGTAAATCGCATCGCCGATGACAATCGTGTCAGCCGGGACAATGCCGGTCTGGCCGCAACATTCCGTCACCATAGCCGGATGAGGCTTGGAGGGACAATCGTCGGCTGTTCGCGATACGATGAAATGCTGGCGGAACCCGTGCGTATCCATGATGAGATCAAGACCACGGCGGGATTTTCCGGTTACAGCACCCATCAACAGGTTTTCGCGCTTTGCCAGCGTCTCCACCATGGCGGTAATGCCGCCGAACAAGGGTTCCTGAAAACCGGCCTCGGAACGGGTATCGCTGAAAATCGCCTTATAGTGAGCGGTCATCGCCACAGCTTCGTCATCCACATGCGGCTTGCCCTGCATGCGGGCAATGGCGATATCGAGCGTCAGACCTATGATCGACTTGGTCAAAGACACATCCGGTCGGTCGTAACCGAAATGCACGAACGTGCGCGCCATGACTTCATGAATAAGCCCCACGCTGTCTACCAGCGTGCCATCGCAATCAAACAGAACCAGTTTCATTCGTCATCCCTGTCGCCGTCTGCAACATCAAGGCCGAGCAGATTCCAGGTCTGCACCATATGCGGTGGCAAAGGCGCGGTCACGCGCAGGCGTCCGCCGGATGGATGGGGAATGTCGATCTTGCGGGCATGCAGATGAAGGCGTTTCTGGACGCCGCCTGGGAAATCCCAGTTGCTGTCCTCGATATAATATTTCGGATCACCGATGATCGGATGGCCCATATGCAGAGCGTGGACGCGAAGCTGGTGTGTGCGGCCCGTATAAGGCTCCATTTCCAGCCATGCGAGGTTTTGGGCAGCGGTATCAATCACCCGGTAATAGGACACGGCGTGGTCGGCACCCTCCTCACCATGCTTGGCAATCCGCATGCGGTCGCCATCCGGTGTCTGCTCCTTGACGAGCCATGTCGACAGCTTGTCCTGATGCTTGCGTGGAACGCCTTTCACCAGCGACCAGTAGGTCTTCTTGGTATCACGCTCACGAAACGCAGCCGTCAGCTTCTGTGCAGCCCCTCTGGTGCGGGCAACGACGAGGACGCCGGATGTGTCGCGGTCGATACGGTGAACGAGGCGCGGCTTTTCGCCCTTGGAGCTCGTCCATGCTTCTAAAAGGCCATCGATGTGACGATTGATGCCGGAGCCACCCTGCACGGCGATGCCGGCAGGCTTGTTGAAAACGAAGACCTTGTCATCCTCATGCAGCAGCATGCGCTTCAACAGATCGACGTCGTCGGAGTTCTTGAGGTCGGTAGAGCTGATCGGCCCGCCCTTGACCTTGCTGTCGACATCCAGCGGCGGCACACGGACCATCTGCCCGGCTTCAACGCGCGCGTCGGTTTTGACCCGGCCGCCATCGACGCGAACCTGACCGGACCGCAGGAGCTTCTGAAGCGGACCGAAGCCAAGGCCAGGATAGTGAATCTTGAACCAGCGATCGAGACGCATCCCGCCTTCTTCGGCCTCGACTTTGATGTGCTCGATACCTGCCATGGCAATTCCAGTCTTTCTTTTCTCAACTCCGCATCATCAGCGTGCGGTATTTTCCGTTGCCTTTAGAACAAAGCGCGGCCCAAGGCCAGCCCGGCGAAGATCGCAGCAAAAGAAACGACCAGACTGCTGGCGAGATAAAGCGCAGAAAGCCCGAGATCTCCCCGCTCGAACAGCGCCACCGCATCCAGCGTGAAGGACGACCATGTGGTGAAACCGCCGATGACGCCAGTCACCAGAAAAACCCGCATCTCTGCGGAGGCATCGAAGCGGCGCGCGATGACTTCCACCGTCAGGCCGATCAGAAAGGCGCCGACGATGTTCACTGTCAATGTGCCCCACGGAAAACCAGGTCCCGCGAGGCGCGCACTCCAAACCGCAACAAGATACCGCGCAACCGAACCGATTGCACCGCCCAAGGCAACGAGAGCGATATTCAGCATGAGACGACTCCAATTGATATTCTTTTCTCTACGATAAAGCGGCAGAAAGCGAAATTCCCGACCGCCGCCGCGTGGGTAAAAAATCCCTGTTTTGTTCATTAAAATTCACGTCAAATGCAACCAATGGATTTAATTGAGAATAAATTCGCGGTTGATAGAATAGCTCAATTCAGCATTAGGAGGGTGATCGTATGGTACAAGTCTTGTCAGTTTCAGCGACCACCGCTGGTTACGTCTCTGACAGCATCAAGTCCGTACAGCGCGCGTCCAGAAAAACCGAAGTCGAGCAAGCCGCCCGTGAACTCGCACGCAAGACTGGACGAAGCGAGGAAACGCCGATCGATGCGACCGCAACTGTCGTGAGACAGCCAGCCATATCGCTCCATTTCCTGACCGCCGGAAAACATGAAAATCCCCAGGCGACTTTGGAAGAGGTCATCGAAGCCTACGAGGACAACAAATCCGCGATTGAGTAGAGCGCCTGCAACGTTTCGTCGCGAACGTTCAGCTTCGTGTCAGCTTCTCGTTGGAGGGTCTGCCTCCAAGCTAGGGAGCGAATAAATGAAAATCATTTCCAGATACACACTTGCCACCACAGCCGCCTTGTTGATGGCTGCGCCAGCGTTCGCTGCAACGACCATCAAGGTAACGGAAAACGGCGAAAGTGGTCAGCCAATGACATTGGTCCTGGACAAATCCACGGTAAAAGCTGGCAACACCACGTTTATCGTTCACAACGATGCAATGTCTGAGGAACATGAAATGGTTCTGGTGAAGCTGAAAACTGCGGATGAGACGATCCCGGTCGATGCAGCGAAAAATCGCGTCGATGAGAAGAAGCTCAAAAGCCTCGGCGAGGTCTCAGACCTGAAACCTGGAAAGAATGGAAAGCTCAAGGCCCGTCTGACGCCTGGAAGCTATCTCCTGTTCTGCAACATCAAGGGCCATTATGCAGCCGGTATGCAGGCCAAGCTTACAGTCACGAAATAAAAGCTCTCGAGTGTATAAGCGGCTGCCGGATCACCCACGAGCCGGCAGCCTCATTTTTTAATTGTGATTGTGCATCTGATCCGCACCATTGGCTGATCCAACCTGCACGATGACGTCGACCTTTCCAGCCTTTTCAAACGTCAGCGTTACCGGCACCTTGTCACCATCGGCGAATGGCTTCTTCATATTGTAGAACATGAAGTGCAGGTCGCTGGATGTCATGTCTACCGTCTTGCCTGCGGGAATGACGAGACCATCGCTCATTTTCCGCATCTTCATCACATCGTTGACCATCGCCATTTCATGCAGCTCAACGCGACCGGCGCTCGGCGACGCTACCGATATCAATCGGTCGTCAGAGCTGCCCTCATTCTTGATTGTCACGACCGCGCCGCCAACAGGTTGGCCCGGCAGCATGGCCTTTGCCACGGCACCCGAAAACTCCAGATCGCCAGCCTTCACCGTGTCTGACATATGACCGGCAGCGCCGTGTTCATGCTCATGTTCGCCACCGGCCGTCTGTTGTGCGACCACTTGTATTGTCGGTGCTGGATCATCGAGTGAATGCGGATCCTCGCCATTTGCAGCAATCTCATCCCACGTCGCCTTGGCCTTGTCTCCGCAGAACTGCGTCACTTTAAACGGCAGGCTGGTGTTTGCTTCGATGCCTGAGATTTTGCCTTGCACATTGAAGGTGTCGTAAAACGCGTCGGGCAAGTCACCACCCTTCCAGCGAATTTCCACTGGCCCACTTTTTACATCCGCACCATGGTTCTTGTAGGCTTTCTGATAATCGCCCTTGATGATTTCAAGCTCCCATCCTGCCTTTGGCTGTGGCTTGGCTGAGATGAAACCTTCGGGCAGCACCATGCGCACTTCGGTTGTGGCAAGACCACCTTCACAGCCGTGCGGCACCTGAAGGGCTGCGACAATGGTGCTTTCCTGTTCAGCTGTGGGGGTGACGAAACTGGTATGGGCAAATGCCGGGACGCTGAAGACAGACGCCAGCAAGGTGGCGCAAACGCTGATTTTGCGAATAGTCATTTTGGGTTTCCTTTAGACTGCGCCTTATCGGCATTGGCAGTCGTCTCTGCCGCTTGACTGCGGCGACCGTAACAGGGGCTTGTTCTGCTCAGATCGAAACAGGCGGCGAACGCGCCTTGGGCCGCTGATGATGGACCTCATGTTCCGAAGCCAGATGGAATGGCGGACGATTGACGAGCCATGCGAAATGCGTCCTCGCCCAGACATTCGTGTCCGGCGTTGGCAGTAGAATAGACGAGGCTAAAAGGCAGGCTTCGCACAACAGCGATGGGGTGCCCGAGTGATCCTTGCTCTTGCCGCTCTCATGGGCAATCTGACCACTCGCATGACCTTCGCAAATTTCGGCAAAACTGCCGTCCGGAAGACGATAGGCCTCATCGAGGATCACGGACGATACTATCGTGGCTGCGAAGGGCTTATGGGCGAAACCGAGAGACAGCATCAACACGGCGCAAAAGATGCGCATGACACGTGCCAAAGCTGTCGGTCGCTTGGTGATTGAAGCCCTCATACCACGAAGCGATATCGCGGTTTTGGCGGTAAATCAAAGTGGATTTTCAGCCATGAGGAACCTCGGCGCGTCAATGCCCGTTTTATCGCCTTGATGAAACTTTGAGGAGGTCAGTCCCATGCCTGCTAAATCCAAAGCTCAGCAGAAAGCCGCCGGTGCGGCCCTTGCAGCAAAACGCGGCGAAATGCCGAAATCCCGCTTACAAGGTGCTTCAAAAAGCATGGCTAAGTCTATGACAGAAAAAGAACTTGATGAAATGGCGTCTACGAAACGCAAAAACCTGCCAGAAAAGAAGGACGGCTAGAGGCATGTGGTTATCTGCCATCCGGGATGACGCAGGCTGAACAAAAAACTGTTTGACTGCGTCATTTGGTCCTTGCCAAGAAACTGCCTTAGCAGATAATGAACTTCCATCCCGCTGGGAGACACCGCCTTAGGGCGGGGCCGAAGGAGCAACCGCCCCGGAAACTCTCAGGCAAAAGGACCAGCGGAAAAGGACGGAACTCTGGAGAGAAGCCACCTGCATAAGGACGGCTCGCCGAAGGGATAACAATCTCAGGCGACAAGGACAGAGGGGGCTCTTGAACCCGACACTTTAGACAGTGTCATGACATGAGCCCGCGCGACATCGCGTAACCCTGGAGGCGTCCTTGGCCGATACAGCCGCGTTACAAGTCACCCCGCTTCACTCCCTTCACGTGTCTCTTGGCGCCCGCATGGTCCCGTTTGCGGGGTACGACATGCCGGTCCAATATCCTGCCGGTGTGATGAAGGAGCATTTGCACACGCGCATGTCGGCTGGTTTATTCGACGTTTCCCACATGGGTCAGGTCATCATAAAGGCGAAGTCCGGCAAGGTTGAAGATGCGGCACTGGCCCTGGAAAAACTGGTCCCCGTCGATATTCTTGGACTGAAGGAAGGTCGTCAGCGCTACGGTTTCTTCACGGATGAGAACGGCGGCATTCTGGATGACCTGATGATCACCAATCGCGGCGATCACCTTTTCGTCGTCGTAAACGCCGCCTGTAAAGATGCAGACATGGCTCACATGAAGGCGCATCTTTCCGGTAGTTGCGACATCACCTTGCTCGAAGATCGCGCGCTTATCGCGCTTCAGGGGCCACGCGCGGAAGCGGTTCTGGCGGAACTTTGGGCGGGCGTCTCGGGCATGAAGTTCATGGATGTGCGTGGAGTGCCGTTGCATGACGTTCCGTGCATCGTTTCTCGTTCTGGCTATTCGGGCGAGGACGGTTTTGAGATTTCCGTTCCAGCAGACAAGGCGGAAGAGGTTGCCAAAGCATTGCTGGAACATCCGGACTGCGAAGCTATTGGCCTTGGCGCGCGCGACAGCCTCCGCCTTGAGGCTGGTCTTTGCCTCTATGGCAACGACATCGACACCACGACCTCCCCCATCGAAGCCTCTCTTGAATGGGCGATCCAGAAAGTACGCCGCACGGGCGGTGATCGCGAAGGTGGCTTTCCGGGTGCCGAGCGTATTCTAAGTGAGCTTACCAATGGCACGACCCGCCGCCGCGTTGGTCTGAAGCCCGAGGGCAAGGCCCCGGTTCGCGACCACGTCAAGCTGTTTGCCGATGCAGATGGCAAAAACGAGATTGGCGAAGTGACCTCGGGTGGTTTCGGACCGTCCGTCGAAGGCCCTGTCGCCATGGGTTACGTACCGAAAGATTTTGCAACGCCGGGCACCGCTATATTCGCGGAAGTGCGTGGCAAATATCTGCCTGTCACCGTTTCCGCCCTGCCCTTCATCACACCCAATTACAAACGCTAATTTCCGGAGAGACCAATGCTGAAATTTACTCAAGAACATGAGTGGCTGAAGATCGAAGGCGATGTCGCCACTGTTGGCATCACCACCCACGCTGCAGAGCAGCTGGGCGATCTGGTCTTTGTCGAACTGCCCGAAGTTGGCGCGACCTTCTCCAAGGATGGCGATGCGGCAACCGTTGAAAGCGTGAAGGCGGCGTCGGACGTCTATTGTCCGCTGGATGGCGAAATCACCGAGATCAATCAGGCTATCGTCGACGATCCGTCGCTGGTCAACTCCGATCCGCAGGGTGCTGGCTGGTTCTTCAAGCTGAAGCTTGCCAACGCGTCCGACGTCGATGCGCTGCTGGATGAAGCGGCCTATAAGGAGCTTATTGCCTAATGACGACTCCCACAGAGTTCCATTTTACCGACTATCAGCCCTATGATTTCGCCAATCGGCGTCATATCGGTCCGTCGCCGTCGGAAATGACGGAGATGCTGAAGGTCATTGGTTACAACAGCCTTGATGCCCTCATCGACGCGACCGTGCCCTCCTCCATTCGACAGAAGGCGCCGCTCGCGTGGGGCCCTGCGCTGACGGAACGCGAAGCGCTGGACCGCCTTCGCGAAACCGCCAACAAGAACAAGGTTCTGACCTCGCTCATCGGTCAGGGCTATTACGGCACCATCACGCCGCCGGTCATCCAGCGCAACATTCTGGAAAACCCGGCCTGGTATACGGCCTATACGCCATACCAGCCGGAAATTTCGCAGGGTCGCCTTGAAGCGCTCTTGAACTTCCAGACCATGATTTCCGATCTGACCGGTCTCGATGTCGCCAACGCCTCGCTTCTGGATGAAGCAACCGCTGCTGCCGAAGCCATGGCCATGTGCCAGCGCGTAGCGAAATCCAAGGCGACCGCATTTTTCGTGGATGCCAACTGCCACCCGCAGACCATCGCGCTGATCGAAACGCGTGCTGCGCCACTTGGCTGGAATGTCATCGTCGGCAATCCCTTCACGGATCTCGATCCTGTCGATGTGTTCGGCGCGCTCTTCCAGTATCCCGGCACCCATGGCCACGTAAATGATTTTACAGGACTGATTTCCCGCCTGCATCAGACCGGCGCAATCGCTGCTGTCGCCACAGACCTTTTGGCGCTGACGCTTCTCAAATCGCCCGGCGAAATGAGTGCGGACATCGCCATCGGTTCGTCGCAGCGTTTCGGTGTTCCCGTTGGTTATGGTGGCCCGCATGCGGCGTTCATGGCCGTCAGGGACGCGATCAAGCGCTCCATGCCCGGTCGCCTCGTCGGCGTCTCTGTCGATGCACGCGGCAACCGCGCCTACCGCCTGTCGCTGCAGACGCGCGAGCAGCATATCCGCCGTGAAAAGGCCACGTCCAACATCTGCACCGCCCAGGTGCTGCTGGCAGTCATGGCGTCCATGTATGGCGTGTTCCATGGCCCGCAGGGCATCAAGGCCATCGCCCAGCAGACCCACCAGAAGGCCGTCTTGATGGCCAAGGGTTTGGAAAAGCTCGGCTTCGTGGTAGAACCGGAAACCTTCTTCGATACGATCACCGTCGATGTCGGCCATATGCAGGCGCTGATCCTGCGTGCAGCCGTGGCCGAAGGTGTCAATCTTCGCAAGGTCGGCTCCACCAAGATCGGCATGAGCCTCGACGAGCGCACCCGCCCGGCGACGCTGGAATCGGTGTGGCGCGCTTTTGGCGGCAACTTCTCGATTTCGGACTTCGAACCGGACTATCGATTGCCCAAAAACCTATTGCGCACAACGCAATACATGACGCACCCAATATTCCACATGAACCGCGCCGAAAGCGAGATGACCCGTTACATCCGTCGTCTTTCGGACCGCGACCTGGCGCTTGACCGCTCCATGATCCCGCTCGGTTCTTGCACCATGAAGCTGAACGCGACAGCCGAAATGCTGCCGATCACATGGCCTGAGTTCTCCGACATCCATCCCTTCGTTCCAGCCGATCAGGCGCTGGGCTACAAGGAGATGATCGACGATCTCTCCACCAAGCTCTGCCAGGTCACAGGCTACGACGCCTTTTCAATGCAGCCGAATTCCGGTGCGCAGGGCGAATACGCGGGTCTGCTCACCATCCGCAATTATCACCTTGCACGCGGTGACGCCCACCGCGATGTCTGCCTTATTCCAACGTCTGCGCACGGCACAAACCCTGCTTCGGCACAGATGGTCGGCATGCGCGTGGTACCTGTGAAGGTTCGGGAAAACGGCGACATCGATATCGAAGATTTCCGTGCGAAAGCAAAGCAATACGCGGAAAACCTCTCGTTCTGCATGATCACTTATCCGTCGACTCACGGCGTGTTTGAAGAGACAGTTCGCGAGATTTGCGACATCACTCACGAGCATGGCGGACAGGTTTATCTCGACGGTGCCAACATGAACGCCATGGTCGGCTTGTCTCGCCCCGGCGATATCGGTTCCGACGTCTCGCACCTCAACCTGCACAAGACCTTCTGCATTCCGCATGGTGGCGGTGGTCCCGGCATGGGTCCAATCGGCGTCAAGGCGCATCTGGCTCCTTACCTGCCCGGCCATCCGGCCAGCGACGGACGCACCGGTGCCGTTTCGGCAGCCCCATTCGGCTCGCCATCGATCCTGCCGATCTCCTGGAGCTACTGCCTGATGATGGGCGGCGAAGGCCTGACACAGGCAACCAAGGTCGCGATCCTCAACGCCAACTACATCGCAGCACGGCTGAAGGGCGCTTACGACGTGCTCTACAAGTCCGAGGCTGGACGCGTGGCGCATGAGTGCATCATCGATACCCGTCCGCTCAACGATAGTTGCGGCGTGACGGTGGACGATGTCGCCAAGCGCCTGATCGACTGCGGCTTCCACGCCCCGACCATGAGCTGGCCGGTTGCTGGCACGCTGATGATCGAGCCGACCGAATCCGAGCCAAAGGCCGAACTCGACCGCTTCTGCGACGCGATGCTGGCTATCCGTCAGGAAGCTCGCGATATCGAGGAAGGGCGTTCGGACAAGGCCAACAACCCGCTGAAGAACGCACCGCACACGGTGGAAGACCTCGTCGGCAATTGGGATCGTCCATATTCTCGAGAGCAGGCCTGCTATCCGCCCGGCGCGTTCCGCGTGGACAAGTACTGGTCGCCAGTTAACCGCGTTGACAATGTCTATGGCGACCGCAACCTCATCTGCACCTGCCCGCCGATGAGCGAGTATGCGGAAGCTGCCGAGTAAAACGCAAAAGGCCCGGAGCGATCCGGGCCTTTTCATTTGCGCTGTAAAAATTGGGGTCGTTAGCGCGTCAGCTGAATATCAGCGGTCGTTACCGTCGGCCCCCCGGCACCATCCTTATCAGTTGTGCGCAGACGCAGACCATTGTTGCCGACCTTGGTAATGGTCATGGCCGCGGTCTTGTCACCATTGATGATACGTTTCCATGTGATGGACAGATTGATGGAATTGCCGCTACGGCTGCCTGCGAGGGCCGACGGTATGCCAGATGGGCCAATGTAGTTTCCACGGTAACGCGTACCCGAGGCACTCAAATCCGCCGAGATCGCCCGGCGGATGACGAGCAATCCGCGGCAGGTTCCGTTCATGCGCAGCGAAGCGCCGGACGTCGTCGATTCGAAGGTGCAGTTGACATTGATGGGCTTGGAGCCGATCTTGGTGGTAACGGTACCAGAACCCTTCCAGCTGCCCTTCAGAGTCGACAGAAACTCGGCCTCGTTTGCCATGGCGGGTGGCGCGGCGAGCGCGGTTGCGAGCGATATGATCGAAATCAATTTAAAGGTCATCGGCGTTTTCCTTGTGTGAAGATCGAACGCCCCGTTTTGCTGATTGTTCCTTTTCACAGATAGTTATGCTCTAAAGCAACTTAAACTGACCAGGCGCGTTTCTCGCCAGCTTCATCTCGCCCCTCCCGGAGAGCCTTACATGACAACGCTAACAACGCCTATCGATGCCAGCGGTCAGTCTCTCGGGAAATCCCCGCAGAAGGGTATATCCGACCGCTCTATCTTTGCTCTTGCCGTCCTCAATTTCTTTCTGGCTGACGCTCGCGACGGGCTTGGACCGTTTCTGGATGCGTTTCTGGCGACCAATGGCTGGTCGGCGATGCAACTTGGCGTCATTGCCACCGTAGGCGGGCTTGTCGGTCTTGCCGCGACTCCCCTTTGTGGTGCGCTGGTGGATGGCACCACATGGAAACGCACACTGATTGCCGTACCCGTTGTTCTCGTAACAATCGGCGCGTTGATTACGCTGCTCTTCACCAACGAGGCCGTGGTCTGGACAGGCCAGATCATGACGGCGGTCGTTGGTGCCGTCATCGGCCCTGCCCTTGCGGGTCTGACGCTCGGTCTCGTTGGCGAGAAGCTGTTTTCTCAACAGATCTCACGGAACGAGTTCTGGAACCACGGTGGCAACTTCGTTTCGCTGTTTGCCACCTACTTTGCCGTGACGGCCTTCGGCATATCAGGCGTCATCGGCCTGATGGTCGCGACAGCCATTGGTGCGCTCGCAGCTGTCGCCGCCATCGACCCAAAACGCGTCGACCACAAGGTCGCGCGCGGGCTGGGCCATGACGAAGGCGAACCCGGGCCATCCGGCTTCAAGGTTCTGTTCAGAGAACGTGGCCTGATCTTCCTCTCCATCATTCTGCTGATCTTCCACTTCGGCAACGCGCCGATGGGCAGACTGATCGCGCAGAATTTCGCAATTGAGCTCAACTCTCCATTCCGCACGACGGCTATTATTACGGGTGTTGCGCAATTCGCCATGATCTTTGTCGCCGCCGTCGCGCCATGGCTTATCCGTCGCTTCGGCCTGTCGGCCGTGTTTATCATGGCACTTGCAGCCTTGCCTGTCAGAGGCCTCCTGGCGGCATCATTTCATGAATTCTGGGTGGTTTATCCGGTCCAGTTGCTGGACGGCGTCGGCGCGGGTTTGCTCGGTATTGCAACGCCGGTTGCCGTTGAAAGAATTCTAAAAGGCACCGGACGCTTCAATGTCGGCCTCGCCAGCGTAATGACCGTTCAAGGAATCGGTGCTTCGCTCAGCAACGGCGTGGCTGGCTGGCTGACCACCGAAGGCGGATATGCGCTGTCGCACCTCGTGGGCGGAGGCATCGCAGCCATCGCGATCGTTCTGTTCCTGATGTTCAGACACGATATTGCCCCTGCGCAGGAAACGGATGGCTGAAACGAAAAAGGAGGCCATTGGCCTCCTTTTTTATAAGCGAAGTTGTGATCAGCCGACGAAGGCGCGTTCGATAACGAACTCCGCTGGCTTGTTGTTTGCACCCTCGTTCAAGCCAGCCTGCTCAAGAAGCGCCTTGGTATCCTTCAGCATCGCGGTAGAGCCGCAAATCATGCCTCGGTCCACGGCGGGATCGAACGCTGGCACGCCAAGGTCGGCAAACATCTTGCCGTTCTCGATGAGGTCCGTGATCCGGCCTGTGAACGCGTAATCCTGGCGCGTCACCGTTGCGTAATGCTTCAGCTTGTCACCGACGAGTTCGCTCAGGAATTCGTGGTTCTTGATCTCTTCAAACAGATCGAAGCCGTATTTCAGTTCCGCCACATCGCGGCAGGTATGCGTGAGAATGACTTCCTCGAACTTTTCATAGGTTTCCGGGTCGCGGATGATACTCGCAAAAGGTGCTATGCCGGTTCCGGTCGAGAACATATAAAGACGCTTGCCGGGCGTCAGCGCATCCAGAACCAGTGTGCCCGTCGGCTTCTTGCGCATCAACACGGTGTCACCGGCCTTGATTTGCTGGAGATGCGAGGTCAGTGGACCATCCGGCACCTTGATGGAGAAGAACTCAAGTTCCTCATCCCAGGATGGGCTGGCGATGGAATAGGCGCGGTAGATCGGCTTTTCACCAACCATGAGACCGATCATGGCGAACTCACCTGAACGGAAGCGAAAGCCGGCGGGACGCGTCATGCGGAAGCGGAACAGGTGATCGGTGTAATGCTCGACCGAAAGCACCGTCTCGGCGTAAACACCGTCAGGGATTTTCACCGAAAATTCTTCCGTCTTGGCTGGAGCGTTCATTCTCTATCCGTCCATCTTCATGGTGTGCGACATTTTCAGATGGGCCAATATACCATCCGGCCCCGCTTTTGAAGGTACAGGAATGTCATTGGTGCTATGCGCTTAGAAATATGTATCAAAACTCACATTTCTAAGCGGTACCTCAAACTGCTTTTTGACGACGCCAGCTATAGGTCTCTCCACCCGCCGACGCTTTGGCTGTCGGCTGGTAGTAGACATCGATTGCTGGCAAGCGGTTTTCGGACAGGCGACGGATCGCGGTTTCGTTCGTGACAGCGAAGCTGGTAAAGCCGGTTCGCAGCATCAACGGTACCTGGTCGATCAGCACATCAGCAACCGCCCGCAACTCACCCTGATAGTTTAGGCGCGTGCGCAACAGCGACGCGTGGCTGAAGCCACGACCATCGCTGAAGGCCGGGAAGCTAACCGCGACCATGGCGATGCGATCGATGAACGGACGAAGCTTTTCAACATCGTCAGCAGGCGCAAGAAGAACGCCAAGGCCGACATCGTTGCTTTCCTCTGCCCGCGCGATGAAAGCATCGAGCCCGAGAACAGCTTGCTGACCATCCTCAGCCTTGAGCTCTTCGGTCTCGATAATCCATGGATCATTGTCCACAAAACCGCTCTCTTTCCAGATTTTCGTCATGATGCGGTTCCTTATGCGGCTGCGGCGGTTGCCGGGTAGAGCGCTTCCTTGAAAGGCTGCGCGCCGACACGGCGATAGGCTTCGAGGAAGGTTTCTTCTTTCGACAGACGCAAACCGAGATAGGTATCGACGATGGTTTCCACGGCATCCGTCACCTTCTCAGGCTCGAAGCCGCGACCGATGATTTCACCGATGGACGAGTTCTCGTCGCCCGATCCGCCTAGCGTAATCTGGTAGAGCTCGGCGCCCTTCTTTTCGACCCCCAGCAGACCGATGTGGCCGACATGGTGATGACCGCAAGCGTTGATGCAGCCGGAAATCTTGATCTTCAACTCACCGATTTCAGCCTGACGCTCCGGTGAGCCGAAGCGCGTGGAGATTTCCTGAGACAGGGGAATGGAACGCGCATTGGCCAGCGCGCAGTAATCCAATCCGGGACAGGCGATGATATCCGTGATGAGACCGGCATTTGCTGTGGCGAGACCAGCGCCGAGCAAGGCACGATAGACCGGTTCCAGATCAGCCAGTGCGACATGCGGCAAAATGATATTTTGCTCATGGCTGATGCGGATTTCGTCCTGCGCATATTCTTCGGCGATATCAGCAACGAGGTCCATCTGTTCGTCGGATGCGTCACCCGGGATGCCGCCGATAGGCTTTAGCGACACCGTCACCATGCCGTAGTCCGGGTTCTTGTGCGGCTGCACATTCTGGTCCACCCAGCGAGCGAAATCCGGATCGGCTTTCTTCCAGCGCGCAAGGCTTTCCCAACCTTCAGGACGCGGTTTCAAATCAGGCAGTGCAAAGTAGGAAGTGATTGCCTCGATGTCTGCATCCGGCAGCTTGAGTTCGCCGTTTTTCAGCTGCGCAAATTCCGCTTCCACCTGACGCGCCAGTTCCTCGGCACCCGTTTCATGGACGAGAATCTTTATTCGCGCCTTGTACTTGTTATCGCGGCGACCATGCAGATTGTAAACGCGCATAATGGCAGTGGTGTAGGACAGCAAATCTTCTTCCGGCAGGAAGTCGTTAATCTTCTTGGCGATCATCGGCGTTCTGCCCTGCCCGCCGCCGACATAGACGGCAAAGCCGATTTCACCCTTGTCGTTCTTCTTCAAGTGCAGGCCGATATCATGCACCTGAATGGCGGCTCGGTCCCTGGACGCACCTGTCACCGCTATCTTGAACTTGCGTGGCAGGAAGGAGAATTCCGGATGGACGGAAGACCACTGGCGCAGGATTTCAGCATAGGGTCGCGGGTCGGCGACTTCGTCTTCGGCAGCACCGGCAAAATGATCAGCAGTCACGTTGCGAATACAGTTGCCAGAGGTTTGCAGCGCATGCATTTCCACGCTGGAAAGCTCGGCCAGAATGTCCGGCGTGTCGGCAAGGCGTGGCCAATTGTATTGAATGTTCTGACGCGTTGTGAAGTGGCCATAACCGCGGTCATATTTGCGCGCGATATGCGCCAGCATCCGCATCTGCCTGGCGTTCAACGTGCCGTAGGGAATGGCGACACGCAGCATATATGCGTGCAGTTGCAGATAAACGCCATTCATCAAACGCAGTGGCTTGAACGCATCTTCGGCCAACTCACCGGAAAGGCGACGTTCCACCTGATCGCGGAATTGCTCCACGCGGCCTTGAACGAAAGCGTGGTCGAACTCATCATAGCGATACATGATATTCCTCAGACTGCGATAAAGTCGGCGTCGGCAGGCTTGAAGCCTGCGGCATACTGAATGGTTGGACCTGCTGCACGGATGCGTTCGCGAAGGCGCGTTGGCCACAAACGGCCGTCTTCTTCCGTAACGTCGACGATATTAACGTCAACAACCTTGTTGGCGGAGAAATCGCGCTTGCCGATCTCCTCCAGCGACGCTTCGGCTTCCGCGTGCCGCGCAACGAGCGCAGACTGAAGGTCTTCGGACCACTCACCATTGGCATCAAGCCACACGGCGATGCCATCACCCAGACGGTTGGCTGTCAGAACCTTGTCAACCATTTGCATACTCCTGCTTTAAATCCGAAAACTTTCCAGCAAGGGCAAGCGACTCGGATTTTTCGAAATTCGCACCGGCAACAGCATCGCCGATGATGACCATGACCGGGCCGGTCAGTTGGTCGCAATGCTCAAGATCCGGCAAATCCTTCAAGGTGCCATGCATGAGGCGGCGGTAGGATCGGCTGGCATTTTCGATGACGGCAACTGTCGTGTCGGCATTGAGACCGGCACCCATCAGGCGGGTTGCCACCGATGCGGCCACGGACCTGCCCATGTAAACGGCAATCGTCGCGCCAGACACAGCAAGTCGAGCCCAATCCGGCAGGATATCGCCAGCAAGATCATGGCCCGTTGTAAAGATCAGCGACGATGCAACGCCCCGCAACGTCAATGGCAATTCGAAATCCGCGGCCGCTGCGAAAGCAGAGGTAATGCCGGGCACGATTTCGTACCCGATACCAGCCTCGCGCAAAGCAGCCATCTCTTCTGCCGCGCGACCGTAGACAAGTGGATCACCGGACTTCAGACGTACGACCCTTTTGCCCTCTTCACCCAATTGCACAAGCAGGGTGTTGATGTCTGCCTGCGACTTGGAATGACAGCCTTTGCGCTTGCCGACGGAGAGGCGTTCAGCATCACGACGACCCATGTCAACGATCTCCTGCGGCACCAGAGCATCGTAAACGATGACATCCGCCTGCATCAGCACGCGTTGCGCACGCAAGGTCAGCAGATCCTCAGCGCCCGGCCCTGCCCCTACCAGCCAGACATAGCCCTCACGGCTTTCTGGTGAGTCCAAAAGCTTCGTTGCGGCCGATCGTGCAGCATCAAGATCATTGAGCGCGACGGAGTCGGCGACGCTACCTGTGAAAAACCGTCGCCAGAAATTGCGTCGCAGCGCGCCCTTGGGAATAGCGTTTTCCGCCGCATCGCGATACTCGACCGCGAGCCTGGCCAACTTGCCAAGAGATGGCGCCAGCATCTGATCGATACGTGCGCGGATTATCTGCCCCAAGACAGGCCCAGCGCCCTCCGTACAAATCGCCACGGCGAGAGGCGCACGCGCGACCAGACCTGGGGTGTAGAAATCACAGTAGCCCGGCTGATCCACGGCGTTTGCTGGAATTGACCTGGCACGTGCAGCGTCGACGATCTGCCGGTCAAGAGCCTCTTCGCCGGTGGCGGCGAAAACAAGAACCATGCCCTCGATCAACTCAGGAGTAAAAGCGAGGGGACGGTGTGTGACTTTACCCTGCCCCAGCAAGGCTGCGTAGTCATCCTGAGGAGAATCGGCAAAAGCGCAGATATCGGCGCTTGTGTTGAGAAGGAGCCGCACCTTGGCGAACGCTTCGTCACCGTTTCCAAAAACCGCCACTGGACGTCCTTCAACCTTGAAAAAGGCAGGAAATGTCGTCAACCGATGATCGGCTTTGTCTGTGGTGTCTCTCAGCATGGCCATACTATGTCCGATCCGGCGCCCGTGTTGAAGGTACAGAAATTCGCTTGCTATATTGCAGTAGATTTTTATTTCCCGACAAGCGTAGATTTGGAGGAAAAGCACCCGACCGGGCGAAATCGTCACACTGTTGTAATTCCAACGATATTCTACAAAATTTCTATACTTTTACAGCGATTCCCGTCGCAAAAAAGACCTGATCGACCGTACTCAAAAACAGGAAATTACCTTGACTGAACAGACAATAGCATCTCGACTGCTAAACGTCATCCAGAACGATATTCTTCCTTTGACGGTGCGTGGCGTTTCACTGGGTAACAAAGTGTTCGGCGCGGCGATCTTACGCAAGTCCGACCTATCGCTTGTGATTGCCGAAACCAACAACGAGTTGGAAAATCCATTGTGGCACGGCGAGGTTCATACATTAAAACGCTTCCATGAACTAGGTGAAAAACCAGATACGAAAGATCTGATCTTTCTATCGACGCACGAGCCCTGCACCATGTGCATGTCGGCAATAACCTGGGCTGGTTTCGATAACTTCTATTCCTTCTTCAGCCACGAAGATTCACGCGATGCCTTTGCCATCCCGCATGATCTGAAAATTCTGAAAGAGGTATTCGGCCTGGAGCCTGGCGGTTACAGGCGCAACAATGCGTTTTGGAACTCCTACTTCATATCCGACCTAGTGGAAAATGAAGACGAACCCCGTAAAACACAACTCAAAGAGCAGACGGCACGCATCAAAGCAGCCTATGACGATCTGTCTGTGAACTATCAGTCGTCCAAGGGCGAAAACAACATTCCGCTGAATTGAACCGCGGCAGAGAGCAAAATTAAATGGAAGCCTCGAAAGATATTTCCCGCCTCATCGAGATCATGGAGGCGCTGCGCCAGCCGGAGACCGGCTGCCCCTGGGACATCGTCCAGACATTCGAGACGATCAAACCCTATACGGTTGAGGAAGCCTATGAGGTTGCAGATGCCATCGAGCGCAATGACATGGACGATCTCTGTGAAGAGTTGGGCGACCTTTTGTTGCAGGTGGTGTTTCATTCCCGCATAGCCGAGGAAAGGGGCGAGTTTTCGTTTGGCGACGTCGTCCATGCCGTGACGACCAAGATGATCCGACGCCACCCACATGTTTTTGCAAAGTCTGATGCTGATACACCCGCATCGGTAAAGCGGCAGTGGGACGCGATAAAGGCAGAGGAAAAACGTGAGCGCGCAGAGCGCCGTGCCCAACGCGGTATAGAAGAGGATTTCAAGGCAGGCTTCCTCGGCTCGATCCAACGCACGCAGCCGGCGCTGACAGAAGCATTGAAACTTCAGGAACAGGCCGCGCGCGTTGGCTTCGACTGGTCCGAACCGCAACCCATTCTCGATAAAATTGAAGAGGAAGTAGCGGAGTTACGAGAGGCTCTGGCAGAAGGACGACCGGAAAAAGTTGCCGACGAACTCGGGGATCTGATATTCGCACTCGTCAACATCGGCCGCCACGTCGATGCCGATCCGGAAAACGCGCTGAGAGGAACGAACACGAAATTCCGCCGCCGTTTCCGCCATATAGAGACGTCATTGACGGAAAATGGCGAGACGCTGGAGGCAGCAACGCTGGACCGAATGGAGCAGCTCTGGCAATCTGCCAAGGCGATCGAACGCCAGATTGAATGTTGATCGGCTTATTACCCGGCGTGGCGCACCGGGTTCGACAGCGCCGGATTGCCCTCAAAGTCCTCGGCATTGTAAACCGTCAGCCGATCACGTCCCGTAGCCTTCGAAGCATAAAGCGCAGTATCGGCCATTTTCATCAGAGCGTGTGGCGTGCAGGTTTTTTCCGCGCAGACTGCGAGGCCCATGCTTAATGTGGCCACGACTTTTTGATCGTCGATAGAATGTTTTATCGAGCTCACAAGCTGGCGAACGCTTTCGGCGAGGCTGGAGGCTTCCGACTCGCCTGCCGATGGTATGAAGAGGATGAACTCTTCGCCGCCGAAGCGGGCAAAGCTGTCATTGGGTCTCACGCGCATGGATATCTCCCGCGCTACCCGTGCCAGCACTTCATCACCGGCAAAATGGCCAAAACCATCATTGATGCGCTTGAAGTGGTCGATATCAATCATGACAATCGCATCTCCCTGACGCAACTGCTGCGGCAAGCGCGCGGAAAAAGACCGTCGATTGGGGACGCCCGTCAGGATGTCAAGGTCTGCAAGCCGTTTTAGACCCTCCTCGGCCCGTTCCTTGACGAGCGCGAGAACAAAGACAGCGATGGCAAAGTGGCAAACGATCGAAACAAAAAATGCGTTTCTCGATGAGACGAGTGCCACATCTGGAAAGAGAGAGCCGACGACAACCAAAGCGCTCAGCAGCGCTGCAAAACCAATGGTTCCCGCAAGGGCTCGTCGAACTGGAAGCGGCTCGATGACGCGATCAGAAAAAACGGTGTATGCAGCAGCAAAAAGCAACAAGGCCGCAGTTGATTGCAGCGCTGTGGTTCGCGCGGTCGTTGATTGGTAGAGACCCGTTGTCAACAGCAAGACACAAACGATGACGGGAAAGCACAGGATAAACCATTCCCGGCGTCTGCTTCTTTGCGTGCTGATACGGCACATTCCGATCCAGAAAATCGAATACCCGACCAGACCCGCAAAGTTACCCGCCAGCGCCAAGCAATGTTCGTAATCCGCGTAAGATTTCCCGATGCTGACCAGTGTTGATGCGGTTGCTACAAGAAAGAAACCGAGTGCCAGAAACCCGAGTCCAACACTCTCGCGTGACTGAGATCGGACATACAAAAAACAGGTCGCCGCCACGAAAAAAGAAAGCTTGTGAAGCAGCAGAACTGTAGGAAGATCCAGTGGTTGAAACATTAGGGAAAGCTCGTATGAATTGAACGACACTATCACACAGGGCCAATTACTAAACCCTAACAAAATGGGGGCTATTGATCGCATCGTGCGCATGACAGATATGCGCAATATGGTTTCAGATTAGTGGCATTGAATCGTTTTTTAGGCGCTTCCAACATCTTATGGATGCGCCAGGAAAAAGGTAACTTACTCTTCCCAATCTTCGACGCCGGCCTTTTGAGCCTTGCCCAATCGCCGCTCGATTTCCAGCGCCTGTGCCTCGGAAAGCCGCACCTCCAGCGTCACCGAACCGTCTTCGTTGTCCTCCCGCGAATCCACTATCGCATTGTTATAGACCCACGACAGAAACTGTAGCTGTTCGACGTTCAGATCGATGGTCGTCTCCATCAGCACGCCGGAAAGACGCTGCGATATCTCGTCCATCAGGGCATCGACGCCCTCGCCCGTGATAGCAGAAACCGCGCGGATATTTTTGCGGCCCTCGGCATTCTGCATGATCGCGTCATGCTGTTCAGGCTCAAGCCTGTCGACCTTGTTCCAAACCTCGATCAGTCGCTCATCTGCGACTTTCTCATCGATGCCGAGGTCTTTGAGAATACGCATCACGTCAGAAGATTGCGCGCTGTTATCAGGGTCGGACATGTCTCTGACGTGAAGGATGAGGTCAGCCTCCAGAACCTCTTCCAGTGTCGCACGAAAAGCGGCAACCAGATGCGTCGGCAAATCCGAGATGAAACCGACGGTGTCCGAGAGGATGACAGTGCGACCGTGCGGCAGCTTCATGCGCCGAAGGGTGGGATCGAGCGTGGCAAAAAGCATATCTTCTGCCAGCACGCCTGCGCCGGTTATGCGATTGAACAGCGTAGATTTTCCGGCATTGGTATAGCCGACCAGCGCAACGATGGGATGCGGTACCTTTCGGCGTTTGGCGCGGTGCAGCTGGCGGGTTCTGACGACCTGCTCCAGTTCGCGTTCAAGCTTGACGATACGATCCTGCAACAAGCGACGGTCGGCTTCGATCTGGGTTTCGCCAGGGCCGCCCATGAAGCCTGCGCCGCCGCGCTGACGTTCAAGGTGGGTCCAGCTTCTGACCAGTCGGCCTTTCTGATAATTCAGATGGGCGAGATCGACCTGAAGCGTACCTTCCTTCGTGGAAGCGCGGCGTCCGAAAATTTCAAGAATGAGGCCCGTCCGGTCGATGACCTTGGCGTTCCATTCTTTTTCAAGATTGCGCTGCTGAACCGGGGTCAACGGATGGTCAATGATGACCAGGCCGGAATCGGTTTCTTCCAGCAGATGCTTTATGTCTTCGATCTTGCCGCTGCCAAAAAGCGTTGCTGGACGAGGCTGGTTGACGGGTACGATCAGACCTTGGGAAATATGCAAATCGATGGCGAGCGCCAACCCCTTCGCCTCTTCCAGCTTGGCTTCCATCGAACGAAGTGGTGTCGTTGCCGATGCGTCTTTTGGCGGGCGACCCTGCTTCAAAACCGGAATGATGACCACTGCGCGCATGTCATCCCGGTGCTTTTCCTGTTCCGGGATAATGGATTCGTTCGATGTGTCGCGTGTAGAAATGTGCCTGCACCTTTCGAGTGTCAGTTGAGAACGCCAGACATTTTCATGGCGCATATAATGCGAAACAACGGTCCGCTATTACGGTTCCGTTGTTTGCCACATCATAATGGAAACCCTGTCTGAAAGACAGCCCCCGCTGCCTTATGCCGCGCCCTCTTCCGACTCGAACATCTGCATTGGCTGGCCAGGCATGATGGTCGAGATCGCGTGCTTGTAGACGAGCTGCGAGTGACCATCGCGGCGAAGAAGAACGCAGAAATTGTCGAAGGATGTGACAACGCCGGTCAGCTTGACGCCGTTGATAAGGAAAATAGTCAACGAAATCTTTTGCTTGCGAACAGTGTTCAGGAAAAGATCTTGCAGGTTTTGAGAACGTTCCGCCATGGCGCCGATTCTTTCTTTTTTGCCCGGATGGGAGACCGGGAAATAAACAATCAATAATAGGATCGGTTGAACGTCGTCCCCTGTCAGCCGATCAGCAACTCTGGTATCAAATCACGATCTGTTCCGCAATGTCGAAAAACTTACCCGGATTTACTCGGACGAGCTTTTTCTAGTTCAAATCTAATGCATTAGAAATATTGAATGGAGACGCGGAACAGCTGCTCTACGTCTCGCACTGCATCCGCCGATGCAAACAGGATGACGCGATCTTTTGCCCTGATTTTCGTACTGCCATCCGGACGAATGACGGTTTTGTCGCGGTAGATTGCTCCAATGCGAACACCCTCTGGCAAGTCCACATCCCGTAGCGCCTGGCCGACCAGTGGTGATGTGTCGAGGGCTTCTGCTTCAATGATTTCGCCGTTGCCCCTCTGCACGGCATAGACCGAGCGAATCCGGCCTTTTCTGACGTGTTGCAACACCCGAGAAATGGTGACGGCGCGCGGGTTGATATAGGCGTCGAGACCAAGCGATTTGGCGACATCATGGAACGAAGGACCGTTGAGCAGAGCCAGATTCGACTTGCAGCCGAGTTGTTTGGCCATGACTGCACCAAGTATGTTCGTCTGGTCATTATTGGTCAGGGTAACGATCAGATCAGCATCCTGAATATCAGCCTGATGCAGAATTTTCTGATCCAGCACCGACCCACATAGAACGATTGTCGAATTGAGTTTTTCAGAGGCGGCAATGGCTCGCTCTCTGTCGAATTCGATGATCTTGACCCGCGTCTTGGGCTGAAATTCCTCGATGGAGCGCGCCACATACTGCCCAATGTTGCCGCCGCCGGCGATAACGATCCGTCCCGCCTCCTGCTCCTCGTGACCGAACAGGCCAAGTGTTCTGCGAGCGTGATGTTTCTGGCAGACCACGTAGGCGAGATCACCCGTGCGCAACTGCTCGGAAGAATCGACCGCCTTCAGATGGTCCCCGCGATAGACACCGACGACGGTGGCGACGAGATCAGGGAACAGGTGGCTCAGTTGCTGAAGGGGCGTGTTGACGACCGGGCAGTTCTCCATGCATTCGATGGCCAGCATAAAGACGTTGTCATCGGCAAACCGCACGACATCCGTTGCGCCGGGAAAGGCAATGCGCCGTAGCACCATCTTACCCACCTCGATTTCCGGGGAAATCGTGACATCGATCGACATATTCTCGCGGCTGAAAAGGTCGCCATACTCGGGCTGAAGATAGCTTTGGTCGCGTATGCGTGCCACCTTTGTGGGGACGCTGAACAGGGCATGTGCCACCTCGCAGGCGACGATATTGATTTCATCGTAAAGCGTGACGGCAATAATCATGTCAGCCTGATCGGCACCAGCCTTCGCCAGCATATCCGGATGCGCGCCATGCCCGACATAACCGCGAACGTCCAAGGTCTCGGTGATGGCCGCGATCAGTGCCGCAGACGTATCGATAACGGAGACCTCGTTATCTTCCCGCGACAATTGCTCCGCAATGCCGTAACCCACCTGGCCTGCGCCGCAAATGATGACTTTCATACGCTCTCTCTGACGGGCCGGAACGGCAACTAGGGATCGTTATACGCCGAGCGATTTCAATTTGCGATGCAGGGCGGAGCGTTCCATACCGACAAATTCAGCCGTGCGGGAAATATTGCCACCGAACCGGTTGATTTGCGCCACCAGATAATCACGCTCGAACATTTCGCGCGCTTCACGCAATGGCAGCGTCATGATGTGCTGGTCACCCTGCGCGGCAATTCTGGGCAGCATGTCGCCAATGTCGGCAGGCAGCATATCGGCGGAAATCGGTGTTTCGCCGCTTTCCGGGCGAGCGAGGATCATCAGACGTTCGATATTGTTGCGCAACTGGCGGATATTGCCCGGCCAGTCATGGGTCTGCAGCACCGCCATCGCGTCGTCACCGATCTTGCGTGGACGAATGCCAGCCTGTTCGGAAATCTGACGCATGAACATGTCTACGAGAAACGGGATATCCTCGCGACGTTCAGACAGCGCTGGCACCTTGACCGGCACAACGGCGAGACGGTGGTAGAGATCTTCGCGGAAAAGTCCGTCAGCGATCAGACCTTCGAGATTGTGAGCGGTCGAGGAGATGATGCGAACATCCACCTTGACCCGCTTGCCACCGCCAACCCGCTCGAACTGCTGGTCCACGAGAACGCGCAGGATCTTGTTCTGCGTTTCGCGCGGCATTTCGCCGACTTCATCAAGATACAGAACGCCCCGGTGTGCCTCTTCCAAGGCGCCAACCTTGCGTGGTTGTCCTGGCAGACCTTCGGTTCCGAACAGCGCAATTTCCATACGGTCGGGTGTAATCGTTGCAGCGTTGAGCGCCACGAACGGCCCGGTCGCACGCGACGATTTCTTGTGGATCATCCGCGCAACCAGTTCCTTGCCAGAGCCGGATGGGCCGAGAATCATGATGCGACTATTGGTGGGGGAAACACGATCGATTGTCTGGCGCAGCTGAGAGACTGCAAGTGACGCACCAATCAGTTCAACCGCATCCCCTGCCCGCTTTTTTAGCTCGAATACCTCGCGCTTCAGCTTGGAGTTTTCCAGTGCCCGTTCAGCGATCAGAATAAGACGGTCGGCCTTGAACGGTTTTTCGATAAAGTCGAAGGCACCGCGTTTGATGGCATTGACGGCCGTTTCGATATTACCATGACCTGAAATCATAACGACAGGAAGATCAGGATGCCTGCTCTTGATTTCATCCAGCAACGCCAACCCGTCCAGCTTGCTGCCCTGCATCCAGATGTCGAGAAATATCAATCGTGGTACGCGCTCGGAAATGGCCGCCAAGGCGCTGTCGCTATCGAATGCCATACGGGTTTCGTGGCCTTCATCGGACAAAATGCCTGCAACAATTTCGCGAATGTCGGCTTCGTCATCTACGACCAGAATATCAGACGCCATATGCAACTTCCTTGTCTATTTCGCTGGCAGCCACTTCGACATGGGGCAGCAGCACTCTGATCATGGCGCCGTGGCCCTGATCGAAATCGGCGGGCGCATCATGCAACTCAAGATGACCACCGTGCTCTTCAATAATTTTCTTGACGATGGCGAGACCAAGGCCTGTGCCTTTTTCGCGCATCGTCATGTAGGGCTCCAAGATGCGATGGCGGTTTTCCACCGGCAGGCCGCGCCCGTTGTCGATCACATCAGCGATGAACCGGTTGTGTTCTGCATCGAAGGATGCCCGGACCAAAATCCGTCCACTGCGCGGATTATCCCCTGCCTCGACGGATTCGATCGCCTCCGTCGCATTCTTGATGAGGTTTCCGAAAGCCTGGCCCAACATGCGGGCATCGAACATGCCCTCGAGGGGCTCATCCCCAAACTCGGTGGTGAACTTGATGTGTGCAGCACCCATCTCACGCAGAAACGCGGCATCCTTGAGGATAGTGCGCAAATCCGACATCTCTTTGGTCGGTTTCGGCATACGCGCGAAGGCGGAAAACTCATCCACCATCCGTCCGATATCACCGACCTGCCTAACGATGGTATCGGTGCACTGATCGAACACGGTTCGGTCGGCCTCATCGGTGATCTGCTTGCCGAACCGGCGCTTGATGCGCTCGGCCGAAAGCTGAATCGGTGTGAGAGGATTTTTGATTTCATGCGCGATGCGCCGCGCGACTTCAGACCACGCAGTCGAACGCTGAGCGATCACCAGGTCCGTGATATCATCAAGGGTAATGACATAGGATTCGTGGCCGTCACGTGCATCTTCGCGTGTGACCTGAACATTCAATGTGCGTTCTTTGCCGCGCCTGATAATATTGATCTGATTACGGAAATCCATGCGCGCAGATGCAGTTGCCTCGGTAACGACCTGCTCGATTTCAGGCGCGACTTCGACCAGAGGCGACCCAAGCAACCTCTCGGAGGACACAGCGAGGAATTCCTCGGCTGAAGGATTGGCGATGGTGATGTTGCGATGTTCATCAACACCAATGACGGCAGCCGTAACACCTGACAGCACGGCTTCGATGAAGCGGCGGCGATTATCGATGTCATCCTTGGCCTCGATAATTTCTTCCTGCTGGCTGCGGATTTCGGAAATCATCTTGTTGAACGTTCGTGCCAGACGACCGACGTCGCCATCGACGGCACGCACGGGCACGAGCACGTGCATGTTGCCCATCGCGACACTGTCTGCCGCACTGATGAGCAACCGAATCGGACGGACAATACGGTCGGCAATGGCGATGGCGGTCCAGATAGCAGCCAGCAGCACGATCAGGGCAAAGCCGAGATAGAGAATGGCGAAGGCAATCTGCAGCGGCGCGCGTCCGGCCTCCATGGCCTTGTATTCCGCACGGTTCTCTTCCATCTGCCGCATCGCAGACATGACCTTCGGGTCAACCGCGCGAACGGTATAGAGGAACGTCCCGTCTATGCCTTCGAGTTTGATGATGGCACCAACGAGATTGGTGACGCCGGGCGGGATCAGTGTCGGTTGACCGGCGGCGGCTTTTTCAAGAGCGTCATGCGGAATGGCGGGCAATGGCCGTTCTGTCTTTATATCTGCCTGTGCGACGGCATCGCCGTCTTGCTGCACCAGAAAAGCGCCCAGAAAACCACGCCCCTTAGCCTGACGGGTCATCAACTCCACGAAGCCAGTGCGATCCAGATAAAACAACGCCCTGTTGCGGTCGAGGTCCGTCGCCATGGAAAGCGTTTGACCCTGAAGGTAACCCGCATTTTCCAGCATATAGGCTTGGGCGATATTGCTGGACGAATCCACAATCGATTGCGTGCGAAGCGCAAACCACCGGTCCAGCCCGACATTCAGCGTAATACTTGCGAATATGGCAACGAGAACGGCGGGCGTTATGGCAACAATGGAAAACAGCGCAACGATGCGAACATGAAGGCGAGCGGCTGCACGTCCTCTGCGCCTTGCCTTCATCAGTCGGCCAATTTCACGACCGATCAGATACATTAGCCCCAGAACGAGCAGCGAGTTGATGACCACAGACGCAATGACGACATTCGTCGTCGGCGCAATCGGCGTTAGTCCCAACAATACAAAGAGCGTTAGCGTGGCGCAGACGAGTGCGACACCTGCCAGCACAAGTCCTGGAAAAGCAAAGGACATCCGTCGGTCGGCAATGACTATATCGCCAGACGCACGGTCAGACACCCTATCGGCGACAGGTTTGCGCATCGATCATACTTCCCATGCCAAACTTAAGGCATCACAATCTTGAAAAAGGTCATAGTTCGCCCTCAGGCGAATCCAGTTTCCCTCGTGTTTTTTAAGCAACACATTGTGGCGAAAATGCAACGACAACTTTAACGTTGTCAACCTCGTTTATTCGATATCGCCGCCAGAGTTTGAACCGTTGCTTGCGCACCGAACGCCATTCAAGAACAATCGCAGAAGATGTCTTCAACCGAAGTACCGATACATTCTCGCCGTTCTCCGAAACCCCGATGAAGCTGGCTTGCGAATCGTGCTATCGGCAATCTCAGGCTTAAATTGATGCAGCACATCCGCCGCCATTCGAGCCTGCTACATATCATGAGTAAACTGTCGTTTCGCGTGCAGACATCAAGGTGTAGCCGCAGCCACAGGCTGTTGCTTTGCAACGAATGGAAAGAGTGGGGTCCATGAAATCTCTGATGACAGTTGAAGATGGAATCAAGGTAGCGGGCGTAGGCGCTTTTCAGCGACGATTGTTCATCATCTTCGGCCTGGTTTGGGCCGCCGATGCCATGCAGGTTCTGGCAATCGGCTTTAGTGCACCCTCTATTGCCGTCAGCTTCGGTGTCAGCGTTCCCCAGGCGCTACAGACCGGTACGATGTTTTTCTTGGGAATGTTGATCGGTGCCTTTGTTTTCGGACGACTGGCAGACAGGATCGGCAGACGGCCCGTCCTGTTTATGGCCATCATTCTCGATGCAATCTTTGGTGTGGCCTCCGCCTTCGCTCCCGATCTGCAATGGCTGCTGGTCGCGCGCTTTCTAACCGGTCTCGGGGTCGGCGGAACTTTACCGGTCGATTATGCCATGATGGCCGAGTTCCTGCCATCCGATCGGCGTGGTCGCTGGCTGGTCATGCTTGAAGGCTGCTGGGCAATAGGCACGGTGGCGCTTGCCTTGCTGGCGCTCGTGGCTGGTAGCCAGGGCGGTGAAGCTTGGAGAACGATTTTCTTCGTCACTGGTATCCCGGCGCTTATCGGCATCGTGCTGCGTCTCTATGTCCCTGAATCTCCTTTTTATCTTAATCAGCAGGGCCGCAGCGACGAAGCTCGCAACGTTTTGCAACGGGTGGCGAAAGAAAATGGGCACAACACTGAAATCCCGCCGCTTGCACCCCAAGAACCACAGCGGAAAGACTTCAGCGCGCTATTTTCGGTCACTCTCCGTCGTCGCACGATCTTTCTGATGTTGGCGTGGATGCTGATTTCTGTCTCCTACTACGGCGTCTTCGTCTATCTGCCGATCAAGTTGGCTGCCGATGGTTTCGGCTTCATCCGGGGTCAGGTCTTTCTCGTCATTCTGGCCATTGCGCAGTTGCCCGGTTATGCGCTGGCCGCCTATGGCGTCGAAAAATGGGGGCGCAAGCCGACACTGATTGGATTTCTCCTTCTCAGTGCTGTGGGAACACTCGCCTACGGCCTTGGTCATTCGGTCGAAATTGCGGTCAGTGCGACGTTGCTGCTCAGCTTTTCACTGCTTGGCACATGGGGTGCAATCTATGCCTTCACGCCGGAACTCTATCCCACAACCCTGCGTGCGAGCGGCATGGGAATGGCGGGGGCGGTCGCGCGATTCGGAGGGTTGCTGGCTCCGTCTATCGTCGCTCCCCTCATGGCAGCCAACTTCGGGCTGGCCTTGGGGGTCGTTTCGGGCCTGCTGGTCGTTGCCGCCGTCAGTGTCTGGCTCATCGATGCGGAATCGAAAAATCAGGTTTTGAAGTAAGGACTTAACTAATGTTTTTCTAATAATTTCAGGGTCCGCTCACGTTTCGATATAATCGGTTACTTTAAATGACTTTCCATCTGGTCCGACTGCGTTCAATTAGTGTGCAATATCTGTCGGGTTTACGGCCCGATTCCACTTTTGAAGAACTGAGCACATGAAAAACCCTATCGCACTGGAGACCATCTCCAAAAACACAGTGTTTCGAAAAGGCGACGTCTTCGTTCTGTTTGGCGAGCTGTTCGGGCGCGGCTACGCGACCGGCCTTCTCGATCAGGCCCGGAAAGCCGGCATGCAGATCGTGGGAATAACCGTCGGTCGGCGTGATGAAAAGAACGCGCTGCGCCCGCTCACAAGCGAAGAGCTTCTGGAAGCAGAAACACGGCTGGGCGGCAAGATCATCAATGTCCCTTTGATGGCTGGATTCGATCTGGATGCCCCCGAAGGCGGTCGTACGCCCACTGATCTTCTGGCCGGGCTGACGCTTGAAAGCTGGGAGCGTGAAAAGCTCGACTGGAATTACATCGATCAGTGCCAGGCCATAGCGACGAAGCGCTTTACCGATTCGGCAGCAGAAGTCATGACCATTCTTGATGGTATGATCCCCGCTGGCCGTAACGTGTTCTTTGCCCACACCATGGCTGGTGGCATACCCAAGGCCAAGGTTTTCCTGGTCATCGCCAACAGAATCTACAAGGGCACCGGCGCTCGCCACATGTCTTCGCAGTCGTTGATCGACAGCGATATGGGCAAGCTGATCCTTCGCAACTTCGATGAGGTTTCAGCCAACACGTTTGGCCATCTCATCGATGCCAGCGCGGCCATTCGTGAACGTGTCGAAGCCGCTGGTGGTCAGGTTCGTTACACGGCCTACGGTTATCATGGCACAGGTATTCTGATCGACGGCGAATACCGTTGGCAGACCTACACAAACTACACTCAGGGCTATGCCAAGATGCGCCTTGAGGGTATTGCGGAAGCCGCATGGGCCAAGGGCATCAAGGCATCCGTTTACAATTGCCCTGAAATCCGCACCAATTCCTCTGATGTCTTCACCGGTATTGAGCTGCCTTTGATCCCGCTTCTTCTCGCATTGAAGAAGGAAGACGGCGGCCAATGGGCGGATGAACAGTGGAAGGCATGCGAAGCGCTTCTTGCCGATGGTTTCAAGCTGAACGATGTCATTGCGAAGATCAGCGATCTGCAGGCCAGCGACGTGATGGTGCCGTTCTATGACTTCTCTTCGTGGCCAATGCCGAACAGCCAGACACAGGCTGATCTGACGATTGGTACCTCCAACGAAATCACAGCGATGCACCGCGACAGCAAGACGCTGATCAGCGACCTGTTGAGCTCGCTCGTGGTCGAAGCGACAGGCAAACTGATTTTCGGTGCGTCGTCTCATCCGCGCGGCCCGGTACAATGGCTCAACCATGATCTGGTCGCGCGTTGCCTCAACGCATCCCACGGAGACCAGGAACGGGCTGCCGACAACTCTGAAGCAAGACAGACGGCAGTCGCCTGAGCTTCAAGTATCGGGTGTTACGATCTTCGAACCTGACCATAAACAAAAGCCACCCGTATTGAGCGGGTGGCTTTTTTGTGTGTTCAAATTTTTGTATCAAGCCGTTCTTGAGCTGCGATAGACAGAGACGCCGAGCTCGCGGATTTTCTTGCGCAAGGTATTTCTGTTCAGCCCGAGAAGGTCAGCAGCCTTGATCTGGTTGCCACGCGTCGCCGTCAGCGCCGCCAGAATGAGCGGATATTCCATCTCACGCAGGACACGATCATAAAGGCCGGGGGGCGGCAGGTTTTCACCAAAACCAGAGAAGTAATCGCGCATGTTCTCTTCGACAGCCTGCGAGATGGTCAGCGAGCCATTGCGCGCTGCCGTCCGGTCGATGGGGCTATCGGGAACATCGGATTGAAGCTCCTGGTCGATGATTTCGCGCGTGATCACTTCCTGCGGATAGAGCGCCATCAGGCGGCGGATGAGGTTTTCCAGCTCACGCACATTGCCTGGCCAGGCATAGGCCTTCATCAGTTCCAGCGCTTCGGTCTCGAAACGCTTCCCCTCAAGACCTTCCTTCTCACCCGTCTGGATGAAGTGACGCACGAGGTCTGGAATGTCTTCTGCACGGTCGCGCAGCGGCGGCAAACGCAATGGAACGACGTTCAGGCGATAATACAAGTCTTCACGGAACAGACCCTGATTGATCGAGGTCTTCAAATCCTTGTTGGTGGCGGCAACGATGCGGACATCGGTGCGGATCGGTGTGCGACCGCCAACTGTGGTGTATTCACCCTGCTGAAGCACGCGCAAAAGACGGGTCTGAGCATCCATCGGCATATCACCGATTTCATCCAGAAACAAAGTGCCGCCTTCCGCTTGCTCAAAACGGCCCGTCGAGCGGTTCTGAGCGCCAGTGAAGGCACCCTTTTCATGACCGAACAACTCTGATTCGATCAGGTCACGCGGGATCGCGGCCATGTTGATCGCCACGAAAGGGCCGTTTCGGCGCTTGCCGTAGTCGTGCAAAGCGCGCGCGACCAGTTCTTTGCCTGTCCCCGATTCGCCGGTGATCATCAGCGTCAGATCGGTCTGCATCAGACGCGCCAGCACGCGATAGATTTCCTGCATGGCGGCAGAGCGACCGACCAGCGGCATGCCGTCCTGCATGTCATCATCAAGCTTGGCCGGTTTACGTTTGGGCTCGGACAGCGCGCGACCGATGATTGCGATAAGTTCGGTCAGATCGAAGGGCTTTGGCAGGTAATCATAGGCACCTTTTTCCGATGCCTTGATGGCCGTCATGAAGGTATTCTGCGCGCTCATGACCAACACGGGCAAATCAGGCCGCGCTTTCTTGATGCGCGGCAGAAGGTCGAATGCATTTTCGTCCGGCATCACCACATCGGTGACGACCAGATCACCCTCGCCCGCAGACACCCAGCGCCAGAGCGTTGCCGCATTCGAGGTAATCCGCACATCGTAACCGGCACGGCTGAGCGCCTGATTGAGAACGGTGCGGATGGCCGCGTCGTCATCGGCCACGAGAATCGTTGCTGTCATAGTTTAGATCCTGTCGGGTTCGGCAAAATGCTGTCTTCGGCCGCAACCTCGGGCGAAACGGGCATCAATACGCGGAATGTCGTGCGATGGTTCTGGCTGTCGCACTCGACGATGCCGCCATGTGCACCAATGAGTTTCGCGACGAGGGCAAGACCAAGGCCGGAACCATTGGTCTTGGTCGTGATGAAGGGGTCAAAAAGGTGCGGCACCAGATCCGGCGGCACACCGGGACCGTTGTCGTGCACGCAGAACTCCAAAGGCAGCGAAATGCGCTCGCGGGTTCCGGCGACGGACAGACGAATACCGGGACGGTACGCCGTGGTCAGAATGACCTCCCCGTCCTGCTGATTGCCAACAGCTTCCGCGGCGTTTTTGACCAGATTGAGGAAGACCTGCACCAGTTGGTCACGGTTGGCATAGACCGGGGGCAAGGACGGGTCGTAATTTTCGCTGATCTTGATATTGCGCGCAAAGCCGGCCTTGGCCACCGCCTTCACATGGTCCAGCACCGAGTGAATATTGATCGGCATGCGGTCTACGGGGCGCTCATCGGAGAAAATCTCCATGCGGTCCACCAGCGACACAATGCGGTCCGTCTCATCACAGATCAGACGCGTCAGTGCGCGGTCCTCATCCGGAACAGACGTTTCCAGCAATTGAGCGGCACCACGAATACCAGAAAGCGGATTCTTTATTTCGTGCGCCAGCATGGAGGCAAGACCCGTGACAGAGCGGGCGGCGGCGCGATGCGTCAACTGCCTGTCGATCTTGTCTGCCATGGAGCGTTCCTGAAACACGACCACGACCGAACCCGGTTCGCTGACGACAGGCGCAACATAGAGGTCAACCAGCTTGTCCTGACCCAGACGTGGCGACGAGAGGTCAACACGATATTCATTGACCGGCGCACGGCGTTCACGCACCTGATCGATCAAGGCCAGCAGCGGGCTACCAAACGGAATGAAGGTGGAAATGCGGTAACGCGCCAGATGCGTGGCACTCGCCCCGAAAAAGGCCTCGGCTTCCCAGTTTGCGAAAGCGATAAAACCTTCGCTATCCACGAGAATGACCGGATTTTGCACCGCGTTGAGAACGGCCATGGCCAGCACGTTGGCGCCGCCAGGTGGTGCTGTATCAGCGCTCATGCGGCTTTCCTCGCAGCAGAGCTTTCTGCGCCCTGTTGCAAGGCAGATCGCAGCACTGCCGTCACCTGCCCGGTGTTTTTGGATGTCATGATCTCAACCTTGTCATCTATCTTCATCTCTGGCGCAAACCGATCCAGATACCATCCGAGATGTTTGCGCGCGTGACGAAGCCCTGCTTCAACGCCGTAAAATTCCAGCATCAACTCGTAATGTTCGACCGCGATGTCAGCGATCTGCTCAGCTGTCGGCGGCGCGTGGCCAGCGAGAACGGCGGGCAACCAAGGCTGGCCCTGCGCGCCACGCCCCACCATCACAGCGTCCGCTCCCGAACGTCGTAATATTTCTTCGGCGTCGGCTGCGGTTTCCACGTCGCCATTGGCGATCAGTGGCACGGAAATGACATCACGCACGGCCTTGATCGCATCCCAGTCTGCACGGCCCTCGTAGAACTGCATGCGCGTCCGGCCGTGGATTGTTATAAGTTTCACACCCGCCGCCTCTGCACGGGCTGCAATCTCCGGCGCATTGATGGAACTGTCGTCCCAACCCAACCGCATTTTCAGCGTCACCGGAACGTCCACTGCTTTCACTGTGGCTTCGATCAGGCTCAGAGCATGGTCGGGCTCGCGCATCAGGGCCGAACCGGAGTAGCCACCCGTCACCTTTTTGGCCGGACATCCCATATTGATGTCGATCACCCCTGCACCATTATCGGCAGAGATTTTCGCGGCTTCTGCCATCCAATGCGCTTCACGCCCGGCAAGCTGCACCATATGCGGAACCATGCCTGCATTTTTCAGACGCGCCCAGGATTCTCCGCGGTTGGCAACGAGTTCGCGGCTCGCAACCATTTCGGTCACGACGAGGCCCGCACCGAACCGCCAGGCAAGCTTTCGGAACGGCAGGTCGGTGACACCGGACATAGGTGCGAGCACCGCGCGGTTACGAACGGTGACGGTGCCGATCTGAAATGGGTCTGACAACGCCGGAATCATCAAATGGTGAACTTTCATGCATTTTTCAAATATGCATTATTTTTAGACAGTGTTTGCGTACTTGCCAAGCACTTTCGTTGACATATTTGTGTGTTTTTTTGATTTTCGATATGGCCATTTCAGCGCTGGATGCAGATGGATTTGTGATGAAACCCGCCTGTAGATGCGTGCTTTCTCGCTGGCCATTCGTTTTCTAAAACGCTAGACCACCGCTGTAAACCTTTGAAGAACTGCGAAATCCACATAGGTTCAATGCAGCAGGAAAGTGCTATGAAGATCGGTATTGTTATTGTGGCGGCAGGCCGCGGGGAACGCGCGGGTGCACCAGAGGAAGGTCCAAAACAGTATCGTCCTATCGGTGGCAAAGCTGTCATCGAGCATACGCTCCAGCGTTTTCTGGAGTGGCAATCAGCGGCTGATATCGTTGTCGTCATTCATCCCGACGATAGCGCCTTATTTGAACCCATCGCCAAAAGGCTCGATGCAAGCAGCCGGATCAGCACTGTTTTCGGCGGCAAAACGCGGCAGCAGTCCGTTCTGGCAGGGCTGAAGGCACTGGACGGAACAGGTATTACGCACATCATGATCCATGACGCGGTGCGACCTTTCATTGATACCGATCTTCTGCAGCGTATCGCAAACGCGCTGGCGCAAGGAGCGAGCGCCGTTTTGCCAGTCGTGCCTGTCGTTGATACGTTGAAGCGTGGCCGGGACGGGCTTGTGGGAGAGACGGTGTCTCGAAACAATCTCTACGCGGCCCAGACTCCGCAAACATTTGACTACCTTTCCATCCTCAAAGCTCACGCGGATGCGGCGACATCGGGCCAGACCGATTTTACCGACGATGCCGCAATTGCCGAATGGGCTGGTATTCCGGTCAAATTGGTGGATGGACTTGTCGATAACGTAAAACTCACTTTGAAACGGGATATCGCCATGGCCGATGAAAAACTTGCACGTGACCTGCCCGATGTCCGTACAGGCAACGGCTACGACGTGCACCAGCTTGTGGAAGGTGACGGCGTAACGCTATGCGGCATCTTCATTCCGCACGACCAAAAACTTATGGGCCACTCGGATGCCGATGTTGCGCTCCACGCTTTGACGGATGCGCTTTTGGCAACCTGTGGCGCCGGTGATATCGGCGATCATTTTCCGCCATCCGATCCGCAATGGAAGGGTGCTGCATCACACATTTTCCTGGAGCATGCTGCAAAGGTCGTGCGTGGCAATGGCGGCACCATCATGAATGCCGATGTATCTTTGATTGCTGAAGCACCGCGTGTCGGTCCGCACCGGCAGGCCATGCGCGAGAATCTTGCCGGCATTCTCGGCATCTCGCTTGACCGCTGCTCGGTAAAAGCAACCACGAATGAAACCATCGGCTTCGTCGGTCGGCGCGAAGGCATTGCTGCGATTGCGACGGCAACGGTGGTTTATCGTCAGAGGCCTACATGAGTACGTTTCCGTCGGAAATCGAGGAACTGGCACAGAAACTTGTGCGGGATTTGACCGACCGGGGACTTATGCTCTCGACAGCGGAGAGCTGCACCGGCGGGTTGATTGCAGGTGCGCTGACAGACATTTCAGGGTCTTCTGCCGTGGTGGATCGTGGATTCGTTACCTACACAAATGATGCGAAGAAAGACATGCTCGGCGTCAGTGCCGCAACATTGAACGCGTTCGGCGCAGTCTCGCGCGAGACCGCGTTGCAGATGGCGCATGGCGCGCTTTATCGATCGCGGGCTGAGTTTTCCATCGCAGTCACCGGAATAGCAGGCCCAGGCGGCGGCTCAGTTGAAAAGCCTGTAGGGCTCGTGCATCTTGCTGCAACACGTCGCGGCTCTCACATCATCCATCGCGAAATGCGTTATGGCGATATCGGGCGCGATGAAGTCAGGCTGGCAACGGTCCGAACCGCGCTAGAGATGCTGATCGAACTGTCTCAGTCCGCGTAAATCTTGTCCGCACGCGCCTCGAAGGCCTCTGCAAACATGCGGAAGGCACGATCGAACATGGAGCCCATAAGCGCGCCCAGAAGACGGCTCTTGAACTCATAGTCGATGAAAAAGTAAACCGAGCATCCGCCATTTTCGCCGGGTTCGAAACGCCAGCGGTTGTCGAGATATTTGAACGGTCCGTCCAGATATTTGACATCGATAGCGGATTCGTCCGGCTTCAGAAGAACCTGAGTCGTGAACGTTTCACGAATGGCCTTGTAGCCCACGGTCATATCGGCCACCAGCAGCGTCTTGGTGTCTCGCTCTTTTCTGGAGCGAACGGTCAAGCCATCGCAAAGCGGCAGAAATTCTGGATACTTCTCCACATCGGCAACGAGATTATACATCCGTTCGGGAGAGTGTTTGACAAGGCGGCGTGTTTCAAATTGCGGCATGAGGCGCAGTTAATGCGCGGCGCGAACAAGATCAAGAAGCTGACGCGCCTGCGCTCTGGATTTCACATGAAATATTGGTACTTGCGGGCCGTAGAGCTCAAAATTACGGATGAATACGGGGGCATGCCGCTTCTCGAAGTTCCAGATGTAGCTCAGAAATTCCCTATCTGGCCATTGCTCGGCGCAACCTAGTGCCATGTCTGGCCTCGTCTTGCCGTAACTTTTCGCCACTCTCTTAAACACACTCCAGATACAGACGATCCTCGAAATCCTCACCCAAATTACAACATCTGTTTTCGGAAGACGCAAATCGAAGCTCGATGGATTGCTGCCATCCATAATCCAACGATCTAGCTCAATCGTTGCGGTAATCATCTTACGCTGTTCGGCACGCTCGCGAGCGACCCACCCGGGCAACCAGAAAAATTCCTTGTCCATAGAAATATGCTGAAGACCGAAACGCTGCGCGATTGCGCGTGAAAGCGTTGTTTTGCCCCCACCTGAAGAACCGACGACCATGATGCGAGACGCCTTGGAGACCAGAGAAGCAGCCTCCTCTATCGTGTTGACGGCAACCATCCTATCTACCCTTGCATAGCTGTTTGTAGAAATTGACTATTGCAACCCGACCGGGCTCGGCGTTATTTAAGAACAACAGAGATTGCAGCCTTGGGATGCAACCGAACAACTGAGTGATACGATGGACGATTTTGCCAACATCATCAACCTCCTGGAATCCGCAAAGCAGCTTGCTTCGATGAACAGCATGCCGATGCTCGCCTATCTCATTGATGTCGCCAAGTGCGAAGCGCGTGAGAACAAGCCGGTGCTGCGCAAGCGCAAGCGTGGCGAATTGACTATCAAACAGGAAGCGGAAGTCTGATATATCGACGGACGGTTTGCCGCGTGAGATGAGATCATCGAATGAATAATTGGCCGCGTCGCGGCCATATTGCGTTTTAGAGAAGGAGGAAGGCTACATGCAGACCACGTCTGTCGACCTGCGCTCCTATCGTCACGAAACGCCCAGGGAATGCCACCCTTTCGTGCAGATCGTTCTTCCGGTTGCCGGACTGCTAGACATCGATGTCTGCGGGCATCAGGACAGGTTGTCGCCTTCCAAAGGCGTTCTGGTTCATAGGAATGCCTCTCATACCCAAGTCAGCCGCGTCCCGAACCGCTCGCTCGTGGTGGATGTAGACGAGCAGAAAGTCTCTGCACAAATCCTCGACAGGTTTTCTTCGCGACCGTTCATCCCGCTCAGCCCGCAAACGATGCGGCTTTCGCATTATATGCATCAGATGATACAGGCGGGTGAGACGGATGCGAAAGCGTGTGACGCGTGGGCGCCAATCCTGATCGCCAGTCTGGCGGGCGAATATCCAGATGTCATTTCGAGACTCCACGTTCTGAAAGCGCTTGTCGAGATCGATCCTTTCATGCCGTGGAGCCTCGAACGCATGGCACATCACGCTGGCATCAGCGCCAGTCGCCTGCATGCTATTTTCCGTGAACAGTTCGATGAAACGCCACACGCATGGCTCTGCGATATTCGCATGAAAAAGATTTGCGCGCTTCTCGCGACCTCCACGTTACCGATTGCAGAGATTGCCGACAAAGCAGGTTTTTCTGACCAGACCGCCCTCACCCGTGCCATGAGACGAGCCAACGGCACGACGCCCGCTGCCTATCGCCGCGCTTTTTCGGAGCGGCCGCAGTAGTTTATGTCAAGACAGTCCCTCGCCGCCGTGGCAGATAGCGTCAGGCAGTGAGTGGGCGTGGCATGAACAATACTGGACTAGGCGTATTTTACGGGATGCTGGCGGGTGCGCTCTGGGGCGGAATTTTTCTGGCTCCGAAGCTGATCCCTGATGGCTTTACGCCATTGCAGCTGGCGACTGCACGATACCTCACCTATGGCCTTTGCGCGCTGATCCTGATCGCACCGAAAATCCGTCGCGTCGCAGCCCGCTTCGGCAAGGCGGAATGGATAGCGCTCGGCTGGCTCAGCCTCATCGGTAACATCGTCTATTATTGTCTGATCTCCACTGCGGTACAGCTCAGCGGCGTTGCTTTTACGTCCATCATCATCGGGTTTCTTCCCGTGGCCGTGACGATCATCGGCAGCCTGGACCATGGAGCCGTGTCGCTGAGGCGGCTTTGGCCATCGCTTCTCTTTGGCGCCGTCGGCATAGTTGGCGTTTCCTGGCAATCTCTGGCCGAGGGGCCGGACGGCTTCAGTTTAACTGGTCTCATTGGGCTTGCCTGCGCCATCGGCGCACTCGCATCATGGACAGCTTTCGCGATCGGGAACGCTCGATGCCTGACGCGCCTGCATGATGTCAGCGCAGATGAGTGGAACCTGATGACTGGGGTCGTCACAGGTGGGCTGGCGCTTTTGCTCGTTATCCCCGCCTTTGGCTTCAGCACCAGCATTCACAACGGTTCCGACTGGCTGCAATTCACATCTGTCGCCATCGGTCTCGGCATATCCGCCTCCATTTTCGGCAATGCGCTCTGGAACCGCATGAGCCGCCTTTTACCGCTGACAATGGTCGGACAGATGATCTTGTTCGAGACGCTGTTTGCTCTGCTCTATGGATTTATATGGGAAGAGCGCGGGCCGACGCTGATCGAGAGTGTGGCGATTGTATCTGTGGTGGTGAGTGTTCTGCTTTGCATGCAGGCGCACAGGCCCGCGAAGGTGCATGGGTAGCTTGGCCAATGCACGTTACATCAGGTCGGTGCTGGATAACGGCTTAAGGCTTGTTTGCAGCAGAAAGCAATCACTCAGCCGCAGCCGACAGCTTCCGCTCCCGGTTCGCACGCAGCCGTTCGAAGTCATCCCCTGCATGGTGCGACGAGCGTGTCAGCGGGCTGGAAGAGACCATCAGAAAGCCCTTGGTGTAGGCAACCGTCTCATAGGACTTGAACTCTTCCGGCGTCACGAACTTCTCAACCTTGTGGTGCTTGCGAGTTGGCTGGAGATATTGGCCAATTGTGAGGAAATCCACGTCTGCTGTGCGCAGGTCGTCCATCAATTGCAGCACCTCGTTGCGCTCTTCGCCAAGGCCGACCATGATGCCGGACTTGGTGAACATGGTCGGGTCCAGTTCCTTGACGCGCTGAAGCAGGCGCACGGAGTGGAAATAACGGGCACCGGGGCGCACTGTCAGGTAGTTTCCTGGCACCGTCTCCATATTGTGGTTGAAAACATCAGGCTTGGCGGCCACGACACGTTCCAGCGCACCGGGCTTCTTCAAAAAGTCAGGTGTCAGGATTTCAATGGTCGTATTCGGTGAGGATGCGCGGATCGCCCAGATCACCTTTTCAAAATGCTCGGCACCACCATCAGCCAGATCGTCGCGGTCAACGGAGGTAATGACGACGTGGGATAGACCCATCTGCTTGACGGCCTTGGCGACGTTCTCAGGCTCGAGCATATCAAGCGCATTCGGCTTGCCCGTGGAGACGTTGCAGAAAGCGCAGGCGCGGGTGCAGATTTCACCCATGATCATGAAGGTGGCGTGCTTCTTTTCCCAGCACTCGCCTATATTTGGACAGCCAGCCTCCTCACACACCGTTACCAGCTTGTGGGAACGCACGAGTTCACGTGTCTCGTGATAGCCTTTGGACGTCGGCGCTTTAACGCGAATCCATTCGGGCTTGCGCATGACTTCGGTATCGGGACGATGCGCCTTTTCCGGGTGGCGGATGCGCTTTTCGTCCTGCGATGTCCTGTCGAGAATAGTGACCATTTAGAAACCTGCTTCTACCGCTTTGAACGGTTTAACGCCTGACGAGCTTGGCGAGGAATAACAGAAGGCTTGCACCCAAGAAAGATGTGACGAAATATCCGAGCCTGCTGTCCTGCACGAACACGTCGAATGTGCGCAGCACTGCAACAGCCACGACCGAGCCAACGATGCCCAGCACGATGTTCATGAAGATGCCGAAGCGCATATCCATGAGTTTGCCCGCAAGCCAACCGGCCAAACCGCCGATGAAGATTGCCGCTATCCAGCCCACACTTTCCATGGCTTTACCCCTTCGTCAAACGATCAGTCGCGCTATCAACGTGACGATGATGGCACCCACAGTGGCGTGGATAATCTGCACCACCAGCGCATTATCGATACCAAGCGATATGCCAAGCGCGTTGAACAAATAACCGCCCACAAAGGCACCAATCACGCCGCTTAGCAGGCACCCGATCAAGCCGCCGCCGCCGACGATGAGGCTGGCCAGAAAACCGGCGACGAGACCGATCAGCAGAAAGATGACCCAGGCTTCAGTTGCAATCGACATCATCGTTCTCCGTTACAATCATTCCATACAGAGTGGGAATGACCAAGGTATTTATCAAGCGTTCAACACACGTCCGTAAGCGTCGAGCACGCTTTCCTTCATCATTTCAGACAGCGTCGGATGCGGGAAGATGGTGTGCATCAACTCTTCTTCCGTCGTCTCCAGATTCATTGCGACGACAAAGCCCTGAATGAGTTCGGTTACCTCAGCGCCCACCATATGTGCGCCGATCAGCTCGCCGGTTTTCTTATCGAAGATCGTCTTGACCATGCCCTGATCTTCACCCAACGCAATCGCCTTGCCATTGGCCGCGAAGGAATAACGACCGACGCGTATCTCGCGGCCCTGCTCCTTCGCCTTGGCTTCCGTCAGGCCAACCGAAGCGACCTGTGGGTTGCAGTAGGTGCAGCCAGGGATTTTCAGTTTATCCATCGCGTGAACATTCGGCAGACCAGCAATCTTCTCGATGCAAATCACGCCTTCATGCTCGGCCTTGTGTGCCAGCATTGGCGGGCCTGCGACATCGCCAATGGCATAGAGGCCGGGAACGTTGGTCTTGCCGTAGCCATCAATGACAACGCAACCGCGATCCGTCTTGACGCCGAGCGCTTCAAGGCCGAGATTTTCGATGTTGCCCTGCACGCCGACAGCCGAAATCAGGCGATCAGCGGTGATCTTCTGAACCTTGCCATCCTTTGTCTCGACATGCGCCGTGATCGAGTCGGAACCCTTCTCGACCTTGGAAACCTTGGCTTCGGTAATGATTTTCAGGCCGCGCTTTTCTAGCTGCTTGCGAGCGAAGGCGGAGATTTCGGCATCTTCCACTGGCATGACATTGGCCATCAGTTCGACCACCGTCACATCGACGCCCATGGAGCGGTAGAAGGAGGCGAATTCGATGCCGATGGCACCGGAACCCATGACGACAATGGATTTCGGCATGAAATCGGGCTTCATCGCTTCGAAATAGGTCCAGATCAACTTGCCATCCGGCTCGATGCCGGGGAGTGCGCGCGGGCGCGCGCCGGTGGCGACGATGATGTGCTTGGCGGTATATGTGCCCTCGCCCAGAACGCCCTTTGGAACAGGGTTCTGAGGCTGGACGATTGGCTTGGAAATCTTGCCGACGACGATCTCGTTGGCCTTGGTCAGCTTGGCCTCGCCCCAGATCACGTCGATCTTGTTCTTCTTCATCAGGTAAGCCACGCCCCCATTGAGGCGCGCAGACACGCCACGTGAGCGGGCGACGACTTCCTTCACATCAGCCGTAATAGTGCCTTCCAGCTTCAGCCCGTAATTCTTGGCATGGTTGGAATTGTCCAGCACTTCGGCAGAGCGCAGCAGCGCCTTGGTCGGAATACAGCCCCAGTTCAGGCAAATGCCGCCCAGATGCTCACGCTCGACAATCGCCGTCTTCAGGCCAAGCTGTGCCGCGCGGATGGCCGTGACGTAACCGCCAGGACCCGAACCGATGATGATGACGTCATAAGACTGAGCCATTATTGTTTCCTGCCTTTGTCTTCCTGAGGGCGAAACCATGCCGCAGCCTCAGTCAATGTGTTTTAAAGTCCAAGCATCATGCGAACGACGGGCTCGAGGCCTCGTCCAATCGCACGCGTGTTTTCTGCATCCAGATGAACGCCATCTATAGGCGTCGTCACTGCAACGGACGCGGCATCGAAAAAGCCACAGCCCTTCTCATCCGCCAGATCGCGGTACAGCGATCCCATCATCTGCGATTGTTCGACCGCATCGATGAACATGGCCGCAAACATCTCGTTGCCCGTCTCGCAGATATGTGGCGCGGAGACGATCAGAATTTCCGGCTGCTCATAGTCAAATGGCCAAGCGTGATGACGGATCATATTGACCAGCCGCTCGACACCCTTAACCGCACCGACAGCGTTGCCACTACCGATACCACGCTTCAGATCATTCGTGCCCAGCATGATGACGACGAGATCAAGCGGGCCATGACTATGTAGCAGCGTTGGCAAAATGCGCGCGCCATTGCGGTCGCAATCGGCCAGATGGTCATCATAAGCGGTCGTACGCCCGTTCAACCCTTCGGCGATGACATTGACATCCGCTCCCAGCGCCTTTTGCAAGACGCTCGGCCACCGATCTTCAAAGGCATGACGTCCGAGATTATCGGCATCGAAACCCCATGTCAGACTGTCGCCATAGCAAAGAACGGTTTTGGTCATGTCGCACTCCAAATTCCAATAACAGTTCCTATTAACTGCAAAAGGAACCCCAGCAGAATGGAAGAAAAACCAACGTAATCCAAGACTTTCGGAAGCTTATGCTTGCTTTCAATTGCTTTGAAAGCTCCACCACCCTTCCGACTTTCGGACGATATAGTGAAGCCGTCGAGCCTGTTGAAGTTACGTGTGAAATTACCGTTGAAAAACAGAATAACAAAACCCACGATATCCAACATTAGCCCGACAGCTGATAACATTGGCTACACCAGCATGCCCATCGGGTTTTCGATGTAGCGCTTGAAGGCGGAAGCGAGTTCCGCACCCAGCGCACCATCAATGACGCGGTGGTCGAAGGCGAAAGTGGCTGTCATGACCGTACCCACTTCAATCTTGCCGTTACGAACGACCGGCTTTTCGACGCCAGCACCGATAGAGACGATGGAGGCCTGCGGCAGGTTGACGATGGACGTGAAGGAGGACACGCCGAACATACCGAGGTTGGACACGGATGTCGTGCCGCCCTGGTATTCCTCCGGCTTCAGCTTCTTGTCACGCGCACGCTTGGCAAGATCCTTGACCTCGTTGGAAATGGCAGACAGCGTCTTCGTCTCTGCATTGCGCACGATTGGCGTGATCAGGCCATCCGGGATCGACACGGCCACGCCGACATCTGCATGCTTGTGCAGAACACGCGCGGTCGATGTCCAGGAGGCATTCGCCATCGGAACATCACGCAGTGCCAAAGCCATCGCCTTGATGATGAAGTCGTTGACCGAAAGCTTGAAGGCCGGAACCTCGCCCTTTTCTGTCTTCTTCACCGGTGCGGAAGCATTGATATCGCCGCGAAGCTTCAGCATCGCATCGAGTTCGCATTCCATCGAAACGGTATAGGACGGAACGGTCTGCGTGGATTCGGTGAGGCGTGCGGCAATCGTCTTGCGCATGCCGTCATGCGGCAGAAGTTCGTAAGAACCTTCCGCAAACAGCTTGAGCACGTTCTCGTCCGAGGGACCCTTTGGAGCAGCGGCAGGGGCTTGAGGGCCTTCGGTTGCACCGGTAGTCTGAGCAGCCTTCGAACCACCGGAAGCAGCAGCCTTCTCGACGTCCGTCTTGACGATACGGCCATGTGGACCGGAGCCGGACACAGCAGAAAGATCAAGCCCAGCATCCTTTGCAAGACGACGTGCCAGCGGAGACGCGAAAATGCGCTCGCCATCCTTGGAGACGGGTGCTGGCGTGGACGGTGCCGGCCCCTGATCCGCGATGGGCTTGTCACTCTTGGCAGGCGCAGCCTCGGCCTTCTGATCCTTCGGCGCGTCAGCCTTGGCGGCTTCCTGCTTTGGAGCTTCAGACTTTGCTTCTGCCTTTGCAGGAGCCGCGTCGCCACCCTTGGCAGCGTCGGCTACGTCTTCGCCGTCAGCAGCCAGAATGGCGATTACGGCATTGACCTTGACGGCTTCGGTGCCGGCTGGAACCACCAGCTTGGCAACAACGCCCTCTTCAACGGCTTCCACTTCCATGGTTGCCTTGTCGGTTTCGATCTCGGCAATCACGTCGCCAGGACCAACCTTGTCGCCTTCCTTGACCAGCCACTTGGTCAGATTGCCCTCTTCCATCGTAGGAGAAAGGGCAGGCATTGTGATATTTATAGGCATTATGTTCTCTCCTCGAACGCGCTCGAGTCGACAAGCTCCAAGCGCTTGTCCCCAATCTGCTTTCCGATTGCCCGTGCCAGAAAAAAGTTAAATAGCAGGAAGGACGATACGGTGCCGAGAACAAAACCGCCGATTTGACTGATCGACAAATTTATATTCTGCGGCACGCCTGCAATCGTCCCGATCAATGAAACGATGAAGCCGAACACAAATCCAACCGCGATGCCCGCCGGAAAGCTCGAAATGAAGAACTTCCAGAAGATTGACCATGCGATGGGTCTCGTTGACTTCATCGTGCTCATTTTTCGTCTTCCTACTTGTAGCAGACGGTTTTGACGGCCTGGATGACTTCGTCGACGTTCGGCAAAGCCAGCTTTTCGAGGTTCGCAGCATAAGGCATCGGAACGTCCTTGCCAGCAATCGTCAGGATCGGCGCATCGAGATAATCGAATGCGGCGCGCTGAACGCTGTTGGAAATGAAGTCACCGACCGATGACTGCGGGAAACCTTCTTCGACAACCACAAGACGGCCCGTCTTTTTGACGGATTCGATAACCGCTGGCAGGTCCATCGGACGAATGGTGCGCAGGTCGATCAGTTCGACATCGATGCCTTCCTTTTCGAGCTCGGCAATCGCCTTGATGGCGTACGTCATGCCGATACCAAAGGACACGATGGTGGCATCCTTACCCTTGCGGTGGATGCGCGCCTTGCCGATTGGCAGGACGAAATCATCCATCTTCGGAACTTCGAAGCTCTGACCATACAGAATTTCGTTTTCCAGGAAGACGACCGGGTTCGGATCGCGGATTGCAGCCTTCAAGAGACCCTTCGCGTCGGCAGCCGTGTACGGCATGATGACCTTAAGGCCCGGGATATGGCTGTACCATGCGGCATAACACTGCGAGTGTTGAGCAGCCACGCGGGCAGCAGCGCCCGAAGGACCACGGAACACCATCGGCGCGCCCATCTGACCGCCAGACATATAGAGTGTCTTGGCAGCAGAGTTGACGATCTGGTCGATGGCCTGCATGGCAAAGTTGAACGTCATGAATTCGACGATGGGGCGCAGACCCGTCATCGCAGCACCGACGCCGATACCGGCAAAGCCGTGCTCGGTGATTGGTGTATCGATCACGCGCTTGTCGCCGAATTCCTGCAACAACCCTTGAGTGATCTTGTAAGCGCCTTGATATTCGGCGACTTCTTCACCCATGACGAAGACTTTTTCGTCTGCGCGCATTTCTTCGGCCATCGCATCACGAAGCGCTTCGCGCACCGTTGTCATGACCATTTCCGTACCTTCCGGAATATCCGGGTCCGCGGCAACTTCGATCTTCGGGGCCGCCGGAACCTTGGCGGCTTCCTTCTTGGCCGAAGGCTCTTCGGCAGCTTCGCGGGTCTTGCCGCCAGCAGCCTCGGAATCGGAGCTTGCTGCTTCAGCCTTTGGCTCTTCCTTCTTCGGAGCAGCCGAAACAGCATCTGCGCTCTCGCCGTCCTGAAGCAGGATAGCGATGGCCGTGTTGACCTTGACGCCTTCGGTGCCAGCTTCGATCAGCAGCTTGCCGATGGTGCCTTCATCCACGGCTTCCACTTCCATGGTTGCCTTGTCAGTCTCGATCTCGGCAATCACATCACCAGACGTGACCGTGTCACCTTCCTTCTTCAACCACTTGGAAAGCGTGCCTTCTTCCATGGTCGGGGAAAGGGCGGGCATAAGAATTTCTATAGGCATGATGTCTCCTTACCCCGGATCAGAGCAGAATGTCGGTGTAGAGCTCGGATACATCCGGCTCCGGATCGTTCTGAGCGAACTCGGCGCTGTCGGCAACGATGTCACGAACATCCTTGTCGATTGCCTTGAGTTCTTCTTCCGTGGACCAACCATTTTCAATCAAACGCGCCTTGACCTGCTCGATCGGATCATGTTCCGCGCGCATCTTCTGCACTTCGTCCTTGGAGCGATACTTCGCCGGGTCGGACATGGAGTGACCGCGATAACGATAGGTCAGCATTTCCAGAATGATCGGGCCTTTGCCAGAACGGCAGTGCTCGAGCGCCTCATCGGCCGCAGCCTTGACGGCGCGAACATCCATACCGTCAACCTGCATGCCCGGAATGCCGAAACCGGAACCGCGCAGCGAGTAGTTGGACTGTGCGGTGGCGCGGGCCGTGGACGTACCCATGGCGTAGTGGTTGTTTTCGATGATATAGATGATCGGCAACTTCCAGAGAGCTGCCATGTTGAAGCTCTCGTAGACCTGACCCTGGTTGGCAGCACCATCACCGAAATAGGCAATGGAGACGCTGTCATTGCCGCGATATTTGTTCGCGAAGGCAAGACCTGTCCCGAGCGAAACCTGCGCGCCGACGATGCCATGTCCACCATAGAAATGCTTCTCTTTCGAGAACATGTGCATGGAGCCGCCCTTACCCTTGGACAAGCCGCCGCTGCGTCCGGTCAACTCGGCCATCACGCCGCGTGCGCTCATGCCAGCAGCCAGCATATGGCCGTGGTCACGATAAGCGGTTATGACCTGATCGCCTTCCTTCTGCGACATGTTCATGCCAACAACGACCGCTTCCTGCCCAATATAGAGGTGACAGAAACCACCGATGTAGCCCATGCCATAGAGCTGGCCGGCCTTCTCCTCGAAACGGCGGATTAGCAACATCTCGCGATAGGCGTGCAGTTCTTCGTCTTTGCCGAAGTCCGGTGTGTTCTTGCCGGTAAATTCTTTGCTGGCTGTCTTTGCCGTCGTCTTGCGGCCGGATACGGTCGCGGTTTTACGCGGTGCCATACATCCCTCCCTAGGTTGCCATTAGAATACTTAGTTGGGGCGCACCATATGCAAGAAAATGCGAAGCAGCAATGCCATAAACGCATGGCTCATATTCGCGCTAAGTCGCTGTGAATAAATTAAAAAAGTCGATTAACTCGAATTAAGTTAATTAGAAGTATGCGTTCATGATGACGATTTCATCGGCGCGAGACATATTAAGTTGATACCGCGAGATTTCATCGATCATGTCACGTTCAAGCGAGCCATCGCTCATCAATTCGACCTGACGCTCCAACGCAACCCGGGATTTGGTCAGCTTTGCCAGCTCAGCCGATCTTATCACGCGCTGGTGCTCGAGCCGCTCGGCAGCCTCAAGCCCGAAATCGCCGTGAATGGAGTGATATCCGAAATAGGACAGAAAGGCGACCGTGATTGCCGGAACGACCAGACGGCCAAAACGTCTTTTCTTGTGATGCTTGGTCCACATACTCTGAAACAGCCTTAAAACGCGTTACTGGGTTCACCATAGCCGCATTTGTTTAACCATCCGTTGACCTTAAATTCTTTACCGATCGCACCGCACAAAAAAGGCCCGCCGAAGCGAGCCTTTTTCGAACATATAGCGAGCAATGTTAGCCGCGCAGGATGGAGCGACCGGCGTAAGACGCCTGTGGGCCAAGCATTTCTTCGATGCGGATCAACTGGTTGTACTTGGCCAGACGGTCGGAACGCGATAGCGAACCGGTCTTGATCTGTCCGCAGTTGGTCGCAACCGCAAGATCGGCAATCGTCGAATCTTCGGTTTCACCGGAGCGGTGTGACATGACGGCGGTGTAGCCAGCCTTGTGAGCGGTTTCGACAGCGTCGAGCGTTTCCGTCAGCGAGCCGATCTGGTTGACCTTGACGAGGATGGAGTTGGCAACGCCCATCTTGATACCGTCACGAAGACGCGCAGAGTTGGTGACGAAAAGATCGTCGCCGACCAGCTGAACCTTGGATCCGATCTTGTCGGTCAAGTACTTCCAGCCGTCCCAATCGTCTTCGGCCATACCGTCTTCAATGGAGATGATGGGGTATTTGCCTGCCAGTTCAGCGAGATAATCTGCCATCGCTTCCGGCTCGAGTGTGCGGCCCTCGCCTTCCATCTCGTATTTGCCGTTCTTGAAGAATTCGGTCGAGGCGCAATCAAGCGCCAGCGCCACATCGTCGCCCGGCTTGTAGCCAGCTTTTTCGACGGACTTCATGATGAAATCGAGAGCTTCCGGCGCGCTCTTGAGGCCCGGCGCAAAGCCGCCTTCATCGCCCACATTGGTGTTGAAACCCTGTGCCGACAGCTCCTTCTTCAGAACGTGGAAAATTTCCGCACCGATTCGCACGGCGTCACGGAGGCTTTCCGCGCCAACCGGCATGATCATGAATTCCTGGAAGTCGATCGGGTTGTCGGCATGGGCGCCGCCATTGATGATGTTCATCATCGGGACAGGCAGCAGATGCGCGTTGGGGCCACCAACGTAACGGTAAAGCGGCAGGCCGGTCGTTTCGGCAGCAGCCTTGGCAACGGCGAGCGATACGCCGAGAATGGCGTTGGCACCCAGGCGCGACTTGTTCGGCGTACCATCAAGTTCGATCAACGTATTGTCGATGTGGATCTGGCTTTCGGCATCGAAGCCTTCGAGCGCTTCGAAGATTTCCGTATTGACGGCTTCCACTGCCTTCTCGACGCCCTTGCCGAGATAGCGCTTGCCGCCATCGCGCAACTCAACCGCTTCATGCGCGCCTGTGGAGGCACCCGACGGAACGGCCGCGCGGCCGAAAGAGCCGTCTTCGAGGTACACATCGACTTCAACAGTCGGGTTGCCACGGCTATCGAGGATTTCGCGTGCGATGATGTCGGTAATAGCGGTCATATACTCTTCCCTTATGTGGAGTGCGACTTCGTATAGCGCATAGATGTGTCATAATTGATGACACGGAAAAAACAATCGGCGGGACAATATCCCGCCGTTGATCAGTTCTTTGCGATGGAATCGAAAGCCAGAAGCTTTTCCAGCAACTTCGGCATGTCCTTCAGGTGCACCATGTTGGGGCCATCTGACGGCGCATTGTCCGGGTCTTCGTGGGTCTCGATGAACACGCCAGCCACACCCACTGCGACAGCAGCACGCGCCAGCGTTTCAACGAATTCACGCTGTCCACCGGATGAGCCACCCTGCCCGCCCGGCTGCTGCACCGAATGCGTTGCATCGAAAATGACCGGCGCGCCGAGCGAAGCCATGATCGGCAAGGAGCGCATGTCGGAAACAAGCGTATTGTAACCGAAGGAGGCGCCGCGCTCGCACAGCATGACGTTGGCGTTGCCGCTTTCATTCAGCTTGGCCAGCACATTCTTCATGTCCCAAGGCGCCAGAAACTGGCCTTTTTTGACGTTGATGACGCGGCCGGTCTTTGCCGCAGCCACGAGCAGATCCGTCTGCCGGCTGAGGAATGCCGGAATTTGCAGCACGTCGATAACAGGGGCGACCAGCGCGCATTGTTCTTCGGTATGAATATCGCTCAGAACCGGAAAGCCGAATTCCTTCTTGAGGTCAGCAAAGATTTCCATGGCGCTCTCAAGACCGATGCCACGCTTGCCGCCAAGCGATGTGCGGTTGGCCTTGTCATAAGACGACTTGTAGACAAGCCCGATACCAAGCTTGGTGCAGAGCTCGCTCAAGGTTCCGGCAATCATGAAAGCATGGTCGCGGCTTTCCATTTGGCACGGCCCTGCGATCAAAGACAGCGGCATAGAATTGCTAAACGTCACCTGCCCGGCACCTTCACCAACGACCACATTGAGATTGTTCTGAACGCTCATCATCACTCCTCGAAGGCAAATATAGCGCCCTGACCGGCTGCTGGCGGGACCAGCAGACGAGCGCCCTTGCGCGTGTATTCCACGCCATTAGCAGCAAGCAAAGCCGCTGTCACGGCGAGATCGCTGACTGAAAAGACAATTTCCTCTCCGAAAAGACCTTTGTCATCGCGCTGATGCTGCGGGCTGGGAATGATCTGAACGGGCACATTCGATGTCGCGAAGGAGAGCGCGCCATCCTCATGACCAACCCCTGAAACGCCGAATACTGTCTCCATGAGGGGGCCGAACATCTGGGGTTCGCTTGCGCGCAGGACGACTGCTCTTATCCCTTTGACGCCGTTGTCATGCTGCTCGAGACTTCCCCTGTCTGCCGGAAGCGCCGCGATCCGCTGGCAGGTGAAGAGGAAGAAGCTGCCACCCGCTTTGCTCCCCGCAAAAGCCAGCCGAAAACTCGCGACCGACTTCGCTCCATCCGCCAACGTCACGGGCCTGCTGAATGACAAGGGCGCACCGCCAGACATGTCTTGCGCAACGAAGCGCTCATGATCCCTGTCTGCGTCATCGCTTCTTGCCGCCAGAGCGGAAAAACCGTTTCCGCCCCGGTTCTGACGGTACATCCTGTCAAGCGAAACAAAGGTGTTTCCCGCGTCGGCATGCTGCGCATATGTGTTTGGCTCATCGATCGCAAGCGGCTCGAGGTAGGTGCCATCGCTCAGGAAAACACAGGCATTTCCCGTTCCAAACGGGTGCTGCGCATCGGGCGCGACGCGAAATCCAAGACTGGAGAGACGGCTACGCGCATGCCCCAGGCTCGAAACCGGCAATACGAGGTGATCGATGTCACGAATCAAAGGATTCTCCCTGTGCTCAAAACGCATGTCTCCATAGCCAATACCAACCTAGTAACAGAAATAACGACGTTCTTGGCGAAGATAGGAAATAATCAGCGACGCGCGCACAACTTCACGATTTTTTAGCCACTTGCAGAACACATATGGAACATATAGTGTTCGTTCTGTATTTGTTTCACGAATCTCCGCTTCGAATCTCCAAGGGTGTTTCTTCATGCTCACGCGCAAACAGCAGGAATTGCTTCTGTTCATTCATGAAAGAATGAAAGAGTCCGGCGTGCCACCGTCTTTCGATGAAATGAAAGATGCGCTCGATCTGGCTTCCAAATCGGGCATCCACCGGCTGATCACAGCTTTGGAAGAGCGCGGCTTCATTCGCCGGCTACCGAATCGGGCCAGAGCATTGGAAGTCATCAAGCTTCCGGAAGCATATTCGCCACAGGCAAAGCCACAGCGTGGCTTTTCGCCGAGCGTTATCGAAGGTAGCCTAGGCAAACCTAAACCTGCTGAAGCTCCCTCGCGCCCTGTCGCGTCAAACGACAGCATGTCAAATGCCGTCAGCGTTCCCGTCATGGGCCGGATAGCGGCGGGTGTGCCTATCTCAGCCATTCAGAACAACACGCATGATGTTGTCGTGCCGATGGATATGCTGGGTTCGGGCGAACATTATGCGCTGGAGGTCAAAGGCGATTCGATGATCGAAGCCGGCATTTTCGATGGCGATACAGTCATTATTCGCGACGGAAACACCGCAAATCCGGGTGATATCGTCGTCGCATTGGTCGATGATGAGGAAGCAACCTTGAAACGCTTCCGACGCAAGGGCGCATCTATTGCGCTTGAAGCTGCAAATCCCGCCTATGAGACCCGTATTTTCGGCCCTGACAGAGTGAAAATTCAAGGAAAGCTTGTAGGGCTGATCCGCCGTTATCATTAACAATTCGAGGGCACGTTTGGCGTGCCCTCTTTTCCGCTTTAAAACTAGGCGATCCGGTTCAGGCGCGCGGCTAGCATAGTCGAGTAAGGCTGGTTTCGACACTGCGTTGATTATCAGGATTTGCCGATTTCACCGTCCGATTCGTAGAATCATTATCCGGGTAATAAATTTACGGAATTTGTCTGTTGGCTTCCGAATCGTTTTACGTGAATTGCACTGTCCATCGTCCCGAGAATTTGAAATTGTTCTGAAAACAGATGTCTCTCTTGGACAACTGGCGTCCTTCGGAAAGTCAGCGCCGTTTAAAAATTTGCTGTGAGGACAATTTCGATTTTCCATCAAATAGTTTGATAGCGTCTATCGCCCAAATCCTCTGTATCACGCAGTGTTCTCGCGGTAGGCAGGTCGGGTAACGGGGAAGATGCCATGTATGATCTTTTTATAGCCAATAAGAATTATTCCTCCTGGTCACTGCGGCCTTGGGTTTTGATGAAAGAACTCGGAATTGAATTCGATGAAAAATTTATGCCGTTCGGCGTATCGAACGAGAGTTTCCTGAACTTTTCGCCCTCAGGCAAAGTTCCTTGTCTGGTCGATGACGGCCTCACTGTCTGGGATACGCTGGCGATCATCGAATATTTGGCCGAACATCATGAGGGCGTGTGGGCGAGCGATGTCAAAGCGCGTGCTTGGTCCCGCTCGGCCGCTGCTGAAATGCATTCAGGCTTTCAGAGCCTGCGCAACGAGCATCCTATGAGCGTTGGTTTGCGCGTGCGACCATCGGCAATCAGTGAGCCTTTGAAGAAAGACATTTCACGCATCGATGAGCTATGGCAGCAGGGTTTGGCATCATTTGGTGGGCCATTCCTGGCGGGAGCGTCATTCACCGCCGTCGATGCCTTCTACTGCCCTGTGGCTTTCCGTTTCCAGACCTATAATCCGCCGCTGTCTCCCGAGGCCGAGGCCTACAAAAATCGCCTTTTGTCACTCCCCGCGATGCAGGAGTGGCAAAACGCTGCCTTGCTGGAAACATGGCGAGATGCGGGTCACGAAGATGAGACACGGGCAGTTGGGGAATGGACAGCGGATTTGCGCGCAAAATAGTACCGGAGCAAGCTGACCGTAAAAGGATATCAGAGCGACACGCAGCTGTCAGCACGCGTGTTTCTCTCACCCCTATGGTTCGCGGGCTAGCATCTGCTCAATGTGAGCTGGCAGTTTTTGATTGTAGTCTCCGCTGCGCCAATTATAGTGGCGTTGGATGGTCCATGGGCGGCTCTGGCCTTGCATCGCAGCACTCGCTCTGACAATCGGTTCGCCTTTACGACCAAGCCAGATTTCCATGGAGCCTGTGCGCCTCAATGTGTCCTGACTGATCAGAACCGCACCGGATCGACATGTCTCGAAGGGTGATCTGCGTGTGGTCACCACCACATCAGCGATATCGCAGGCTGTCCCCGTCAGGGCTGTGTTGGAGATGACCGCGACAGTCACGCCCGTACCTGATTGTCCCACACACCACATATCCCTACGACATGTGAAGATGTTCATCTCTGTCGACGCCGCGCGCATTTCGGTCGTCGCCCTCGTTTTTTCTAGATCGGTGAGGCCATTCACACGGGGTGATGGATCATCGACGTCACCATCACCGGCTGGTGACTTTAACGGTTCGAGCATTTTTGGCCCGATATAGCGTTCAGGCAAAGGCACTGCTCTGTCCCATTGCTCGTAAACAAAACCTGTGGCGCGTGGCTTGGTGGAGGCAACCGTGTCGGGAGACGTCAATGCGACAAGAGAACCATCCTCGTAAATCAACAGATCAGGCTTCTGGCGCCCCTGCTCTGTAACAAGCATGACGAACCCCGCGATGACAAAGGGAAGGCCGATCAGGGCAAGTCGTGTGCGAAGCAGTGCCAGCAGCAGAAAACCCGTCGTCGATACGGCCAGAAACCAGTCGTTCTGGCGTCCGATCGTCGCGTCTCCACCCCAACTCGATACAGTCTTGGCAACCTCGATCACCATTGCCATGCCGTATCCCATGACTTTGATAAACGGAGCATCCAGACCAAACGGCATCAGCAACATGCCGATCAACGCAAAGGGCATGACGATAAGCGACATGATCGGCATAGCGGCGAGATTTGCGGCAAGCCCATAGGTGGTGATGCGATGGAAATGTTCGATTGAGTAGATCGCAGTGGAGATGCCACCGATCAGTGACGTGACAACCACGCCGCCTATGATCGTTGCGGCCTTGCCACCCAACGCCAACCACCATGGCGGACGAGAGATCATGAAACGCTCTCTTTCGCCGCGCCATCGGCTCCAGAACGCGTATCCGGAAACCAACGCCAGCGTGGCAGCAAAGGACATCTGAAAGCTTGGACCCATGACCTCATGCGGCGATAAAACCGTGATGACAATAGCGGAAAGCGCGACATTGCGCAGACTGATCGAGGGCCTGTCGACAAGAACTGCGAGCAGCATGATTGACATCATCAACCAGGCTCTTTCCGCAGAAACTGCAAACCCGGAAATGAGATAATAGGCAAGCGTCATCAAAAGCGCTGCGAAAGCAGATATTTTCTTGACCGGCCAGTGTTGCGAGAAACCGGGAAACAAGCTGAACGCCATGCGCATCCCCACAAAGAATATGCCGGCGGCCAGCGCCATGTTCAGACCGGAAATAGCAACGATATGCGCGAGCCCGGAAACCCGCAGCGCCTCGATCGTCCCATTGGAAATAGCACGTCTCTCATCGGTGACAATTGAGGCCGCAAAAGCGCCCGCGTCCCCGCCGATCAGACTGCGAATGCGTTGCGCGATGTAGCTGCGAAGCTGGTAGAGCCAAGTATCTGCTTTCTCCGCGAGACCACTCGAGGCCTCGCTCTTCTGCTCCGTGGGAATTGTCTGGGGCGGTCCGTAGAAAAACCCGGTGGCGCCGATACCGTCGAAGAAAGATGCAAACGCGAAGTCGTTAAGCCCCGGCAGTGCTGGGCCGGAAGGCGGCGAGAGACGGGCTTTGCCGCTGACGGTCTCGCCAACGGGGATAGCATCATGGCGACTTCGAGCCACCAGTGAAATCCGCTCCGGAGGCCGCTTCAGTTCCGGGTCAGCCGTCGATTTCAGGGCAACGATATATCTCCAAGACCCCCGCGCGTCCAACTCCCGACGCTCGACGGTGCCAGTAACCGTCGTCGTCACCGGGGTGTCCAGCATTATGGTGCCTGCCCTGCCCGTCTCCCAATCGGCGAGAAGCATGCCGAACAAGAACAAGGTTATGGCTTTCAAGACCACAGATATCGCGCTTGAGCGATACCACAAAGCGCAGGCGGCTATGGCAACGCAGGTGACCTCCCAGATAATAAACCATCGCGATGGCGTCACAGGCAGGGAAAACCAGAATGCCGCGCCTGCGGCGATAAGAACAGGAATGAAGAGGAAATCCTGACGGTGAGAAATCTCTTCGTTGACACATCGCCTCAGCCAATCCCTCAGGCTTGAAATCCTGCTTAGAGGAGATCGCGGCTCGATTGGTTCATAAGCGACAGTGCGACGGGAAATGTGCAGTGGCAACAGCAAATCATCGAGTTCCGCCTGTCCAACGAAACCCGTTTCCGCAACGCGGAAATGCTGTTTTTCCTTCGCAGTATTCACATACCGGCGCCCCCTGCCGCAGGCCCTTAGTTTGCAACCTCGAAAAGCAGATTGCAACCATTTGTACGATTAAGGAAGCATTGACCTAGAATGAAACACTGTGCCCGTGAAATGCCCCATTTCGGGATATTGGCGTGTCGCAATGCACAATTTGCCCTTTGGATAGCTTGGCTTTAGCGCTCGGATCATATAGCTAAAACGCTGACGCTTAACTGGCTGATGCGTCCCCGCATCGCCTGGATATTTCGGAGGTATGGTATGACGGAAACTAGCGCTACAGTGACGCTCGGCGATAACAAGGTCGATCTTCCTGTCCGAGAAGGCACGATCGGGCCGAAGGTTGTCGATATCGGCACACTCTACAAAAACACCGGCACCTTTACCTACGACCCGGGTTTCACGTCGACTGCCTCTTGCGAATCCAAGATCACCTATATCGATGGCGACGAAGGTGTTCTTCTGCACCGCGGCTATCCGATCGAGCAGCTTGCCGAGCAGGGCGACTTCCTTGAAACCTGCTACCTGCTGCTCTACGGCGAACTGCCGACGACTGCGCAAAAGAAAGACTTCGATACACGCGTAACGCGCCACACCATGGTGCATGAACAGATGAGCCGGTTCTTCACCGGTTATCGTCGCGACGCCCACCCAATGGCTGTGATGTGCGGTACGGTCGGCGCGCTGTCGGCATTTTATCACGATTCAACGGATATCACCGATCCGCATCAGCGCATGGTCGCATCGTTGCGAATGATTGCGAAGATGCCGACGATTGCGGCGATGGCCTATAAGTATCACATCGGTCAGCCCTTCGTTTATCCGAAGAATGATCTCGATTACGCCTCCAACTTCCTCAACATGTGCTTTGCCGTCCCGTGCGAAGACTACAAGGTTGACCCTGTTCTGGCACGCGCCATGGACCGCATCTTCATTTTGCATGCAGACCATGAGCAGAACGCCTCGACATCGACCGTTCGTCTTGCCGGCTCTTCTGGCGCAAACCCGTTTGCGTGCATCGCGGCTGGCATCGCTTGCCTGTGGGGCCCTGCGCATGGTGGCGCCAACGAAGCAGCGCTCAACATGCTGAACGAAATCGGCTCTGTCGATCGTATTCCCGAATACATCGCCCGCGCCAAGGACAAGAACGATCCGTTCCGCCTGATGGGCTTTGGCCACCGCGTTTACAAGAACTACGATCCGCGCGCCAAGATCATGCAGAAGACGATGTACGAAGTGTTGGAAGCGACCGGCAATGGTGACGACCCGATCATGCAGGTTGCGCTGGAGCTTGAAAAGATCGCTCTTTCCGATCCGTATTTCGTCGAAAAGAAGCTCTACCCGAACGTCGACTTCTACTCCGGCATCACGCTGAAGGCTCTTGGCTTCCCAACAACCATGTTCACCGTTCTGTTCGCGCTGGCCCGCACCGTCGGCTGGATCGCGCAGTGGAACGAAATGATCGAAGACCCACAGCAGCGTATCGGCCGTCCACGCCAGCTTTACACGGGCGCTGCAAAGCGTGATTACACGCCGGTTTCCAAGCGCTAAGTTCGGAAATACAGTACAAATTCAAAAGCCGGGCCAACGCCCGGCTTTTTTATTATCAAGCTTCATTCAATCGCTTATTCAGATCGTCGTGAAGGATAGCACTCTTAATGCGCCGTCATGCCTAAAAACTGTTTGAGCTCGGGCGTTCTGGGAGAGTTGAACACCTCTTCCGGCGGACCGATTTCATGGACTTTTCCTTCGTGCATGAAGACGACGCGTGAGCAGACGTCTCGGGCGAATTTCATTTCGTGCGTCACCATGACCAGCGTCATACCTTCCGCCGCCAACTCCCGCACGACGGCCAGAACCTCCGACACAAGCTCCGGGTCCAGAGCTGACGTGATTTCGTCGCACAGGAGTGCAGTTGGCTGCATGGCAAGCGCTCTGGCAATCGCAACACGCTGCTGTTGTCCGCCTGAGAGTTCGTCTGGGAAGGCATCGAATTTGTGCGCCAGCCCGACACGCTCCAGCATCTTGCGCGCCAGTGCTTCTGCATCCGGCTTCGGTGTTTTCTTCACCACTTTCTGTGACAGCATGACGTTTTCACCAACGTTGAGATGCGGAAACAGATTGAATTGCTGGAAAATCATACCGACCTTCAAGCGCAATGCTTTGAGATGAAGCTCATCATCGATGAACTGTGCACCTGCGACAGAGATAGCACCCGATGAGATCGTCTCGAGACCGTTGATACAACGAAGCAGCGTCGATTTTCCCGAACCGCTCTTGCCGATGATCGCAATCACCTCACCGGGCTCAATGTCCAGGTTGATGCCTTTCAGGACTTCATTGCTGCCAAAGCTCTTGCGGACTTCAGTGATTTCGATGAGCGACATTGAGTTTCCTTTCGAGAATCTGGCTGCTCTTCGATAATGGCCAGCACAGCGCAAAATAGATGAGGGCAACAAGCCCATAGACGGTGAAAGGCTGGAATGTGGCGTTGGTCACGATCGTGCCAGCCTTCGATAGTTCCACGAAGCCGATGATCGATGTCACAGCCGTTCCCTTGATAACCTGCACGGCAAAGCCGACTGTCGGCGGAATTGCCACACGCATGGCCTGGGGCAGAATGACATAGCGCATCTGTTGCAAACGCCCCATACCGAGGCTGGCAGATGCCTCCCATTGCCCTTTGTTCACAGCCTCAACGCAGCCACGCCAAATCTCGGTCAGAAATGCCGCCGCCCAAAGGATCAGCGTCAGCCCCGCCGCCAGCCATGCAGGAACATCGATGCCCACCAGCCCCAAGCCGAAAAAGGCGATGAAAAGCTGCATGAGGAGAGGCGTTCCCTGAAACAGCTCGACGTAATATTTGGAGAAGACGCGCAGGAATTTCTTTTTAGAAATGCGCATGAATAACAGAAGAAGACCGACAGAAGCGCCGCCGATGAAGGAAACCAGAGAGAGCAGCACGGTCCAGCGGGCCGACAACAGCAGGTTTCTCAAAATATCCCAGGTGCTGAATTCTGTCATCGTGCACTCCTTTTGGGAAAAATGAAGCCGCCGATAACGGCAAGCATTTGCCGCAGCAGAATGGCCAATGCGAGATAGATGACCGTGGACACCATGTAGGCCTCGAAGGCGCGAAACGTGCGTGACTGGATGAAATTGGCCGCGAACGTCAAATCCTCAGCCGCGATCTGCGACACGACAGAGGAGCCAAGCATCACGATCACGACCTGTGATGACAACGCTGGCCAAATGCGCTGAAGCGCTGGCACCAGCACGATGTGCCGGAACGTTTCGAACCGCGTCATAGCAAGGCTTGCGCCTGCTTCGAACTGCCCCTTGGGTGTCGCCTGAATACCGGCGCGGATGATTTCACAGCTGTAGGCGCCCAGATTGACAACCATGGCAATATTGGCGGCCGTCAACTCGCTGAGCTGCACGCCAAGTGATGGCAGGCCAAAGAAAATGAAAAACAGCTGGATGAGAAATGGTGTGTTGCGGATCATCTCGACGTAGACCGCAATCGGCGGACGCAGCCATTTCGGCCCAAGTGCCCTCACCCACGCACAGAAAATACCAAGAGCTACTCCCAAAACACCACCAACGGCAATCAATTGAAGCGTGATGAGCACGCCCTTCACAATGGCCGGGTAATATTCGAGAAGCCACCCAAAATCGAAGGTGTAATTCACAACGGTTCCTTTCGAAAAAATACAAGGAACCGCGCCCTGCCCACTGACAGGGCGCGACTTTAAAAAAACGTCTTAGAGATCTTTCGGCAAATCGGTTTTCAGCCACTTCTGGGCAATCGCGTTAAGACTGCCATCGGCTTTTGCAGCAGCGAGGATGGCATCGACTTTCTCACGCAGAGCGGGCTGATCCTTGTTGAGGCCGATATAGCAAGGCGAGTTCTTGATGGGGAACTTCAGTTCGGGCCGCTTTGGCGGGTTCTTTTCGAGAATGGCAGCAGCAACGACGTTGCCTGTTGCCACAGTCTCCACCTGACCCGACAGGAAGGCCGAGATTGTGCCGTTATTGTCTTCGTAGCGCTTGATGGTGGCGTCAGCAGGCGCAATCTTGGTCAGTTCAAGATCTTCGACAGCACCCCGGGTCACGCCGATCGTCTTGCCGGATAGGTCTTCGGCCTTTTCGATCTTCACGGCATCCGGCGCAAAGACACCGTTGAAAAATGGTGCGTAAGCGACCGAGAAATCGATCACCTTCTCGCGGTCGGCATTCTTGCCAAGGCTGGAAATGACCAGATCGACCTTGTTGGTCTGAAGGTAGGGAACGCGGTTTGCGCTGGTGACAGGGACGAGTTCCGTTTTCACGCCCAGCTTTTCGGCGATCAGATTGGCGACATCAATATCATATCCACGTGGTGCCATGTCGATGCCAACACTGCCGAATGGCGGAAAATCCTGCGGGACAGCAACACGAATGGCGCCGCGCGCCGTGACATCGCTCAGGGCGTCTGCAAAAACGGGTGCAGAAAAGCTCGCGCTGGCGGCAATGGCAAGGGTGGCTAAAAGTATACGTCTGGTAAACATCCTGAAATCTCCTAGGTGGCAGTGTGAAAGGGAGGAAGTGAAAGTGACTTGCGAAGATCGGAATGGCGGTCTCGGCGGCGCGTCAGGTCAAGACCGGTCTCGACCTCATCCAGATGCTTGGCAGCGAGGTCTGCAGCTTTCGGAAAGTCGCCCGCGTCCATTGCTTCGAACATGCGGCAATGGCCCTCATGCGATTGAACGGCGTGGAAATCGGACTGGTACAGCATCGAAATCAAAATCGTGCGTGCCGTCAGGTCGCGCAGCAGATCAATGATGATCTCGTTTCCGGCAATTTCGGCTATGCGGATGTGAAAATCACCCATCAGGCAGGTCAGTCTTTGCTTGTCGGCAATAGCGATCGCCTGTTTTTCCTCATTCAGATGATCGAGAAGAATTTGGCGACCGCTGGCGGAGAGTTTCGTCATGCCCCGCAACAGGCCGCACTCTATAACTCGGCGCGCTTCATAGACCTTTGCAGCCTCTTCGGCGGAAGGCTCCACCACGAACCAGCCACGACGCGGACTGACCTTGACGACGCCTCGGCCAACAAGGCGCATCAGCGCCTCGCGTATCTTGGTGCGTGAAACGCCGTAAACTTCTGCGAGCTGGGTTTCGCCCAACCGCATACCGGGAAGGATTCGCGCCGCCAGAATGCCGGAAACGATGGCCTTCTCTATCGTGCTCTGGTCGCTGTCATCTGTATGTCTGTCTTGCATACAAGATAGGTAAGCAAGCGACGTGCCACACTGTTAATCGGTAAAGCTGAGGCAGCATTCTCTCAAAACGCCGTCACAACAGCACGTTTTGATTATTTTTTAATCCAGCGGGATTTTGACACTGATCAAATCATGTGCGGGTTTGCAGCCACGCGTCCTGTTTTAGCAAGGTAGACGGATAGCAAAATCTCCGCCCCCACTTCGCCGGGTGGGCGCTCTGTGCGGAGACGCTCTTGTACCACGGCAAAGCCTTCCAGCATCGCCCGTCGTTGCAGCGTATCGGAGGACAGGCGCTCTGCCCAGCGCAGCATGGAGCCCGCACGCACGACTTCATTGATATATTCCGGCACCACAGCGTAGTCGGCAATCAGGTTTGGCAAAGCTCCCGTCCAGGTCTTGATCCGCCTGCTCAGCATCGTGAAGATCCAGTCCGTCTTATAGACCGAAACGACGGGGACATTTGCCAGTGCAAGCTCCAGGATCACCGTGCCCGACGCTGCAATCGCCGCGTCTGCCTCGGCAAAAGCGCGCCACTTGAACGCAGTTCCGATATCGATTTGCGGACGAATATGATCCGGCCAGGATGAGGCAAGTTCGCGGATCCGGCTCTCCTGCCGCGGGACTGTCGGCAAGACAAATCGTGTCGGTCCATTGCGCTCGACAAAAGCCTGCGCGGCGTTCTTGAAGGGCTCCATTAACCGCGTGATTTCAGTTGAACGCGAGCCGGGCAAAAGAAGAATGGTTCGGGCCTCACCCTGGCTTGGAAGTGGCCGCGCGGCACGCTTTTCTCGCACTTCCAGCACGTCGGCATCCACACTCAGCCGATGGCCGACAAATGTTGTCGGCGGGCCGCCAAGGCGTTGCATGGTTTCAGGCTCGAATGGCAACAACGCCAGAACATGATCCACGTAGGACAGCATCGCCGGTGCGCGCTGCTCCTTCCATGCCCAGACGCTCGGGCAAACATAATTGACGACCGGGAGATCCGACAGAGCCTTGCGCACGCGTTTCGCAACGCGATGGGTAAAATCAGGGCTGTCGATAATCAGCAGGACATCCGGCTTTGCGGCAATGATCGCATTGGCCGTTTCCTTGATCCTAGCGATCATCTGCGGCAGTTTTTTCAAAACCTGCGTAAAGCCCATGATCGACAATTCGGAATAATCGAACAGTGAGACAAGGCCCTCCGCGATCAAGCCCTCACCACCGACACCGACCAGTTCGACCCGACCCGGATATTGCAGCTTCAGCGCCCGAACCAGATCGGCCCCTAAGAGATCGCCAGAAACCTCTCCTGCGATCACCGCCACGTTGAGCACGCCGTCGGTCACATCATCTCTCCCGCAAGGCCGATATCGATACCACAGACAAACAGCCCGGCCTCGTCGGCAGTCCGCAACATCGCCTCACGATCCAATATGAACGCCCTGCCCGCCTCAACCGCAATCCCGGCAAGTCCGGCATTCGCGGCATTTTCAACGGTCGATGGGCCAATGGTCGGTAAATCTGCGCGGATATCCTGCTGAGGCTTGCACAATTTGACCAGGACGCCTTTCCTGCGGCTGGAAATGCGGCCTTCGGCACGCAGGGATGCAACGCGAGCAAGCATACTATCGGTCCCTTCGACGCCCTCGAGCGCGACGAGACGACCGCCCACCGATACGGACCCCTGCCCTACATCAAGTGCGCCGAGCGCCAGTGCAGCTTGCGCTGCCTTGGCAATGTCCCGTCGGTCTTCATCGCTTGGCTCACTCTTGCCCAGCGAACCCGTCGTCGCCAGTAACCCGGGTGCGATCTCATGCGCTCCGATCACCCGTGCGCCTTGTGCCTCGATCAGCCCAATCACCATTTGCAACACCGTATCATCGCCGCCGGACAGAAGTGTGCGGATGATGGATGGCATCTTTGCGATCATTTTGAAGTTGGGGCGAATTTCCCGCCACTCTGGCCGGTGCGAAACCCCGCCTGACAGCACGACGCGGTCTATGCCATGGCCAGAGAGAAGTTTGCCGAGCGTAGCCACATCACCCACGCCGACGGAAGCATTTTCAAAATTCGACCAGTCAAGATCGGCCTGGTTCTGCAGGCGAATGATGAACGGCGTCTCTCCGGCGTCCCTTGCGGCCTCCGCCACGTAGTAGGGAAGAAAACCGCTACCTGCTATGATCGCCAGACGCCCCGCATCCTGTGACACAGACTATTTTCCGCGGTTGGGCGAAGAGATGGCCCGATCACTTGCAGCTGCGATGAAATCGATGATCTCGAGCGCCTGCGGGCAATCCAGATATTCGTCGCGAATAGCGGCCGCGTTCGCGCGGACATTGCCTTCGCTTTCGAAGATTTGCTTGTACGCGCGGCGAATTTTGTGGATTTCAGCGCGCTCAATGCCAGCGCGCGTCATACCAACGATGTTCAGCCCGCTCAGAATACCCGGGTTGCCGTTGAGCATGCCATAGGGCACCACGTCGTAGCTGACGGCAGACAGGCCGCCTATAAAGGCCTGGCGCCCGACGCGCGTAAACTGGTGCACAGCGGAGCCGCCGCCCAAAATGGCGCGGTCTTCGATCGTGACATGGCCAGCCAGCATGACATTGTTGGACAGGATGATGTTGTTGCCCAAGCGGCAGTCATGAGCCACATGCGCATAGGCAAGAAACAGATTGTTGTTGCCGATGACAGTTGTGCCGCCGTGCTCGACGGTGCCAGTGTTCATCGTCACGCCTTCGCGGATCGTGCAGTTTTCACCGATGACGAGCGTCGTGTCGACCGCGCTGTGATGTGCACTCTGCGAGTCCCCGCCGATCACGGCAGAAGGCCAAATCTTCGTGCCCTTACCAACGGTCGTGCAACCCAACACCACGACATGGCTGATCAGCTGGACGTCGTCATGCAGCGTCACTTTCGGACCGACGTGACAAAAAGGTCCAATATTGACGTTTTCACCGATCACCGCACCGTCTTCGATGAAAGACATCGGGTGAATTTTGGCCGAAGCCGCAATCTTGCTCATTGCTGATCCTCGGGGATCATCATCGCACCGATATCTGCCTCAGCCACAAGAACGCCGTCCACTTTCGCATCGCAATGAAACTTCCAGACATTGCCGCGCTGGCGCTGTTTGACGACGTAGATTTCCAACCGGTCACCGGGAACAACCGGCTTGCGGAAACGGGCGTTGTCGATGGTCATGAAGTAAACGAGATGGCCGCCGTCACCTTGCTTACGCGCGCAGATCGCGCCTGCCGTTTGCGCCATAGCCTCAACGATCAGAACACCTGGCATGATGGGACGGTCAGGAAAATGGCCGGTGAAATGCGGCTCATTGACGGTCACATTCTTGATGCCGGTTGCCGAATTATCGGCATCGATATCGATGATCTTGTCGATCAGCAAAAATGGGTAACGATGTGGCAGCAGCTTCATCACCTCGAGGATGTCAGCCGCGCCAAGCGTCGTCTTTGTCTCTTCAGACATTCTTCTCTCCTGTCTTCTTGTCCCGCTCCTCGGCGCGAGCCAACAACTCGGCCATATCGCGCAGGAAATGTTTCAGAGGCCGCGCTGGTACGCCGCCGTATTTTGCACCAGCCGGCACGTCTGCAACCACACCGCTCATCGCGGCAATCTGCGCGCCGTCGCCAATTGTTATGTGGCCGTTTATACCGCTTGCGCCGCCGATCATCACGCCATCGCCAATACGTGTGCTACCGGCAATGCCGACCTTGCTGACGATCCCACAGTGGCGACCGATGCGCACGTTGTGGCCGATCTGGACCTGATTGTCGATTTTCGTACCTTCGCCGATGACCGTGTCATCCATCGTTCCACGATCGACCGTGGTGTTGGCGCCAATCTCAACATTATCCTGAATGATGACGCGGCCGATCTGAACGATCTTGATCATTCCGCGTGGGCCGGGGGCATAGCCGAAGCCATCCTGTCCAATGCGTGCGCCATTGTGAATGATGACGCCGTTCCCAACCAGGGCAGACAGAATACTGGCTCCGCCCGCAATCGTGCAGTCCCGTCCAATCTGGACGTCTGCACCAATGATGGCGCCCGGACCGATGCGCGTACCAGCACCGATATGGACATTGGCACCGATGACAGCAAAAGGCTCAATCAAGACACCAGCCTCCAGCGTCGCTGATGGATCGATATGCGCAGCGGATGAGATTTCCGAACCCTGTTCAATAATCGCTGATGGCTTCATGGCAGAGGGATGGAGCAATGCCCCCGCCTGAGCGAAAACCGTATGTGCATTTTTAGTGATCAAAGCCGGGATGTGGGCTGGAACGAGATTGGCGAGCGCAGAATCGCAAATGATGGCCGCTGCTTCACAGGTCAGGAGTTCGTCACGGTTCTTGCGCGAGAGAATGTAGCAAAGCTGATCAGATTTTGCGCGGTAGACAGGCGCAATCGACCGAACCAATCGGTCGCCAGCAGTCTGATCAGACAGTTCCGCCCCAAGACGGTCAGCGATATCTTGCAATCGCATGCCATCATGGGGCGGAAAAAAAGCATTATATTCCATCAAACGGATACTCCAGAACGTTCAAACTCGCAGTTCTGGACTGCCGATATCAGAAAGTGTTGGACATGCCAAACCGGAAATTCTGCACTTGGTCGTAGTCTTCCTTCATGAACGGCACTGCGTAGTCTACGCGCAGAGGACCGAACGGTGAAGCCCACATCAAGCCGATACCGGCAGATGCACGGATCGAGCTGTCGTCATCAACCCTTTCGCCACCGGACACGTTTACCTTGTTGCCGTACAGGGTACCAGCATCGACAAAGCCAGCAAGACGGAGACCGAAGTCCTCAGGAATGCCTGGCATAGGAGCAGTCACTTCAGCAGAAGCAGCGAAGTAAGTCGTTCCACCAATGGAGTCACCGTTGATGCGTGGGCCAATACCGTCACTTTCGAAGCCACGGATCACGCGACCACCGATCTTGAACTGATCGAACACGAGCAGATTGTCACCCGTCGGAGCAACGTAACCGGCCTGACCCGTGATCGAACCGATGATGTCGTATTCGTCAGACAGCGTCTGATAGTAACGAGCCTTGGCATAGATCTTGTAGTATTCGGAATCACCACCAAGTCCGGCGAACTCATTGGTCAAAGCACCCTGCCAGCCAGAACGCGGCATGTTGCGATCATCGAGAGAATTATAGGCAAGAGTGTTGGAAATGATGGACTGTGTCCAATCGCCACCGGCAATCAGATCGCGGTACGGAGAAGCAAGATTGCCCGGCTGATCCCAGTCGCCCTTACCTTCATAGTTGATCTGCTTGTAGGTGTACTTGAACGTTGTACCGAGATTCTCGGTGATAGGCGCGGTCACGCGAAGCGAGAAGCCCTGCTCATCATAATCATAGTAATCTTCGCTCGAGCTCTGGCTCTTGAACAGGTCGAAACCTGCAGCAAGACGATAGCCGAGGAAATAAGGCTCTGTGAAGGACAGGTTGTACGTACGCGCGTCGTCCTGACCGGCACCAGCAGCAATACGAATGTACTGGCCGCGACCCAGGAAGTTCTTTTCTTCGATCGACGCTTCGAGAAGCGCGCCATCGTTCTGCGAGTAACCAGCGCCGATACCGAATGAACCCGTTGCCTGGTCCTCTACATCAACCACAATCACAACGCGGTCAGGAGCGCTGCCCTGGGACGTGCCGATATTGACCTTGGAGAAGTAGCCAAGCGCTTCAAGACGGCGCTTTGCAGCCGTGATGATCGTCTGGTTGAAGGCGTCACCTTCGCTGATGTCGAACTCGCGACGGATAACGTAGTCACGTGTACGCGTGTTTCCGCGGATCTCGATACGCTCAACGTAAGCGCGTTCACCCTGATCGACGATGTAGGTCACACCAATGGTGTTGCCAGCCAGGTCACGGTCGCCACGCGGCGTAACACGCGCGAAGGGATAACCTTCTGCGGAGACGCGCTTGGAAATAGCTTCCATGCTCTGCTGCACTTCTTTGGCGCTGTAGCTTGAACCAGCCTTGGTTTGCACGAGACCCTGAAGCTGCGAACCATCAACACCTGGAACGGTGGATTCAACAGCCACGTTACCGAATGCGTAGCGCTTACCTTCATCGACGGTGATCGTGATTGTGTATTCGTTCGTCGCCTCATCCAGAACCGCATCCGAAGACGTTACCCGGAAGTCTGCATAACCACGATTGTAATAGAACTGGCGCAGCGCTTCTTCGTCAGCGCGCAACTTGTCCTCATTGTAGACATCCTTACGCGTCAGGAACGACAGCATGTTGGATTTCTTGGTGTTGAGAACGGCAGCGAGACGGCCATCGCTATACGCGTTGTTGCCGACGAAATCGATACGCGCGATCTTTGTGCGCTCGCCTTCGTTGATGACGAAAGCAAGGTTTACGCGACCTTGACCGACGTTGACGACTTGCGTCGTAACCTGAACATCACTGCGACCAATCGCTGCGTAAGCGTCCTTGATGCGAGCAATATCGGCTGTCACGAGCGTCTGGTCATATGGACCGAGAGACTGCGTCTGAACGATACCCTGAAGCTTGTCGTCCTTGATCTTACGATTGCCGTTAAAAACAACCTGATTGACGAGATTATTTTCGCTAACGGTCACGACGAGCGTCTTGCCAGAAACGCTCATGCTGACCTTGGAAAAATAACCGGTTGCGTAAAGGCGCTTTACCGATTCATCAATGTCAGAGTTGGAAAAGTTTTGACCGGGAGCAATCGTGATGTTGGATCGCACAGCATCTGCACCGGCGCGCTGGGCACCCCGTACATCAACCTTCGTGATGACTGCCGCATTGGCAACGCTGGAAGAGACAAGCACTCCCATAACTGCAACCGAAGAAACACCAGCAGACAGCGCAACCGCCGACACCGCGTTCAAAAATTTTGAACCAGCCTTCATTTTTAATTCTTACCTTTTCCCGTTGTCCCTCAGCGGGCGGAACCCGACTCCGGCCATCTGTCGTCGTTTTACCTGCTTTTCCTCTACAAGCAAGCCCGACGGTTAATTTCTGTTTACTTCGCAAGCCACCGTGGCTCAATCGCCACTTTGGCATCAAAACACGGTAAACGCCCCGTTAAAAAATCCGCTCTAAGGCCCCATTCAGCCAATCAAGCTGCTGATATCATTCCACGTCGCAAAAACCATCAAACTGAAAATCATGATCATTCCGATACGAAAAGCAAACTCCTGGGCACCGGGTCCGAGAGGCCTGCCACGCACGGCCTCGATGGCGTAAAACACCAGATGGCCGCCGTCCAGAATCGGGACCGGCATCAGATTAAGCAGACCAATCGAAACAGAAAGCAAGGCCGCGAGTTGAATGACCGCTGCAAATCCGAGCGATGCCATCTGACCTGATGCCTGAGCGACACGGACGGGCCCGCCGAGCTGATCCGCATTCATACGACCTGTGACGAGATTGCCGATATAGGCAAAGGTCCCGGTCACGACATGTCCGGTTTCGCGAACACCTTCAGCCAGCGCTTCCATTGGTGAATAGGTAATATGACGGAAATTGCCGCGTGTCTGGTCGGTGACGATGCCGATGATGCCCAGTTCCATCTTGTTGCCGAACTGATCTTTCGTCTCGGTTCTCGTCGGCACCATGGGCAAGATGAGGTCCTGACCGTTTCTTTCGACAGTCACGGTAATGGGCGTGCCTGGACGAACGGCAACGTAGCGGCGAACGTCTTCGAATGTCTTGACGGCTTCACCGTCGATGGCGACGAGCCTGTCACCGGCCAAAACACCGGCAGACTGAGCGGCACTGTTTTCACGCACCTCTGAAACGATCGGGTCAGAAATCATGCGGCCGTAAATCGCAAACAGCGATGCGAAAATCAAAATAGCCAGAATGAAATTCGCAATGGGGCCAGCAGCGACGGTCGCTGCCCTTTTCCACAGTTTTGCGCCCGCCAGTGTCTGTGCACGCTCTTCCAGCGTGAGGCTGGACAAGTTCGCGCTATCAGGTTTGCTTGAAACATCCTCATCGCCGAAAAACTTGACGTAACCACCAAGCGGAACAGCCGATATCTTCCAACGCGTGCCATGCTTGTCGGTAAAGCCGACAAGCTCAGGACCGAAGCCAATCGAAAAAGCTGTGGATTTGATTCCGCACCAGCGGCCGACAAGGTAATGTCCCATCTCATGAACAAAAACGAGAAGAGAAAGCACGAGAATGAACGGCACCATGTAACCGGTTAAAAAACCAACCGTCGCCGTTATCATATCCATGTTGTCAAAGCCTTTCGCTCAACGCTTTCATCAGAATCCCGGTAGAATTCCACCGCTTGATCCTGGCACATCACCGGTTATCGCCGCGTGAACGACAGCAATGAGGAATACGGTAAAGCAGGCAAAAACAAGACCGTCAACCCGGTCCATGAAACCGCCATGCCCAGGGATGAGATGACTGGAATCCTTTACCTTGAAGCGGCGTTTGATAAAGGATTCGAACAGGTCACCGATCTGGCTGAAAACCGACAAGGCCAGCGACAGCGCCAACACGACGATACCGATACGCCCGTGATAAATCCCGGCAACAGCGCCACCTGCCACAACGCCTGACACTGTTCCCCCGATCGCGCCGGACCATGTTTTGCCCGGAGATATGGATGGAGCAAGCTTCGGCCCGCCAATGGCGCGACCAACGAAGTAGGCCAGAATATCCGTTGCCCAGACAACGGCAAAGACAAACACCATGGCAACGAAGCCGGTCGGCTCCTCGCCCCGAATAGCCGCCATCGAGATACCACTCAGACCGGAATAGATCATTCCACCGACGAGCCACCAGTTTTTACCGCGAAGAACCGGAAAAAGGGCCGCGGTCAACGTAAAACCGGACAGAAGCGGCAGGTCCAGAGACGGCTCGCCAAAAATTGTGTTTCCGCTCATCACCGATATCGCAAACCAGCCCCAGGCATAGCCAGTCGGGTTGGTGTCGGAGAGTTTGGTGATGGAGGTCCACTCGTAATAGATCAGCAGCGACAGAACGCCGGCGAACAGGCGGAACATCATCCCGCCATACCATGTGGCGGTCAGGATGACGGCTGCCATCACGAGGGCGGATATGATCCGCAGCTTGAGTTCGCGGCTCATTACGCGCCCGCCAGGGCGACTTGATCCGGCAAACCGCCGAACCTGCGGTCACGCGTCATATACTGATCGATTGCAGAGAAGAATGTCTCACGGTCGAAATCGGGCCAATAATCGGGAATGAAAAGAAACTCCGAATAGGCAGCCTGCCATAAGAGAAAATTGGAAAGACGCTCTTCGCCGCTGGTGCGAATGATGAGATCCGGATCGGGAATTCCGGCCGTATCAAGACGCGCCGTAATGGCGTCCGGGGTAACAGCTGATACATCGATCTTGCCAAGCGCGACGTCTCTGGCGAGAGAGGCTGCAGCGCGGGCTATTTCATCGCGAGAGCCGTAATTGAATGCAATAACCAACGTCAAAGCGGTATTATCGCGCGTCGTCTGCTCGGCTTCTATCAGCAATGCGCTGATATCGTCGTTCAGGGCTTCCCTGTCACCGATCACGCGAATCCGAACATTCTCCTTGTGCAGATCGGCCAAGTCCCGGCGAATGAAGGCCTTGAGGAGCCCCAGCAAATCGCTGACTTCGGTAACGGGCCTACGCCAGTTTTCGGAGGAGAAGGCAAATAGTGTCAGATATTTGAGACCGCACTCGCCAGCCGCCCTCACCGTCTCGCGCACGGCCTCGACCCCGCGTCGGTGCCCCATAATACGGGGAAGACCGCGCTGCTTGGCCCAACGCCCGTTGCCATCCATAATGATGGCAACATGCTCAGGCAGTGAGGAACGTGTAGTGTCCGACATCTCGATCCAGTTTAAGCAACACGGAATATAAAATAATACACAGGGTTGGCAATAAGGCCACCTATACCTGCATGATTTCTCTTTCCTTCTCGCCAAGCAAGCGATCAATTTCCGAAATCGTATCGTCGGTCATTTTCTGAACCTTTTCAGACAGCGAGCGGCTCTCATCCTGACCGATGTCACCATCTTTTTCGGCTTTTTTCAGACCGTCCATGCCATCGCGACGAACGTGGCGGATCGCAACCTTTGCCTTTTCGGCATAGTCATGGGCAACCTTGACCAGCGACTTGCGGCGCTCTTCGTTGAGCTCCGGCAAAGGAATACGCAGGTTCTGACCATCGACGATGGGGTTGAGGCCGAGGTTCGATTCACGAATGGCACGATCAACGGCGCCGACCATCGACTTGTCCCAGATATTGACACCCAGCATGCGGGCCTCAGGCACCGTGATATTGGCGACCTGCGACAGCGGTACGCGCGAGCCGTAGGCATCAACCGTCACGGGGTCGAGAATATTTGCAGAAGCGCGTCCGGTGCGAAGCGATGCGATGTCGCTTTTGAAGGCATTGATCGCGCCATCCATGCGACGCTTGATATCGTTGATGTCAGTACCACTCATATTCATACTCCGTCAGTTCTGGCCTTACCGGCCCAATTTCACACCGTGGAATCAGCGCCCGGCCATCATTTGTCGCGCACGATGGTCTTGCGGCCGCCGCCCGTCAATATTGCTGCAAAACCGCCCTTCTCGTGGATGGAGAAGACGATGATGGGAATGTGGTTTTCACGGGCGAGCGCAACGGCGGCGATGTCCATGACCGCAAGTCCCTTGCCTAATACTTCCGAATGAGTCAATTCGTCAAAGCGGGTTGCTGTCGGGTCTTTCTTCGGATCTGCAGAATAAATGCCATCAACCTGCGTCCCCTTGAAGATTGCCTCGGCACCCATTTCCGCCGCACGAAGGGCTGCTGCGGAATCCGTCGTGAAGAACGGGTTGCCGGTGCCGCCCGCGAAAATCACGACGCGGCCTTGTGCCATGTGGGACAGTGTTGCGCGCTGTGAGAAGCTTTCGCAAATTTCCGGCATGGCAATGGCTGAGAGAACGACGGTGTCGATATCGAGCTTACGCAGAGAGGTTGCCAGCGCCAGCGCGTTGATGACCGTGGCCAACATGCCCATGTGGTCGCCTGTCACGCGATCCCCGCCCTTGGAAGCCACTGCTACGCCACGGAAGATGTTACCGCCGCCAACGACCACGCCAACTTCGACACCCATGGCGCGCGCCTCAGCGATATCGGACGCAATACGATCGGCCACAGCAACGTCGATCCCAAAACCCTGATCGCCCATAAGGGCTTCGCCCGACGCCTTGAGAAGAACCCGTTTATAAAGCGGCTTGGAAGACATCATGACTCCTTAAAGCATGTCGCGCACGGTCAAATGGTTGTTTGCGATGACACATGCGAAAATCAGAGGAAGCTACACCGACCAGACACGTCCGAAAGACTGCCCTGCCCGCGCAGGATATATGTAACCGGAAGGCGGATACACGAAGGGCACCGCGTTGTCACGCGATGCCCCGTAGTTTTCCCATGTTTGGGTAAAGAGATCAGCCCTTGGCGACTGCAGCAACTTCTGCAGCGAAGTCTGTCTCTTCCTTTTCGATGCCTTCGCCGAGCAGCAGGCGAGCCATGCCGACAACTTCGATCTTGGCACCGGCTTCCTTTTCGGCTTCCTTGACAGCGTCGCCAACCGTGATGTCAGGGTTGATAACGAAAGCCTGCGACAGAAGGGCGACTTCTTCGAAGAACTTGCGCATGCGACCGTCGACCATTTTTTCGATGATGGCTTCTGGCTTGCCGGATTCACGAGCCTGTTCGATGAAGACGTTGCGCTCGCGTTCTGCAACAGCGGCGTCGACTTCTTCGGAACGGATGGCAAGCGGGTTTGTCGCAGCAATATGCATGGCGATCTGGCGGCCGATGGATGTCAGAACAGCCTTGTCGCCTTCGGACTGCAGCGCAACGAGAACGCCGAGCTTGCCGATGCCGTCGCCAGCAGCGTTGTGAACGTAGGTCGCAACAACGCCGTGCTTGACTTCGAGCAGAGCAGAACGACGCAGCGTCATGTTTTCGCCGATCGTGGCGATGGCATCCTTGATGGTGTCAGCAACGTTCTTGCCGGACGCTGGGTAAGTCGCAGCAGCAACCGCGTCAACAGAACCGTCAGTCGTCAGAGCAACCGAAGCTACGCCACGAACGATGTCCTGGAAGGCATCGTTACGAGCGACGAAGTCGGTTTCAGAGTTGATTTCAACGACGACAGCCTTGTGACCGGCAGAGGCGATACCAATGAGACCTTCAGCAGCCGTCCGGCCGGACTTCTTGTCAGCCTTCGCAATACCCTTGGCACGCAGCCAGTCGATTGCAGCTTCCATGTCGCCACCGGTTTCGGACAGCGCCTTTTTGCAATCCATCATGCCTGCGCCAGACTTCTCGCGCAGTTCCTTTACCATTGCGGCTGTAATTTCGCTCATTGTGTGCCTCTTGTCGGTTCGTCGGTCACGGCGCCATTGCGGCACGACCTAAATCGGATTTTGGGAACGAATGTACCCGGAACTGTGACAGCCTGATGAAAAGCCATCACGAAACGTCTTGAGTTCACGCCTTGGGTTAACAACGGCGTGATTGAAACGAACAAGGCCGCCGAACTTTTCTAGTCCAGAACGGCCTTGTCTCGTCTCATGGAGAAGGCGGCAACCCATGCCGCCTATAGACTTTATCAGGCAGCAGGAGCTGCGCCGGCTTCTTCTTCGAGTGCTGGCTCAATCGGAGCTTCTTCAGAAGCGCCGATGTCGCGACCGGAAGAACCCTGCTGGCGCGCGATACCATCGATGGCTGCACGGGCAATCAGATCGCAATAGAGCGAGATTGCGCGCGACGCATCGTCGTTACCTGGGATCGGGAAATCGATCTGGTCTGGATCGCAGTTCGAGTCAATGATCGCAACGACTGGAATACCAAGACGCTTGGCTTCTTCGATGGCGATCTTTTCCTTGTTGGTGTCAACAATGAACATCAGGTCAGGGACGCCGCCCATATCGCGGATACCGCCGAGTGCCTTTTCAAGCTTCTCGCGTTCGCGCTCAAGGTTCAGGCGCTCTTTCTTGGAGTAGCCAGACGCGTCGGAGTTGAGAATTTCGTCGACCTTGCGCAGGCGCTGGATCGAGTTCGAAATCGTCTTCCAGTTGGTCATCATGCCGCCGAGCCAACGCGAGTTGACGTAGTACTGAGCGGAGCGCTTTGCGCTGTCTGCGATGATTTCCGAAGCCTGACGCTTCGTACCAACGAACAGAACGCGACCGCCACGGGCAACCGTGTCAGACACGACCTGAAGAGCGCGCGACAGCAAAGGGACTGTCTGTGCCAAGTCGATGATGTGGATGTTGCTGCGGTCGCCAAAGATGTACGGCTTCATCTTTGGGTTCCAGCGGTGTGTCTGGTGACCAAAGTGAACGCCAGCTTCCAGAAGCTGACGCATAGTGAAATCGGGCAATGCCATGCCTAGTTATCCTTTTCCGGTTTAACCCCCGCGAAGCGAACAGCACCGACTAAACGGTACCACCGGGCGGAACGAACCGGATTTCTCCCGGAACATCCCAAGCTTCGCGTGTGGAATGGTGTGCCGCATACAGGCAGATTCTTTGAAAAGCAAGCTTTTATGCACGAAATTACGAAAACAGATCGACCTGCTTCAACGGATCGGCTTGTTTTCGCAGTTTTCGGCTTGAAGAATATCGAGCTTCGCCAGTTTGCCCGTCAAAACGAAATCGCCGTAATCCATGGTCAGGTCACGGGTGATTCCATTTTCGTAGAGCTTGAAAGACATGCGATAGATCGGCAGAGAGTCGGTACCCGCCTTGTCGTTGTAATAGGCAATCGTGACAGGCCAGAACGGTGTTTTGGCAAAGTCACCAGCCATGCGGACATCGGGGTCGCTATCGCCATCCTTGGGCATCTGCTGCTTGCCGACCAAGGTAGAGGTGATCAGGCTTTCATCCCCATCGTCAGATCCGTCGAACACCCGCGATTCGAAAATGCGCTTACCAAGCTTGGCATTTTCGATGACCTGAAACATGTGTTCGGTCGGGAATTCGCCTGCAGCAAGATCGATCTTCCTTGCATCCGGCTTGGTCAGATCGATGGTCATGGCGCCATTGGCGTCTTTTGCAGAACCGGTGACCTCTTTGTCCAACTTGTCGTCGGTAAAGGACTTCGTCTCGAAATTGAACGTCTTCGAACCGGTGTCTTCGAATGTCGTCGTCTGCTGGTCGGTCATACGCACAGCGTCGCCGGTGTTGATCTGCGTCACGAAGCGGAAATCCGTCTTGTAACCCTTGCAGGAAGAGCCGGTGAATTCATACACCATTCTGCCCGTCATGCCCTCGATGCCGGAACGATCGGATGCGTCCTTCAACTCCAGGTCATAAACGGCACGATGAGCAATCAGGTTTGGAATATTCGCAGGCACGGCACTTGCGACCTCAGGAGCCATAAAAAAAGCACCATAAGCAAAAGCAACTGCGAGGTTCCTGACAAACATTCAATATCTCCTGTTGGACTCGCCGCTCATATTGTACAAGCAACCGCCCGGCTTTTGGACATCATGCTCTGTCTGCCGGATTTTTGAAAGATTTACAACAAAAGCGGAGACGAAAATGTCGGATGCCATCGAAGCTCGCCTTAAAGACCTCGGCTACACACTGCCCGCCGCCGCAGCGCCCGCTGCAAACTACGTCCCATTCACCATCAGCGGTAATTTGCTCTATATTTCAGGGCAATTGCCAATGGAATCAGGCAAGATTGCGGTCACGGGTCATGTGGGTCGTGATGTCGATGTGCCAACCGCGCAACGTGCCGCTGAACTCTGCGCCGTCAATATTCTCGCACAGGTAAAGGCAGCTCTCAATGGCGACCTCTCGAAAGTCCGTCGCGTGCTGAAGCTCAATGGCTTTGTTGCCTCCGTGCCCGAATTTACCGAGCAGCATCTCGTGATCAACGGCGCCTCGAACCTCATCGCCAATGTTCTGGGCGATGCTGGTAAACATGCCCGCGCCGCAGTCGGCATGGCCTCCCTGCCCTTCAACGCAGCCGTCGAAATCGATGCGATCGTGGAAATCGACCTATGACGCTGAAGCTTTCATGGTTGAGGGAAACACCAATTGCTCATCGCGGCTATCATGACCGGAACAAGCTGGTATGGGAAAATACGCTGAGCGCATTTTCCCGTGCCATAGAAGCCGGTTTCGCCATCGAATGCGATCTTCAACTGGCTTCCGATAGCGTTCCTGTCGTGTTCCACGATGACGAGATGACGCGGTTGACAGGCATAAAGGGTGATGTGCGGGAACGCACATCCGGCGAACTCGGCCTTTTGTCGGTTGGTCAGACGAAAGACAAGGTACCGACGCTCAAGCAGCTTTTGAAACTCTGCGCGGGTAAGGTTCCGCTCGTTCTGGAACTGAAGGGCCGCGAAGGCGCAGGCATCGATGACGGGTTCGCGGAAGCGGTTCTGGAGGTGCTGGAGGGCTACGATGGTCACGTCGCGCTCATGAGCTTCGATCATCATTTGCTGAGAGACCTGAAGACCGCTGGCTCGCCATGGCCCCTCGGTCTGACAGCGGAAGGTGCCAAACCCGAAGACTTCTTCAAGCATGATGAAGCTATGCAAATCGGCCTCGATTTCATCTCCTATGCCTGGGCACATCTTCCAAACAGCTTCATCGAAGCGCAAAAAAAACTCGGTCTTCCCATCATTACGTGGACGGTAAGGGATGAAAACGGTCGCGAGACATCCTATAAATATGCTGACCAGATCACGTTTGAGGGTTTTGACCCGAAAGAAAGCGTTCCAACCAGCGCATGAGCGATGAATATTCAATTCGCGTAGAACAGTCCTTCAAGGACATCCTTCCGGAAAGCTGGAACAGGCTTTCCGGGACGTCAAAATCTACGCGAAGAGAAGACTACAACCCCTTCATATCCTACGCTTATCTGTTATCGATGGAAGAGTCTGGATCGGCCACGTCCAAGACGGGCTGGCGCGGTCACCATCTTCTTCTTGAGAAGGGCGACGGAACCCTTTCCGGCGCCATACCCGCTTATTTGAAAAGCCACAGCCGCGGCGAATATGTATTCGATCAGGGCTGGGCGGACGCACTGGAGCGAGCGGGTGGAAACTACTATCCCAAGCTTCAATGTTCCGTTCCCTTCACACCAGCAACCGGACCGAGATTGTTGACCAGCGGCATTGATGCAGCCGCTTACAAACAGGTTCTGGCATCAGGCCTGCGTCAGGTCACGGAACGTCTCGGCGTTTCTTCGGCGCATGTGACTTTTGCGCAAGGAGAAGACATCACTGCGCTGGATGACGAAGATTTTCTCATTCGTACCGACCAGCAATTTCACTTCATTAACAATGGCTACCGCGACCACACGGATTTTCTGGAGGCGCTGTCATCACGCAAGCGCAAGGGCCTGAAAAAGGAACGTCGTGCGGCGCTTGAAAACGGCATCGAGATCGACTGGCTGACCGGCAGTGATCTCACTGAAGATATATGGGATCAGTTCTACGCATTCTACATGGACACCGGCAGCCGCAAGTGGGGACGCCCGTATCTCACCCGTGAATTCTACTCGCTGATTGGCCAGCACATGGCTTACGACATTCTGCTTGTGATGGCCAAACGCGAGGGTCGATACATCGCTGGCGCAATCAACTTCATCGGTGGTGACGCGCTTTACGGCAGACATTGGGGCTGCACGGAGGACCATCCGTTTTTGCATTTTGAAGTCTGCTACCACCAGGCCATCGATTTTGCCCTGGCAAAAGGTCTGAAGCGGGTCGAGGCCGGTGCACAGGGCGAGCATAAGCTTGCTCGTGGATATACGCCGGTCACCACCCAATCCGCCCATTTCATCACTCATCCCGGTTTGCGGCGCGCAATTGCCGATTATCTGGAGCGAGAGAAGAGAGAGGTTCAAGAGATCGGCGACTATCTCGATGACCATAGCCCGTTCCGCAAAGGCGAGCGGCCAGAAACTGACGAATAGCCAAGCAGCATACGAGGACGTTTTCCATGACCTACGATACCGACAACATCTTCGCCAAAATCCTGCGTGGCGAAATTCCCTGCGTGAAAGTCCATGAGGACGACGATACGCTGGCCTTCATGGACGTCATGCCGCAAGCTCCTGGTCATCTGCTGGTCATCCCAAAAACCGGCTCTCGCAACATCCTGGATGCCGACCCGCAGGTTCTCGCAAAAACCATCACCGTCGTACAAAAGCTTGCGGTCGCCGCAAAAGAAGCATTCGATGCCGACGGCGTTTACGTGGCGCAGTTCAACGAACCCGCCGCAGGCCAGACTGTATTCCATCTGCACTTCCATATCGTTCCGCGCAAGGAGGGCGAGCAGATGAAGCCCCATAGCGGCGCCATGGCCGATGTTGAGATGTTGAAGGGGCATGCTGAGAAAATCAAAGCGGCTCTTGGCTGACCTTGAGAAGCCTGCGGGCTTCTGACGCGGACAACCCCGACAGCAGTGTTCCAGCCAGCAGATATGCAACAACGAACATGACGATACCACCGAACATGTCGCTGAGGTGATGGCCACCATGCACGAGAATGGCTGGCACCATGGCAATGTTGACTAGGGCGGCGAACGGAAAAATCCACTTGAACCGCGCAAGAAACACAACGGCCATACACGCCATGACGGTGTGGAAAGACGGAAAGCCTATGAGACCAAGCATATTCGTTGGGGAAAGATAGCCAGGACCATCCCGACCGAGACGTAGCAACTCCTCGCCATATTGGGGCGTCACGCCAAGATCGATCTTTGCCAAAATTTCGGGTGAGATCGCGTACAGTGTGGAAGGTCCAAAGGTGGGAAATACCGTCCAAACGGCGATGCAGCCCGACACACCGATAACCCCTGTCAGCAGAAAGTGCCATAAAGCGTCTGCTTTGCCAGAAAATCCGAGCAGGAGAACGACGACAGCAAGCTGCGGAAGTGAGCTGAAATACACGAACAAGAGTATCTTTGAGACGACCGGAAATTGCGCCGCTAGCGCGACAGCGTCAGGCCAACTGTATCCCAGCATCGCATCGAAGCGCACCAGAGTGGGGTCAAACGGCAACGAGCGAATTGGCAGCAAGAGATAATTGAAAACGGACGCGACGAGCGTAAAAATTATAAATAGACCAGAGGCAATGAGTGCCAGAGCAATACGTTCCTCATCTCTGACGACCCTATAATATAGACCGCCTGCGGTCAGTGCCAGCGCAGCGAAAGTTGGCACGGCGTAGCCCAACCAATCCAAAGCAATGCCGTTCACCAGCAGAAGCGAAATATCTATCGCTGCTATTCCGGCAATCATGGAAGCAAAGAAACGTTCAGCTGGTAAGAACCGCATTGGCAACTCCAATTGCGGGTGACTTTAGTTCGAAAGCCTGAAACTCACGTAAATATGCTGAGACTTTATCCCAACGCCAAGAGGCCGAAAGTCAGCAATACAAGCGGGACGACGACACCGACTATGACCCGCTGGCCACCAATCAAGAACACGACAAACCCGATCGCTGCCGCCCCGATCCTCAACCACATTGGCGAATGTTCCAGGGTGCCGGTCGGGAAAACAATCAGCTTTGCCGTTACGGCCATAACGAGAGCCGTGGCGACTGCCCTCACCCAGTTCAGTGTTTCCGAACCTTCCTTCAGTCGATTGCCCGCGAGAACGCCGAGCCAGCGCCAGATGTCGGTCGCGATCCAGCCTGCGATGGCAATGAAGAGATAGGGCGCCCACCATACGTCTGTTATCACGGCTCGCCCTCCGCCGTTGCAGGTTCGATTTTGCGGCGGAACCAGAAGCGGTCAACGAGATAGGCCAGCGTTCCCCCGCCGATACCGGCGTAGAGAATGTCGAATTCCGGTTCAATCATTGCAAACAAGGGACCCGCGATGACACCGATGACGAAGGCGACCTTGACGACCGAGTGTCTGGCGGATGCCCATATTGAGGAGACAAAGTAGATCGGCGTGAGGAAGAAGAGAACGCCAGCAACGACAGGAGGAAAGGCGGCAACCACGCCGTAACAAATGGCGACGATCAAGGCATTGATGAGTGTCAGTGTTATGCCGAAGCCCGCAAACCACGCCACCCTCGCCTCACGCGGCACCTTGCTCAGGTTCTGCGTGGCGAAGACCCATGCTGTGATGGCGACGAAATGGGAAAGAAACAACAGTATCCAGGTCGGTGTTTTTGCCGTGCGCATTTCCGGCACGATGGAAGCCACCATCGGCATCATACGGATGGATGACAGTGTCACTACCAGAAAACACGTGGCCAGTCCCGCACCGCTGGTCATAGCTCCGATCAGGATCATCTTGGCAGGCAGTGCCCATATTGTCAGTGTCATGAACACCGCTTCACCGCGACTGACACCCGATTCCAGCGCAAAGGCACTAAAACCAACGAATGACGTCATGAGGATAAGGGAAGGTAACGAGAAAATTCCCCTCATTCCTCTGACAAACCAGAGATAGAGAGGTTCGGATTCGCGTTCTGGGGGCATGTCATTTTCCGGTATAGACGCCAACAAAATGCCGGGCGCAAACCCGGCATTGATGTTTGATATGAAGGCTGCGTTACTTCTTTTTCGGAACCTTCGGAACAGTGTTCGCCTTGCGCCGCGGCTTGGCATCCTCATCAGCCTTTTCGGTCTCTGCGGCAACCGTCTCAGCTTCCTGCTCAGCCTTTACCGCCTTCGCTTTGCTCTTGGCTTTGCCCGGAGATTTGGCAGCCTTCAGCTCGGCCTCAGGCTTCGGTTTGACCGGGGCGGTTTCAGGCAGGACATCAAGCTTCAGGCCCTCTTTACCGTCATCGTTCTTGCCAACGATAACACTGACAACACCACCCTTTTTGAGCTTTCCAAAAAGGATCTCGTTGGCCAGAGGCTTCTTGATGTGTTCCTGAATGACGCGACCCAGTGGGCGCGCACCCATTTTCTCATCATAGCCCTTTTCGGCCAGCCAGGCGATCGCATCCTCATGCAGATCGAAAGTGACGTTGCGTTCGGAAAGCTGTGTTTCCAGCTGCATGACGAACTTCTGAACCACCTTGTGGATAACGGCGGTCGGCAGCGGCGAGAACGGAATGATCGCATCCAGACGGTTGCGGAATTCCGGCGTAAACAGGCGATTAAGCGCCTCTTCATCCTCGCCTGTGCGCTTGGACGAGCCAAAGCCGATTGCGGATTTCGCCATTTCCGAAGCGCCCGCATTTGTCGTCATGATCAGTATGACGTTGCGGAAATCGATCTTCTTGCCGTTGTGATCCGTCAGCGAACCATGGTCCATGACCTGCAACAGGATGTTGTAGATATCCGGATGGGCTTTTTCGATTTCATCCAGCAGCACGACGGAATGCGGATGCTGATCGACACCGTCAGTCAAAAGGCCGCCCTGGTCGAAGCCGACATAGCCGGGAGGTGCACCAAGCAAGCGCGATACGGTATGCCGTTCCATATATTCCGACATATCGAAGCGCAGCATTTCAACGCCGAGAGACGCAGCAAGTTGCTTGGCCACTTCCGTCTTACCCACGCCGGTAGGACCGGAAAAGACGTAAGAACCAATCGGCTTGTTCGGCTCGCGAAGACCTGCACGCGCGAGTTTGATGGCCGTGGACAACGCCTCGATGGCGATATCCTGACCATAGACCACCGAACGCAATTCTTTTTCCAGATTGGCCAGAACCATTTCGTCGTCTTTCGAAACGGTCTTTGCAGGAATACGCGCCATCGTCGCGATCGTAACCTCGATCTCCTTTTCGGTGATCAGCTTGCGACGCTTGGACGGCGGCAACAACATCTGTGCGGCACCGGTCTCATCGATGACGTCGATTGCCTTGTCCGGCAGCTTGCGGTCAGAGATATAGCGAGCCGAAAGCTCGACCGCAGCCTTGATGGCTTCGTTGGAATACCGCAGGTGATGATAGCTCTCGAAATAGGGCTTCAGGCCCTTCATGATCTCGATAGCATCTTCGATGGATGGCTCGTTGACGTCGATCTTCTGGAAGCGACGAACCAGCGCACGGTCCTTTTCGAAGAACTGGCGATATTCCTTGTAGGTCGTGGACCCGATGCATCGGATAGCGCCCGATGACAAAGCTGGCTTGAGAAGATTGGATGCGTCCATCGCACCGCCAGACGTCGCGCCGGCACCGATGACGGTGTGGATTTCATCGATGAACAGAACGGCACCCGGAAACTCTTCCAGTTCCTTGACGACCTGCTTCAAACGCTCTTCGAAGTCACCGCGATAGCGGGTACCGGCAAGCAATGTGCCCATGTCCAGCGAGAAGATGGTGTCGTCCTTCAGAGCTTCCGGTACTTTGCCTTCAACGATGCGCTTGGCAAGGCCTTCGGCGATGGCGGTTTTACCAACGCCTGGGTCACCGACGTAAAGCGGGTTGTTCTTGGAGCGACGGCACAGAATCTGAATGGTGCGGTTCACCTCGGCATGCCGACCGATCAGCGGATCGATCTTGCCACCACGCGCCTTGTCATTGAGGTTGACGCAATAGGCCTTCAAAGCGTCTTGCTGCTTCTTTGGTCCAGAACTGTCGTCTTCAGAACCGGTATTGCGAGCGGGCTTGGCCTCGTTTTCGTTCTCTTCTGCGCCACGGGGTGTGCGGGTCTGAGATGTTCCGGGGCGCTTGCCGATGCCGTGCGAGATATAATTGACCGCGTCGTAGCGGGTCATTTCCTGCTCCTGGAGGAAATATGCGGCATGGCTTTCGCGCTCGGCAAAGATAGCGACGAGAACGTTGGCGCCTGTTACCTCTTCGCGCCCGGAAGACTGAACGTGAATAACCGCTCTTTGAATAACGCGCTGGAAGCCGGATGTCGGCTTCGAGTCCTCGTCGTAACCTGTGACGAGATTGGACAATTCGCTGTCAACGTAATTGACAACGGTCTTGCGAAGCGCGTCGATATCGACATTGCAGGCGCCCATCACGGCCGCAGCATCCGCGTCGTCAATGAGGGCCAGCAGAAGATGTTCAAGCGTCGCATATTCATGATGACGCTCATTAGCAAAGGTCAGTGCCTGATGCAGCGCCTTCTCTAGGCTTGGGGAAAAAGTTGGCACGTTGCGATCCTCATTTCTTTTCCATGACGCACTGTAGCGGGTGCTGGTGCTGTCGGGCGAAATCCATGACCTGACTTACTTTTGTCTCTGCGACTTCATATGTAAATATGCCGCATTCACCCACGCCGTGCTGGTGCACGTGCAACATGATGCGGGTCGCTCCTTCCCTGTCCTTCTGGAAAAAACGCTCCAGAATGTGAATAACGAACTCCATGGGAGTATAGTCGTCGTTCAGCAAAAGAACACGGTAAAGATTAGGTTTTTTCGTTTTCGGTTTTGTGCGGGTGATAACGGAAGTTCCACGGTTTGTTCCGCCGTCTTCCCCTTCGCTGTCACCCTGCATGTAGATCGACTTCGCGATCATCTTTCTTCATTCTCCAGATCGAACTCGCACTGCGTTAGGACTGCGAGCCAGAATTTCGCTAACCTTTATTTAGGTCGTTACAGAGCGATTTTAAGCCCCTCTCACCGCACTGCAATCACTAATACGTTCACGCACAATGAAACTGTGATCAGAATGGATCAATCGCGCGGCGGTGGGCTCGACCTCTGCGCCAATTTCCGTCTAAGCGTTACAGCAACGGCATGTTCGATGGTCGATACCTCCATCTTTGCACAGATAGAATCGATCAGATAGGTAATCGTCCGGCTGGAAAGTGCGACTTGCGCCGAAATCCTGTCGAAACTCTCTCCATTGACGGAGAGGAAGAGAATTTGCCTTTCGAGACATGTCAGAGGTTGCTTCTGCTCCCGGCGGGCCTGCCCGATAATTGTCAGTTGCGCATGCGCCTGGTCCATCAAGGCGCTCAACCGTTCGCCCTCTTCCGAAGTCAGATAAGGCCTGTCGCCTGAAAAGCAGATCATGCGTGGTGCACCTGATATATCGAAGGTAAGAAAGTCCGCTCCTCTCACAAGCCGGGCAGCATGAAACTGCGCTGCGATGTGTTTGAGAACGGCGCCCTCGGCTTCCAGCTCCATCAGGTCCCATTGCTTCATCCCAAGTGTTTCAGGCACATGCCCGAAGTGTCGTGAAGCAAATTCCGACAACCCCTCCTCCAGATCTTTCATAAGAGACGCCGAAACATTCGTGGGAAAAACCAGCGAAACAGGCTCTTTCTCGTTGAGACGCGCCATATCCAGCAAGTAATAGCAACGAAAACCGAACAGTTTCTGGATATCGCCGAGCACAGCGCCGACATCGTCCAACGTCTGCGTGTTCTGAAGCCGGATGAGGAGGTCGTTAGAAATTGGCACCTCGACGCGAAAAGAGTTGGTCATCCCACTATATGGAAACGGCGGGCGGAGCCGCCAAATGCCTCACGTGGAAAAAAGTAATGCCGTGGGTTTTCTCTGTCAATTTTCGCTGTCCAGCATCTCGCGCACGGCGACGGCCAGTTGTTTCAAAGAGAACGGCTTTGGCAGGAACCCGAATTTGGCATCGGCCGGAAGGTTCTTCGCGAATGCGTCTTCTGCATAGCCGGAGACGAAGATAAACTTCATATCTGGATATGTCTTGCGCAATTCGCGCAGCAGCGAAGGCCCATCCATCTCAGGCATGACGACATCCGAAACGACGATGTCGACCTTACCTTCCAACTCCTCAAGCACCTCCAGTGCTTCCGTACCGGACCCGGCTTCGTGAACCGTGTAACCGCGGGTTTCCAGCATGCGCTTGCCGCCACGCCGTACGGCCTCTTCATCCTCGACAAGAAGAACCACCGCGGAATTGCCGGTCAGATCCTGCGGCTCTTCCTTGATGATTGCCTTGGCCGCAGCATCAGCAGCAGCTTGAGCCGCCTCACCTTCGAGCGGCGGCACCACCTCTATAATATGGCGCGGCAGGAAGATTCGGAAAGCGGTTCCTCTTCCCACTTCTGAATCCGGATAGATGTAGCCACCCGACTGCTTGACGATGCCGTAGACCATGGACAGGCCGAGGCCCGTGCCCTTGCCGACCTCTTTCGTGGTGAAGAAGGGTTCGAAAATTTTGTCCATGATTTCGGGCGGAATACCCGTGCCGGTATCGGCGACTTCAATCATGACAAGGTCTTCGGCAGGAATATCCGACCGCCCGAGAGCAATCACCTCTTCCACCGGCATATTGCGGGTAATGATTTTGATCTTGCCGCCCTGCGGCATGGCATCGCGCGCATTCACGCAAAGATTGATCAACACCTGCTCAAACTGCGACAGGTCGGTCTTTACCGGCCACAGGTCGCGGCCATAATCCACCTCGAGCTTGACATTGGTGCCTGATATCAAGCGATCGACCAGCATGCGCAGGTCGCCGATGACATCGGTCAAGTTCAGCACCGCCGGACGCATGGTCTGCTTGCGTGAAAACGCCAGCAACTGCCGCACCAGAACCGCCGCACGGTTCGCATTGCGCTTGATTTCCATCAGGTCGGCAAAGCTGGCATCGGCGGGCCGTGCCTGAAGAAGCAGGTGATCCGAGGACAGGAGAATAGCGGTCAACACATTGTTGAAGTCGTGCGCGATGCCACCTGCCAGCGTCCCGACGGCGTTCATTTTCTGCGTCTGCGCCATTTGCGTCTCGAGCGCTTTTTGCTCGGTCACTTCGATAGCGTAGACGATAGCGACTTCTTCAGGCGCTTCGTCATCCTGATCGATGACGGCATGAACGTAGAAGCGGAAATGCCGCGCCTCGTCGGTCGGGTGGCGCGAGTCGAACGGTGCGATATCGCCCTGGCGGTCTTTCGCGGCATCAATGGCCTGCAAAAGCTTGGGCTTGTCATTATCCAAGAGAACGGCGTCCAGGACGACGCCATTGTCGATGTCGTCGCGACCGACGACGCCGGAGAAAAGTTTCAGGAACGGCGCGTTGGTGCGCAGGATGCGACCATCGCCGTCCAGCGAAGCGATCGCCATCGGCGTATTGTTGAAAAAGCGCGTAAAGCGCATGGCCGATGCCGACTCGGTATTTTCCTTGCCCTTGGAGCGCATCAGAACGATCGTGCGGCTTTCACCCGGCGCGCCATCACGCGTGGCAGTGACCTGATGCACCAACCGCGCTGGCATGCTCTGGCCGTTAACGCGGCGCATATCGAGATCGAGCATCTCGGTACGATTGGTCCCCGCCTGCGGCTGGACCGACTCGATCAGCGCCATGCCCTCGCCCGCAACAATATCCGACACAGTCAGCGAACCAGGAGAAAACTGCGCAAGATCAATACCCAGCCACTGCGACAGTGTGGCGTTGAGATAAACGATCTCGCCTCTTTTACCGGCGGAGAAGAAGCCTGCCGGCGCGTGATCGAGATAATCGATGGCGTTTTGCAATTCGCGGAAAAACCGCTCCTGATCTTCACGCTCAGTCGTGATGTCGGCAATCTGGAAGACATGCAGATCGTTGCCGCTGGCATCTTTCAAAAGCCGCGCCTTCAGGCGGTACCAGTGTGGGCCGGACTGCGACTTCGTTTCACTCAATGGCTTCAGCAGGCGAAACTCTTCATAGCCATCATTGCCTTCGCGCAGCGCATTGATCAGCCGATAAAGCGCCTCGGTCGATTCCCGGTCCCGCGACAGCAAGGTCTCAAGGCTCTGAATATCGGTCGCCTTGGTCGCACCGGTCATCTGGCAATAGGTGGCGTTGGCATAAACCAGCCGTCCCTTGGGATCGGTGATCAGAGTGCCATCGGGATGCGACGAGAGAAACTGACGCGCCATTCCATCCGACTGGGACTGCGGCATGACCTCTATGAAGCCGATTGCGGACGATACCAGAAAGAAAATGCCCAGCATCGCAAGGACGCCGAGAATGCCGAGAACGACCTCGTTTTCCAAAGAATCCTTGAAATAGACGAAGGCGACGGCAGCGGCGACGAGCACGAGAGCGAGCAATAAAATGCGCAAAAGGGTGCCTGATCTTGCCCGCCTGTCTACCAACGGAAAGTCATTGTCGCTGGCTTGGCTCACCTTGGTCATAGAGGCTCTAACCCTTGCAATTTTGCCGACCCTTTTACATTCGAAGACAAACAGCCCGAATGGAATCGCTTTTATCTATCCTTGTAGCAATTCGCAGAAATATCAAAAAGCTCCAGCCCACCATAAACCTTTGCCAATACACAATGAATACGCCCCATCTTGCACGATATCGGCCCCTGCGTGGCTGCTTTGCCACGTCAAAACGCGACCGCCGGTCCAAGATCGAAGCATTTTCATCGTGGAACGCTGATTAAAACTTGTGCTGAGCGCAAAAAAATCGTCTTTTCGGTCCAATCCGCTTGAAAAATTCATGGCTGGCAATCACTTGCCCTTCAAAAGACAAAAGGACTGGCTCAATGATCGACAGTGATTTTATCAGCACGTATGGCAACAACCTGATTATTGCTGTTGTTGGCGTGGGTGTCGCACTTTTGCTGATGGCCATCATTTTGTGGCTCATTCGCAGACGCGGTGGTTCATCTCCCTTCATCCGGGGTGGCAAGAACCGTCAGCCGAGATTGCAGGTACTGGACGCAACGGCTGTGGATGCCCGCCGTCGGCTGGTGCTCGTTCGTCGCGACAATGTCGAGCATCTTGTTATGATTGGCGGCCCTACGGATATCGTGATCGAAAGCGGTATCGGCGCCATCCCTATCATGAGAGATGTTCGTGATCCGCAGGACGACCTTCTTGCATCTCCACCTGCAGACAAAGCCATTGCTTCCAATCGCCAGAGGGCTTTGACATCCACGAAAGAAGAGGATGTTCGCCCTGCGTCGGCTGTTGCGACACAGCCACCGGTCGCCGTAACTCCCCCCGCGCCCCAGCCGAGACCAACGCCCGCTCCAATGTCGGCGGCGCCTCAGAGACCCGTCGCTGCGGTACAGCCGAAACCGACGCCTCCCATCGCCCCAACGGTTGTCGCCACAGCTGCACCTCCCGCTCCACGTCCGGTCGTACCACCCGTCACGGAACCGGCACCGGAGGTCGCCTCCGTGCCTAAGCCGATGGCAAGAGAACCAATTGCTCCATCCGTCACTTCTTCGGTTGCCCCCGCGGTTGCTACGGTTGTGACTGCCGCGTCTCTTCCGTCAGAGCCTGCCGCAAAGCCAAATGCGCCAGAATCTGTGCCTCAGGAGCGCGTGCAGCCACAACCTGCTGTCATCACGCCACCGGTCGTATCCGCACCTGAACCAGTCGTTGACCAGAACAACGCCGTCGATTTCCTCGATGCCGCGCGTGAGAGGGTGTTGCCGACATTCCGCAGTGCCGCCCCAATGACGGCATCGGCAAACGTCGCGAAGCCGGAACCTCTCGCTCCAGGCGAGAACGGTACTGTTTTCGGCGATCAACTCACGAGCGATTTCGAAAGCTTCCTTGAAGCAGAAATCGCCAAAAACAATGCTGCCGACACACCCGACGTCAGTCTCGAACCGAGGAAGCTTCCGGAATTTACAGAGCCTGTCGCCCCGCCTGCTTCAAACGCCAATACCGACCAAGATGTGCAAAAGGAGATGGCGCGCATTTTCGGCGAAATGGCAGTCACTCGGGACAAATAAGCGCCGATGCAACGCGTCAGCGACTCTGATCAACCTTTAAGGTGGGAACAAAGGGTGATCGAATGGCAGGGGTGGTAACGAGTTCGACGGCACTGCGAGGCATGCTGATCATGGCGGTCTGCATGATCGTGCTGCCGACGATGGATGCAATTGCCAAATATATGGCGGTCTCTGAAGGCATGTCGCCAGCACAGGTGACGTTCTATCGTTTCTTCTTCCAGCTTGTCTGCACCCTGCCCCTTCTGCTCGTCGTATCACCGCGTGCCTTACTATCCGCCAAGCGCCCATGGCTCAATCTTTTGAGAGGGGTATTGCATGCGGCCGCCAGTCTGGCCTTCTTTGCGGCCGTGAAATACATGCCCTTGGCAGACGTCTTTGCAATTTATTTCGTCGAGCCGTTTCTGCTCACGATGATGTCGGCGCTTTTTCTTGGTGAAAAAGTCGGCTGGATGCGCTGGAGTGCAATCGTTGTCGGGTTCGTCGGTGCAATGATCGTGATACAACCGAGTTTCGAAGTGTTCGGCTGGACCTCGCTTCTGCCGGTCGCTTGCGCCTTCCTCTTCTCGCTCTACCTTTTTCTCAACCGCGCCATGGGCGATGCGGATAGCCCATTGGTCATGCAGACCATGGCTGGAATCGCCGGTACGGCATTCATGGCCGTCGCCTTGGTGATCGGCCAGGCCTTAGGCGACGTGAATTTCGAGATGTCGCTTCCAGGCTGGGGCCACGGCCTGGCGCTTCTTATTTTACTGGGCTCGATATCCGGTTACATGCATCTTCTCGTCGTCAAGGCATTCAGGCTAGCGCCCGTTTCCCTGCTCGCACCGTTCCAGTATTTCGAGATCATTTCCGCGACGGCGCTCGGCTATGTGCTGTTTTCAGATTTCCCGACGGCGTCGAAGTGGCTTGGCATTCTCATCATCGTCGCGTCTGGCCTTTTCATCATATGGCGAGAGCGCAGAAGCGCACAGCGTGCCTCGATGGGTGTCGCAGAAGTTTGACGAATGTCGTCCATTGCTCTTGTTCACGTCGCACAGGTCGGGCAAAAGTCTTTTCAAATTCAAGATGCACGTAAGGAGACGAAAATGGACGTTCGCGCCGCAGTCGCTACTCAGGCAGGCAAGCCCCTGGAAATCATGACGGTCCAGCTTGAGGGGCCACGCGCTGGCGAAGTGCTGATTGAAGTCAAGGCAACCGGCATCTGCCACACGGATGATTTCACACTCTCCGGTGCAGACCCGGAAGGCCTGTTTCCGGCCATTCTCGGTCATGAAGGCGCGGGCATCGTGGTCGACGTTGGCCCGGGTGTCACATCGCTGAAAAAGGGCGATCACGTCATTCCGCTTTATACGCCGGAGTGCCGGGAGTGCTATTCTTGCCTCAGCCGCAAAACCAACCTCTGCACCTCCATTCGCACCACACAGGGACAAGGCCTGATGCCAGATGGCACCAGCCGCTTCTCGATCGGCAAGGACAAGATCTTCCATTATATGGGCTGCTCGACATTCGCCAACTTCACGGTTCTGCCGGAAATTGCGCTCGCCAAGGTCAATCCCGACGCGCCCTTCGACAAGATTTGCTACATCGGTTGCGGTGTCACGACAGGCATTGGTGCCGTCATCAACACGGCCAAGGTGGAGATTGGCTCGACGGCCATTGTCTTCGGTCTAGGCGGCATTGGCCTCAATGTGCTTCAAGGCCTGCGCCTTGCCGGTGCGGACATGATCATCGGCGTCGATATCAACAATGACCGCAAGGCCTGGGGTGAAAAGTTTGGCATGACGCATTTCGTCAATCCAAAGGAAGTCGGCGACGACATCGTGCCTTACCTCGTCAATCTCACCAAACGCAACGGCGACACCATTGGTGGCGCGGATTATACTTTCGATTGCACCGGTAACACCAAGGTCATGCGCCAGGCGCTCGAATCGTCTCACCGCGGCTGGGGCAAATCCGTTATTATCGGCGTCGCCGGTGCTGGCCAAGAAATCTCCACCCGTCCGTTCCAGCTGGTCACGGGCCGCAACTGGATGGGCACCGCTTTTGGTGGCGCACGTGGGCGTACAGATGTGCCCAAGATCGTGGAATGGTACATGGAAGGCAAAATCCAGATCGATCCAATGATCACTCACACAATGCCGCTGGAAGACATCAACCGTGGCTTCGACATGATGCATTCCGGCGAGAGCATCCGTGGTGTTGTCGTTTATTGATTGATTGCCGATAGGTGCCCTTCGCTGCGAGATGCGGAGGGCATCACAATTAGTGGCATGTCTTGGCGGAATAGAACGCTAAGCCAGCCGCTTTTCACCAGTCGCGAACTTCGCCTTCAGCAGGCACTCATCATACTCCGCATCGGCCGTCGAATCGAACACGATTCCGCCGCCGACATTGAAGGTCGCCGTTCCATCCTCGAACAACGTAATCGTGCGGATAGCGACGGAGAAGCGCATGTCTCCGCTTGGTGAGATGGATCCGATGGCACCGCAATAGGCATTGCGCGGGCCGATTTCCAGATCATGCAAAATTTCCATCGCCCGCATTTTCGGCGCACCCGTGACCGAGCCGCAGGGAAAAAGCGCCGCGAAGATATCTGTCATCGTCAGGTCGGGCAAAAGCTTGGCGCTGATATGGCTCACCATCTGGTGGACCGTGGGGTAGGTCTCGATTTCGAAAAGCCTTGGTACATCCAACGTACCGACCCCGGAAATGCGTGAAATATCGTTGCGCAGCAAATCGACGATCATGCGGTTTTCCGCCAGCGTCTTTTCGTCCGTCCGCATCCCGGCAATCAGTTCGGCATCCTGCGCCTCGGACTCGCCGCGCTTGATCGTGCCCTTCATGGGATGCGTTTCGATCCAGCCATCATTCACCGAAAAGAATAGTTCAGGCGAACGGGAGAGAATGACAGGGCCAATTAAATTGATGAGCGCGCCATATTTGACGGGCTGCCGTTCGATCAGCGAGAAGAAGGCTGCCAGCGGATCACCGTGCCACTTGGCATGGATCGGCATGGTGAGGTTGGCCTGATAGCAATCACCTTGCCGCAGATGCTGATGCAATTTCAGGAACCGGGAACGATACTCCTCCAGCGTCCATTCCGGCCTGATATGGCTCAGAAAATCGTCCGCGTTGGAGATTGCCCCTTTTGGCAGAGCTTTTTCTGCATCACCGGCTGGTGCTGTAAACACACCGAAACATAATAGCGGAACGTCCCGTTTGGCGTTCGCCAATGGTGCCAGTTTTTTCTCGAAGAGATATCCTGCCTCATAGGACATATAGCCAGCGAGGTATTTGCCATCTGCGTGGGCTGCCTGCATTCGTGCCAGAGCGGGGAAAAAGTCGTCTGCCTCATGCGCAACGATGATCTCCACCGGCTCAGTGAACAATGTCACCAAACCGGTCTTATCATCACGAAAAAGCACATGAGGCGAGTTCAGCAAATTCGTTCAATCCCTCGAAACGTCAGATGGGATCGATATCGCCTTTCGCCCACATTTCAATGGTCTCGGCGTAGAAATCCGCAAAGCGGCCTTCTTCTATGGACTTGCGGATGCCCTGCATGAGCTCCTGATAGTAGGCAAGGTTGTGCCAGGAGAGCAGCATGCCGCCCAGCGCCTCGTTGGAGCGCGAGAGATGATGCAGGTAGGCGCGCGAATAATCGCGCGATGCCGGGCAGTTGGACTGCTCGTCCAGCGGGCGCATATCTTCCGCGTGGCGGGCATTGCGGATATTGACGCGGCCACGCCGGGTAAAGGCCAGGCCGTGACGACCGGACCGGGTGGGCATGACGCAATCGAACATATCGATGCCGCGCGCAACCGATTTCAGGATATCATCAGGCGTGCCGACACCCATGAGGTAGCGTGGCTTTTCGGTGGGTAGCGCAGGCAATGTAATGTCGAGCATGCTCAGCATCACCTCTTGCGGTTCACCCACGGCAAGACCGCCAACGGCGTAACCCTTGAGATCGAGTTGCTTCAGCCCTTCGGCAGAGCGAATACGCAAATCCGGCTGGTCGCCGCCCTGCACAATGCCGAACATGGCTTTGCCCGTCTGCTCGCCAAAGGCGACGCGGCAACGCTCTGCCCAGCGCAGCGACATTTCCATGGCGCGTTCGATTTCCTTGCGCTCGGCAGGCAGTGCGATGCACTCGTCCAACTGCATCTGAATGTCCGAATCGAGCATGCCCTGAATTTCGATGGAGCGTTCCGGCGACATGTGGTGCAGCGAGCCATCGATGTGGCTTTTGAAGGTCACGCCCTTTTCATCCAGCTTGCGCAAGCCGGACAGTGACATGACCTGGAAGCCGCCGCTATCGGTCAAGATCGGGTGCGGCCAGCGGATCAACTCATGCAGACCGCCCAGACGCTGAACGCGTTCCGGGCCGGGACGCAGCATCAGGTGGTAGGTATTTCCCAGAATGACATCGGCGCCGAGGTCACGCACCTGATCCAGATACATGGCCTTGACGGTGCCGACTGTACCGACTGGCATGAAAGCCGGGGTGCGAATGGTGCCGCGTGGCATTGCGACTTCGCCGAGGCGGGCACCGTCGCTGGTTGCTTTGAGGGTGAATGTGAACTTGTCTTGCATCAGGTCTTCCGAAAAAGGAGGCTGGAATCGCCATAGGAATAGAAACGGTAGCCGGTTTCGATGGCGTGCGTGTAGGCACCGCGCATGGTTTCCAGCCCGCAGAAAGCCGAAACCAGCATGAACAGCGTGGATTTCGGCAAGTGAAAATTGGTCATCAGGATATCGACCGCCTTGAAGCGGTAACCGGGCGTGATGAAGATGCCGGTGGCACCGGACCACGGCGCTATCTGGCCATCATCGCGCGCAGCACTCTCGATCAATCGCAGCGATGTCGTGCCGACGCAGACGATGCGCCCGCCCCTCGCCTTGACCGCAATCAACTTCGCCGCCGTCTCCTCTGAGACAGTGCCGATTTCGAGGTGCATCTTGTGCTCCTCGGTATCATCAGCCTTCACGGGTAGAAACGTGCCAGCGCCGACATGCAGCGTCACGAAATGCCGCTCGATACCGGCGGCATCCAGGGCATCAAACAGAGCGGGAGTGAAATGCAGACCTGCGGTGGGCGCTGCGACGGCGCCTTTTTCGCGGGCGTAGATCGTCTGGTAATCCGTCTGGTCCTGAGCGTCTTCGGGACGCTTGGCGGCGATATAAGGCGGAAGCGGAATGTGGCCGACCGAGGCAATGGCTTCATCCAATGCGGGACCGGAAACGTCGAACAGAAGCGTGATCTCGCCCTCCTCGCCCTTCTCCTCAACGGTCGCTTCCAGATAAGCGAGGCCACAGGCATTGTCGCGCTCATAGCCAAAACGGATGCGGTCGCCCTGCTTGATACGCTTGCCGGGACGGGCGAAGGCCTTCCAGCGGGAAGCATCAGCGCGCATGTGAAGCGTGGCCGAAACGGCTGTTTCCTGCGCACCCTCGCGCAGACGCACACCTTCGAGCTGGGCCGGGATAACGCGGGTATCGTTGAAGACGAGCGCATCGCCCGGTTTCAGGAAGTTCGGGAGATCAAAGACATTGTGGTCGCTCATGCTGTCGGTATTCGGATCGACCACGAGCAGACGCGCACTGTCGCGCGGGCTTGCCGGGCGGAGCGCGATGTTGTCGTCAGGAAGGTCAAAGTCGAAGAGGTCTACACGCATGATGGGGCTCTAAAGCAAAACCCGCCTCCACTTTGCGCTGAGACGGGTAGATGTTTGTGATCGTGGGCTGACCTCTCTTCCGTCATCCTCGGGCTTGACCCGAAGACGACGGAAGAGAGGTCAGCGCATGACCAACATAAATAACCCGCCCCGCAGCAAACTGCGAGACGGGCTGTAGGTCTATCTCCTGCAATCAGGCCGCAGAAGCAAGGCGCATGGAGACGATGGAATCGGGGTCCTTCACAGGCTCGCCGCGCTTGATCTTGTCGATGGCTTCCATGCCTTCGATGACCTGGCCCCAGACTGTGTACTGCTTGTTCAGCCATGGGCTGTCGGTAAAGCAGATGAAGAACTGCGAGTTGGCAGAGTTCGGGCTCTGCGAACGGGCCATGGAGCAGGTGCCGCGAACGTGGGAAATGGCGGAGAATTCTGCCTGAAGGTCAGGCTTTTCAGAGCCGCCCATGCCGGCACGGGCGGGGTTGAAGCTTTCCGAACCCTTCTTGCCGAACTTCACATCGCCTGTCTGCGCCATGAAATCGCTGATCACGCGGTGGAAAACAACGCCGTCGTAGGCCTTTTCGGACACCAGTTCCTTGATGCGCGCAACGTGGCCGGGAGCCACTTCAGGCAAAAGCTGGATGACGACCTTACCAGTCGTTGTTTCCATGATGAGGGTGTTTTCCGGATCCTTGATCTCGGCCATGGTATCTCTCCTTCTAGTGGGGCTTTCGCCGTTTTTACTTCTTGCCGACGGTGACTTTGATCATGCGGTCGGGATCGGTCACTTCACCGTTGCCACCCTTGCCACGCTTGATCTTGTCCACGAATTCCATGCCGGAAACGACTTTGCCGACAACCGTATATTGTCCGTTGAGCGATGCGCCCTTGTCGAACATGATGAAGAATTGCGAGTTGGCGGAATTCGGGTCCTGTGAACGCGCCATACCGACGGTGCCGCGCTCAAACGGAACCTTGGAAAACTCGGCAGGCAGATCCGGCATATCGGAGCCACCGGTTCCCGCGCGCTGGGCGTTGAAGGATTTAGCCATGTTGCCATACTGCACGTCACCGGTCTGAGCCATGAAGCCCTGGATCACGCGGTGGAACGCGACGTTGTCGTAAGCACCCTTTTCGGCAAGCGCCTTGATCTGCGCGACGTGCTTGGGGGCAACCTCCGGCATGAGCTGGATGACCACAGGGCCGTCTTTCAGCTGAATGGTCAAAAATTCGGCGGCAGATGCGATGCTGCTGGCAGCGATCGCGCTGAGGAACATGGCGCCTGCGAAGGCAAATCGAAGCAGTTTCATTGGATTGGCTCCAGATAAGAGGCTGAATTATTTCTTCAGCTTGCTGTTAAGGGCTTCAAGCACGGCTTGCGGCACAAACGCTTCCACATTACCGCCCATGGAGGCGATCTGGCGAACCAATGTGGCGGTAATGGGCCGCGATGCCGTTCCAGCGGGTAGAAAAACGGTCTGGATGTCAGGCGCCATCTGCCTGTTCATGCCCGCCATCTGCATTTCATAGTCCAGATCCGTGCCATCACGAAGACCGCGAACCAGAAGGCTCGCGCCATGCTCGCGGGCAGCATCGATCACAAGATTTCCAAAGGAAACAACCTTCAGACGGGAGGCTGCCCCTGGCACCACATCATTGAGAGAGCGACGAATGAGCTCAGCACGCTCTTCGAACGTAAACAGCGGCGCTTTACCGGGGTGAACACCAATCGCAACGATGAGTTCGGACGCCACCTTCAATGACTGAATCAGAACATCGAGATGTCCGTTGGTCATCGGATCGAAGGATCCGGGATAAAAGGCAATCGTCATATCGCTCTCGATATCTACGCGCAGCGTTCAAATGAATGTGCCGCCTTTTGTCATGGAAGGCCGGGCTTCGCAAGACCTTGGGGTAGCAAGCATCCTGCGACACACCTCTTCCGAATGCGTGAACAGCATATGAATGCGCCATTCAGGGTGGCTTCAAAACAGATCGCTATAAAGGTCTCATCGAATGGCAACGGGCGTTAAAACCCAATCGGAGACGGAAATGCTGGTTTTCATGATGGTCCTTACAATCGCGACATCGTTTGTCGTCGAATATGTTTTCATGGATTGACGTGAACTGCCGATTTTCTGAACGCCAGATGAACGAAGCATTCAAGGAAGCTTCACAGGCACGATGCTAATCGATTTTTAACAATTTAGCGGAACCGGATTCAGTACCGCGCGTTCAAATCCCAGGTAAAGGAACAGACAGATGTTTATCAAAGAAAAACAGTCTACTTCGGCTAAGATCGGCGTGATCAGCACTGCCTGGACAATGTTGGTTATTGCCATGTTGGCAACAACATTCAGCCTTTACGGTCAGAAGCCACAGCAAACCGGTCCGGACTACCCACAGCTCACATCCCGCGCTCAGTATACTAATTATTACTGATCTGCAGGGAGTGATGTAGCCATCACCTCTGGAGTAACACTTCCATGCTTACATTCTTGACATTGCTTGCAGCCTTGATCAGCGCAATGTTTGTCGCATCAGTCATCTCAGTGGTGACAGAGTCGCGGAAGGAAGATGAAGACTTCAAAGCGATGATGGAGCGTAACAAGGCTTTCTGACAAGATTTTGGAAGCCGCTGATAACGTAAGCTTTGAGCAAAACAGCCGCCTTTTCACGAGGCGGCTTTTTTATGCGCTGTACGTCCGGTCAGAGAAAGGCGTCGTATTAGCCAGTTTCTCACGCCATCGTTTGCGCAGGCGCGCTTTTGCGCCGAATTTAGCCTTCAATTTCAAAGTGGATTGATTTAAGGAAGCCCCATAGACCCTGCTAATGGGCAAATATTGTGAGGTTTGCATAACGATGCTCGATTCCCTGAGAAATGCTTCTCGAACTCTGGCGGCAAAGATTCTTCTTCTCCTCCTCGTCCTTTCATTTGGCGTGTGGGGCGTTTCCGCTTCTCTGGTGTCGACGAACTCGCATGCCGTTATGACGGTCGGCGACCAGACGGTCACGCCGAACGAGTTCCGTTTTGCTTATCAGCGCCAGCTGGCAGATGTCGGCCGCCAGTTCGGTACGCGTCTGACAACTGAACAGGCGAAAGCATTCGGCATCGATCGTCAGGTGTTCAGCCAGCTTTCGGCAGGTGCCGCACTGGATGAGCTTGCATCGAAAATGAACCTCGGCCTCTCCGAAGACCGCTTGGCAACGTTGATTGCGGAGGACCCCGCTTTCAAATCTACGAACGGACAGTTCGATCGAACCCTGTTCAGCCAGCGACTGCGCGGCGCGGGTTTCAACGAGGATGATTACGTCAAGGAACGCAGCAAGGTTGCCGTTCGCGGCCAGATCGTGGATGCCGTCTCGGATGGCTTCAAGCCACCACAGGTTCTGGTCAATGCCCTGAAGCAGTATCGCGACGAGCAGCGGTCCATCGAATATGTGCTGTTGTCCAACGCCAATATCGATCCGGTCAAGGCGCCGGGTGATGACGTCCTCGCTGCCTGGTTCGAAAAGAACAAGACGCAGTATCGCGCACCGGAATATCGCAAGTTCACTTATGTGAAACTCGAGGCAACAGATATCGCCGACCAGGGTGCCGTTACCGATCAGCAGATTGCAGACTATTATAACGGCCACAAGGATAGCTTCCGCACTGCCGGGCGTCGCACCATCGAGCAGCTGACTTTTGCCGACAAGGAAATGGCAGAAGCCGCAGCCGCGCAAATCCGCGCCGGGACGACGACCTACGACCAGGTCGTGAAAGATCAGGGCAAGCAGCCTGCCGACGTTATTCTTGGGGAATTCACCAGAGATACCGTTACGGATCCTGCCGTCGCAGACGCAGCTTTCGGCATTCAGAAAGACGGCGGTGTTTCCTCGGTGGTTGATGGCGCTTTCGGCCCGGTTATCCTGCGCGTTACCGGCATCAAGAATGAAAGCATGAAGACGCTGGATGAGGCGAAGGAAGAGATTCGCACCACGCTTGCGACGACGAAAGCTGCAGAAGAGCTAAACAATGTTCACGATCGCTACGAAGATTTGCGTGGCGGTGGCGCTTCGCTCACAGATGCCGCAACCCAACTCAATCTGAAGCCGGTTACCGTCAACGCCATCGATTCCAACGGTGGCGACGAGAAGGGCAACCCTGTCGAAGGCCTGCCGACCCCTAACCTCGTAGCGGAAGTCTTCAAGGCCGAGCAGGGCAGCGACGCGCCCTCCGTCAATATTGGCCGCGATGGTTACGTCTGGTTTGATCTTCAGCAGATCACCCCACCCCGTGACCGCACGTTGGACGAAGTGAAAGAACAGGTGGTTGCCGACTGGACGGCGGAACAGCAGCGCACCGCGCTGGCTGCAAAGGCAGACGAACTGAAAGCGCGTGCGGAAAAGGGTGAAACCTTGGCCGCCATCGCAGGTGAGATGGGCCTTGGCGTAGAAACCAAGATGGGCCTTCGTCGCACCAGTGAAGATGCGGTCTTGGGCCAGCAGGCCGTGTCTGCGGTCTTCGCAGGCGCGCAGGGCCTCATCGGCACGGCGCCTGATACGGAAGGCTCAAGCCGCATCCTGTTCAAGGTCACCGAGGTCAACACGACTGCGCCAACCGATGCGCTTGACAATAGCGATCAGCAAATCACCGCCATGGCAAATGCCGCGGGCGACGATATGCTCGATCAGATGGTCAACCGCCTTCAGAACGATTACGGTGTGACCATCAATCAGGCTGTCGCCGATCAGGCCATGACCGCTTACTAAGCCGTAATTGGAGACATGAGGACATGGCTGAGCTGAAGCCGCTGATTGCCAAGGTTGCCAACGGCGAAAGCCTGACACGAGAGCAGTCTCGTGAGGCCTTCGACATTTTGATGTCTGGCGAGGCAACCCCATCGCAGATTGGCGGCTTCCTCATGGCTTTACGGGTGCGTGGTGAAACCGTCGACGAAATCGTCGGTGCCGTTTCATCGATGCGCTCCCGTATGCTGACCGTGGCTGCGCCTGCTGATGCCATGGATATTGTCGGCACCGGTGGCGATGGGCTTGGGACCTATAATATTTCCACACTGGCTTCGATCATTGTGGCTGGTGCTGGCGTGCCGGTGGCAAAGCATGGCAATCGTGCGCTCAGCTCAAAATCGGGCACGGCAGACGCTCTCTCCGCGCTCGGCCTGAAACTCGATATCGGTCCGGATCTGATCAGTCGTTGTGTGAAGGAAGCCGGCATCGGCTTCATGTTTGCCCAGCTTCATCACTCCGCCATGCGCCATGTTGGCCCCAGCCGGGTTGAACTTGGCACGCGCACCATCTTTAATCTGCTGGGTCCTTTGTCGAACCCCGCGGGCGCGAGGAAGCAATTGCTCGGCGTCTTTTCACCTCGCTGGCTTGTACCGCTGGCCGAAGTTCTGCGTGATCTCGGCTCGGAAAGCATCTGGGTCGTGCACGGCGACGGGATGGATGAAATCACCACCACCGGCACCACCCATGTGGCTGCGCTCGAGAATGGCCAGATCAGAACCTTCGATCTGACGCCGAAGGATTTCGGTGTTGATGTCGCTAGCATCCACGATCTCAAAGGCGGAGATGGCATTGCCAATGCGGCAGCGCTGCGCGGCGTTCTCGGTGGGGCGAAGAACCCTTACCGCGATGTGTCCTTGTGCAATGCCGCAGCCGCTCTCGTGGTTGCTGGCAAGGCCGAAACATTGATGGATGGCATGCGAATCGCAAGTGCCTCTTTGGATGACGGCAGAGCCTCTGCCGCGTTGGACAGACTGGTTATGGTCTCGAACGAAGAATAGGGTAAAGCCATGAGCGACATTCTGAAAAAGATCGAAGCCTATAAGCGCGAAGAAATTGCAGCGGCCAAGGCAAAGGTTTCGCTGGCAGACCTCAAAGCCATCGCTGCGGAGCAGGCCGCACCCCGCGGTTTTTACAAAGCGCTGAAGCGCCGCCAAGTCGATGGCACATTCGGCCTCATTGCCGAGATCAAGAAGGCCAGCCCTTCCAAGGGTCTCATCCGCCCCGATTTCGATCCGCCAGCTCTGGCAAAAGCTTACGAGATTGGCGGAGCAGCCTGCCTTTCGGTGCTGACGGATACGCCGAGCTTCCAGGGCGCACCGGAATTTCTGACCGCGGCCCGCAACGCCTGTACCCTGCCCGCCCTGCGCAAGGATTTTATGTTCGAGACCTATCAGGTCCATGAGGCGCGGGCATGGGGTGCCGATTGCATTCTGCTCATCATGGCATCCCTTTCCGATGACGAGGCCAAGCGTCTGGAAGATGAAGCCTTCTCGCTCGGCATGGACGTTCTCGTTGAAGTGCACGATGAAGAAGAGACAGAACGCGCGCTGAAACTGGCTTCGCCACTGCTTGGTGTGAACAATCGCAATCTGCGCACTTTCGAGGTCAGCCTGGAGACCAGCGAACGATTGGCCGCCATGGTGCCTGATGAGAAGTTGCTGGTTGGCGAGAGCGGTATTTTCACCTTTGAAGATTGCACACGCCTGCAGGCGTCAGGCATCACGACGTTTCTTGTGGGTGAAAGCCTGATGCGCAAGCATGATGTCGCAGCCGCCACACGCACGCTCCTGACCGGACAGACAGACAGTTTGGCTGCCGAATGAGCGCCGACCTGAGCCTAACCCATATCGGCGCTTCAGGCGAAGCCAATATGGTGGATGTCGGCGACAAGATTGAAACCACACGCGTTGCCGTGGCCGAGGGCTTTGTGAAGATGAAGCCGGAAACGCTGGTGCTGATCCGCGAAGGTAACGCCAAAAAGGGTGATGTCATAGGCACTGCGCGTCTTGCCGGCATCATGGCCGCAAAGCAGACATCCAACCTCATTCCGCTTTGCCATCCGCTGATGCTGACCAAGGTTGCGGTCGATATTTCAGAGGATGATACCCTGCCCGGCCTGCGTGTTCAGGCCACCGTCAAACTCTCCGGCAAGACGGGTGTGGAGATGGAGGCATTGACCGCTGTTTCCTTGGCATGCCTGACCATTTACGATATGGCCAAAGCCGCGGACAAGGGCATGGAAATCGGCTCGATCAGGCTTTTGGAAAAGACCGGCGGAAAATCCGGGCATTACAAGGCCTAAGCTTACGCCATTACAGGAAGAGGAACCACCATGAAGCCCCTCCTGCCCGTTGCCGAGGCCCAGGCGCGATTGCTGGGTGCCGCAACGCCCGTTACAGCCGTTGAGCTTGTATCTTTGCAAGATGCGGATCAACGCGTCCTCGCACGCGATCTCATCGCTCGACTGACGCAGCCGCCCTTCGACGCTTCCGCCATGGATGGCTACGCGTTACGCGCTGAAGACGCACCGCAGATCGGCTCAGTTCTCACCGTTATCGGCACGGCGTCGGCAGGTCATGCATTCACAGGGACCGTTAGCAAAGGTCAGGCCGTTCGCATCTTCACCGGCGCGCCGTTACCTGACGGTGCCGATGCGGTTCTCATTCAGGAAGATGCCGAGGTTCTCCCCGGCAACCAGATCCGCACTACCTTTGAGGTCACCGAAGGCAGACATATTCGTCCGCGTGGACAGGATTTTCTCGAAGGCGAAGCGGTGCTGAAGGCCGGAACAGAACTGACCTTCACGGACATAACGCTCGCCGCCGCCATGAACCATGCGGAGCTGTGCGTCTATCGAAAGCCGGTCATCGCCATATTGGCGACCGGTGATGAGCTGGTGCCACCGGGCGGAACTCCCAATGCAGCTCAGATCATCGCTTCGAACACGTTCGGCGTTTCAGCACTCGCCCGCAACGCAGGGGCCGACATCCTCGATCTCGGCATCGTGCCTGACGACGAAACTCTCATTCGCGCCGCAATCGATAAGGCCGTCGCAGCGCGAGCCGATATTCTTGTCACGCTCGGCGGCGCATCTGTGGGCGATCATGATCTTGTCCAGGCCGCGCTGAAAGCACAGGGCATGGTGCTGGATTTCTGGCGCATCGCCATGCGCCCCGGCAAACCTCTTATCGTTGGTGCAATCGGCGAAATGCAGGTTCTCGGTTTGCCCGGCAACCCGGTTGCAAGCCTTGTGTGCAGCCTTTTGTTTCTGGAGCCCCTGATCAGAAAACTCGGCCATCGCCAGATGATCTCCCGACACATAAAAGCAAGAACGTCTACGACGCTCAAAGCCAACGACCAGCGCCAGGACTATCTACGCGCCCGGACCATCGCCCACGAAAACGGCCAACCAATCGTCGAAGCTTTCAACAAACAGGATTCCGCGATGATGAACATCATGGCGCAGTCGGATTGCCTGATCGTGCGTGCACCGTTTGCGGAGGCGTTGGAGGCTGGTGGAGAGTGTGTCGTGGTGCGGTTGCGAGGCTAAGTTGGCGAGGTTCTGTTGAATAAAATAAACGAAACCGTCCAGACCGATATCGATAACTCTGTCCTATGCTGGCTGGCGACCGCTGATATTTCCGGCGTTCCCAACGTAAGCCCGAAAGAGATTTTTTCGAGCTACGGTGACAATCGCATTATCATCGCTGATATTGCCTCGACCAATTCCGTTCGGAACATTCGCGCCAACCCCAATGTCTGCGTCAGCTTCATCGATATCTTCCGCCAACGTGGTTTCAAGATTGTTGGAAAGGCGGTTATAATCGAAAAGACCGAAGCAAATTTCGCTTCCGCTGGCGCCCGAGTGCTGAAGATGGCCGGTGATGACTATCCAGTCCGACGCATCATCTCGATCGATATTGAGAAAATTTCGCCAATCTGGGCTCCCAGCTACAAGCTATTTCCCGACCGATCAGAAGCAGACCGCATGCAGGGCGCATATGACACCTATGCCGTCACGCCAAAACCCTTGGTGGAATGACGTTCTCAATATCAGGGAGCAGACCGTCGCAGCTTTTAGGGCTACTGCGACGGCCCCAACGCTAAGCTACCTTTTTAAAATCCATCTCTTTTCCATGCAAAAAGCAGGTTTTGGTAAAAACACCCAGATTGATGTCATTGGGTAGACGAATATCATTGATGTCAGGAAGTCGCTTCGTAGTCGGGTCGAAAGAGCGGTCGATCTGGGAGATGAAGACGAGGATCACTCCAGTCGTTCTCGCAAATTCGGCAAGAGCCAAGATTTGCTCGGAAAGCGGTGCTTTGCTTCGGTCCTGGTCCAGAATTTGGAGGAAGTCGATAACGATGACGCTCCCTCTTTCCACGCCGGAAAGATGCTGGATTATATAATCGGCACTGATCGCGTCGGATGTGATGATCTGGAGCGTATCAGCAGTCCCGGCATTGTCGTTGCTGATTGTACGGATGTGCTGCCATGCCTGCTGTTGCGTGAACTCGAGCGTAAACAAAATGGCGCGTCTTTCTTCCTGAAGCGCATCCACTAGCAGGCGCAGAGCAAGCTTCGTCTTGCCTTGTCCCGGTCGACCAGCCACCAGTAACAAGTCACCATCACTCAACAGATGAAGCGTTTTTTGAGACTCTTGCGGCGCAGTGGAATGCGACGAAAGCAGGCTCCAGCTTGCGAAACCTTCCTCAGCTGCGACTTTGTCCAAAGCCGCATGCCGCGGTATGCTCCGGTCGCGCGCCATAAGTTTCGCACGACGTTTCAATTGAAATATGGGCGCAGATAGTGTCATCGATTGACCTCCTCTACGAGCCGTAGACGCAACCCCTCCTTATGCGCTGCTCGAACAGGTGGTTCGATGATGGTTGGTCACCCCATACGGGCAGTACTTCCCCGAAAGGAGGGAGGAGGCGCGGGTCAAGCCTTAACCGATGCTAGCGCTCGCGATGATTCGGTTCAAGCATTTTAGTGTTGCTAAACCGATCCCTGAGGGGGACTCAGAGGGCACACATTGCAATACAGCGCTCTGGGCATAGAGCAGGTCAGTCCTCGGCGCTTAGCGGTGGCGTGGTCTTGAACGACCAAGCCCGCACCAATTCCTTGGCACGGGCTATGATTGCGTTCATGTGTCTGCGTCAGGTTGAGGGAATTCCAGAAAACTCTTCTTTGTCATCGCTTTCCGGAATGCTCCTTAAACCAACCGGCTTCGCTCAACCGCTGCCTCGATAAAGCTCGCAAACAGCGGATGTGGGTCGAGCGGGCGACTCTTGAGTTCGGGGTGGTATTGCACGCCGATGAACCATGGGTGGTCCGGGTACTCGACGGTTTCAGGCAGCACGCCGTCCGGGGACATGCCGGAGAAGACGAGGCCGCAGCCTTCGAGGCGGTCCTTGTAGTCTACGTTGACTTCGTAGCGGTGGCGGTGGCGTTCGGAAATATCCGTGGAGCCGTAGATTTCGGCAATCTTGGTGTCTTTCTTTAGCGATGCCTTGTAGGCACCCAGGCGCATCGTGCCGCCGAGATCGCCTGCTGCGTTGCGCTTTTCGAGCTCGTTGCCCTTGACCCATTCGGTCATCAGGCCGACGACTGGCTCGGATGTCGTGCCGAATTCTGTGGACGAGGCAGCTTCGATACCAGCCAGATTGCGGGCCGCTTCCACGACGGCCATCTGCATGCCGAAGCAGATGCCGAAGTAAGGCACCTGGCGCTCGCGGGCATATTGCGCCGCACGAATCTTACCTTCAGAACCGCGCTCACCGAAACCGCCGGGAACGAGGATCGCGTCGACCTTTTCGAGATAAGGCGCCGGGTCTTCCTTTTCGAAGACTTCCGACTCGATCCACTCAAGCTTGACCTTGACGCGGTTGGCGAAGCCACCGTGATGCAGGGCTTCGATCAACGACTTATACGCATCCTTCAGGCCGGTATATTTGCCGACGATGGCAATCGTGACCTCGCCTTCCGGCGTGTGAATGCGGTTGCAGACTTCCTCCCACTGCTCAAGACGAGGCTTTGGCGCAGGCTCGATTCCGAACGCGGCAAGCACTTCGTTGTCGAGACCTTCCTTGTGGTAGGCAATCGGAACGTCATAGATGTTGGCGACATCGAGTGCCTGGATGACAGCGGATGGACGCACGTTGCAGAACAGCGAAAGCTTGCGGCGTTCGGCTTCTGGAATCTCGCGGTCGGCACGTACCAACAGAATATCAGGGTGAATGCCCAGCGCCTGCAATTCCTTGACGGAGTGCTGCGTCGGCTTGGTCTTCAGCTCACCGGCGGCGGGAATGTAAGGCATCAGCGTCAGGTGCACGAAGATGGCCGTGCCGCGTGGCAGGTCGTTCTTGGCCTGACGGATGGCTTCCATGAACGGCATGGCTTCGATGTCACCCACCGTGCCGCCGATTTCGCAGATAACGAAGTCGTATTCCTCATTGCCTTCAGTGACGAAATTCTTGATTTCGTTGGTGACATGGGGAATGACCTGCACCGTCGCGCCGAGATAATCGCCGCGGCGTTCCTTGTCGATGATGTTCTTGTAGATGCGACCCGTGGTGATGTTGTCGGTCTTGGTGGCCGAGCGCCCTGTGAAGCGCTCATAGTGGCCAAGATCGAGATCGGTCTCCGCGCCGTCATCGGTCACGAACACCTCACCGTGCTGGGTGGGGCTCATGGTGCCGGGATCGACATTGAGATAGGGGTCAAGTTTGCGAAGCCGCACCCGGTAACCACGGGATTGCAACAACGCTCCTAGTGCTGCGGCCGCAATGCCCTTACCAAGTGAGGAGACCACGCCGCCTGTGATGAATACATATCGCGCCATGGGATTTACCGCTTACCTTTAAAAGAGTGATTCCGCCAGCCCAAATTTCTGAACACCCGCATTCATCTGTTGATGAGAGGTCAAGCTTGGCCGGAATGTAAACAAAAGAAAACCGGCAGGCTTTTGGCCTGCCGGAGTGATATGCTTGAACCGGTTTTACTGGCCGGTAGGAACTGCGTTGTTCGCCGGAGCGGGTGTCGCAGGTGCCGGCGTAGCCGGTGTTGTCGTGGTGGCCGGAGCAGCTGGCGTCGCGTCGGTTGCCGGAGCAGCTGGCGTCGGCGTCGCGCCGGTGGCCGGAGCTGCTGGCGTCGTGCCGGTGGCCGGAGCAGCAGCACCGTTCGTCGTGGGAACACCGTTCTGCGCCGGAGCAGCTGGCGTCGAAGACGATGGCCCCAGCGTATCCAGAATGCCTTTGCCCTGCCCCTGTGTCGCCGGAATACGGTCCAGAATATCGGTCGGGCGCGCTTCGTAGCGTGTCAGAAGACCAAGGCCGAGAGACGTGACGAAGAACAGCGCAGCCAGGATGGCTGTTGCGCGCGTCAGCGCATTGGCAGTGCCACGTGCGGACATGAAGCCGGAGCCGCCGCCGATACCAAGGCCACCGCCTTCGGAGCGCTGAACCAAGACAACACCGACGAGCGCCAGCACGATCATGAGATGAATAACAATCAGTACGTTCTGCATGACAATCCATTCCATGCCCCGTTTGGAGCACAATGAAGAAGTTTGCGGCTCTTTACATGAGGCGAAAGCGTATTCCAACCCCCTGCGAGACGAAAGAAGGCATCAAGCTGTCAATTGCTCATATGCCGCGTAGATGGAGAGGAAATCGGAGGCTTTCAAGCTGGCGCCGCCAATCAGCGCGCCATCCACATTCTCGACGCCCATCAGCTCCAGTGCGTTGGTCGGTTTCACCGAACCGCCGTAGAGAATACGCATGCCCTGCCCCTCTGCGCCAAAGCGTTTGACCAGTTCGTCACGCATGAAGGCGTGCGCCTCCCGCACATCCTGCGTGGTCGGCGTCAGACCGGTGCCAATGGCCCATACGGGCTCATAGGCGATCACTGTGTTTTCTGCCACAGCTTCATCCGGCAGGGAGCCTGCAAGCTGGCGCTTGAGAACATCCAGCGTTTGCCCAGCCTTGCGCTCATCCGCGGTTTCTCCGATGCAGATGATCGCAACCAGGTCCGCTGCATAGCCGGCAGAGGCTTTGGCGCGAACCAGATGGTCGGTTTCAGCATGGTCCGTGCGGCGTTCGGAGTGGCCAACGATGACGTGGGTGCCGAAGCAATCGGCAATCATCTCTGCGGAAATATCGCCGGTGTGGGCGCCCGATGGGTTCTGATGGCAATCCTGAGCGCCGATTTTCAGCGGGCTGTCGTCGCACAATGCCGTTGCGACATAAAGCAGTGTCGAGGGCGGGCAAATCAGTGCGTCCACCTTTTCGGAAAGCTGGCCTTTGACACCTTCCGCCATCGCCTTGATCTGATCAAGCGAATCGCGCGTTCCGTTCATCTTCCAGTTTCCAGCGACGAGCGGGCGAACATCAGGTGTCATGTGTGATCTATTCCTCTTAACTTCAAAAGCGGCCAAAGAATTACAAGCGCTTATAGCGGGCGGTTTCCATTATGTCTTAACGCCTAGCGATTGTATTTGGTACCCAAAAAGAAAGCTTTTGGTTCATAACATTGGTTAAAATCGTAGCATTTCGGCCTTTTCTGTCGTTTCTGGCGACCGTCATCTCAATGGGTGAGCAAAAAATTCAGCACGGCGCGCCAATCGGTCATGCGTACCGGGGTACCATGGCTACCGGATTGATAGAGCGTGAACTGTGTCGGCTGGCCTGCTTTCAGCAATATGCGGAAAATACCCGCCTGCTGCTGCGCAGAATAGACCTTGTCTTCGCTACCATGCGTAAACCAGACGGGCTTTTTGGCTTTGGCAAAAGCGCTTTTCGGAAAGTCCGGATCAACCGCCCCGCCAAGGATTGCCATGCCTTTCAGATTTGAGACGGCTTGCGCGTCGCGGCTGATACCGTAGCAGATGAAACTGCCCATGGATGCACAGGCGAGGATGACGGGACGCCCGCCAGACTTCGCCTTCGCATCGGCAATCAATGCGGCGGTGTCGGCCACGCCCTTCCCATCGAAGCTGCGGATGCTGGGCGCATAATAAGTGCCGCCATTCGCAACAGCCAGATTCTTCAGGCGATTAAAGTTACCGCCGAAGGTATAATCATTCATACCCAGCCTGCGGTCTCCACCACGCCCGTGGATGAAGATGACCGTAAACGCCTGACCGGTTGCTGCGCCGACGCGACCGACATCCAGCGCCCTGCCCCCGACCGCGACCGTTTCCAGCTCCTGGAATTTCTTGGGCGAGAGATCGACATATTGCCGCTTAACGCGACGCTCCGGCGTCTCATCGCGCCCATTGATGTCACGCATTTCCTGGTAGTCGATGATTTCAGACGCGCCATTATCGCCTGTGGACAACACCTGTTGGTTGGAAAACAGCTCGTCCTTGAAGGGTTTCAGCGGTCCGCTGCTGCTTTGCGCAGAGGCTGGCACGATGGCAACAGACAGGCAAAAAAGAGTACAAAAGGTGAAGATAGCTGTGGACATGCCTTGAGGAACCCATTCAATTCGGCCACAACACTTGCCATCCGAGCAAGCGCGGCGCAATCCTTGGACGACGCGAAAACCGATCATCCGTGCTGGAGCAGCAAATATGCGTTGCCACTCGTGGCAAATCATAAACCTGCTCGCATGGCCAAATTCTGATTGAACTGGGCACAATGGACGATAGCAACGATCTCTTTTCAAGCCAAACCGCATCGAAGCCTCAGGAACCGGAGCTTGCTGCAGCCAAACCCGCGCCCGTGGTGAAAGCTGCTGCCAGCGCGCCAAAGCCTGTCTCAGCGACAACCTCGTCCGAGCAGGAATATGGCGCATCCTCCATCCGCGTGCTGGAGGGGCTGGAGCCTGTTCGCATGCGCCCCGGCATGTATATCGGCGGTACGGACGAAAAAGCGCTGCACCATCTGTTTGCCGAAGTCATCGACAACTCCATGGACGAGGCCGTCGCGGGCCATGCCAACTTCATCGAAGTTCACTTGGATGCCGAAGGCTTTCTGACGGTCAGCGACAACGGTCGCGGCATTCCGGTGGAGAACCACCCGCAGGTGCCGGGCAAGTCCACGCTAGAAGTCATCATGACCAAGCTTCATGCGGGCGGCAAGTTCGATGGCAAGGCCTATGAAACGTCAGGCGGTCTGCACGGCGTCGGGGTATCCGTTGTCAATGCCCTGTCGGACCTGCTCGAAGTGGAAGTGGCGCGAAACCGCAAACTCTATCGTCAGCGTTTTTCGCGCGGCATCCCTATGGGCGGCCTGGAAGAGCTTGGTGACGTGCACAATCGTCGTGGCACGCGCGTCCGTTTCCATCCCGATCCACAAATCTTCGGCGACCACGCAAAGTTCGAACCGGCCCGCATTTTCCGCATGGCGCGTTCGAAGGCCTATCTCTTCGGCGGCGTCGAGATACGCTGGAGCTGCGATCCCGGCATGGTGCCACCGGATGGTGACATCCCGGAAAAGGCCGTTTTCCACTTCCCCGGCGGCCTGAAGGATTATCTGGCAGCAACCCTCGGCAAGGACTTCACCGTCACCCGCGAAATCTTTGCCGGAAAAACGGAAAAGACCGGTGGTCATGGTGCCATGGAATGGGCTGTGACCTGGTATGGCGGCGATGCGCAGCTGCATTCCTATTGCAACACCATCCCTACGCCTGAAGGCGGCACCCATGAGGCTGGTCTTCGCATCGCGCTGACCAAGGGTCTCAAGAACTATGCCGAACTGACACAGAACAAGCGCGCCCGCGAGATCACCACCGATGACGTGATGATCTCGGCCGTCGGCATGCTGTCGGTGTTCATTCGTGAGCCGGAATTTGTCGGTCAGACGAAGGACAAGCTGGCGACTGTCGAGGCTCAGCGCATCGTTGAGAACGCGCTGCGTGATCCCTTCGACCACTATCTTGCTGGTAACCCAAACGAAGCGGCAAAGCTGCTGGACTGGGTGATCGAGCGTTGCGAAGAACGCCTTCGCCGCCGCAAGGAAAAGGAAGTCAACCGCAAGACTGCCGTGCGCAAATTGCGCCTGCCCGGCAAACTCGCCGATTGCTCGCAGAATACCGCAGAGGGTGCAGAGCTTTTCATCGTGGAAGGCGATTCGGCTGGCGGTTCCGCCAAGCAGGCGCGCAACCGTTCCAATCAGGCTATTTTGCCGCTGCGCGGTAAAATCCTCAACGTCGGTAGCGCCAGCCGCGAAAAGCTGTCTGCCAACCAACAGATCGCCGATCTCATTCAGGCGCTGGGCTGTGGGACACGCACAAAGTATCGCGATGAAGATCTTCGCTACGAGCGCATCGTCATCATGACCGATGCCGACGTCGATGGCGCACATATCGCCTCGCTGCTGATCACCTTCTTCTATCAGGAAATGCCGGAGCTTATCCGCGGCAGTCACCTCTATCTTGCCGTGCCGCCGCTCTACGTCATCCGTCAGGGTGCCAAGACGGTCTATGCCCGCGACGACGTACACCGCGCCGAATTGATGGAAACCGTGTTCAAGGGCAAGAAGGTAGAGATCGGTCGCTTCAAAGGCCTTGGCGAAATGATGCCAGCGCAGCTGAAGGAAACCACCATGGATCCTTCCAAGCGCACGCTGTTGCGCGTGGAAATCGATGACGTGGATTTTGAAGGCACGCGCGAAGCCGTGGACAACCTGATGGGTACCAAACCCGAAGCCCGCTTCCGATTCATTCAGGATCGTTCGGCATTCGCGGAAAATCTCGACATTTGACATAGCCGATATGCGCATCCGTCTTCGATTTTTTGCCGTTCATGGCTGGAAATCACGCTGGAGCATGTTATTTAAGAACAATCGAAGCAGCGGCCTTGAACCGCGTGTGAAAGGAAATGGCCATGAGCGGCATTCACGAAATGATCGACGGCGAAGTGAAGGGCAACGATGTCGTGCTTTTCATGAAAGGCACCCCTCAGTTTCCACAGTGCGGTTTCTCAGGACAAGTCGTACAGATGCTCGATTACCTTGGCGTGCACTATAAGGGCATTAATGTCCTTGCAGATGCTGATTTGCGTCAGGGCATCAAAGATTACGCCAACTGGCCCACAATTCCTCAACTCTACATCAAGGGCGAGTTCGTCGGCGGCTGTGACATTATAAAAGAAATGTTCCAGTCCGGAGAGCTTCAGGACCAACTTCAGGAACAGGGTATCAGCGTCCGCGGAGCGGCCTGATTCCGGCCGGGATATCCCGGCCCCCCTATTTTTTTAAAAACTTGTACAGGCGTTGCCAACAGCAGCGCCTTTGCCGTTCTTTTGGGACAACGTCTGTGACAAACCTTTCACAATCCGATCCGGCTCGCACCATCGCAATGGGACGCGCGGAATTCATTGCGCTTGCTGCGGCACTGATGGCGCTCAACGCGCTCGCCATCGATATCATGCTGCCCGGCCTGCAGGAAATCGGCGCATCGCTGGGTGTCGATAACGAAAACCACCGTCAATACGTCATTTCGGCCTATCTGATCGGCTTTGGCATTTCGCAACTCTTCTATGGGCCGATTTCCGACCGCTTCGGGCGGCGCAAACCCATGTTGTTCGGCCTTGGAATATACATCCTGTCTTCTATCGCCGTCGTTTTCGTGCCCTCTTTTGCAGGACTTCTGATCCTGCGTTTCATCCAAGGCATCGGTTCGGCAGCCACACGCGTCATTACGATTTCAATCGTTCGCGATATCTATGGCGGCAGGCAGATGGCGGAGGTCATGTCGCTGATCATGATGGTGTTCATGGTCGTGCCGGTCATCGCGCCCGGAACCGGACAAATCGTCCTGTTCTTTGGCAACTGGCACCTTATCTTTGGCTTCATGGCATTCATTGCGGCTATCGTAACTGTGTGGATGTATCTGCGTCTTCCTGAGACGCTGCATCAGGAAGATGTGCGGGAGCTGACGATTTCGTCTGTTCTGCAGGGCTTCAAGATCGTTCTGACCAACCGTGTCGCGCTCTGCTACACCATTGCCAGCACAATCATCTTTGGAGCACTGTTCGGGTTCATCAATTCGGCAGAGCAGGTCTATAAGGGCATCTATGATTTGGGTTCCTGGTTTGCGGCGGCTTTCGCTGGCGTTGCCCTTTTTATGGCGCTGTCATCATTCCTCAACTCCCGTCTCGTCGGGCGTTTCGGCATGAGGAAGCTTTCGCATGGCTCATTGATCGGTTTCATCGTCATCACCTTCGTCTGGCTGATGCTGCAACTGTTCGGACCTCAGCCGATGCCGTTCTTCCTCTTTATCGTGATGTTCGCCCTGTCGATGTTCCAGTTTGGTCTGATTGGTTCCAACTTCAACTCGTTGGCCATGGAGCCACTGGGCCGCGTGGCTGGTACGGCGTCATCCGTCATTGGCTTCATGAGCACGATCGGGGGCTCGCTGATCGGCGCGGCCATCGGCCAGGCCTATAACGGCACCGCCCTACCCATGGTCGGTGGATTCTTCATCGTTTCCGTCATAGGTCTGTGTTTCGTGCTGCTCGGTGAAAAAGGTGTTCTCTTTCAACCAAAGAACAAACCAACGCACTGACACGTAACCAAATTGAAAAGGCGCGGATGGAAACATCCGCGCCTTTTGCATGTAGATTTCAGCCTTACTCAGACCGTAAAAATCTTCTCGCGCAGCAATTCCCACGTTTCTTCATTCGCTGTCAGCAATAGCCCGCCGTCGACATGGTGCGGCAGATAGGGCGATCCATCGAAGCGTGCCGCATAGGCACCTGCTTCTTGCGAAATCAGCGTTCCGGCCAGATGGTCCCAAGGCATCAGCTTGTTGTACATCAGGAAATGCATGTGGCCGTCGGCAAAGATGCGATATTCATGCGCTGCGCAACGATAACTGGTGAACAGGCGGACGTCGGCCAGATTGCTGAGCAGGCGGCGGCGCACATCACCTTCGAAGTAGCCGGTATTGGCAATACCCACCATTTGCGAAAGCTCAGGCGGCGGTACGACACTCATCTGGCTCTGGGAGCCATCGGCGCTGCACATCCAAGCGCCGGAACCCTTTTCGGCAATCACCCAGTCATTGCCCATCGGGTCGTAGATCAGGCCGGCGATCGTCTCGCCTTTCGATATCACGCTCAGCATTACGCCGAAGAGTGGTAGACCTGCTGCAAAATTGAAGGTGCCGTCGATGGGATCGACCACGACGGCTAGATCAGCATCACCAAGCCTGTTCAGCAGCGAGGGATCGGCAGCAACGGATTCTTCACCGACGAAGAGTGCGTCCGGCATGAACTCTGCCACACGCGCGCGAATCAGGCGTTCAGCTGCTTCATCTGCTTCCGTTACCAGATCGATGGCTTCGGTTTTGATGCGCACGTCGCCCTCACCCAGATTGCGAAACCTCGGCAGGATTTCCACCGCCGCTGCCTCTTGCAGGGCATTGGCAAGCGATGCGATGTCGACTTCAACGGTCATGGGTGTTCCTTCTTTAAACCCGGTCTCGCAGAACTGTTAATCGGTTGCGCGCGACAGGCATGACAATAACGGCCAGAATCAAAGGCCAACGATTTCGCGACGCAGCATCTTCCAGCTGTCCTTATTAGGTGCAGACAGGATGCCGCCCGTCAAATCACCAGGTCTATAGGGCGTTCCATCGAACTTTGCAGTATATCCGCCAGCTTCCTGATGGGTCAGCACGCCGGCCAGATGGTCCCACGGCATCAGTTTCTCATGGCCGATGAAGTGGATTTTGCCGCTGGAAACCAGCCAGTATTCATGTGCGGAACAATTAAGCGATAGCGCCATCTTGGCCTTGGTCATGTTGGCGGCGATCACCGGGCGGCGATCTTCGAAGCTGTGGCCCCAGGAAAATATGCCGACCATCTGAGAGAGCTCGACCGGCTTCGCCGCCGTCAGTTTCGCTTCGGTACCGTTCTTGCGCTTCAGGGTCGCGCCAGCGCCCTTAACGGACACGATGGTGTCACCCATAACAGGATCGTGGATGATGCCCGCAACCGTCTCACCCTTGATGGTCACGGCCAGCAAGGTTCCAAATGCGGCGAGACCGGACGCATAATTGAACGTGCCGTCAATAGGGTCGATCACGAACGCCAACTCCGCATCGACCAGAGCCGGGATAACCGAATGGTCGGCATCATAGGCTTCTTCGCCAACGATGTGGGCTTTTGGAAAGCGCTCGAGCAAAGCAGCTGTGATGCGCTTTTCCGCCAGAATGTCGGCCTCGGTCACGAGGTCGACAACGGAGGTTTTTTCGGAGATGTCTGAAGCGCTCAAGTTGCGAAAGCGCGGAATGATGTCGTTCACTCCAGCGTCTGCGACAGTCGAGACAAGGAAATCAAGATCGGAATAGGAAAGCGTCATGAAGCATTTCTTTTAAAGATGGGAAGAGCTTCCACGACCTAATCTCCTAGCGTGACGGATCAGTGACAGTCAGGCCCGCAAAATCGAAAAGCTTGGTGTCGAGCAGATGGGACGGGTTGACGTGTGCCATGGCGCGCAGCATCACATCCTTGCGGCCTGGCATGCGGCGCTCGATGTCGGCCAGCATGTCTTTCATGGCGTTGCGCTGAAGTCCGTCCTGCGAACCACAGAGGTCACAGGGAATGATCGGAAAATCCAACGCCGCCGCAAACTTTGCCATATCCTCTTCCGCGCAATAGGCGAGAGGACGCAGCACCATCAGGTTGCCTTCGTCGTTCATCAGCTTGGCAGGCATCGCAGCAAGCCGCCCGCCGTGGAACAGGTTCATGAAGAACGTCTCGAGAATATCTTCGCGGTGATGGCCAAGCAGCAGCGCGTCACAACCTTCTTCCTTGGCGATCCGGTAAAGATTGCCACGCCGCAGCCGCGAACAGAGCGAGCAATATGTGCCACCGGCGGGCACCTTTTCCTTCACGATAGAATAGGTATCGCGGTATTCGATGCGGTGAGGCATGCCGATCTTGGTAAGATAGTCCGGCAGGATGTGCTTGGGAAAATTCGGCTGGCCCTGATCCAGATTACAGGCAATCAGCTCGACGGGCAGAAGACCACGCCATTTCAGGTCCAGTAGCAGCGCCAGCAGGCCATAGCTGTCCTTGCCGCCGGAAAGGCCGACCAGCCAGCGCTTCTGGCCTTTCAGCATATCGAAATCATCAAAGGCCTGGCGCACATTGCGCAACAGGCGCTTGCGCAGCTTGTTGAAGGACACGGAGCGCGGTGCATTGACGAACAGCGGATGCGCACCACCCTGCTCTTCAGGCTCGACGCCCTCTGGCATGTCATCGATATCTGCTGCAATGTTCATGGTGATCTCGCTCGGTCCTGAACGCACCCAAGCGTTCCGGCTTCAGGGAATGCCCCCATATGCCTTGAAGATCAAGCCCCGAATACCGACCAGCCCATTTCGTTTGCCAGCATTTCCAGCGCAACCGAGCCCAGAGCCGAATTGCCGACTTCATTGAGACCCGGCGACCACACCGCAATCGATGCCTTGCCCGGTGCTACCACCAGAATGCCGCCACCCACACCACTCTTGCCCGGCAGACCGACATGATAGGCAAAATCGCCCGACCCATCATAATGGCCGCAGGTCAGCATCAGGGCATTGATGCGACGTGCACGTTTTTCCGAAACGACAGAGTGGCCGGTCACGGGGTTGCGGCCTCGATTGGCCAGAAACAAACCTGCCCTCGCCAACTGAACGCAATTCATCGACAGCGCGCATTGGTGAAAATAAACACCCAGCGTATGATCGACCGGATGGTGTAGATTGCCGAAACTGCTCATGAAATTCGCCAGCGCGAAATTTCTGTACCCCGTCTTCTGCTCTGATTTCGCAACTTTTTTGTCGATGGAAATCGTTTCGTCATCGGCCAGATATTGCACGAAGCGCAGAACCTCGCCAATGGCTTCACGCGGTTCGTGACCAGCCAGAACCATGTCGGTAACGACGATGGCACCGGCGTTCACAAAGGGATTGCGTGGAATGCCCATCTCCCGCTCCAACTGTACGATGGAGTTGAAGGCTGAACCGGACGGTTCGCGCCCTACCCGCTTCCACACGCTCTCGCCCGTCTTGCCCAAAGCAAGCGTCAGCATGAAGACCTTGGAGATACTCTGTATCGAAAACTGGACCTTTGCATCGCCAGCGACGAAGGTCTCACCGTCCACAGTGGTGACGGCAATGCCGAACTGGTTGGGGTCGACCTTGGCAAGCTCGGGAATGTAATCGGCCACCTTTGCAGCGCCGAGGCGCGGCTGCATCTTCTCGGTGATGGAGTTGATAACCGTCTGAATGTCCCGCATGGCCCTACCCTCATAAAGAAAAAGCGCCCGTTAAGGCGCTTTTGATGTCGTCGGATGTGTTTTAGATCGAAGACGCGCGCGCCTTCGTCGTCGTGTCGAACGCTTTCATGACATAGCTGTCACGATCATACACATCGTCGAAATACTGCACGTGGCCGTCCTTGTCCGGCCAAGCGGTAAAGTAGGAAACGTAAACCGGCACTTTACCCGAGACAGGAACGGCGCGGTTTTGGCCTGCGGCAATCTGCTTGTTCACATTGTCAAGTGTCGTGCCGAGAACAGCTGCAGCCATCCGGCGCGGATCGACCAGACGAATGCAGCCATGGCTGAGCGCGCGCATATCACGGTTGAAGAAGCTCTTGGCAGGCGTGTCATGCATGTAGATGGCATGGGCGTTGGGGAACAGGATTTTCAGGTCACCCAGCGCATTGTCGCTGCTCGGTGGCTGACGGACGGATACCGCGTTGGTGGAGCCGTACCAGTTGACACTGGAAGACGAAACCGAACGACCGTTGACCTGAACTTCATAACCTAGGCGGTCCAGATAGGAAGGATCGCGGCGCAGCTTCGGCAGCATCTCGTTGATGATGATCGATTGCGGGACACCCCAGTACGGGTTGAATTCCACTGTCTGGATTTCATCCTCGAAGAAGTAGGTCTGGTTCGACTTTGAACCGATCACCACCTTCATGCCGAAATCCTCGACACCCTGATTGTGGTAGTAGGCCATGAACGCGGGCTGGTTGATGAAGACGAAACGGTCGCCGAGATCAGCAGGCAACCAGCGGATCTGCTCCATGGCGACTTCAAGCTTGGCGATCTTGGCTTCGTTGCTATCGCCGGTCATCGCGCGCACGGTTGCACGACCAATCACGCCGTCAGCCTTCAGGCCGTTTTCACTCTGGAAAGCCTTGACCAGATCAACAAGCTCCGGGGTGTATTCCGGCGTCTGCTGGTAGCCAGACAGCGTCGCTGCATGGCCGGTCTTCAGGCTTGCGGATGAGCGATGTTCGATCGCTTTGACGACCGTTGCCATATCGGCATTGTTTTCGCCCGGCTTGAGAACGAGGTCTGCAGGCACGACCACCTTGTGGCTTGCATCCTTGTCTTCATTGCGCAGCTTTGCCAGCTCGGCTTTCAAAGCCAGATACTCGACATTGGATGGCTCGCGGCTGCGCAGGTAAGCACCGACATCCGGGCTCATGCTGGCAAGTTTGAGAACCGGTGTCAGGTTGACCGTCTTGCGCTTGAAGTCATGATATCCGGACAGCTTGTTCGGATCGACGCGACCACGGTTCGTGTCCTGCACGTAGGCCAGAACCTTGGCCGAAAGCGTCAGTTCGAACTGCATCATCGCACGAGGAATAACCTGCTGCTCGGTAACGGAGGCGTTCTGTACCTGGGCAACCGGCTCTGCCGAAATGCTGGCAGTCACATCCTGAGACGGGGCAGAAATGCTGTAGTCGGCAGGGTTGAGGCCACTGTCACCAACAGTTTCGAAAAATGCGAGAACGGCGCTGGCGCGCTCGTTCAGATCGCCGTTGGAAACCCAGATCGGCTGTCCACCTGCATTGTAGTAGGCTTCCAGCGCCTTGGCAATTTCAGGCGTCGCAGACAGCTTGACACCCGCAAGACCTGACGGGAACTTCGACGTGTCGACGGCGCGTGTGCCATCCGCCTTGTATGTATAATAGCGAGGGCCGGACACGCGCGGCAATGGCTCGGGATCGACATCACGCGCTGCGGCGGCGCCCTGCATTGTCGTAACTCCAGGAAGTCCGCGATCCTGGCGCTCGCTTTCCACTTTCCCTGGGCCACCGCGGAGAAGGTCCATGAGGGTCACCGCACTGGCTGTGCCAGGCATGGCCGCCGAAACGGACAGACCAAGAGCCAGTATCAATGCAGCCGATGATTTTCCTGATGTGATTTGCAATTTATTCCTCGCCGCATCCCGCGCCATCATTCATCGAGGCGCATATAAATGAGTATGTGTCTGTCTAGCTGATTGGCCTGCTTTTGGAAAGAAAACGCGCGAAGTCCAATCAAGTGCCAGAGATAAGTTTCCGTCGCGAAAAAATCGCTTTGGCATGCGCTCCACGTTTGGCGAGAATAGTTAAATTTCTCTTTAATTTCCTAAGATTGCACGAACAAGTTTTCGTAACGATGATCGTAAAATGTAAGAGATCCAAGCTTTCCGGCCACGTGACCCAAAAGTCACGCAGTCCGACTTTCACGTCGTGGCCGACCAAGCTTTGATACGATGGGTAAATATGGAGGTCCGCAACACGACAGGCTTTCCATGATTGCGCTATCGCTTTATATGTCTGCGCGCGCAAGGCGGGCGGAGACGCGGTCTTGACGCTCGACCGCACAGGAGAGGCAGGACCGATGACAGCGACACGCACCGAAACCGACACATTTGGCCCAATCGACGTTGCAAGCGACCGTTACTGGGGCGCCCAGGCACAGCGCTCACTTGGCAATTTCAAAATTGGCTGGGAAAAGCAGCCTGCCTCGGTCGTTCGTGCGCTCGGTATCGTCAAACAGGCCGCAGCCCGCACCAACATGGCGCTGGGCGGGCTCGATGCGCAACTCGGCGAAACCATCATCAAGGCCGCTCAGGAGGTCATCGATGGCAAGCTGAACGATCATTTCCCTCTCGTCGTCTGGCAAACCGGTTCCGGCACCCAGTCGAACATGAATGCCAACGAAGTCATCTCCAATCGCGCAATTGAAATGCTCGGCGGTGACATGGGCTCCAAAAAGCCTGTTCATCCGAACGACCACGTCAATATGAGCCAGTCGTCCAACGACACCTACCCAACGGCCATGCACATTGCCTGCGCGGAACAGATCGTCCACCATCTTCTGCCAAGCCTCAAGCACCTGCATGCGGCACTGGACGCCAAGGCCAAGGGTTTTGCCCATATCATCAAGATCGGTCGCACCCATACACAGGATGCAACACCTCTGACGCTCGGCCAGGAGTTTTCCGGCTACGCCGCACAGGTCGCATCTGCAATCAAGCGGATCGAACTGACATTGTCGGGGCTTTACGAGCTGGCGCAGGGTGGTACCGCCGTTGGCACCGGTCTTAACGCACCGGTCGGTTTTGCCGAACAAGTTGCCGAAGAGATTGCCAAGATCACCGGCCTGCCTTTCGTGACGGCCCCCAACAAGTTCGAAGCCCTGGCGGCGCACGATGCAATGGTCTTCGCACATGGCGCAATCAACGCCGCAGCTGCGGCGCTTTTCAAAATCGCCAACGACATCCGCTTCCTCGGTTCCGGTCCACGTGCGGGTCTCGGCGAGCTTGCACTTCCAGAAAACGAACCTGGCTCTTCGATCATGCCCGGCAAGGTCAATCCGACACAGTCGGAAGCCCTGACGCAGGTTTGCGCGCATATTTTTGGAAATCAGGCGGCGATTACATTCGCAGGTTCGCAGGGACACTTCGAACTGAACGTCTACAACCCGATGATGGCGTATAATTTCCTGCAGTCGGTTCAACTTCTCGGCGACGCTGCGGTTTCCTTCACCGACAATTGCGTAGTCGGTATCGAGGCACGCGAAGACAACATCAAGAAGGGCGTAGAGAACTCGTTGATGCTGGTAACGGCGCTGAACGGCAAGCTCGGCTACGACGCCTGTGCCAAAATCGCCAAGACCGCTCATAAGAACGGTACGACGCTTCGCGAAGAAGCCGTGGGTGGCGGATATCTTTCAAACGAGGAGTTCGACCAGTATGTCCGCCCGGAAAATATGATCGGACCTAAATAAACACAAAGATCAGAAACGGACCAGCGGTCCGTTTCTGGTCAAAATTACGATGCTGGACATATTTAAGAATATTCGGGAATTTTACCGAACTATAAGAAATTACCTCTATAAACTCATCCGTAAAATGATATGGGAACTGACCCTTCTTTTTTAGGCGATTCTAATTATAAAATAAGCGCCTAAGTAAGTAGTTAGCTGATTATTGGTGTATCTTTCTCTTGAGTAACATTGACGTTCGTCAAACAAGATTTCCAAAAGAAATTTAGCTGCAACGCAGAGTAAGATACTGAACTTATTTCCGGGAGTGACTTGATGAGTAAAGCATCAACGCCGAAGGCACCTGATATTGCCTCGCAAATCCTATTTGCCATGCGCAATATGGGTGTGGTTCCCATTCCGCGAAACTATAATCTTTTCTACGAAGCTTACATCGGCTCCAACCCTGCGTTGACGCGAGATTTGACGGCGCTCGGCACCCGCGCCACGCAAGAGGAGCTGGACGATCTTGGCTCCCGCTATTTCGATCACACGCATGGCCAGCTCATAGAAGCTGCCAGAGACAAGCTGAATTCCGAACTCAACGCGCTGTTGATCGTCTTGCAGCACGAACAGACATGCCTTGAAAATTACAACCGTATTCTGGATGAAACGCGAGCTGGCATTGCGGACAAAAGCCAATCCAGCACGCATCTGCTGCGGACCGCCATATCGATGCTGGTGGACGCCACCGGTGACAAAATGACCGAAAATGAAACCACGTTTAAAAGCGTTGATCGTCACGCTGAAGAAATGCAGCAGGTTCGTCTCGAGCTCGATGAGTACAAGCGTATCGCCAACACCGATTCGCTGACGCGCCTCGCCAATCGTCGGGCCTTCGATGACAAGCTGGCGTCCATGTACGACACGACGATGGGCCTCCAGTTCTCAGCGTTGGTGCTGCTGGATGTCGACAATTTCAAGCGTATCAACGATACATTCGGGCATCCCGTCGGAGACAAGATTCTGGCAAGCGTCGCCTCTGTCATAAGAAGCAATATTCGCAAGGATGGCTTCGTTGCCCGCAGTGGCGGCGAAGAGTTTGCCATCATTCTGGAGAGCAGCAGCCAGGAGGAAGTTCAGGCCGCCTGCGAACGTATTCGAACGGCTCTCGAAAAAACACCGTTCCGAAACTCCAAGTCAGGCATCGATTATGGTCAGGTGACGATGTCGATCGGTTACTCACTGGCCTCGCAGGCCCAAAATCCCGGCGAGCTTTATGCTCGCGCCGACACGGCTCTTTATTACGCCAAGGAGACCGGGCGTAACCGCACTGTGTTCTTTGAAGAAGGGATGCAGAAAAATTATAATGGCAAGAGCTGGCTCATCTACAAGCAGTAAGCCAACATCGACGACGCCTTACCACATGGTCTTGGCTGCTCGCTCGGGCCATTCCCTATCATAGGTATCCTTGTCGAAATCCGCCTTGGCGGCTTTCATCAAAGCACCCGGAGTGGGCAGCGAGGCAGGATCAACAAAGTTTTCCGCCTTCCAGAGTTCGGAGCGGATGAGCGCTCGCGCGCACTGGAAATAGACTTCATCGATGGTGACCACCGTTACCGTGCGTGGATGTTTTCCATCCATCTCGAAACTGTCGAGCAGTGCCGGGTCTATGGATACGACCGCCTTGCCATTGATGCGCATGGTCGTGTTGGAGCCCGGGACGAGAAACATCATCGCCACGCGCGGATCGCGAACGATGTTCATCAACGAGTCGATCCGGTTGTTGCCGCGCCAGTCGGGGAGCAGAACCGTCTTGTCATCCTGAACCCTGACGACGCCGCCCTTGTCACCGCGCGGTGAGCAGTCCATACCTTCAGGACCGACCGTTGCCAGAGCCACGAATGGCGACGCTTCGATCATCTGCCTGTATTCATCTGTCAGCGCTGGCGTGACCTTGATGTAGGAAGGTTGGGCGACGGTGCCGTAAATCTTCTTCAAATCGTCAACAGAACGAATGACAGTCATTATGCTTTTCCTCTTCTCGGCCTGTTTGAAAAGCATCCCTGCGACAATGGTGTGACGACGTCGCTAGTTTTGCTCTGCTGCTTCCTGCCTTGCTTCACGTTCCGCACGTTCACGGGCTGTGCGAGCGGCTACGATATCGGCAGGCTGAGCATTTCCACGAATGAGCGACCGCCCAGCGTAAACACCACCGACGACCTCAAGCGCAAAACGCTCCTTGTCGACATCACGGAACTCCTCAACGAGCCGTTCGGCAATATCGGTCTCCTCACCGATTTCGGTCAACACTTTTTCGCTGAAGTTCAGCGCGGATTCGTAGGTTTCGCGGATTTGATAATCCACACCGGCTTTCAACAGATCGAGTGCATGACCACGGTCAAAGGCACGTGCCAGTACCGGCACCAGCGGAAATTCGTGCTTGACGATTTCGGCAATGCGGACTGCGGCTTCCTTGTCATCGACGCAGATCAACACCGCGCGAGCTGAACCCGCTCCAGCCGCATGCAAAATCTCGGAGCGAGATCCATCACCATAGTAGACCTTGAAGCCGAAGCCGGCGGCGTCGCGTACGAAATCCGCATCCTTGTCCACCAGCGACAAGGTGTATCCCCGAGCCAGAAGCGGCTGACTGACGATCTGGCCAAAACGACCAAAGCCGATCATGAGAATGCTGCCATCGACATTTTCGGGCAGATCCAGATCGTCGGTCCTGGGAGCTTTCTTTGGCATGATGCGATCATGGGCGATCACCATCAACGGCGTCAGGATCATCGAGAGAATGATGGTCGCCGTCAGCACCGCATTGGCTTCGGCATCCAGAATACCTGCGGCAGCGGCGGCGGAATAGAGCACGAACGCGAACTCGCCACCCTGCGCCATCAACACGGCACGCTCGATGCTTTCGCGCTGGCATGTTCCCATCACCCGCGCCACGCAATAAATCAACAGCGCCTTGATGAGCATGTAGGCAACGACGCTCATCAGCACCAGTTGCCAGTTCGCAGCAATAACCGTCAGATCGATCGCCATGCCGACGCCCAAGAAGAAAAGGCCGAGCAGAATGCCGCGGAAGGGTTCGATATCGGCTTCCAGCTGATGCCGGAACGACGATTCCGACAACAGAACACCGGCAAGGAACGCGCCCATGGCCATGGACAGGCCACTGACCTGCATAAGCAGCGCCGATCCGAGAACAACCAGCAAGGCCGCCGCCGTCATGACCTCCCGCGCACCGGACGCCGCCAGAAGCCGGAAGAAGGGATTGAGCAAATACCGGCCCGCAACGATCAATGCTGCGATGGCGGCCAGTGCAATGCCGATAGAGGTCAGCCGCTCGCTCAGTGTTACTGCCTCACCACCCGCGCCGAGGAAGGCAACCAGTACCAGCAGTGGCACGATGGCCAAATCCTCAAACAGAAGGATGGCGATGATGCGCTGACCTTTGAGCGTCGACATGCTGTTCCGCTCCTGCAACATCTGCATCACGATGGCGGTGGATGTCAGCACGAAACCGGTGCCAGCCACAAAAGACGGAATGAGAGAGAAACCGAGAGCAAGACCAATGAGCATCAAGCCGACCATGCAGGTCAACACCTGCAGGGCACCAAGCCCGAAAATGTCCTTGCGCATGGACCACAGGCGAGAGGGCTGCATTTCAAGGCCGATGATGAACAGGAACATGACCACGCCAAGTTCGGCAATGTGGATAATAGCTTGCGGATCGGAGAAGGCACCAAAGCCGAATGGGCCAATGACCAAGCCGGCGGCAAGATATCCGAGAACAGAGCCCAGCCCGATGCGCTTGAAGATCGGGGCGGCTACAACGCCTGCCGCCAGCAGGACAACAACTTGTGCCAGATCATTTGCATTTCCCTCGACCGCCAAAATGTCACCCCCGTAACCTCATGAAATATAGCGCTCTGCTACCGGAATTTCGTATCCCGGCTCAAGCCTTTTTCAGCCAGTTCCTGCTCGTAAGCGCTGAACAGACTGTCACCCTCCTGCCCGAGTTCCAGCAGGTAGCGCCACGTAAAAATTCCGCTATCGTGACCGTCGTCGAAAGCGATCCTCACCGCGTAATTTCCCGTCGCGACGACGGAGCGGATTGCGACGTTGCGTTTGCCGGGCACGGTTATCTTCTGACCAGGACCATGCCCCTGCACTTCCGCCGACGGAGACAGCACGCGCAGCATTTCCGCCGGTAGATCGAATGATTGCCCATTATCGAATTCAACGACCAGATGCTGGCGATCTTTGGAAACCCACAATTCGGTCGGCCAAGGTTCATTCATGTCTTCATTTCCAAACCGTGATATATCCCGAACACTTACGACCTTGTCTGCACTGCGGCAAGGCATTACATGATGAGCTAAGGTAGCAGACACTCTGCACTATCAATGGAGATTTTAGGTTGAACAGCTTTCCCGGAGCGCTGCACCCGGCGACATCCTTAAATGAAAGCACGAGCCCGATGGTTGACCCCTTCGGACGCTCCGTCACGTATCTGCGCGTTTCCGTCACAGACCGCTGTGACTTTCGTTGTACCTATTGCATGTCCGAACACATGACGTTCCTGCCGAAGAAGGATCTTCTGACGTTGGAAGAGCTCGATAGGCTCTGTTCCGCCTTCATCGCAAAAGGTGTTCGCCGCATCCGGCTGACGGGTGGCGAACCGTTGGTGCGCAAGAATATCATGCATCTGGTGCGCGATCTTGGTCGCCATATCGATGCGGGCACGCTGGACGAGTTGACGCTGACGACAAACGGTTCGCAGCTGGCGACCCACGCAGCAGAACTGTATGATTGCGGCGTACGTCGAATCAACGTCTCGCTCGACACGCTCGATCCCGACAAGTTTCGCCAGATCACCCGCTGGGGCGATTTCTCCAAGGTGATGAACGGCATCGATGCCGCACTTGCCGCTGGCATCAAGATCAAGCTCAACGCTGTTGCGCTGAAGGATTTCAACGAGCATGAAATTCCCGAATTGTTGCGCTTTGCTCATGCGCGCGGCATGGATCTCACTGTGATCGAAACCATGCCCATGGGTGACATCGAGGAAGATCGGACCGACCGCTATCTGCCTCTCTCCCAGGTTCGGGCCTCCTTGGAAAAGCAATTCACTCTCAGCGACATTAATTATCAGACCGGCGGCCCGGCCCGCTACGTCGAGGTAAAGGAGACCTCGGGTCGTCTCGGCTTCATTACGCCGATGACCCATAATTTCTGCGAAAGCTGCAACCGTGTTCGCCTGACATGCACCGGCACTCTCTATATGTGTCTTGGTCAGGATGACGCCGCTGATCTGCGCACTGCCCTTCGCGCATCCGACGACAACGGCCTTCTGTCGCAAGCCATCGATGATGCCATTCTTCGCAAGCCCAAGGGCCACGACTTCGTCATCGACCGAACTCACAAACGCCCCGCCGTTGCGCGCCACATGAGCGTCACCGGCGGCTGACGCGGTTTTACTCGACCATCCAGCATAATTCGATTGAATTCGAATTCCCACCATGTCACGACCTCATATTAGACGAGTGGGCGGAGTCGTCATATGTGCACCGCATGATGGCGCTTCGTTTTGTATCTGGGATTGGACTGATGGCATTGACGGACAACACCCGCGGCGCGTTGCTGATGGCGCTCGCGATGGCCTCGTTTACCGTCAACGACGCCTTCACCAAATCCGTCACACCCTATATCAACACAGGTCAAATTCTCTTTGTTCGCGGCATCATCACCTGTGTGCTGGTATTTTTCATCGCCCGCCATATGGGAGCATTGCGCCCCATCAAGACATTGCTGCGGCCCATCATCGTGTTACGGTGCCTGTGCGAGGTCTCGGCCTCCATTCTCTACCTTAAAGCGCTGGCAATGATGGGCTTTGCGAATGTCTCGGCGATCATGCAGTCGCTGCCACTGGCGGTGACATTGGGCGCGGCTTTGTTCCTCAACGAGACAGTGGGCTGGCGCCGCTGGACAGCCATCCTCGTCGGTCTTCTCGGCGTCTTGATCATTCTCAGACCCGGCCCGGATGGTTTTACCTTCGGCGCATTGCTGGTCGTTGGTGCTGTCTTCGTCACCGCCGGACGCGATCTGCTCACCCGCCGCATGTATACCGACATACCGTCCATGACGGTGACGATGACGACATCATTCGTCAACACGATCTTCGGCGCTGCTCTCATCGCACCCTTTGGCGGCTGGCAGCCGATGGACGGATATGTCTGGTCACATCTGTTCGCATCCGCGGTTCTGGTGGTCATCGGCTATCAGGCCGTCATTCTTTCCATGCGCAGCGGGGACATCGCATTTGTCGCGCCTTTTCGCTACACCAGCATGATCTGGGCCTTTACAATCGGCTACTTCGTGTTCGGTGAGAGCATGAATTCCTGGATTTTGCTTGGCACGGCCATTATCGTCGCCTCGGGACTCTATACGTTCTACCGCGAAAGCAGGCGACACCAGCCGCCGATCGCCAAAACCTCCACGAGAATCCAATGAATTTCCGCAGAAAATCAGCGCACCTCGGCCAGAGATTGCAGCAGGGCAAAGCGTGATGATGGGCTCGCAGATACCGGGCCTTATCCTGGCAGGCGGTCTTTCCCGCCGCATGGGAACGAACAAGGCGCTGAGCCTGCTTGGCGGCAAACCGCTGATGTCTCACGTTATAGACCGTGTCACTCCGCAGGTGACGACGCTGGCCTTGAACGCCTCGGAGCACTGGGCTGATGCCTTCGACCTGCCACTGGTTCCAGATACAAAGGCCGGTCATGCCGGGCCACTTGCGGGTATTCTTGCAGGTATGCGTCACGTCGCAAACTCCGCGTCCAAAGCAACACATTTTCTGACGGTTCCGGCAGATAGTCCGTTTTTTCCGACGGGTCTCGCAGCACGTCTCATCGAGCATATCACTGACGAAAACGCCATCGTTATCGCCGCATCGACCGGCCAGCTGCATCCTGTCTTCGGGCTGTGGCCGGTCGCAATTGCCGATGATCTGGAGGCATGGCTTGCGGATGACCGAAACAGGCGTATCCGCAGCTTCCTGGCGCGTCACCCAACGATCGGCGTCTCGTTTCCACCTGTCGAAAGCGTGACAACCGCCATCGATCCCTTCTTCAACATCAACACACCTGACGAACTCGCGACGGCAGAGATGTTCTTCAAGAGTATGCATACATGACCCAGAAAGTGTTCGGTATTTCCGGCTGGAAGAACTCAGGCAAGACCGGGCTTGCTGTTCGCGTCGTGACCGAACTAACGGCACGCGGCTACCGTGTCTCGACAATCAAACATGCTCACCATGATTTCGATATAGACAAGGTCGGGGCCGATAGCTGGCGCCATCGCAACGCTGGCGCACACGAGGTCACCATCGTGTCAGGCACGCGCTTTGCCATTATGCATGAGTTGCGCGGCGCACCTGAACCATCCTTCGAAGACATTCTCGCCCGCATCGCACCGTGCGATCTGGTACTGATCGAGGGTTACAAATACGAGCCAGTGCCCAAGATCGAGGCGCGCAGGCGGGATGCGGCAAAAACAGAACCGTTGGCGCCCAGCGACCCTCACATCATTGCAATAGCGGCCGATCATTCCGTCACCGACACGATGCTGCCGGTATTCGATCTGGATGACACAACCAGCATCGCTGACTTCATCGAAAAAACCGTAAGCTTGATCAGGCCTGCAACGTAAAAAAGCCGGGCGTAAACCCGGCTTTTTCTTACCCCTTGAAACGCAATACTCTATTCAAGGAAAGAGGATGGGTTCACCGGTGTCGCGTCCTTGCGGACTTCGAAGTGAACCTGCGGACGCTTGGCGCTGCCCGTCATACCGGATGTCGCAACCGTCTGGCCACGCTGAACCTTTTGACCGCGCTGGACGTCGAGGTTGGCGGCATTGCCGTAAACCGTAACACGGCCGTCGTCGTGGCGGATAAGGACGGTGTTACCAAGCTGCTTCAGACCGTTGCCGGAATAGATGACAACACCGTTCTCGGCAGCCTTGATCGGCGTACCCTCAGGCACGGAGATGTTGATGCCATCATTGCGGCTGCCATCGACATTTTCACCGAAGCCGGAGATCACAGCGCCGCGAACTGGCCAGCGATATTTGCCGATGCCTGTGGATTCCGGCGCGATGGAAGCCATATCCGACTTCTTCTCGACGTCACCAACACTTGCTTCAGCAGAAGGAGCCTTCGGCGCTTCGACCTTGGCAGCAGCGACCGGCGTTTCGACAGGCTTGGACGCAGCCGGTGCCTGATGCTGAACGGAGGCGGTCTTGATACCATCGGTGCCAGCACCTGGAATCTTTAGCGTCTGGCCGACGCGGACGCTGCCATCGGTGATACCGTTTGCGGACTTCAGGTCAGCAACCGATACGCCGTTTGCACGAGCAATCTTGGCAAGGCTATCGCCTGTCTGAACCTTGTAGCCACCCGTTGGCGGAAGCGGCTTGCCGCCTGGAGGCGTCAATTTGCCGGTTTCAGCCGTGGCCTTGTCGCGTGCGGTGTTCTGCGATGGCAGAACGGCAACGTTGTTTTCGTGACCGCGTGTCGGTGTCGGGCCGTTGTTGTTCTTGCTCAGGTCGATGTTGTCAGAAGCGGCGCGGGCTGCGTTGCGGGACTGACCGAACTTCGGAATGATGATTGAACGGCCAGGCGCGGCAGCGGAGGCGCTGGAAAGACCATTGGCCTCGAGCAGCGCCTTTTCAGGGACGCCGTAACGCTTGGAAAGCGTTGCAATCGTCTCGCCGGACTTCAGCGTTACCGATGACGCACCTTCGGTATGCCAGCCAGTAGACTGCTGTTTGATGGAGCCGGTTGAAAGCGTATCGGCGCGGCTCGGGCTGGCAGGGCGAGCAGCTGCCATCGATGGCGCCGAGTTGCCTGTCGCCGATGGGAATGGCTGCTGCATGGCCTCACGACGAGTTGCAGGCTCGCGGTTCGAAGATGACGATGGAGGCGCAAGTTCTGAACGCTGCACCGGCGAGGACGACGACGCCTGACGAGCCGACGAAGGCTGTACCGAACCGTAACCACCGCCGTTATTTTGCGGGTATGGCTGGTTCATCGCCGCGTTCTGGTTCGCATAGCCACCCTGCGGCGCTGCGTTACCATAACCACCGCTGCTCACATCACCTTGCGGGACTGGAGACTGCCCGTTAGCGCCTCCTGCATTGCGTGCTGGAATGGATGCCGTTGTCATTTGGTCAGGCCCACTGGAAAAGAGCCCGCCAAATCGCGTTGCGTCGGAGCTACACCCCGTTGCGACGCTTGCCAGCAATGCCGCTGCGAACATCTTTGCGATTGATTTTCCGATTTTAGGCGAATTACTCATACGCATGACTCGATCTACACTGACGCCAACCACCGCATCGGGATCGATCCGGCTGAAACTACACTCTGCAAGGCCCCTCTCCCGTTACGGGAAAACCGTGCGTTGATGGAGATGATTAAAGCGCGTTAGTGTTACCACGCCGTTAAAACGTTACGGCGTTTGCGCATTTTTTGACACTTCGATAACCATGACGAAGCCCAAAAAGCCGTATTTTTTACAAAAAATCCGAGGAAAATCTTTTTTAATCAATAGCTTAATAAACACCACAACTCGCTCGCAAAAATGGAACGAATTTTCATTTCGCTACAGATAGCGAGCGATGTGCGTTTCGATTGGCAGATAGGGCGTTTCGAAAAGCTCTTCCTGCTCAAACCGGCTGCCGGTCTTGGAAAAGCGCGTCATTACACAGCGACCGTCTTCCATCATGATCGGTGCAATCATCATTCCGCCGGATACGATCTGCTCGGTAAAAAAGCGTGGCATGGTCGTAAATGCAGCCGTCGAAACGATTCGGTCGAAGGTACCCTCGCCGACCAGACCGTTGGAGCCATCGGCCTGCCTGATCACCACGTTGCGAATACCGAGATCATCCATGCGGTTCTGCGCCTGCTCCACCAGCGTCTTGTAGCGATCGATGGAAACGACCCGCTCGCACCGGCGGCCCAGGATTGCCGTCATGAAGCCGCTGCCGGTGCCGATTTCCAGCACGCGCTGGCCGGGCTTGACCCGAAGTCGCGCCACGGTCTTTACCACCATGTCGCCACTTTCCATGAAGGCGCCGCAGTCGATCGGGATGGTGCGGCTGGAATAGGCCTCGGGTGCAAACTGCGCTGGCACGAATTGCGAGCGCGGGCATTGCTCAACAGCCGTCAGAAGGTCGATGTCGGAGATGCCTTCGGCTCTCAACCGTAACACCAGGGCTGCAAACCCTTCTTTCTCGACCATTGCGGATTTCAATCGTCCACTCCCAGTCCAAGGGCCTTCGCCACGCGCGCCTTAGCCGTGTAGTCGGTCAGGTCAAGCTTCAGTGGTGTCACCGAAATCCGGTCGGCCTTAACGGCGTGAATATCTGTGCCCTCGAGGAAAGTACCCAGCCGTTCGCCGAATCGCAGCCAGTAATAGGGCAGCCCACGACCGTCCTGACGTTGCTCTACAGTCATACCGAAATCGAGCTTCCCCTGCCCCGTGACACTTACCCCCTTCACATCTGCGGGTGCGCAGTTGGGAAAGTTGAGATTGAGGAATGTTTCGGTTGGAAGATCGACATCGATGAGTTTACGAATGAGATCGGGCGCATAGGTCTCGGCAACCTCCCACGGCACAACTCGCTCGGCATGGCCGGTATAGAGGTAGGCCTGGCTGAGCGCGAAGGAGCGCACGCCCTGCAACGTTCCTTCTATGGCACCGGCAATCGTGCCCGAATAGGTCACGTCATCGGCCATGTTGGCCCCGGCGTTGACGCCAGACAGCACGAGATCCGGCTTGCCCGGCAAGACCTCGCGGATGCCCATGATGACACAATCGGTCGGCGTGCCGCGCAATGCAAAATGCTTGTCTGAAATCTTGCGCAGGCGCAGCGGCTCAGACAGCGTCAGCGAGTGCGCCAGCCCGCTCTGGTCGGTCTCGGGTGCGACGATCCACACGTCGTCTGAGATTGTGCGGGCAATACGCTCGAGCGCAGCCAGCCCCTCCGCGTGGATTCCATCATCGTTCGTCAGCAAAATCCGCATGATCGTCCTCCCCGGCCTATCAGGCAGCCTTTTCGATCCGCGTCAGACCGCCCATATAGGGAAGCAGCACGTCTGGAATCGTCACCGAACCATCCTCGTTCAAATAGTTTTCCAGAACCGCAATCAGGCAGCGACCGACAGCCGTGCCGGAACCGTTCAGCGTATGGACGAACTTCGTCGCCTTCTCGCCCTTGGCCCGGTAACGCGCATCCATGCGTCGTCCCTGGAAATCGCCACAGACAGAGCAGGACGAAATCTCGCGATACGTATCCTGGCCCGGCAGCCATACTTCGAGGTCGTAGGTTTTGCGCGCGCCAAAGCCCATATCGCCCGTGCAGAGTGTCATTGTACGGAAATGCAGGCCGAGGCGCTTCAACACTTCTTCTGCGCAAGCCGTCATGCGCTCATGCTCGTCGATGGCGCTTTCCGCATCCGTAATCGATACAAGCTCGCACTTCCAGAACTGGTGCTGGCGCAGCATGCCGCGCGTGTCACGACCCGCCGAACCGGCCTCAGAGCGGAAAGACGGCGTCAGCGCGGTAAAGCGCAACGGCAGCTTTTCGCCTTCGAGAATTTCACCGGCAACGAGGTTCGTCAACGTCACCTCAGCAGTTGGAATGAGCCAACGGCCATCGGTCGTCCTGAACAGGTCTTCCGCAAACTTCGGCAATTGACCGGTGCCATACATGGCCTCATCCCGTACCATCAAAGGCGAGGACACTTCCGTATAGCCGTGCTCGCTCGTGTGCAGGTCGATCATGAACTGGCCAAGCGCCCGCTCAAGCCGGGCGATCTGGCTCGTGAGCACGGTAAAGCGCGATCCGGAAAGCTTGGCGGCACGGTCGAAATCCATGTAGCCGAGCGCTTCACCGATTTCGTAATGTTCCTTGGCCGGATGGTTCCAACCTGGCTTCTGGCCGACCACGCGGGCGACGATGTTGTCATGCTCGTCCTTACCGACGGGCACGTCATCGAATGGTATGTTGGGAATGCGCGACAGGGCATCGGTCAGTTCAGCCGAAACCTGACGATCCTCTTCTTCGAGGCGCGGCATCGTATCCTTGATGTCGGCAACCTCGGCCTTCAGCTTTTCGGCAAGCTCGGTGTTCTTCTGCGCCATGGCAGCACCGATTTCCCTGGAGGCGGCGTTACGGCGCGACTGCATTTCCTGCAATGTCTGGATAACGGACCGACGCTTCTCATCCAGCGCAATCAGCAGGGCAGACTGCGGCTCGGCATTGCGGCGCGCGAGGCCCGCGTCGAAAGCTTCAGGGTTTTCGCGTATCCATTTAATGTCGTGCATCGTGGTTCCAGACCGTAATTTGCATCGTGTTTTGAAAAACAAAACGCCGGGACAAAAGGCCCGGCGTCTGAAGAAGATCCTGGCGGAAACCGTCAGTCGTCACTGGAATTTTCAAGCTCACGGCCTGCATTTTCCTCAGCGCGCTTCTTCTCCACGAGTCGAGCCAAATGTATGGAAATCTCGTAGAGAATGATTGCGGGCAACGCAAGACCGATCTGGGACATCGGGTCTGGTGGGGTCAGCACGGCTGCTACGATGAAAGCCGCGACGATCGCGAATTTACGCTTTTCCTTCAGCCATTGGCTCGTCAGCAAGCCAACACGCGCCAGAAGCGTCGTGACCACCGGCAACTGGAACACCAGACCGAAGGACAGCACCAGGGTCATGATGAGGCTGAGATATTCCGACACCTTCGGCATCAGCGAAATCGCCACCTCGCCATTTTCAGGCAATTGCTGCATGGCGAGGAAGAACCACATGACCATGGGCGTGAAGAAGAAATAGACCAGCGCACCGCCCAGAAGAAACAGCAACGGTGAGGCAATCAAAAACGGTAGGAACGCAGCGCGCTCATTTTTGTAGAGCCCCGGCGCCACGAATTTGTAGAGCTGGGAAGCGATGACCGGAAAGGAAATCACCAAGGCACCGAACATCGCGACCTTGATCTGCGTAAAAAAGAATTCCTGCGGCGCCGTGTAGATGAGCGACGACTTGGCGACATCCAGTCCCGCCCAGATGACGGCCCACTTGTAAGGAATGACCAGCAGGTTGAAGAGGTGCTTGGCTACGGCAAAGCACCCCAGGAACGCTACGAAGAAGGCACCGATCGACCAGATCAGTCGGGTGCGCAACTCCATAAGGTGTACGATAAGCGGCTGCGGCTTATCATCGGTATCGGCGCTCATGCTTCACCCTTTTTGGCCTTGGCCAATTTTGCTGTTTTGGCAGGCGCTGCGGTCGCTGTCTTTTCCTGGGCAGGCTTGCTCACCATCGCCTTGGCCTTCGCGATGACAGGCTCTCCAGCTGCAACCGTGGCTTTGGCGGCCTTGACCTTTGCCGACTTCGCGGCAACCTCGGTCAACACGGTAGGTTCACTGGAAGAAGGCGCAACAGGCTTTGCACTGTCGGATGCTGTCGATTTGGCGGAAACCGTCCTCGGTGCCCGTTTCGGTTTCACGGCAACCGTTTCGGCCTCAATTTCCTGAGCGGACTTTGCTGCGGCTGGCTTGCGCGTTCGCTTTGGTTTTTCAGCAGGCGACACCGCAGCTGCTGACGCAGTGGACGTCGCCGCCATCTCGACAGGCGCAGGCGCCATGGCTGGCGGGCCGTCCGGCAGCTTCATCTCCGGTTCGCTCAAATTGACCGCGGGCGCTCCGACAGGTGCACTTGTGGCTGGGGCGCTGGTAGTGGTTACACCACTCAAATCGGAGCGGATTTCGTTGCCCAGCTCCCGAAGCGGGTTCATTGCGTTGCGCAAGGAGTTCGTAGGGTTGAGGTTGCGAACGTCTGAAATCGTCTGGCGCACATCGTCCATGTCGGCCTCTTTCAAGGCTTCATCGAACTGAGAGCGGAAGTCACCCGCCATTTTACGCAAACCGGCCATCGTTTTTCCGAAAGCGCGGATCATGGGCGGCAAGTCCTTGGGACCGACAACCACGATCAGCACGACCGCGATAACCAGCAACTCGCTCCAGCCGATATCAAACATAACAATGCTCCTGACATGCGCGATAGTGCAGCCGCGCTAGGCCGTGCCGCAAGATCGATTACTTGATCTCGTCAGCCTTATGGTCGACCGTCTTGGAATTTACAGGCGTGGTATCGGGATTTGCCGGAGGCGGAGTGTGGTCTTCGTCGGCCATGCCTTTTTTGAAGCTCTTGATGCCCTTCGCAACATCGCCCATCAGTTCTGGGATTTTGCCGCGACCGAAAAGAACCAGCACGATGACCAGAACGATCAGCCAATGCCACACACTAAAAGAACCCATGACGCAAACTCCCTGAATTTTGCCTTGAACCGATGTAGGACGTTTGCTTAGCTTTTTCAAACACCAAATGACTAGTCAACAAACGAAGAGAAACTATAAATCTAACAGGATGACGAATGCTGGCAACTCTTTGTGATCGTCCGAGTAGACACGGCTGGTTACCGCTCCGGCTCGTCTCCACTCGGCGCTAAAAGCCCGAGTTCCTCAAGGTCGAGCTGCGTGATCGGATCCTCGTCTTCCGTCAACTCGTCGCTCATGGACGGCAGGGGAATTCCAAAATTTGAGGGGATGCGACCGGAGAGCAGCCCTGCCCCCTTCAACTCATCCAGTCCGGGCAGGTCACGCAGTTCTTCGAGCCCGAAATGGTCGAGAAAATCGACCGTTGTCCCCATCGTAACCGGGCGTCCTGGTGTGCGACGACGCCCACGAAAGCGAACCCAACCGGCTTCCATCAAAACATCCAGCGTGCCGCGCGATGTTTGCACGCCGCGGATTTCCTCAATCTCCGCCCTCGTCACCGGCTGGTGATAGGCGATGATAGCCAGAACTTCCAGTGCCGCTCTGGAGAGCTTCCTGGGCTCTTTCTCATCCGTTCGGATAACGAAGGAAAGGTCGCCTGCGGTTCTAAACGCCCAGTTTCCACCAACCTGTATGAGATTGACGCCTCGGCCCTGGTAGAAAAGCCTGAGGTTCGCCATCAGCTCGGGCACATCGACACCCTTGGGCAGACGCTCGGCAAGAAAAGCTTCGGAAACAGGTTGAGCGGAAGCAAACACCAGAGCCTCGGCAATGCGTTGGGCCTCCTTCATCTGCCGTTCGGTGACCGTGGGTTCGGCCCGGACCTCATCCGTCACGATTGCGTCGTCGTTGGCATCGGGTTCACTCGACATCCCGTATCCTTTCGTCCGTCTTGACGTCCCTGCCCGAGCCTTTGCGCATGAAAAGCGGTTGGAACGCGCCGTTCTGACGGATTTCCAAAGACCCGTCCCTCACCAGTTCCAGTGACGCTGCAAAGGCGCTGGCCATGGCCGTGGCGCGCATGGCGGGGTCAGCGACATATTGCAACAGATAGCGATCCAGCGCCGTCCATTCACCGATATCGCCCAGCATCGACGTCAGCAATTCACGGGCCTCCACGAGTGACCAGACCTGACGCTTCTCGATGGTCACCTGCGTGATGGCCTGGCGTTGGCGAAGAGAGGCGTAGGCGCTGAGCAGATCGTAAAGGCTCGCCTCGAACGAAGAGCGGCTTTTGTGCGGAATATGTTCGGGCGCACCGCGTGCGAAGATATCGCGGCCGAGATGGTGGCGGTTTACCAGCCGTTCAGCCGCATCGCGCATGGCCTCAAGGCGCTTCAGCCGGAAAGCCAGCGTCGCTGCCATTTCTTCGCCGCTCGGCCCATCATCCTTGCTCTGTTGCGGAATGAGCAGCTTGGATTTGAGGAAAGCAAGCCACGCCGCCATGACGAGGTAATCAGCGGCCAGCTCGATTCGCACGCGCCGTACCTGTTCGACAAAGATGAGATATTGCTCGGCCAGCGCCAGCACGGAGATGCGGGACAGATCGACTTTCTGGGTGCGGGCCAGATGCAGAAGCAGATCGAGCGGGCCTTCAAAGCCCGCGACATCGATCATCAATGCTGCTTCGCCGGTTGCGCGCTCCGGCTTGATGTCTTCCCAGAGCTTTTCAATCGGCGCGCTGCCGCGCGATTTGTCTATCGCCATTCTTCATCCACCGGGCAAGCCATCATCAGGACGCCCGGCCCGAAGGCTGTCAGGCAACCGTCAGCATGGCGTTGAACTCGTCTCTCAGCGTCGCTTCATCTGCGCCATCAGCCACGGGAAAACCGGTTTCGACGGCGCGTGCGCGCTCAAGAGCTTTTCCGGAAAGAACTGGAACTTCCTTCACGACCTGCAGCATTTCATCCATCACGCCGTTGCAATGCAAGACTATATCGCAACCGCCCGCAACAATATTGGCGGCACGTTCTCCCAGCGTGCCTTTCAGGGCGTTCATGGAGCTATCATCGGAGATTAGCAGACCGTCGAAGCCAATACGTCCGCGAATAATCTCATCGATGACGACAGGTGACGTGGTCGCCGGACGGTCGGCATCGAGCGCGGTGAACACCAAGTGAGCGCTCATCGCCATCAGTTCTTTGTTGAGGGCTCGGAACGGCACGAAGTCGTGCGCATCCAATTCATCCATGGGAACATCGACAACCGGCAATTCATGGTGCGAATCGACCAGCCCTCTGCCATGGCCAGGAATGTGCTTCATGACAGGCAACATGCCGCCCGCCTTCAACCCATCGGCAGCCGCCTGCCCCATGGCCGCTACCAGCGCCGGATCGAAACCATAGGCGCGGTTGCCGATAACGTTGCTGGCGCCTTCCACCGGCACGTCCAGCACTGGCAGGCAATCAACAGTGATGCCAAGCTTCGTCAGGTCGAACGCATGCAAACGCGACATCAGCCAAGCTGCGCGCAGCCCCTGCGCCTTATCGCGCAGGTAAATTTCACCCAGCGCCTGCGCATTCGGATAGAATTGAAGGATCGGTGGGCGAATACGCTGAACGCGCCCACCTTCCTGATCGATCAAGACAGGCGCATGCGGATTACCGATAGCGTCGCGCATGGAGGCTACTAGGTCGGTGATCTGCGCGGCGTCGCCAATATTGCGACCGAACAGAATGAAGCCCCACGGACGTTCTGCCTTGTAGAGCGCGATTTCGTCATCGGTAAGCGTCAGTCCGCTACAGCCGAGGATCATAGCTTTCGTATCGGTCATGGATGGGGTCCTGCTTGGGAAGAGCCTTCACGAAAAAGCCGGGACAGCATAACCATCCCGGCTCCAATTCTTGTCAGACCTAAATCAACGAGCGACTAGGCAGCTACCGCCAGCAGAGCGGAAGCGCTCGCACAATGCTGCGGCTTCGTTCTTGTCGCCAGCTGGAATGCGGACGCGGTAGAACGTACCCTTGCCTGCAATCTCAGCTGCTTTGATGTCGACGCCACGACCGCCAATGACCGAGCCGAACTTGGCCGACAGGTTCTGATAGGACTTCTGCGCTTCAGCCTGGCTTGGGAGCGAAGCAACCTGCACGTAGTAGCCGCCAGTGGACGATGCATTTGTCGAAGCAGTCGGAGCAGCGGCAGTTTCCTGCGCAGGCTGCGAAGGCGGCGCCGGGCGGACATTGCCCTGATTGCTCGCCGTCGCAACGACATTGGCTGGCTGTGACGCTGGACGAGATGCTGGAAGCGGTGCAGCCGTCTGAGTTGGTTTCGGCACAGCGGCAGCTGGTGCAGGAGCCTGTTCTGGCTGTTCAGGGGCAACCGGAACACGCGAAGCCGCGATAACGGCAGGCGCGCCTTCCGTGCGGCCAGCAGCCTGTGGTGCGGCCAGCTCTTCAACCTTGTCAGTCTGTGGTGTGGACGTGGCAGGAGCCGGAACTTCCTGAGCAACCAGCGTACCATCAGGCTTGACGATCATCGTGCGGACCTTGCGAGGAGACACGTTGACCGGCGAACCGGATTGGTTCTCTGCCGTCTTGGCCTTCTCCTGCGCAGACAGCAGACGCGGATCTTCTGTCTCACCAACCGGGGTTGACGAGGCAGCATCCATCTCGTCGTTCTCACCCTCAAGCGGCAACTGCTCGGGGATAAGAGTACGCTGAACGACGTCGACAGGCTGCTCGCTGCTGGAAATCAGCGAAGGCTGCTTCGGATCGGCAGGTGCGCCACCGGCAACGCGGTCATAGACAGCCTTATCCTGGTTCGGCACAACGCGACCGCCCGGGTGGTCCGGCACGACCTTGGTCGGCTCGCTATCTGCGGCAATGATGACAGGTGCCCCGTTCGAGCCCATGCTCGACGAGCCGCCAAACATCAGCGCGTAGGTTCCGCCTCCGACAAGAACAATGCCGAGAACGGCTGCGACTGGGACGAGCCAGCGACGGGCGCCACCGCGTTCGTCTTCGCTGTAACTAACCGGCTGCGAAATATCTGTCGGTGCAGCTCGCTCGCCAGAGGCGCGGGTCTCGGCGGCTTCTTGCATGCTACGGCGGAAATCTTGCTCCAGCGCGCGCTCGAATTCATCGACCTCGTCCTGTGTTGGCTGAGGTTGACGCGGTGCCGCGGCATTCTTGTTACGATCAAGCCCACCGGTTACAGCGGGGTTGAAAAGCGACGCCAGTTCGGTGTCGAGATCAAGATCTTCTTCATGACGGCGAGGCGCTGGCTTCGGCTCAAAGACGCCGACGGGCAGTTCAGGCACGTCCATCTCAGTGATGGTTTCAGGCTGATCTTCAGTTTCGCCGATCTGCGATGGGTCGAACGGCAGGCTCTCCAGAGTTTCCGGAGGAGCAACAACGACAGGGGCCACAGGGCGCGGCGCTGCCTGGCGTGCGACGGGAGGCGCAAAGACCGGCTGAGGGCGTGCCACGACTGCCGCTGCGGGAGCAGGAGCAGGAGTAGGAGCAGGCGGCGGCGTAACAACGGGCTTTGGCTGGACTGGTGCCTGAGCAACCGGTGCTGGCTGTTCAACGGGCGCAACGGCTACATCGATGTTGGCGATTTCCGACAGGTCGAGATCGAAATCGATATCATCAAGAGCAAGCTCGAAGTCATCATCCTTGAACGTGTCGAAGTCACCGAAATCAGGCTCCGCTTCGGCCACTGGTTGCGGAGGAGACGGCTCAGCACGTGGAGCGGCTGGCGCAACCGGTGGCATTGCTGCTGCAGGTGCGACAGCAGGCTTTACGGCAACAACGGGCTCCAGTCTGGCAACCGGTGCGGCGGCACTCACATCCTTGTTGCTGATTTCGTATTTGGCCACATCATAGATGAGCTCATCCATGGCCGACATTTTCTGTCCGACAGGAAGGGCTGGCTCGATATGATCTGCAGGCGCCACCATCGGCTGGCTTAACGACTGGTCGACGGAAGCCTGAGCCACCATCGGCTCGACAGACTGGGCGACAACTGGCGTCGGACGTGGTGCGCCAAAATTGGCGAGCGGCAGACGCAGGCTCGAATAATCAAGCGAAGAACGACGTGAAATTGGCGGCGCGGCGTGCACAGGTGCGACCACGTCGTCAGCCACGGACATTTCCAACTCACTCGCCAGATCAATCGCGACTTCGCCGGATGTCTCCGCCATATGCTCCCAGTTGGGCTCATGGCCCGCCTCAGGCGCAGCATAGTGAGTTACTGGCTCTTCATGGATCGGGTGCGATGCGACGGGCTCCATAACGGCAGGCTGCTCGTGTCGCTCAGCATATTGCTCAACGTCCGCGTGGCTGATCGGCTCCACATAAGCTGGCGCTTCTTCGTGGACCGGCTGCTGATGCGTCTGACGATGGCCGACATCGAACAAGGCAGCGACGGATTCTGGATCGTCGCTGAAATCACTGCGGAGGTTGGACAGAGCCGCAGCATCGGAAGCGTGTTCCGCGACCAGATATTCCTCCGCGTCCGCCGGAGCATATTGCTCGACGGGCGGAAGTTCAGGCTCCTTGCGGGCGAACACCGATTCTACGCGTTGCATGAATTCATTGGCCGGAACGGATGAGCGAACGTCGTTCGCAGCATCCAGAGCTACCGGCTCGTAGCGCGGAGCATCGTAGATCGCGAACTCGCGAAGCAGTTCGTCTTCGAGATTGAATTCGGGTTCCCTGCGTACCACCGGGCGCTGCGCAGCCCGGGGAGCAACATGGGAAGGACGATCCTCTTGACCAACCAGCCGTGCCAATTCTGCTAAAGGATCGTTGTCAGCGAATTCTTCTGCCCGGTTACCCCGGTTATACGCGACATTTTTTTCGACCATTACGTGTTCCACCATCTACGCATCACAGCACTTGCCAGCGTATTGTGAGCAAATAATGGTGAGATGTTATCGCATTTCTTCAGGCGCGTCCGCTCCTAAAAGCGTCAATCCGGACTTGAGTACGTTTGCGACAGCATTCACCAGCCCGAGTCTGGCAACGCTTAATTCTCGGTTTTTATCGTTAACAAAACGTAATTCTGGCTGATCTTTACCTTTATTCCAATGGCCATGGAAGGAACTGGCCAGATCATACAGGTAAAATGCAAGGCGATGCGGCTCATGATTGAGTGCTGCCGATTCGATCAAACGCGGATACTCCGCAAGTTTAGCAATCAGCTGCAACTCATTGACATCACTGATCAAAGATGCACCGGACACCAGGGTATCAGTGGTCACATCAAGATCAGAAAAGGCCTCGTTTGCCTGCCGGAATACCGACTTGCAGCGCGCATGCGCATACTGCACATAAAATACCGGATTGTCCTTGGATTGCTCCGTTACTTTGGCAAAATCGAAGTCCAGGGGCTCGGAATTCTTCCGATAGAGCATCATGAATCGCACCGGGTCACGCCCGACCTCATCCACAACGTCTCGCAAAGTGACGAAATCGCCGGAGCGTTTCGACATCTTGACAGGCTCTCCATCACGAAAAAGTTTGACGAGCTGGCACAGCAGAACCGTCAGTTTGGACTTTCCTTCGGACACAGCCCGTGCAACCGCCTCCAGACGTTTGACGTAACCACCATGGTCGGCACCCAGAACATAGATCATCTCGCCGAAGCCACGATCGTACTTGTCCTTGAAGTAGGCAACGTCTGCCGCAAAGTAAGTATAGGAACCGTCTGACTTGATCAGCGCCCGGTCCATGTCGTCACCGACTTCGGTTGAACGAAACAGCGTCTGTTCGCGATCTTCCCAATCGTCAGGCAACTCGCCTTTCGGCGGCGGCAGAGTACCCTTGTAGACGTGGCCCTTGAAGGTCAAATCGTTGATGGCAGACTGAATCGGCCCGCCGTTGCCTGCGTGCAGGGTCCGCTCCGAATAGAACACGTCGTGCTTTACGTTAAGTGCCGCCAGATCCTCACGGATCATCACCATCATAGCGTCGATCGCCTTGTCCTTGACGATCGGCAGCCATTGTTCTTCCGGCATCGCCCACAGCTTTTCACCGAACTCATCGGCTAGAGTCTGACCAAGGGGCACCAGATAATCACCAGGATAGAGACCGGCTGGGATAGCGCCAACCTCTTCGCCCAGGGCTTCGCGGTAACGCAGGAACACAGAGCGCGCCAGCACGTCGATCTGGGAACCGGCGTCATTGATATAATATTCCTTGGTGACCTTATAGCCGGAGAACGCCAGCACGTTTGCCAGCGTATCGCCCACCACGGCTCCACGGCAATGACCGACATGCATTGGACCAGTCGGGTTCGCTGACACGTATTCGACGTTGATACTCTTGCCCGTTCCTACCGTCGAACGACCGTAATCCGCACCCGTGCCGATCATGCCAGCGAGCAGACGCTGCCAATAGGCAACGGAAACACGGATGTTGATGAAGCCAGGACCAGCGACATTGACGCTATCCACATCCTCATCCTGCTGGAGTGCCAGAACGATCAGTTCCGCCAACGCCCGCGGGTTGGTGCCGAGGGGCTTAGCCAGCACCATGGCCGCGTTGGTGGCAACATCACCGTGGCTGGGATCGCGCGGAGATTCTACCGTAATGCGGCCGAAATCGACAGTATCGCGATGGGCTTTGACGAGATCGATCGTCTCAAGCGCGTTTTTGATTCTGGTATCGAAATCGGCAAAAAGGTTCATCATCATATACCTGCGCGAAAGGCTGCTATCTAAGTCCCGGCAATCCGGGAATCGGGTCCGCGGTCGCCGCTGCCTATCGTAAATCCGGTGTGTGGTCAAACAGCCGCTGGTGGGCTTTCAGTGCATAACTGTCCGTCATACCGGCCAGATAATCCCCGACATGCCGGGCTTTTGCGGCTTCACTCATGCCCGGAATGCTGTCTACCCAATAGTGACTTTGCATTTCCGCGGGCGTTTCCATGTAGCGGTGGAAAAGGTCGGTCAATATCTGCGTGGCCCCTGCCCTGATGCGCATGATATCGGCATGGCGATAGATATGCGCAAACAGCAATTTCTTGATCTGCTTATCCGTTTGCGCCATTTCGGGTGAAAACGCGGCAATCGTGTTATCGGCAGCGCGAATGTCTGCGGCGCATGTCGGCTTGAGTTTCGCCAGGTTTTGCTGCGCAACTCCAATCACATCCTCCACCATCCGGGTGATCTGTCGGCGCATGATTTCGTGCGCAAAGCGGTCGTCATCGAGCTTGGGATATTTCGCCCTCACCTCAGCCATCAATTCGCTCAGAAACGGCACCTCCTCCAACATGTCGAAGGTGAGATATTTGGCTCGCAGACCGTCATCGATGTCGTGTGTGTTGTAAGCGATATCATCGGCAATCGCCGCGACCTGCGCCTCGAGGCTTGCGAAGGTGCCGATTTCCAAATCCTGCAACTCGCAATATTCGAGAATGGGCAGCGCCACGGAACCATGGCCGTCTCTGGCATTTTTGCCGAGCAACGGGCCATTGTGCTTGACCAATCCCTCCAGCGTTTCCCATGTCAGGTTGATGCCATCATATTCGGCGTAGCGACGCTCCAGCTTGGTCACGATGCGCAAGGACTGTGCATTATGATCGAAGCCACCATAGGGTTTCAACATCGCGTCCAACGCATCCTCGCCGGTATGACCGAAGGGCGTGTGGCCGAAGTCATGGACCAGTGCCACACCTTCCGCCAAATCCTCGTCCAGCTTCAATGCGCGTGCCAGCGCTCTGGCGATCTGCGCGACCTCTACCGTATGCGTCAGCCTTGTGCGGTAATGGTCGCCGTCAGGGCTGATGAAAACCTGCGTCTTGTGCTTGAGGCGGCGAAATGCGGTGGTGTGGACGATGCGGTCACGGTCACGCTGAAAATCGGAGCGCGTGAGGCTGGACGCTTCCGGAAACAAACGGCCACGCGTGGTCCAGGGATCAGTGGCATAGATCGCCCTTTCTCCGCTTCCGAAACCCAGTGCACGTTGATCGATTATCATGACTTATCCTGCTACGCGGCCATTGACCTTTTCATCTACCCTTCATACCTATCCTGAAGGTTGCCGCAAAGCGGCATCGCGACACGACAACGCTATAGACCGTTAATTTGACTGATTTATAATGGACTTTACACAAAACTTGCTCTCCGGTTCTTGAACCCGGCAGGAGAAAACAAATGACCACCGACATCACGCTTTCCGAATCCGCCGCAAAACGAATCGCCCAGATCGTGGCTGCCGAAGATGGAAAACAGGCTCTGCGCGTTTCCGTCGAAGGCGGCGGCTGCTCCGGCTTTTCCTACAAGTTCGATCTAGAAAGCGATGCTACGGACGACGACATCGTCATTTCCCGCGACAACGCCAAAGTGCTGATCGACAGCATGTCCGTTGTTTATATGGAGGGATCGGAGATCGACTTCGTTGACAATCTCCTTGGCCAGTCGTTCCAGATCAAGAACCCCAATGCCGTCGCAAGCTGCGGCTGCGGCACCAGCTTCTCTGTCTGAATCCATCATCATAACGTCTGTTGAAACCGTGAAAACGGGTGGCATTCGTGTGAGCATGGTTTAAAACGGTGTCCATAATCGAAAATGGAATGTCCGATGAAGATTGCCACCTGGAACATCAACGGCGTCAAGGCGCGCATCGAAAACCTCTGCCAGTGGCTGAAGGATTCGAACCCGGACATTGCCTGCCTCCAGGAAATAAAATCCGTCGATGAAAACTTTCCCCGTCAGGAGATTGAGGCGCTCGGCTATAATGTCGAAACACACGGCCAGAAGGGCTTCAACGGCGTCGCACTTTTGTCGAAGATCAGACCAGACGAAGTCAATCGTGGCCTGCCGGGAGATGACGCTGATGAACAGGCTCGTTTCATCGAGGGTGTTTTCTCGGTTGCCGGTGGCGTCATCCGCGTCTGCTCTCTCTATCTGCCCAACGGCAACCCGCCGGATGATCCGGTGAAATATCCCTACAAGCTGGCGTGGATGGAGCGCCTGCACCGCTTTGCGCAGGAACGCCTCCTTCTCGAAGAACCGTTCATTCTGGCAGGCGACTACAACGTCATTCCCGAACCTTTCGATTGCTATGACCCAAGAGCCTGGGAAGGCGATGCGCTATTCATGCCTAAGACACGAGCAGCCTTCCGCAAACTGGAAAACCTCGGCCTGACAGATGCAAGCCGCGCGACGACGGATGAGGCAGGTCTCTACACATTCTGGGATTATCAGGCAGGCGCGTGGCCGAAGAACAACGGCATCCGCATCGATCACCTGATGTTGTCGTCCGAGGCATCCGACAGACTGAAGTCAGTCTCGATCGAGAAGCACGTCCGTGCCTGGGAAAAGCCGTCCGACCACGTTCCGGTTTGCGGGTATTTTGATTTTCAACAAGCCAGTTGAGAGCGGCGCAAGAATCCCCGGCATTAGCACCGGTCATAACGCCTATAACGGCTGATTAGTCAGCGTCACCCGCCGAGATATTCTGCGCCAGAGATATCGCAACGCGTCTGTCGTTCTCAGCAGCCATAGAGAACGCCTGTTCCTGCATGTTCTGTATCCATTTGCAGTTCACGGCGGAACACTTGTCCAACGCTGCCGTCATGAAAGCGAGGCCACGTACGGTTTGGCCTTCCTGAAACAGAAGATTGCCGAAAATGGACATGGCGCCAGCATGGCCGTGCTTACGAGCTTGGTTAAGCCATTTCTTGGCCTGCTGAGGGTCTGCGCGACCGCCCTCGCCTGCCAGGATCATCTGGGCCAGCTCGAACTGCGCCTCGGCAACACCAAATGTCGATGCGACCTGGAAATAAAGCTGACGGGCCTGGGAAAGATCGGTCTTGACCGGGCTGCCGGGAATGCCATGGCGGTAATAGTCAGCCAAAGACAAAAGCGCATTGACAAAAAATCCGGTGTCTTCAGAACCGGGTTCGACACCTTGGTTGGCAATTTCGCTGTAAATCTTGAAGGCTTCAAAGTCGTTTTTGGCAACACCGTCGCCATAGGCGTACATGTTGGCGAGCGCCCAGCGAGAGCCCGTGTGGCCCTTCTCGGCGGCGTAGCGATAAGCCTCTACGGCATCATCTTTCTTACCGCTCTTGTAGGATTTGAAACCAAATTTAAAAAGGTCAAAAGGGCCGGATTCCTTGGTAACGCCAGAATTGATATCAAATGCGGCAGCTGGCATGGCCAACCATGCAAGCAATAATCCGGCCCATAGTGGCCTCAAAACATTGGTGTCACATTTCAGCATTTAAACCGACTTCTCTCACTCTTCCCGGCGTATAGCGAATACTCACGCAATACTGCAAAGCCAATTCAAACCCGGCCGTGTTTTTAGACCACACTGCGTCTTTCCAGCCGCACTTTTTGAGAGTGCTGCTCTGATCATCTGCGACGGTAAAACAGTCTCTGCATGAAAACAGATATAAGCGCCGTTTCCGGCAACATAACGGCGTTTCATCTCCGTCAGGATCGCGCCAAGCAGTACAGGAAGTTGAAATCCAACATTGACTTGCTTAGACACTGAATCCACACCCGTTTTCACATTAACCACTTCCGCAGAGCCACCCTCGAAGCCTGCATAATCGTCCACGTCCCGCGTCCTTGAAGACAAGCAAGCAACTTGTTTGTGGCGGGAAATGGACAAATAAGCACGCATTCTTACGCTACGTGAAGGTTGCAGAAATTTGTTGCCAAATCGTCACAATCTTTTAGGCAGCCAATAAAAAACCCGGCCTTTGGGGGGCCGGGTCAAGTTTGGAGTGAATGAAGTTTAGAACTTTACTTTGACCGAGGTAGAAACGGCGGCAACGAGGTCGTTGCCGAAGCTGTAAGAGGCGTCGTTGCCATAGTTCTGTCCGCCGATAACGACCGCGCCAGAGCTACCGCTAGTGAGCACCCCAATGGCTCCAGCGAGACGAAGCTCTACGTTCTCAGTCGGTGCGTAAGAGACGCCAGTGCCAAGTGTCCAAGTGTCGGTCTGTGTACCAAAGCCCTGCGACGTGCCGCGGTCCCAAGTTACCGTAACCGCACCGCTCCACTGATCGTTGAATTTGTGACCTACACCTCCCGAGATAGTCCAGCCATCACGATAGCCGAGATCAAGCGAAGTTGCTGCGACACCGGGTGCGCAGATCGCAATGCCCGCTGCAGAGCAGTAAAAAGGTATCTTGCTGAACTGGCTCCAATCGGTCCACTTCACAGAACCAAGCGCCAACCAATCCGGCGCAATCCCTGTTTGAAACTTAAACTCCAAAGAATCTGGCATGTTCTGTGAGCCATTAACAGGCAACACCAAGCCATTCACCTGAGACAGGTTCAATGTGCCTGTGATGTCGTTCAGCTTGACTTCACTGTTATAAACGAGACTGGCGCGGAGTGCGTATTCGGGAATTTCATAGGCAACACCTGTGCGCCATCCCCAACCATCTGCTTTCAAATCAAGACGACCAACACCCGTTCCTGGGACGAAAGCGTCTGGAATGACCTGGCGTTCCTTAAAGCCTGAAAGCTCTTGATAAAATCCACCACCAATCAGGCGCAACTGACCTTTGCCGACATCAAATCTGTACGAGCAGGTTAGCGCGTAGTTATCGCTCTCAACTTTGGTTTCGATATTTTCGTTAGCACCGGCCCAATTGCGACCTGGTTTTGTATGCGCTCCCCACGGCTGAGAATAATCCACCATACAATCAGTGGCATCGCTAAAACCGGCTTTCAGACCAACACGCGGAACCCAATAACTTTCACTGTCATCAGTAGATGTGGACAAGCCATTCAAGTTTCCGCCACCTGCGGGAATGGACGGGTTCGTATCAACGGCATTCTTCAACTTGCGCTGAGGCGCAACAAACGTCGCAGCCGATTCGGCCGCAAATCGTGAATTGTCAAAAAGCAGATCAATATTATATCCGCCGCGCTCAAGACCACCCGCAAATGCCGGCGTGATCGATGTGATGCCGATAGCAAGGCCCAAAGCGCCACTGATAAAATGATTTTGTGTTGCCATATCTCTCCCCAATCACGGCAATATCGTGTTGCAGACCGTGCAGTGCTTTGAAAAAAAAGACAATCTGCCGCATGGCGGACGTGCCATTTTGCAGTGCAAAAAAAATTTACGTAAAATGCTGATCAACCCACCTTCCATCCGTTAAGTTGGGTCATTATTCTAAGAACTGCGGCTATTACCCTTATGGATAGAATGATATCCCATTAAGCGCGTAAAGTGTGTCTGTAGCACCACATACATAATTTTCACATGGAAATGCCACGATTTCGCCGCCATGGATGGATTTGGCAGGTAAGAGCGGCCCGTATCAGACCTAAAGAATCTCCGAATCTCTCGTGAGAAGACGAGAGAGGAGTCTGTGGCGGCTTGCATAACGAAAAAAGGCGCTCTTCGGTGTGAAAAGCGCCTTCCGTATGTTCAGCGTATTGTAAACCTAATCAGCCAGCTTCACTAACGCGCTGGAGCGCAATCCGCAGGCTTTTGATTTCCACTTCGAGCTCGGCTTTTCTGTCACGGTCAGCGGCAACGACGGCAGGGTCGGCATTGGCCACAAACTTCTCATTGGAGAGCTTCTTGTCGATGCGCTCCATTTCCGCATCGGCCTTGCCGATCGCCTTTTCGAGACGGGCTTTTTCAGCACCGACATCGATCAGGTTGCCCAAGGGTACACAGACTGTTGCTTCACCGAGAACGATCTGCGCCGAGCCCTTTGGCGCCACATCTGCTGCCAGGATTTCGTCTGCCCGTGCCAACCGCCGGATTGCCGCCGAGTGGCGGTCAAGGCGCGTTTCTGTCGTTGGATTGGCACCGACGATCACCAGCGGTGCCATCGCGGCTGGTGGAACGTTCATTTCCGCACGGGTCGAGCGGATGCCAGACACCAGATCAACCAACCAGTTGATTTCGGCTGCGGCGGCGTCGTCGCGGAATGTGGGTACGGGCCAATCCGTGTGGCACAGCAGACCTTGACGCGCTGCGCCCTCGCCTGCGGTATGTTCCCACAACTCCTCCGTCATGAACGGCATAAAGGGGTGCAGAAGCTTGTAGATTTCTTCCAGAACAAAAGCCGCGCAAGCCTGAGCTTCGGTCTTTGCGACTTCGTCTTCGCCACTGAAAACAGGCTTCAGCAGTTCCAGATACCAATCGCAGAACTGGTTCCAGACAAAACGGTAAAGAGCACTTGCCGCATCGTTGAAACGATAGTTTTCAATTGCGGTTGTCACCTCTTTTGCAGCATCGGCAAGTTCGGTCAAAATCCAGCGATTGATCGTTTGCGTTGTGGCTTCCGGCAGGAAATGCGGGTCGCGCTTGACGCCATTCATCTCAGCGAAACGTGTCGCGTTCCACAGCTTTGTGCCGAAGTTGCGATAGCCAGCAATGCGGGCCGGATCCAGCTTCACATCGCGTCCCTGCGCGGCCATGATGGCCAGCGTGAAGCGCAGCGCATCCGCACCATATTCGTCGATCAAATCCAGGGGATCGATAACGTTGCCCTTGGACTTCGACATCTTCTGGCCGTTCTTGTCGCGAACCAGCGCATGGATGTAGATCGTGTGGAAGGGCTCGACAGGGTTACCGGCATCATCCTTCATGAAATGCAGCCCCATCTGCATCATGCGAACGACCCAGAACGGGATGATATCGAAACCCGTCACCAGGACATTGGTCGGATAATACCGCGCCAGTTCTGGCGTCTTTTCCGGCCATCCCAAGGTGGAGAACGGCCAAAGCGCAGACGAGAACCATGTGTCGAGAACGTCTTCGTCGCGGGTCAGAATTTCACCCGGCTTGAAGTTCTCAAGCTTCTCCTCGACCCAGGCCTTCCACGGACCCTCATGGGCGATGTAATGCTGAATAGCGGCCTGGAGCGCCTCTTCTTCGGTCTTTTCAACGAAAACCTGGCCATCCGGGCCATACCATGCCGGAATCTGGTGACCCCACCAGAGCTGCCGCGAAATGCACCATGGCTGGATGTTTTCCATCCATTGGAAGTAGGTGTTTTCCCAGTTCTTCGGAACGAAGTTTGTTCGCCCTTCACGAACGGATTCGATGGCAGGCTTGGCGAGCGTCTTGTTGTCCACCCACCATTGCTCTGTCATGCGGGGCTCTATCGGTACGCCACCACGGTCACCATGTGGGACCATGTGTTTGTGCGGCTCGATCTTGTCGAGGAGGCCCAATTCTTCGAAGATTTCCACGATCACTTTTCGTGCATAGAAGCGATCCTGCCCTTCCAGACGATCCCAGGCGCCATGCAGGGCTGCCGGATGATCTAGTCCTTCGAGGAAGTCCTCGTTTTCCTTGATTGTAATGGTCGCATCGACATTGAGGATGTTGATGGCGCGAAGGCCCGCACGCTTGCCGACTTCGAAGTCGTTAAAGTCGTGCGCGGGCGTGATCTTCACCGCACCGGTGCCAGCTGCCGGATCGGCATATTCATCCGCAACAATCGGGATTCTGCGCCCGACGATCGGCAGAATGACATGCTTGCCGACGATGGACTTGTAGCGTTCGTCTTCCGGGTTCACGGCAATGCCGGTATCGCCCAGCATGGTTTCCGGACGGGTCGTGGCAACGACGATATAGTCGCGCGTCTCATACTCGGTTGGCTGTCCGCGGTCATCCCAGGCGCAAGGATATTGATAGGTAACGCCCTTTTCCAAGGGATAACGGAAGTGCCAGAGGTTGCCCTTCACTTCCAACTGCTCGACTTCCATATCGGAAATCGCCGTCAAAAGCTTTGGATCCCAGTTCACAAGGCGCATATCCTTGTAGATCAGGCCTTCCTTGTAGAGCGTCACAAAAACTTCCAGGACGGCTTCGGACAGGCCCTCATCCATGGTGAAGCGCTCGCGCGACCAGTCGCAGGATGCGCCCAGACGCTTCAGCTGGTTGAAGATCAAGCCGCCGGACTCTTCCTTCCACTGCCAGACTTTTTCGATGAACGCTTCGCGGCCCATGGCTCGACGGCCTGGCAACTGCTGTTCCATCAGTTTGCGCTCGACAACCATCTGTGTGGCGATGCCAGCATGGTCCATGCCGGGCTGCCACAGCACGTCCTTGCCGCGCATACGCTCGAACCGGACCATGATGTCCTGAAGCGTGTTGTTGAGCGCGTGCCCCATATGCAGCGAACCGGTAACATTTGGCGGCGGGATCACGATGGTGAACGTTTCCGCGTCCGGCTTTGCGTTTGCGCCTGCGCGAAACGCATTGGCCTCATCCCAAGCCTTGGCGATTTTGGGTTCTACGGATGCGGAATCGTAGGTCTTTTCGAGCATTTACTGGCCTGAATTCTAGAGTTCTGTGTAGATTTTTAATAAGGATGGTCAGTCGAGAGTCAACAAAAAGCGGATATTTTCGCTACCATGCTTATCAAACGAAAAAGCCGCCCCTGCTAGAGGAGCGGCTCATATTGCAATATCTCGTCTTTTTAACGACGGGGGCCGCGCGCGACTCGTTCAATCTCTTCCCGAACAAGGCGCTCTACCAACGTTGGAAGATTATCTTCTAGCCAGTCCTGCAACATCGGGCGCAACATGTCCTGTGCCATCTGTTCGACGGTAGGGCGTTCCACACCGTCGAACATTTCGGCAAGCTCACCAAAAGATTGAGCAATCTGCGCACCAGCGGCTGCCGAAATGAGGTTGAGCGAAAGATTGCTTTCCTGCTGGGTGGTTTCCGGCGGCGGCGGCTGTACCGGCTGCTCGGCCACGATTTCCGGCTGCACCGGCACGGGAGCAGGCTTTTCCGGCTCTACGGCACCGCGAAGCTCAAGACCTTCCCAACCCGGCAACGGGCGCGTTTGAAGGGGAGCGGCCGCGGGTGCCGCGACTTGTGCGACCTGCGGCTGGCGCACTGGCGCTGGCGGCGCGACATTCAACAGCGGGCGCAGATCATTGGGACGTGGCGCCTGCGGCGGTCGCTCTTGCTGGACTGCGGGCTGCGGAGCAACCGGGGTCTCCACGAGCCGTTCTGCAGCAAAACTTTGCGGACCAAGAGCTGCATTGCGATCTGCGGCTGCGCGGACGCGGGCTGCAACATCAGCCAGCGACATCGTTTTTTCAGCACCTTCGTCGCCAGCCATCTCGTCTCTTGCAGCCATTGCAGCCTCATGCTGCTGGCGTGCCCCGTAACCCTGATTTGCTGCGGGGGGCACATGGGCTGGGGGGCTTGCGAGTTCTGCAGAAAATGAAGATGCAGCCTCTTCCTCTTCGTCATAGACAGGAGGCAAGGTTGCCGAGAATGCATCACCGGAGGCAGGCTCGTTGCTTTCAATGATCCTGCGAATGGACGCCAGAATTTCTTCCATGGATGGTTCGCGCGCGACGTTGGGCTGAGCCATTTTAATCCCCGATTTCCAAGTTCAAGTCGGAACGGAGCAAATATCCGCACTCCGAATCACCCTCACTGTAGGGCAACGCCGGATGGAAATGAATCCATGCAGCCGTACTAAGCTGCTCGCTGCACAGCTTTATTTCTCATCTCTCGAAAAACCAAACAAAAATGCCGGACCTGTAAAGGCCCGGCATTTGACTGTCAGCTAAGACGTTTTCGAGAATCAGAAAACAAACTCTCTTGTCTTGGCAAAGCCTGGAACAGGTTTGACCGAGGCATTGAAGAACGGTGTCGACGAGGTACCCTTGCCGTCGCGGCGATAGACCGTCGCCTTTGCAGAATTTCCGTAACCGACAACGGCGACCAGACGCCCACCATCATGAAGCTGATCGAGAAGCGCTGCTGGCACCTCTTCGACAGAACCATTGATGAAAATGACATCGTAAGGCGCTTCTGCTGCGTGACCCTTGGCAAGCTCCCCGGTAACGGTCGCGACATTGTCATAACCAAGCGCTGAAAGCTTTTCAGTGGCAGCGGCGCTTAGCTCTTCATCGGACTCAAGCGCAACGACCGAGCCAGCGAGCTGTGACAGCAACGCTGAAACATAGCCAAGACCTGCACCCACTTCCAGAACGACATCGTCCTTGGTGATGGCTGCGAGTTGCAACATCTTCGCCAGTGGCGAGGCCTTCATGATGTAACGAGGCGCAAGCCCATCCTTGGCCGGAGAGATCTGCAAATCCTCATCCGCATAGGCAATCTGCTTTACGCCAGCAGGAACGAATTCCTCGCGCGGTACGGCCAGAAAAGCCTTCAGTACAGAATGCGAGGTCACATCGGTCGTGCGCAACTGGCTGTCGACCATTTTGCCGCGTGCGGTTTCGAAGTCCATCATGTCGTTTTCGCCTCAAATATAACTCGAAGGCAGCATGAAATTCAGACCGCCGTGACGTACTGTCTTAATTGCCTGCGTCGTTGCTTTCAAGCACAAGCGCGCATGCGCAACAGGAAAAAGGCGAGTTGTGTCTTTCGTTTCCTATTTAGCAGCTCAAGTCATTCAGATTTGCCGTCGATCGGAACTTTTTATCCGCCTAATCGTTCATAAGGGACTGGAAACGCTCAACAACATTCGGAGGCCAGCATGCTTGGCACAATTCTCGTCGTCCTGCTCATTTTGTTCCTAATTGGCGCCCTGCCAAATTGGGGTTACCACAATTACGGTTACGGTCTCTCAGGCGGCCTGGGCCTTGTTCTTGTCATCGTGCTGGTTCTGGTTCTTCTCGGCCGTATCTGACGTCCTTTTCAAAAGCCGCATCACTCACCGACAGAGGATGCGGCTTTTCCGCGAAACTTCTTAGCTTTTTTCAAAGCTAGCCTATTGCGTGGAAAATGGATTCGTTCTAAATCCCCGCCATGGCTTGAGACATCAGGCTTGTGAGGCCTCGTGGCGGAGTGGTGACGCAGAGGACTGCAAATCCTTGTACCCCGGTTCAATTCCGGGCGAGGCCTCCAGAAAAATAAATCACCAGTTTTTTCACGGATTTGCAAAGTTTTCTTAAAGTGGATTGTTTGATCCGCTAGACGTTTCTGCATTTCGAATTTATCCACATCATCAGGCACTGGAACATAGCGCGTCGCTGGCAGTTTACCGCGATGACGCGTGTACACGCTCAGCTGTGCCGATGATATTTTGGGAGAAAACCATGAAATTGATGACCTCTATATTCGTTGCAGGTCTGGCATTTGCCACGGCCGGATGTACGACATCGATCTCATCCTCAAGCTATGAGCCTATTCCCGGCAGCATAACCTACAACGGGCAACCGCGCACAAAGCTCACGAAATCGCCTATAGGCAGCACGTTCACGCATAATTTCCGTCGCTTCGATGACCGGGTTGTCGAGGTCTATCAAATCCAGCCCGACCGCTCTTTGAAAATCATCGACCGCCGGATTATTCGCAGTTGGTCGTTTCTGGGCCGAGACGACTGACAAATTGCGGATTGAATAGCGCCCCATAAGCTTCTAAACGCTGTTCCAATCTTTGAATACGCGGGAAACATGATGCAAACGCTTTGGACAAAACCCGTGCTGGTCGCTTTGGAAGAGCCCAGCGTCTACGTCAGCATCGATTCGACGCAGGCAGCCTCATGGGCGCTGATCGAAGACTGGCCAGAGGAAGACGGCGAGATGCTGGACAAGGCACTTCTCGTCTTTGCCGCTGTCGATGCAGGCAAGAAGAAGCCGGAAGACGCCAGAAAGGCATTCATTGATGCCGCAATCGAGGCTGGCCTGGATATAAAGTCATAATGACGCAGACGCGTTTCCGCTCTTAAAATGCGAGCTTCGTGGGTCTAAGATACGGCGATGAAAGCCGAGGCGTTACTATCAATGAAAAAATTCGTTTTTATTCTTCTGCTGGCATGCTTGGTGCTGAGCATTGTCGGTCACTGGATTTTTGCACTTGTCGTGATGTAGGCGAGAATTGCGACCTTCGACAGACGGCCTGATATTAACAATTCACGCGCCTGTCACGGAACTTCGTTAAGTTTTGCACGTTCTTCTTCCACACATAATGGAGGGTAAAGCGATGCGCGACGGTCTCAACAGTCTGCTTGAAGTTTCACTTCTTGGTTTTGTCGTTGTTACTTGCCTGATGATGGTCAATCCTATCATCTGACACTTGAAAAAATTACCGAAGACACACGCTACTCTTCAGGTAGCGATCACCAAATGCGGCCTTAGAGCCGCATTTTGTTTTTCGATTTTCTGCTAATCCAGGTTCACGTTTGCTTTTTTAATCCCAAGCTTATTGAATTCGGCACGGCGACACTTAAGGTGTTCGAACATCCATTGCGAGTGACATCCATGCCTTCATCCTCTTCGACCAGCGTTTCCGCTGCCATGCTCGCTATTGGAGACGAGCTTTTGTCCGGGCGTACCAAAGACAAGAACATCGGGCACCTTGCGGATGTGCTGACAATGTCGGGAATCGATCTGAAGGAAGTCAGAATTGTTGCGGACGAAGAGCCCGCAATCGTCGAAGCGCTGAACGCTTTGCGTGGACGTTACGATTACGTCTTCACATCCGGCGGCATCGGCCCCACCCATGACGATATCACCGCAGACGCCGTCTCGGCAGCGTTTGGTCTCCCGTGCGAACATGATGCGGAAGCCATGCGCCTTCTCGGCGATATGTACCGCGTTCGTGAAATGGAATTCACCGACGCGCGAAAGCGGATGGCACGCATGCCACGCGGCGCGAGGCGCATCACCAATCCGGTTTCGGTAGCACCTGGCTTCATCGTGGAAAATGTTTACGTCATGGCAGGTGTGCCGCAGGTGTTTCAGGCGATGCTGGACAATGTCGTGCCGTCGCTTCGCACCGGTTCCAAAATCCTGTCGCAAGCGGTCAGTTCGCCATTCGGTGAGGGCGATATCGGAACGCCGCTCACGCTTGTTCAAAAAGCACACCCTGAAACGAGCATTGGTTCCTATCCGAGATATGATGGCCAAAGGTTCTCGACGGAAATCGTCGTGCGCGCCCGTGATGCCGCAGTGCTCGAAGCGGCAGCGCAGGATATCGCTGCCATGATAGAGACGATCACGCGCGAGAAAGCGGCCCGCTCTGCGTGAGCTATTGAATCCAACGCCGTTTTATATGGTTGGACTACACGACACCATTTGATCGCAATCAAAGCCTTAAAGTCTGAATCGCAAGACCTTCTTCCTATCGTTTCAGGTGAGGAAGGCTACCACGATGAGGAGTCTGATCATGGGTTACAAAACCATACTGGCAGTGATGGATACGGCGGAAAACGCGAACAAACTGGGAGACTTTGCAGCTTCCCTGGCCAACACGTTCTCATCGCACGTCATTGGTTTGCACATGGAATCATTTGCGACTGTTCCGCTGGTTGCGCCGATGGAAATGCCGGATCCCGCAACGGTTCAAGCGGTTCAGGAGGTCGCGCATCAGGAGACGACCGACGTCGGCCTGATCTTCAAACACAAGATCACCGGAGAGAATATCTCCAGCGAATGGCGCAGTTTCGTTTCATCCGTGGGTTATTCATCCAACACGGCGATACAGAGCGCCCGCTGCGCAGATATCATCCTTGCAAGACAGAGCAGTTCCTCGGCGATTTCAGACAGCCGTGCCGATCTCGATAATTTTCTCTATGAAAGCGGCCGGCCAATCCTTCTGGTGCCGCACGTCCTTGATGAGCCCAAACCAATCAAACGGGTCCTCGTGGCATGGAACGGTTCACGCGAGGCGACGCGGGCAACGTTCGATGCCCTGCCCTTTCTGATCTCCGCTGAGAGTGTCGAGATTTTCTCGGTGGGTGCTCACGATGATGATGCGCAATCCGGGTCATTGCCAGGGTCGGACATTGCATGGACGCTGGCACGGCACGGCGTCAATGTCACCGTGACATCGCAGGAAAAGGATCACGGACTATCGCCCGAAAAAGCGATTGAGAAACGCCTTTCAGATAACAGCATCGACCTCCTCGTCATGGGTGCCTATGGACACTCACGCTGGTGGGAGATGTTGTTTGGCGGCGTTACCCGCACCCTGCTCGATAAAATGACCGCGCTGACATTGCTGTCGCGATAGCACAATGCAAAAAAGCCGCCGGATCGCTCCGGCGGCTTTTTTACAGATCGTTCGAAATATCAGCCGTTCACGACAGCCATGCGTTTTTCGTCGCGGCCGCTCTTCATGCGTTCAGACAGCAGGAACGCCAGTTCCAGAGCCTGATCCGCATTGAGGCGAGGATCGCAATGGGTGTGGTAACGGTCGGATAGAGAATCCGCAGTCACCGTACGCGCACCGCCCGTGCATTCCGTGACATCCTTGCCGGTCATCTCGATGTGGATACCGCCCGGATGTGTGCCTTCAGCGCGGTGAATCTGGAAGAAGCTTTCGACTTCCGACAAAATCCGCTCGAATGGACGTGTCTTGTAGTGGTTGAGCGTGATGGTATTTCCGTGCATCGGGTCGCATGACCAGACGACCTTGCGGCCTTCTTTTTCCACCGCGCGGATCAGCTTTGGCAAGCCATCGGCAACCTTGTCATGGCCGAAACGGCAAATCAGCGTCAGACGACCGGCCTCGTTGGACGGGTTCAGCGCATCAATCAGCTCGATCAAATTGTCGGGCTGCAAAGACGGGCCGCACTTCAAACCAATCGGGTTCTTGATACCGCGGAAATATTCCACATGCGCGTGGTCCAGTTGGCGGGTGCGGTCACCGATCCACAACATGTGGCCTGATGTCGCGTACCAGTCTCCGGACGTCGAATCGATACGGGTCAATGCTTCTTCATAGCCAAGCAGCAGAGCCTCATGGCTGGTGAAAAAGTCGGTCTCACGCAGGCTCGGCTGATTTTCCGAGGTGATACCGATGGCCTTCATGAAGTCCATGGTTTCGGAAATACGGCTTGCCAACTTGCGGTAACGGTCCGCCTGCGGGCTGTCCTTGACGAAACCGAGCATCCACTGATGCACATTTTCCAGGTTGGCATAACCACCCATGGCAAAGGCGCGCAGAAGGTTCAGCGTTGCAGCAGACTGACGGTAAGCGTCAAGCTGACGCTCAGGGTTGGGAATACGCGAGGCTTCGTTGAACTCGATACCGTTGATGATATCACCGCGGTAGGACGGCAGATTGACGCCATCCAGCGTTTCGATGTTGGACGAGCGCGGCTTGGCAAACTGGCCAGCAATGCGCCCAACCTTTACGACGGGAAGCTGCGCGCCATAGGTCAAAACAACGGCCATCTGCAGGAAGGCACGGAAGAAGTCGCGGATATTGTCCGCGCCATGCTCAAGAAAGCTTTCCGCACAATCACCACCCTGAAGCAGGAATGCCTCGCCTTCGGCAACGCTGGCGAGCTGCTTTTTCAAGCGCCGTGCTTCACCGGCAAACACCAGCGGCGGATAAGTCGCAAGCGTTGCTTCCGTTGCAGCCAAGGCCGATGCGTTAGGGTATTCAGGTACCTGCTGGATTGGCTTGTGTCTCCAGCTGCTCGGTGTCCAATTCTGTGCCATGTTGTTCTCACTTGTGCAGCCGCTTCAGACCAGAGGCAGCAACTTTCCCTGTTAATCGCGCGCTTATAAACACTTTCATACCCGCTTGCAAAGGTGAAGTTCGCCAGCATCGTCCCCCTCAGAGGCGCTTTTTGGGCTTGGAAATTCTGGCCAGCCATTCACGCATCGCGAAAACCACAGGGCAACACGATCCAGCCGCGTCGATGGCCAATTCTCCAGCGGATCAGCAAGCGTCTTCGCTTCGCTCGCCGCCTGTGTCCTCCCTACCCGCTCCGTAACGAACATCGTTTCCGGTAACATCTGTCGACCTCCCTGTCTCGGCACTACGGAGGTATGGCGAGGCAGGCGAACTTCATAGATGCGCCGCTGAAAGGTGTATTTCATACTTGCGCGGTGCGCCGGGCAAAAGCCTTGCTTATAATGCGGGAGATCAGCAGGATAACGACCATGACAGATGTGAACTGGGACGACCTAAAGCTCTTCCATATCGTGGCGTCGCAAGGTGGGCTTGCCGGTGCGGCAAGCGCCACCGGGATCAGCGCGCCAACAATCGGGAGGCGGATGCTGTATCTGGAGCGGTCCATGGGCCGCACACTTTTCATCCGCAGCCAGCAGGGCTACCGCCTTGCGCCTGATGGCGCCACGCTTTTCGAGCGTGTTCAATCCATGCAGAAAACGGCTTTAGACATTAGCCAATGGCATGGGGACGCGTTTTCACTGCCCATCGTCTCCGTGGCGAGCAATATCTGGTTGATGGGGTTCGTGTCGGACAACGCCGCCATCTTGCGCGGGCCGCAAGACGCCTTTCGCCTGTGCTGCAAACGGATTGCCGAAGATGAAGACCTGACATTCCGGCGGGGCACGATCGCGATTTTAGACAAGGCGCCCAGAGCCGGCAATTTCGCTGCTCTCAAATCGGTGACGATGACGTATCATACCTATCGCGCAGCCCATTTGCCCGCGAGCGATGACATGCCGTGGATTTCGATCGGCACGGAGGTGGCTGTTTCAGACGCAGAGCAATGGGTTTTCCGCAACAACGAACCCATGATCCACACATGGACGAACGCACCGGAACTTCTGCCAAGGTTGATTGCCAGCGGCTCTGGACGCGGCGTTCTTCCGTCCTTCCTGGGAGACGCGACACCAGGGCTCGTACGCGATGGGGAAACGATTGACGAGCTTTCGCACCCGCTCTGGCTCACGGTGAACGACGATGACCGCCACGCGCCGGAAATGCGCCTCGTGATGGACCGTCTCGCCGCGCTCTTGAAGCGCAACGAGACACTTTTTGATGGCGCTAAAAACCAACCTCAATCGGCTGTTATAGCTTTTCCCCGTTCCTGATCCGGTAGCTTGGCGAATACATCGTCACCAACTCCTCGGATGCCGTGGGATGTACCGCCATGGTAGCATCGAAATCGTCCTTCGTGCAGCCTGCCTTCAGCGTAATTCCGAGAAGCTGCGCCATTTCACCAGCCTCGTGGCCGAGAATATGGGCACCGACCACCTTGCGATCTGTGGCATTGATGATGAGCTTCATGATCGTCTTTTCCGTGCGACCGGAAAGCGTCGCCTTCATGGGGCGGAACTGCGCGCGGTAGACTTCGATTTCCTCGAACTTGGCAGCAGCCTCTTCTTCGGACAGACCGACCGTGCCGATTTCCGGCTGGGAGAAAACGGCCGTCGCAATGAGGTGGTGATCGGGCTTCGTCGGGTTGTTCTTGAATTCGGTTTCGATGAAGCACATCGCCTCATGGATGGCGACTGGCGTCAACTGTACCCGGTCGGTGACATCACCCAATGCGAAGATGTTGGGAACATTGGTGCGCGAATAATCATCCACGATGATCGCGCCCTTTTCGTTGACGGCAACACCGGCCTTTTCGAGGCCAAGCCCCTGCGTATTCGGATCGCGCCCCAGTGCGAGCATGACCAGACCCACATTGAGAGAATGACCCTGCTTGGTGCGCGCAACGAAGCCATCGGCACCATCCTTGCTCACCTCGTGGATAACGTCCTCCAGAATAATTCGAATACCCTTGGCGACCATGGCCTCTTGCAGACCTTCGCGCATGTCCCTGTCAAAGCGCGACAGGATTTCCTTGCCACGATAAATCAGCGTGGTCTCGACACCGAGACCGTGGAAGATATTGGCGAACTCCACTGCGATATAGCCGCCACCCGCAATCAGGATCGACTTCGGCAGTTCCTCCAGATGGAACGCTTCGTTGGAGGAAATCGTCAGTTCGTAGCCGGGCAAGGATACATGCGGGTTCGGCGTGCCGCCAACGGCAATCACGATGCGCTCTGCCGTCACAGTCTGGCCAGTTTTCAAAAGCTTGACGGTATGGGCATCCACCAGTTCAGCGCGGCTGTCGAAAATCTCAGCCTTGGCATTCTCAAGACCCTTGCGGTAAAGGCCTTCCAGACGCTCGATTTCCTTGTCTTTGGCTACAATCAGTTTCTTCCAGTCGAAGGTGCTTTTGCCCACCGTCCAGCCATAACCGGCAGCATCCTCAAAATGCTCGGGATATTGCGAGGCGTAAACAAACAACTTCTTGGGCACACAGCCTCTTATGACGCAGGTTCCGCCATAACGGTATTCCTCTGCAATACCGACGCGCTTGCCGAGCGAAGCAGCCACACGGGCGCTGCGCACGCCGCCGGAACCGCCGCCGATTACGAAAAGATCGAAGTCATAAGATGTCATGGATCAGCCTCTGATGGTGTCGCACTCATATAGGTGCCGCACCGCATAAATGAAAAGCCCGGAGTGTGATCCGGGCTTTGAAATTTCTGAACTCAATTCAAGCGATCAAGGCTTCGGCTTGGCCGCAGGTGCCGCTGTTGAAGCACCTGGCGCACCACCAACGTTGGAATTGTTGGCTGGAAGCGGCTGAAGGTCAGCACCGGCAACTTTCTGAAGTTCGGTCATGCTCGATGTGTTCAGATCGCGGTTGATGCCAGCGGCCCAGATATCGGCAGCCTTCATCAATTCGCGGGTCGCGATAGGACCATCCTTCAGCAGTTTCTTGCCTGCTTCGCTGCTATAGAAAGCAGAGATTGCCTTCAGCTCTTCGAGCGAGAAAGCCCGCGCATAGGTCAGCGCAGCTTCACGTTCCAAGTCGGCGCGGCGCGGCGCAAGTTCAAGCGCCTTCGTATCGACGGTTGCAGTAATGGCATCCTGAACGTTTGGCGAAGCCTGAATGAGCTCGGCCTTCAAACGCTCCGCAAGTCCTGGCAGAATATCATCGAAGCGGTCAGTCACGCCGAGCGCACCGATTGCCTGCTTTGCAGCGTTGATGTGCTCTTCTGAAATTTCCTGCGCACGAACGGCAGTGCCGAATACGATACCGGAAATGAGGATCGAAGCAGCGGCAGCTTTGCCTAGTCCCGCAAGTTTGATCATGAAATCTCTCGCTCCTGTTATATTTTCGCCTGCATTACGCGGGCGCCATCAGGCCCGGCGATAATGGCAAGCGAGGCCAGATTAATGAAAAGTCCGTGCTCGACAACACCGGGTATGGTGTTCAGCTCGCGTGCCAGTGCTTCTGCATCAGGAATACGGCCAAAAGATGCGTCGAAAATGAGGTGTCCACCGTCCGTTTTGAAGGGACCGTCTTCCAGAGAACGCAGCTTCAGATCGCCCGAAAGGCCAAGCTTTGCGGCCAGTTTCTCAATTGCGATGCAGGTTGCGACCTGGCCGAAAATATTGATCTCGATCGGCAAGGGAAAGGCACCGAGCGTTTCGACGACCTTGGTCTGATCCGCGATCACAATGACGCGAGACGACGCAGCCGCCACGATCTTTTCGCGCAACAAGGCACCGCCGCCGCCCTTGATGAGACGCAGGCCATGGTCGACCTCGTCTGCACCATCGATCGTCAAATCCAGTTCCGGCAACTCGTCCAGCGACTTCAGTGGAACGCCCAACTCAACACACAGACGTGCGGTGCGCTCTGATGTGGGAACACCCTGAACTTTAAGACCGGACGATACTTTTTCCGCCAGAAGTCTGACGAATTCCTCTGCGGTGGAACCCGTACCAATACCGAGACGCATTCCGTCTTCGACGTAGGACAACGCCGCTTCTGCGGCCTTGATCTTCATTTGGCGGGCATCCATTCGGCTGCAGACTCCGGTGCGCTAACTCTATAAGCACGTCGATCCTGCTGTCGGACCCCGTGCTGGCGTGCTGTTTACACGGGTCGAATAGCAAACGGAAGCCCTTTCGAATAGCGACAAGCAACCGTCCAAAGGTTTCGTTGCAAAAGCCCGCGCCTTTGCTTAGCGTTGGCGGACATAGTCATTTCCATCATGAGGCATTCCTTGACATCTCCCCTCGTCATATTCGATCTCGACGGCACCTTGATCGACACAGCCCACGACCTTATCGACAGCCTGAATTACGCCATTGCCGCCGCCGACCTTGCCCCGACGACCTATGGGGACCTGAAGCATCTGGTTGGCCATGGCGCGCGCGTCATGATCAAGAGAGCTTTCGCCTTGCGCAACAAAGAGCTTTCCGATGCCGATCTGGAACCGCTTTACGAGCGCTTCCTTGCCCACTACCTAGAACAGATGCCCGGACAGAGCGTGCCCTACCCCGGCATCGTTTCAGCACTCGACAGACTGGCGGCTGCCGGTTTCACCTTGGCAGTCTGCACCAACAAGACGACGGCTCTTGCAATTCCGCTGCTGGAAAAACTCGGCCTCAGCCACTATTTCGCCGCGACCACCTGTGGCGATACCTTCGAGTGGCGCAAACCGGATGCGCGGCACATCACAGGTACGATCGAAAAGGCGGGCGGCGATGTTGCCAAAAGCGTGATGGTGGGTGACAGCTTCAATGACATCGCATCCGCCAAGAACGCCAACATTCCCTCTGTTGGTGTCACCTTCGGTTATACGGATGTACCAATGGCTGAGCTTGGACCTAACGTGGTGATAGATAGCTACGATGAGTTGGACGCGGCGCTGATTGAAAGGCTGATCGCCAAGCGTGTCGCTGCGGCCTGAAAACGCTAGATATACCGCAACAAAAAAGCCGCCCCGAAAGGCGGCTTTTTCAATGGATGCTACAGGCAGATTAACGCGAGTAGAATTCGACCACGAGGTGTGGTTCCATAACGACGGCGTAAGGCACGTCAGCAAGAGCGGGAACGCGAACGAAGGTTGCGACCATCTTGTTGTGGTCAACTTCGACGTAGTCAGGAACGTCACGCTCTGCGAGAGCAACGGCTTCCAGAACGGTTACGAGCTGCTTGGACTTCTGACGAACTTCGATAACGTCGCCTGGCTTGCAACGGTAAGAACCGATGTTGACGCGAACGCCGTTAACCGTGACGTGGCCATGGTTTACGAACTGACGAGCAGCGAAAACGGTCGGAACGAACTTTGCGCGGTACACGATCGCGTCCAGACGGGACTCGAGCAGACCGATCAGGTTCTCGGATGTATCACCCTTGCGACGGTTTGCTTCGTCGTAGGTTGCACGGAACTGCTTTTCACGGACTTCACCGTAGTAGCCCTTGAGCTTCTGCTTGGCGCGCAGCTGCGTGCCGAAGTCGCTCATCTTGCCCTTGCGGCGCTGACCGTGCTGGCCTGGGCCATATTCGCGACGGTTTACTGGGGACTTAGGACGACCCCAGATATTTTCGCCCATGCGGCGGTCAATTTTATACTTAGACGATTCGCGCTTGCTCATCGTATTTCCTTTCAGAATGTTACACCGGTTTGTTGCCAAACCGGATCAAGGAAACACGCCCTCCTCTGAGGTCCCGTTTTAGGACCTCTGACAGGTTTCTCACATTTGCGTACGGAGAAGCCACGGGACATGTCGGTGGTGTCGATTGCCGAACGTCGTTCAAGAACCACAGGGCAACCAACCAAATACACCGAGCATTGCTGCCCGGTCTTGAGCGGCTTCTATGGTTCCTTCATAAAGATGTCAACGAGAAAAAAGTTTGACGCTGCTCTTGAAACAGGGTTTCGCCACATTATTTCTCGTCCGTGATCAGAACTCGGGCCCCTCTGGCGTATTACCGGACAATACGCGATGTCGAGTTTCTTAAGGTTGGGGCCACGTTTATATCTATCACACGTTCCCCATCCGAAAAGCCAACCTCGTCCGGCCAAAGGTTGACTGATGGACTTTCTTCTCACAGATTTTCTCGGCACGCCCGCATGGATGTGGGCCGTCTTTATTTCTCTCGTATTGGGTTTGCTGGCGCTCGATCTGGGCGTATTGCATAAGAACTCAAAGGAAATCGGCATCCGCGAAAGCATGCTGATGTCCACATTCTATATCGGTATCGGTTTGGCCTTCGGTGGCTGGATCTGGTACCAGTCAGGCCAGCAATCGGCGATGGAATACATCACCGGCTTCGTGGTCGAAAAAAGCCTGGCGATGGATAACATCTTCATCATTGCCATGATCTTTTCCTACTTCGCCATTCCCCGCCAATACCAGCACCGCGTGCTGCTCTGGGGTATCCTCGGCGTAATCGTTCTGCGCGGTATCATGATTGCCGCCGGTGCTGCCATCGTCGAGAATTTCCACTGGGTTCTCTACATCTTCGCAGCATTTCTGGTTTTCACCGGTCTCAAGATGCTGTTCTCGTCGGATCATGATGAAAACGACATCGGCAACAACAAGATATTGAAGTTCCTACGTCGTCACCTGCCGGTGACCAATGCTCTCCATGGCGAAAAATTCATCGTCAAGGAAGTGGATGCAAAGACCGGCAGGCTGAAGACCTTCGTGACGCCTCTGTTCCTTGCGCTGATCATGGTCGAAATCGCTGACCTTATCTTCGCGGTCGACTCGATCCCGGCGATCTTCGCAATCACCACGGACCCGTTCATCGTCTACACGTCGAACATCTTCGCGATCCTTGGTCTTCGCGCTTTGTACTTCGCGCTGGCTGCCCTCATCCACCGCTTCGCATACCTGAAATATGCACTGGCTGCGGTTCTGGTGTTCGTCGGCTCGAAAATCTTCCTGGCCGACATGCTGGGCATTGCCAAAATTCCGCCAGCGGTTTCGCTGGGCGTGACGGTGGCAATCCTCGTGACAGGCGTTGTCGGCTCGCTCATAGCGACCCGTCATGAAAAGAAGTCTATTGAGTAAATTCTAGGTGGAGGCGGCGAAAGCCGCCTTCATCCGTTACTCGGCCGCGAACTTCGCAATTTCTTCAGCCGCATCCGCATCGCCGGGTGCGGTTTTTGCGTCGAGGTCGGGGAAGGCAACGATACGCTTTCCGGAGAAATCGGCGTGGACGACCACCAGTTCCTTCTCCTCGAAATAGCCGAGCAGCATGCGCGCGCGCCGCGCGGAATGGGTGCCATAGGCGCGGGCGATGCGCGCGTCGGACGGACATGGTTCTTGCGCCAGCGCCGCCTTGACCAGAAGCAGGAATACACCCTGCAAATCATCGGAGACGTTCTTTGAAAGCTCCAGCGCCTTCTGCCAGTCTTCACTTGCCGCCATAGTCGCATCCACACCGGAGCGTGTGATGGCCACCTGACGACGAAACTCGGAGAGAGTCATCGGCGTGCCAGGAATGCGACGCATGCGGGCGCGGACTAGAAACTCCTGATAGAGCACCGCATCGGTTCGATAAGCCGATTGCGGATCGTCCATGATTTCGGTCAGCACCGCCGAGATCTTTTCCGTCCGCTCCTCCGGCGAAAGTTCCGGCTGGCTGCTTCGCTGCGGCTGTGTTTGCGGCTCCGGCCCGCCAATGGCTGGTGTGGAACGGGAAAGCTCTGCCAGAATATCGGTCGTCGGGCGCGGCGCCGGTGGCGTGCGGCGAACAGGGCCACGCGTGAACTCTTCCGGGTCCGGTGTGAAGATCAGGTCTTCGACATCCTGTGGCGAGTCCGGCAATGGCATCAGTTTCGGTGAAGAGGACCTCGCCGAGGTTTCGACGTTGCCAATGACGATGGGCAGCGGACGGCGCGACAGTGCCGGGCCAAGCGCGACGAAATTGCCGCGCTGCAAGTCGCGGAACATTTCCGCCTGGCGACGATCCATTCCGAGCAGATCAGCGGCGCGCGCCATATCGATGTCGAGAAAGGTGCGGCCCATGAGGAAGTTGGAGGCTTCAGCCGCTACGTTCTTGGCAAGTTTTGCAAGACGCTGCGTGGCGATGACGCCAGCCAGACCGCGCTTACGGCCACGGCACATGAGGTTCGTCATGGCACCCAGCGACATCTTGCGCGCATCTTCGGTCACCTCGCCAGCGACCGATGGCGCAAACATCTGCGCTTCATCCACGACGACCAGAACCGGATACCAGAAATCACGGTCGGCATCGAACAGGCCGTTGAGGAAAGCAGCGGCGGCGCGCATTTGCTGCTCGATATCGAGACCTTCCAGCGTCAGCACGCAGGATACACGGTGCTGCCTGATCCGGTTGGCAATGCCCGCAAGCTCGCCTTCGGTGCGCTCGCCATCGACAACAACATGGCCGAACTTATCAGCAAGCGTAACGAAATCGCCTTCGGGATCGATGATGACCTGCTGCACCCACGGCGCAGACTGCTCCAGAAGACGGCGCAGCAGATGCGATTTGCCAGAACCGGAATTGCCTTGCACCAGCAAACGCGTGGCCAGCAATTCCTCGATATCGAGCTTGGCCGCCTGCCCGCCCGATAGGGTTCCCATGTCGATACCGACCTGCACTGTGAATTTCCCTGCGACTGCGAATGGATAATGCACTGGCTCACGCCGCGCGAACAATCTCTTTACCAAAGTTTTAACCGAATACCCCTGCCTATCGCAACAATGCACAGGGAATATCGTCCTTTGTCAGGACGCGACGCGGGCCCACGACAAACGGCGTCCGAAGACATTGAGTGCGAGACCCGCAACCACCAAGGCACTGCCGATGATTTCCAGCTGCGTGATTTCCTCGGCAAAGGCGAAGTAGGCACCCACAAATCCGACGATCGGCACCAGCAGAGAAAACGGCGCAACCGTGCCTGCCGGATATCTCAGCAGCAGGAAGCTCCAGATGCCCGCACCGACAATAGTTGCGCCGTAGGCCATGTAGATCACCACCAACACCGTCGTAATGTTTGCAGACGCTACCCCTGTCGAAATGGCCTGCGGGCCTTCCAGTACCAGAGAGAGCGCTATGAGCGGCAGCACCGGCACAAGGCTTGTCCAGGCAACGAAAGATACGGCATTGACCCTGCCAACCTTGCGGTTGACGATATTGCCAATCGCCCAGCTAAAAGCGGCGCCCACACACATCAACAGCGGCACCATGGCATCCATATCAAGACGCTCAAGACCGATTACGGCCAAACCGCCTAACGCCACGGCTGCACCCGCAATATGGGATTTCAACGAGATCTCACTCAGCAGCGCCACGGCCAGCGCCATGGTAAAGAACGCTTGCGACTGGATGACCAGCGACGCCAACCCTGCGGGCAGCCCCCATTTTATCGCCATGTAAAGAAGCCCGAACTGCGCGCAGCCCATCACCATGCCGTAGACGACCATATGCTTCCACGGCACTTTCGGACGCGAAATGAAGAAGACGAGCGGCACGGCAGCAAAGAAGTATCGCAACGCCGTTAAAAACAAAGGCGGCATATCCATGACGCCGATCTTGATGACAACGAAGTTGAAGCCCCACAAAAACACGGTGATAAGGGCGAGAAAGATATGCGGCACTGCCATTTTGTTTTTATCCTATCGGGTGCCGCATGAGATCGCGGCATTCTTAACCGGCGGCGCGCTTCCAACCCATGGTCAACAGTCCAGCCCCGATCAGCAGGCTTCCGCCTGTACGGTTGACGATGCGCTGTACTTTGGGCTTTCGAATGGAATTGCGGGCCGCACTTGCCAGCACTCCATAAAGAGCCGCATTGCAGGTGGCAAGCACAAGAAACGTGACTTCAAAGATCATCACCTGCGGCCAGAACGGCAGCGATGGCGTCAGAAACTGCGGCAGAAAGGCCACGAAGAAAATGATGCTCTTCGGGTTCAGAGCCGTGACGATATAGGTATGCAGGAAGATTTTAAGTGGATGTTCCTTGCCGGTTGTCGCTTCTTGCGCGCCCTCACCGCTCACCGGCACGCAATTCTGCTTGAAACCCAGATAGCCAAGCATGTCAATCGATGAGATCAACCTTATGCCATCACTGCTCGGTGGGCGGATTGAGAACGACCGACATCAGCACCTCATCGTAGTAGGTTTGCCCTACTTTCAATGCCCGCCGTTCAAACCCATACTGCTCGAACCCCATCTTGATATACAGTTTGTGGGCGGCAATATTCGACGCGCCGACGATAATGGTGACCTCTTCAACCAGCGGCTTGGCGTAGTCCAGCACGTGTCGGATCAATGCAGCACCGATACCTTTGCCGCGCATATCTGACCGCACATACATGCCCCAAATCGCACCTTTGTGTTTTGTCTTTGAGGCAACGGGAATACGTAATCCCACAGCACCGACCAGCGCAGTCTCTCCGTCTAGGCGCGCGCCAAAGACAGCGCCTCCTTCAAGGCGCTGCGCGAAATCATCGACAGATAATGGCGATTCGTCCTCGAAAGAGGCACCAAAGGCCTCAGGATTTTTAGACAGGCCATCCAGACGCAGGTCGCGATAGTCTGCTGCATCGGCACCCGACAGTTTTTTGATAGAAATTGGCATAGCACCCTCGATACTTGACGCACATCGCTCAACAAGCCTCCCCGCCAGCATTCGGCGGAGAGGTCTTGCTATCAAAACCGGGGATACCAGGGGGGTATCAACGGCTTGTGTGACGACGATTTATTGACTGGCAGACCGACATCGCGCCGCATATGGTCTGACAGATGTGACACATGCGTCCGTGTTTGCTGACGTCGCCATACGACGAATAGCATCGCCTTGACTGTGGTCCATGTACCGAATTGGCTGAACAGTTCATCAACTGCTTCAGAAACATTATGTACACGTAAAGATTGCTCTTTAGACATAGGAAGTCCGCCCCGGCGCGATCAAGCGACCAGGTCCTTTCGTGATGAGAAAAGACGTGCAGGTACGGCGGACGCAGCACGACGCTACGACAACGACAAAATGACCGGCACGTATAGATTTAAGTTGAAATGCCTGTAAAGGCTGGAGAAATGCTTAGACAGCAATTCCGCGTCGAACACATGGCATAATATATCCGGTCATTACCGGAGCCATAAGTCGGGCCACGCCAGAGAGGCGATGATAAGTATATGTATTCATTTATACGCCTCCTGAGTTTGAGTTGCGGGCCTGATTTTTATGACACCGCTTCGATTCGATTTCAATAGCTTCAATCTCGAATTGCAGCCAAGAACAAGACTTGATGCAAAAACGCAACAGTTTTTTTCAGGAGCGATTCTTACATCGCGATTTTCAGACCAAATCCCTGCATCAGCCTTCGGGTCGTGAAATCCGGTTGCCCGGATGTAAAGATAGCAAAATCGAAACTTTCGGGATGCTCCGCGCCGGGGATCAGCTCGACTTTCCGTCGCGCCTGCCGGGCAATGGCTTCTGCGGGGTCCAGCCAATCGACGGGCCACGGCGCAAGCCTGCGGAAGACATTGGCCAAGAACGGATAATGCGTGCAGGCCAGCACGATGATATCCGTGCGTTTGCCATCGGCCTCGACAAAGCACGGCGATATTTCCGCCAGTACGGCTTCATCAGAAACCGCTTCGCCCCTAATCCATGCCTCGGCCATGCGGGCAAGATTTTCAGACCCGACCAACCGCACATGGCATTGCGACGCGAAGGACTGGATCAGATCGCGCGTGTAGGCACGCTTGACGGTGCCAGGTGTTGCCAGCACCGAGACGAGACCAGAACGGGTGCGTTCTGCGGCGGGCTTGATGGCAGGTACGGTGCCAATGAATGTCATATTTGGAAACTCTGCCCGAAGCGCGGCACCCGCCAGTGTAAAAGCCGTGTTGCAAGCGACGATACAGACCTCAGGATCGTGGGTATCGATCAACCGCCTGAACAGCGCAAGAAGTCGCTCGGTCAGCGCAATTTCTTCCCATCCGCCATAGGGAAAACCGGCATCATCGGCCACATAAATAAAGCTGCGCTCGGGCATCAGCACCCTCGCCTCACGCAGAACAGTCAGGCCACCGATGCCGCTATCGAGAACGAGCACCGGCTTGACCGTCGACTGTATGATATCATGCGTCGTTGCCGTCATCTTCCTTGGTGCTCCCCTCGGCGTATGGACCATTGCTGCCACGCGGCGTCTGACGACCATACTTATCGAATGTGCCGAAGACGCCGCGCAACACGCTGATCTCCTGCGACGTCAACGCCCGACGCGACAGCACCGCGCGCAGATTTTCGATCATGCGCTGCTTCTTGCCCTCGGGGCGAAAATAGCCACGCGCATCCAGCGCTTCTTCCAACTGCTCGAAAAGCCCGTAAAGCTGCTCTTTCGTCGCCTGTTGCTGCTCCAATGGCTCAAACAAGGTTTCGCTCAAATCCTCCATGCCTGATTTCATCCATTCATAGGACATCAGCAGCACGGCTTGCGCGATGTTGAGCGAGGCAAACGCAGGATTGACGGGGAATGTGACGATCTCGTCAGCCAGTGCGACCTCTTCATTGGTCAAGCCCCAGCGTTCGCGCCCAAACAGGATGCCGGTTTTCTCACCGGATTTGAATTTCGTGCGCAGGGTTTCTGCAGCCACCACAGGCGCACGCACGGGCTTGAAACCGTAGCGTTCCCGCGCCGTGGTGGCGTAGGTGAACTGCAAGTCCGCAGTTGCTTCCTCGATGGTGTCGAAAACACGTGTACGGTCGATGACGTGATCGGCTTTCGATGCGGCGGAGCGGGCTTTCTCACTCGGCCAGCCATCTCTGGGGTTGACCAGCCGCAGTTCGGCAAGCCCGAAATTGGCCATGGCGCGCGCCACCATGCCGATGTTTTCGCCCAGTTGAGGTTCGACCAGAATGATCGCCGGGCCTTCTGCCAAAAGCTGAAGCTCGCTATTCGTGCCTGCCATATTCGCCTTCCGATTTTTAGGCTTCACTGGCATAGATTTCGGGACAAATCAAAGGCACGCGTGGCGGATAGCTACATTATTCGCCCTTGATGATGTTTGCCATTTCCTGAAGCAGCGAATCCCTGCCCTCGTCTCCTACACGGTGAATGTCGTTGATGACAGGCTTGCCGTCTTCTTCGATAACGTCGAAATTCACCTGATCGACCGTCGCCTTCATCTCTGCCTCGTCCATGCAGGCCCACAATTTGAACTTCACGGTGACGTCCGTCACGCCATCTTTGGCTGGTGCGGGCGAAATCGCAACGTCCTGCAACGGGCAACCATCTTGCGAATTGGTGACGACGTCATAACCGAAGGGATCGCCCTTATCGGTGTTTTCGACATCAGAGGCCGGTTTTTTGGACGCTTCACTATACTGAGATACGAATTTTTTGCTGAACAATGTTGTCAGCAGATCCTCATCAAAAATGTATTTCCAGTCATCCGCTTCTCCCGACCAGTTTTTGACGGTGATATCCATCACCTTCTTGACCGGTTCCGTGGGGTCGGCTGCAAAGGCGTTGCAGGAGAAAACAAGGGCAGCGGTCGTGGCGAGCAGAATTTTCCGCATAATAATGTCCTGAAGCAGAGCTTATCGATTGAAGCGATTCGTGGACTTTAATTCGCCGTTGCGTTTTAGCAATGCGCTTCTGGTTGTTTTAGAAAGTCCAAAAAAGCGTATGCATGGCTTTGCCTTGTGCCCTCACGATGCTATAGCGCCACGGGATATTTTTTGCATATCGCGCCCTCCCGGCGCAATCGTTCTCGAAGGTGAGGAATTCATGACAAAGATCAAGGTAGCCAATCCGGTCGTCGATCTCGACGGCGACGAAATGACCCGTATCATCTGGCAGCTCATCAAGGACAAGCTGATCCTGCCATACCTCGATCTCGATATCGAATATTACGATCTTTCGGTTGAAAACCGCGATGCTACTGGCGACCAGGTAACCGTCGATGCGGCACACGCCATCAAAAAGCACGGTGTTGGCATCAAATGCGCGACGATCACGCCAGACGAAGATCGCGTCAAGGAATTCAACCTCAAGCAGATGTGGAAGAGCCCGAACGGCACGATCCGCAACATTCTCGGCGGCGTGATTTTCCGTGAGCCAATCATCTGCAAAAACGTGCCACGCCTCGTTCCAGGCTGGACAAAGCCAATCGTTGTCGGTCGTCATGCTTTCGGTGACCAGTACAAGGCAACTGATTTCAAGTTCCCAGGCAAGGGCAAGCTGTCCATCAAGTTCGTTGGTGAAGACGGTCAGGTTATCGAGAAGGACGTGTTCGACGCACCCGGCGCTGGCGTTGCCATGGCAATGTACAACCTGGATGAGTCGATCCGCGAATTCGCACGCGCATCCATGAACTATGGCCTGATGCGCAAGTGGCCAGTGTACCTGTCCACCAAGAACACCATCCTCAAGGCTTACGATGGTCGCTTCAAGGATATCTTCGAAGAAATCTATCAGGCCGAATTCAAGGCGAAGTTCGACGAAGTCGGCATCACCTACGAACACCGCCTGATCGACGACATGGTTGCGTCCGCTCTGAAGTGGTCCGGCGGTTACGTCTGGGCGTGCAAGAACTACGACGGCGACGTGCAGTCTGATACGGTTGCGCAGGGCTTTGGCTCGCTTGGCCTGATGACCTCCGTTCTATTGTCGCCAGATGGTCGGACGGTTGAAGCAGAAGCCGCACACGGCACGGTCACGCGCCACTACCGTCAGCACCAGAAGGGCCAGGAAACCTCGACCAACTCCATCGCGTCGATCTTCGCCTGGAGCCGTGGCCTTGCCCACCGCGCCAAGCTGGACGACAATGCGGAACTGGCACGCTTCGCTTCCACACTGGAAACCGTCTGCGTCGACACCGTCGAAGCCGGTTACATGACCAAGGATCTGGCGCTCCTCATCGGCCCCGATCAGCCTTGGCTCTCCACAACGGCCTTCCTCGACAAGATCGATGAAAACCTCAAGAAGGCAATGGCTGCCTGATTGGCACGCTTCATAGACTGTAACGAGAACCCGGCCTTTGCGCCGGGTTTTCTTTTGGCCGAATGGCTTCTGTCTTGATTACGTCGTGGACGCGATGCAATTTCTGAAACCAGAAAATGAGAGGGAGATGACATCATGACCGAACTGACATTCTATACCAATCCTATGTCGCGTGGCCGCATAGCGCGCTGGATGCTGGAAGAAGTAGGCGCGACCTACGAGACGCAATATCTTGGCTACGACAACGGTGGCATGAAGTCGCAAGCCTACAAGGCTATCAACCCGATGGGTAAAGTACCCGCCATCAAACACGGCGACACAGTGGTGACGGAATGCGCAGCCATCTGCGCCTATCTGGCGGATGCATTCCCGCAAGCCAATCTGGCTCCGCCAGCGACAGATCGGGGCACCTATTATCGCTGGTTTTTCTATGCCGCGGGTCCGCTGGAAATGGCCGTGACCACGAAAGCCATGGGCTTTGAAATCGGTCCGGACAAGCAGCGCATGGCAGGCTGCGGCGCCTACTCCGATGTCATGGACACGTTGGAGTACGCACTTAACGCGAACCGCTACATAGCCGGAGATCGTTTCACCGCCGCTGACGTCTATATCGGCTCACAAATCACGTGGGGCTTGCGTTTCGGCTCGATCGAAAAGCGCCAGCGCTTTGTGGATTATCTTGCCGATGTCCAGGATCGTCCCGCCTATAAACGCGCCGCGCAGATGGATGACGACGCGGTGAAGGCACAGCAGGCGGCGGGTTGATCCGTCATGATCGGGCGGCATGCAATAGTTTGGCTATGACCGAAGTATGACTATCCATCTTCACCCTCGGGCTTGTCCCGAGGGTCTAACCACATTTTACTCGTGGTTCATTAGATCCTCGGCACAAGGCCGAGGATGAAGGACTACGTCTCCCAAACGGAAGACGCCTACCCTCAGTTCGCTCAGCCGGCCAAAGCCACCGCAACGGCTTCAATCGCCGCATCGGCCTTGTCACCGTCAGGGCCACCGGCCTGCGCCATGTCCGGGCGACCGCCGCCGCCTTTGCCGCCGAGAGCCGCAGATGCGGTCCGGACCAGATCAACCGCACTGAAACGCGCCGTCAGGTCTTCCGTTACGCCGGCCACGGCGCTCGCCTTACCGTCTTCGGATACGGCAATCAGCAATACGACGCCGGAACCGAGGCTGGTCTTGGCATCATCCGCAAGGCTCTTGAGGTCTTTGGCGTCGATGCCGGACAGAGACTTGGCAAGGAACTTCACGCCGCCGATCTCCTTGACGTCGCCAGCAGAACCCTCAGACGAGGCGCCGCCCATGGCCAGCTTGCGACGGGCGTCGGCGAGTTCACGCTCCATCTTCTTGCGTTCATCCATCAGGCTTTCAACGCGGCTCAAGACTTCCGCTGGCTGAACCTTCAGCGATGCTGCCAGCGCTTTTACGCGCTCATCCTGCTCGGCAAGGTAGGCCAGAGCGCCCGCGCCGGTGACTGCCTCGATACGGCGCACGCCTGCACTCACAGCGCTATCGCCGAGAACACGTACGAGACCGATCTGGCCCGTTGCCGCGACATGGGTGCCGCCGCAAAGCTCGACCGAGTAAGGACGGTTGGCCTTGGCACCATGAATGCCCGTGCCCATCGATACAACGCGAACTTCATCGCCATACTTTTCACCAAACAGCGCCATGGCACCTTCAGCGATGGCATCATCGACGCTCATCAGGCGCGTGACGACGGGCGAGTTCTGCAAGATGATTTCGTTTGCCATGTCCTCGACGATCTTCAACTCTTCCGCCGACATGGGCTTGGGGTGAGAGACGTCGAAGCGCAGACGCTCGGGAGCAACCAGCGAACCCTTCTGGGCCACATGGGTGCCGAGAACTTCGCGCAGCGCTTCATGCAGCAGATGGGTGGCCGAATGATTGGCGCGCAGGCGTGAGCGCCGATCATGATCAACGGTCAACTGAACTTCATCACCAACCCTGATGCCACCCTTGGCCACAGTGCCGATATGCACGAAGAGGCCCTCGCCCTTCTTATGGGTGTCAGACACCGTAAAGCTGCCGTCGTCGGAAGCGATGATACCGGTATCGCCCACCTGGCCACCGGACTCACCGTAAAACGGCGTCTGGTTGACGACGATCTGTACGTTTTCACCGTCAGTGGCACTGTCCACCGATTTACCATCCTTGACGATCGCCTGAACAACCGCTTCCGCCGTCTCGGTATCGTAACCGAGAAATTCGGTCGCGCCGTGCTTTTCCTTGAGCTCGAACCATACGGTTTCTGTCGCCTTGTCACCGGAGCCGGTCCAGTGCGAGCGGGCCTCGGCCTTCTGGCGCTCCATCGCGTCGGTGAAGCCAGCCACATCCACGCCGATCTCACGGGCGCGAAGAGCATCCTGCGTCAGATCGAGCGGGAAGCCGTAGGTGTCGTGAAGCTTGAACGCCGTTTCACCATCCAGCATATCGCCCTTGTGGAGCGTGGATGTCGCATCCGACAGCAGGGTCAGACCGCGGGCGAGCGTCTTGCGGAAGCGGGTTTCCTCAAGCTTCAACGTCTCGGAAATCAGTGCTTCGGCACGCACGAGTTCAGGATAGGCGCGGCCCATCTGCTGCACGAGCGCTGGCAACAGCTTCCAAATCAGAGGCTCGCGCGAACCAAGCAATTCGGCATGACGCATGGCGCGGCGCATGATGCGGCGCAGAACGTAGCCGCGGCCTTCATTGGACGGCAGAACACCATCGGCGATCAGAAAGGCCGAAGAGCGCAGATGGTCAGCAATGATGCGATGGCTTGCGCGGTTTTCACCTTCTGCCGGAACGCCGGTTGCCTCGACGGAGGCAGCAATCAATGCGCGGAACAGATCGGTATCGTAGTTGTCGTGCTTGCCCTGAAGCAGCGCTGAAATACGCTCGAGACCCATGCCGGTATCGATGGACGGGCGCGGCAGATCGATGCGCTGATCCTTCGTGACCTGCTCATACTGCATGAAGACGAGGTTCCAGATTTCGATAAACCGGTCACCGTCTTCGTCGGCAGAGCCGGGAGGGCCGCCCCAGATGTGATCGCCGTGGTCATAGAAGATTTCCGAGCAGGGACCGCATGGGCCGGTATCGCCCATTGCCCAGAAATTGTCGCTGGTCGGAATGCGGATGATACGGTCATCGGAGAAGCCTGCGATCTTCTTCCACAGGTTAAAGGCTTCGTCGTCGGTGTGATAGACCGTCACCAGCAGCCGGTTCTTGTCGATGCCGAATTCCTTGGTGATCAGGTTCCATGCGTGAGTGATCGCCTCTTCCTTGAAGTAATCTCCAAAGGAAAAATTGCCGAGCATTTCAAAGAAGGTGTGGTGCCGTGCGGTATAGCCGACATTATCCAAGTCGTTATGCTTGCCACCGGCGCGAACGCATTTTTGCGAGGATGCGGCCGTTGAGTAAGGGCGGCTTTCAAGACCGGTGAAAACGTTCTTGAACTGCACCATACCCGCATTGGTGAACATCAATGTCGGATCATTGCGCGGCACCAGAGGGCTGGAAGGCACGATCTCGTGACCGTTCTTCTTGAAGTAGTCGAGGAAGGTCGACCGGATCTCGTTTACACCGCTCATAAGAAGTCCTTCATTTCCACGCGATCACGCGGCCATAGCATAAAAAACACTGGCTTTTATCGCTCACCACCCCGACTGTCCAGCCAGAGAGGACAGGGTTACAACACAAATAAAGGCCGCGCGACACAATCGCACGACCTTTGAATCTTCAAACGCTCAAATATTGCCTGACGTCACGTCCGGCAAAGCCCGATCATGCGTCGGGATCAACGCCATCGGCGTCAGCCTCAGGTCCACCGTTCTGAAGGAACTTTTCTGCAATCAGCCCGGCGTTCTGGCGCAGTGCCAATTCGATCTCTTCCGCCACGGCTGGATTTTCCTTGAGGAACGTCTTTGCGTTTTCACGTCCCTGCCCCAGACGCTGGCTCTTATAGGAGAACCATGCACCTGCCTTTTCAACCAGGCCGGCTTTCACACCGAGGTCCACAAGCTCACCGGTCTTGGAAACGCCTTCGCCATACATGATGTCGAATTCGACCTGCTTGAAAGGAGGCGCCATCTTGTTCTTGACGACCTTGACGCGTGTCTGGTTACCGACAACTTCTTCGCGGTCCTTGACAGCACCGACGCGGCGGATGTCGAGACGAACAGATGCGTAAAACTTCAGAGCGTTGCCGCCTGTCGTCACTTCCGGCGAACCGTAGGAGATGCCGATTTTCATGCGGATCTGGTTGATGAAGATGACCATGGTCTTCGATTTGGAAATCGAAGCCGTCAGCTTGCGCAGCGCCTGGCTCATCAAACGAGCCTGAAGACCCGGAAGGCTGTCGCCCATTTCGCCTTCGATTTCCGCACGCGGCGTCAAGGCCGCAACGGAGTCGATGACGAGAACATCCACAGCACCGGAACGAACAAGCGTGTCGGTGATCTCGAGCGCCTGTTCACCCGTATCAGGCTGAGAAATCAAAAGGTTGTGCAGGTCGACACCGAGCTTGCGAGCATAAACCGGATCAAGCGCATGCTCGGCATCCACGAAGGCGCAAATGCCGCCTTTTTTCTGTGCTTCCGCAATGGTCTGCAACGCAAGCGTTGTCTTACCAGAGCTTTCCGGTCCATAAATTTCAATGATACGGCCCTTGGGCAGACCGCCAATACCAAGTGCGACATCCAAGCTGAGCGACCCTGTCGAAACGGTCTCGACCTCGACGATACTTTCATTGGAACCGAGCTTCATGATCGATCCCTTGCCGAACGAACGCTCGATCTGGGAAAGCGCCGCTTCCAGTGCTTTGCTTTTATCCACTGCTTTGTCCTCTACAAGACGCAAAGAATTTTGTGCCATCTGGAAACCACCTTTAGGTTATTGAAGCCGCACAGGCAATGAAGCTCTCGATGACCGTTTTGTACTTTATTTGTTCTCATGTCACAAGCCGCTATCATCATATTGAAAACAAATATGGATAAGTCCTTTGTTCTACTTTTGTTTTTCTTTTCATCCGTTGGAAAAAATGGCTGATACGGAACGGTTTTCAACAGCAGAGATGCACGAATCGGAATGCCTTCTACCGATCCAGAGAGGAAGTTTGACGTGAATAAAATACTTGTTCTGGGCGGTGCGCACATTGACCGGCGAGGCATGATCGAGGCGGAAACAGTCGCAGGCGCCAGCAATCCCGGGTCATGGATGGAAGAGGCAGGGGGCGGTGGTTTCAACGCAGCACGTAATCTTTCGCACCTCGGCTTCAGGGTGAGGATCATCGCTCCGCGCGGAGGCGATTCCAATGGCGAAACCGTTGCTGCCGCCGCACGCGAGGCTGGCGTGGAGGATACTCCTTTTACATTTCTGGACCGCAGCACGCCGAGCTATACGGCCATTCTGGAGCGCGACGGAAATCTCGTCATCGCCATAGCGGACATGGACCTCTACACGTTGTTCACGCCGCGCCGTCTGCGTGTGCGGGCCGTGCGCGAAGCGATCATGGCGAGCGACATGATTCTGTGCGACGCGAACCTGCCGGAAGATACGCTGCGCGCGATCGGCGTTGCCGCACGTATTTGCGAAAAGACGCTGGCGGCCATTGCCATATCCCCGGCCAAAGCCGTGAGGCTGAAGGCTGCCCTGCCCGATGTCCACATGATGTTCATGAACGAAGCGGAGGCGCGCGCGCTGACAGGCACAGAGGTGAACCATGTGAGAGAGTGGCCGACGCATCTCAGAGCACTGGGTCTGCGCGGTGGCGTCATTACCAGCGGCGCCCGGCATGTCGTCGCGTTCTCAGAGAAGGAAACAGCCATTCTCCACCCGCCGCTCATCGAAGACGTTCAGGACGTGACGGGCGCTGGTGATGCGATGGCGTCAGGTTATCTGGCTGCGATGGCAGACGGCAAATCGATTGGTGAGGCTTTGCGGCATGGAGCCGCTGCGGCCGCCATCACCGTGCAATCTCCCTACGCTACCGCGACGGAACTTACAGGTGAAACATTGAACGCCATGCTGGCCCTTGTGCCACCGGCCGAAATGTTGTGAAGAGATCGTTTAAATAAACTCGGATAAGACAATGACAAAACCAAAGCCCGCGCCTCTGCCCATCGCCTATTCTCAGGAGGTTGCCGCCGCAAAACAGCGCGGCGCGCCGATTGTTGCGCTGGAATCCACCATCATTACCCATGGCATGCCGTATCCGGGTAACATCCAGATGGCTGAAGCTGTCGAGCAGATCATCCGTGATCAGGGTGCCGTTCCGGCGACCATCGCGGTTCTTCATGGTACGCTGCATATCGGGTTGGAGAAGCACGAACTCGAAACATTGGCGCAGACCACTGATGCGATGAAGGTATCGCGCGCCGATATCGCTTTTGCGATCGCCGAACGTCGCACCGGCGCAACGACCGTTGCTGCCACGATGATCGCTGCCGATTATGCCGACATCAAGGTCTTTGCGACAGGCGGTATCGGTGGTGTGCATCGCGGGGCAGAGGAAAGCTTCGATATTTCTGCGGATTTGACAGAGCTTGCCAGAACGGGCGTGATCGTTGTCTGCGCGGGCGCGAAAGCTATCCTCGATGTGCCCAAGACACTGGAAGTTCTGGAAACACAGGGCGTGCCTGTCGTCACCTTCGGCTCGACGGAGTTTCCCGCATTCTGGTCGCGCGCTTCGGGTCTGAAAAGCCCGCTTTCTCTCAACAGCCCCGCTGCGATCGCAAACTTCCAGACGACCCGCGAACAGCTTGGCCTTGAAGGCGGGATGCTGATTGCCAACCCTGTGCCGGAGGAAGACGAAATTTCCAGCGAGGAAATGGAAATCTACATTCAGCGTGCACTGTCTCATGCCGAAGAAGACGAGATCAGCGGCAAGCAGGTAACGCCCTATCTTCTGTCCAAGATATTCGAGATTACCGAAGGCCGAAGCCTTGAGACGAATATTGCGCTGGTGCGCAACAATGCGCGCTTGGCTGCAGAGATCGCGGTCGCGCTGGGCTAAGTCGCCAACACCATAAGAAAAGCCCGGAAACCTCACGGTTCCGGGCTTTTTCGTGTTTAAGCGGTCAGTTTAGTTCTGCGCAACAGGCTTCACGAGCGACGTGATACGACGGATCGTAACGCGGCGATTTTCCTGCGAAGGGCCCAGCGTCTGAACTTTGAGGAAACGCTCGCCGTATCCTTGGGTCGTCAGGTTTTCCGGCGGAATACCATAGACATCAGTCATCACGTTAGCGACGGATGCAGCGCGCTCGTCAGACAGAACGAGGTTGCTTTCATCGTTGCCGACGGCATCGGTGTGGCCTTCGATGAGGAAGGTCTCCGCAGGATTGTTCTTCAACACCCTGTTGATGGCGTCAGCCACCTTGCGCAATGACTGTGCCTGGCTCATCGGAATTTCGGCACTGCCGGTCGCAAACGTAATCGTGTCGAGGTCGATACGGCGGACCTTGTCGCGAATACGAGCGGAGTAGCGAACTTCGTCCATGGTGTAGACACGCTCGACTGGCTCCACCGGTGGCTGTTCCAGGAAGCGATAGTAATCGCGGTCTGGCTCGCTGGAGGTGTCGATGATGTAATCATCAACCGGGATGCGCAGACGCATCGGCGGCAGATCAAGGCCCGGGTCGCGATAGACATATTCACGGTCTGGCTGATCGACCAGTTCCGGTGCGTAGAACAGCACATACTCGTGGCCACGACTGTCGATTCGCGAACGCTGGATGACATCGCCATAGCGGTTCCGAACAGTCACGACCTGCGTGCCATCGGGGCGTTCAACGGTTTCGCGGTAACGATCATCCGGCAGACGTTCGTAATACGGCTTGGCACCGTCACGGACGAACCGATCATTGTCGTCTCCACGAACGACGACACGGTCGCCGAATTGCAGGAAGACCCGGTCGCCCATGTCGCGGGGACCACCGCGCGGCATGTCACGGGGCTGCCATTCACGGACACCATCCGGGCGGTCATATTCAGGGCGTTGGTTGATACGCTCACCTTGAATATTGGTGATGTTCTGAATGTTGATCTGCGGCGCGTTCTTTTCACCACGGCGGGACTGTGCTTCGGCATCCGAGGTCGGAACCTTGAAGTCCTTAACGGCTTCGCGTTCCTGGCGACGCTGATCACGTGACTGCTGGTTACCGGAGCGTTCGGCTTCCTTGTCGCTGTCGAGAACGGCAGCGCCCTTGTCGACCGGCAGAATGACGGTATCGGCCGATTTAGACGGATCCTTCGCAACAGCGCGGGCCTTGTCCAGTTCCTGCTTTGTGGTCGGTGGCGCTTCCTGCTGGGGTGTCACAACCTGCTGAGGCACAGGTTCACCTGCTGGCGCCTGACCGGTAGCTGCTCCATTTTCAAGTTTAGGTGCAGTCGGCACAGGCGGTTGCTCGCCGTTCTGGGCACGCGGTGGGCGCTGCTGCTCGGAAGGCTGCTGACCCGGCGCAGGATTTGGCTGCTCTTTCGGCTCAGGGGCCTTTCCTGGGGTTGGAGGCGCCGTCGGCACCGGTGCGGCCTTGGCGTCCGGCTCTGGCGCGGCTGGCTTCTTGCCAGGGGTTGCGGGCTTTTCTGGTGCAGCTTCGCCTGCAGCTGGTGCCTTTGCCTGCGGATCGCGTGGACGCTCGCCCTCTACCGCCGGCTTTTGCTGGCCTTCTGCGGCTGGTGGCTGATCAGGCTTGGGGCGACGTGGTCGTTCTTGCTGTTGCTCTGGTTGAGCGGCTTCTGGAGCTGCGGCGTCTGGCTTGGCATCGCGACGTGGACGTTCAGGCTTCTGCTCGCCTTCTGCTGCTGGCTGCTGGTCGGGCTTTGGCCGACGCGGACGTTCCTGCTGCTGCTCGGGCTGTGCCTGTGCGGGCGCGGCGTCGGGCTGTGCTTCACGACGAGGGCGGGGCTGTTCTGGCTCTGCTTTGGGTTCGGCCGGTCTTTTCGGTTCTGGCGCGGCCTCTGGCGCTGCTTCACGGCGCGGACGAGGCGCTTCTTCTTTCGGCTGCTGCGCCTTAGGCTGTTCGGGCTCGGCCTGCTTTTCCTGCTGGCGCTTCTTTAGCAGTTCTTCCGCGGATGGCTCAGCCTGGGCCAACAGTATCTCGGCATTGCTGTTATGTGTTATGGCTTGCTGCGCCGTGTATTGTGACGCGCCTGCGCCTGCAACAGACGATGCAAATGCAGGGTCTACTGCAATTGCAAAAGACATCAGAGGGAAAACGACCCCCGTCAGCAGCTTATTCTTCTTCAGCATTATAGTTCCTCACCTATCAATCGTCTTTTATCGCTCGTATTGCAGCGTGCGAAAAACGGTCTGCACATGCAGGCGGTGAACAATGCCTGAGCCGCAACATTGTTCCCATCATGGTCAACCCGGCCTGTACCGGAAATGAACAGATCAAGGCGATTTCGTGAAGCTATTGTGGCCTTTCTTGCACTGCGAAACGATTAGGGTTGCATTTTAAAGACAAGGGTAAGACTATCCGCCAAGCGCTGCCTCTGGTCCGTCAAGGGAATTGGCCGCGCGAAACATTTACCGCCCAGAAAACATAAACAAACTGTGCGGAAGACTCGCCGAAAGAGAGGATCGAAATGCGTATTTCCACCCGTCTGCTCGCTGCAGCATCCATTGCCGCGATGTCGCTTTTCTCCGGCGCCGCAATGGCGCAGGACAAGTTGGTCATCGGCACGGAAGGTGCCTACCCACCCTTCAACGTTCTTGAAGCAGACGGCACCCTGACCGGCTTCGACATCGACATTGCCAAGGCATTGTGCGTCGAAATGAAGACAGAGTGCACCTTCGTAACGAATGACTGGGACGGCATGATCCCTGCCCTGCAGGCCAAGAAGTTCGACGCCATCGTCGCCTCCATGTCGATCACGCCTGAGCGCCTCGAGAAAGTTGATTTCTCGAAGAAGTACTACAACACGCCGCCAGCCATTGCCGTACCAAAGGACAGCCCTGCCAAAACTGCTGAAGACCTGAAGGGCAAGACGATTGGCGCACAGGGTTCCACGACCCACGCCAACTACGCCGAAAAGCACCTGGCTGATTCCGAGTTGAAGCTTTACCCGACTGCGGATGAATACAAGCTCGACATCACCAATGGTCGCATCGACGGCGTGATCGACGATATCGTCGTTCTCACTCAGTGGGTCAAATCCGACGCGGGTTCTTGCTGCAAAATCCTCACACCATTGCCGATCGACGAAGCCATCAATGGCATGGGCGCAGGCATCGCAGTTCGTAAGGGCGACAAAGCTTTGGCTGACAAGTTGAGCACAGCCATTGCCGCAATCCGTTCCAACGGCGAATACAAGAAGATCAACGACAAGTATTTCGATTTCGACGTCTACGGCAAGTAAGCCATTTGCCTGTTGAAATAGTGTGGCGGGAGGCTTGCCCTTCCGCCATTTTTGTTTGAGAACAGGGTTATAAAATAATACGAGACGCGCGGCAAAGTCCGCAGGGGAAATTGGCATGAGCGGAGCATTTTCCGCCATAGGTTCGTTCTGGACCTATCTGACGTATCTCTTCGATCCATTTTGTGGGCCAGCAGGTATTTTCTCTCTCTTCGGCAACGGAACACTCGTTGCCTGTGGCGATGCCGGCTGGGGCGACGAAATTGCCTTCGGTGTCAAGATCACCATTTCCGTTGCGTTGGCGACGCTGCCCATCGGTCTCATCATCGGTTTTTTAATCGCACTTGCCGCGCAATCGCAGGAAAAATCCTTGCGGCTTGCCGCCGGTATCTACACCACCATTTTCCGCGGCCTGCCGGAACTGCTGACATTGTTCATCGTCTATTACGGCATACAGATGCTGCTGCAGTCGGCGGGAAGTTACGTCGGCATCACGGGGCCGATAGAAATCAACGCCTTTGTCGCCGGAATGATTGCCTTGTCGGTCGTGTTTTCGTCCTACGCATCGGAAGTGCTGCTTTCGGCCTTCCGCGCCATACCCAAGGGGCAATATGAGGCGGGGGATGCGCTTGGAATTCCACGCAGTCGCACGATGGTTCTGATCATCATTCCCCAACTTGTGCGCATCGCCCTGCCCGGCATGACGAATTTGTGGATGATCCTGCTCAAGGATACGTCCTATGTCTCGATCATCGGCCTGTCGGATATTTTGCGGCAGACGGGTATTGCAGCCCGCGTCAGCAAGGAAGCCTTCCTCTTTTACGGCATTGCGTGCCTGTTGTATCTTGTCCTTGCGCTCATCTCGTCCTTCGGTCTCGGCTTTGTCGATCGCTGGTCGCGCCGGTCGGAGGCCAAGCGATGAGCCACGCCGAGCAACTCATTCCTCCCCGCCCTGCTCCGCCACCAGTTGCAAAGCGGCTCTCGGTCTCCAAGATCGCAGGTTATACGGTCATAGGCCTTTGGCTATTGCTGGGTCTGGGCCTCCTGTATTCCATGATCGAGGGATGGGATGCGGATAAATTTACCCACTACGGTCCGCGTTATATCGATGGCCTCATCACCACGATAACGCTCGTCGCGACATCCATCATTCTCGGCGCTATTCTGTCGCTGCCGCTTGCCTTTGCCCGCATGTCGTCAAACCGGCTTATCGGCGCGTTGGCATATGCCTATGTCTATGTATTTCGCAGCACACCATTGCTGGCACAGTTGTTCCTCATTTATTATGGCCTGGGCAGTTTTCGGCCGGAATTACAAACCGTCGGCCTTTGGTGGTTCTTCCGTGAAGCTTGGTATTGCGGACTTCTGTCGCTCACGCTGAACACGGCAGCCTATCAGGCAGAAATTCTGCGTGGTGCCATCCAGAGTGTTCCAAAGGGCCAGCATGAGGGCGCCGCCTCGCTTGGCATTTCCAAAGCCGTCACCTTCTGGAAAATCGTGCTGCCGCAAGCGATGATCGTGGCGCTCCGTCCCTACGGCAACGAAATCATCTTGATGATCAAAGGCTCGGCCGTCGTATCGATCGTCACCGTTTTCGACCTGATGGGTCAGACCCGCTACGCCTTCTCGCGCACCTTCGACTATCAGGCTTATTTGTGGGCCGCAATTTTCTATCTCTCTATGGTCGAAATACTGCGCCACATCTGGGCATCGCTGGAGGCGCGCCTCACGAGGCATCTCAAGCGATAAGGCTTTTTGGCAGCACTCAGCTCGATCGAATGCTAACACATTGATAATATGACGTTTTCTTGACAATACCGAGCCCTTGGTAAGGTTCGGTTAACCATGCCGTGTTCCCATGTTGATAGACACCATCTGTGGTGTCAGCGACCAACAAAAGGGGAGCAGCCAACATGAACGAAGATATGGAAATGATGTTGAAGGGCTATGGCATGACCACGGCCGAGATTTTGTATCATATGCCGGATCACCCCGTCGTTTTGCAAACCTATCTCTGGCAGCAATACGACCTCGCGCCGGATTTCCCTGAAATGCGCAGCTTCCTCAAATTCTGGCAGGAAAAGCTCGACGGCCCATTGCACTCGGTTCGCTATGTGCACCGCAAACTGATCTCTGCGCAGGAGTGGCGCTCCCTCAAGGGTGAGTTCATTCTGCACTGAGAAAACAAGGATTGCACGTCAGGGCGTTGCGGCTTAAGCAGGCTTCGAATTTCCACGAAAGCCCGGATGCCAAGCCATGACGAACCAGAAGATCGATGAAGAAGCCCTAGCAGAAGCCTATAACCGCGCCCTGGCGCTGGAAAAGGCGGGGGACATCGACGCTGCGGTCAAGGCCTATGAAGAGGTTCTGGCTATCGACCCGGAAGATCATGGCGGTGCAGCCGTGCGTATCGCGTCCATGGGGCGGGGCGATACGCCGTCCAAGGCACCGGACGCCTATGTTGAAACGCTGTTCGACCAGCAGGCGGAAGCGTTTGAAGATATCCTTGTGGAACAGCTTGGTTACGCGGTTCCCATGATCGTTCGGCAACGCCTGCAAGCGCTGGAACTCGGACCGTTCAAGCGCTTGCTGGATTTGGGCTGCGGCACGGGCCTGACCGGTGAAGCCCTGCGGGATATGGCAGACGATATCACCGGCATCGACATCTCCGAAAACATGGTCGAAATCGCCCATGAAAAAGAGCTGTACGAGACCCTCTACGTTGCGGAGGTCGAAGACTTTCTGGAAGACAATGACGATCAGCCATTCGATCTGATCACCGCGACAGACGTGCTGCCTTACCTCGGCGCACTCGAGCCCATCTTCTTTGGTGCTGCGGAAAATATGGTCGCAGGCGGCCTGTTCATTTTCTCGTCCGAAACGCTACCGCAGGACGTTCTGGCAGACCGCCCCTATATGGTCGGCCCGCATCAGCGTTTTGCTCACTCTGAAGCCTATGTCCGCGAACGGCTGGCAGCGACTGGCTTCGAGATTATCGAAGTCACCGATATCAATGTACGGATGCAGGATGGACACCCGACACCGGGTCATCTGGTGATTGCAAAGTTCAAGGGCTGAGAACCACTCCGTCATGCCGAGCTCGCCTCGGCATGACATTCACTAAAACACGACCCCGGTGTTGAGGAGGCGCAAACCCCTCAGGAATCGTCGCCGGACTTGGCGTTATCCAGCTGCATGTAATCCAGCGGCAGCTCTGTCGTGTATTTGATCTGCTCCATGGCGAAAACGGACGATACGTCACGAATTTCGATCTTGGCGATCAAGCGCTTATAGAAGGCGTCATAGGCGGCGATGTCAGGCACGACGACGCGCAGCAGATAATCGACGTCCCCGCTCATGCGATAGAACTCGACCACTTCGGGGAACTCAGAAACGACTTCGGAAAAACGCTTCAACCACTCGATGGAGTGGGACGCGGTGCGGATGGACACGAAAACCGTGACCTTCGTGTTGACTTTGCCCGGATCGAGAAGAGCGACACGACGACGGATGACGCCATCTTCTTCCATTTTCTGGATACGACGCCAGCACGGCGTGGTGGACAGTCCGACCTTCTTGGCAAGGTCGGCAACGGCCAGAGTGGAATCTTCTTGCAGAATGCGCAGTATTTTACGGTCGAGACGGTCCAATCTTCTCTCCTCCGGAATTATTTTCCTTTTTTTACACAAAACAAAAGAGAAAAAAAGAAATTTGTTTCAGAATGCAAGTCTTTCCACATCCTGACGCAGAATGGGCAAGAGAATGTCTTCAAACCACGGATTTTTCTTCAGCCAGGCGCTGTTACGCCAGCTTGGGTGCGGTAAAGGCAGAACAGGAACGCCAGAGTTGGCGTATCGGTAGCTTCGCCAGTTCTGCACCGTCTCCGTCATCGTCTTCATGCGTCTCTGCCCCAGATGCCAGCTCTGCGCATACTGACCGATCGCCAGAATGAGCTCGATCTGCGGCATTGCCTGCATGACACTGTCGCGCCAGCGGGGCGCGCATTCCAGCCTTGGTGGCAAGTCGCTGCCCTTGGCGTCATAGCCGGGAAAACAAAAACCCATCGGCACGATGGCAAACTTGTCGGCATCATAGAAACTGTCACGGTCAACGTTCAGCCAGTCCCGCAGCCGGTTGCCTGATGCATCGTTAAAGGGCAAGCCGCTTTCGTGAACCCGCAGTCCCGGAGCCTGACCTGCAATCAGGATTTTTGCGGCACCGGAAATGACGGCGACTGGACGCGGCTCATGTGGCAGTCGATCCGTATCGCCTTTCAGCGGAGCATCACGGCAGATCCGACATCGCGCAATATCCTGTCGCAGGGTTGATATCTGTTCTTGTTTTTCCAACATCGAAAAAGCCTACCAGCCAAGAACATGACGGACCAGACCGAACACACCCGCGAGCGGCACATCCATATCTGCCGCCTTGTGTTCGCGCCTCCAGTCTCTCGGATTCTCGAACGTCCCCGACCACACCCCTGCCCGCCGGTTCTGCGCCAATGCCTGCTCACGGGAAAACAGGAAATATTCCGTCGTCACCGCAAATCCTGCTGCCACCATGTCGCCCGCGATATCCTTGCCACCGGCCGAACAGCGAACCAGCAGGCGCTGATAACGATCCTTATCATTGCCAGAACACTCGACCGTCCCGGTTTGCAGAAGTGTCTTCAGATAGTCTTTGGCCTGCACGCCGCACGGCCATTCGGCACCATCACGCATACAGCTCTGGCCCATCTCCGGCGCATCGATGCCAATCAGACGAAGCCGTTTGCCGCCATGGGCAAGGGTGTCGCCGTCCACCGCGCTGAACCGGCCTCCAAAACGCTCCTGGCCGACACTATCCAGCTTTGCGGCAATCAGCGTGCCCATCACCAGAATGAGAGCTGCGATGATGCCATCCTTGAGAAATCGCAAGGGCTTACGTGAGACATCCCTCATGTACCAACAAACCCTTTTCAGAAATGGCAAACAAATCCTTTAACGGCAGCATCTTCTTAAGATTTTGCCACTAGGCTGCAAGTCTTTAGATCACCAGCGTTGTGTCAATGAGTAAAAGCGCTAGCAGCACTGCCGACAAGAACATCGTCGACCGGTCACGGACGCGGCGCAACAAGGCTGTCTTCGAGACGGTGAAGTTGACGCGTGAGCGCTTGCAATATGGACCGATCGGCACCAACGTCTTCGAACGTGACATGCTGCAAATGCATATTGCAGAGACGTTGCAGAGCGCGACGATCATGCCTTTGTTCATCGTGCTCGCAACAGGCGTCGGCATCTACATCAGCCGTGACCCGCAAACGCTGGGCTGGGCCGTGCTGGCGCTGACAGCGCATGCACTGGCACTCATCTTTGCGCGAAAGGCCTCGAGGCAGGGGGTCAATGCCTCCAATCTCTCGGCATGGCACAGGATATTCCTGACAACTCAAATCGTCATAGGTCTCGTCTGGGTGATTTTTGCGCTCCAGAACATCGAGACAGGCGACGCTTCTCTCATTACCTTCTACAAGGGCGCTACCCTTCTGATTGCTCTTTCGATTACGGCCACATCCAATTTCCTGCTGCGGCGTGCGACGTTGATGACGTTCCTGCCGGTGCTTGTCGCGCTGAGCGTGACCGCTGCTCTGTCTCGAAATCCGATGGAAATCGGCCTCGCATTGATGTTTGCGCTGGGAATGCTGTTTTGCCACCACCTGACGAAACGGCTCTATCTGACCAACCTCAAGCTTCTGTCCTTCCAGTCCGAAAAAGACGATCTGATTGCGGAACTGGAAGTCGCAAAATCCATGTCGGATGAAGCACGGCGGCGGGCCGAAGAAGCCAATATGGCCAAATCCCGCTTCCTCGCCTCTATGTCTCATGAGTTGCGCACGCCGCTCAATGCTATCCTCGGCTTCTCGGAGGTCATGGCGTCTGAGGTGCTGGGACCTCTCAACAACCCGCTTTATAAAGAGTATTCCGGCGATATTCACCGTTCCGGCCAGCATCTGTTGGATCTGATCAACGAAATTCTTGATCTTTCCCGTATCGAGGCTGGTCGCTATGACCTGCATGAGGAAGCCGTGGCGCTTCTGGAAATCGCGGATGATTGCGTCGGCATGATCCAGTTGCGCGCGCGCGGCAAGAATATTCGCATTTCACAACAGTTCGAAACCACCCTGCCCCATGTCTGGGCGGATGAAAAAGCAATCCGTCAGGTCATCCTCAACCTGCTGTCCAACGCGGTCAAATTCACCCCTCAAGGCGGCGAGATCTTCATCAAGGCAGGCTGGACGGCGGGTGGCGGGCAATATGTCTCCATCAAGGATAACGGCCCAGGTATTCCGGAAGAGGAAATTCCAGTCGTTCTGTCAGCCTTCGGTCAGGGCTCCATCGCCATCAAGAGCGCCGAACAGGGCACTGGCCTCGGCCTACCGATCGTCCAGGCCATTCTGGCAAAGCATGACGGTCAGTTCGTGCTGAAATCAAGGCTGCGTGAAGGTACGGAAGTGATTGCCATTCTGCCGGCAAAGCGCGTGTTGCAGAGCATCCCGGCCGTCGAAGACGTGCAGGTGGTTCAACCGCGCAAACGCTCTTTCGCCTAAATCACCACGGGCGAAAAGAACAATGTGCTGACAAGCGAGTAGAGCACGAAGCCACCATTTGCCAGCAACAGGCAAAACACCGCAAACGATCCGAGGTCCTTGGCGTTACGCGCCGCGGACGAAAACTCCGGCGAGACGCGATCAACGATTTCCTCGATTGCCGTGTTGAGGGATTCGACGGAAAAGAGCAAAAGCATCAGCACCGCGAATATCAGATAATGCGCAACCGGCGCTCCGATCACGCCCAGCAAAACCAGTCCTGCACCGAAGGCCAGAACCTCATGGCGGAAGGCCGCTTCCTTCCACAGTCGTGAAAGCCCTTGAGCCGAATAACGCGCTGCGGCGAAGAGATGCCGAAAGCCGGTCTCCTTGTGGAAAACCGGTTCAGGCTGCGGGGAGCTGTTGGGCGTGTCCATGATGACCTCAGTGGTCGGTGCGAGTATCGACACCCGCTGCTGCGAAGGTCGCCATGCCCGAATGACAAGCTGCGGCGGATTTCACGATGCCAGCCGCCAGTGCAGCGCCGGTTCCCTCACCCAGCCGCATGCCAAGCGCTAGAAGTGGTGTCTTGCCAAGCTTTTCGACAGCAGCCAGATGTCCAGGCTCGCCGGAGACATGCCCGATGAGGCAATGATCGAGCGCGGCCGGGTTGGCGGCCTTCAGCAATGCGGCGGCGGCGGTTGCCACATAGCCATCGATGAGAACCGGAATTTTCTCGACACGCGCAGCCAGAATGGCACCGGCCATGGCGGCGATCTCACGGCCACCCAGACGGCGCATGATCTCCAGCGGATCGGACAGATGGTCCTTGTGAAATTCGACGGCAGCTTTCACTGCGGCAATCTTGCGTGCCATCACATCGCCTTCCGAGCCCGTGCCTGGGCCTGTCCAGTCTTCGGCCGTACCGCCGTAAAGCGCGAGATTGATCGCAGCGGCAATAGTGGTGTTGCCGATGCCCATTTCACCGATGCAGAGAAGATCGGTGCCACCGGCGATCGCTTCCATCCCGAACGCCATCGTGGCTGCGCAATCGCGCTCCGACAACGCAGGCTCGCAGGTGATGTCACCGGTTGGGTAATCCAGCGCCAGATCGAAAATCTTCAGACCGAGATCATGCGTGACGCAAATCTGGTTGATAGCGGCACCGCCAGCGGCAAAGTTTTCCACCATCTGCTGCGTCACGGATGAGGGATACGGCGTGACCCCATGCCTGACAACCCCATGGTTTCCCGCAAAAATCGCCACCAGCGGACGGTTCACGGCAGGTGCGCGACCGGACCATGCGGCCAGCCACATGGCAATTTCTTCCAGACGTCCCAGCGAACCGGCGGGCTTGGTCAATTGGGCGTTACGCTCCTTGGCAGCGACGAGCGCGAAAGTATCCGAGCCTGGCAGGTCGCGCAGAAGCGTACGAAAATCATCAAAAGGCAGTCCGCTCATGCTCATGATATCTGTCTTTCTGGTGGTGCCGGATGCTTGTGTTTTCCGGCAAATCGGTCTTTGTTGCGCTTCTCATAATCGGGGATGCGCGGAGGAACAACCTCAAATGCAACAAGCGCCTCCTTAACTAAAGGAGAGACGATTGCGGGTCGGGGATTTTCTGACGGATATGATGCGCTCGCTGAGCTTTCTCAGTCGTATTCCCGTAAACGATATCTTCTTCGAAGACGACCATCGCCCCTTGGGCCAGATGGTGCGCGCCTTCCCCGTGGCGGGCATTCTGATCGCGCTGCCTGCGGCATCCTTGGCAGCCCTTTTCACATGGCTGAATGCAGACCCGCTGATGTCCGCCGCCATCGTGCTCGCCGTCGCCACCTTGATGACAGGTGCGTTGCATGAGGACGGTCTTGCAGACACCGCAGACGGTTTTGGCGGCGGGCGAACGAAAGAGCGGGCTCTCGACATCATGAAAGACAGCCGCATCGGCACCTATGGAGCGATTGCGCTGGTACTGTCATTTCTTATCAGGGCAGCGGCCATCTCGGCCCTGATGCGTGACCTGTCTCCTCTTGCGGTCGCGGCTTGCCTGATTGCCACTGCCTGCCTCAGCCGCGGCCTTATGGTCTGGCACTGGCAGGCGCTGCCACCGGCCAGAGAAGGCGGCATCGCGGCAATGGCGGGTCAACCGGGCGAGCGTGAACGCAAGGGTGCCATCACCTACGGTTTCTGTATCGCCGTTTTTCTCTGCCTGTCATTTTTTCAGCCAGTGATTCTGGTTTTGGCACTGGCTGCACTTTTCGGCGTCACCCATCTCTTCAATCGTATGTGCGATCGTAAAATCGACGGCCACACCGGTGACACCATCGGCGCCACGCAACAGATCACAGAGATTGTGATGCTGGTCGCACTTGCTCTCATTGCGTGACATGCAGATATAGCCTGATGGAAACACCTTGCATCAATATCTGCTCACTTGAAACGCCTGATGGGTCTTGCGCTGGCTGCTACCGAAGCATCGATGAGATCATGAACTGGTCACGATACACGGACGCTGAGCGGCGTGCGATTATGGAAGACCTGCCGCGCCGATCAGACGATGGATACGGAAAGAGTAACGTGGAGATTGTGACGGCATGAACAGACTGATCTTCGTTTTCCTCGTGCTCGGTATTGGCCTCGCGCTGCTCATCATCAATAATGACAGTGGCCAAACCTTCGGTATCAGCAACGAGCAATTCGGACGCGCAGTCTATCTCGTGCCCATCGCAGCGCTTTTCTCCGCAGGAATATTGGCAGGCAATCGCGGCGGTTTGGGCGTGGTTGTGCGCCAACTCGCCATATGGCTCGTCATCATCCTCGGTCTCGTTGCGATCTATCTGTATCGGTATGATTTCCAGCGCGTCGGTGAACGGGTTCTGGCAGGATTGATCCCGGGCCGCGCCGTTGTCGTCACGACCCAAAATGGCGAGCAGGAGGTCATTCTCAACAAGTCCATGAGCGGACATTTCGAGACAGATGCGAAAATCGATGGCCGGTCCGTGCATCTGCTCGTGGACACCGGTGCAAGTTCTGTGGTGCTGGCGAGAGCCGACGCCGAAGCGGTCGGCATCAATGTGGACGATCTCTCCTATTCGGTCACTGTCATGACCGCCAACGGGCGCACCTCAGCTGCACCCGTGCGCCTGTCCGAAATTGCCATCGGTCCGATCGTGCGGCGAAATGTATCGGCGCTGGTGGCGCAGGATGGACAGCTCGATCAGAGCCTGCTCGGAATGACGTTCCTCTCCACTCTCGGATCGCTCCAGATGCAAACCGACGAATTAAGATTGCGGGATCGCTGACATCCCACCGGATGTCAGAAACCCTCAAGCCGCCTGAATCCGCATGTTTTATTGAAACTCGAATATCTGGCGGAACACACCGGGTGCAATCAGCGACAATGGGTTGATTGCAAGGCGTGGTGCATCCGTTTGCCCTGTCAGCTTGAAGGTAATGCCCAGCAAACCGCGATCACGACCGTTGCCAAGGAAAATACCGATAAAGGGCAGTTCGGCGAACAGACGATTGAGACCATAGGCGGGCATGAAGGTTCCCGTCATATCCATATTGCCGTTCTGATCCTTCACGATCCCCTGAAATGTCGCACCGATCTGCTCTCCGCGAATAACGCCGTTTTCGAGAGCGAGGGTTCCATTGACGTAGACCACCCGGGCAAAACCGCGCTGGAATTTTTCTGAGCTGACATCAATGTTGCGGCGAACCGCCGTGTTGAGGCTTCGGCCATCCTGCCCCGTCGGCGTGGCGACGATATCCTGGAGTTTGGCTTCGTTGAGAACGGCGAAATTCCGCAGATCGAGAGAGCCGCTCCAGTCGTTCCCGTTGGCCGTCGTCAGCGCCAGGTTGAGCAAGCCGCCCCGAACGCGAGAGTACAGATTGGTAAAGCGGGCAAACGAGCCTGCGTCGCTGCTTGTGAGATTGATGGTGCCACCATCGCCGCGATTGGCGGTTTGCACGACAAGAGCCTGTCCCCTGCTGGTGACGGCCTTCAGGTCTATCGTTCGCAGCTTGCCATCGCGCAGATTGATGTCCGTGTTGACATTGCTCATCACCTCATCATTGAAACCGTAAATCTTGTCCAATTGCGTCTTGATGGAGAACGAACCAAAGTCACCGTTACCGGAGGGTGACGGCGATGATGCGCCCGCAGTCTTGGCAGAAGAGCCGCGCAATCTTGCAATCAACGGCCTCAAGTCCGCGGACTTGCCGCTGGCATTCACGGTATAGTTTTTCCGAGATGACGAGATGGCAACGGCGAAATCATCCTGAGGCGAAAGCTGGAAGCGGGTGAAGTTTGCAGATGTCAGACCGGACTTATCGAAGCTCAAATCGCCAGCCGCACCGAAACCGTCACCTTTGAGGGAAAAATTGCTGATCGAGGTGCGTCCGTCGACCGTCTCCATCACGAAAGATGCGCTGGCAGGGATGCCCGCACCCTTTGTCCAGCCAATACCTGGCAACACGATGGAGGCATCGGACAAATCGAGCTTGACGGTCTGGCGGCGCATGTCGCTGCTGTTGATTTCAAGCAGCGTCGTGCCACCCAGAAGCTTGGTCAGCTCCGGTGCCAGCTTTGCGATCTGACCCGGCTCAAGTGTTGCCTTGAGCGCCAATTGACGGCCGACAGTGCTGGCCTTACGGGTCGGCTGAACAAGATCGAGATCCATTGGAACATCATCGATCCGAGCCTTGCCCTTCAGGCGCAGCGCGTCATTGTCGATGGAAAGAGGACCATTGATCGACGTGATGGAGCGACCGGCGAAAGGTCGCGACAGCGAGACATCGGCGAGATCGAGGTTTGCAGTCCAGACGGGCGGCGGCGGGTCCTGGCTGGCAAGCAGGCCGATCGTCAGCTGCGCATTTGCCTGGACCTGACCGGTGAAATCGCCCGGTTTGAATTCCGTATCCTTCAGCGCGTTGATGGGTTGAAATGTGGCCAGTTCGGCCACCGCATCCGCATCCCCCGTGACGTTGATATTCACATCAGCCATCAACGGCTTTTGATAGACAGATTTTATCGAAAAATTGCTGTTATCCAGGGCCAGCGTCCGGCCCGATGGGAAAAAGGATGTCGCCTTGATGATATTGACGTCGATTTTTTCACCGACCAGCTCGAAATGGGCAGACGCATCGCGCAGCGGCGGTATGTCGCCTGCAACGTTCAGGCGTGTATTGTCCACATCGAATTTTATCTGCAATTCGCTTGCGGAAAGTTCCAACGGGCAACCCGGCCCGCACATTCTGCCCTGAGGAATAAAGACCGCTATCGAGCCGTTTCTGATTGTACCGCCAAACAGGTTTGCGACCACCCAGGGACGCGCCTTGCGCGCCATCCAGAACGGCCACAACTGCTTGACCGCCGTGGCTTCCATCTTGGCTATCTGACCGCCAAAACTGATTTCCGGCGAGCCCTGCGGTGCGAAATGCACCTTCAGTGAACCAGCCATATCGCCAAGCGCGCTTTTTACATACAGACCGGGAACGTCGAGCTGGTGAGTCGTCTTGTTGAAGGTTCCGTCAGCTTCGAGGTTGAACGTCACCGGCCGTTCACCGCCCGCCTCTGCAACAGCGGTCGCCTGGTCCATGCGAATGCCGAGATCGAAGCCGTCAGGGCTGTCCTCGATATGGCCGCGAATGGGCAGAATTGTTTGCCCCAGCGTCAACCGAGAATTTTCGATGACGACGACATTGTTATCGAAGTCATAGCGGGTGTTGACCTGCCCATCGGATACGGGTTGCGCGTCGCCGCCAATATAGAGTTTGCCGTCGCCAATCGCGAGCGAGACCGAAAGCGCGGGCTTTGCCTCTCCCTGTTCACGGGTTCCGTTGATGTTGACGCCGGCTTTGACGTTGAGCCCTTGATGCATCAGGCCTTCAGGATCATGCTGCTCCAGGAGTGGGCCGACATCGAAACCATCAAGCCGCGCCGTAAAGCCGTTGATACTTCCATTGGCGCCTTGTGCGGCCAGCGAAAGCGTGGCGACCTCACCATTAAATGCGACATTGCCGTCCAGCGAATATCCGCCGGCACCATCAGGAACGAGAGACAGTTCCCTGAGGGAAATCGTCCGCAACTGGCCATCTTCTTTTGGCGGCAGACGAATGGCGATGTCCGAGAGATCGATTTCTTCCGTGCCGCTGCGCTGGAACGCCTGCGCAAAGCCATCTAGTTCGGTAAAGGCGACGTTCAGATAGGTGGGAATGTCATCGATACGCATTTTTGCTAGGTCGATTCCCTTTCCTTTGGGCAAAAGCGCTGTGTCCAGTTCCATGCCACTGGCCTCGAGGCTCTGAACCGAGACGCGACCGGTCAAAAGCGCCAGTGGGTTCAACGCCATGCCAATGGCGCGGGCACGGCTGAGGTGCTGGCCCGTATCCTGCTCGATAATATCGACGTCCTGCGCGACCAGCGCGAGCTGAAAACCGGATGCAAAGCGCACGGATGTCGAGCCGATCCGCGCTTCGTAACGAGAACCAAGCGCTTTACCGAGTGCCAGCTTGGCCTGACCCGAAAGCGCTTTGTCGATCGAGCCGGTTTCGATGGACAGGATAATACCGCCCACAGAAATGAAGGCCAGAACCAACAGCGCCACGAAAACCTTGACAAGGGAACGCAACATGGAGCGCGGCCGTGGACAATGTACGATAATCGGGTCTTCGACCTGTGCGGACGGCAACGCATGCAGCGGCGTTATATCGCGCTTGCTGAAGCTGACCTTTTCGCCACGAATATCCGCCATCCGCCTGTGCTTCCTCCCGGAATTGCCACGGCCTGAAACCACTATCAGGGCCTGTTCGGAGTGACGGTCTCAACCAATCACACCGTCTGACTCGCCACAAGACTGGACGAAGCTCTTATTCGGTATATATCGAATAGTGGCCCATTTACTCAACAATTCGGCGAAAGAAAGGTCACCCCCATGGCAGATTTGAATGTAGGCGATAAGGCCCCGGATTTTACGCTTCCCCGGAACGGCGGCGGCGACATCAGCCTGTCCTCTCTGAACGGCAAGGCTGTTGTGCTGTATTTCTATCCGAAGGACGATACGTCCGGATGTACCGCCCAGGCGATTGATTTCAGCGCGATGGGTGCGGAGTTCGAGGCAGCGAATTCCGTCGTCATCGGCATCTCTCCCGATTCTGTCAAAAGCCACGACAAGTTCGCCGCCAAACACGCCCTAACCGTCATGCTGGCCTCTGATGAGGAGCGGCAGGTTCTGGAGGCCTATGGTGTCTGGAAAGAAAAAAGCATGTACGGCAAGAAATACATGGGCGTGGAACGCACGACCTATCTCGTGGCACCGTATGGCAAAATTGCGCAGATCTGGAAAAAGGTCAAAGTGCCCGGCCACGCACAGTTGGTTCTCGACGCGATCAAAGCTCTTTAAGCATCCGCCGGTCCGTCAAAGTCAAAACTTCGTTAACCTTAACAAATTACTATCCAGCCGAACGAGACTTGGCTGGAGGATGGATTTTGACGGGAGCGGGTAAAAACCTGGCATTTGGCAAAAAACGCCAGCAGCACGTGCTCATTCTCGCAAGTGGCGACAAGGTGCGCCACTTTACCATCCGCCCTTGGCTGGCGGCCTCTGCATTGTGCGTCGCAGGCCTCCTCAGCGTTGGCTATATCGGCTCGACAGCCTATCTTATTTTGCGGGACGATCTGGTTGGCGCCAGCATTGTACGCCAGTCCCGCATGCAGGCGGAATATGAAGACCGCATCTCTGCCCTGCGTGCTCAGGTAGACCGTATCACATCCAAACAGATGCTTGATCAGCAGGTCGTGGAACGCAAGGTTGAGAAACTGCTTGCACGGCAAAAAGATCTGACGACACGCCACGGCCGCATGAGCGAGCTTCTGGAACGCGCAGAGAAATCAGGCGTGTCGGATGCTATCGATGAGACCCGCCCGGTTAATGCGTATTCCAGCGAGAAGAAAGCCAGCCTGTCTGGCGGCTCAAAAGCCATCGACAGCGTCCTGTCGTCTCCGTCGACGGGTCTCAAGGGCAGCATCGGCTACGCCTCCAAAAGCGAGAAGCTTTCCGAACGCAGCCTGTCGATGATGATATCCTCGCTCAGCAAGGTCGAAAACGAGCAGTTGACGCGAATCGCATCGCTGACATCGGGTGCTGAAACCAAGGCCGACGCAATGGCCGATATCATCCGCAGAACCGGCATCAAGATCGACGACTCGGCTTCCCAAAACATCGGCGGTCCCTTTGTGGAGCCGATGACGGGAAGCGCGGCAACCTTTGAAGAACACCTCAGCAACCTCGATACCGCGCTCAGCCGTCTCGAGACCGTACGCGGTGCCGCCGTGTCACTTCCCTTCGGAAACCCAGCCCCAGGCAGTGAAGTTTCCAGCCGATTCGGAAACCGCATAGACCCGTTCCTCGGACGCCTCGCTCTGCATGCCGGAATAGATTTCGTCGCCCAAACCGGCGCAGACGTCCACACCACGGGTGCAGGAACTGTAACAAGTGCCGGATTTTCAGGTGGTTACGGCAATATGGTCGAGGTCGACCATGGCAAGGGCATCACGACCCGTTACGGTCATTTGTCACAGATTCTTGTCAGGGAAGGCGACAAGGTTGCGCTTGGTGAAGTCGTCGGCAAGGCTGGAAGCACGGGCCGTTCGACCGGCCCGCACGTGCATTACGAAGTGCGCCTGAACGACACTCCCGTCGATCCGACTCGGTTTCTGGTTGCCGGAACCGAGCTGAAAACGTATCTTCAATAGAACAGCCGACGCGATGGCACGGTGGTTATTGATGTGAATACAATTGCCAGCCTCACTGTAAACAGTGCGGCGACCTGTATTATTTTGGGATAAATCCCTGTTTCCTTGACTTTCTGGCTAATTCGGCCTATTTCGCCGCTACAGTCTGCGGCGTCGCCGTTATGACAGCTAAGTGTTCTTTTCGAACCAACACGGAAACAGTTTTTCCTTTGACAACATTCTCTGATCTTGGCCTGAGCCAAAAAGTTCTTTCTGCTATCGAAAGTGCCGGCTACACGACACCGACACCTATTCAAGAAGGTGCGATTCCGCCAGCGCTGGAACGACGCGACATCTGCGGCATCGCGCAGACAGGAACCGGCAAGACGGCATCCTTCGTGCTGCCGATGCTGACACTTTTGGAAAAAGGCCGTGCGCGTGCAAGAATGCCGCGAACCCTTATCCTTGAGCCGACCCGCGAACTTGCAGCACAGGTGGCTGAGAATTTCGAGAAATACGGCAAGAATCACAAGCTCAACGTCGCTCTCCTTATCGGCGGCGTGTCCTTCGACGAGCAGGATCGCAAGCTAGAGCGTGGCGCAGACGTCCTGATCTGCACCCCCGGCCGTCTGCTCGACCACTGCGAACGCGGCAAGCTTCTGATGACCGGCGTCGAAATCCTCGTAATCGACGAAGCCGACCGCATGCTCGACATGGGCTTCATTCCCGATATCGAACGCATCGCCAAGATGATTCCGTTCACGCGTCAGACGCTGTTCTTCTCGGCGACCATGCCGCCGGAAATTCAAAAGCTGGCCGACCGCTTCCTGCAGAACCCGGTTCGCATCGAAGTCGCCAAGCCATCGTCCACGGCCAAGACCGTGACGCAGCGCATCGTTGCCACGCATGACAAGGATTACGAGAAGCGCGCTATTCTTCGCGATCTCATCAATGCCCAGACTGATCTGAAAAACGCGATCATCTTCTGCAATCGCAAGAAGGATGTCGCCGACCTGTTCCGCTCGCTGGAGCGTCACGGCTTCTCGGTCGGCGCGTTGCATGGTGACATGGATCAGAATTCGCGCACGAAAATGCTGGCGGGTTTCAAGGACAACCAGATCACCCTGCTTGTGGCTTCCGACGTTGCAGCACGCGGTCTTGATATTCCTGACGTCAGTCACGTCTTCAATTTCGACGTTCCAATCCATGCGGAGGACTATGTTCACCGCATTGGCCGCACAGGTCGTGCAGGCCGTTCAGGCGCGGCGTTTACGCTCGTCAATCGTCGCGATACCAAATATCTCGACGCCATCGAAAAGCTGATCGGCGAAAAGATCGAATGGCTGAGCGGTGACTTGACCGCATTGCCGGCACCGATGGAAAGCTTTGCTTCCGAGCGCCCGCGTCGCGGCAAGGAAAAAGAGCAACGCGGTCGCGGTCGTGACAGAAACCGTCGCGATGCTGCTCCACAGGCTCAGGCTACAATTCAGCAGCCCGAGATCGAAGAGAAAATCATTCAGCCAGCCGCCATCGCAGACATCGCGGCCAATGGAGGCGACAAGTTGAAGGCAGAACGCAAGCAAGAAAGAGCACCTCGCAATTTCGAGCGGAACCACAACGCGACACCGCCTGCGAACGACGATAATCGTCGCCGCCATTACCGTGATTACGACGACGGCCCGACACCCGTTGGCTTCGGTGACGACATTCCTGCGTTCATGTTGATCGTGGCAAGCGCCAAGGCCTGATCATGAAGCCTGGGATTGATACTCCAGGCGTAGGCTCCGGCCTTGTCATCGAGCGCGATGGCAAGGTGTTACTCTACAAGCGGGTAAAACCGCCGGAGGCAGGACATTGGAGCATCGTTGGCGGCAAGGTGGACCATATGGAAACCGCCGCTGCCGCTGCCAAACGTGAGGCCGAGGAAGAAACCGGTCTTGCAATCGGCAATGTCCAGTTTCTATGCCTCAGCGAGCAGATCATTCCTGCGGATGGACAACATTGGTTGTCGCTCATTTACGTTGCCGACGACATAAAAGGTGAGCCCACGCTGACAGAGCCCGACAAATTGTCGGATATGGGTTGGTTCGACCTCGAAACTCCGCCTCATCCTCTCTCGCTTTTTGCGCAAGATGCTTTTCGGCATTTGCGCCAACGTCGCTCGTGACGCGCGATGACCGACCTATATTGCTGAAAATGCGCGAAAATTTGTTGTGATTCGCGTTTTCCAGGCCGTTTCCTCTTTTGCAAACAGTCAGGTATCGCTACACATCGCTGCATAGGAAGAGGAAAACTCCCGCACGATGCATTTAATTCGCCTGCTCATGATTGCTGCCAGCCTCACCGTTGCGGGCACCGCAAGCGCCGCGACCATCGGCGTCGTCGCACCGCAAAGTGGCGCCTATGAGCTGCTGGGTTTGCAGCTGCGCCAAGGTGTCAAGATTGCAGCAGCGAAAGCAGGTCTCGACGTGATGGAAATTCACGAGAGCTGCGAAGAAGGAAGCGGTGGCGCAATTGCCGATGGTCTGGTCGCGGCGAAGGTCAGCATCGTGGTTGGTTTTCTGTGTACCGAAACTCTGGCTGATGCGCTGCCGACCCTGAAAGACGCAGCGATTCCCGCCATTACGCTTTCCAGCCGAGCCTCCGGTTTGATGGAAGATGCGCTGAAACGCGGCTGGCCGCTTTTCCGGCTTGCGCCATCTGATACAGCTGAAGCCGACGCCGCAATTGAGACCGTGCTGCGAGACTGGAAAGGGCATTCCTTTGGTCTGATCGATGACGGCACGATCTATAGCCGCGAGCTGACGGATCGCATTCGCACGAAGCTGGAAGAGTCCGGCCTGAAACCAACCTTCTCCGACACATTGCGCCCCTCGCAGGAGCAACAGGTCGCGCTGGTCAGGCGGCTCACCCGTACCGGCATCACGCATGTTTTCATTGGGGCGGAGCGCAACGATGTCGCGATCATCGCGCGTGATGCAGCCGCAGAAAAAGCGCCCCTGACCATATTGTCTGGAGACACGATGCGGGCTGCCAACAGCCCCGTCCCTCTGCAGCCCGGTGTCCTTGCCATCGCCCTTCCCGATTATGCCACCCTCCCCTCGGCTGCAGAAGCGGTCAAGGAATTACGGGCGGCAAAAGTCGAGCCGGAGGGATACACTCTGCCCGCATATGCCGTTACCCAGATAGCGGCAAAGCTTGTTGAGCTGGCTGAGGCGCAAAACAAGCCCGCACCCGCCGTGCTGGTTGGACCACCTTTCGAAACCGTCATTGGCCAGATTACCTTTAACGACCGTCACGAACTGCAAGCCAATCCCTACCGGCTACAGCAGTGGAATGGCACGACCTTCGTACCTGTCGAGCGTGCCGAACGCTGAGGACAATTGCGTGGTGTGTGATTGTTGATCCGATGCATCGGTGGTAAAGGCGCACAACAGGCGATTGATGATGATGGGTGGTTTTCAAACATCGTCAGCAGTCCGATATTTTTGTTCTAGGAGCTTTGCAGATGTCTCTCCCCGTGCGGATCGCCCCCTCCATTCTTGCCGCTAATTTTGCAAAACTTGGACAGGAAGTGGCCGATGTGACCGCAGCCGGTGCCGACTGGATCCACCTGGACATCATGGATGGCCACTTCGTGCCGAACATTTCCTTTGGTCCGGATGTCATCAAGGCGCTGCGTCCGCACAGCCAGGCATTCTTCGATTGCCATCTGATGATTGCGCCAGCCGATCCCTATCTCGAAGCCTTCGCCAAGGCGGGTTGTGACGGCATCACTGTTCACGCCGAGGCGGGAGCGCATCTGCACCGTTCGCTGCAAACTATCCGCTCGCTCGGCAAAAAGGTTGGTGTGACCCTGAACCCCGCGACGCCGCTGTCCGTTCTGGAAAACGTTCTTGATGATGTAGACCTCATCCTCATCATGAGCGTGAACCCTGGCTTTGGTGGCCAGAAGTTCATTCCTGCCATGCTGGACAAAATCCGCGCTGCCAAGTCACTGATTGGCGACAGGCCTATCGAACTCGAAGTCGATGGCGGTATTACCATCGATACCGCCGCCAGTGCGGTAGCCGCTGGTGCCAACGTGCTTGTCGCTGGATCGGCTATCTTCAAGGGTGACGGCGTTGAAGATTATCGCAAGATGGTTGGTGCTGTCCGTGCCGCGGCTGAAACAGGTCGCCAATAACTGCGAAATGATGTGGTGCTTCCCTGCCCTCCACCACGCCCGTCTCAAGCCTTGAATGCGTTGAGATTGCCGGAACACTTTGCTAAACGGGCAGAAATATTCCTTCTTGAGAGAAAGTCATTGCCATGATCCCTCGTTATTCCCGGCCGGAAATGGTCGCAATCTGGTCGCCGGAAACCAAGTTCCGCATCTGGTTCGAAATCGAGGCGCATGCCTGTGACGCGCTGGCCGATATTGGCGTCATTCCCAAGGAAGCCGCAAAGACCATCTGGGAAAAGGGCGGCGCTGCCCAGTTCGATGTCGCGCGCATCGACGAGATCGAAGCCGTCACCAAGCATGACGTCATCGCATTTCTTACACACTTGGCAGAATTCGTCGGCCCAGATAGCCGCTTCATCCACCAGGGCATGACCTCGTCGGACGTGCTTGATACGACCCTCAACATTCAACTCGTGCGCGCCGCCGATCTTCTGATCGCCGATATGGACCGCGTTCTGGCGGCGCTCAAGACCCGCGCCTTCGAACACAAGGACACCGTCCGCATCGGTCGCAGCCACGGCATCCATGCCGAGCCAACGACGATGGGCCTGACCTTTGCCCGCTTCTATGCCGAGATGGACCGTAACCGCGCCCGCCTGGTTGCAGCCCGTGCAGAAATCGCAACGGGTGCCATTTCCGGCGCTGTCGGCACCTTCGCAAATATCGATCCATCGGTTGAGGAACATGTCTGCAAGGCGCTTGGCCTATCGCCGGAGCCTGTTTCCACGCAGGTCATCCCGCGGGACCGTCACGCCATGTTCTTCGCGACCCTTGGCGTCATCGCCTCTTCCATCGAAAACGTCGCCATTGAAATCCGCCATATGCAGCGGACCGAAGTTCTGGAAGCCGAGGAGTTCTTCTCTCCCGGCCAGAAGGGCTCGTCGGCCATGCCGCACAAGCGCAACCCGGTGCTGACCGAAAACCTTACCGGCCTTGCGCGGCTGGTGCGCATGTCGGTCGTTCCAGCCATGGAAAACGTTGCTCTCTGGCACGAACGCGATATCAGCCACTCCTCCGTCGAGCGCGCCATTGGCCCCGACACGACGATTACCCTTGATTTCGCGCTCAACCGTCTGGCAGGCGTCATCGAAAAGCTGGTGATCTACCCGGACAACATGCTCAAGAACATGAACAAGTTCCGCGGCCTCGTCCACTCGCAACGCGTTCTGCTGGCGCTGACGCAGGCCGGTGTTTCGCGTGAGGATTCCTACCGTCTCGTCCAGCGCAATGCCATGCGCGTATGGGAAGAGGGCAAGGACTTCCTTGAGGAACTGCTGGCCGATGAAGAAGTCCGCGCCGCTTTGCCTGAAGACAAAATCCGCGAGAAGTTCGATCTTGGCTATCACACCAAACATGTCGATACGATTTTCAAGCGGGTATTCGGCAACGCCTGACCAATTCCACCAAACAACCGCCACGGTCTTGACTGTGGCGGTTCTGATACCGAGATACGCCGCATGAAAGCATCTGAAGCAGATATCCTCATCGTTCCCGGCTATACGAATTCCGGCCCGGACCACTGGCAAAGCCGCTGGCAGGAAAAGCTGTCTACCGCTCGCCGTGTCGAACAGGCAGAGTGGTCAAAACCGGTCAGGGATGATTGGGTGGCAAAGCTGGTCGAAGAGGTGAATGCCTGTACTCGGCCCGTGGTACTGGTGGCCCATTCGCTGGGTGTACCAACTGTCATTCACGCGTTGCCGCAGATCAAAAACAAGATCGCTGGCGCCATGCTGGTATCACCCCCTGATGTCGCCAATCCCGCCATAAGGCCGAAGCATCTCATGACCTTTGGCCCCTACCCTCGTGATCCTTTACCATTCCCAACGATTACCATTGCAAGCCAGAATGATCCATTCGGCTCTTACGAGCATGCGGGTGATATCGCCAATGCGTGGGGTTCCACACTCATCGATGCAGGAATGTCCGGCCACATCAACAAAGAGTCCGGCCACGGCCCATGGCCCGAGGGCACGATGGTGTTTGCTCAATTTCTCAGCAAGCTGAAACCACCTCCGGGCTTCCCCGGATAATCCTTGAGGACATGGGCTGCGATTCGCTTCATGGTCATGCTTTGCCGCCCGCTACCGGCCAATCAGGTCGCCGCTGTTATCTGATGGCGGGTTATCGCCTGTTCAAGCTCCGCGCTTGAAGCCCTACAATGCTATCGGTGGTGTTGCGCGCAAGTGAAGACGCCTGTCTAGACGTGTGAAGATGGGTTCAATATTTCGAGTTTCTTTTGATTGAACCACAATTTTAGCCCGGATTTCATGGCATGTTGTTTTCGTTGTCTGCATCGCACGACCTTTGTTGTAAAATAAAGCTGTTGAAAAGGCTTCGTGCGTGCTGCACCACCTCGCAGAAGCGACATGCAGGGGCCAGAATTGAAGCGAACGTGGCCCTGCCTCATTGTGGAATTGCTTCTTTTCCTTTATGGGACCGCTTCAACTGACGAAACGAACGCCGCCCACAGGCGCCAACCAAGAGATTTGCTGATATGAACCGTCGCCGCCGTATTTACGAAGGCAAGGCCAAGATCCTTTATGAAGGTCCAGAGCCAGGAACTCTCATCCAGTTTTTCAAGGACGACGCAACCGCCTTCAACAAGAAGAAGCACGAAGTCATCGATGGCAAGGGTGTTCTGAACAACCGTATTTCGGAATATCTGTTCACGCATCTCAACAAGATCGGCATTCCCACGCACTTCATCCGCCGCCTCAACATGCGCGAGCAGTTGATCAAGGAAGTGGAGATGATTCCGCTTGAGATCGTCGTGCGCAATGTTGCCGCGGGCTCGCTCTCCAAACGGTTGGGTATCGATGAAGGCGTGGTCCTGCCCCGCTCGATCATCGAGTTCTATTACAAGTCCGACGCGCTCGAAGACCCGATGGTCTCCGAAGAGCACATCACGGCGTTCGGCTGGGCGAACCCGGCGGAGCTGGACGACATCATGGCCCTTGCCATTCGCGTCAACGACTTCCTCTCCGGTCTTTTCCTCGGCGTCGGCATTCAGCTGGTCGATTTCAAGATCGAATGCGGACGCCTTTATGAAGGCGATATGATGCGCATCATTCTGGCCGACGAGATTTCCCCCGATAGTTGCCGCCTATGGGATATCGAGACGCAGGAAAAGATGGACAAGGACCGTTTTCGCCGCGATATGGGTGGGCTTGTCGAAGCCTATTCGGAAGTCGCGCGCCGTCTCGGCATCATCAACGAAAATGAACCGATCCGCGGCACTGGCCCGGTTCTGGTCAAGTGACATCAGGAGAGCATCAGGTGATCAAGGCACGGGTGACTGTTACGCTGAAGAACGGCGTTCTCGATCCGCAGGGTAAGGCAATCGAAGGCGCGCTCGGCAGCCTCGGTTTCGACGGCGTTGGCCAGGTGCGTCAGGGCAAAGTCTTCGATCTGGAGCTGAACGCAGCCGACCAGGCAAAAGCCGAAGCTGACCTGAAGGCGATGTGCGAAAAGCTGCTCGCCAACACGGTGATTGAAAACTACTCTATCGCTATTCTCTGACGCTCAGGAGCCGCACATATGAAATCCGCAGTCGTTCAGCTTCCGGGCCTTAACCGCGACCGTGATATGATCGCGGCTTTGACACGGATTTCCGGCAAGGCACCTGTCACCATCTGGCAGACGGAAACAGAAATTCCCGATGTCGACCTCATCGTTATTCCCGGTGGCTTTTCCTATGGCGACTATCTGCGCTGCGGTGCCATTGCCGCACGCATGCCTGTCATGCAGGCCATCCGCGAAAAGGCCGAGAAAGGCGTCAAGGTTCTTGGCGTCTGCAACGGCTTTCAGATATTGGTCGAAGCCGGAATGTTGCCGGGTGCCCTTATGCGCAACGCATCGCTCAAATTCGTTTGCCGCGAAGTGAAGCTCGAAGTCGTCAACAACGACACCGAGTTTACTCGTGCCTACGCGAAGGGCCAGATCATCCGCTCGCCCGTTGCCCATCACGATGGCAACTACTTCGTGGAGCCGGAAGAATTGAAGTCCATCGAGGATAATGGACAGGTCGTGTTCCGTTATGCCGATGGCACCAACCCGAACGGGTCTCTGAATGACATTGCCGGCATCATCAACACCAAGGGCAATGTTCTCGGCATGATGCCACACCCGGAAAACCTCATCGAAGCCGCCCATGGTGGTAATGACGGTCGCGCGCTGTTTGCATCCGCACTTGGCGTCATCGCAGCCTAAATATTAATGAAGCCGGTTTACACCGGCTTTTTTTACATCCCACGTTTATGGATTGAAGCGATGAACCGCCTGCCCCGTCGTATAGCATTCAACATTGCAGGCTTCGGCCTTATCGCGCTGTCTCTGGCAGCGTGCCAGTCGGAACAAAAGCCGGCGGCTTCTTCGGCTTCATCGCAGGCAGCCTTGCCCGTTATGGAACGCGTTGCGCTGGGTGCCAATGCCTGCTGGTTCAAATCTGGCGATCCGGCGTTCAAGGCTTACCGCCTTGCGCCTGAGCTGAACTCCTTCTCCGGGCGTCCACGCATCCTGCTGGTGCCACGCAACAGCCCCGAATCCCGCCCGATGCTTGTCGTCCAGGCGGAAGGCAATCCGGCGAAGGTAGATGCGTTCGGCCCGGCTATGAACGAACCGCATTCTGCTCGTATCTCCGCAGACGTGAAGCGTTGGGTCAACGGCAGCAAGAGCTGCTCTTAATACAAAACCCCGCCAGCGCCGATGAAAGTCCGGCGCATGGCGGGTCTGCCGACAATCTGTGTGAAACCTGGGAATACGGCGTCACGTTGCGGCGGAAAATTGCGTTCGTGCGTGATGTCAAAGAGACCGCGTCGGCCATGATGGGAAAGACGCCTTTTGCGCCTCCTCACGAGCCTGTTGCCTGCTGATGCCAATGTCGCACAACTGCTCATCCGTGAGCTCGCGAAGCGCAAGCCTGCCGGAACGTTTGCTCTGCCAAAGCGCCATAGCCTCGATCAATCGTCCAATGAAACCGCGCGCAGGTGTCACCGACGGAGGTGCAACCATGTCGCCGCTTTCCCGAAAAACCCGCTCGCGCTGATATCCATCGGGATACATTGTCTCTATTGTATTGATATATTGATCCATCTTGAGCATCATTGCACCTATTACCGCAAAGCGTCCTCATCGAACGTGTTAACAACAGATACAATTGACACGACAATCAACACAATATAGAAATTGTCACCATGACAAATTGGATTCCAAACCTATCCGAAGGCAGCGGCCCGCTTTACATCCGGCTTGCCGACCAGATCGAAGCCGCTATTTCTGACGGCACCCTCGGCGCCGGTGTTAAATTGCCGCCGCAGCGGAACCTGGCATTCGATCTAGGGGTGACAATCGGTACAATTAGCCGTGCCTACGCACTCATTCACGAACGTGGCTTGGTCAGCGGTGAAGTTGGGCGTGGGACTTACGTCAATGCCAGCCAGACACCCAGCCCTTCTGCCAAGCTGGAAAGAGCAGTCGCATCTCTGGGCGGCACGCGGCCAACCTCTGAAACGCCGAACAGGTTTCGCCTGAACACAACGGCTGCCCCCGATATGGGCCAGAACCTGCTGATCGACGGACATATAGCCGATATCGTCCGGGAATGCTCACTACAGATCACCGACTATGCGCGGGAATTTCCGCAAGAGTGGGCACAAGCCGGTGTTCGCTGGCTCTGCCAAGGCGACTGGTCTCCCATGGTGGACAATATCGTGCCCACATTGGGTGCGCATGCGGCCATTATGGGCATCATTACCGCCATGACCTCGCCGGGCGACCGGATCGTCTTCGAACCCGTCACCTATTCTCAGATTGCCCGCGCAGCTATTCTGGCCGGGCGCCGGGCATCTCTGGTGGAAAGTGACGAACAGGGCATCATCCCTGATGATTTCGAGCGGGTCTGTGCGCAACAGCATCCCAAGATGGTCTTTCTGATGCCGACTGGACAGAATCCGACCTGCGCCGTGCTGCCGGAGGAGCGTCGCCGCGCCATAGCGGATATTGCCCGCCGGTATAATGTCTGGATTATCGAGGATAATCTCTACGGTGCCATGGTCAGCAACCAGCCGCCGATGATCGCTGAATTCGCGCCCGATCTCACCTTTGTCGTCGGCGGCCTGTCGAAGTCCGTCTCGGCTGGTGTGCGGGGTGGCTGGGTCGCCTGCCCCTCCAATTTCGCCTCACGCATCCGCATTTCCCATGCCATGATGACGGGCGGCTTGCCTTTCCTTTTGGCCGAACTCTGCGCTCGCATGGTCAACAGCGGCGATGCGCATGATATTCGCAGAGACGTTACCGAAGAAATCAACGCACGTGAGAAGATCGCGCGCCAATCCTTTGCCAACTTCGAATTCAATTCGATGCCCGATATTCCTTTCCTGTGGCTCAAGCTGCCGGAGCCGTGGTTATCCGGCACGTTCCGAAGTGCAGCCATGAAGGAAGGTATTCTCATCGATGACGAGGATGAGTTCAAAGCCGGGCGATCGGAAAAAATCTATCACCGCGTCCGCATCAGCTTTTCCGCACCCAGAACCCGCGAAGAATTGACAGACGCTTTCGGTATCCTACGACAGTTGCTGGACAACGGCTCTGCCGGATATGAGGGCGTTGCCTGAGGGCAAAAACTGGGGTGAAGGCTGTTTTTGCCGGGGCGTCAGGACATTTTCCTGTCGCACGTTTCCCTCTCTTGCGGTAAAGAACCGGAAACTCCCGTACCGGCTCGAACCCCGTGAGACCTATGACACTTCCAAATCATATACAGATCACCCCGGAACTCATTGCATCCCATGGGCTCAAGCCCGATGAATACCAGCGCATCCTCGACCTCATCGGACGCGAGCCGAGCTTTACCGAGCTTGGCATCTTCTCTGCCATGTGGAACGAGCACTGCTCCTACAAATCCTCCAAGAAGTGGCTGAAGACGCTGCCGACCACCGGCCCGCGCGTCATTCAAGGACCCGGCGAAAACGCTGGCGTGGTCGATATCGATGATGGCGATGTCGTCGTCTTCAAGATGGAGAGCCACAACCATCCATCCTACATCGAGCCCTATCAGGGTGCGGCCACCGGTGTCGGCGGCATCTTACGTGACGTCTTCACAATGGGTGCACGTCCTATCGCTGCGATGAATGCACTGCGTTTCGGCGCGCCTGATCATCCGAAGACCCGCCACCTCGTGGCAGGTGTCGTCGCCGGTGTCGGCGGCTATGGCAATTCCTTCGGCGTTCCCACGGTCGGCGGCGAAGTCGAGTTCGACGCACGCTACAACGGCAACATTCTCGTCAACGCATTTGCCGCGGGCCTTGCGAAATCCGACGCCATCTTCCTGTCGGAAGCCAAGGGCGTTGGCCTTCCGGTCGTCTATCTCGGCGCAAAAACGGGTCGTGACGGTGTTGGCGGCGCGACCATGGCATCGGCTGAATTCGACGAATCCATCGAGGAAAAGCGCCCCACGGTTCAGGTCGGCGACCCCTTCACCGAAAAGTGCCTGCTGGAAGCCTGCCTTGAACTGATGAAAACGGGTGCCGTCATCGCCATCCAGGATATGGGTGCCGCTGGCCTGACCTGCTCCGCCGTCGAGATGGGCGCCAAGGGCGACCTCGGTATCGAACTGAACCTCGATCAGGTTCCAGTTCGCGAAGAGCGCATGACCGCTTACGAAATGATGCTGTCCGAAAGCCAGGAGCGCATGCTCATGGTTCTGGAACCCTCGAAGGAAGACGTCGCCAAGGCGATCTTTGTCAAATGGGGTCTGGATTTCGCCATTGTCGGCAAGACCACAGATGACCTCCGCTTCCGCGTTCTGCACAATGGCGAAGAAGTCGCCAACCTGCCGATCAAGGAGCTGGGCGACGAAGCCCCGGAATATGATCGCCCATGGACGCCCGCCAAGGTCACTGCACCGCTCGCCGCAAACGACGTGCCGGATGCCGACATTGCCGACGCACTGCTGAAGCTCATCGGTTCCGCCAACAACTCCTCGCGCCGTTGGGTCTACGAGCAGTATGACACACTCATCCAAGGCAACTCTTTGCAGCTGCCGGGCGGCGACGCCGGTGTTGTCCGCGTCGAGGGTCATGCCACCAAGGCACTCGCCTTCTCGTCTGACGTGACCCCGCGCTACGTCGAGGCAGACGCCTTCGAAGGCGGCAAGCAGGCCGTGGCCGAATGCTGGCGCAACATCACCGCCACCGGCGCATTGCCGCTTGCCGCAACGGATAACCTGAATTTCGGCAACCCCGAAAAGCCGGAAATTATGAGCCAGCTGGTCCATGCCATCAAGGGCATCGGCGAAGCCTGCCTCGCGCTCGAATTCCCAATCGTATCCGGTAACGTCTCTCTTTATAACGAGACCAACGGTCAGGCCATTTTGCCAACGCCCACCATCGGCGGCGTAGGCCTGTTGGCCGATTGGGCCAAGATGGCGCGCATCCGTTTTTCAGCCAGCGATGAGGTTATTCTACTCGCAGGCGCGCCTGATGGTCTTGGCACCCACATCGCCCAGTCCGTCTACATGCGCGATGTACATGGCCGCACCGATGGCCCTGCCCCGCATGTGGATCTGGCCCACGAAAAGAAGACAGGCGATTTCGTTCGCTCCGTCATCACCGATGGCCTGACGACCGCCGTCCATGACTGCTCCTCGGGTGGTCTGGCTCTCGCAGTCGCGGAAATGGCCATTGCCTCTGACATCGGTGCCACGGTGGATGCGGTCGAAGGCCATAACCCTGTCGCGACATTCTATGGCGAAGATCAGGGCCGTTACGTCTTGACGGTTCGCCACGCGGACCTCGAAACGGTGAAATCCCGCGCGGCTGCAGCTGGCGTTTCTATTGCCGTCATCGGCAAGACCGGCGGCTCTGTCGTAAAGCTGGGTACCGCCCGCGCCGTGGAGATTAAAGAATTGCGCAACGCCTATGAATCATGGTTCCCTCAGTTCATGGATGGCGAGTTTCTCGCCGCTGCAGAATAATCGAGGAGACATACCATGCCCATGAAGCCCGGCGACATCGAGGACATGATCAAGGCCGGAATTCCCGGCGCGAAGGTGACCATTCGTGATCTGGCCGGTGACGGCGATCACTACGCGGCAGAAGTCGTGGCAGAAGCCTTCAAGGGCAAAAGCCGCGTACAGCAGCACCAGATGGTCTACGACGCCCTGAAGGGCAATATGGGCGGCGTTCTGCATGCCCTCGCGCTTCAGACATCAGCACCGGAATAACCAGACGTCAGAATTCAAAATCAAAGGCCTGCGCGAAATTCTCGCGCGGGCCTTTTACATTTCCGGTGGCTTGTCGGAGCGCAGATCGGCAAAGGATGCCGCAGGCAGCGGCCCCGCCGTCAGCAGCGTGAAATCAAAGCCTGACTTGCGGTCGGAACCAAGCACATATTGCCGGTGCATGCGTAAGAAATTGCGTTTGTTTTTCTTGTATCGCTCGTCAGATAGGGAGTGCTTGAAACGGATCGGCACGATCTTCGGCTGGCCAGCATCGCCATGCCCCGTCAGCTTTGCCGTGTCGCACTTGTAGAGATGAATGGGGTCGGTCAGGCACTGGATATCGAACCAGTTCACGTCACCGTGCCGCGCTATCAGACCAATGCTCTGACGCAGGCGTGAGGCGCTGGAGAGTAGCGCACATTGAAGAGCAGCCCCGCCCAGGGTCACGAATGAAACACGTCGACCATCGAACGCATCCGGTTTCAACTCCAGCACGCGGCCAGCAACGGCCAGCGCCAGACTTGCCCCCATGCTGTGCGAAACAAACAGGACCTCGTCTGACCCCTGCTCCAGCGCCGCCAGCACGCTGTGCGCCCTCTTTTCAATCCACTCACGCGCCATTGCCTCATCGCGACCCACGGCCAGCGCAAAACGCCAGTCGGCAAACAAATGCAGCGTGTGAAACCGCTCCGAAAACGGCATGACGCCTTTCATGAAGAAGAGATAGCCGAGCGGAAGGGTAAGAAGACAGAAGAGTGCCGATACGCCGAGAAGCAAAGGCAGCACCGCAATCAACGCACCTGCGGCCATGCCAAAGGCAATCAGCAGAAACGGAAAGAGAAAGAAGAGCGCGAATCGCCACGCATGGCGGAAATAGGCAAAGGCCCCGCCTTCTCGAATGATCCCGGCACCCGCCTTGAAACCCCGCGCGATCTGCTTCCAGACGGACGCTGCCCGCAGCTGCGAGATCAGATCATTGTGGTCATGGATGAGGATGGTGGATTGCGTTTCATGCCCATCATGCCTGGCCACAACATCCATGCGGCTTCCTGCGACCGTGTCATTCACACTGCCAACCGTGTAATCAACGCCGAAGGTCGTGCCGGATTGCGCAGCACTGCGCGCATAACGGCGCTGATGCGCTGCCGCATCCAGAGGATCGAAACCGGGGAAATAAAATACGATTCGCGACGAAACCTTCGTCATCAGAAGCAATCCTAAAACGGGCAACCCCGAAAGATCGCTTGATGTTGGGTGCCGCACCTATATTATAAATGATGACATTTTATAGGCATGAGAGGTGCAGTTGTCGAAAATCGTTGACCAGTTGATCAGTGGCGTCGTGAAAGGCGCAATGTCCGAGATCCTCAAGAAGACAGGGGTACGACAAACCAGACGCACAAAGCGCCGGGCAAAGGCCAACACCTCAACGGCAGGTGGTATTCTAGGCGGTATCCTCGAAGCCGCACTTGGCTCGAAGACAACGACACGAAAGCCCAAAACGCGCGTTGCGAAAAAGCAGGTCAGCAAGCGCCGTACCGCAGCAGCCAGAAGCCGCCAGCGCTGATCGACCACATATAAACAACTTTAACGAAGACGTAGAACACACTGGTAAAAAAGAAAAAACCCGCCGAAGCGGGTTTCTTTGGTGCGGTCGAGAAGACTCGAACTTCCACGGGTTGCCCCACAGCGACCTCAACGCTGCGCGTCTACCAATTCCGCCACGACCGCATCGTGGTAGAGCCGACTTGCGCCGACGAAGGTGCATGTACCAAAAGCACTTTGGGTGCACAAGAGCGTCATGACAGATTTTTGAAATTAAAAATCAGGTGCATCGTTCCTATATGAAGGAAGCCCGCAAATGCCGGGCTTGCGGCCTAGAAATCATTCTGCGAGAAGGCTGTGGAAAGGACTTTTCATGCTGACACGCACCGATATCCAGACAGAAATGTTTGCACGTCCCGGCTCTTCGCCCGTTCGGTGGCGAATCTCGGATGCGCCCGTGCCTTACGAAAAGGCCAGTGAGGAAATGGAACGCGAAGTCGCAGCCATTGCAGATGGCAAAGCAGATGAGCTTGTCTGGCTTCTTGAACACCCTCCCCTCTACACCGCTGGAACAAGTGCCAATGCCGCAGACCTGATACAGCCAGACCGCTTTCCGGTTTATGCCACGGGTCGCGGCGGTGAATACACCTACCACGGGCCAGGCCAGCGCGTTGTCTATGTGATGCTGGACCTCAAACGACGAACACAGGATGTGCGCGCCTATGTGGCGGCATTGGAAGATGTCATCATTCGCACACTCGACAAGATGAATGTGCGCGGAGAACGCCGCGAAGACCGTGTCGGTGTGTGGGTGCGTCGCCCTGAAAAGCCCGTTTTGCCAGACGGCACGGTCAGCGAAGACAAGATTGCGGCACTCGGCATCCGCCTGCGCAAATGGGTCAGCTTTCACGGACTTTCGATCAATGTCGATCCTGACCTCTCGCATTTCACCGGCATCGTACCCTGCGGCATCACGCAATATGGTGTGACAAGTCTTGTGGATCTGGGATTGCCGGTTATGATCGAAGATGTTGATGTTCTGTTGCGCCAAGCCTTCGAGGAGGTCTTCGGTGCGACGGAGAGCGAAGTGGTTCAGCAAACGGGCTGATGCCCGATCGCAACCTTCTGTATCGACCGACGTTTCCAAATAAGCGGACCTGGATTTCCATCCAGCCGTCTGCTCCCATCCGATAAACCGAAAACAGGTGACACTCCATGTTCACGACATCAGCCTATGCCTGCGATGATGGCTCCTCCCCGCTGAAACTCTCCACCATCAAGCGCCGTGACCCCGGCCCGCGCGACGTTGAGATCGAAATTGAATTCTGCGGCGTCTGCCATTCGGATATCCACACGGCCCGCGCTGAATGGGCAGGCTCGCTCTACCCTTGCGTCCCCGGCCACGAAATCGTTGGTCGTGTTGGTCGCGTCGGTGCCGAAGTCACCAAATTCAAGACGGGCGACCGCGTTGGCGTTGGCTGCATCGTCGATAGCTGCCGCGGTTGCGACAGCTGCGCGGAAGGTCTGGAGCAATATTGCGAAAACGGCATGACCGGCACCTACAATTCCCCGGATAAGGCCATGGGCGGCGACGCGCACACGCTGGGCGGTTACTCTTCCCACGTGGTCGTGGATGACCGCTACGTCTTGAGCATTCCCGAAGGTCTCGATGCCGCAGCGGCTGCCCCACTGCTCTGCGCAGGCATCACCACCTACTCTCCGCTTCGCCACTGGAATGCCGGTCCTGGAAAGCGCGTCGGCGTCGTGGGCCTGGGTGGCCTCGGCCACATGGCGGTCAAGATCGCCAGCGCCATGGGTGCCACCGTGGTCATGATCACCACATCTCCCGGCAAGGCCGATGACGCAAAGCGTCTTGGCGCTCATGAAGTCATCGTGTCGAAAGATGCAGAGCAGATGAAGAAGGCCACTTCCAGCCTCGATCTCATCATCGATGCTGTCGCCGCGGACCACAATATCGATTCCTATCTGGCACTGTTGAAGCGTGATGGTGCGCTGGTGCAGGTCGGCGCGCCTGAAAAGCCGCTTTCCGTCCACGCCTTCAGCCTCATCCCGGGCCGCAAGACCTTTGCAGGCTCGATGATTGGTGGCATTGCCGAAACACAGGAAATGTTGGATTTCTGTGCCAAAAACGGCATCGTGGCTGATATCGAGATGATCAATATCGACCAGATCAACGAAGCCTATGAACGCATGATCAAGAGCGATGTGCGTTATCGCTTCGTGATCGACATGAACAGCCTGCCAAAGCAAGCGGCATAATCGCTTGAACCGCCCAGAATAAAACAAACCCGCCGAGCAATCGGCGGGTTTTGTGTTTCTGCGTGCTGCGACAGAGACATACGTGGGTCAGGCGCATCTGATGGGAGCGCAAAGCCTCGCTGAGTCGCAGTCAGGACAGCAGACGGTCTTCTGTAAAATCACTTTCCGAGACTTGACCGCTAACCAGCGCAACGATTGCCATGACGGCGTGTTTTCGGTCCCAGCCCGCACCTTCCGCTTTCTCCAAAAGGCCGTGAATCGAGGGCTCCAAGGCGAATTGGCATTCGACTTGATAATCCATGGTGTCGATTGACAGCGATGGGGAGTTGATCAAAGCGCGCATTCAAGCACTCCATTCTTTCGCATCGTCCTGCTTCCAACAGCAAAATATGCGTACATTCACACATTCGAAAAGCCCATCGTCGTCAAACGATAGGCGTTGGATCGAATCCCCCAGCGGCTGCAAAGTCGGCTATATGAATGGTAGTGTCAAGTTCACGAGGCGCGGCGAAACAGTGGAAAACGGGTATATCCTTACGAATCTCGTCAAACTCTGAAATCTGAACGCGAAATAGGAGACAGAGCACTACTTGCAGCAGTCCCCGCGAGGCTTTCGCCGCCATATCAGCATTGCCATTACGAAAAGCGAAAAAAGAATGAACCACGCCAGCGGAAAGGCCATGAACACAGCCGCGTACCCGCAAGCCTCTTCGAGGCATGATCGCGACTCACTGGCCTCCGCGACAACGGTGACGGTAAAAGCGGCGACAAGACCACTGACTGCAACTCCAGCAACCAGGATCAAAATGTTGGTAACAGCTCTCATTCCCTGAACTAAGCAGGAGAATAAGACCGCTTTGCGGAGTCTTGAAAAGTTTTCGACCGGAAGATGTTTGCCGCTGTCGCTCAACCGCAATTGCGGTAAAATTCAGCGATTATAATCTCTTGAAAGAAGATTTGGTGGGTGATGTAGGGCTCGAACCTACGACCCGCTGATTAAGAGTCAGCTGCTCTACCAACTGAGCTAATCACCCGCCGCCGCCGTGTCTGGCGGTGTGAGTGGCCGTATAAAGAGGAACATTCTGATTGTCCAGCGTGGAAATGAAAATTCTTCATTTTTCATGTTCGAAAAATCAAATCCACGCTGGCAAAAGCCGGAAACGCTGGCTTTTCAATCAGGTTGTCTTTTTGTCCTCAGCGCCGGAAAGCTCTGGCAATGGCGATGAGGATGCACGCGCCGATGAAGCCGGCGATGAGATATCCGATCCAGCCCGTCAGGACCACGCCGAATACCGCAAGGATTGCGTTGGCGACGATGGCGCCGACAATCCCCAGAATGATGTTCATGAAAACACCCATATTGCTCTTCATGAACTGTTCAGCGAGCCAACCGGCGATGCCACCGATGATGATTGCGGCTATCCAGCCAATACCAGCAGATTCCATAATTTCCTCCTCGGTTACTGCATCACCATATTTGGCGATTCTAATAGTTTCTTCAAGGTGTCCTGCTGATGCCATTTTCAAGGGCGAAATGCTTGAAACCTTTTGGTTGCCAACTACTTTGGCGCAGTGATTCGGAAAGAGTGGAAGGGCGTTCACGATGACATTCTCCAAACGGCAGGGATGGCTTCTGCCTGTCCTGTTCGCGCTCGTGGCTTTGTGGATCATCCCCGCGCAAACAGCTCTGGCACAGACGCGTGATGCGACCAGCGAGGATTCGGTCTTGCCGGTCGCGCAGAGGGCAGAAACCCGAATCGTGAAGGATAAGGCCACTCTCGCCGACATTACCCAACAGCTCGACAACAAGAGCAATGACGACGCCAAACTTGTCGACCTCAAGGGCAAGGCTGATGATCTAGCAGCCAGCACGACCTCAACCGTTGGTCACCTGCGGACACGGCTGGATGAGATCAGCACACGCATTACTTCGCTTGGGGAGCCTCCGAAGGAAGGTGCCCCTCCTGAGGCCAGTGTCGTCACAGATGAGCGGACGAAACTGCATGCGGAAAAAGCGCAGATCAACGCCGTCCTGGGCGATGCCGAAAGCGTTTCGGCAAACGCCGCACGTCTTTCCAACACCATCACCACTCTTCGTCGGGACCTCTTTGCCGCCACGCTGTTCAAGCGCACTGAAATCTCCCTGCCGGTTCTGGCAGAGGCCGCAACGGAATTTGGCGGCGAGATATCATCACTCAGCAGTTCCCTGACGGGCTGGGCGATTTTCGTTTGGAACTACAAACGCGTATCGATGTTTGGCGCCGTGTCGCTCTCGGTCATGGCTGCGCTGCTGTTCATGGTCGGCGGTTATCGCCTTTTGGGACACCGGATGGAACGGCGGGCCTTTTCGGGTGAACCGTCCTATCTGCGGCGCTTGTCCGTGGCATTCTGGTCGACCACGGTCCAGTCGATGTCCGTCTTCCTATTCATGTCGGCATCGGCATTTCTTCTCGATAATTTCGGGGTTCTGCGACCGGATATCGCACCGATCGTCTTTGTGGCGATGTATGTCATCGCTTTCGTCTATTTCATTTCACGGCTGACTTACGCGATCTTTTCGCCGACCCAGCCTGAATGGCGTCTTCTCAAGGTCTCCACACGCGGTGCTCACATCATCTCGTCTGCTATACTTGTCATGGCGCTGGTGAACGGCCTCGATTACCTGTTCAGCACCATCAGTGAAATGCTGAACTCCCCCTTGATTCTCACCGTTGCCAAAAGCTTCGTTGCGTCCATTACCATCGGCATCATTCTTTTCGCTCTTTCCTTCCTGAAGCCATTGGCGAGTACGGATATCGAAGGGGATGGACATGACCAACGCATGCCGCGCTGGCTTTCCGCACTGCTGCGTTTTGGCGGCCTATTGCTGATCGGTGCGTGTTTGACAGGCTATGTCGGTCTGGCGCGGTTTCTGGCAACTCAGATCGTTTCGACCGGTGCTGTCTTGTCCACGGTCTATATTGGCATCCTCTCGGGTCGGGCCGTTTCCAAGCAGGGCATCTTTGCCGAAACGCTTGTGGGACGCTATCTGGGCAGACGGTTCGGACTGGGACCAGTGCCGCTTGACCAGGCAGGACTTGCCGCCGGGCTTGGCATTTACTGCGCAGCTCTCGCGTTCGGCGTGCCGCTCGTTCTGTTTACCTGGGGTTTCCAGCCCGGTGATATCGAAAGCTGGGCCTACCGCCTGTTGACGGGCTTCTCCATCGGCAAGACCTCCATCTCGCTCATCAGCATCGTTACCGGCATTCTTGTCTTCGTCGTGGGTTATGCCGTCACCCGCTGGTTCCAGAAGTGGCTGGACAGAAACGTTATGGCGCGCGGCCAAGTGGATGCGGGCGTCCGCAACTCTGTCGGTACCGGCATCGGCTATCTCGGCGTGGTGGTTGCCGCAATCTTCGGGATTTCTTCTGCGGGCCTTGATCTTTCGAGCCTTGCTCTGGTCGCCTCAGCCCTGTCGGTGGGTATCGGTTTCGGCTTGCAAAACATCGTGTCGAACTTCGTCTCCGGCCTCATCCTTCTGGTCGAGCGTCCCTTCAAGGTCGGCGACTGGGTGGTGACGGGTACGGTGGAGGGCACGGTCAAGCGACTGTCCGTGCGCGCGACGGAAATCGAAACCTTCCGCGGCCAATCGATCATCGTTCCCAATTCGGAATTTATCAATTCCTCCGTCGGCAACTGGACGCACAGAAACCGCATTCAACGTGCCGAAATTCCGGTCTCGGTCTCCTACGACACGGACCCGCAGCGGGTCATGGATATACTGTTGGAACTGGTGAAGAAGCAGACCCCGGTTCTGCGCAACCCGGAGCCGCATGTGGAATTCCTGCGGTTCGGAGAGTTTGCGCTGGATTTCGAACTGCGTTTTCATCTCGCTGATCTCAGCCATGGCCTTACGGTCAAAAACAATCTGCGCATGGAGATTTTGAAACGGTTCAACGAGGAAGGCATCAGCATTCCCATGAAGCAGCGCAATCTGAACATTCATGTCGATGCAGACCATAGTCCCAATGCTCTGGCCGCGCTGATGGACGATGGCGAGAAGCCGCGCCCCGCAGTGGTGCCGAAGCAAGACATACCAAAGCCAGAGCACGAGGAACCGGCCGCCAAGGAGGCGGAAATCGAGACGGCAAGGCCCACGGCGCGCAACCGCAGAGGCTGATACTTGAAAGTCTTGAAAATCGTCAAAAGGCTCGCCGTCGCGGCGAGCCTTTTGCGTGTCGTAATCAGGCGTTTGAGCGACGGTGCGACATTGCATAGTCTGCCCCATATTGGTTGAAAAATGCCTGCACGAATGCAGGCAACTATGCCTCAAGGGGAACTTGCATCATGAAGACACATGCGCGGGCGGTGGTGATCGGTGGCGGCGTTGTCGGTGTTTCGACGCTCTACCATCTGGCCAGAAAAGGCTGGAGCGACGCGGTTCTCATTGAGCGCAAGGAATTGACATCCGGTTCCACCTGGCACGCCGCAGGCCTGCTGCCGCTGTTCAACATGAGCTATTCGGTGGGCCAGATCCACAAATACTCGGTGAAGTTCTACGAGGAGCTTCAGGAAGAAACCGGCATGAATGTCGGATTTTCCAAGGTCTCCAATATTCGTCTCGCCCGCACTAAGGATCGCTGGGACGAATATATGTATTACGCCGGCATCGCCGAAACCATCGGCGTCAACTACAAGCTGCTGACGCCTGAAGAAGTCAAGGAAGTCTGGCCACTCTGTGAAACCGAGGGCTTGCTGGGAGCCATCCAGCACCCTGACGATGGCTACATTCAGCCCGCAGACCTCACACAGGCGCTCGCCAAAGGCGCGCGCGACCGTGGCGCCACCATTTATCGCAACACATCAGTTACAGCGCTGGAGCAGCTTGAGAACGGTCATTGGAAAGTGACGACGGACAAAGGCGAGATCATCGCCGAGCACGTCATTTCCTGTACCGGCAATTTCACTCGCAAAACCGGTGAAATGGTCGGTATCAACATTCCCGTCATTCCGGTCGAGCATCAGTACATCGTCACCGAACCGCACCCGGACATTCTGGAACGTCGCAAACAGGGCCTGCCGGAAATGGGCGTGCTGCGCGAATCCGACAGCGCTTGGTATATGCGCGAAGAAGCTGGCGGCCTCATTCTCGGTCCTTACGAGGTCGGCGCTCCCGTCTGTTATGTCGATGGTCCCTCGGACCAGAGCGAATACGAGCTGTTCCAGGAAGAGCTCGATCGCCTCATGCCGCATATCGAAGCCGCCATTGCCCGCGTCCCGGCCTTTGGCGAAGTCGGCATCAAGAAAGTCTATAACGGCGCCATCGCCTATACGCCCGATGGTAACCCGATCGTTGGCCCTGCCCCCGGTCTCAAGAATTTCTGGCTGAACGAAGGCCATTCCTTCGGCATCACCGCCGCTGGTGGTGCGGGCTGGCAGCTTGCGGAATGGATCGTCGATGGCGAGCCGACGCTGGACCTGATGGGCGTCGATCCGCGCCGCTTCGGCCCCTATGCGACGGAAGGTTACCTCATCGCCAAGAACGAAGAGGCCTATGCCAATGTCTTCACCATGCACTACCCGGACGAGGAACGCTCCGCCGCCCGACCGCTGAAGACAACGCCGATCTATGACCGACTGAAGAAACTCGGTGGCGTCTTCGGCTCCGTATATGGCTGGGAGCGCGCCAACTGGTTCGTACCGGATGGTTACGCGCTGAAGCCGGAAGAGCTTGGCGTCGGTGCTGACGTCATCACCAACCACAATCATGCGCCAGCGCTGGATGACGGCCGCATTGTCGAAAAATGGTCGTTCCGCCGCTCCAATTATTTCGAGCATGTCGGCAACGAGGTCAAACACGTTCACGAACATGTCGGCGTGCTTGATATGTCGGCCTTCGCCAAGATGGAGGTGTCCGGTCCCGGTGCGCGGTCTTGGCTTGATAGCATTCTGGCCAACGCCATTCCCAAAAAACGTGGACGCATTGCGCTCACCCACCTTCTGACCAAGGATGGCGGCGTGAAGGCCGAGTTCACGGTCTATGAATGGGCACCGGGCCGATTCTACCTCGTTTCCGCTGGCGGTCTTGAAAGCCACGACCATGATGTCCTGCGCCGCCTTGCACCCAAGGATGGCTCCGTCGTACTGCAGCCCATCACCCAGAAATACGGTGTGCTGGCGCTGGCCGGTCCCAAGTCGCGCGATGTGCTGAAGAAGCTCACTCGCACCAGCCTCGACAACAAGGATTTCCCGTGGCTCACCGCCAAGGAAATCTCGGTCGGCGTGGCAACGGCCCATGCGCTGCGCGTCAACTTCGTCGGTGAGCTTGGCTGGGAACTGCATCACCCGATCGAAATGCAGACCTACATTTTCGACAGACTGATGGAAGCCGGTGCCGAATTCGGCATCAAGCCTTTTGGCATCCGCGCCATGGTCTCGATGTCGCTGGAAAAATCCTACCGCAACATGGGCCGCGAACTCTCGGTCGAATACAACGCCTACACGTCAGGCCTGGACCGCTTCATTAAGCCGGAAAAACAGTTCATCGGTCGTGACGCCGTGGTGGCAGGCAAGGAAAAAGGCCTGAAGTGGATTTTCTCCACCCTCGTCGTATCAGGCAATACAACGGTTGACGCGCGCGGCTCGGAAGCCATCTACGACGCATCTGGCACCGTCGTCGGCCGCGCCACCTCGGGCGGCTTCGGCTGGCGGATCGGCAAGTCGCTTGCACTTGCCATGCTATCGCCAGATCATTCGGCGGTCGGCACAAAACTCAAGATCAAGATACTCGGCGATCTCTATGATGCCGAAGTGGTGGTGGAAAGCCCGTTCGACCCTGACAATGTGGTGCTTCGAGCTTAAGTCTGGTCTTCCTCAAGTCTTGGCGGCGTCGGAACTCCGACGCCGCGTTGTCACTTGCGTCATCACCTCTGTTTGACTTCAGTATCCCAGCCAAACAACGAAAAAGTTTGGCCTTCCCCCTCTGCCGTGGTAGTGCATCCGCAAATTGCCTCCTGAAAAGGACCGGCTCCCAAATCAAACGAACATGTCCGCCTGAATGCACTCCAGTGCTGCGTGGCGGTGCGAGTGCGCGATGCGAAACACGACCTATTCTCCCATTCACGTCATCGGCGGCGGCTTGGCCGGTTCAGAGGCCGCGTGGCAGATTGCCCAGGCTGGTATTCCTGTCATCCTGCACGAGATGCGTGGTGTGCGTGGTACGGATGCCCATCAGGGTGAGTCGCTGGCGGAGCTTGTCTGCTCGAACTCCTTCCGCTCCGACGATGCAACGGCCAATGCGGTTGGCGTCATTCACGCGGAAATGCGGCTTGCCGGCTCCTTGATCATGGCCTGTGCCGACAAGCACAAGGTGCCAGCCGGCAGCGCGCTTGCCGTCGACCGAGATGGTTTTGCCGAAGCGGTGACGGCGGAACTCGAAGCGCATCCCCTGGTGACGATCGTCCGGGAGGAGATTTCCGGCCTGCCGCCAAAGGACTGGGACAATACGATCATCGCCACAGGACCCCTGACCTCGCCCGCTCTTGCCGCATCCATTCAGGCTGAAACGGGCGAAGACGCACTGGCCTTTTTCGACGCCATCGCCCCTATCGTCCATCGTGACAGCATCAACATGGATATTTGCTGGTACCAGTCACGCTACGATAAGATCGGTCCCGGCGGAAACGGCAAGGATTACATCAACTGCCCTCTGGACCAAAACCAATATAATGCGTTCATCGACGCACTTGTCGCGGGCGACACGGTCGGCTTCAAGGAGTGGGAAGGTACGCCCTACTTCGACGGCTGCCTGCCTATCGAGATCATGGCGGAGCGCGGTCGCGAAACGTTGCGGCATGGCCCTATGAAGCCGATGGGCCTCACCAATTCGCACAATCCGACCGTCAAGGCCTATGCCGTCGTTCAGCTTCGCCAGGACAATGCACTCGGCACGCTCTACAATATGGTCGGTTTCCAAACTAAGCTGAAATACGGCGCGCAGGCGAATATTTTCCGGATGATTCCAGGGTTGGAGAATGCCGAATTCGCCCGCCTCGGTGGCCTTCACCGCAATACCTACATCGATTCGCCGCGCCTGCTGGATCAGTCCCTCAGACTGAAGTCACGCCCGTCCGTGCGGTTCGCCGGACAGATCACTGGCTGCGAAGGCTATGTGGAGAGTGCGTCGATCGGTCTTCTGACCGGGCGTTTCGCCAGTGCGGAGCGCAAGGGCGAACCCGTCAGCCTGCCTCCGGCCACGACGGCGCTGGGTTCCTTGCTGAACCACATCACCGGCGGCCACCTGTCGACGGATGAAGAACCGGGCAAACGGTCCTTCCAGCCGATGAATGTCAATTTCGGACTGTTCCCGGAACTGGAGCCCGGCTCCATCGTCAAGCCTGAAGGCGTCAAGCGCTTCCGTGGCAAAGACAAGACCATCATGAAGCGCCAGTTGATGGCCGTGCGGGCGCTGACCGATTGCGCCGCCTGGCTCGGCGTTCCCGCGCCCGTCTTCGCTCAGGTGGAGGCAGATGGAGAAGGCGTTGACCCAGGCGTTTCGGCTGCCTGAGTAGCTGGCGCTTCCGGTTCGGTCTCGGCGGCTTCCAGATAGCTGCCGAGCAGCCAGAGCGAAACTTCTGCGGCCTCTCCGACCGTCTTGAACCGGTAAGCGCCACTATATTTCGGGTTATCGATAAAGGTCACCACGAAACCATCGCCGGTCTCCAGATGCTCGACCTGAATGCGTTCGGGGTCGAGCAACATGCAGGCATGGTGCTTGCCCATATTGCGCATGAAACCGGCTTTATTGTCGTGCAGGCGCACGAACACGGCATTGCCATCGACGGTCATGTGCAGGCTGCGTATGGCTTCGGTCGGAAAGGCCCGCGCGAAATCAAGGATCGCCTGCCCCGTATCGTGGCGATCGTCGTCGTCGGGATTGCGCTTCATGCGCAACAGATAATAGCCAAGCATTCCGAATGGAAAGAGAATGACGATCCAGATTGCAGGGTTCATAGACGTCGCTCCGTGCGGCTATTCTTGATGGGACGTGACATTCTCACAAATGCCGCTTCTTAACCACCAAGCCTTGCGCGAATATTGAGACCATCAAAACCGGCGCAGGAATGAAGATTTACCGAGCAGCCACTGGCGGCGAAGCTGCGATGGCTGGATATCCCGCTCGAAGAGACCAGCGCCTGCCCGCCTCGCATTGGCAATGACGGGACCGGCCAAAGACACTGGAATAAACGCCGGGAAAACGGCTCTTGGTATCTGTGCCTGCCGGGCCTTTTTCAAATGATCCAGCGCATGCCCGCAGAATATCTCGATGGCACCAGCGATACGCGCCGTATCCTTGCCTTCCAGAAAACTCTCCCGGTCCAGACCAGCGGCAGCGAGCATATCGAGTGGAATGTAGACCTGCCCTCGCCTTCTGTGCAGCGGCATCAGCAGCAGCATACCGGCCATGGCCTGCGCGACACCTGCATGGCCCGCAGCGGACGCGCTGGTCACCGCGTCTGCGGAAGACAGTATGATGCTGGCGAGTTGGATCAGCGCAGACGCCGTTTCACCCGAATAGCCTTCCAAGGCATTGCGGTCTTCCAAGCTGTCATCGTAGAGGTCGAAAATTCGGGCCTCGATCATGTCGATCAGAGCTTTGCGCGGGAGATTATGCGTATCGACCGCGTCTAAAAGTGCGGCCGCAACCGGATTTGCAAGACTTTCGCCGTGCGGTGTGCCTTCAAGAAGATCACGCCACCACTGCATCCGCACTTCGCCGGGAAGCGGCTCGCGGACAAGATCACGAATCCGGGCGATTTCAGCATTGAAGGCGTAGAGCGCCGCGAGTGCGGGGCGCTTGTCTTCCGGCGACAGGAGGCATGCGAGATAGCGATCGCGATCAAGATCACGCAACATGGTCAGGCACGTATCCTTGTCCGCCATCTGTTCCGCCATGACTATTCGCTCTTTCAGCCTTCGACGGCAATCAGCGCTGCCGCAACGGCACGCGATTCCGAAAGCATGATATTGTAGGTCCGGACTGCAGCACCCGTGCTCATCGAATCGGCGGAAATACCGGCTTCCTTCAGAGCTGCTTTAACCTCTTTGGGAATAACCCGCATGGAATCGCCGGTGCCGATCAACAGAAACTCGATATCCCCGGCCTGTTCCAGAACCTTGGACAAATCCTCAACTGCGAGCTTCGCCGCGTCGTCCACGCTCCAGCCATGAATGCCGGATGGCAGACAAAGAAGCGAACCGCGATGCGACATATCCGCAAAGCGAAAGCCGTAATCGCCGTAGGCATCGATGGGCGCCCGGCCGGGAAAATGGGCCGGGCGTATTTCTATACCGCTAACCATCAGACGGCTGGCTTGCCGCCGATAGCGTCACGCTTGGCATTGGCCTTTTCGTCTTCGGCGTCATTGCCACCCGGACGAAGCTTGAACGCGATCAGCACCGGCGCTGCGATGTAGACCGACGAGAAGACGCCGATACCGACACCGAACAGCATGGCGAAGGTAAAGGAGCGGATGACCTCGCCACCAAACAGGTAAAGCGAAAGCAGTGCCAGCATGACGGTCAGACCCGTCAGGATCGTGCGCGACAGTGTCTGGTTCAGCGAAACGTCGATGATCATCGACAGCGGCATCTTCTTGTAACGCCGTAGGTTTTCACGGATTCGGTCATAGATGACGACGGTATCGTTCAACGAGTAACCGATGATCGTCAGGATCGCCGCAATACTGGTGAGGTTGAACTCGATCCCCAGGAACACGAACAGGCCGATGGTGAAGACCACATCATGGACCATGGAGATGATTGCACCGAGGGCAAACTGCCATTCGAACCGGATCCAGATGTAGCCCATGATGGCAACCATGGCCAGCAGGATACCGATTGTCGAGCTGAACGTCAGATCGCCGGAAACGGCAGGGCCGACCACTTCCACGCGACGGAAGTCGTACTTGTCCTCAAGCTCGCCACGGACCAGCGTAATCGCAGACTGCTCGGCATTCTCGCCGCCATCCTGCGCCTGAATGCGGATCAGAACGTCCTGCGCCGATCCGAAACCCTGCGCCTGGATTTCACCGAGGTTGAGCTGGCTCAGCTTCTCGCGAATCTCCGCGATATCTGCATCACCCTGCTTGGCCTTGACTTCGATGACGGAGCCACCCTGGAAGTCGATGCCGAGGTTGAGACCCTTGGTCACGAAACCGCCAATACATCCCAGCATCACCACACCGGTGAAAATGAAGACGTAACGGCGATAACGCATGAAGGGGAAGTCCTTACCGTCGAACACGGCGGTGCGGATACCCTTTGGAAGGTGCTTTGGACGGGCGCGGCGAACCCATACGCCAAACAGCCAGGCCGTCAGCGTGTAAGCCGTGAAGACGGTTGTGACGATACCGACGGCAAGCGTTACGGCAAAGCCCTTGACCGGGCCGGTGCCCATATAGAACAGCACGCTCGCTACGATCAACGTCGTGACGTTGGCATCGATGATGGTTGCGAAGGCGCGTGTAAAGCCGTTCTCCAACGATGAGATTAACGGTTTCCCGCTCCTCACCTCTTCACGTATGCGCTCATAGATCAGAACGTTGGAATCCACAGCCATACCGATCGTCAGAACGATCCCGGCAATACCGGGCAATGTCAGCGTCGACCCGATAATACTCAGAACCGCCAGCAACATCACGATGTTGACGATCAGCGCGATGTTCGCCAACAGGCCGAAGAGGCCGTAGAAGATGAACATGAAGACCACGACGCCAATGGCACCGATGGCGCTGGCCATCAGACCGGCATTGATCGAGTCGCTACCAAGGCTTGGACCGACAGTGCGTTCTTCTACGACGGTCAAAGTGGCTGGAAGTGCGCCGGCACGCAGCAGAACGGCAAGGTCGTTTGCACCCTGAACGGAGAAGTTACCGGAAATCTGGCCTGAACCACCAATGATCGGTTCGCGAATGACGGGCGCGGAAATGACCTGGTTGTCAAGAATGATTGCAAATGGCTTGCCAACATTTTGCTGTGTTGCCTGGGCAAAACGCTGTGCACCACGGCTGTCGAAACGGAAGGTAACGACCGGTTCGTTGGTCTGCTGGTTAAAGCTTGCCTGCGAATCGACGAGGTTGTCGCCGGAAACGAGCGCACGGCGTTCTACCAGATACGGAACCGGTGGATCGTCCTGCGAATAAAGGACTTCCGACGTTGCCGGTGGGCGACCATTCAGCGCTTCCTGAACCGGCATTGAAGTATCGACCATGCGGAAGGACAGTTTCGCAGTCTGGTTCAAAAGCGACTTCAGACGCTGAGGATCCTGCAAGCCCGGAACCTGCACGATGATGCGGTCCGTACCCTGACGCTGGATCAGCGGCTCGGTGGTTCCGACTTCGTCGACGCGGCGACGAACGACTTCGATGGATTGCGAAACGGCGGAGGACAGGCGGTAATTGATGCCGTCATCCGTCAGGTTGAGGCGCAGCACGTTGTCGCCTGCATCGCTCATGGTCACTTCCGTGATGGAGCTGCCGACCAGCGTGCCCGAGGAAACCGGCAGCGTCAGATCACGAAGTGCAGTTTTTGCAGCCTCATATTGAGCAGGATCGGTGATGCGGACCTGAACCTGCTGGCCATTGCCTGCAAGGCCCGAATATTTGATGTTGGCGTCACGCAGCTGGGTGCGCACATCGCCAACGATCGTTTCAAGACGTTCCTTTACGATATCGGAACGCTCGATCTTGAGCATGATGTGGGAACCGCCCTGAAGGTCGAGACCTAGCGTTACCTTATTATCCTTGTACCACTTCGGCATGCCTTCCAGCTGCTTGTCGGTAAACAGGTTTGGAGAAGCGATAACGACGCTTATCAGCACGGCTAGCCAGATAAAGGCCGTTTTCCAGCGGGAAAAATGAAGCATTTAGGTCTCGGTCAGGGTTGGGTGTCAGAACCCAGGTTGCGTTTGCCGCAACCTGCTTTTTATTATGGGCGCAGCTCTTACTTGGTGGCTGCAGGGGCTTCGGTCTTCACCGGTTCACCCTTGACGCGCACTTCCGCAATATATGTGCGCGATGCACGAACCTTGACGCCGTCGGCGATTTCGACTTCCAGCTCATTGTCGTCGATGACCTTGGTCACCTTGCCGACGATGCCGCCACCAAGAACCACCTGATCGCCACGCCGAATGGCCGTCAGCGTTTCCTGACGCTTCTTCAACTGTGCGCGCTGTGGACGGATCAGGAAGAAATACCAGACCACCATCAAAGGGGCGAACAGGAAAAGCATCTCGAGGCCAGACCCGAATGCAGACGGTGTGCCCGTCGCGTCCTGGGCAAAAGCTTGGCTGATAAACATAAAAAACTCCTCAGATTTCGGGCGCAGTCTTAGCCACGGGTCGGCTTTCAGGCCGCCGGAATATAGTTGCGCTTCCTTAGAATGCAACAGACAGACGCCATGCGCCGTACCGTTACCACGCCTCATAACCTTTCAAGCTAACAAACACCATGCTAACCCGCAGAAAATCTAGTTTTATGCCGCGTGAGGCGTGCCCCGGATTGTTTGCAGGAGACTTTATGATGTCATCGGAAGAAACAAATACACTTCTGCTTGCCGAAGTACGACGTCTGGCCAATGCTTTGGAACGACTGGCTGGACCGGCACCCGCACGAAATGACTGGAATAGCGCGGATTGTTTTGTCTGGGTCCCCGCCAATGCCTGGCTTCAGCCGGTGGCTCGCCCCAACCGCATCGCATTGCAGCTCATTCGCGGTGTCGATCATGTTCGTGACATTTTGCACGAAAACACGGCTCGTTTTGCGGAAGGATTTGCTGCCAATAACGTGCTGTTGTGGGGTGCGCGCGGCATGGGCAAGTCATCGCTGGTCAAAGCCGTTCACGAAGACGTGCGAGCTTCGAGCGGCGTGTCGCTGAAACTGGTGGAGGTCCACCGTGAAGATATCCACACCCTCCCTGCCCTCATGGACATCATGAAGTCGTCGGATCATCGCATCATTATCTTTTGCGACGACCTGTCCTTCGACCACGATGATACGGCCTACAAGTCGCTCAAGGCAGCGCTCGATGGCGGCATCGAAGGACGCCCCGACAACGTGCTGTTCTACGCCACATCCAATCGGCGGCATCTGTTGCCGCGGCACATGATGGAGAATGAACAGTCCACCGCCATCAATCCATCCGAGGCGGTCGAGGAAAAGGTATCGCTGTCGGATCGCTTTGGGCTGTGGCTCGGCTTCCATAAATGCAGCCAGGACGACTATCTGACAATGATCGACAGTTATGCCGATTACTTTGACTTGGGGCTTTCGCGTGAAACACTTCATTATGAAGCCCTGGCGTGGGCTACAACTCGTGGTGGTCGATCTGGTCGCGTCGCATGGCAGTATATCCAGGATATCGCAGGAAAAATGCGTAAAACCATCAGCCGCTGAGGTTGTCGGCGCTTGATCTACTTTCACGGCATAATAAAAACCCCAAATAGTTGAAAATATTCAGCTATAATGATCGTCATATTTCTTGAAAACCGCCGTAATTTCCCGTTTTATAGAGGAACAAACCGATAATTCGCTCGTTTCAGCCGCAGCCGCGTAATTGCGTTGTGTAACAGGAGAGCGAAATGACTGATCAGACCGTGTATACAACATCCCAAACAGGCATTCGTGCTCCTGTATTGAGGGAATCGACAACGAATATTTCTTGGGGCAGCATATTTGCTGGTGTCGCAATCGCCCTTGCCGTACACCTCATCCTCAATCTTCTCGGCCTGGCAATCGGTGCCGGTGTTATCGACCCCGCACAGAATGACACACCAACTGCGACATCCCTGTCCATCGGGTCGATCGTGTGGATGATCGTCAGCGGTATCGTCGCCGCCTTCGTCGGCGCTTACTTTGCCAGCCGTCTGTCCGGCCGCGTTGCCCGCACCACTGGCGCTCTGCATGGTTTGACGTCATGGGCGGTAACGACACTCGTCGTCTTCTATCTTCTGACGACATCGATCGGCGCGTTGGTTGGTGGTGCATTCACTGGCGTCACCAGTGTGTTCTCCGGCGCCGGCTCCACCATCGCAACGGCAGCAACAACGGCTGCTCCATCGCTCGCAACCGCGTCTGATCCTGTTTCGTCCATTGAACAGAGCATTCGTCAGGCAAGTGGCGGTAACGATCCGCAGGCTCTGCGTGACGCAGCCGTCAGCGCCGTTCGCGCCGCTCTGACAGGCGATCAGGCCCAGGCTGAAGATGCACGCAACCGTGCCGCCGATGCTCTGGCCCGTGCACAGAATATCCCTGTCGATCAGGCTCGCCAGCAGGTGACGAACTACGAGAACCAGTACAAGCAGGCAGTGGAACAGGCCAAAGTTCGTGCGACCGAAGCTGCACAGGCCACCGCAACGGCCGTTTCTGCCGGTTCCTATGTTGCCTTCGGCGCTCTTCTGATCGGTGCCGTTGCTGCCCTCTTCGGTGGCAATATTGGCGCAGCCCATGCGCAGAGACGCCGCGAGACAGTCATCGAATAAGACCACGATGCGTCAGCCAAAAGAAAATGCCCGCGTTCGTCGCGGGCATTTTTGTATTTAACGTCAGGACCAGATCAGAACTTTGGAAACTCGAGTTTGTTCGTGTCGTAACCAAGCTCTTTCGCCTTGCTGACCATACGCGCCAGCTGGTTTTTGGATGGCACCTTGCGAGCGTAGATCCAGAGGTTTTTCATATCGGGATCCGAGCTGATGAACCAGCTTTTGTCCGGTGAATTGTAGAGCACCCAGTAATTGAAGGTGATCAACAGCGGATACCGGACACGCAGCTTTGCATTGGTGTCCTTATAATCCGTAAGCGTCCCGATGCCCTCAATGGTTTTCAACTCACCCTGTGGAGTTCCCTCGCGACAGCCGTCCTGCACCTTGACCTGATTGGGCGCCTCGCCCTTGGTGTAGACGGTGAAGCCAGCCACGCAACCATCCGTCAGCCGCATTGGGGTCCGGCCAATTTCAAGCCACTTGCCCTGATAGTGAGACATCTGTGTGCTCACGACTTTAGTCTCGGCTTTGGCTTCTTCAATGAGGCATGCGCTGAGCCCGCAAAAGGCCAAGGTGGCAGCAAGCGGGCGAAGGAAACTGGTCATGGTTAATTCTCCGTTGATTCCGTTTGCAGAACAACGCCATTCCAGCTTCGCGGTTGCATTTGGCCCCATCATGAAACCGTGTTCATCAACCCGCTCAAACCACAGCAGATCGCCCGTCGGGATATTCCGCCGGTCCCTTGATTTCCAGCATGTTGCCGAACGGATCATATATATAGAAAGAGTGCCCCATGCCCCTTGCGCCGCCATGCATCGCCTCGCGGTGAATGGCAACGCCGTGGCTTTCCAGATGCGTTCTCAAGGCGTCGTGCTCGAAAGGCCCGGTCGCAATGCAGATATGATCGACATTTCGCCCACCCGAAACGGGAAGTGCCGCCTTCTGCCCGCCGGGATGGGTGATATCCCACAAGACAATGAGCGAAGCTCCGCACCACACTTGCTCCATCCCAAGTGCCGGATAGGTGTATCCCGGGCGGCAGCCGAGCACCTCATGATAAAAACGTAGAGCCTTGTCCATGTCGTCAACCAACAAAACGACGTGGTCTATCCCGACGAGGGAAAATGGGATGCCTGATGTCACTGATATCTCCTCCAAGATGCCAGACGTACAATCGCGCTATAGACTGCGGGGTCAACTGCGAAACTCAATCGGTGAATAAACAAGCTCAGCTTGAAGCTTGCAGTCCATTCATGACTTGAGAACAAACATCGTCAATTTCACTGTCGGAATCGATGTAGACCTTTCGGAGGTTAAGGCGATGAACCTCACTTGCTATGAAATGATTGAACGCCACCGCCCTTGCCGCAAACTTATCGATCAGGAACCGGCTGTCAGCGTCGCGTGACGGATATCCGCTTTCGGACTTGATCCGACGCTCGATGACGCTATCAGACGCGACCAGCCAGACCGCCTGCACATCATCCGACAAAATTGGGGCGATTCTCCCGGGCAACAGGGCGGAACCTTCCATGACAAGACCGGACTCGTTTCGTATCAAAGGCAGAATATGTGCAACCCACATCGAATCGTAGTGGTGGAGTACCGATTGCATCAGCTCGGATAGGGGAAGATCGCGGTAGTGCTCGACAACATGCGGCGGCAGTACATTGGGTGCGTCCCGCCATGGACGCCCGGGATGTTTTGCGAGACTATCGGTGGAAAGGCAGCGCCAGCTGAGTTGCGCGGCGAGTGTTTCTGCCATTGTGGATTTACCGGCATGCGATGTGCCGCCAATCAAAACAATCCGCACGAAGAATGATCCCTTCACTCAAACGCTCTGATCCAAGAACGGAACAGCGACAAACGTCTGCTTGTGGGATAGAATAATAATGAGGGGATTTTTTGGAGGAGTGGTACGCCCTAGGGGAGTCGAACCCCTCTTTTCAGAATGAAAATCTGACGTCCTAACCGATAGACGAAGGGCGCGTACACTTGTAGTGTGGCGCCCTTATAGTCAGAGGTTTTGGATACCGCAAGCGGGAAAATGCGGCTTTTGACAAAAAAATGACACTCGGTGCTACAGTCGTTGTAAAACAGGGATTTCCCATTCAAAACAGAGGCTTATTTTATCTCGTGTCTCCGTTTCAAATGCATTGAATTCGCCATTTCGGTACGAGTGGGCTGAACATCTGAACGATCTCAAAGACGTTTGTGACATTGAGGTCAGTGATAGATCGACAAATGGCCTAACGACTTTTTGGATAAGATAGCCCCACTGACCATCTGAACTACCCTTGGTCGTAAGCGTCCAGAAAATTGCCCTAAACTGGCGGATTCGACCTCTTTGATTGAAATTTGATGCTCAAAAGACGACGTAACCCGTGATATCGCCATGGAATTGCTTCTTTCAACGCAGATTTCTAATTAAGAATTATCGGAGTAGAGAAGGCCAGCCATGCATTCAGAGACACGACACATCCTGCCCACACTTCGCCGGTCTCTGATTGCGAAAATTTTTCTAGTTTCATTTTTGAGCGTTCACGTCCCGCTTATCGCTCTGATCGTCCACCTGTTGAGCGGCTTCGATACGGGGCCGGTGCCTATATTCGCCCTGATCCTTGTTGCGACACTGGTCGGGACCGCTCTGTGTCTGTTTGCGATCTGGCGTTTCATCCGCCCGCTGCACCATCTGGCGGAAGCTTTGATGAAATATCCGCAGGATAAAAGCGTTCTGAAGCTTCAATCCAGCGGCGATGATGAAATCGCTATCGTAACCGACGCGACAAAATCGATGCTGTGGCAGGTGGAGGAATTGACGAAACAGCTGAAGCATCAGGCAACGACCGACTTTCTGACTGGCCTTGGAAATCGTCGTTGGTTGACCGAGCAGGTGCCGGCTCTGCAGTCTCAGGCAGAGCGTTCAAATGAACCTCTGTCCGTCATCCTGTTCGATCTCGACAAGTTCAAGCACATAAATGATGAGCATGGTCACGATGTCGGCGACAACGTGTTGATGATCGTCGGGGAAATCGTGAAGGATTCCCTGCGCCCCTATGATCTGGCAGCGCGGATCGGTGGAGAGGAATTCTGCATCATATTGCCGCGTACCTCCGGGGAAGCAGCATTGAATATTGCTGAGCGGCTGCGCGCTGCCTTCGAAGCCAGCTATCTGGACCCTCTTCCGCTGGGTCGCGTGACATGCAGTTTCGGCGTGGTGCAAGCCGGCCCGGATGAGCGTTTGCAGCAATTGCTGCACAGAGCCGATACTGCGCTCTACAAGGCCAAGGCTGCAGGACGCAACACGGTGATCGGCGTCTTCGCGGATAAAAGTATGTAGCAATACCGCCGTCGTCTGCGGCGGCAGAGCTGGAAACCGCCAGGTCCGTTGCGTGATCTGCTTGCTTTCCACGCATTCTTGGCGCTATTAGCCAAAGCCATCGACAATTTTGACCAGATGGCAGACACCTCATGTCCCTTCCCGATAAAGCTTTCCCTGTCTCATGGGATCAATTTCACCGTGATGCCCGCGCTCTTGCATGGCGCCTGGCAGGTCTGAACCAGGAGTTCCGCGCCATCGTGTGCATCACGCGCGGCGGCCTTGTTCCCGCTGCCATAATTTCGCGTGAGCTGAATATTCGCCTCATCGACACCGTCTGCATCGCCACGCGCCATGATTACGTCAATCAGGGTGATACGGTCCTTCTCAAGGGTATTTCTCCAGAGCTGATGGAGAAGGGCGGCGAAGGCATTCTCGTCGTGGACGACCTGACCGACACCGGCAAGACGGCGCTCGAAGTGCGTGAAATGCTTCCAAAGGCACATTTCGCCTGCGTCTACGCAAAGCCGAGCGGCGTCCCGACAATCGATACCTTCATCACGGAAGTCAGTCAGGATACGTGGATCTATTTTCCATGGGACCTCGGCTTCACCTATCAGGAGCCGATCGCCAAGGGCGCACCGGGCTGATTTTTTGACGTGATCGTGATCGGCAATGACGGCTCTCAGCCGTCATTTTTGATTTTCTCGGATGAGGAAACGCGCCAGTCCGCCGACAGCCCGAAGGTGGTACGCAAACCTGCGTCCGCTGCCTGCGTCACCCGCAAGGCCCGCGTATCGGGCGTGCGTGCGACCCAGCCGAGCGCCGTCAGCCGGTCGAGCAATCCCGTACCGAGCGTTCCGGCCAGATGCATTCGGCGCTCGCTCCAGTCCAGACAGGCCCGGCAGAGTGGTCGCTTTGAGGGATGTCCCGGCTTCAGATCGACGCCGAAATCACAGAGGAAACGCTGCCCCTCCTCCGTTACCAGCGCCGCACCGTCAGCCAACACGACATAGGCCTTTTCGCACAGCGCATCCGCAATGCTGACGGCAAGCCTGCCCGCCATATGGTCGTAACAGGTTCGCGCCATGCGCAACGCATCATCCTTAGGGCCAATGGGGCGGTGACGTTTAGGACCGGCAGATGCGACAACCATCAACGCATCGATAGCCTGTGCCACCTCTGGCGATGCTAGCCGGTAGTAACGATGCCGACCCTGTTTTTCGAGCGTCAACAGCTGCGCATCTGCCAGTCGCGACAGATGGCCGCTGGTCGTCTGCGCCGTTACTCCCGCATGGCGAGCGAGTTCTCCCGCCGTCAAGGCCTGCCCGCCCATCAGGGCGTAGAGCATGTTGGCGCGGGCCGGGTCTCCTAGAAGACTGGCGACGACTGCGATGGATGTACCGGAAGCGAAATTTGTCATGCGGTCATTTTAATAGAGTGAGCCTCGCCTGTCAGCCACACACACTTCGGCCAAGGCCGAAACATCCATACTGCTTTTGAGGCTAGCACCGTCCCAAGATGCCTGCCAGCCAAAGACGAAAGTATGCCTGCCGATGAAAACAAGAACCCGTACCGCTCCTACCCTGTTCAAGAGCTTCGGTTTCGCAGCCTTGCTCAAAGCTCTGTCGGGTTTTGGCTGGTGTCATGGACAAGAATCATCAGACATCTCGCATCTATCAGACCATCTGGGCCGTGATGTGGGTCTGGCCATCACACGGCACGCTCCATACAGATCAGGAACAACACTCACGATTTTGATGAGACGTCTCGATAGGTCGTATCATCTTGAGAAGCCGTTGCGGCAAACACCGGTCGCAATATGACATGCAGCAAGGAAAAGACGCATGACCGCCGACAACAAAATCGCTAAAGAACTCGCTCTTCTCCTTGTGCTCGCCACGCTTTGGGGTTCAGCCTACACCTTCATCAAGCTCGGCGTTGCCACCATTCCGCCCATCACGCTGATTGCGGCCCGAACGCTGATTGCCGCAACGGTTCTTCTCATCGTCCTGCGCATTCGCGGTCTGCGCCTGCCGAGGGATGCGACCACATGGAGGCGCTTTTTCATTCAGGCCTGTCTCAACACCGCCGTGCCCTTCACCCTCATTGCTTGGGCCGAGACCACAACAGATGCAGGCCTTGCGGTCATTCTCAACTCGACGACACCGGTCTTTGCGTTCCTGCTGACGGTGCTTTTCATCCGCCACGAACCCGTCAGCGGCCGCAAAATGGCAGGCATCGCCGCTGGCTTCAGTGGCATCGTGCTCATCGTCGGCGTGCAGGCGCTCAACGGTGTCGGCAGGGAACTGCTAGCGCAGCTCGCCGTCATCGGCGCCAGCGTCTGCTATGGCGGGGCGGTCATCTTCGGCAAGAATTTCAAGGGCCTCGATCCGATGATGCCTGCCGCCGGTTCGCTGCTATGCGGGGCCATGCTTTTAGCACCGCTCAGCCTGATCATCGATCATCCCTGGACGCTATCGCCATCGGCAACGTCCATCTTCGCGCTTGTGGCGCTTTCGGTTTTTTCGACGGCGCTCGCCTTCGTGATCTATTACCGGCTGATCCACACGCTCGGCACGGTCGGCACAACGTCGCAGGCCTATCTGCGTGTGCCGATCGGCGTTGCCATCGGCGTCATGTTTCTCGGCGAAAACCTGCCCCCGACCGCATGGATCGGCCTGGTGCTTGTCGTCATCGGCGTCTTCTCCATGACGCTACCGGAGAGAAAGGCACAGCCAGCCTGACTGACGATGCCGCTATAGATGGTGTGCCGGCTTCATTTTTCTCTCGTATTTTGAGCCCTGACCGGTGGAAAACTCACTGTGTCGCCTTTTTGCCGCAGTGTTGAAAAGGCCCGGAAATCCGGCATTCCATACCCACAGCATACGATAGGAAATTCCGTTGGTATCCCTCAAGTGCCTGATATTTATAGAGGGTTTTTCTTTCCCCGTTTTCCACAGGCTCATACACAATATCTGGTAGTTAACAAACCCTTTCAAACTAGGCCTTGACGGAATCACTGCATTTTCCCAAGGTGCATTCATGTTGCAGCGGCAACGGAATCGGGTGCCCTACTCAGGTTCGTCTAGTTTCAGTTCACGCGTTGGTCTGCGTTCTCATCCATGAAGGGGTGATGGGCACGGATTTGTCTATGAACTGGCTTTCGTCGCTGAAAACATGATGCGGGATATGGTTGGCAAGAAACTGTTAATACTATATATAGTATGCTTGTAGCCGAAATCACCACGATATACAGGGATCGCATCTGCGGATGACCATCCCATCTAGATCGGCGAAAACCGGCGGCGCGTACGAGGCGCGACGCGGGAGAGAATTTTTGCGCCCTGCTCACAGGCGCCACGAAACGAGGACCAAACGATGCGCATCGAACGCCGCTTTACCAAGCCCGGCCAGTCTGCTTATGCGGAGATCGAATTCCGCAAAGGTATCAGCGAGATCAAGAACCCGGATGGTTCCATCGTTTTCCGCCTGGCGGATATCGATGTACCCGCGCAGTTCTCCCAAGTCGCGACAGACGTTCTGGCGCAGAAATATTTCCGCAAGGCAGGCGTGCCTGCCCGCCTGAAGAAGGTCGAGGAAAACGACGTTCCTTCCTTCCTCTGGCGTTCGGTTGCCGATGAAAAGGCGATGAAGGACATTCCCGAAGACGAGCGTTACGGTTCTGAAACCGATGCGCGCCAGGTGTTCGACCGTCTGGCCGGTACATGGGCTTACTGGGGCTGGAAGGGCAAGTATTTCTCGACGGAAGAAGATGCGTCCGCCTTCAAGGATGAGCTTGCCTATATGCTGGCAACCCAGCGCGTTGCGCCGAATTCTCCTCAGTGGTTCAACACCGGCCTGCACTGGGCCTACGGCATCGATGGCCCTGGCCAGGGCCACTTCTATGTCGACCCCTTCACCGGCAAGCTGACAAAGTCCAAGTCGTCCTACGAACACCCACAGCCACATGCCTGCTTCATCCAGTCCGTTGAAGACGATCTGGTCAATGAAGGCGGCATCATGGACCTTTGGGTGCGTGAAGCGCGCCTATTCAAATACGGCTCCGGCACCGGCTCCAACTTCTCCTATCTGCGCGGCGAAGGCGAAAAGCTGTCAGGCGGCGGTCGTTCGTCCGGCCTCATGAGCTTCCTCAAGATCGGTGACCGTGCAGCAGGCGCCATCAAGTCCGGCGGCACGACCCGCCGTGCGGCCAAGATGGTCGTTGTCGATGCGGATCACCCCGATATCGAAGCCTACATCGACTGGAAGGTGAACGAAGAGCAGAAGGTTGCCGCTCTGGTGACCGGTTCCAAGATCGTCGCCAAGCACTTGAAGGCCATCATGAAGGCCTGCGTCAATTGCGAAGCCGATAACGGCGATTGCTTCGACCCTGCCAAGAACCCTGCCCTCAAGCGCGAAATCCGCGCTGCCAAGAAGGACATGGTGCCTGAGAACTACGTCAAGCGTGTCATCCAGTTCGCCCAGCAGGGCTACAAGGATATTGAATTCAAGACCTACGACACCGATTGGGATTCGGAAGCCTACCTCACGGTATCTGGCCAGAACTCCAACAACTCCGTGTCCCTGAAGGATGACTTCCTGCGCGCAGTCGAAAACGACGGCGACTGGAACCTGACCGCCCGTAAGGACGGCAAGGTCATGAAGACGCTGAAGGCACGCACGCTGTGGGAGAAGATTTCCCACGCCGCATGGGCATCTGCCGATCCGGGCCTGCACTTCAACACCACCATGAACGACTGGCACACATCGCCAGCCGCTGGCCCCATCCGCGCATCCAACCCCTGCTCCGAATACATGTTCCTCGATGACACGGCCTGCAACCTTGCCTCGCTGAACCTGCTTCAGTTCAAGGACGCCAAGACCAAGAACATCGACATTGCAGATTACGAACACGCCGTTCGCCTGTGGACCGTCGTTCTCGAAGTCTCCGTCATGATGGCGCAGTTCCCATCCAAGGAAATTGCCGAACGCTCCTACGAATACCGCACGCTCGGCCTTGGCTATGCCAATATCGGTGGCCTGCTGATGTCCTCGGGCATCCCATACGATAGCGATGAAGGCCGTGCGATTGCCGGAGCGCTGACCGCCATCATGACCGGCGTTTCCTACGCAACATCCGCTGAAATGGCTGGTGAACTCGGCCCATTCCCGGGCTTTGCGCCGAACCGCGACAACATGCTGCGCGTTATCCGCAACCACCGCCGCGCCGCTCAGGGCTTGGCCTATGGTTACGAAGGCCTGTCGGTGAACCCGGTTCCGCTCATCCATGCCGATTGCACGGATGCAGACCTCATCACCCACGCCGTCGCCGCATGGGATAAGGCTCTGGAACTTGGCGAGAAGCACGGTTACCGCAACGCCCAGACCACCGTCATCGCGCCGACAGGCACGATCGGCCTCGTCATGGATTGCGACACGACCGGTATCGAGCCTGACTTCGCACTGGTGAAGTTCAAGAAGCTGGCCGGTGGCGGTTACTTCAAGATCATCAACCGCGCCGTTCCGGAATCCCTGCGTTCGCTCGGTTATTCCGAAAGCCAGATTGCCGAAATCGAAGGTTACGCAGTCGGCCACGGCAATCTCAACCAGGCACCTGCCGTCAACCCATCGACGCTGCGCGCCAAGGGCTTTACCGATGAGAAGATCGAAGCCGTCAACGGTGCGCTGAAAGCCGCCTTCGACATCAAGTTCGTTTTCAACCAGTGGACGCTCGGCGTCGACTTCCTCAAGGAAACTCTGAAAGTTTCCGACGAGCAGCTCTCCGACATGAGCTTCAACCTGCTGGAACATCTGGGCTTCTCCAGAAAGGACATCGAAGCGGCCAACGTGCATGTCTGCGGCGCGATGACGCTGGAAGGTGCACCGTTCCTGAAGGACGAGCATCTGCCTGTCTTCGATTGCGCCAATCCATGCGGCAAGATCGGCAAGCGTTACCTCTCGGTCGAAAGCCACATCCGCATGATGGCGGCAGCGCAGCCCTTCATCTCGGGTGCGATTTCCAAGACCATCAACATGCCGAACGATGCGACGGTGGAAGATTGCGGTGCAGCCTACATGCTGTCCTGGAAGCTGGCGCTGAAGGCCAACGCCCTTTACCGCGATGGCTCCAAGCTGTCCCAGCCGCTCAACGCCTCGCTGGTCGAAGATGATGACAACGAAGATGCAATGGAAGAGCTGATTGCTCAGCCACAGGCAGCCCAGGCCGTCACCATCACCGAAAAGATCATCGAGCGTGTGGTCGAACGCGTCAGCCGCGAGCGTGAAAAGCTGCCGAACCGCCGTCAGGGTTACACCCAGAAGGCAGCCGTCGGTGGACACAAGGTCTATCTGCGCACCGGCGAATTCGGCGATGGCCGCATCGGCGAAATCTTCATCGACATGCACAAGGAAGGCGCTGCTTTCCGTGCGATGATGAACAACTTCGCCATCGCTATCTCGCTCGGCCTGCAATATGGCGTGCCGCTGGAAGAATATGTGGAGGCCTTCACCTTCACCAAGTTCGAGCCAGCCGGCATGGTCATCGGCAACGATGCGATCAAGAACGCAACCTCGATCCTCGACTACGTGTTCCGCGAACTCGCCGTCTCCTACCTCGGCCGTCACGATCTGGCCCATGTGGATACGTCCGACTTCTCCAACACGGCACTCGGCAAGGGCATCGAAGAAGGCAAGACCAACCTCGTGTCCACCGGCTGGACCCGCGGTTACAAGCCAACCCTGGTCTCCAACACCAGCGAGCGCGCCTCCTCCGAGCCCAAGGGTTCGGCCACGGCAGCCCCTGCCCGCGCCTCCGGCACGGTCACGCAGATCTCGGGCAACACGGTCCGCAAGCTGGAACCAACCGTCGCCATCTCCACGTCCGAAGTCGTCGCCTTCAAGCGCGAGTACGAGGAACGCGCCAAGGAAGCAGTAGAGATCGAAGAAGGTCTCGCCACCGAATCCGAACAGGCCGCAACGGCTCTCTTCTCCGACAAGGCAGCCGCAGACGCCGCATCTGCCAAGACGGAAGCCAAGAAAAAAGAAGCCGAACGCCGTATCCGCTCAATCGCCCAAGGCTACACAGGCAACATGTGCGGAGAGTGCCAGAACTTCACAATGGTTCGGAATGGGACTTGCGAGAAGTGCGATACTTGTGGTGCGACGAGCGGTTGCAGCTGATACAGTTGGACGCGGCGACAGTTAAATGAGAAACGAATCCTAATACTGGCCAAACGACCCTAGTACTGGCCGTTTTGGATCCTGAAATTGGCCAACTCAAGGATTCGACTGATTCCGGGCACTGCAAAGTGCCCGGAAAATGCCTCAAGGAACAAACAGTGAAACAATCGCATCGGTGGATTAGCATCTTCCGTGGATCAGTTTGGAGTTGAAACGCAATGGCTAATACATGGAAGCATGATCGCGCAAAGGCAGCGATCGATGCACGCATCGAAGACGTCAAGACCGTTACGGTTCTGGACTACACACGAGATACGTCGCTGACGTCGATCCCGACGAACAAGGCCTATCGCGTGGATGGCGTTCACGTCTACTTAGAGATCGTCAACTTCGATGACATGCTTTGGTCGACCGAGACCGAAGGTGAGACGTGTCACAAGCGAGCGCTGCGGTTTCTGAATTTGCACTACCGCGCCGTCCACCGGATTCTCGCCGATGCTAATGCCATTCGTGTCGACTTCCACAATCAACGTCTCCACGCAGTTGTGGCCAAACCTTATGGCACGGACTCTGCCGACGACCGCGTAAACCGGGCTGTCGCGATCGCCAAGCTCATCGTCGATGTCCTCGCAGAGACAGGCGACGACGACGAGAAAATCCCAAATGCGCGCGTGCGGGTCGGCATAGATACTGGTAACGCGCTTGCAGTGAACAATGGCCGTGGCGGCAATCGTGAGCCGCTCTTCCTTGGCCGCCCCGCAAACATTGCTGCGAAACTGGCTTCAAACAACAAGGCTGTCGGAATCTATCTGAGCAACGAGGCCCGTGAAGCGATCTATCTCGATGCCGCGAACGATCCAGCGAAAACCAAGTTGACCGATGAGGAGATAAATGACTGCGGGGAGTCGGCGAAACTTGGGCTCAGCAAAGATAAGATCGTTGCTGACTGGCGGAGTGACAACAAGGCGAATCCCATCGGGGCATTCGCGTTCTCGCGTACGACGCCGCCCCTTAAGAACTTGGACATTTCCGTTCTTACGCCGGGCAACTCCAGGCGGATGGAAATGGTTTCCGTCTATGCCGACGTCGACAATTTCACGGCTTACGTGAACGCTCATATCGACGACGAGCCTGAGGATGTGGTCCGATGCCTCCATGTCATTCGTGCCGAACTGGACAGGGTCATCAGCGCGGACTTCTCCGGCCGTCGTATTCGCTTCATCGGCGATTGCATCCACGGCCATATTCTTGAAGGAACGGCCCACAACACCGATACCGACGAAACCGTGTCTACCTCGGTCCTCTGTGCCGGCGCTCTTCGCAGCAGCTTCGATCTCGCGCTCGAACGGCTTGAGGCAAACGGCGTCGACACTGATGATCTTGGCCTCGCTGTGGGTTTCGAGTTTGGACCTTCTGCAATTACGCGTCTGGGCATGCAAGGCAAACGCAATCGCTGCTCGACAGGCAGATCAGTACTCGATTCAGAAAAAGAGCAGAAACGCTGCAACGGGCAGCAGACAGCGATTGGCCAGAGAGCGTACGACGACGGCCCCGAATCTGTCCGGAAGCTTTTCGGATCAACGCGCCGGATCGCAAACCTTACCTACGATGTAGCTCTGGAATCCTTGGCTGCCGAAAACAATGCCGTCGCCAAGGTTGCGCGGGCGTCTGTATATGCGACAAGCAGCCCTGCGATCGTCCAAGCTGCCGAGGTTCCCTTCCGTCCTTTCATGAAGTTCGATTGAGGCTGCCTTGTCGCCGATCGATCATCTCAACAGTCTAGCCCATGCAAACCACGCCCGTTTGATTTCATCTGCGGGCGAGGTCTGCGTATATGGTGTCCGGCCACCCAGTCCATCAGGCGCTCCGGTCCCTGAAATAGTTCTCGAAGTTAGGAGAGTTGCGGACACCGTAACGGTGAAGGAGCGTGTTCCAGTCCTACTCCCAACCTTCTGCGCCGAGCGGCATATAAATAGCGATGGCTCGTTCTGCCTCTATTGGGGAGAGCTTGAACCTTCGGGGATTACAAGTGCCGGAGATGCGGAAGTTTGGTGGGGCAAAGTTCTGACGTTCATCTTGCGACAGCGATCGGCGTCGGCTCTCCGACGATGGCCCGGTAAAGGCGACGCTCGTGCACACGGCTCGACAGCGGCGAGGTTCCAATCTCTTGCTGAAGAGAATGCGGCTGCCCTAGGGCCGCGATTTCTCGCCACGCTGCGGGACGACCGCCTTAGGGTAAGAAATCGGGGATCCAACCGGTTGGCGCTTCTTCGCGACGGTCAGCGAGTTTTCACAGTTCTGAAGAACGAGAAGCGCGTGATGTCGTTACGGCAGCGGTGCAAGTGCGACGCCGCTGACAATCTCCGGCTTCCAATAGCGTCATGCAGCGGTCACAGGCGTGAATTGGCCGACCTTGTCATCAACCTCGAAGGATGGAACCGGTCAGAGAGAGCGTTCTACGACTATCTTCGGTCGATCAATCAGACATGCTGCGGGACTATGGATGATTGCCCGCTCGCCATGCCACAAACGGAAAAACCCTGAGCCATGGCGAAGAACGACCAGCAAGAAGCCTACGAAAAGCTGATGTCCGCCAATCACGGACGGATGATCGATTTTGTCAAATTTGCCGAGACCAAGAACGCAGCTTTGCTCACGTTTTCATCGGTTTGGATCGGAGCTCTCATCAATCTGCTTAAGTCCGCCGAGGCGCTTCCGTTCAACTACGGCAACGCTCTGGTCGTCGCCCTGATTCTACTATTTCTTGCAGCAGCAACCTGCCTGATTTCTTTGTTGCCGAGGTTTCTGAAGCATTTCTACAAGCGCGAGGACGACCGCAAGAATCTTTTGTATTTCGGCGACATCAAGGAGAGCGGAGCGAAGGATTATCCTTTGATGGCGGAGAAGGAATATCGGCCGCAGGACGGGGATTCGGCTTCCCAAACATATCTGCACGATCTCGCCGTTCAGACCGCGATCCACGCTTCGATAGCCCACCGAAAGTTCAAGCTCTTCAACTGGGCCGCATCACTTGTCCTTCTGGCTTTCGTAGTCATGGGAATTCCTCCTTCGCTGGCGGTAGCCCGCTGGGCGTTTTCCCATCTTCCCTGCTGACGGAGAGTTCGAATGACGATCGCAGAAGACATCCGGGCTAATGCAAGAACGACGTTCGGAGAGAAGTGGACGCCGCGCGACGGTACGACGGTTCCGGAGCCTGCTGCCTTAAGACTCTCGAACGACGCCATCCACTTCCAACGGGCAACGATCCTCTATGCCGACCTCGACGGCTCAACTGATCTCGTCGAGAATAAGCATTGGATGTTCGCGGGAGAGGTTTACAAAGCATTTCTGTACGCCACCTCGAGGTTAATCCGCCGCCACGGCGGTTCCATCGTGTCCTACGATGGCGATCGGGCGATGGGGATCTTCATCTCCACAAACCAGACGAACGATGCCGTCTCATGTGCTCTTGAGATCAACTACGCGATCAAGAACATCGTCCAGGCAGAGATAGCGAAGGGATGGACCATCGACTTCAAAATCCGGCACGTCGTGGGTATCGATACATCTGAGATCTATGCCGCCCGAACCGGCGTTCGTGGTGACAACGACATCGTGTGGATTGGGAACGCTGCGAACCTAGCCGCAAAGCTGACAGCCCTGAGTGCGGATCAGCCGACATGGATCACGAAAAGGGTCTTCGACTTATTGAACGACAACCAGAAGCTTGGACCTAGCAGGGAGAGCATCTGGAAGAAATGGAACTGGACGCAGCACAAGAACGATGAGGTCTATTCGACCACTTACTGGAGAACAATCACGTGAGTAAAATGCTCGAACGTTTCATGGGAGACGGAGGCAAGGATCTGCGGATCGAATCTTTCGGCGCTCAAACTATAGTTCGCGGTGACGTCCAGCTTGCCGAAGCGTTGGCCGAAGTCGCTGAGATGCTCGAAGTTGATGCGGGCGTCACGCTCATCGAGCAGAATGGCGAGGACAACGACATCTACTTCATTTTCTCCGGTTCGCTCAGCATACACATAAATGGCCGTCAGCATGGCACCCGCGGCCGCGGCGAGCACGTTGGAGAAATGGCCGCCATAGAACCTACGCAGCTTCGTTCCGCGACAGTCCTTGTAGAGGACCGATCCATCGTGGCCAGGCTAACGGCGCAACAGTTCTCGTCCCTCGCGAAGGCTTATCCGGACATGTATCGGCAGATCGCGCGGTCGCTATCGAGACGCCTGCTTGAAAGAAACAAGCACGTCGGCACCTTCCGCGAGAAGGTCCGTGTCTTCATTATTTCTTCGGCGGAAGCTCTGCCTGTGGCTAGGCTTGTTCGGAACGCGTTCGAACACGACCCGTTCATCACCACGATCTGGACGGATGGGGTGTTTCGCGTTGCGAACTACACACTGACCAACCTTGAAGCCGAAATCGACGACTCCGATTTTGCCGTCGCAATCGCGCACGCCGACGACCTTACGGAAAGCAGGGGCAAGGATTGGCCGAGCCCGCGCGATAACGTAGTTTTCGAACTGGGTCTGTTCATGGGCCGGCTTGGTCGACAGCGCGCTATCCTGATGGAGCCACGTGAGGAAAAGGTAAAACTTCCAAGCGACCTGAGCGGTATCACTACGATACCTTACCGCTTCGAAAGCGGCAGAGACGCAGCCTCACTCATCGCGCCGGCATGCGACAAGCTCCGTCAGCATATTTTGGAGCTTGGCCCATTCAACGGTTAGGTTGACCCTTGGCGACGGCGTTGCTTGTGTCTATACCGGGCTGAATTTAGAGATACCTTTGCTGCAGAGATTGAACCCATGGCACTGATCTCATCCACAACAGCCGTCGGTGTAAGGCTGCGATCATCTTCATACTTCAAGGCCGTGGGTTGTACCTAAATTTTGAAAGGTCGGCCCCAGACAGGAATGCTTCGATCTCGGTGATAACCCCTTCCTCTATGCTTTCGGAAATAGACGGCGTTCCTAGAATAAGTACCGGCGCAATATCGTCAGGCAGAGGCATCACCAGATCATGGAACTCGCTGCGCAAAATCTGGAGCGAATCCTCGTTTTCCGTATTGGCATCTAGGACAACGATCGCAGGTTCGTCACGATTAACAGAGATCGTTTTCGCATAAGAAATGGCACCCATTCTCGAACCCCGCGCTATTACTCGTATGTCGTCCCAATCGCTGTTCAAATGCTCCCAAAGAAGGGCCGCATCTCCTTCAGATTCAGTTATGATGAACGTTGTCATGCTCTTTGTTCTCCTCCGTCAAAAATTCCCAATCTGGAAGTCCCATCCTTAGAAGCCAGTCGTACTTCTGATTTAGAGCAACGATCATGTTTTCTGACTTTAACGCGTCCGCTATTTCATTCCCATTCCATAAGAGTATAGCTTGCGGCGCACAGTAGGTTGATAAGATCACGGCCGGCGGCGTGAAACCACTTCGGCTAAAGATGCAACCAAGAAGCCCACCTGGTCTTCTGGCCAGTTGATTTCGCAGTTTCGCCACCGGCCCAATTCCGACGGCGTCGCTTAAATCCTTCGACTCGACCATGAACCCTACGCGTTCAGTCTGGACGAAACCGTCAATCTCCTCCACTACTGAGTCCTGTATCTCAACGAGATAGGGCCAATGAACTTCTGCCCCTTCTAGTTCGAAGGCTCGAAGAATGCAAAGCTCGAAAGCTTTGCCTGGCGGCCAGTCAAACGCCTTCTTCGCCTCGATGCTGGCCCAGAGTTCCAAAAGCTCAGGCCGTTTCAAACCCGCTACTCGCTTTACTAGGTCAGGCGATTTTTCACGCCTTCCCGATTTACGAACCTTTGGCTTTTTCTTCGTCATCTCAAACTCTCTGGATGTGATATCACAGATCGATTGCCGCATATGGTGCGGAAGGCGATCGTGTCCTAGAGGTTGAGATTACTAGATTCAATTGAATTAACGGGTGGTGAACTCTGGCTTGAAACTTATCGCCTTATTCGGCGTCGTAGTAGTTTTTTGTCGCCATTTGATACCAGCCTGCCTGCGTGCTTGGTAGTCGGCGTGCTTGCTGATTTCGTTCGCATCGGACATTATAGACGTCGTCAGAGCCGCAAGGGAAGATTTCGAGCTTCCGGGATCGCCTTCTCTACCAGTACTCGACCTCGCACAGGTTCGCTTTCCTTCACGGTGTGAAAAAGGAGATTCCAAGGCATCTTCGGCGTGGATTTCCTTCCGTCATCTTGAAGTCTCCCGAATGATGGCCCTGACTTCGTCACCCTCGATAATTGCCTTCTCCACCAGGACATCGGCGATCCTTTCGATGGCGTCCCGGAAACGCGTCACGATTTCCCGGCTGCGCTCCATCTCTCGACCAAGGACACGCTCGATGCGGGCAGCGACGTCACGGTTGTTTCGTCGGAAGCGGTCTCGCTGCTCGATGGATTTCAGATTGAAGTAGCCAAGGCCCTCACCCATTCCAAGCTGAACTTCCATCCTGGTGACAAGGTCGCTTGCCTTGTGCAGGTCGCAGCCCTCGGCATCGCCCGCGCCATCGAACGCCGTGCCGAGGATCACCTCCTCTGCCGCCCTGCCCCCAAGCAGCAAGGCGACGTGGTCAAGACAGCCTTGACGCTCCCTAAGCTGGTCTTCCTCGATCTCGAAATGTGCAAACCCCAAAGGTTGTCCGGCATGGGCCTCCCAAGGTACGGCGACGGTATCCAAGGATCCGACGCCCAGTCGAACTCCCACGACCGCATGTCCAGCCTCGTGAACGGCAATCGTCCTTCGCTCGCCGCCGGTGATCTTTCTCGCTGGTGGCAAAGCCGACATCACATCTGCAAGTGAAACAGCCCTTCCCTCTGCGCGGGCAAACCGCTTTGCGTCACGACCGACTGTCTGGAAATGCGCACCGGTTAATCCAAAGGTCGCCGCAGCGATCGCGTCCACCTCGCGGTCCGACAACTGGGCACCGAAATAAGTACGCGAGAGATGTTTTCGCTCATCTGCATCCGGCAGCGGAATACGGATATGCCGGTCAAGCCGACCCGGCCGCAGGAGAGCGGCGTCAATTGCTTCCGGATAGTTTGTAGCTCCGATGACGACGACGCCTTCAAGCCTATCGTAGCCGTCGATCAACTCGAGTAGGAAGTTGATCACCTGTCGCCAGTAGGTTTCGTGTTGAGTTCCTACAACCTTATCTCTGTCGCCGATCCCGTCGAACTCGTCGACGAACAAGATGCTGGGTTTGTTTGCTTTCGCCTCGTCGAAACTTCTTCGCATCGCTTTCAATGTGTCGTCGAGGTGCCCGGCCGCCTGCCATCGCGCGACCGACGTCGCGACCAGATGTGCATCGCACGACCGCGCGAGTGCGCCGGCGAACATCGTCTTCCCGGTTCCAGGCGCTCCGCTGAGGAGCAGTCCCCGATCGACATCCGCCCAGGCAAGCTTTCCGTCTTTCCACGCCGTGATGTCTCTTGCCAGAGACAGTCCCCATGTCTTCGCCTCGCCATACCCTACAAGGTTTTCGAGACGCGGCGGCGCTTCCACGACAGGCGGCTGCTTGTCTGTCTTAGCTGCCGCAAGTCGCGCTAGAACGTCCGAGGCAGGTCTCCCTACCCTGAGGGCGGCAAAGACTTCTGCAAGAGGGTGGTCCAGCATCTTCCGCGCCTCCGCCATGTCGACCTTCTGGCCCAAGAACTCCTTCGCGGCGGCAGCCAGATGGAATGGTTTTACTGCACCGACGTCTACAACACGGTCGGCCGCCAGGTCGATTTCTCTTGGCAACGCATGTTCCGAAGGCCAGACGATGAGGATAGAATGCCTCGATTTCAGTTGGGCGCCGATCAGTTCAATATCAACGCCGCCTTTGGTGCTAAGTTTAGGGGAAAAGATTTCAAAGCTAGCGAGGCTGTCGGCGGTAGTCGTCAGAATGGTTGCTGCAGCGACGTATTCGTCGAGTACGGATCCAGGAGGGGTCCGTAGGACGATCACAATCTGCCGACCCATCTCATTTTTTCTAAAGGCGCCGCCCAAGCGTGCCGCCGACTTGAGTGTAAGCGCATAAGCCAAGCGCTCGAGCGTCACCGTGCGGTGACGCTTACGGAAGTTTTCCATTCCAACCTCCCTAGCGCTGAAAGCGACGAATGACCGTCTCGGGGTTGATCATCTCTTCGTCGAGCTCGAGCGAAATCAATTGATGGAGGGCCATCCAAGATATGCCTGTCATCGGCTTCACTTCAGTGAAAATATGCAGGCACTCTGCGACAGTAAGCGAGCCAACCTCGTCAAGCGCGGATAGCATTCTAATCCTGTCGTTCAGAGGCGTCCTGGAGTGGGCGTAGCGGAGGAGATCACGGGCGTTGGCAAGCCGAAAACCAGCCTCGATCTCTCTTCGAGGAACGCCCCGATAATGGTATCCTGCAAGCGCGGCACCCTCGTTGATTGCACGATTTTCCTCTTCCTCGACAGCGTCGAGGAGAAAGGGTTTGCCGTGCTCGTATTTCACAAGAAAGTCCGGAACATGAGAACTGAGCTCAGTTTCGAACTCCAATGGCAGGCAGAGCCAAGCGACAACAGTGGGATCGACGTCTAGTACGCAGCCAAGATCTCTCGCTGCTCGTGACCGATACATTGGGTCGCCTGAGCACCGTACAGTGCCCTTTGGATAGAAAAGTTTAGAAGAAGCTTCATCAAAAGCGGCATACAGGGCCGCTGACGTATCAAAATGCGGATGGCTCATCATGAACACCCTCGATTAGATAAACGTTGCCTGCGCCGCTTCGGAACGGCCTGCCCGTTCAACCTATTCGAGAGATGTTCAGCATCTTGATCATGCGGAACAAAATATGAACAAAAATAAGAAAGTCAATAGCGAATTCATTTCGTCGGCATTTTCCTGCCGGAGTACTGATGTAATTCTGTCGCAAAAGCGTCGTGGTATAAGAAACGGTTCTTTCGACGTAGGAGTGAGTGATGATCCTTCCCGGAAACTCGCGACAGGTCATTTTTGACGCTATCGCCGACTACCACATACCCCCACACGTAACCGCCAGTAAAATCGTAAATGACCTGTTCAGCGCAGGATATGGCATCGTACATCGCGAGGAACTGATCGATATCATCACTGGCTGTGCTACCAAGTAGACCGCGTCCCCTTCCCGCTGGATTCGTCCGTGCGTTTCAGCGCACAGACGGAACTGGCCGGTCGGAATGAGGACAAGCCATCTCAGGATGCGGGACCAGCGCAAGGGACGCTTGGATTTGAATGAGCAAGACGTATCCGGACACGCCCGATGGTCGATACTTCGTCGTAAAGGGACGGCTGTGGCGTCGCAGCAACGCTGCGATCGATGAGCTAACTCGTGCGGCACTGGTCAAAGGGTTCGATGGCTGCGCGCCGGGCAGTTTGCGACTCATCGGCAGGCTCGCAAGCTATGGTCGAACTTCGCACAGGTTCTGTGCCAGCCTCCCCATCCCACCATATCAGGATAACCCATCGCGCTCGCCCACGAGCTCTTCTATCGTTTTCTCCAGCATACTTTTCTGAAACCCGTCCAGATCGAGACCTTCAACGGCGCTATAGTCACCGTCCTCGCACATCACAGGTACGCCACACACCAGACCCTCAGGTATGCCATACTGCCCCTGCCATATAACAGCCATTGATGTCCAGCGCCCATCCGTGCCATGCATCTGATCGATCGCTGCATTGGCGGCGGATGCCGCGGACGACGCGCCACGCGCCTCTATGATGGCGGTGCCGCACCTTGCGACATCAGGGATCAGCACCTCCTTGTACCAATGGTCGTCGGCGATGGTCTCGGATAAGGGCCTGCCGGCAGCCGTTGCATAGGTCCAGTCGGCAAACATGGTCGGCGAGTGATTGCCCCAGACCACGAGCTTGTCGATGTCGCCGACGCCACAGGCGGCCATGCGCGCCAGTTGGGTCAACGCCCTGTTGTGATCAAGCCGGATCGTTGAGCTGACCTGCCTTGGGTTAAGGTCACCATTCGCCAGCCGAAACAGCAGGGAATAGCAGATCTGGCCGGCAGCACCGGTCACAGCGATCTTTTTGGGAGTGGATTGCATTGTCGTTATCTTTCCTGAGACGGTATAGGGTTATTTCGAGGGCGTGGTCCAGCCGGCCTTGGCAAAAATCGCCTTGGCCTCAGGGCCCTGAAGGAATTGCGAAAACGCTTTCGCGTCGGCATTCTTGCCTCCGCGCTCGGTCAGCACGATCCCGGTGTCTCGGTAGATGCGATAGTCCGGTTCGACCTCGACGACATCTGCGAGTTTTGGATTGGCGACCTGCCAGATGTTCCAAATGATCCAAGCGTCGTAAGACTTGTCCTCGGTCCAGGCTTTTTTGGCTTCGGCACTGTTGGCGGCAAACGTCTTGATATTGGCGCGAAGAGCTTTCACCTTTTCAATGTCGCCGGTTCGTCCGGCCATGTCTTCCCAAAGACCGTTCTGCCCGGCACCATTGACGACAAGCACTTTGTGGCCGGGCTTGAACAGATCAGCGAGGCCGGTGATCTTCTCCGGGTTCCCCGGACGCACCAGGATAGCGGAAGGACGCAAGTAGAGCGGTACGACATCGGCGTCCTTGATCTGGCCGTCCATCGCCTTCACGAAATCCGACATCATCGTCTCTGAGCCGCTGAAGATCAGGTCGGCATTGTCTTTAGCCTTGCCGATCCATTGCGGCGTTGGGCCGGCGGTAACGATCACCGTGTTGCCGGAGCTTTTATAGAAGGCGGCTGCCGCCTCCTTCATGGCAGGGAGTGGTCCACCGGGACCATAGACGTGGATATCGGCGGCAAGCGTTGGTGCTGTCGTGGCGACAAGCATCACCGCGCCGGTGATGATGGATTTCAGCATGGTATTACCTCCGTGTCTGGTAGGAGAAAACTAGCGCCATTCTGCATCAGTTCCATCGCATAATTTTGCTACGAACATTCGGATAAATCGATTATAACTCGGAGCAGATTCAAGGTTGCTATCCTCATGACCCTCGACCAGTTGCGCATCTTCGCCGAAGTCGCCCGCCAACAGCACATCACCAAGGCTGCCAAAGCGATGAACATGACGCAGTCGGCCGTCAGTGCTGCGGTCATCGCGCTTGAGGAACGGCACGGCGTGGCTTTGTTCGACCGGATCGGTCGTTCTATCGTTCTCAATCAAACCGGAACGATCTTTCTCGAGCATGCACTTCAGGTCTTGGCCGAAGCGAAAGCCGCCGAGTCTGCGCTAAGCGACCTTGCCGGACTTTTGCGCGGGGAATTGTCGGTTATGGCGAGCCAGACTGTTGGCGCCTATTGGCTGCCCTCCAGGCTTGCGACGTTCCACACACGCTATCCTGGTCT
>UCJU01000019.1 GCA_900472925.1 Hyphomicrobiales bacterium
TGTCTGAGCGGTGTAACCGCAATAGGTAATGTTGGAGACGTAGAGATTGATGAGATCGCCCGGACGGACGACATGCCCATAAGGCTTGCCGCAATGGGTGCCGAACTCGTTGATGCCGATCTGGTAACCATCACCCGTCTCACCACCAAAGGAAAGCTGCGCCTGCGTGAAGGCGGCATAAATTTCATGGTCGGTCACACCCGGCTTGGCGACATGATAGGCCGCCTGCGTGGCGATGCTGACGAGTTGGGCTGCCGCTCGAAACATTTCGATCTCGCGCGGTGAGCGCACTTTCTGCATCCGGTCGAGAATTGCATTGTCAGCGACGAACTTGGCCTTCGGAATGAACTCATCGAGTGCCGCCCATAAGGTGAGTGATGTGCGATCACCGATGCGGCCGATCTGCGCCTTCGCCAAGCCCATACCAGCCAGCAATTCGGCACATTTTTCAGCCGTCTTGATCACGCTGTCGCCCGGACGGTCCGCATATTCGCGACCAATCGGGCCGATCTGCCAGATGTCTTCCACCAGCACAGGCTCGCCGCCCGGTGGCAGAAGCACGGATTGGGTGAAGAAGGACAAAAGCACCATCGGCTTGTCGGCATCCGTGGGAATAATCAACAAGCCCTCGCGCATCCAGTCGCAGATGTAACGGAGGTAGTGGTTAGACGTGTGGAACCAGCCGACGCCGCCGGTGTGGACGAGGAGCGCATCATGCCCGGCCTCGACGGCCTGGCGACGGATGCGGCGCAGGCGGTCCTCAAACTCCTCGACGGGTAGAGGCAGGGGTGCGACAAAGTCGAAATCCGGCTGGAAATCGGCCAGCAGCGATCCGATGCGATAGTGACCTGCCTTATGGGCGTGTATGTTCATTGGGTATTCCTTCCAGAAGTATTTTTAATGGTCAGGTTGCCGGGATGGTGCCAGCACACGCCTCGCCACCAGCATCACGATGAGCGTCAGTCCGATCAGGATTCCCGACATTGCCGCGACCCGGACATCGAGCGACTCTTCGATCAGTGCGAACATGCGAAGCGGCAGCACGGTCGTTTGCGCATCGGCGAGAAACAGCGAAACGGAGACGTTGTCGAGCGACTGTATGAACACCAGAAAGGCACCGGCCAGAATGCCGGGTGCCAGCAGCGGCAGGATCACGCGCCGCAGCGTCGTGTACCAGGTTGCGCCCATGACGGTGGAGGCTTCCGCCAGCGACGGGTTGATGCCTTGAGCAACAACGGATGCGGCGCGGTACATCAGCGGACCGAACACGACGACATGGCCGATAACGGTGAGCCATAGCGACGGCTGGAAGCCGACGAAATTCGCCACGATCAGCGCCGCCAGACCATAAACGAGGCTTGGCAGAACGAGCGGTGCGAGCAGAAATGGCTCCAGCGCATTGACCGTGCTGCGTCTCATCCGCGCCATGCCGATGGTGGCAGGCACCGCAAATAGCAGCGATCCCAGCACCGCAAGACCTGCGATTTTCAGCGAGTTACCGGCTGCCATATGCTCCGTTCCGGAACGAACAGGATCGATCAGCGCCTCATACCAGCGAAGGGAGACCCCCTCCGGCGGATATTTGAGCGTCTGGCCAGAGGTGAAGGACATGGTGATCGCAATGACAATCGGTGCCACGAGATAGATCAGGCTGAGACTGCCGAAACCGAAGACGAATGCCTTGTAGAGGAACGTCGGGATCGGGTTTTCGCGATGATTATGCATGGCCGACAAGCCTCCTGTGACGGGAAATCATGGTCATGGCGACAAGGAGCATGCCGGTCGATAGAAGCAGAACGACCGCGATGGCCGAGGCCATAGGCCAATCGAACAGCGTGCCGACCTCGCGGTAGATCAATTGCGGCACATAGACGTTGCGCGCACCGCCGATCACGGCCTGGGTGACGAATGAAGCACTGGTGCTGGCAAAGACAAGAATCCAACCCGCCAGCAAACCGGGCAGCATCATCGGCAGGAGAACCGTGACCAGGATACGCCATGGTCCCGCGCCAGACACCTGCGCGGCCTCGGTGAACTGCACCGGCGTTCGCGACAGGATGGCAATCAGTGGCAGGATGATCAGGGGCAAGTCGATCTGACACATGGCCATGACGAGACCCAATTCGGTGGAGAGCAGCGTGAACGGTCGCTCCGCAAGCCCAAGCGCCACGAAGGCTTCGCTGATCGGTCCCTGTCGTCCAAGGATAACGATCCACGCGAAGGTTCGCACCACGTTGCTGGTCAGCATGGGGATGAGCGTCAGGAAGATGATCACCTGCCGCGCAGTCTTGCCGCTGTGCCAATAGAGAAGTGCTATCGGGATGCCGAGCAAGGTTGTGCTGGCTATGGTCTGGAGACCGAGCGTGGCAGTGTTGACCAGCACCCGGTAATTGAACGCATCGCCCAGAAAGCGTGCGTAATTGTGCAGTGACACGCCGTCAGGACCGATGAAACTGAACCCCACGAGAACGGCGAGCGGCGTCGCAAAGAACGCCACCGACAGCAAAAGCATCGGTATAACGTATGGGAAACCGCTCGCTTTCATTGTGTAACCCTCAACCGGCAACGAGAGCGTCGAACTGGCGGATCCATTCCGCACGGTTCTTGTTGATTGCGACCCAGTCCGGATACACCAGCGATGCAAGCTGTTCGCGCTTCACATAGGCCTCAATGCCGGGCGTCAGTTCCACTTCCTTATTGGTCGGGAACATCTCGGTCGGCGGCATCTTCAGCTTGTCCTGCGCTGCCTTGGAGATGGCGGCATCCATATAGGCATAGGCGGCATCGGGGTTCTTCGCGCCCTTGGTCAGGTGGATGTTGACGGGAGCGGCCGGAGAGCCAGTTTCCGGCTGGACGAACTCGGCCTTGACACCCATGGACTTGAGACGCGCCACATTACCCGTGGAGCACATGAAGACAGCGATTTCGCCCTGTTGGAACAAGGTCATCTGGTGGTTCGTGCTGGCGACGACGCCCTTGATCTGCTCAGGATTGTCCTTGAACAGCTTGAAGACGGCCTCCATGTCGTCAGGACCCTTGCCGAATATCTTGGCGAGTTCCGTATAAGCCATGACGCCGGTGTTGGAAGCGAAACCGGTCCAGGATACCAAGCCCTTATAGGCCGGGTTTTCGAACAGGTCGCGATAGCCCTTGGGTGCAGGAACCAGATCCGGGTTATAGGCGATGCCATTGACTTCAACCGTCACGGTCGGGCCATACTCGCCCTGAAACGCAGGGTCTATCAGGTTCCAGTTCTTCAGCTTCGACGGATCTATCTTCTGGATCAGGTCATTCTCGATGGCGACGGCCATCTGGCCGGGCGACATCAGCAGCGTGTCGTAAGGCGGGTTACCGGGGCTTGCCATGACCTTGGCAAGCTGATCCTGCGCCATAGCTGGTGCAACCGTCAGGTCGAAACCGGCCTCCTTGACGAGCGGCGTCAGAACCGTGCGATAGCCGTCTTCCCAGTTGCCGGGAAAGGTCGCGGCAACTGCTGTGCCACCAGCGGCACGAGCCACGAACGGGGCGGTGACCGCTACAGCCGCACCGGCGGCAAGCAATCCGAAATGACGTCGTGTGATGTTAAAGTCCTGCATCTGTTCACCTCTATTGTTGTTGTTCATTCACTGGATGCTTCCGGTTCGCTCGGAAAGGCGTGACACCTAGTGGTGTCAATCTCGGCAAAGAGCTGTGCTCCCGGCTCGGGAATGAATGTGGCCGGTCCACGCACCTGCGATGTGCGCAGGCCCGTGCCGTCCTCAAGAAGAAGATCATGGACGAGCGTCGGCCCAAGAGGAACGGACACCGTCAACCGCGCTGGCAGCGCAAATTCACTTTGGTTCGTGGAAAGACGAACGTCTTCGGGGCGGAAGGTAATGGTGACGTTGGAGCCAACGGTGAAGTTCAGCCGACGCGGCAGCACGATTGTCTTGCCGTTCGTCAGCGCAATGGTCGTTGCCTCTGCATCCAAACCCTGCACCGTGCCATGCAGCATATTGGCCTGACCGATGAAGGTGTTGACGAAAAGCGTCTTCGGCCGGTCATAGACGGCCATCGGCGTATCGATCTGCTCGACATTGCCCTTGTTCATCAGCACCAGACGCCCGGCGAGGCTCTGCGCCTCTTCCTGGTCGTGCGTGACGATCAGCGTTGTGATGCCCAGTGTTTTCTGGAGATGCAGAAGCTCAACCTGTAGATCGAAGCGAAGCGCCCGGTCGAGCGCACCGAAGGGCTCATCGAGCAACAGAAGCGATGGCCGCCCGGCAATGGCACGGGCAACAGCCACGCGCTGCTGCTGGCCACCAGACAGTTCACGCGGCAATCGATTGCCATAACCCTTCAACTGCACGAGCGAGAGCATCTCGTCCACTCGTTCCCTGCGTTGCGTCTTCGGCATCCGCTGGCAGGCCAGGGGATAAGCAATGTTCTCAGCGACCGTCAGATGCGGAAACAGGGCGTAATTCTGGAACACCATGCCAATGCCGCGAGAGCGCGCCGAAACATGGGCGAGGTCCTGACCGCCGAGTTGGATCACGCCGCTTTTCGGCTGTATCAGCCCAGCAATTGCCCGCAGCACCGTGGACTTGCCACAGCCACTTGGCCCCAGAAGTGCTACGATCTCGCCAGCAGCAACCTCGAACGAGATATCGCTGATCGCATTCTGTCCACCATAGCTATGGGTCAGGCCACGAACGCTGAGCTGCTTACCATCGCCTGCCTTCGAGCCCTCTGCCATTGATATCCCTTTAGGTTGCCCCCCGCCGTCAACCTTGCCTGCGCCCGATGTTACGAGACTAAGATGGGATCGATCAGCGATGTGAGTTTCTGTGTTGGTCATACCAAGGGATTTGCAAGCTGCGTGCCAGTTTCCGATGTTCAACGCATAGCTCTGGTCAATACACTGATAAAAAACATTTATTTTTGATTTTTATACTTTCGAATATTTATAATAATATCCAACCGTATTTACTTTCGAATTTAAAAAATGTGCACTTTCTGTCGATTTAGCTTATTCAATAAGCAGTCTTTCAGCGTTAAAACACAAAATCTGCCGTTGATTGATCGAAAACGAGCGGCAGATCGCGACCCTCACAATTTGAGCACATAGCAGAATACGTATCAAAATCAATAACTTAGGTAGCCAAGCCTTAAATCCACGACATCGAGCGCTACAACGGCTGATTTTTTAATCATCACGCTTCCGAATTTTTATGCGAATATCTGTGCGAAAGATTTTGAAACTGACGAACTCAGAAATATCTCTTTAAAAACAGTGCGTCAAACATTCGTCGATCAAGCTGGCATACCGATTGCATCGTTGTTCCTGTGAATTCACTCCGATAAAAATCAAAAAGGGGATCGCATGCGCAGCTTCACGAAAAGTCTTAAAAACGGCCTTACCGGTATCGCGTTCGCGCTGCTGGCCACATCGGCCCATGCCGCAGAAGGTCCCGCCATCAAGATGGTACCCAACGCTGATGTCGCTAAACTGCCGGGAATCGCATTTGACCAGAAATTGTCGGACCGCTTGCCTCCTGCAATCAAGGACAAAAAAGTTCTCAAGGTAGCGACCGACCTGACGCCGCCGATCAGCTTTCAATCGGAAGACGGCAAACTAATCGGCATCGATGCCGACATCGCCGCAGCACTCGGCGTCATTCTGGGCATCGACGTTCAGATGACTAATGTCGGCGCCGGCGCGGCCATCGTGCCAGCCGTTTTGTCCAAGCGTTTCGACATGACCATCTCCGGCATCAACGACGATGTCGAGCTGGAAAAGCAGGTGGATGTTATCGACTACATGTTCGACGCCACGACAATCATGACCATCAAGGATAATCCGCTCGGCATCAAGAGCATGGAGGACCTCTGCGGCAAGAAGGTTGCCGTGCCGGTCGGCACGTTCCAGGCACGCCTGGTGGAGACAGCATCGGCGAAATGCACGACACCGATGAACATCATGTCCATCCCGAAAATGCCGGATGTGTTGCAGGCCGTGCGCACCGGCCGTGCCGATGCGACCGTGAACGGTTATGCGACCAGCGTCTACACGACCGAAAACCAGACTGGTAAAGGCGTTGGCCTGCAAGCACTGCCAGACGTTCGCCTCGCAGTCGGCTATCTCGGCATGCTGGTCTCGAAGGACAATCCGGATTTGCGAGATACGGTGATCGCCTCGCTGCAACATATGGTCGATAGCGGTGCCTACAAGGCCATTATGGAGAAGTGGGGCCTTGGCCCGCTTGCCGTGAAGACCGTGAAGTTCAACGACGCCGCCAGCATGCCGGTGAATTGAGCCATGTCCCTATTCCCTCAACCCGTCAGCATGGCCATCGCACCTCCGCTCGGCACGCCGATGCGGTGGGGCCAGATTACAACAGGTACCAGCGCGATCCTCGCGCTGGTACTCGTCATCCTCACCGTCGCCCGAAACCAGACTGTTCAATGGGGCGAAATTCCCCGCTATATGGTCGATCCTGTCATCCTCGACGGGGTCGTTCTGACCCTGCAACTGACGGCCGGTGCCATGGTGTTCGGCACCGCGTTTGGCTGCATCGTCGCTATCATGGCCACAAGCCAGAACATCGTCTTGAAAGCGATGGCTGTCGCCTTCGTCTGGTGGTTTCGTGGCGTGCCGCTGATCGTCCAGATCTTCTTCTGGTTCAACATCGCGCTGTTTATTCCGATGGTGGGCATCGGCACCTATTCCATATCGATCAACGACCTCGTCACACCTGCCCTTGCCGGGTTTCTGGCACTCGGCCTGCACGAAGCCGCCAATATGAGCGAGATCATCCGCGGCGGTTTGACCGCTGTGGACCGTGGCCAGCGTGAGGCGGCCTCTTCATTGGGCTTGCAGCCCCTTCAGACGCTCCGGACCGTGGTTCTGCCTCAAGCGATCCGCCTGATTGTCCCGCCGACCGGCAACCAGGCCATCGGCATGCTTAAAGCCAGCGCCATCGTTTCCGTCATCGGCATGCAGGACCTGCTGACCCAGGCGCAGGCCGTCTACGCGCGCAACTTCCTTGTCATCGAACTGCTGTGCGTTGCTTCGCTCTGGTACCTCCTCATCACCACCATCGCATCGATTGGCCAGCATTTTCTGGAAAAGCACCTCGCGCCAAAAGGTCGGGACGCCGGTGCGCAGAAAGATACCCGGCGACGCACCTGACGCACCGCCAACTCAATCATCAATCAAACGGAAATGCCATTGCAGCAAATCCGATCAGGAAACATCAAGGAGAAGATCATGAGACTAGGTATAGACGGACAGAAACTGCCCGAAGCCAGAACACGCGGGCCACTCAAGAGCCTCGAGCACGTCAAGGAACTCGGCCTCGGTGGCATCTTTTTCAGCACGGTCCTCGATATGAGCGAGACGCTGGACAAGGGCGAACTGGCGGATATCCGGGCGAAGGCCGATGAGCTTGGCCTCTACCTCGAAGCAGGCGTCGGTAAGATCAACCCCTATTGCAGCGCAGAGGCCCCGGAGTTTCGCGCCATCGGCGATGGCGATGTCATCCTCGGTTTTACCCGCATGATCGAAGCGAGTGCGGCCATCGGCTGCCGCGAACTCTGGGTGTCGCCCGGCAACTTCAAATCGGAATATCGCGGACGGCTGGCCAATGACCGCTTCCGCACCGATGTGACCTGGGACGAGCAGTTGCTGGGTATCGAAAAGGTGTTGCTGAAGCTGGCACCTGTCGCGCGCGCGCATGGCGTCCATCTCAACATGGAAACCCACGACGAGATCACCTCTTTCGAAATCCTCCGGCTGATCGAAAAGGTTGGCGAGGATTGCATGGGTGTCGTCTTCGACACGGCAAACGGCCTGCAACGCGCCGAGCACCCGGTTTTTGCCGCAAAACGCGTCGCCCCCTATGTGCGCCAGACCCACATCAAGGATGCCTATGTTGGTCACGCCACGGGCGGCCTAGATTTCCAGACCCGCCCCGTCGGTCGCGGCATTGTCGATTTCGGTGAAATCATCCCGATCCTCGCCAAGGCCAATCCTGACCTGAACCTCTCTCTTGAGGTTGCTGCCTCGGTCGAAGACAAGCCACGCAAGGCCAATCCCCGCCAGTGCATCGAGATCAACGACCCCGCCTGGCGTGCAGGCCATCCCGACCTGACGGCAGAGGAGCTGGAAGCCTATCTCGGATTGGTGGATGCATTCGAAAAACGTGTGTCCGCGGGAGAAATTCCGGATTGGGAAGCCTATGAGGCAAGCGAGTATGGCTATCCGACCTATGAGCACCAGTCCTACGGTTTCAACGAAGCGTTGACCTTTATCAAAGATTCTGCGCGCCATATCGAAGACATCTGCACGGAAAACGGTATTCCGCTCTCTACGACATCGACCAAACAGCGCGCGGCCTGACATCCAATAAGCAGTGCGCGGGCATATCTGTTGTCGGCGAACTTTAAAACCTCGAGAACCTCTCGACTTTTGCTATCAGGCGCATATACGCAGGGATATTCTCATGAAAATAATCGGATCGCCTGATGGCAGCGGGAGACAGAAATGAAGAGGACGACACGACGTCTAAGCGCCAAGACCGCACCCAAGGCCAGCAGCCCGGTGGACGCGGTTGAAACCGCCAATGACGACGTGACCGAGCGCATCCGCAGCACGCTTGCCGCAGCCATTGGCGAGGGCGCGCTTAAGCCCGGCGTCAAAATTCTGGAAGATGCAATCGCCGACCATTTCGGGGTCAGCCGCACGGTCGTACGCGGCGCGCTGGGTGTGCTGGAGAGTGACCACCTTCTGGAGCGTAAGAAGAACCGCGGCACGTTTGTCGCCGAGCCCGGCATCGCAGAAGCAAAAGCCCTGTTCGAAGCACGCCGCAAGTTAGAACACGTCATCCTCGAACTCGTCATGGACCGCGCCACCATCGATCAACTGGATGCGCTGGAAAAACTGACCGACGAAGAGGAACATATCCATCACCACGGTGATGAGAAGTCGAAGACGGTGCTGTCCGGCAAATTCCACGTCGTTCTGGCAGAACTCGGCGGCAACGCCGTCATGACGGAGATGCTGTCCAAGATCGTCGCCCGCCTCTCTCTCGTAATGTCGCTCTACGAAGAGGAGCGGAAGGATGATTGTGGCGCCGATCACCATCGTTTGATCGTCACAGCCCTGAAAGGGAAGGATCTCGCAAAGGCGCAGCAACTGATGGACCATCACCTTGCAGACATCGAGGGCCGCGTACGATTGACTGAGGGACAGGGCGATAGACATACGTTCCTGGCCGTGCTGGAGAATTTTTCCTGATTGCGTTGCCTTTATAGAATTCGAACTTTCGCCAATATAGTTGACACTCCGATAGGGCTTTGAATCTCCTTTGCGCGCACTTACTCACACTGTGATGGCTGCTTTTGGCGCAATCCGGACATGAACTTAGCAGTTTCGAGAAGATATTTCGCGCTTGGTCCGTGTACCAAGATCTACACGAGGTTCAGCTTTCCCGCACCTATGGGGCGTTACACGACTCGAGAATGTTGAACAGGAGGCTGCATCAGTTCTATGGTGATACCATCCGGGCCAGAGATGTACGCGACCATCGTTCCGCATCGGGGCCCGGCTGGTATCGGCTGTGGTGAACCCTTCGCTGTCCACCCCGCCCTCTGGATTCGTGCGATGGCCGTGCGGATATCCGTAACCGTGAAGGCGATGTGCGCGGCACCGATCGCACCAGCGCTACGAGGTGTCTGGCCCAGCGTACGGCCTGTCGAATACTCGAGAAGCTCGATAGGGTAGCCGTTTGGAGCCGTCACCAGCGCCATTCGGCAGCGCGGATCGTCAACCCCCGTGGCCTCCCGTAGAAACTCTCCACCCATCTCTCCTCGGCGAGCAAGGTCGAAACCCATCGCCTCAGTCCAGAACTGGATCGCCTCCTCCAACGAGGCGACCGAAAATCCCGTGTGGTCCACAGCTATCACGCCTGCATCTTCGGCCATTTCTAATCCTCACATGTCGAGCGGTTACGTCTTTTGCCGAGCTAACGACGGCTCAATAGCCTTACGATCTTTCTTTCGTATCTCGACATCGTTGCGAGCAAAACTTCACGTTGTCCCAGGTATTTTCCCACTTTTTTCTCCATGAGAACTGCCTGCTACAGACCGGACAGATCTTAGTAGGCAGGTCCGACTTCTCACGACGCTTCGGCATCCGTTACTCCAGACTGTTTCCATCGATGACGAGACCTTGCCGTAAATGGCCAACTCAAGCCGACGGTAACGTCCGTGCGGTTAGCTTGTTTCCGTCTGGATCACGGAGATAGGCGACGAATGAGCCATTCGCGCGTTCTGACGGCGGTGTCTCGATCGACTTCCCTCCGTGGCTTGTCCCCGCGTCGTGCCATGCTTTCACATGGGCAGGGCTCGGAGCGACAAGACCGATCGTTCCACCGTTGGCGACCGTCGCGGGTTTTCCATCAATCGGCGTGGTCACCATTAGTCTGCTTCCGCCATGTACGTAGACAATCCTCCCTCTGGCGTCGATTTCACCGGGTCCGCCGCCAAGGGCATGGAAGGTGGCGTCGTAGAAAGCTTTCGATCTCCCCAGATCATTGCTGCCGATCATCACGTGCGTAAACATCGGTCGTCTCCTGTCAGCGGTTGCTTCCAAATATGGCCGAAATTTAACAGCACAGGGACCGCGAGTCTCGGAGCCATGATGCCGGAAGAACCCGAATCGACTACACGAGAGTTCGGGGTGCAGACCTGACAGAATTAGTTGGCGACATTGGGTGTAATAGGATCAGCATGAAGACCATCGGGATACTCGGCGGCATGTCCGCTGCCTCCACGCAGATTTATTATCGCGAGCTTTGCCGGATGACGCGAGAATGTCTCGGAGGGCTTCATTCGCCTGAATTGCTCATCCGTTCGCTTGATTTCGCGACGATAGAGACCCTACAGGCATCTGGAAGATGGGAAGACGCGGGTGACATTCTGAACCGCGAGGCGAAAGCCTTGGAGCGTGGCGGTGCCGATTTCATCATCCTTGCGACAAACACGATGCACAAGCTTGCTGATACAATGATGCAGGGCGTCTCTATTCCCTTGCTGCATATTGCAGACGCCACTGCGGCGCGCATCAAGCAGCAGGATTTGCGAACGCCCGGTCTCATGGCTACTGCATTCACGATGGAGCAATCATTCTACGTAGACCGGCTCAATGCGGCGGATCTCTCTCATCTCGTCCCGGATGCGGAAGACAGAGCAGAGACTCATCGTATCATTTATGAAGAGCTATGCCGGGATATCGTCACAGAGCAAAGCAGGACAGCCTATCGCGGAATTGCTGCGCGTCTTGTCGCGCGCGGCGCGGACAGTTTGATTCTTGGCTGTACGGAAGTCGGGATGTTGCTCAATCAAGATGTCGTGTCAGTGCCTGTCTTCGATACAACACTTATTCACTGTGATGCAGCGCTCACAATGGCGTTAGGGGAGTAAGCTCCGCCCCTGACTATTGAAAATTCCGGCTTTTCACCTTGAGCGTGTCGATGTGCAAATCCCGCACGAAGATGTCCCGCGCCTCGGGCAATGGTTTCTGTCTATCTCGAGAATCTCCACCGCCTGCCGAACCGTGAGCGAACTCGTCTCCACGTCCTGATGGTGCTTTGAACACGACATCCATGTCAGCTAGACCAGAGAGGTCTGCAGACAGGTCGAATAGCTGCTGGGCGACCAAGTGCACGACATCCCCTTCCCGCTGAATTCGTCCGTTGATTGCCATCATCGATGCCCCCAGAACGACACGGCGCCGCTTCTCAAATAGACTTGGCCAGACGACGACGTTCGCGGGACCCGTCTCGTCCTCGATTGTGATGAACATCACGCCCTTCGCGCTCCCCGGCTTTTGTCGAACCAGGACAAGACCTGCGGTGTAGACCCATCGGCCGTCGCGGGCAGCCATCGCGTCCTCGCACGTCACCATGCTTCGCTTGGTCAAGCTCTCCCGTAGGAATGCCATTGGATGTTCGCGTAATGTCAGGCCGACGTGTCCGTAGTCCGCAACAACGTTATGGCCCTCGGTCATCTGCCGGAGCTCGACTTCAGGCTCCGCCTGCTTGGCGATCGATTTCTGCTCGCGGTCTGCAGCCGCTGCAAACAGGGGCAGTGGCTCGTCACGCAGCGCTTTGATCGCCCAGAGCGCATCGCGACGTTCGAGCTGAAGCGATGGCCGGAAAGCGTCGGCTTCTGCAAGCTCGACTAGGGAAGCAGCGGGAACACCGGATCGTCGCCACATGTCATCGACCGAACTGAACGGATCGTTCATGCGCGCGGCAACGATCCGGGCCGCGTCTGACGCTGCCAATCCCTTCACCAGCCGCATCCCCAGGCGTACGGCATGCCGATCAGTGTTTCCTATCCGCTCCAATGTGCAGTCCCAACGGGATCGGTTGATGCAGACGGGCCGGATCTCGACGCCGTGCGCGCGGGCATCGCCGACGATCTGGGCCGCCGCGTAAAAGCCCATCGGCTGGGAATTCAGAAGCGCCGCGCAGAACACATCCGGAAAATGACATTTTATGTAATTCGAGGCATAGGCGATCAGCGCAAACGAAGCAGCATGGGATTCTGGAAAACCGTAACTTCCAAAGCCTTCGAGCTGCGAAAATGTCTTTTCCGCAAATTCAGCGGTGTAGCCGTTTCGCACCATGCCGGAGACAAGCTTTTCTTTGAACCTGCTGACGCCGCCCGTAAATTTGAAGGTCGCCATGCTTTTCCTGAGCTGGTCGGCCTCGCCCCCAGTAAAACCTGCGCATACCATGGCAACGCGCATGGCGCTTTCCTGAAACAGCGGCACGCCCAAAGTTTTACCCAGTACGGCTTCCAGTTCCGGCGTTGGATATTCGACCTTCTCCTTGCCTTCGCGGCGGCGCAGATAGGGATGCACCATGTCCCCCTGAATAGGACCGGGGCGTACGATAGCGACCTGGACGACCAGATCGTAGAATGTCCGAGGCTTCAGGCGCGGCAACATCGCCATTTGCGCTCTGGATTCAATCTGAAACGTGCCGAGAGTGTCGGCTTTGCGGATCATTGCGTAGGTTGCCGGATCCTCTTGAGTGATCTTTGCGAGATCCAGATCGTCGTCCTTATGCTCACGGATCAGGTCGAATGCTTTGGACATGCAGGTCAGCATGCCCAGCGCCAGAACGTCGACCTTCATGAACTTGAGCGCCTCCACGTCATCCTTGTCCCATTCGATGATCTGTCGGTCTTCCATTGTGGCAGGCTCGATGGGAACGAGGTCATCGAGGCGGTCGTGGGTCAGCACGAAGCCACCGGGATGCTGACCGAGATGACGGGGTGCGCCCATCAGTTGCTGTGCGAGTTGCAGCGTCAGCTTCAGCCTGCAGTCATCGGGATTGAGGTTCAATTCCCGCACATTGCGATCACTGACTTCTTCCGACCAGGACCACATGCCCGACGACAATGCCTTGATCACATCCTCAGGCAGACCAAGCACCTTGCCGACGTCGCGAATGGCACCCTTGGCACGGTAACGGCTGACGGTCGCACACAGTGCCGCCTTCTCGCGGGTATAGGTCTTGTAGATCCACTGGATGACCTCTTCGCGCCGTTCGTGCTCGAAATCGACATCGATATCCGGCGGCTCGTCGCGCTCCTGGCTAATGAAACGCTCGAACAAGAGGTCATTCGTTGAGGGGTCGATGCTGGTGACACCGAGAATATAACAGACGGCAGAATTGGCAGCCGAGCCACGCCCCTGGCAGAGGATTCCCTGTGAGCGCGCGAACTGAACGATGGAAAACACCGTCAGAAAATACGGCGCATATTTCATCGTCTGGATAAGATCGAGTTCGTGTCGAACGGTCGCCAGAACCTCTGGCGGCATGCCTTCCGGATATCTGTCCGGTACGCATTCCCAGACATAATGCTCGAGAGACTGCTGTGCCGTTTTTCCAGGAACGATTGCCTCCTCGGGATATTGATAGGTCAATTCCTCAAGCGAGAACTTGCACTGATCGACAATCTCCATCGTCCGCCGCAGTGCTTCGGGATAGCGCGGAAACAGGCGTTCCATTTCTGCAGGCGGCTTGAGATATCGATCAGCATGACGTTCGCGCTCAAAACCCACGTCGTCGATGGTCGATTTGGTGCGGATGCAAGTGACGATGTCCTGAAGCTGCCGCCGTCCCGGCTCATGGAAAAGAACGTCGTTGGTGACGACAGTTTTGACCTTGTGGCGCATAGCCATGTTGGAAATCTCATGAAGCCGTAACTGGTCATTAGGCCGGCGGCGCAGGCAAAGGGAAACATAGGCGCGACTGCCAAACACCTCCGCCATCTTCCTGAGATGCAAGGCGCATGTGTCGTCGGCGAGATCGGGTATGAGGATGCCGATCATGCCATCGGCGTAGGTCATCACATCGTCCCAATGGAGGATGCAGTTGTTCTTGCCGCCGCGCCCCTTGCCGAGCGTGATCAGCCGGGTCAAACGCGAATAGGCGGCGCGGTCCGTCGGATAGACCAGGATCGACATCCCATCCTGTAGGTCAAGCCGGCAGCCGATGACGAGACGAAGGCCGGTGGCACGCGACGCTTCAAGTGCCCGGATAATACCAGCCAATGAATTGCGATCCACGACACCTATGGCATCGATGCCGAGGCTTTTCGCCGTCTCGAACAGTTCGGTCGCGCTGCTCGCACCGCGCAGGAACGAGAAATGGGTGGTGACCTGAAGCTCGGCATATCTCATGCGAATATTCCCTGGACGAACCATTTGTGCGAGCCGGTTTCGCTATCTACGCCGTCGCCAGCCCGGAAAACCCAAAGGCGTTCGCCCGCTTCGTCCTCGATGATAAAGTAGTCCCGGACTGCGGCCCACTCGGATGTTCGCCGCCACCACTCGCCGAATATTCGTTCGGGACCATCGGCGCGTTTCACCTTGCGGCGTTTGCCACGCCATGTGACGGAAACGGGAGGATGGTCGGGCATCAATGCGATGACCTCGACCAGTTCAGGGTGAGCGAGCAGTCGTACCGGACGCGGCCAGTGATGCGGCCAGGCGGCGATAACGTCATCTGCAACAGGTGCAATCCTCTGAACGCTGCGCTCGGGAACATCGGAGGCAACGGGTGCGAGACGATAGACGCGCTGACCACGATTGCCGAAGATGTCGATGAGCGGAGTGATGTCCGCGATCTCATCTTCGACAAGCGACGACGCCTTCTGTGTTTCCTCAAGCGGCTCAACCATGATCGCCGCAAGGGTAAGCTTCTCGATCCCGAAGCCAGGATCGATCTTCTCGGTCATGTCGCGAAACAGTTTCGTCAACCAGGAGACATCGCGGGCGGCCTTTGCCGTTCCTGCCCGCAGCGCCTGGGTTGTGTTGTCGACCTTGTGGACGATAAGATCGACACGGCGAACACCCAGACCCTTTTTCTGGAGCTGGCTGCAAAGTTCGATGACCAGACGACCGACATATTTGTCGATCGTTTCGGCTGCCCCGATCGGCTCCTGGAAAATGCGGCTGACTTCGATCAGTTCGGGCGTGCGGATGGGGTCGATGGGTTCGCCGATGCGCCCGAAAATCTGGTCAAGGCGGCGGGCAATTTCCGGGCCGAAGCGCAGTGTCAGCGGTGCCCGCGGCGTCGCAGAAAGCTCACCGATGGTTCGAAAGCCGAGCGTTCTCAGATCACCGATGATCTTTTCGGGCAGACGCAGCAGGGAGATCGGCAGCCGCTCGACCGCTTTGACGGTTTCGCCGCGCGGCACGATCACTGTCTCTCTGGTGATGGCACGTGCGCAAGCATGAGCGGCACCCCATGTGTCGGCAATGGCAACACGGGCCGTCAGCCCCCTGCCCCGAAAGCGATTGGCAATCCCCGTCAACATGGCAAGCTCTCCGCCCCGGAGATGGTCGGCACCATCTGTGTCCATGACGATGCCATCAGGCGCATCGACCGCGACGATCGGAGAATACTGGCTCAATGCCCAGAAGGTGATGCGCTCCAGTGCATCGGCGTCTGCTTTAGGATCGGCATCGATCATCATCAGCCCTTGAAACAACGCTTGTGCCTTTGCTGCCTGCATCCCGACACGCAGACCTGCCTTTTTAGCTGGAGCATCTGCCGCCGACACCCAGCGTTTCGATCCGGATTTTGCGATCACGGCGATGGCCTGTTCAGCCGGAATGCCGGGATCGGCGCGACGAATGCGATCCGTCGACAGATCCGGAAGGTAGATCGATACGACCCTGGTCATCACACGCTCCAACGATAAATTCGGCACATTCACCAGCACGCGACCGCATCAGTTCCAGCAACCATCTTGCCCGCCCGATACCCGGCACGGGTAACTCCTGCGACGGCAGCACACTTACCCTCCATCGGGTGGTCGACGCCGTCGGCTGCCCAAAATCATTGGCTTCCGTCTGTCGTCGCCACCTGCGTACAACCAGAGCCAGGCTTGCCTTCTTTTCCGCCGCAAGCTGAAGCCGCCGGCTCGCCAACATCGGCAGTCGCACGACCTCGCCGACGACAGCGCCGAGCCCACCGAAGGACAGCGCCTCCTCCATAGAGGCGAGCACATCCTCCTCGCGATCGCTTTCCACGAAGATCACCCGGTTAGCGTTGAGACCTGCTTGCGCGAGTGCAGGAAAGAACAAATCTGGCCGTGTCAGACACCAGACGATCTTGCCTTTGGTGCGGGCGGCAACGCCTGCCACGAACAGGGCCGCGGCTGCCCCATCGACGGTTCCGGTGCCCCCTCCTGCAAATTCATGAAGAGCGCCTCTGGCGAGACCGCCTCCCGGCAGCACCGCGTCGATTGCGCTTACCCCGAACGGCAGACACTCAGCTTGCTTGGCCACGACGCCTTCCAACGAGGCGATGCGATCACGCAGATCCGCTATGACATGCTCGCGCGCAGCAGCCATCGTTCACGCAATCCTTCCGGTTCGTGTCGTTTATGGGAACGGCTTCATGCCGTTTTCAATGTTGAAGTTCACGTTCTGTTCCTGCGCTCAACAGGAGTCAAGAGGCGCTAAATTAGGAATGCAGTCCTCTATTTTTAGCAACTCAAGAGATTCGCAAATTGAATCAGTGAGTAAGATTTGGAACGGTGCTGGGTGACGCGTACAAAATAAATTTCAGGAGAGCCTGATCAATCCCTCAGCTTCGGCTGTCAATGCATGCAAGCTCCGCTGTCCGCAGGCCTCATATTCAGGAACCATCCTATGCCGATCGCGCTTACCAATGCTGAAGCTTGAAGAAAGGTAGCACCGAAGTGGTCGAAGCCAGGGTACGCGTCATCGATCTCGAAACAGGCGGTAATGGCCCGAACGACGTTTGCGAGATCGGCTGGCAGGATGTCGTCATCGATCACGTTGGAAAGTGGCAGGTCACTGAAGAGCGCGGGGCGCGGTTCGTCAACCCTGGCCGTCCCATCTCACCCGACACGATGGCGATTCATCATATCCTGGATGCCCAAGTCGCGGATGCTCCTTTCTGGAAGGAAATAGCATCAACCGTTCTCCGTCCACCCGGCCGTATCGACGCCTTGGCAGCTCATCGAGCCGCTTTCGAGCAACGATATTGCACACCGCGGTTTACAGGCGGAACGCCTTGGATCTGCACATGGAAATGCGCGCTGCGTGTCTGGCCACAACTTCCGCGGTTTTCCAACCAGATGCTGCGTTATCAACGAATGCCCGACGGACTGGTGCATGAAATCGGCCTCCCCGCGCATAGGGCAATGCCCGACGCCTACGTTACGGCTCATCACCTCCGCGACATGTTGAACCAAGCATCGCTTGAGGATTGCATGGCATGGAGCACCGAACCGGGACTTCTACCGCGTGTGCCTGCCGGACCGGATCGAGGAAAACCCTGGGATCGCATCAGCCTCGAAACACTCAACGCGTTTATCGCAGATCGGGATGTGGACGTGCGCTTCAGCGCACAGACAGAACTGGCTCGGCGGATTGAGGACAAGCCGTCTCAGGATGAGAAACCGGCACAAGGGATGCTTGGATTCGAATGAGCAAGACGTATCCGGACACGCCCGATGGTCGTTACTTCGTCGTAAAAGGAAGGCTGTGGCGTCGCAGCAGTCCTAAACTCGATGAGGAAACCCGTGCGGCACTGATCAAGGATTTGATGGCAGCACGCCGGGCAGTTCGCGACGCATCGGCAGGCTCACCAGCGATGGTCGAAGCTCGAGAGAAAGTGGATGCAGCCAAAGTTGCCCTTGGAGAACGCGGTCCGGTCTGGTGGGATGACGGAGCGCCTGACTTCAATCGCCATCTCGCCAGGAACACGCCCTACGCTACATGGTTTGCACAGTTGGAAATGGAATGAGATGTGATGGCACCTAGAAGACAAAAATCTAACCCGCTGAGCGAAGGACACAGGGATGGAATTTGATCTGGCGCGGTTCATCAAAGCACAACAAGACACGTACGCAAAAGCCTTGCAGGAGTTGAGTGACGGACAGAAGACGTCTCACTGGATGTGGTTCATCTTTCCGCAAATTCACGGACTTGGTCGATCGGAAACTGCCCGCTTTTACGCGATCTCTGGACGTTCTGAAGCCGAAGCCTACCTAAAACATCCTGTGTTGTGCGCCCGTTTGGAGGAGTGCACGCGCGCCATGCTCAGCCATCCCAGCCTCAGTGCACACGACATTCTTGGCTCTCCCGATGACCTTAAGTTTCGTTCCAGCATGACGTTATTTGGCATCGCCGCCCAGAGTGGTTCGTCGTTCGAGACTGCCCTTCACGTTTTTTACGGAAGTAAGGGCGATCAAGCCACGCTTGCAGCGTTGAAGAACCATATGTGATCAGACGCTTACCGACTTTTGCAAAAGTCCCGACTGAAGTTAATTAAACCAAGATTCGGCCCCGTGAAAGTGCTTTCGCAGACGGCTATATTCGACGGCGTCGCGGTGCCCAAAACTGAATTCCGATACGTTAAGGATGCATTTTTGCTCCCTTTACGATCTTATCGACCACCTTCTTTTCGGCTCTAAGTGCCAGTCCTACCAGTTTCGAATTGTCTGGGCCGAACTGGGAAAACACCTCCCTGTTGGCAGCGTCGTGCCCTGTTGAAAACATCTCCTCGATATAAGCCGAGGCTGTGACGTCGCGGTCGAGAGCCCGCCTATGGATCGTGCGCAGCGTCTCCTGATCTGCTGCAAGAACCACGATCGGCTGGATCGTCATGGGATTGTAGACATTCCCAGCCGCATCCCGGTATGGTTTGCCGATAATGGCTGGTGTCTGGGCAACGATGCCACTTGTCAGGAAAGCGGTGACATTCAGCCTCTGCCAGGTTGCGAGGTCATCGCGGATAACGATTGCGATCTTGGTGTCGAACATGCGGTTGAACTCCGTCCGGGGTATTGAGGGAAAAGATGACCTGGCTCCGAGCAAGGCGGGCGGTCTTGAACGTTCGTGCAAAGTCGGATTTGCCGACGGTATGCGTGTCTCCGCGCCCTCACATGGTGTCGAGCGGATCGAAGCCCGGTTTCATGGCAACGCATTTTCGCCGCATCGTCACGACACCTACGCGCTAGGGCTGACGCTCCACGGCGTACAGACCTTCCGCTATCGCGGCACCGAGCGTTTCAGCAGCCCCGGCAACGTGATCGTGCTGCATCCCGACGAGTTGCATGATGGTGCTGCCGGTACCGAGGACGGGTTGATCTATCGAATGATCTATCTGCCGCCCGATCTCATTGGCGCTGTCGATGGCTACCGCCACGCTCTGCCATTTGTTGCCAACCCTGTGGTTGCTGACATCGGCCTCTGGCAGGCACTGGCAGATATTCTTGCCGATCTGAGCGAAGAACCGAGCGACCTGATCATGGACGACGTCGTGATGCGGCTGGCATCAGGTCTTTCCCGCCAAGCAGGTGCACTGCCCAAAAGCATCGCCGCGCCGGCACGGTCGGCTGTTCTTCGTGCTCGCGACTTTATCGAAGGGCATTGCAGCGATGTCGTGCGCTCGGAAGCGCTAGAGGTTGCATCTGAACTGGACCGTTACGAATTGGCCCGCCAGTTTCGCCGATTGCTAGGTACCAGCCCGCATAGATACCTCATCATGCGCAAACTTGAATTGGCGAAACGGTCTATTGTTAATGGCAACGGATTGGCGCAGTCGGCAGCAGATGCGGGTTTTGCTGACCAGGCACATTTTACCCGCCATTTCCGCAAAGCCTTCGGTATGACACCGGGTCACTGGGTGGCAATGCGTTCTGCAAGCTCTGGCTAAGTTTGATTGTATTCGAACTGCCATCGGACACGAACAAGCTTGGTAAAGGGGCGGTCGTGGGCGAATACGATCCGCCCGCTTATGCATCATGCTGCAGCGATTACGGGAAGCCTTCCTGAACATCTTGATGGAGAGTTTCGGTAAGAAGGAGGGATAAGAAAGATCGGTTGCAGTTCCTCTTCTGCTGTCAACAGGCTCGTTGACTTGGAAGCGCTGAACCACCATTTGTGTGACATGCCGAAGCGTGAAAAAGATGAGATCGAACTGATCAGGACATGGACCCTGCCAGCCACGGTAACAATGGGGTCGGCCGTTCGGGCGAACGGCGTTCTTCAGGAAATACAAGCAAGGCTGCCAGCGATCTCTAAAAAGTCGATCTCGCTGGAAGGCGTCGATCTCACACTGGCGATGGCGGCTAACGAAAAGACCGCATTCAACGCGGCAGCGGCTATCGTTGCGAAAGTGGTGGCGGAAGCCGGAGCAATGCCGGTCATCCCGCGAGAAATCGAGGACATCCTTACGATCAAGACTAGCGAGCGACATCGTTGGCTTGCAGACGGTCGTCTGCCGAGCGCCGGTACGAGGACCGTCAGACTGAACGGACGCGCTCGTCAGATTACGTTCCATGTGTTCGACCCCAAGGTGGTGGAGGATCTTCTCGACAGAGGAGCCGCGGAAGAATGGCGTGTGGAGGATGCCGAGGCGAAAGCCGAAAAGCGGCAGCGGGCTACGTATCAGGCGAAGTTGACGCGGTCGCTCAAGAAAGAGGCTGCAAAAAAGTCTATGACGTCGGAAGACGGCGCCAAGGATTCGGCCCCCAAGCTTGGCGGCTGGGAAGAGTTCGACGTTGACGGACTGCTTCGCTAGATCTGTTCATAGCTCAATACCGCGTCAGTCAGTTGGGCTTAAGCATCCTTAACGTACGCGAACCTTTCAAACTTACCGACAGATGCCAGGCTGTAGAACACTGGCGTAGAATACCCCGAAAATAGGCACCAGTTTCACCTCCCTGGCGATGTCTGGTTCGGAATATGGTCCAGTCGCGCTTTGGCCGCATTCGGAAATCGCTCACCTGACAACGCCACGAAAACGTCAAAGTTCATTCAGGCATGGTTCACGGTGCAGGTCGCTAAATCACATCACCCTCAACGGAGTGACGAGAGATGCGCAAGATAATTTTCAGCGCGGGAATAATTCTAGGTAGTCTGCTTGCCAACGTCGCCAACGCGATGCCGTCAGTTCATCCATCGGTTCCCTTGGCCTCAGACGTTCAGAAGGTCGACTACGCTTGCGGACGCGGCTTCCACCTTTCCCCACGTGGCTATTGCCGACCAAACGGCCCTCCACGCGAGTATCGCGATCGGTGGGATAGACGTGACCGCTGGGAAGCCAGACGCGAATGGCGAGAACGCCGCGATTACTATGACCAACGGGAATGGCGTGGGCGACATGAGTATCGGGACTACAGATGGTAATGTCTGGATCCTCTCGCGAATATAAACACATCCCGTGAGAGCGTCAGAAGAGCTGTTAGGCAGGGGTCAGTTAAAGCTTTTCCTTATTAGGGAGCCAGAGGCGCATGATGCCGTTACGTGATCATCCAACAAGGAGGAAAACCAATGGATCACACAAATCACGTTCGCCTGTCCACGACAGAGCTGACCCCAGAAATTCTGGAAGTTGCAACCGTATATGGCGCAGATGACCATAAGGTTGGAAAGGTTGATCACGTACATGGCGGAACAGGCGGTCAGGTAATTATCGACGTCGGCGGGTTCCTCGGAATTGGCGCAAAGCCGGTAGCGGTCTCCCTCAGCGACCTCGATTTCATGCGAGATGAGGACGGCGACGTTCATGCCGTCACTTCCTGGACGAAAGACCAATTGAAAGACATGCCGGAACATCATCACTGATGTAGCCAGGGCCCGGTCGCAAAGACCGGGCCCTAAATCTAACTCCCTCCGAATATCAGAAGATTACAAGACGCCGTACCTGCTTAGCTCGCTCCCCATCCACGCACCTGCTGTCCACCAAAGACCATTTCAGTCGGCATCTGAAAAATAAAATAGGGATTGAGCACGGGCAGCGCCGTCGCTTTTTCCAGCCGTTGCATATGTTCATCCTTCAGCACAATGTCGAGCGAGGCGATGTTTTGGGTGAGTTGCTCTATCCGGCTGGCGCCGATCAGCACTGAGGAGACGCCAGGGCGTTTCGCTACCCAGGCAAGCGCCACTTCCGCAGGCGAACGACCAACCTCTGACGCCACAGTCTTCAGAACATCGACGATATCAAAGTTACGGTTTGTGAACAGCATGCCGCCGAACGGATTGTCACCGTTAAGGCGTCCATCGCTTTCACCTTCGGTAACAGGACCGGCTCGGTCCGGCAGGCCGGGCGCACGGCTGGCTTCGCTGATTTTTTCGCGACCGTATTTTCCCGTCAGCAGCCCAGCCGCAAGTGGGCTCCATGGCACCATACCCAAACCGAACTCGGCACCTGCCGGAAGAAGGTCCAGCTCTACGCCACGATCGATCAGCGAATAGGCGTATTGCAAACCGATTGGCTTGGGTAGGCCGTGCGCTTCCGCAAGCGTTGCTACCTTTGCGACATACCAGGCAGGTGTGTTGGAAAAACCGTAATGCAGGATTTTGCCAGCACGGATCGCATCGGTCAGCGTCTGAAGAACCTCTTCTGCTGGCGTCGTGCGGTCCCACACATGCATCCAGTACATGTCGATGTAATCGGTTTTCAGCCGCTTCAACGAGCCTTCCACACCCATGCGGATGTTCTTGGCACCGTTGCCACCCCATAAGGGCGTGCCCTGCCCGCGTGGAAAGCCGGATTTGGTGGCAATGACCAACCGATCACGCGTGCCGCTGTCCGACACAAATGTGCCAAGCATCTCCTCGCTTTGGCCAGCGGAATAGACATCCGCCGTGTCGATGAAATTGCCACCGGCTTCGACATAGGCATTAAAAAGCGCGCGCGAGGTTTTGTCTCCAGCACCCCAGCGTTCCGCACCGAAGGTCATGGTGCCAAGCGCCAGCGGGCTGACGATCAGGCCGGATTTGCCGAGTGTGCGGTAACTGGTGAGATCCATCGGTGTTCTCCATCGTTGTTGTGCAACAGGATGTAACGACAAGCGTCCCACAGAATAAGCCATTGATAGCAGCATGAACTTGTGAGCACAGTGCATGAATGGAACGAAACGAACTCAATGATCTCCTGGCCTTCGCGGCGGTGGCGCGCGAGCGCAGCTTTACCCGCGCCGCCGCCATTCTCGGCATGTCACCCTCTGCGCTGAGCCATGCGATGCGCGGGCTGGAGGAGCGGCTGGGCGTCCGGCTTTTGTCGCGCACGACGCGCAGTGTCGCGCCGACCGAACCGGGCGAGAGGCTGCTGCAATCGCTCAATCCGGCGCTCGCCAATATTGAAAGCGGGCTGGAAGCGCTGGCGGAGTGGCGCGACAATCCTTCCGGTACGGTCAGGATAACCACCTTCGCCTATGCGGCACGAATGGTGCTTCTGCCGAAACTGCCAGCCTTCTTGCTGGCCAATCCGGATGTCCGGGTGGAGGTCAATATCGATGATGGCCTGACGGATATCGTCACAGCCGGTTTCGATGCGGGCATTCGACTGGGAGAAGCCGTCGCCAAGGACATGGTCGCTGTGAAGCTTGGGCCGGATTTAAGGACGGTGGTGGTGGGAACGCCATCCTATTTCAAACGCTATCCTCCGCCGTTGACCCCCTATGACCTGGAACGCCACGCCTGTATCGGATACCGGCTGACGACCTCAGGCGGACTACTGCCCTGGGAATTCGAGAAGGACGGCAAGGAGATCAATATCCGCACCAGCGGCCCTTTGGTCGCCAATGATGGCGATCTGCCGGCGGCTGCCGTTCGTGCAGGTGCGGGACTGGGTTATATCATGGAGCATGACGTCGCTGAGGAGATCGCTGCGGGGACCCTCGTCCAGGTCTTGAAGGACTGGTGTCCCAGCTACCCCGGATTTTACCTGTACCATCCCAGTCGCAGGCAATCGCCATCAGCCTTGAGGGCACTCATCGCTTCACTCAAGGTCGGATGAAGCTTGCATATTTGCTCATTGTATAAACGAATGACCGCCAGCTCGAACCGTTCAAACTTTTTACATATCGGCACGCCGACAGTCTGCGCCCGAAGACTATGTAGGGTCTGGAACAATGTGGTCTCTCGGTCCGTTGCTCACCGTTAATGTACGGGAAAAAAATCGGAATTCGAAATGCCAAGGTACTTCTTCCACGTCAGGGAAGCAGACACCCTTTCCATCGATTTTGAAGGCGCGGTGCTTTCAGGTGACGATTAGGCCATAAGAGAAGCGCTTCAGGCAGCGAGGGAAACACTTGCCGAAAAAATAATATTCGGAGACATCATCAGCCACACCAGCTTTGAGGTCGTTCGCGCCGATGGTCACCTGATCGCCGTCATACCCGTCTCGTCAGTCTTGAGGTTTCAGTAGGAAATAGCTTAAATCCTCGGCTGAACGGCTCTCTTCGCTACCTCCCGGTCGGCTTGGCGTGTATTCGTTCCTTGAAGTCAAATATCTTCCCTCCAGTCCTCGAAGCATATCGGACAAAGATGACAATCGTCGCATCCTATCTCTATCGCAACGGTAAACGCGCTGATGTAGTCGAACTCTCTTCGCAGCCCTTCGACGCGAACGCCAACGAGTTCGTATGGATCGGGCTGACCGATCCAACAGTCGAGGAAATGGCATCTCTAAAGACGATGTTTGGGCTCCATTCCTTGTCTGTCGACGACGCGCTGAATGGCAAGCAGGTGCCGAAGGTCGATATTTATGGCGACCAGCTATTCGTCGTCGCCAAGACCGCGTATCTCGAAAACGACAGGATCGCCTATGGCGAGACCTGTATCTTTGTCGGTCAAAACCATGTCATCACCGTGCGGCATGGGTCGGCACGATCACACCAGAAACTGCGCGAACAACTGGAGCAGGCACCGCAGCTTCTCTCGCATGGTCCCGATTACGTTCTCCACGGCATTCTCGATTTCATCGTCGATGGTTATCTCCCCTTGGTCGAAACGATAGAAGACCGGGTTCTGGAGATCGAAAAGCACGTTCTCGTTTCCTTCCTTGAGCCGGAGCAGATCCGCAGGATCTTCCGAATGCGTCGGCAGGTCATCAAATTCCAGAGGGTGATGGGCCCGATGGCTGAAGTTGCCAGCAAGCTCGCCCACCTTGAATTGCCCTGCGTCGACAACAACGCCAGGCCGTTCTTCAAGGACGTCCACGATCATGTTCGGCGTGTCGAAAACATGGTGATCGGGTTGCGTGATATCGTGACATCCGTATTCGAGGCAGCGAATCTTCTGGAGCAACAGCGGCAAGGCGCAATTACGCGACAGCTCGCCGCATGGGCAGCGATCCTGGCAGTGCCGACGGCAATCGCTGGGATTTACGGCATGAACTTTGAGAACATGCCCGAGTTGAAGTCGCAATACGGGTATTACGTCGTTCTGGCTGTCATTCTCGTTCTCTGCGGCATTCTGTATTACCGCTTCAAACGAGCACGGTGGCTATAGTCCAGTTGGCCTGCAACCGGCCGACAGTCAGGCGCTGTCACTTTTTTAGCTCCCCGGCGCCGCGGCTGATCCGGCAAGAATGCCGCCATCAATGGTCAATTCGGCTCCAGTCATATAGGCGGCTTCGTCGGAAGCCAGCAACACAGCCAGCGCAGCGACTTCTTCCGGCCTACCAAAACGGCGCATTGGTGTGTCCCTGACCAAAGCGGCCTCGCGGTCCTTGCGATCCGGGCCTGTGCCTAGCATCGGCTCCCACATCGGGGTCATCACCGCAGCCGGGTGGATCGAGTTACAGCGGATGTTCAGATTTTGACTAGCGCAATAGAGAGCGACGCTCTTGGTGTGGTTGCGAACTGCCGCTTTGGATGAGGCATAGGCCGCAGCCATCGGGATTCCAACCAAGCCCGAGCGGGACGAGATATTGATGATTGAACCCGCACCATTTTCCCGCATGGCCCTGATGGCATAACGGCAACCGAGGAAAGTCCCATCCAAATTCACAGCATGAACGGCACGCCAATCGGAAAGTTCAGCGTTTTCCGGATCATGAGCAGGCGGAAGGCTGTCGACTGGTGCCTCGAACCCAGTAATCCCGGCATTGTTGACAATCACGTCAATCCTCGGGAACTGACGGGCAATCTCCATCCAATCGTTTTCCGAGGAAACATCAAGTCGGACGAACGTCGCTCCGATTGCCTTTGCTAGATCCCGGCCACCTTCCACGTCGATGTCAGTGACAATGACATTTGCCGCTTCGTCAGCGAAAGCGTGTGAGATAGCGGCGCCGATGCCGCGCGCAGCCCCGGTTACGAGTGCGGTTTTCCCCTCGAGTCTGGGCATAAGTAAATCCTCAAAGTATGAATGGCAATTCGAGATGCGCGATGTTCTAAGCTGCGACATCAATGGTGCTGGTCCAGACTATAGGTCAGCATTGTTCATGGTCTTACACTCCTGTTGGCCCAACTTGTCGACCCGCGCCTGAATAACCAGTTAAGAAATGGAGGTTGAACGTACATCGCCATACCGCTATTTGAAGCCTTCGCGAAGGAAGATGACGGCATCCCTTGCCTCCTCCGACGATATTGTGTGACCGACCCCAGGATAGATTTTGGACGTCACCGTGAAGCCTGCCGATCGCAGTTGGCCAGACGCGACAGTTGTCGCCGACGGCGGAATTGTCTTATCCTCTGCACCATGCATCATCAGAATATCTGTTCGTGCTGAAGATGACGTCGGCGGCAGAGCCAACAGACCTGCAAAGGTGACGAGAGCGCCGACCTTCCAACGACCCGATGCCACTCCATCCAGCGCCATGATGGCGCCTTGCGAGACCCCGATGAAGGCCACCCGGTCCAGCGCGTCTTCGAACCCCTCACGTTTGACGATCTCAGAGACCACCCTGTCGAACGCTCGACGCGCGGCGTCTATCCGCTCGGGGCGCATGATCTGGTCGTCGACTGCAAACCATTGACGACCACCTGACTTGTGCGCAAACGGCGCGTCTGGCGCAACAAATACTGTGTCCGGCAGCGTCGCCTGCCAGGAGTTCCCGAGCGCTTCCATCACCGACCCTCGTCCTCGGATGCCGTGGAACAGGATCACGAGATGATCCGCACGCGTTCCTACTCGAGAAGCGGTCGATTTGGAGGCGCTTTCCGCCTGTACCATCTGCAAGAGTTTGGCAGCAGGGTCGACCTTAGGCGACACCACTTGGGGTCCTGTTTCCGCAGCCATCACAGCACCTGGACTTGCGGCGACATAGATTGCGCCAATAACTATGACGAATAGAGAGAAGACAGCGGCGAGATTTGAGGACGTCATGGGACTTTCCTGTTGCATCCCCTCAACTTTCACCCGGAACGTTCGTTCCGGTCCACAGCTACGCCGCCACTGACAATCTCGTTATTGCCATTTGTCTGCATCCAATCGCCAAGACCTCTGCGCCGGGAACAACCCCGCACATGTCCCGTTTCAGAATTGGCACCACAGCACATTCAAGGAGATTTCAATGCAGCGATTTGCAGACAAGGTTGTCGTCGTGACTGGCGCTGGTTCAGGAATAGGCAAGGCAACGGCGGAGCGTTTCCTCAGCGAGGGCGCGATGGTGACCCTGGTCGGCCGCACGAAGGCAAAGCTCGAGGGCGTCGCCAAACCCTATGCTGAAGATCGGGTTCTGCTCGCCGAGGCTGACATATCGAATGACGGTGACGTGAGAGACCTGATTTCTCTGACGGTCGAAAAGTTCGGGCGCCTGGATGTTCTTGTCAACAATGCAGGTGTTATCGCCCAAGGCGACGTCGGCACCCTCACCACAGATGATTGGCGCACGGTCATGGCGACAGATGTGGATGGCGTCTTCTACGCCAGCCGTGCGGCCATCCCACATCTGAAGTCGTCGCGGGGCTCCATCATTAACGTCAGCTCCGTATCCGGCACGGGTGGCGACTGGGGCATGGCAGCCTACAATGCCGCCAAAGGTGCCATTACCAACCTCACGCGGGCGATGGCGATGGACCATGGCAAGGACGGCATCAGGGTCAACGCAGTGTGCCCGAGCCTGACGCGCACCGGAATGACCGAGGACATGATGGACGACGACAAGCTGATCGCGAAATTCAACGAACGCTTCGCGCTCAGAGGCCCTGGCGAACCAGAAGACGTTGCGGCGGTGATCGCATTCCTCGCAAGTGACGACGCTCGGTTCGTGACAGGCGTCAACCTGCCTGTCGATGGTGGAATGTCGGCGTCGAACGGTCAGCCGCCTCAGTAAGATGTAGAACGGCCCCTGCGGGATTATCCTCCGGGGCCGCAACAAACCTTCAATCTACAGGTCGTTTGTCTTCCGCCGCTGGCCAGTCGTTGGCCGGCTCCTCGATCACATCATCATCTGCGGGATCTGGATCATGCTCATGAGCGACCAACATGCTGTTGACCTCCACGACGATGACACTGCAAGCGTCCTCATAGCTGACGCCGTTCACAACGAGACCATCGACCAGCTCTTCGAGCTTGGAGCGAACCTCACGTTTCCAATCATCGGTCATTTCTCTCTCCTTTTTTTGATGGGTTTTTCAGTAAGTTCAATCCAGACTGGCGCGTGATCGCTGGTGTGCTCCCAGTCACGCACGTGCTTGTCGACTTCGGCCTTCACGAGCTTTTCGGCGAGATCCGGGCTCAGCAAAAAGTGGTCAATCCGCAGACCAGCGTCGCGCCCATACGCATTTCGAAAATACGCCCAGAAGGTGTAGACGCGTTCGGTCGGATGGAGATGCCGTATGGCATCCGTCCAGCCTTGCGCCACCAAATCAGCATAAGCCTCTTTGACCTCGGGCCGAAACAGCGCGTCGTCGAGCCAGCGCTCCGGTTTGTAGACATCGAGATCGGTCGGCATGACGTTAAAATCGCCGACGAGAGCTACAGGTACTTCGAGCTCGAGCAGTTCGTCCGCGTAGGAATGCAGTCGCTTGAACCAGTCTAGTTTGTAATAGAATTTCGGCCCTGGGATAGGATTGCCGTTCGGCAGATAGAGGCATCCAACAACCATTCCACCGATGACAGCCTCGATGTAGCGACTTTGGTCGTCGTCCTGACCACCGGGCAGCCCGCGTCTCGTCTCAAGCGGTTCTTGGCCGCGAGCAAGGATAGCGACACCGTTCCAAGATTTCTGACCTTGCCAGATCGTACCGTAGCCTGCTCGTTCCAGCTCTTTGCGTGGAAATTTGTTGGAGGGTGCCTTCAGTTCCTGCAGGCAAACGATATCTGGTTTCGCCTCAGCTAGCCACCGAAGCAGGATGTCGAGGCGACCATTGATGCCGTTTACGTTATAGGTGGCGAGTTTCACCGACATATGTCAGCGCTTGCAACCACCCTAGTCACGCCAAACTTAACTCCTCCACCCGGATCGCCCGTTGGCGCAAGAAAGCGTTTGGATCGGTACTTGCTGAGATTGTCGGCCATAGAATCCACGCCCACTCACCAACTCGGGGCCACTTTACCCGAAGTGCCCCAGCTTCGCCCAGACTACGCTGGACCGCAGAAATCTTGTCGGACGGGATGTCTGCGGACACTTCGATCTCACCTTCGAGAGGTGCATCGCTACGCGCAACGCCATCTTTAGACACATCGCCACCAGATGGCACTGACCCGGATGTGTTCTCTGCGGAGGATGACTGAATAAAGATGTCCGGACGCGAAATCCCATGCTGCTGGACAAGGTGTTCCACCGCAAGATCGGCGCCTGCGCGTGTGTCAAATGTCGCTCGGATCGTGGTGGTGCTGTCGTCAGCCATGATTCTACCTTCCCATTGCTCATTCTCACAGACCTCAACGCCTCGGCTCATGGTTAGTTCAAACCGACGACTCCCATGATGAATGATTATTTAGAGACATGAAAAATGACCTTCCAAATCATTCACCGACAATATATGTTCCGCATTTGTTCATAACGCTTCCCTTCCACTTTCTGCATCAAGCGAGCTCTTATGGCAGTTGCCTACCTCGAAAAACTGAACGAGCAGCAGCGCAAAGCCGTCGAGCATGGCGTTGGGTTGACTGAGGGCAGCGCGGCCGGGCCGCTGTTGATCATTGCAGGTGCAGGCTCCGGGAAGACCAACACTCTGGCACACCGCGTGGCACATCTCATCGTGAATGGTGCGGATCCGCGCCGTATCCTCCTGATGACCTTTTCGCGTAGAGCCGCCTCGGAAATGGCCCGACGCGTCGAGCGCATCTGCCGGAACGTCCTAGGTGCAAATGCCGGCGTCCTGACGGACGCGTTAGCATGGTCCGGCACGTTCCACGGGATCGGTGCGAGACTGTTGCGGATGTATGCCGAGCAGATCGGTCTCAACCTCGACTTCACCATTCATGACCGTGAGGATAGCGCCGACCTGATGAACCTCGTGCGGCACGAGCTCGGATTTTCCAAGACGGAAAGCCGCTTCCCGACAAAGGGCACCTGTCTCGCGATCTATTCACGCGCCGTCAACTCGGAGACGCCGCTGAACGAGATTCTGAGACAGCACTATCCATGGGTCGCCACATGGGAAGAACAGTTGAAGGAATTGTTCGGAGCTTATGTGGAGGCAAAGCAATCGCAGAACGTGCTCGATTACGATGATCTCCTGCTCTACTGGGCGCAGATGGTCAGTGATCCCGATCTCGCCGACGATATCGGCAATCGCTTCGATCATGTCATGGTCGATGAATATCAGGATACCAACAAACTCCAGTCGTCTGTTCTGATGGCGCTCAAGCCCGGCGGGCGTGGTCTGACGGTCGTCGGTGACGATGCCCAGTCGATCTACTCGTTCCGAGCAGCGACGGTTCGCAACATTCTGGACTTTCCAACCTCTTTCAGTCCGGCGGCGGACGTTATCACACTCGACCGGAACTACCGTTCCACGCAGCCTATCCTCGCTGCAGCCAACGGTGTCATCGAACTGGCGCGCGAGCGTTTCACCAAGAACCTGTGGACTGAACGGGAGTCGCTAGAGCGCCCCAAACTCGTTACCGTCAAGGACGAAACCGAACAGGCGAACTACATTGTCGAGCAGGTGCTGGCCAATCGTGAGACTGGAATGACGCTAAAGCAGCAGGCAGTGCTGTTTCGGACATCCAGTCACAGCGGAACGCTCGAAGTCGAACTCACGCGTCGCAACATTCCTTTCGTCAAATTCGGCGGTCTGAAGTTTCTCGACAGTGCCCATGTAAAGGACATGTTGGCGGTGCTGCGCTTTGCCCAGAACCCGCGTGACAGGGTTGCGGGTTTCCGGCTCCTGCAAATGCTGCCGGGGATTGGCCCCAAGAAAGCTGGCACCATTCTCGATACGATCGCATGCGAGCCCGAACCACTCTTGGCGCTTGCTGAAATTCCGCCACCACCGAAAACCGGCGAGGACTGGACATCATTCGTTCAATTGCTGGGAGGCCTTCGTAAAACGCAGGAAGGCTGGCCATCGGATATTGCGCAGGCCCGCCTATGGTACGAACCCCATCTCGAACGCATCCATGAAGATGCCGATACCCGCAAGGCCGACATCCTGCAACTCGAGCAAATTGCTAGCGGCTATCCGTCGCGTGAACGCTTCCTGACCGAACTGACGCTCGACCCGCCGGATGCCACCAGCGATCAGGCGGGCATACCGCTACTTGATGAAGACTATCTCATCCTATCGACCATCCACTCGGCCAAAGGACAGGAATGGCGCTCGGTCTTCATGCTCAACGTAGTTGATGGCTGCATACCATCGGACCTCGGCACTGGAACGAAACAGGAACTCGAAGAAGAGCGGCGTCTGCTCTATGTCGGCATGACGCGGGCGAAAGACAGTCTGGCGCTGGTCACACCGCAGCGGTTTTTCACGCATGGGCAGAACTCGCAGGGCGACCGGCACGTTTATGCATCACGTTCTCGGTTCATCCCGGCGACGCTGCTGCAATATTTCGAACCGATGGCTTGGCCGAAGGTCTCGGCCGCAGCATCTGAACGCAGTGCCCAGCAGATCCGCATCGATGTTGGCGCATGCATGCGCGGCATGTGGAAATAGGAGTGAGCGATGTGTAACCTCTACAACGTCACCACAACTCGTGAAGCAGTCCTGCAGTTCACTAAGGCGTTCCGTGATCTGGCAGGGTGGAACGAGGCAAGCTTTGATGTCTATCCTGGCTACCAGGCTCCCATCGTTCGTGTCGCGGAGGACGGTCGAAGAGAGATCGTCCGGGCAACATGGGGCATGCCTTCACCTCCGGCCTACGTGAAGAACTACGATCCAGGCGTCACCAATATCCGCAACGTCTCCTCGCCGCACTGGCGTCGGTGGCTCGGACCAACCAGTCGGTGCGCTGTTCCATTCACGTCCTTCGCCGAACCGGATCCGACAAGCAAGGTCGGAGGCGGACGCGTCCCGAATGCGTGGTTTGCAAAAGATGCCACCAAACCGTTGATGTTCTTTGCGGGCTTTTGGACGCCGTGGAAGGGCATACGAAAGGTCAGAGACGGAGAGCAGGAGTACGAACTGTTCGGCTTCCTGACGACGTCGCCAAACGAGATCGTCTCACCCATCCACGAAAAGGCCATGCCAGCGATCCTGACAACGCCAGAAGAAGTCGAGACCTGGCTGACGGCGCCTTGGGACGACGCGCGTCACCTTCAAAGGCCCCTGCCCGGCAACATGCTTGTCATCGTGCCTCCGGAGTCAAAGCCCGACCTGCAGCACGAAGGTCTGCTGTTGTGAAACGGTCATGTGGCATCTACCTCGGACGGAAGCAGGTCGGCTTCTCCGGAAAGCACAAGGTCAATCGGTAGGGACCTGACATGCATGCGGTTCGCAAGATCATTCACGTGGATATGGATGCCTTCTACGCCTCCGTCGAACAACGTGACAATCCAGAGCTCCGGGGCAAACCGCTGGCGGTCGGGGGATCTGCTGCCCGCGGCGTTGTGGCGGCCGCGAGTTACGAGGCAAGAGCCTTCGGCGTCTATTCAGCCATGCCGTCAATCACTGCCAAACGAAAATGCCCTGACCTGATTTTCGTACCTCCTCGATTCGAGGTCTACCGTCAGGTCTCACAGCAAATCCGCGAAATCTTTGCGCAGTACACACCCGTGATCGAACCCCTGTCGCTAGACGAAGCCTATCTTGATGTCACCGAGAACCTGAAAGGCATGGAGATTGCTACCGAGATAGCACTGGAAATCCGCGCGAAGATTAAGGAGGTCACGGGCCTAAACGCATCGGCTGGAATCTCGTACAACAAGTTTCTGGCGAAAATGGCGAGCGACCTGAACAAGCCAAACGGCCAGGCTGTTATCACGCCGAAGAACGGGCCGGGCTTTGTGGAGGACCTCCCCGTCAAGAAATTCCACGGGGTTGGCCCCGCCACGGCAGAGCGGATGAAACGACATGGCATCGAAACGGGTCTGGATCTGAAATCGAAACCCCTCACCTTCCTGCAACAACATTTCGGAAAATCAGGCCCATACTTCTACGGAATTGCCCGCGGCATCGATGAGCGGCAAGTCAAAGCCAACCGCATCCGAAAATCCGTCGGCGCCGAAGATACGTTTGTCGAGGACATCAACACGCTCGATCTAGCTCAAGTTGAATTGCGTCCCTTGGCCGACAAAGTCTGGCGTTATTGCGAGGAGCACGACATCACCGGAAAAACGGTAACTGTAAAAATCAAATATTCGGACTTTACCCAGGCGACACGGAGCAAGACACTGGCCTCCGGTGTTTCAAGCGTCGAGATGCTCATCGATGCCGCTTAAATTTTGCTGGCGTCTGTCTTTCCATTCAAACGGCCAATCCGGCTTGTCGGTGTCACACTGTCGTCACTCAGCAACGAGGACGTTGGACAAACCCCACAGCTAGAACTCGGCCTATGATCGCTGGTCCACGACGCAGATTACTTGAAAAAGGCGCCTTACCTAAAACTTTGCTGGCGCCGAAGAACTGCGAGTAGCTAGCCGCTAGCCGCCATCGGCTATGCGTCTAGTGGATCAAATTTGGATCGAAATCGAGGATCAGTAAGACGCCCACACCCGGAATTCGAAAAGACTGCTCGGTTATCTCGTCCTTGTCAGCCGCCAAGTTGTCGAACTAGGCACCGGTCCCGATTTTGGGGATGCGGATAAAACTTCGAGCGATTTAAACGTTAAGGCCGCGATGGGATGCAAACACCGGTGCAGCGCGAACAATGATCAGTGTAAAACTCTTTTCCCCAGCACCAAACACGCGACGAAGAAGAATGCTTCCCGATCAATGCTGTCGCTAGGATTCGTGTCCGGTGTTTCGAGCCACAGCGTTAGGGTCAACTAGGATGCCGTCACACGCGAAACAATCGATGCAGATCCCGCAACAATCAGCGTCAAAATCTCCACTGGGCCGTTGGTGACCGCAGCAGTGACATGTGACGGTCGCGGAGCGCGCGGATGAAATGGGAGCAATTATCTCTACCAGTAGATCAGCTATAATGGACGAAGCAGATTCCGACTTTAAGACCTCCCTGATTTTTCGTGAGATCAGATAGGAGTGCCTTATGAGATGATCAAGGCTTCAACAGGCGCTCCCGCCACCGACCAAAGAGCATGGCCGAATGGTGCCGAAATTCTTGTTAGCAAATGGAGAGAGATTCGCACGCGTTCAAAAAAAAGCCTTCCTATCGCCAGAACCGTCGTAGATTTCGTGGGCGACAGCTTGATTGATAGTTTGGAGCTGCTTGGTGAAGCCAGAACACTGTCTCGAATACGAGCCTGCTACCGATCGTACCATATGTACCAGCCGTACCACAATTCGTACCATCAACGTACCATCAACGTACCATCAACGTACCACCGAATACGTTCCGCGACGGTAGGCTCCATCCCAGCGGCGCGTCTTTAGAGGACGTGATCCTTTCCCTAATTGTTGACAATTGCTTCCAATTACCGCCTGATCTTTCTATGGATTCGACAAGGGAAATCATGATCGTGCTACGCGCGGGTCGGGCACTGCTGGGCTTAAGCCAAGACGAACTGGCTAGCCTCGCGGGTGTGAGTAGGCAAGTTGTCGCACGGATCGAGAGGGGCGAAAACAACATCCTCGTCGATGCGATCGAAAAGGTCCGTGCTGCGCTCGAAGCCCACGGCGCCATCTTCACTGATGGTACGGCCGAGCGTGGTCCCGGCGTTTCTCTACGTCGGTCTGTACCAACGCTGAAGAAAGCTAGTAGTCAGCGCGCGCGCTCCTCATAAGACCAACGCCGTCAGCGCCCTTCCTGCATTGTCAACTATTAGGACAGACCGACTTCCTTAGGATTCGGCCCCGTTTTCTATTTCCGCCACTTCCTTGCATTCAGCTTTTCTGAACCGACCTCCATCATTGAGCCACATACTACACACCAAATTAAACACGTCAACACCTTTTTGATCATACAGTGATCTTCATGATCACACCGCGGGCCAAGCACGACGACGTTTCTTTTTTAACACTTTGTTTTATTTGAATAAAAACATTTTTAAGTAAGATTCGCGTTTCCTCATTAATATCCAGATCTCAAAGTAAGGATTCGATTATACTGTTGTAAAAGTTGCCGCAATTGTCAACAATACTTGCATAAGTTGCATTTATACTTATTGCCTGCTATATACACGACCACGATGGCGCATGAGTGGGCGCCGCCTAGTCGGGCCATCGCAACTTAGTAACGGAGTACCAATATGAGCCGTTTTTATCGCCTGCATGAAGTCGCAACCATAACCACCCTCTCCGAGAGCACGATCGTGCGACGAGAGAAGGACACTCCGGACTTCTTTAAGCGCTGCAAAATCTCCCGCCGACGCATCATCTTTAACGCAGATGAGGTTGATCGTTGGATGGAGCGCCAGTTGCTGAATCCATGAGGCGACATGCAGGCTCGGCCGGCGAAAAGCCGGCCGACCATATCGATGTTGTCAAATATGTTGTTACAGAATTCTGCCGAGCGATTTCTAAACACGATTGTAGGTATAAAATGCCAAGGGTGCGCGCTGCAGTTCAGAGATAAAAATGGATTTGCGACAAGCGACAACCGGACACGATAGGCCCGTAACCCCTTAGAATATCTCATATTTCCAAGATTTACGAAGTCCAGACCATCACAGGTCTATGGTTTCTTGTTTATGATATCGACAGCACGGGGAAGTGGTGGGCCCGGAGAGACTCGAACTCCCAACCAAGCGGTTATGAGCCGCCGGCTCTAACCATTGAGCTACAGGCCCTTCCGACTGCGTGAAGCGGGTCGGAATGCGGGGTTGCAATGGTTCAACCGGCGCGGAGTTGGCTTTAGCCGAATTTTTTCGATGCGACAAGCCGTTGTCGCAGGGGAGTGGCAAACTATGCCGCATTAGCCCCATAATCTCCTGCGACATCAATGTCTGGGACGCTAAATAAGAGGAACCTCAATGACATCGATACTAGCACGCACCCTAACCCTTGGGGCGTTTACTGCACTTGTCGCTTTGCCCATGGCCGTATCCGCCCAGGAAAACACAAAGCGTGAGCCTGTCATCAGCGTTTCGGGAGAAGGTGACGCGGCGGTGGCACCGGATATGGCGGTTTTGTCGTTCAGCGTGGTGAAGCAGGCCGAAACGGCGGCGGCTGCGCTGAGCGAAAACAGCAAGGCCATGAAAGAGGTTCAGACAGCGCTGAAGTCCGCAGGCATTGCCGACCGCGACCTGCAGACCAGCAATTTTTCCGTGCAACCGCTATACAAGCAGTTCGAGCCGAAGGATGGCGTCTATGTCCCGCCTGAAATCACCGGTTATCAGGTCACCAATGGTCTGACAGTGCGGGTTCGCGATCTGGCAAAGCTGGGTGAAATTCTGGACAGTTCGATCAAGCTGGGCATCAACCAGGGAGGCGACATTGCGTTTACCAACGACAAGCCCGAGGAAACGATAACGCAAGCGCGCAAGGCGGCAGTCGCCGATGCCATGGCAAAGGCAAAGACACTTTCGGAAGCCGCAGGCGTGAAGCTTGGCCGCATTCTCGAAATCAAAGAGAACATGCAGCGGCCGATGCCCGCTCCGCCGACTATGATGCGGGCAGCAGCGATGGAGAAATCCGACAGCGTTCCGATTGCCGCCGGCGAGAACACTTACAAGGTCAATGTGAACGTCACGTTCTCGCTGGAGCCGTGAAGATAAAGGAGGCGCTGAACGGCGCCTCTTTTCCCTTGGCCTTAAACGAAAACCCCTCGCCGTGAGACCATGGCGAGGGGTTTTTTGTAGAACGATGGGATCGAACGCTACCGTTAACGGCGGATGACCGGGCAACCGCGAACGTTGGCGAAAACAATGCGGTCACGACCACCACGATCAAAGCCCGCAACAACGACGCGGCGTGGCGAGACATCGACGACGCGTGCGCGGCGCAAGCCCATGCGGTTGGCCTTTTCTTCAGCAAGCCAAGGAGCGCAACGATCACGGCCACGATCGGGACGACCCCAGCCTTGGTGGCCGCCGTGACGATACCCGTCCTGCACTTCAATACGATATTGAACATCTGGCCCTGCGGACGCGGTGGACGCCGTCGCAGAAATGCCACCAAGGGCGATGAGGGCCGCAACGCCTGCTTTTGCAAATGTGCTGATCATTGTCATACTCCGTTTTCCTGACCTTCGCCGAAATGGCTCGGCATCCCGGTCGACTGTCATGACGATAATCGGCGCCGTGTGAATGTTTTCCGAACCATGCGTTCAGGCTGTATTCATGGCCGCGACATCCGCAAACTTACGGTTCAGGACGAGAGATGCAGCACGATCTGGCGCTCGTGTGGCTGGTTTCTGTGTTCGAAAAGATAGATGCCCTGCCATGTTCCCAACACCAGCTTGCCGCCGGAAACGGGGATGCCGATCGATACTTGCGTCAGCGCGGACTTGATGTGCGCGGGCATATCGTCCGGGCCTTCCATTGTGTGAATGATCCAGTTCATCGAAGGATCGCTCGAAGGCGGAACGAGCTTTGCGAAGAATGTCTTCAGATCCCGCTGGACATCGGGATCCGCGTTTTCCTGTATCAGCAGGGAGCACGAGGTATGTCGCACGAAAACGGTCAGCAGACCTTCATCCCCGGCGGAAGACGCAATGAATGCCTTGGCTTGAGCCGTCAGTTCATAAAGCCCCTGCCCGCGCGTCGAAATGGTCAGTAATGTCTGCGGCACTGTGATATTTTACTTTCAATTGCGGAACCAAGTCCTGGGTGAACGCGTTTGATGACATCACGCCATGCTTTGCGCACTGTTTGAACATTCGAGATTTCGAAAGTGATAGGCGTAAGAGGGAACGACACGAAGAATGAACGACGACAATCCCGTCGGAAACGACAAAATCCCTGAGCAAGTTCCGGCACAGTTGTTCGATATATTTCCTTTGGCGAAATATCGTTTATTGAAGACAGTGGGCTTAAAGCATACCGCTGCAGTTTTCCATCGAAAGACTAACATATGACGTCGCCAGTTCAGCAAGTCGATCTTACCAACTGCGACAAGGAACCTATTCATATTCCCGGCTACATTCAGCCTCATGGCTGTCTGATCGCCTGCGATAGCGCCATGCGCACCGTGCTGCGTCACTCTTTGAACTGGAGTGAAATCTCTGGACTACCGGGCGATATCATCGGCCGGTCGATTGAAGAGTTTTTCGGAAACGATGTCGTTCACGATCTGAGAAATGCGCTGACGGTAACAGCAAACAGCAGCCGCCCGGCTATGCTTCCTAAAATCAAGTTGCCCAATGGCCGAACATTCGACATTGCGATCCACCGGTACAAATCGGTGTCCATCATCGAGCTTGAACCTGCCAGTGACGATTCGCAGCCTCTGCATACCGCGCAGTTGATGATCGACCGGATCCGCGAGGCGGATAATGTCGACAGCCTGATTTCCCGCACCACACGTTTGGTCAAGGCGATGCTGGGTTATGACCGGGTGATGGTATACCGGTTCGAGCAGGACGGCGCCGGAAAGGTTATTTCAGAGGCGAAACAGCCCGCACTGGAAAGCTTTCTAGGCCAATACTTCCCGGCCAGCGATATTCCGCAACAGGCGCGCACGCTCTATCTGAAGAACACGTTACGCATCATCTCGGATTCAAACGGTGCTCGAGTGCCTATCGAACCCGCCATAGATGCATCCGGTGAGCCGCTGGATCTATCATTCTCGCATCTCCGCAGCGTCTCGCCCATCCACTGCGAATATCTGCGTAACATGGGCGTTGCCGCATCTATGTCCATCTCTATCATCAATGATGGCGAGCTGTGGGGCCTGATTGCCTGCCATCATTATTCGCCGCGCATCCTGCCAATGTCGATGCGCATTGCGGCTGAAATGTTCGGGGAGTTTTTCTCTCTCCATCTTCAGGCGTTGAAGCAGAAGAAAAAGCTGGCGACCGCCCATGACGCCCGTGCGTCGCTCGACAAGTTTTTGCGTCTTGCTGCCCATCACAACAATGTGGAAGAGCTTCTCGTCGAAAATCTTTCGGACTTCAGCAGGCTTCTTCCTTGCGATGGCGTCGGCGTGTGGATGAACGAACGCTGGTTCAGCATGGGCTATGCCCCGCCGGAGCTGCTGGCACCGCAACTGGGGCGTCTGGTGACCTCCATTTCGGAAGGCCGCGTCTGGGCGACCCACGCTTTGATCAACCAACTGCCGGAAGCGGAAAGCTTTTCCGACCACGTCGCGGGCGTACTGGCCGTGCCACTTTCGCAGGTCAAGAACGACTATCTGATGTTCTTCCGGCGCGAGCTGGTCCAGACGCTGAACTGGGGCGGAAATCCTGATAAATCCTACGAAACCGGACCGCTTGGCGATCGGTTGACGCCGCGCAAAAGCTTCGCCTTGTGGAAGGAAACGGTTCATCAGCAGGCGCAGCCCTGGACCGACGAGGACCGGCAGATTGCCGAAGCCGCCCGCGTTGCCCTCGTTGAAGTGGCCTTCCGCCACAGCGAACTGATGGCGGGCGAACGCGCGCAGGCAGAAGTTCGCCAGCGTATGCTCAACGAAGAGCTGAACCACCGCGTCAAGAACGTGTTGGCCATCATCAAATCACTGGTCGGCAATCCCACGCAGGAAGGCCGTACCCTTCAGGAATATGTGTCTGCATTGAAGGGGCGCATTCAGGCGCTGTCCTTTGCGCATGATCAGGTGGTGCGCGGTGAAGGCGGCGGAATGCTTCGGGATCTGCTGGATGCCGAGCTATCGCCGCACCGCTCTCCCGAAAGCGAAATCGAAGCCTATGGCCCAAGCGTGCTGCTGGATTCGCGCGCATTTTCCGTGATGGCTCTGGTTCTTCACGAACTGGCAACAAACGCTGCCAAATATGGCGCACTTGGCCCTGCCGGTGGTAAACTCCTGATTTCATGGGTACTGGACGACATCGGTGACTGCGTGATTTCCTGGCAGGAGACGGTCGCGGCAACCATCACCCCACCCACGAGAACGGGCTTCGGCTCTGCACTTATCAGCCGAAGCGTGCCCTATGACTTGGGCGGCAAAAGCAAAATCAGCTACCACACGCATGGCATACAGGCCGAAATCATACTGCCCGCCCGCCATGTCACGGCAGGACCAACCGCTGCGATCCATGAGATCGATGTCGGTGCCCAAAAAGATTACACACCTTATTCCGCGGAGGAACCATTGCGGGTATTTCTAGTCGAAGATCAAATGCTCATCGCCATGGATGTTGAATATATGCTGGAAACGCACGGCATAACCAACATCGAAACATCCACGTCTTCGGCGATGGCGTTGGATAAGCTGAAGACCGTGTCGCCGGATGTCGCCATTCTCGACATCAATCTCGGCACGGATACATCCATTCCCGTGGCTTACGAGCTCCTGCGGCGCAACATTCCATTCATGTTCGCAACAGGCTATGCCGATGGCATAATGATCCCGTCCGAGTTTTCCCATGTGCCCGTCATTCGCAAGCCCTATGACGAAGAAGCACTGATGGCCACCATTGGCCGGCTGGTGCACAAGACGGTGACGGCTTGAATGGTCCTGCTAACGCAGGATCAACCCTAGCCGCTTGACATCTTCCGGAGACAGTTTCGGGCCGATTTTATATCTGAAGTCGGTGACGAGGTAATTGTCGATATCGACTTCACAACGGTAGTCGATGGGAAACCACTGCGTGCCGACATTGAACGCACCTTTGGCGTCCATGATGTTTCCGACAATCGGATAGTTCTTGCCGGTATGCGGCTCGAGCCCGTCATAATGGCCTTTTCGCTCATCCTTGATCTGGGCCATCGCCTCGGCCACGCACAATTGCCCCACCCTTTCGCGGGGTGGAAGGTTGCCCATGATCTGTCGCAACATTGGACCGGGTCGCTTTGCGCCGACGAGTATCTTTTTCGCAGGCTTGAGGCTGGGATCGCCCTCACCATCCGGCGGCGCTTTTGCAGGCTGCACGGGCGTGGGCGTCACGTCCGGCTTGGGTGTGGGAACAGCGATAGTGGCCATATTATCGGGCACCGGGGCATCCGTCGCAGCGATTTCTCCCTGCTCTGCCGTCGGCGCTGGCGCAGGCGGCTCCGGCTTTGGTTGGTTTTCAACGGTATCAGGAGAAGGTGGGGTCGCAGGCTGCGGAGCCTCTTCCTGTTTGTCTGGCGTCTTCTGCTGCTGACCACCCGCCTCCTGCTGACCGGGTTCATCGCGCTCGTCCATCTGGGTGGGGCCAGGACGAATGGCGACGTTCGGCATCTGCGATGGCGCAGGCGGTTGTGGCGGCTCTTTGGGCTTTTCTTCCGCAGGTGGCGGCGGCGGCTCTTGCGCCTTTTTCTCTTCGGGCTTGGGCGCCTGCTCCTCTTTGGGCGGCTCTACCATTTCCACGCTGACGCTCTCTGGCTCGGCTGGTGCTGGACGTTGTCCTGGCCACAGCAAATAGGTCGTGCCGATAAGAACATGCAGGATGATCGAGAGCGGGATTGTCCAGCTCCCCTGCCACCATTTGTTCTTGCCAGTCGTTGCCATCAGGGCGTCATGTCCTTTGATTGCTAGAAATAGCGGTTTTCGGTGCAATCACCATCCGAAAAAAGAAAAACCCGGCCAGAAGCTGACCGGGTTTGATGTCTTCCACTGGCGGGAACTCAGCTATCGAGGAACGAGCGCAACTTGCGCGAACGGCTTGGGTGCTTGAGCTTGCGCAGTGCCTTGGCTTCGATCTGACGAATACGTTCGCGGGTGACCGAGAACTGCTGTCCAACCTCTTCCAGCGTATGGTCCGTGTTCATACCGATGCCGAAGCGCATGCGCAGAACGCGTTCTTCGCGTGGTGTCAGCGATGCCAGAACGCGGGTCGTCGTTTCGCGCAAATTGGCCTGAATGGCAGCGTCGATAGGCAAAAGCGCGTTCTTGTCCTCGATGAAGTCGCCAAGATGCGAATCCTCTTCGTCACCCACGGGGGTTTCGAGCGAGATCGGCTCCTTGGCGATTTTCAGAACCTTGCGGACCTTCTCGAGCGGCATTGCCAGCTTTTCAGCCAGTTCTTCCGGCGTCGGTTCGCGGCCGATTTCATGCAGCATCTGGCGTGATGTCCGAACGATCTTGTTGATCGTTTCGATCATGTGCACCGGAATACGGATCGTGCGGGCCTGGTCGGCAATCGAACGGGTGATGGCCTGTCTGATCCACCATGTCGCATAGGTCGAGAACTTGTAACCACGACGGTATTCGAACTTGTCCACAGCCTTCATCAGGCCGATATTGCCTTCCTGAATGAGGTCGAGGAACTGCAAACCACGGTTGGTGTATTTCTTGGCGATCGAAATGACGAGACGCAGGTTGGCTTCAACCATTTCCTTCTTGGCGATACGCGCTTCGCGCTCACCCTTCTGTACCATGGAGACGATACGACGGAATTCAGCGACGGAAATGCCGGTTTCCTGCGCCAGATTCTGGATTTCCATACGGATGTCGCGGATCGTGTTGTTTTCTTCGCGCGCGAATTCCTTCCAGCCCTTGGCGGCCAGATTGGCAATCGACTTCATCCAGTTCGGATCAAGCTCTGCACCGTGATACTGTTCGAGGAAACTGTCACGCTTGACGCCGTAGGATTCGGCAAGGCGCAACAGGCGTCCTTCGTTTTGCATCAGACGCTTGGAAATATCGTAAAGCTGCTCGACAAGGCTATCGACGCGGTTCTGGTTCAGCGACAGCGACTTGACGGCCGTGATCAGCTGATCTTTCAGTTCCTTGTAGCGACGTTCCTGGCCGGTGGACAGCGTTCCGGTGCAAGCCAGACGCGCTTCAACCTGCTGGTCCTGAAGCTTGCGCAGCTTCTTGTAGGTGTCAGCAATCGTATCCAGCGTTTCCATGACCTGCGGACGCAGTTCGGCTTCCATCGCAGCCAGAGAAAGATTGGACTCGTCGTCGTCCTCTTCTTCCTCTTCATGCGGAAGGCCGTCGCCGCCGACATTGGTCACATCGTCTTCACCGCCCGGATTGCGCAGGCGACGAACCTTTTCCTTTTCTTCGGCAGCCTTGCGGTCAGCCTCGATCTTTTCCGGGCTCTGGAACTGCGGCGCAGCCTTGGCTTCCGGGCCGGAATAGGTGGTTTCGAGATCGATGATCTCGCGCAGAAGCGTGGTGCCTTCGTTGAGTTCATCGCGCCAGATGATCAGCGCCTGGAATGTCAACGGGCTTTCGCACAGGCCGGAGATCATTGTCTCACGGCCAGCCTCGATGCGCTTGGCAATCGCGATTTCGCCTTCACGCGACAGAAGCTCGACAGAGCCCATCTCGCGCAGATACATCCGCACCGGGTCATCGGTACGGTCGGTCGGCTCTTTCTTTTTGGCAGTCGCAAGGGCAGTGCCGCCGGAAGGCGCAAGTTCGCCGCCTTCGGCTTCTTCAGCCTCGGCGTCGCTGTCCTCAGCCTCGGCAGGCGTCTCCTCGGCGTCCTCATCCTCGACGACATTGATGCCCATTTCACTGAGCATTGCCATGATGTCTTCGATGCGATCAGGATCGACCTGATCTGATGGCAGAACTTCGTTCAGCTCATCCATAGTGACGTAGCCGCGTTTTTTCGCGGCTTTGATCATCTTTTTGACCGCGTCATCTGAAAGATCGAGAAGCGGCCCATCCGTAGCGCTATCGCGTTCGTTTTCTGCTTCTTCGTTTTCTTTGACTTTGGTTGCCATCTATCTCGTCGCTTTCCCTGACGCTAACATCCGCTTCGCCGCAAGCCTGATTACCTCGAAAGGCACCGGGCGCTGGCGGCGAATCACTGTTAAACACCTAACGGAGTGATCTTTAACTGCCGATTAAATACGGCTACCACCGGCGGAATACCAAGACTGTGCATCCAGAAATGCTTTATCGTGCAGTTTCGATCCGCCAAGGTCAATTCCACCTTACTTTTCCTGGAATGGTGATTCCCGCTATTTCCCGTCACGTCAAGCCTTTATGGCCCAAGCGCGCGTTAAAAAACCAAAAAGCCGCGATTGCGACAACGTTTTGCAGGCCTTCCCAGACTTATCCTCTATTTAGGTCTATCTGCGCAAAAGACAAGTCTCGACCGACGCAAAAGCACTAACCGTGGCTGTAAGCTGCACCCTTGACCCTGCCAGACATGACCCCGAAACCATCGATAATGGCCTCCTGATTTTCCATCCGGCCGATTTCCAGCTGAACCTCCGACAGCGCCCGCATCAACTGCACCATGCGCTCGCCGTCTCCCACCTCCGTGGCCTCGGCAACCTCACGTTCAAGCTCTATCTTCTGCCAGCGCAACGCCTTGGTGCGTTTGTGCAGGGAGAGCGACTGCGTATAGCCTTCACGCGCATCTTCAGGCGCAGCCTGCTCGGTTGCCGTCCACAGCCGCGCATTGCGCACCTGCTGGTTCATGGCTTTTAGCAGGGCGTCGAAGCCCTGTGCCTCAAGCCGTGACACCAATCCATCGCGCGACAACTCGGCGGCATTTTCTGCAGCATAGGTCAGCACCTGCGACCACAGTCGTTGCAGATCGCGATTCTCGTAATCGATAGCGGCAATCTCGTCATACTCTTCCAGCAAAAGCTGCGGGTGATTGACGATGGTCAGTGCAAGGACGCTTTCGCGCAATGCAGGCGCGGCCAGATAGCCTTTCACCAGACCGGACTGGCTGAGACGGTCGGATATGCTGCCCGCACCCGTCGTGCTTCCGCGTGCCGGTGTTCTCTGACCGTTGCGGTTCTGATTGCCCTCGCCCCGCCCGAAATTTCGGTTCGGTCCGTTGCTGCGCTGAAACTGCGGCTGGAAAAACGCATTCAGGCGGTCGCGCATGTCCTGCTGGTAGAATCGACGCACGCTCTCATCTCCGATCACGGAGACGATCTGCCGCAAACGGTTTTCCAGCTCGGCGCGTTTTTCCGGCGTGTCGAAGGTGACAGATGCGGTCTCGCGGCTCCAGATCATCGCGGCCAGAGGTTTGGCTTCCGCCAGCACCCGGTCGAATGGCGCCCTGCCCTCGTGGCGCACCAGATCGTCCGGGTCCTTGCCGTCAGGCAAAAGCGCGAAGCTGACGGAACGGCCCGGCTTGATGTGCGGAAGCGCCAGATCGGCGGCACGACTGGCGGCGCGAATGCCTGCACCATCGCCATCGAAACACAGAACCGGCTGTGTCGACATCTTCCAAAGAAGATCGAGCTGATTTTCCGTCAGCGCAGTGCCGAGCGGAGCCACGGCGTTTTCAACGCCCGCCTGATACAGCGCGATGACATCCATATAGCCTTCGACGGCGATGACAGTACCGGAGGTTTGCGTGGCGCGGCGTGCACGCGCAAAATTATAAAGGACGTTGCCCTTGTGAAAAAGCTCGGTCTCGTTGGAGTTGAGATACTTCGCCATCGCATCTGCGGCCATGGCACGTCCACCGAAGGCAATTACCTTTTCTCGCGACGACAGGATGGGAAACATGATGCGATCCCGGAAGCGGTCGTAAGACACCGGCACATTCTCATGCACCACCAGACCGCATGCCTCCATCTGCTCCTTGGCAATGCCCTTGGACGCCAGATGCTCTTTCAGCGCGTTACGACTATCGGGCGCAAATCCCAACCGGAACGTCTCGATGGTGCGACCGCTCAAACCGCGATCGCGCAGGTAAGCCCGCGCACGCGCACCGGCCGCGGTCTGCAATTGATCCTGAAAGAACAGCGTCGCCATTTCCATGACGTCCTGCAACGTCGCACGCTCACGCTCGCGCCGTTCCGCCTGCACATCCGGCTGCGGCATGGAAACGCCCGCCATATCGGCAATCTGCTGCACGGCCTCGGGAAAACCCATGCCGTCGAGATCAGTCAAGAAGCGAAAATGGTCGCCAGATACACCACAGCCGAAGCAATGGTAACGACCCTTGCGATCCTCACAGTGGAAGCTCGGGCTCTTTTCGCCATGGAACGGGCAGCAGGCCCAATAGTCACCCTTGGACGCATTGCTCTTCTTCCTGTCCCACGTCACACGTCTGCCGATAACATCAGAGATGTTCACTCGGTCACGTATCTCGTCGAGAAATGAGTTTGAAAAGCGCATCGTTACCTGGGGTCAGTGCCTGTTTTCGGCCAGTCTTTCATATAAGCGCAGCGGGCCGTGTTTACCAAGGGCAGAAACAGATGTTACCCGTTATTCACAGGCAGCGGGCTCACCGCAAACCGTGGCACCACGCCAACTTCAGGCAAGCCTGTTACAGACAATTCTTGCAAAACATTACGTCTTTGTAATTTGATGGCAGCCATCAAACGGGATAATTTCAATCCTGTCGGCATGATGCCGAGCGTAGCGTAATGCTGGAATGTCCGGGCGATTTCCCCCCGATCGAGCCCGACAATGCGTCTGTTTCGGACAGCCTCCAGCCATAAAAGGCAGGACACTCCATGTGTCCTGCCTTTGCCGTTTCAGGATGAATGTTACTTCAGCAGTTCCTTGATCAGACCAGACGCCTTGCCGAAATCGATCTGGCCGGGGTAGCGCTCTTTCAGAACCGCCATGACCTTGCCCATATCGCGCAGGCCCGAGGCTTCCGTCTCGGCGATGACGCCTTCGAGGATGGAGCGCACTTTCTCTTGCGGAATTTCTTCGGGCATGAAGCCCTTGATGATGGCGATTTCCTCGCGCTCGTGTTCGGCAAGTTCAGCGCGACCGGCCTGGTCGTAGATACCGGCGGATTCCTCGCGCTGCTTGATCATCTTGGCAAGAATCTGCAGGATTTCCTCATCGGAGACAGGATCTTTGCCGACACCACGGTTGGCGATATCGCGATCCTTGATGGCAGCCTGAACCAGGCGGATCGTTGAAAGCCGACGCGGTTCTCGGGCTTTCATGGCGTCTTTCAAAGCGTCGGCGAAGGTGTCGCGGATCATGTCTCTCTCCTTGGAAAGCCCCTATCGACCGGCATATCCGGGCCGGGCATTTCCTTCATAATTTTGGCCGTGACATAAACGAGCAACCGGGTATCGGCAAATCATTTACATAAGCATCTGAATCGACTGGATTTTAATTCCAGCTAATCCACAGGGCTGTGGTTGACCCATTGCGCCCCTTTCGTTATTTTCCGGCACCTGCACAGGATTTTAACGAAGGTTACGACGCGAAGGCTTTCGCGCGCCCTTATCCGCGAAAAAAGATGACCGCTTTGCACCTGCTTTTCAAGAGGCGGGACGAAGCGGCAGAAACGGGAAACGAGATGACCGAGACAGCACCCTGGACCACCCGCAAACCCACCGCCATGCTCGTTCTGGCCGATGGCACCGTGATCGAGGGAACCGGCATCGGCGCGACCGGCAAGGTTCAGGCAGAAGTCTGCTTCAACACAGCTTTGACCGGCTATGAGGAAATCCTGACCGACCCGTCCTATCTCGGCCAGATCGTCACCTTCACATTCCCGCATATCGGCAACATCGGCACCAATGAAGAAGACATCGAAGACCTGACACCCGCCGCACGGCGCGGAGCGGTCGGCGTCATCTTCAAGGCCGACATCACCGAGCCATCCAATTACCGCGCCGCCAAACATCTCGACACATGGCTGAAGGCTCGCGGCATCATCGGCCTTTGCGGTGTCGATACGCGCGCTCTGACATCGTGGATCCGCGAAAACGGTGCACCGAACGCAGTGATCGCCCACGACCCGAATGGCGTGTTCGACATCGAAGCGCTCAAGGCCGAAGCCAAGGCATGGAGCGGCCTCGAAGGCCTCGATCTCGCCATCGAAGCCACATCCGGCCAGTCATCCGTCTGGAGCGAGACACCATGGGTGTGGAACGAAGGTTACGGCACGCTTGACGAAGGCGATGCGAAATATCACGTCGTCTGCGTCGATTTCGGCGTGAAGCGCAACATCCTTCGCCTCTTCGCCGGTCTGGATTGCAAGGTTACTGTCGTGCCCGCACAGACATCCGCCGAAGACATCATGGCGTTGAAGCCAGACGGCGTTTTCCTGTCCAACGGCCCGGGCGATCCGGCTGCAACGGGCACCTACGCCGTTCCGGTCATTCAGGACCTGATCAAAAGCGAATTGCCGATGTTCGGCATCTGCCTTGGTCACCAGATGCTGGGTCTGGCAGTCGGCGCGAAGACGGAAAAGATGCATCAGGGCCACCATGGCGCAAACCACCCGGTCAAGGACTTCACCACCGGCAAGGTGGAAATCGTGTCCATGAACCATGGCTTTGCAGTAGACGCAAAGTCTCTGCCTGAGGGTGTCGAAGAGACACACACATCGCTGTTCGATGGTACCAATTGCGGCCTGCGCATCACCGGCAAGCCGGTCTTCTCCGTGCAGCACCACCCGGAGGCTTCCCCCGGCCCGCAGGACAGCCACTATCTGTTCCGCCGCTTCGTTAACCTGCTGCGTGAGAAGAAGGGCGAAGCTGCGCTCGCAGAACGCTGATAAGACTCAGAAGAATAAGAGCGAATTGACGGCCCGCTATCAGCGGGCCGTTCGCATTTCGCGCTTCACCATCAGGGTAAAGCGGGTTGTCAGAAGGATAGCGGCGGTGGATAGGCCGAACACGAAGCCGAACCACACGCCCGGACCGCCGAAACCAAGCGGGAATGCAGCGACCCAGGCGAGTGCGAGGCCGATGGGCCAATAGGAAATCAAGGCAAGGATCATCGGCACACGCGCATCTTTCAGGCCGCGAAGCAGGCCAGCCGCCACCGCCTGCATTCCGTCCACCAGCTGAAACACACCTGCAATGATGACGAGCGTGCTGGCATAGGCGAGAACCTCGGGAGCGCCCGGCAATGTGGGGTCCAGAAACCAGCTGGCCAGATATCGCGGCGCTAGAGCAAACAACAGACCGCCACAGGCTGCGATAACGCAGGCCACGCCATAAATGGTGATCGCGGCGCGCACGAGGTTGGGGTAATCTTTTTGTCCATGTGCCACGCCGATGCGCACCGTCGCGGCTTGCGCCAGGCCAAGCGGAATCATGAAGGCAATGGATGCCAGTTGCAACGCAATGCCGTGTGCTGCCAGTTCCAGAGTTCCGATCTGACCCATGAGAATGGACGCCGCTGAAAACAGCGTGACTTCCGCCAGAACGGTCACGCTGATGGGGAGGCCGAGGCGAAGGACTTCCCACAGAGCATGAAAATCAGGCCTCCAGAACCTGACGAACAGCTCATATCGCCGTGTTTCATCGCGTGTCTGGATATAGACGACGATGAAAACCAGGCTAAAGGCGTTGACGATGACGGCGGCAGCGGCAGCGCCAAGCATGCCGAAGGCCGGAAAACCAAAATGGCCGAGAACTAGCGCATAGGCCAAGACACCATTGAGCAGCAGCATGGCGATGGTGACGTAGAGAATGATGCCCGCACGCCCGATAGCGCTGACGAGACCGCGCATGACGTAAAACAGAAGCGCCGGAAGCAGGCCGAATTGCGCGATGGCAAGATAGTGTCCCGTCTGCGCGGAGACGGCCGGGTTTTGGCCAAGCGCCAGTAGGATGTTTTCGGCGTGCAGGAAAAGCGGCACGGTCAGCAGCCAGTACACCGTCGCCACCCACATGCCCATGCGCAATGCGCGACGAGCAGTCGTGGCATCACCCTGCCCGTAGGCGTTCGCAACCATGGGAACAACAGCAACGGAAAAGCCAGAGCCGAAGATAAAGACGACGAAATAGAACTGCCCGGCCAGCACCATGGCGGCCAGCTTCTCGGCACCCAGTTGGCCGACGATAATCATATCCGTGGTGTGAATTCCGAGCTGGGCCAATTGCGCACCAATCAATGGAATTCCCAGGGCAAGCGTTGCGCGCAAATGCGCGCCCCAAGAATTGGCAACCATAGGGGCGTTTTCAACCGCAACCGACGAAGACATGACATCACCTCGAAAAACCGAAACCGCGCCTCAAGCCGGGCAAGCGGCGCAGGGTCTGGTTATGTCATTTGCGGTCAATGCGCAAGAATATGGCAAATGCGTAAAATCGTGTCACTAAAATATAATATTTCAACGAGAACAGCGCCTTATCACGGAAATGGCATCCTGCTCCTGTGGATTGCAAAGTTTGTTTACGCTTGAGCGATAAAGGTTCCATCAGAAAACGAAAATATTTGGGTGCATGAAGCACGCCGCGACGGCCAGAGGCATGTTCTCATCAAAATCCGGTCATTCCGGTCTCTTTTCGAGGTCTTGAATTGTCTAAGAAATCCAATTTGATGACGCGTATCGTCGTCGCGGCATCCTGCGTCGTCGTCGCGGCTTTCGCGGGGTTCTCCATTTATATCGATGGCCTCCAGCGCAATGCGGCAAACCATTTTGTTGAAGACAAGATCAACGCTGCCGGCAAACAGTCGGCCCAAAGCATTGCCAACTGGCTCAACGGTCGCGTGATGATGACCGAAATGGTCGGTGCGTCCATGGTAACGGCAACAACACAGGAAAAGCTGGAGCTTGCCCTGCACAACGACGTCTTGGCACGCGAATTCAAATCCACCTACTTCGGCGATGAAGCCGGCGCGTTCAACAACTTCCCATCCACCAAGATGCGCGACGGTTACGACCCACGCCAGCGCCCGTGGTATCAGGCTGCCGTCAAGGCCAATGCCACCGTTCTGACCGAGCCTTACACGGATGCCACCACCGGCAAGCTCGTGGTCAGCGCCGCCCTGCCCGTCAAGCGTGATGGCAAGCTGGTCGGTGTTGCCGCCAGCGACTTCCTGTTGACGACACTGGTTTCCATGATCGGCTCTGTCGATGCGGGCAACGAAGGCTACGCGTTTCTGGTCAACAAGGATGGCAAGATCCTGATCCATCCGAACGAAGCCATGATCAACAAGACACTGGCTGACCTCTTCCCCGTTGCAACACCGAAGATTTCCCAGGCCGTCTCGCAGACCGAAATCGGCGGCGCTGACAAGATCACCAGCTTCATTCCCGTTCCCGGTCTTCCCGGTCTTCCCGGTGTCGAATGGTCCGTTGGCCTCGTCATCGACAGCAACACGGCTTTTGCATCCATCTCGCAGTTCCGTATCGCCGCCGTCGTTGCCACCATTCTGGCTGTCGCAGGCATGATCGCGTTCCTCGCATTCCTCGTGAACAGCCTCGTCATCAAGCCTGTTACGCAGATGACATCGGCCATGGACGAGTTGGCGGCAGGCAATTTGAACGCAGCGATTCCCGGACAGGAACGCAGGGACCAGATCGGCTCCATGGCGGCAGCGGTTGCGGTTTTCCGCACCAATGCGCAGGAGCGTCTTCGCCTCGAAGGTGACGCCGAACAGACGCGTAATCTTTCGGAACATGAGCGCAACGAGCGCGAACAGCTGTCCGCCAAGGATACGGCCGATATCCAGTTTGCAGTCGACTCGCTTGCCAAGGGTCTGGCCCATCTTTCGGATGGCGACCTGAACTACCGTATCAGTACGCCATTCGTGGCGCGCATCGACCGCCTGCGTGAAGACTTCAATGCCTCCATCAGCAAGCTGAACGGCGCTCTCATCAATGTCGGTCATAACGCACGAGCGATCGATGCCGGTGCCAGCGAAATCCGCCAGTCTGCCGACGATCTCGCCAAACGTACTGAACAGCAAGCCGCATCGGTGGAAGAAACTGCAGCCGCGCTGGAAGAAATCACCACGACCGTCAAGGATTCGGCCCAGCGCGCCGAAGAAGTCGGCCGTCTGGTCGCCCGCACCCGTACCAATGCCGAACAATCCGGCGTCGTGGTCGGTGACGCCGTCAAGGCGATGGAGGGAATCGAGCAATCATCCTCCGGCATTTCCAAGATCATCGGCGTCATCGATGAAATCGCCTTCCAGACCAACCTTCTCGCCCTGAACGCCGGTGTCGAAGCCGCGCGCGCCGGTGAGGCAGGCAAGGGCTTTGCCGTGGTTGCACAGGAAGTCCGCGAACTGGCACAGCGCTCCGCCAACGCCGCCAAGGAAATCAAGACGCTGATCAGCGCCTCGACAACCCAGGTGGAGGCAGGCGTTTCGCTCGTCGGCAATGCTGGCAAGGCGCTGGAAACCATCGTCACGGAAGTGCAGGAGATCAACCAGCACATCAACGCCATCGTGTTGGCATCCCGCGAACAGTCTACCGGCCTGCAGGAAATCAATACAGCCATCAATACCATCGATCAGAGCACACAGCAGAACGCCGCAATGGTCGAGGAACAGACGGCAGCCAGCCATGGCCTGGCATCGGAAGCAGCCGCCCTCAACGCGCTGCTCGAGCAGTTCCAGCTGGCCGATGCCCGTAGCAATAACGGCTACCGCCGCGCTGCCTGATCTGGCGGCCATATGAGAAAACCAGAGGTGTGACCGGAATAACGGTCACGCCTTTTTGTTTGGACGGGCGGCATGGGTTATCGCGTAGCTATGAAGAGACAGCAGCGCGCCAATCACCCCGTCTTCCTCGGGCTTGACTCGAGGATCTAACCACGCATCGGCCTACTCTCCCCGTCGAATGCGCTGGAGCGGCGGCAGATCCTAGGGACAAGCCCTAGGATGACGGAGGGAGGGAGGGTGTCGCCTCCATCCACCATAAACCACCATTAAAGCGACCTTGTAGACCCGCCCAAAACCCGACACCTTACCGGAAGGCCGTTGTGAGTCGGAGGGAGGACGTCATGTTTTGGGACATCATCTGGCGTGGCGTCGCGATGGGCATCGGCGGCACGGTTTTTATGGATATCTGGGCGATCATTCTGCACAGGCTTTTCCAACAGCCCGCACCCAACTGGGGGCCAGTGGGGCGGTGGTTCTGGCATCTTCCCAAGGGGAAAGTCTTTCACGACAGCATCGCCAAGGCGACCCCCTACCAGCATGAAGTCGCGCTCGGCTGGATTTCGCATTATGCCGTTGGCATCATCTACGGCGTTTTGCTTGCAGTGCTCGTACCTGCCGGCTGGTTTGCCGCACCGACGTTTCTTCTGCCATGGGTCGTCGGCATCGTCACCGTCGGTGCCGGCTGGTTTCTGCTCCAGCCCGGCCTCGGAATCGGCTGGGCGGCGTCCAAGACACCCAACCCCAACAAGGTCCGCGGCCTGAACCTTGTGGCGCACACGATCTTTGCGCTTGGCATGTTTGTCACGGCGCTTATCATTCGCTGACACGAAAAAGGGGGCATTCGCCCCCTCTCCCAAGCCGTGATCATTCCGTTAGATGTCAGCCGAAAACGTATCGCAATCTTCGAGGCGACCGCTTTGGAAACCCCGCTTGAACCATTCCGCACGCTGGGCGGATGTGCCGTGGTTGAAACTGTCCGGTACGACATAGCCCTGTGACTTCTTCTGCAACGTGTCGTCGCCGATCTGGTGGGCGGCGTTCAATGCTTCCTCCAGGTCACCCGCTTCCAGAATACCCTTCTGCTGCGTGGACTTGCCCCAGATGCCAGCGTAACAATCCGCCTGCAACTCGACCTTGACGGACATCTTGTTGGCTTCTGTCTCACCCATGGACTGACGCTGGCGGTTGAATTCAGGTAGGACGCCGGTCAGGTTCTGGACATGGTGGCCCACTTCATGCGCGATAACATAGGCCTGGGCGAAATCGCCGGATGCGCCGAACCGCTTGTCGAGTTCGCGGAAGAAATCCGTATCCAGATAGACCTTGCGATCGACCGGGCAATAGAACGGGCCGCTGGCAGCCGAGGCCGTGCCACATGCGGAACGCACCTGGCCGCCGAAGAGCACCAGTGTCGGCTTCTCGTAGGTCTCGTTGGAAGCGCTAAATATCTTCGTCCAGGTATCTTCCGTCTCAGCCAGCACGGTGCGAACGAAGGCCGTGGTTTCGTCACTCGACTGGCCCTGCGGCCTCGTGCCCGTGGTCTGTTGAGTGCCGCCGCCATCTCCGGAGATATCACCGCCAGACAGAAGCGTTAGCGGGTTGATGCCCAGAGCCCAGCTGATCAGCAGGATGACGACGAGGCCGCCGATGCCGATGCCGCCGCCGCGACCGCCGGTCGGCAGGCGAAAGCCTCCGCCACCTCCGCCGGACGACATGCCGCGTCTATCTTCTATGTTGTCGGATTGGCGACGCCCTCTCCACTGCATATGTGTCTCCCCTTGATTGCCTCGCTAAACGCTGGAACCGGCAAAGCGTTCCGATACGTCAGCTGTTGGCATAAACATAAGCGCCGCCTTTCTTGAGAGCACGTTGATAGGCCGGGCGCGCGCGAATGGTTTCGAGGTAACGGCGGATGGCGGGCCGGTTGCTGACGCCGTCCACACGGCTCATCGCCGCCTCGACCGGAAAGCTCATGGCAAAGTCCGCGCCGGTGAGTTCGCCACCCGCAAACAGTCCGTCTTTTGCAAGCTCGCTTTCCCAATAGGCTGTGTGATCGGCCAGTTGCGGATCGACAAACTGGCTGGCGACACCATTTGAAATCATCTTGGCGACCGGGCGCAGGAAGAAAGGGACCTGTCGGGGAATGCGGGAAAACAAAAGTTTCATCACCAGCAGCGGCATGGCCGAACCCTCGGCATAATGCAGCCAATAGACATAACGTCTGTAGGCATCTGTTCCCTGCGCCGGGCGAAACGCGCCGTTTCCATAGGTATCCAGCAGATATTCGATGATGGCACCGCTTTCCGCATAGACCTTTCCGCCGTCCTCGATCACCGGCGACTTGCCAAGCGGGTGAACGGCTTTGAGGCTTTTCGGCGCGCGCATATCCGGGCCTCGGCTGTAGGTCTTGACGTCGTAGTCAACACCAAGCTCTTCAAGCAGCCAGAGAATGCGGTGCGCACGGGAGTTTTCAAGATAATGGACGGTAATCATAAATGCCCTGTTCTGTGATTTTGGAAACGGCGGTAATTCATTCAAATATCTCTACGTTTTTACGGACGCAAAGGATCATCCCGCGATGCAGTTATATGGAGAGCCAACTTTCCTGTCAGAAAGCGAAGATTCGGGGTTCCGTTCACCAAAACATTTGCCTATAAGCCGCTTCTAGCCTGAAAAGATTGGAATTGCGCCCCCGGCCGGTGAGTTTCACCTTGGCCGTTTTTTGCGCAACACGAAAAGCGGAACGAGAGCCATGCCGAAGCGCCAAGATATCAAGTCCATCCTTATCATCGGCGCTGGTCCGATTGTCATCGGTCAGGCATGCGAGTTCGATTATTCCGGCACACAGGCTTGTAAGGCGCTCAAAGAGGAAGGCTACCGCGTCATCCTCGTCAACTCCAATCCTGCAACGATCATGACCGACCCCAATCTGGCGGATGCGACCTATGTCGAGCCGATCACGCCGGAAGTGGTCGCCAAGATCATCGCCAAGGAGCGCCCGGACGCGCTTCTGCCGACAATGGGTGGCCAGACGGCGCTGAACACCGCACTGTCCCTGAAGCGCATGGGCGTGCTCGATCGCTACAATGTCGAGATGATCGGCGCAAAGCCCGAAGCCATCGACATGGCCGAAGACCGCGCGCTGTTCCGCGAGGCGATGAAGCGGATCAATCTGGAAACACCGAAGTCGATGCTGGCCAACGCCACCGACATCAAGGACGCAGACCGCAAGACCCATGAGGCCGCACGCGCAGAGCTGAAAGCCAGACTTTCCGGCCCGGACCTGGACAAAGCGCTCGACAACCTAGAAAACCAGTGGAACCTCGGCGAAACCGACCGCAAGCAGCGCTACATCAGCCATGCCATGGCGATTGCCGCGCAGGCCATCGATGTCGTCGGCCTTCCCGCCATCATCCGCCCTTCCTTCACCATGGGCGGCACAGGCGGCGGCATTGCCTATAACCGCTCGGAGTTCTTCGAAATCATCGGCGGTGGTCTCGATGCATCGCCGACCACCGAAGTGCTGATCGAAGAATCGGTTCTCGGCTGGAAGGAATATGAAATGGAAGTGGTCCGCGACAAGGCGGACAACTGCATCATCATCTGCTCCATCGAAAACATCGACCCGATGGGCGTCCACACCGGCGACTCGATTACCGTCGCCCCTGCCCTGACGCTGACGGACAAAGAATACCAGATGATGCGCAACGCCTCGATTGCGGTCCTGCGTGAAATCGGCGTCGAAACCGGCGGCTCGAACGTGCAGTTCGCCGTCAATCCGAAGGATGGCCGTCTGGTCGTCATCGAAATGAACCCGCGCGTGTCACGCTCGTCTGCGCTCGCCTCCAAGGCCACCGGCTTCCCGATTGCCAAGGTCGCGGCCAAGCTTGCCGTCGGTTACACGCTGGACGAACTGGACAACGACATCACCGGCGGCGCAACCCCTGCCTCCTTCGAACCGTCGATCGACTACGTCGTCACCAAGATCCCGCGCTTTGCCTTCGAGAAATTCCCCGGTGCCTCGCCGATCCTCACCACGGCCATGAAATCCGTCGGTGAAGTCATGGCCATTGGCCGTACCTTTGCCGAATCCATGCAGAAGGCGCTGCGTGGTCTCGAAACCGGCCTCACCGGTCTCGATGAAATTGAAATCCCCGGCTACGAGGAAGGCGAAGGCTCCAAGAACGCGATCCGCGCCGCCATCGGCACACCAACGCCAGACCGCCTGCGCATGGTCGCTCAGGCGCTGCGCATGGGCATGTCCGAGGCAGAAGTGCATGAGAACAGCAAGATCGACCCATGGTTCATCGCCCAGTTCAAGGCGATCGTCGACATGGAAGCGCGCGTGCGCGAACACGGCCTGCCACAGGATGCTGAAAACCTGCGCGCATTGAAGGCCATGGGCTTTTCCGACGCACGTCTGGCCAGCCTCAGCAAGAAGCGCCCGAAGGAAGTGGCAGAGCTTCGCAACAGTCTCAACGTGCGCCCGGTCTTCAAGCGCATCGACACCTGCGCTGCCGAATTCGCATCGCCAACCGCTTACATGTACTCCACCTATGAGACGCCATTCGTCGGCCAGCTTCGCTCCGAAGCACAGGTTTCCGACCGCAAGAAGGTCGTCATTCTCGGCGGTGGCCCGAACCGCATCGGCCAGGGCATCGAGTTCGATTATTGCTGCTGCCATGCTGCCTTCGCGCTGAAGGATGCAGGCTTCGAAGCCATCATGATCAACTGCAACCCGGAAACCGTGTCGACCGACTACGACACCTCCGACCGCCTGTATTTCGAGCCGTTGACCGCTGAAGACGTGATCGAGATCATGCGCGCCGAGCAGGAAAAGGGCGAACTCGTCGGCGTCATCGTGCAGTTCGGTGGTCAGACACCGCTGAAGCTGGCCGAAGCGCTGGAAAAGAACGGCATCCCTATCCTTGGCACCGCGCCAGATATGATCGACCTTGCCGAAGACCGCGACCGGTTCCAGAAGCTGCTGATGAAGCTCGATCTGGCCCAGCCGAACAACGGCATCGCCTATTCCGTCGAACAGGCTCGCGTCGTGGCGTCCGAAATCGGCTTTCCGCTGGTCGTGCGTCCGTCCTACGTTCTGGGTGGTCGCGCCATGCAGATCATCCACAATGAAAATATGCTGCAAAGCTATCTGCTGGATACGGTTCCAGGTCTGGTACCTGAAGATATCAAGCAACGTTACCCCAACGACAAGACCGGTCAGATCAACACGCTTCTCAGCAAGAACCCGTTGCTATTCGATAGCTACCTGACCAACGCGGTCGAAGTAGACGTCGATGCGCTGAGCGATGGCGAGAATGTTTTCGTATCGGGCATCATGGAGCACATCGAAGAAGCCGGTATTCACTCCGGTGACAGCGCCTGCTCGCTGCCATCGCGCTCGCTGTCCGACGAGATGCTGGATGAACTGGAACGCCAGACGACGGCGCTTGCCAAGGCGCTGCATGTCGGCGGCCTGATGAACGTGCAATATGCCATCAAGGACGGCACGATCTACGTGCTGGAAGTCAACCCGCGCGCCTCCCGTACCGTGCCGTTCGTTGCCAAGACCATTGGCGCGCCGATCGCCAAGATCGCGGCCCGCATCATGTCCGGTGAAAAGCTGGATGCAGCGATTGCGGCCTACGGCACAAAGCCGGACCCACGCAACCTCAAGCACATCGCCGTCAAGGAAGCCGTCTTCCCGTTTGCCCGCTTCCCCGGCGTCGATATTCTGCTGGGACCGGAAATGCGCTCCACCGGTGAAGTCATCGGCCTCGACACGGATTTCGCACTGGCCTTTGCCAAGGCGCAGCTGGGTGCAAGCGTCGATCTGCCACGCTCCGGCGCGGTGTTCGTCTCCGTTCGCGATGAGGACAAGGAGCGGGTTCTGCCTGCCATCCGCCATCTGGTGGAAATCGGCTTCAAGGTTCTGGCAACCGGCGGCACGCAGCGCTTCCTTGCCGAACAGGGCATCAATGCCGAAAAGATCAACAAGGTTCAGGAAGGCCGACCGCACATCGAAGACGCCATTCGCAACCGTCAGGTCCAGCTGGTTATCAACACGACAGACAGCAACAAGGCGATCTCGGACTCCAAGTCGCTGCGCCGCGCAACCCTGATGCAGAAGGTGCCTTACTACACAACGATGTCGGGTGCAGAATCGGCGGCTCTCGCCATCAAGGCCCTGAAAGCAGGCAGCCTGGACGTACGGCCTCTGCAGAGCTACTTCGCATAAGCCCTAAATTTATTCCAAAAAACGAAAAAGGGCGCGTCGGTGACGCGCCCTTTCTCTTTGCAGCAAGCGATATCAATGCGCCGTGTTCGCAGCGGCCACACCATCGAGTTCAGCCATGACATCATCCGCCAAAACCAGATCCGCGGCTTTGAGGTTCTCATGCAAATGGGTAACGGATGATGTGCCCGGTATCAGGAGGATGTTAGGACTGCGGCGAAGAAGCCATGCAAGCGCAACCTGCATCGGCGTTGCCTGAAGACGCGCCGCGACATCCGACAGGGCGGATGACTGAATCGGGCTGAAACCACCCAGCGGGAAGAACGGCACATAGGCAATGCCATCCTTGGCCAGGCTGTCGATCAACGCGTCGTCCTGACGGTGCGCCAGATTATACATGTTCTGAACGCAGACGATGTCAGCGATCTTACGACCTTCCTCAACCTGTGCCGCCGTGACGTTGCTAAGCCCGATGTGGCGCACCAAACCCTGCCGCTGCAATTCGGCAAGTGGCGTCAGCAAGGGTTCGATGGAGCCTTCCGCCGGTCCATGCACATCGAACATGACACGCAGATTGACGACATCCATGACGTCGAGACCGAGATTGCGCAGATTGTCATGCACGGCGCTGGTCAGTTCCTGCGGCGACGCGGCGAGGTTCCAGGATTTGTCTTCGCCGCGCTTGGCACCGATTTTCGTGACGATGACGAGATCGTCGGGGTAAGGGTGGAGCGCTTCGCGGATTAGCCGGTTCGTAATGTGCGGCCCGTAGAAATCGCTGGTGTCGATATGGTTTACCCCGGCTTCGATGGCAGCGCGCAAGACCGCGAGTGCGCCGTCATGGTCCTTCGGCGGCCCAAACACGCCGGGACCTGCCAATTGCATGGCACCGTAGCCGAGGCGTTTGACCGTGTGTTCGCCGAGCTTGAATGATCCGGCCTTATCGATGTCAGTCATAATCGTTCTCCTGATGATGACGAGATGATAGATGCTGTCGATAACCAAGAGAATACGATACAATCCGGACAGCCTGTGCGAAAGTACGAACAATGAAGATCGACCTTGATGACCTCAATGCTTTTGTAGCGGTGGCGCGCGCAGGCGGCTTTCGCGAGGCGGCCCGGTTGAAGGGCAGCAGCGCGTCAGGCCTCAGCGAAGCGGTGCGGCGTCTGGAAACCGGGCTTGGCGTTCGTCTGCTGAACCGCACCACGCGCAGTGTCTTGCCAACGGAGGCCGGGCAAGGGCTTATCGATCGCCTGGCGCCGGCGCTGACCGAAGTGGAGGCAGCACTCGATGTCGTCAACGGATTTCGCGACAAGCCTGCCGGGACACTTAAGCTCAACGTGCCCGTCAGCGCAGCAAGACTGATCTTGCCCGATCTGGTACCGAAGTTCCTGGCCGCTTATCCCGACATCCGCCTTGAGATCATCACCGATCAAAGCTTCGTCGATATTCTGGCCGCAGGCTGTGATGCGGGAATCCGCTATGACGAACGTCTGCAGCAGGACATGATTGCCGTGCCGATCGGGCCACGCACCCAACGTTTCGCCGCTGCTGCCTCCCCCGCCTATCTCAAGACGTCCGGCCGTCCGGACCACCCGCGCGATCTGTTGAGCCATGCCTGTATCAGAGGTCGTTTTGCCAGCGGCGCCATGCCGCCATGGGAATTCGAGCGCGATGGCGAAGTCGTGCTGATCGAGGCAAACGGGCCGTTGATCGTCAGGATCGGCGGCCCCACGGATCTCGCCGTCGATGCGGCCATCGCGGGCACCGGAATCATCATGCTCTTTGAAGACTGGCTGCAACCCTATTTCGACAGCGGCGCGCTGGAGCCGGTGCTCGAGCCGTGGTGGCAGAGTTTCTCCGGGCCATTTCTCTATTATCCCGGCAGACGGCTGGTTCCAGCACCACTCAGAGCCTTCATCGATTTCGTAAAAGCCGCCAATGATCGCAAGCTGTGATAGCCCTCATCCACTGCGTGACGCACGGGAATCGGTTTCTTTGCAAATCGCCGTAAGCCGTTGAACAGCCTGCATATCTTCCCGGAACCGTCGCATCTCCTCTGCCTTCTTTTGCGCGTCAGGAATGCGCAGAAGATAGGACGGATGGACAGTCGCAAATAGCATCCTGCCGCCATCCATCGGCATGGGTCTGCTGCGCACATCCGACAGCTTTTCCTTCATGCCAGTCAAGGCAAACACCGCCGTCGCGCCCATGGCCACGATGAGCTTGGGCTGGACGAGATCAATCTCGCGCGTCAGCCACCACCGGCAACGCTGAACTTCGCCAGCGTCCGGCCGCTGGTGAATGCGCTTCTTTCCGCGCGCCTCGTATTTGAAGTGTTTGACGGCATTGGTAACATAGAGCGCCTTGCGGTCCATCCCCGTTTCACCCAGGACCTGATCGAACACCTTGCCCGCCGGGCCGACAAAGGGGCGACCCGCCAAATCCTCGAAATCACCCGGTTGCTCGCCGACGACCATCGTGTCAGCATCAGTTGGCCCCTCGCCGAACACCGTTTGCGTCGCCTTGCAGTGCAAAGGGCAAAGCGTGCAGCTCTGCGCCTCGTGCTTCAACCCCGCCAGCGTATCGGCATCCGGCAGTGCAGGTTGCGGTCTGCTGTCTGCCGCCGCTTGAAGACGATGGTGAAACAATTGCGGCTCGGTGGCCGCTTTGGCACCCATCTCAAGCACCCGCCGCTCGGCGTTGAGGATGAGGTCTGGAATGAGGTCTGCCTCGGGCAGGTTCTTCCAGTATTTCTTTGGCATCTCCGCCGTCATCGCCTTAATCTTCAGACGTGCAGGATTGAAGATATTGGCGTAATAGGTGCGCCACAGCTCGTCCGTGTCATCAGAAATATCCGGCTTTTCCGCAGCCGCTCTCGACGTCTGCATCGTTTCACCGTCCCAGCGAGCCGACCCCTTCGGGGTGACGATCAGCCAGTCCATATCGGTAAAGCGGCGCTGGAAAAAAGCCGCCTTGCGTTCCACTATGAAATGATCGGGTTCGAACCACGCGATAAAACGCCGTCGTCCAGCGACGTCCTGCGGCAACGGCACCTCTTTGAACCGAACGAAGGCCGTCATCTTGTGGCTGTCGCGGCGAACGGATTTCTCCATCTTCCGTGCTTCCGCCACATCCGGATCAGACTTGAACTCCAGCAGCGCCCTGTCTTGGCCCAAACGCCACAACAGGCGGTAGAGCAATGCAAAGCGCGTCGGATCACTGTGGCAGATGATGGTTTGCGCAAACGGCAGGAAGGCCGCAGGAACGTTCACGCTGGTGCCACCACCGATCTGCGGAACGCGATCTCCCTCTTCGAAGCCGAAGAGGCCAGTTTCGTCACCTTGAAACCGCCATTCGATCTCATGCGGAGCAACATTGGCCGACAGGAACCGCCGGGCCGCCTCGCGCCACTCGGTAAAATCCCCCCGCCCCTCTAGTGAGACCCGATACATTACAGCAACGACAATTGTTCGGGCTGCGGCGCAAACATGTCGCGTAAATCAGGCCGCTCCGTCAACTTCCCCGGTGACCATCCTCCCGCAACGACGAAAGCTTTGACCTTTTTCAGAGAAACGCCGAAGCGCGCGATATCTTCCAATCGCAATTGCCGAAACCGGCGCGACGACAGAATGGATTTCACCGTCTTCGTGCCAAACCCCGGAACGCGCAGCAACGTCTCGCGATCCGCCTTGTTCACATCGACCGGAAACTGCTGCCGATTTGCCAATGCCCAAGCGAGCTTCGGGTCAATATCGAGATCCAGCATGCCATCCTTCTGCGTGGAGGCGATTTCATCGATATCGAAGCCATAGAATCTATAAAGCCAATCAGCCTGATAAAGCCGATGCTCGCGCATCAAGGGCGGTTTGATGAGCGGCAGGTTTTTCGACGAATCCGGGATCGGGCTGAATGCCGAATAATAGACCCGACGCAAACCGTAGCTGCCGTAAAGGCGCGCGCTCGTGGACAGGATGGTCGTGTCATTGGCACCATCTGCACCGACAATCATCTGAGTGCTCTGTCCCGCAGGCGCAAACTTCCTGACCCGTTTCGTCTGGATCGTCGGCTCACCCGCTTCCTCTATCTTCAGACGGATATCGGCCATCGATTTGCGGATATTGCCGGGCTGCTTTTCGGGAGCGAACTGGCCGATACCGCTATCGGTCGGCAGTTCTATGTTAATGGACAGACGATCGGCGTAAAGCCCTGCCTCTTCCACCAAACGAGCCGATGCCTCCGGGATGGACTTGAGGTGGATATAACCTCTGAAACCATGCGTCACCCGTAACTCCCTCGCCACCCGCACCAGTTCTTCCATCGTGTGATCCGACGAGCGAATGATGCCGGATGACAGAAACAGACCCTCGATGTAATTGCGTCGGTAGAATTCCAGCGTCAGCCACACCACCTCCTCCACGGTAAACCGCGCCCGCTCGACATTGCTGGAGGAGCGATTGATGCAATAGGCACAGTCGTAAATGCAGAAGTTGGTCAGCAATATCTTCAAAAGCGAAATGCATCGTCCATCCGGCGCATAGGCATGGCAGATGCCCGAGCCTTCCGTCGATCCCAGCCCGCCTGACGCGGACGAGTTGCGCTTCGTCGTGCCGCTGGAGGCGCAGGATGCGTCATATTTCGCCGCATCGGAGAGAACTGCCAGACGCTCTTTTATAGACTTTTTCATAGTATGTTCACTATATGTTCTTGCAAAACCTGTCAATCTCTGTGCAATTATCTTCAAGGATTTTTACCGGGGAACGGCAGTTTCAAATTATCTGGCAATTTGTAGCGGTCTTCTGATATAGTCGCGCAAATTGTGATTTTGACATGGTTCCGTAGTTTTGCTCCGGAACCTGTTTCTTTTTGTGTCTGCGGGTACCGCGGGTTGAATGCGAAGGAAGAAAAAATGGTAGAAAAAGTACCAATGACTCAGGGTGGATTCGTCAAGTTGCAGGAAGAACTGCGCTTTCGTCAGCAGGAAGAACGCCCGCGGATCATTGAGGCCATTGCAGAGGCGCGCGCCCATGGCGACCTGTCCGAAAATGCCGAGTACCATGCCGCCAAGGAAGCGCAGAGCCACAATGAAGGCCGCGTTGCGGAGCTTGAGGACCTGACTGCGCGCGCAGAGGTTATCGATCTTTCGAAAATGTCCGGCACGACGATAAAGTTCGGCGCCACGATCAAGCTCGTGGATGAGGATTCCAATGAGGAGAAGACCTATCAGATCGTTGGCGACCAGGAAGCCGACGTGAAGCAGGGCCGCATTTCAATCTCCTCGCCCATCGCGCGTGCGCTAATCGGCAAGGAAGTGGGCGACAGCATCGAGGTAAACGCACCCGGCGGCTCACGCGGTTACGAAATTCTCTCCATCAACTGGGGCTGATCGAAAGCCCCCTTCCCCCGAGATCCCGATTTTGCCTTATATCGACTTGGCTAACGTCAGAGTGCTTGCGCCGAATTTCAAGCTCAGGCTATCCGGCGTGACATCCACCATTATCCAGCTTCTGCCCGTGCAAAACAGGCAGGGGCAGGGTGTGGCGGCGATCGGACCGGGCTTGCCTGATAGCCTGCCGCATGTTCGCTTTCGCGATCTGTGGCGGCTGTGGACATTGGGGCCGGACAACAAGCCGCGCGTCTGGCATGCGCGGCGCAATATAGAGATGCTGCCGGGCATCATCATGCGTGATATCTTGCGCATGAAGCTGAAACTGGTCTTCACCTCCGCGTCGCAACGCAAGCACAGTGGCTGGACCAGGTTTCTGATTTCCCGAATGGATGCGGTTATCGCCACCAATGGCAAGACCGCAACCTATCTGGAGGTGCCGAGCACCGTCATCATGCATGGCATCGATACGCAACGCTTTTCGCCCGCCGCCGACAAGGCTGCGTCAAGAAGACTGCTTGGCCTGGATGCTCACCAGAAATATGCAGGCTGCTTCGGCAGGGTGCGCCACCAAAAGGGCACGGACCTGTTTGTCGATACCATGATCGCGGTGCTGCCGCAACGACCAGAATGGTCTGCGATCATTGCAGGACGCGCGACGGGTCCGCATGTAGAGTTCGAGAATGGCCTGAAAGACAAAGTCAGCGCCGCAGGGCTTGCGGACCGCATTCTCTTCGTTGGCGAACATACCGACATCAACGATTGGTACCGCATCCTCGACCTGTTTGTCGCCCCGCAACGCTGGGAAGGCTTTGGTCTGACGCCACTTGAGGCCATGGCAACCGGCGTTCCGGTCGTCGCAACCGACGTCGGCGCGTTTCCGGAACTGATCGCAGAGCCTCAGACCGGTGAGATCATCAGCCGGGACGATCTCGACGCCATGGTTCGCACTGTTGCGAATTGGATGGAGGACGATGCGAAACGCGATTATGCAAGCGGCTTTACCCGCTCACATGTCACGGAAAACTTCACCATCGATGGCGAAGCCGAAAATATCGGCAAGGTCTATGCGGCGGTCAAGGCTTCCGCTTGAACAGATCGATGTAGGCACTGGCCACCGCCTCTTCGGAGAACTGACCGACGAGCGTCGCCCGACCATTCTCGCCAAGACGTGCCGCAAGAGCGGGATCGGCGATCAACTGGTTGATGGCGCGCGTATATCCGGCGACATCGTCGATATCGACCAGCAGTCCGTTTTCACCGTCACGCATGAACCACGAAGGCCCTTCAGACCGCGACGAGATAACCGCACGGTTTTGCGCCCACGCTTCAAAGATAACATTGCCGAGCGGTTCGTGGCTGGAGGGCATGACAAAAATGTCGGCTGCAGCGACGTAAGGTCTCGTATCCTTTTGCCAGCCGAGGAAACGGACCCGTTCCTCCATCTTGTGCTCACGGGTTACGGCTTCAAGCGCTTCGCGCTCCTCGCCATCCCCTACAATCCACAGATAGGCATCCGGCACAGCCGCGACAGCCTCAATGAGAAGATGGAAGCGCTTACGCTTCACAAAACGTCCCATGGACACGACCAGTGGCACGCCTTCGGGCGTGTTGACAGACGCCCGCGATATTGGCGCGACTGTCGTTGTATCCGTGAAGTTGGAGATCACCTCCACACCGCGCGTCCAGCCGAGCTTGCGCACATGGTCGCCGATACCAGGCGTGTTGCACACGAGAATATCGGTGTTCTTGAAATAGCCGAGATGGGTCGGGTAGTCGCCGAGCCGGGACAGCTTGATGCCACCCTTATAGTCCGGCATCAGGCGCGCGCCGCGCGTCGACCAGGAGATGATCGCATCCGCCTTGTCGCGCTTGGCAATCGACAGAACCTTCATCGGAAGCAGAATGCGGTCGATCGACAGGTTGCGGAAGTTGCTTTGGATGACCTTGGCATGAACTTCGACATCTTCACGCCAACGGCGGTTCCAACGCATGACCGCAGTCTGCTCCACACCGCGCCGCGCCAGAGCGCCAACGAGATGCACGAAGAACTTTTCTGCGCCGCCGTCCTTGCCGAAAATATACTGATGAACCCGCATACGTCTTTATCCTGAACTTCGCCTCTGGCAACTCTATAGACCGCAAACCAGCATTTGCAGGCTTTGCGGCCTTTATGTTCTGGTTAAAGGATCGGTGCAAGAGGAAAGGCGTGCATTCCCAGATTCCGGCAAACGCTATTGTGGCCGCAGGGCTTGTTCTGCACGGCTGAGCCGGGATATTGGGAGATGGCGACATTACCGGCGCATATCGGACAAGACAGGACATAGGCCAGACATGCAATCTCTTGGAGTTTTCGTCATCAATCTCGATGGCAGCCATGACCGCCTTGCATCGATAAGCGATAAACTCGCAGCCTTCGGCATTGCCTTCGAGCGGGTATCCGCTGTCGATGGTCGTCCGCTCGATCTATCCTCGGTCAGTGACTACGATAGCGACAGCGCTGAACGATATATGGGCCGTAGCCTAGTCGGTGGCGAAATCGGCTGCTATTACAGTCACCTCAAGGTGGCAAAACAGTTTCTGCAGTCTCAGGCCGACTATGCGCTCGTTCTGGAGGACGACGCCTTGCCGCTCTGCAATCCCGTCGCGCTGCTGGAAAAGGCCTTGCCGGAACTGGAGGCCGTGGATCCCAAGTGGCGCCTGATCAATATCGGCAACAACAAGCTGAAGATCGCCACGCCGATCGCTGACTACAGCGTCGATGGCCACGCCTGCCAACTTGTCGCCGCCCATTACTTCCCGATGACGACGAGCGCCATCGTCTGGTCGCGGGAAGGCGCGCGGCTTTTCGTTGAAGAACACCGCAAGATCTTCGCCCCTGTGGACAATTACTTCCGCTATTGGCTGACCCGCGCCGGACATGGCTACTCGTTCTGGCCGGCACCCGTAACCACCACGGACGCAGCGAGCCAGATCGTTGCAGGTGCTGGACAGCGGCGAAACACCCATAAAAGACGCTGGTATTACGGCCTTTCCAAGCAATATCGACTGCTCGTGGACAAGTTTATCGCTAGCAGACACAAGCAGAGATTTGCCAAAGCCCGCCAAGCGAAATGAGACGAAACGGGGCAGAAGCCCGCCGATATCGGCCAGCGGTACAAATGCCTTTTAAAATCTGATGTTTATTTTGCACGCGAGTTGAGATATCGCACAGGCGAATAACGCGCGCTTAAATAAGCAGCATCCAAGGCCAATGAAGCATAGAACGCTTGAGGCCAAACAGTGCGATAAAAGAAAGCGGATTGAATGTCTGACGAAGCGAAGGTCGCCCTTATCACTGGCGTCACAGGCCAAGACGGTGCCTATCTGGCGCAATTGTTGCTCGATAAGGGCTACATCGTCCACGGCATCAAGCGGCGCTCCTCATCCTTCAACACCGGACGCATCGAAAATATTTACCAGGATCCGCACGAGGAAAACCCGCGCTTCTTCCTCCATTACGGTGACATGACGGATGCCACCAATCTCATCCGCATCGTGCAGGAAACGCAACCCGACGAGATTTATAACCTCGCCGCCCAAAGCCATGTGCAGGTTTCCTTCGAGACACCGGAATACACGGCCAATGCAGACGGCATCGGCACCCTGCGATTGCTTGAGGCGATCCGCATTCTCAAGCTGGAAAAGAAGACACGCTTCTACCAGGCGTCGACGTCAGAGCTTTACGGTCTGGTTCAGGAAGTTCCGCAACGGGAAACCACGCCGTTTTACCCGCGCAGCCCCTATGCGGCGGCAAAACTCTACGCCTACTGGATCGTGGTCAATTACCGCGAAGCTTATGGCCTGCATGCCTCGAACGGCATCCTGTTCAACCACGAGAGCCCCCTGCGCGGCGAAACCTTCGTGACACGCAAGATCACGCGTGCGGCGGCAGCCATCAAGCTCGGTCGTCAGGAAAAGCTCTATCTCGGCAATCTCGATGCGAAACGCGATTGGGGTCATGCAAGGGAATATGTGCGCGGCATGTGGCTGATGATGCAGCAGGAACAGCCGGACGATTACGTTCTTGCAACTGGTGAAACCACACCTGTGCGCCAGTTCGTGGAGTGGGCCTTCGAAGATGTTGGCATCAAACTGAAATGGCAGGGCGAAGGTGTCGACGAAAAGGGCATCGATACCGCCACCGGCAAGGTTCTGGTCGAAGTCGACCCACGCTACTTCCGCCCGACAGAAGTCGAGCTTCTGATCGGCGACCCGACCAAGGCGCACGAGAAGCTGGGCTGGAGACATGAAACGAGCGTGCGTGAGCTGGCACGGGAAATGGTCGTGGAAGATCTGCGCATCATGCAATCGGACATCGTGACGAAGGGCGCCTGAGCATGAGCCTCTACGATCTCCAAGGTAAGCGGGTTTGGGTTGCGGGCCATCGCGGCATGGTCGGCTCCGCCATCGTGCGGCGCTTGCAGCAGGAAGGTTGCGACATTCTGACTGTCGGTCGCGATGAGGTGGACTTGCGCAACCAGGCGCAGGTTTCGGCGTGGATGGAAAAAAACAGGCCGCAAGCCGTTTTCCTGGCCGCGGCCAAAGTCGGCGGCATTCTTGCCAACGACACACGCCCGGCAGAGTTTCTCTATGAGAACCTGATGATCGAAGCCAACATCATCGACGCCTCCTACCGCGCCGGGGTTGAAAAGCTGCTCTTTCTCGGCTCGTCCTGCATCTACCCGAAATTCGCGGATCAACCGATCACCGAGGACGCCCTGCTGACAGGCGCGCTGGAACCGACGAATGAATGGTATGCCATCGCCAAGATCGCTGGCATCAAGCTGACGCAGGCATATCGCAAACAATATGGATGCGACTTCATCTCGGCCATGCCGACAAACCTCTACGGCCCCGGCGACAATTTCGACCTGACCTCCAGCCACGTCCTGCCCGCCTTGATCCGCAAAACGCACGAAGCAAAGACCCGCGGCGATACGGAAATGACAATCTGGGGCACCGGCACCCCTCGCCGCGAATTCCTGCACGCCGATGACTGCGCCGACGCGCTGGTCTTCCTGATGAAGACGTATTCGGACGAAAGCCACGTCAATGTCGGCAGCGGCGAAGACATCTCCATCCTCGACCTGACGAAACTGATTTGCCAAATTGTCGGTTTCGAGGGCGACATTAAACACGACCTCAGCAAGCCGGACGGAACGCCGAGGAAGCTGATGAGTGCGCAGAAGTTGAGGGCAATGGGTTGGGAGCCGAAGATTGAGTTGGAAGAAGGTGTCAAGTCGACATACCAGCTTTTTCAAACGACAAGCGTGGTACATCCGCGCACTCAATAGGCAGAGGTTGCGTTCATGACGATCAAGGCCGGCTTCATTTCATCTGCTCCGAACTGGCATTGGTCGCGCCAGTTTCCAAACGCCATACCTCAGTGGAATGGGGTAGAGTTTTCGTTTAACGGAGATTTTGCAAACGAAGACATTGTCTTCGTTTATGACGCGATACCTGACACCATTGATAGCCCTGTCGTTGCGAAGCGATGCATGTTCATCGCGTCAGAACCACCGAGCGTAAAGGTCTACGATCCGGATTTTCTATTGCAATTCGACTGCGTGCTCACGCCAGATCTTGAGACACCACATCCCAATAAACGTTCAGGACCGCTAGGTCTGCCCTGGCTGGTGGGCGCATATGATGAAACCGGACGGCAATCATCAAGCCCCATGACCTACAATGATTTTAAAGATTTCCAGCCGCAAAAAAGCAAATTGATATCCGTTGTTTCTTCCAACAAGGCTTTCACAGCCGGTCACCGACTGCGGCTGGAATTTGTAGACAAGCTGAAGGCCTACTTTGGAGATAATATAGATATTTTCGGTCGGAACATAAACGGATTTTCGGATAAGACAGAAGTATTGTCGGCCTATCATTACCATATCGCCATAGAGAACAGCGCTTACGACAATTATTGGACGGAAAAAATCTCCGATCCGATTTTGGCGCTTACCTATCCGATATACTACGGCAGCCAAAACATTGGCAGCTATTTTGACGAAAGATCATTCTCAGCGATCGATATACACGATCCTGAAAACTCCATTTTAAAAATAAAAAACATAATAGAATCCAACACGGCAGATGTTTCGAGACCCCATTTGCTGAAAGCCAGAGACGCGGTATTGAATCAATTTAATATATTTTCAATCCTATCAGACTACGCACAAGAACTGTCCAAATCACCCGCCAACACTCGCACTTTGATCGCGGAAAATAAATATATTAAAAAGAAAAACCGACAGGTGATGAACTTCGTGAGAAAAATATTCGGCTAATTGCGGGAGAAAGGGAGAGAATGTTTTTTAAACGCAAAAGACGGAAAGAAGACAATAATAATCCGACGACAAAAATATTGCCGTCGAGCAGAGTGAGCAAAGATTCCATAATCGGCAAATATTGCTATGTCGGAGAACGTTGCGATATCACGAAAGCGGAAATAGGAAATTATGTCTCTATCGCAAACAACGTGTCCATAGGGCCAGGTGAGCATAGCCTCACCAAAATATCGACAAACAGCCTGTTCTACGAAGCGCCCTACCTCAATCTGACGCATGGACATTGCAAAATACAGAGCGACGCCTGGATCGGAGTCGATTCTATAATCAGACGCGGCGTGATCGTCGGCATAGGAGCCGTCGTTGGTGCCAATTCATTTGTCAATTCTGATGTACCTGACTTTGCGATCGTTGCAGGATCACCCGCGAGAGTCATCGGCTATCGTTTCAACGAAGCATGTCAACAGATGATTCTCGAAAGCAAATGGTGGAACATGGACCTCGATGAGGCAAAAAAGACCATGACCGCGCTCTCAGACGCGATTTCAAAATTGAGTTGAAGTCTTTTAACCAAAAATGTTCATTTGCTGCGTCGTCGGCAAGCCTTTGCGGCGTAGCGTACCACCCCATATATAATTCCATCGCCGCTCCAGTATAGTAATGGGTTTGGCAATGAAATGCAGATTTTTAGACAGCAATATACCAAGAGACTTTACGAGCGATCCGGCCTCGCAAGGCATGATATGCACACCATCATCAGAATATTTCCGTCTCAATAACCCATTTTTATCCCTGTATTTTACGGGCATACGCAAAAAATTCAGCCCCGATGCCCCACACAGCCGGTCCAAGCTGTCACTCAGCACGCCGTGCAAGTGAACACGATCGGCAATGCTGCCTGTAAAAGGAAGCTCTGCATTCGGTCTGCGGTCAGTCGGAAATGGCGGCTGTGCGACAACGATCTCGATTTGCGGATGATCTCTTTGAAGTGAGGTTAGTTTAGAAACGAAGCCTGCGGCTAAGTCTTCTGCCACGTCTTCGACCGGTCTTTTCAATGTTTCCGATATCGGGATCAGATGGCATCTGACATCAATTTCGCCAACCATGAATAAAGCAACGTCTCCATCCTCGAAAGGCGGCACCAGCTGACCGACAAATCCTACTCCATCACGCGCCAGTCGATGCATGGTGATCGGCCCGAGCCAATGTATTTTAGCTTCCGCGAGACACTCGAAACAATAGGCAGAGTGACTATCGCCAAAAACGTAGACTGTTATAGCGTCATCCCTTCACTAAAAGACCAAACGCAACGACATCTGCAACTGGGCCGGATATCAAGTGGTCAATCTTTCCCAGCTGCTTGGCACCAGGTCTGGATTATCATGCGCCTGTGACCGAAACCAGCTCGCCGGCGCGATCACGCGTTTACGCTCCCTCGGATTAAGCCACGCACCCCACCAGCTGAAGGTGCTGTTGGCAACGATATGAGAATGGCATGCCGCCATGAGGTGCATGTCCTCTCCGTCTCGCCCATCTGACTGAGGCTCGATGAATATCATTTTGCCAAGGGTGGCCAAGTTTTCACGCGCCCATTGCGGGTCGTCTGAAAAAACAAAGAAGGTTGCATCCTTCATCGTTGACCCCATGGTGTGCATAGCTTTTGCGTACCACTCCGGTTCACAGGTGCCGTGGATCGAGTTGGCCGACGGGTTCGATACGTAATCGCCTCGTCTCACATGAACAGATACCGGAGACTGCGCTTCTTCGATCATTCTCAGCGTGTTCTGGCGCTGCGCGCTGAACGGTTGTTTCAAGGAAAAATCCTGGCGGATGATATCGGCATAATCTGCGAAGTATTTTTCCGTCTGCCAATATCCGGTCAGATGAACCGGCTCGCGAATGAGCAAGATCGTGGGATCGAATTGTGCGGATTTTTCCACTCTCTGCGGCACGCGGCTTCGGTTTTTTACGGATGTCATGATCCGACCGAACATGCTGTTACGCTGTTTGGCAGGAACTTCGTCCAAACTTGCAATATCGCCTTTGATGTTGAACTGATCGAGTTGCAAGCTGCGCAGCCTGTCGCGATCCATGTCCGTCAGATCGAGCTTCAATGGTTGCCCGCTGGCAAGCGACAGGGCGCGACCGACCGCGTATTGAAACATCTGATTGCCAAGGCCGCCAACGATACGGGTAATGATCACGGGTCGCTCTTTTGGTTTATTGTCACAGGTATCAGCAGAAGCTGATGGCAGGCTTCAACCATTCCACCGTCCCAGATATCGTATATTAGAGAAAAACCGACCGATATCGTCTCCTGCACGATAGAGAGCGCGCAGCTTTCGAAAGCGTCTTGATTTTTTATCCCTCTGCGCGCCCTGCCATATTTCCGATTGCTCTGCCGTTTCCGCCGCGTGGGTGACTGGCCATGGCATAAATCCGTAGCAATTGACGTGGTGCGTCCAGAAACGATCCAGATGACAGTCGACCGGTTCGAACCACGTCTGCGCCGTATCTATCAGCTTTTTCGCGGCAACCGGAGAGATCGCATAACACGACGTACCATGTGGGCCGATTTTCAGGCGAATAATGTCAAGGCGATCTGCGACTGTTTTGATTCGTGTCCAGGGACGCAGCTTATGCCCGGAGAACCGCAGGAGCCCGTATTTGTCGATATTCTTGACGGCTGCATCATAGGCCGTTCGGAAATTGTCGTTCAGTGCAACGTCGTCTTCAAAGATGAGGAGCGATCGGTTTTCAGCAACGCAACGTTTCCAAAGCAGGTAATGGCTCGCGTAACATCCCAGTTCACCGGGAGTGAGCGTGAATCCACGACGGATCTCGGCCATACGTGCATCAAACCGGTCAAACAGCGGATGCCTGTCAGCCTTGCCGTCGACGGCTTCGAAAAAGCTGTAGGGTAGCCCCAGCGGGTCCAAAAGCGCCGTCATAGCTGTTCTGCGCTCAACGGAGCGCGCCAGATTTACAACGACTATATCAAGCTGTGCCATTTTATACTTCTATGATCGCTTCGGCGTTTTATCGCAGATGTGGCTTGCCGCTACTCGCTTACCCAGGAGCTAGCAGCATTGACGATTTTCTTTTGGATGCCGCGCTGGTCGCGCCAGTCGCGGCCGGTGTCTTCTACCACAGGAATACCGGCAGGAGAAAAGATGTAGTTATCGAAGCTGGCGATGTAGCTTTCCAACGCCTGGTTCACGCCCGAATAGAATTGCTTTTCGGGATCGAAGGCCGGGTCCATCAATTCTGCGCTGCGGCGTGCGACAGGGCCATCGATGACAGAGGGCGACGTGGTGAATTTGGTATAGGTGCTTCGCGGCACTCTTATCCCCGCGAACTTCCAGTACCGTTTTCCACGGTGCAGATGCCCCCTTTTGCCGATGTCCCAGTTCTGGCTGGCGCTGTGGAAAGACACTTGCTTCACGGTATCGCTGAAGTTTGCATCCACCCGCTCATCCAACGCATCGAGGGCAATCCAGTCGTCCTCCAGGTGAAAGACATAGTCGGCGGTCGTTCCCTGCCAGAGTCGTTTGACAGCAGCACCGAACCCTGCGGCTTCGGGCGTGTAGATGACGGGTGACGCGAAATACTGATTAAGCAGAGCAATGCATCGCGCCTCATCTTCCTCCGTCCCAAAAATGGGATCGATATTGGCGTAGACGTTGACGACGTTGTGAAATTCGAATGCGTTCCGGGAAAAGCTTTCAAGCGTCCGCTGCAAAAGTTCAGGTCGGCGGCCTGCTATTATGGTGATGTCGAGGTCCATATGTCTTCCCGGCAGCTGAAAATCGGTGAATAGAATAACTAAAGCTCTCAGACCTGAACCAGCCCTGCCCGCTTCACCTGCCTGATGGTCAGCATGGTTCGCACGGTATCCACATGCTCATCGGCGGTCAGCACTTCGATGACGAAATCCTGGAATTGCGTCAGGTTTTCGGCAACGCAGTGCAGCAGGAAGTCGCTGTCGCCTGATACCATCCAGGCCTGACGCACCAGCGGCCAGCGCTCTGTGGCAGCGGCGAAGGCTTTCAGGTTGGTTTCGGACTGGCGCTTCAGCCCCACCATGCAGAATGCGACGAGGTCGAAGCCAAGCTTTGGGGCATTCAGCATGGCGTGATAGCCTTCGATGATGCCTGCTTCTTCCAGCTTACGCACACGGCGCAGGCAGGGCGGTGCGGAGATGCCGACGCGGTCTGCGAGATCGACATTGGTCATGCGCCCGTCGCGTTGCAGTTCACGCAGTATTTTCAGATCTATGGCATCGAGGTCAACGCTGGCCACTCTGCTCTTCCTTGTTCCATTTGATGCTTCCTTCTACTCTTCACGACGGGATTCGCAATAATCCTGCCCCACCGCGACACAAAATTACGTGTACATGGCCGTATGCCCTGTTGGTAATGCAAGGCTGCCCTTGAATATCGTCACTGGACACTCTTAAATACCGCGCAGTGAAGGGGCGCATCGTGATGGAGCCAGTATGTTGGGCTCAGATGTCTGGCAGCCCCGTTTGAAAGGAACGTTCCATGTCTGCCCGCCACACCAAGGTCCTGATCATCGGCTCCGGCCCAGCCGGTTACACCGCCGCGATTTATGCGGCGCGTGCCATGCTGGAACCCGTTCTCATTGCCGGCATGGAACAGGGCGGGCAGTTGATGATCACGACGGATGTGGAGAACTATCCGGGTTACGCCGACCCCATTCAGGGACCGTTCCTGATGGACCAGATGCTGAAACAGGCCGTGCATGTCGGCGCTGAGATCGTCAACGATCTGGTGACCGACGTCGAAACGACGCGCCGTCCCTTTACGGTGAAAACCGATTCCGGTGCGGTCTGGACCGCAGACACGCTGATCATATGCACGGGGGCCAAAGCCAAGTGGCTTGGCATCGAGAGCGAACAGCAATTCCAGGGTTTCGGGGTTTCCGCCTGCGCGACATGCGATGGCTTTTTCTATCGAAACAGGGACGTAATCGTCGTTGGCGGCGGTAATTCTGCTGTAGAAGAAGCGCTTTACCTCTCCAACATCGCCAAGTCGGTCACCGTCGTGCACCGTCGCGACAGCTTCCGGTCAGAGAAAATTCTTCAGGAGCGTATTTTCGCGAAGGAGAATGTCAACATTCTCTGGAACAGCGAAATCGCCGAGATTACCGGCACGCCCGCAAAACACCCCATGCCGCCTTCGGTTACCGGCGCGAAAATCCGCAATACGAACACCGGCGAAATTACAGATATGCCAATCCATGGCGTATTCGTCGCCATCGGTCACGCTCCGGCGGTGGAACTGTTCAAAGACAAGGTAAAGTTGAAGCCAAACGGCTATATGTGGACTGCACCCGATTCGACGGCGACTGACGTTGAGGGAATATTTGCGGCTGGCGATGTGACAGACGATACATACCGGCAGGCTATAACGGCCGCTGGCATGGGCTGCATGGCCGCGCTTGAGGTGGAACGTTTTCTCGCAGCGCAAGCTCCGCTTGCTATTGCCGCTGAATAAGAAGGGCTAAACACCGCATGGCTATGCCATTGGACTGGGACAAACTGCGCATATTCCATGCGGCCGCCGAAGCTGGCTCGTTCACCCACGCAGCAGACAAGCTACATTTGTCCCAATCGGCCATCAGCCGTCAGGTCAGCGCGCTGGAGCAGGATGTCGGCGTCAAGCTGTTCCACCGCCACGCGCGCGGTCTTATCCTCACGGAACAGGGCGAGCTTCTCTACAGAACCGCGCATGATGTTCTGTTGAAGCTCGAAACCGTCAAGATGCAGTTGACGGAAACAACCGAAAAGCCAAGCGGCAAGCTGCGTGTCACCACAACGGTTGGCCTCGGCCAGGGCTGGCTGACGGACAAGGTGCAGGAATTCCTCCAGCTCTACCCCGATATGTCGATCCAGCTCATTCTCGACAATGAGGAAATCGACGTAAACATGCGCCATGCGGACTGCGCCATCCGTCTGCGTCAGCCGCAGCAATCGGATCTCATCCAGCGAAAGCTGTTTACCGTCCACATGCACGTTTATGCTGCGCCGTCCTATATCAACCGCTATGGCGAGCCACAGTCGATCGAGGATCTGGACAACCACAAGGTCATCTCGTTTGGAGAGCCCGCCCCAAACTATCTTCTCGACGTCAACTGGCTGGAAAATGCCGGGCGCTCTTCCGACAACACCCGCACCGCCCATTTGCAGATCAACAGCCAGACCTCCATCAAGCGGGCCTGCCTACTGGGCATCGGTATCGCCTGCCTGCCCGATTACATTGTCGGTCGCGATCCAGGCCTCATACAGCTCTCGCTGCCCGCCGATATTCCATCATTCGATACCTACTTCTGTTATCCGGACGAATTGAAGAATGCCGCGAAGCTGAAAGTCTTCCGGGATTTCGTGGTCGCTAAAGCACGCAACTGGAATTTCTGACGCCTAACCGCGCAAAAAATATCTTTAAAACAAGGCTTAAGCAAAAAATGAGGATCACCGTACGCAGTGATTCGCGGGTAGATTTGCGAAATAAATATGACTGCAAATGACAGTGGTGCACCCAACGCATGGCTGACCTGCACAAAAAAGAGTTGCTTGCTGCCCAAAAAAGCAACATATCGCACACAGCTGATGCACACGGCGGCTTTTCCTCCCAGTTCCGCCGCGTCAGCTGTTCCCCTCTGGAGGTTTTTTAACCTTCACACTTATAAGGGCCCTGGAGCAATCCGGTGGCCCTCTTTTTTTACCTGCAATATTTTTCCCACGTGACTACGCTTATTGAACAAAACGCCCTTGTTAAGAGCCGCATAGATTTCCATATTGAGTGAGGTTGACGCTGGTGCTCCCGCATCGGTCAACTGTTCCCCTCTGGAGGTCATGACCTTCAAAACTGTCAGGCCGCGGAGAAATCCAGCGGCCTTTTTTTTGGCCGATCCAAAATCATATTCACGGCAACCCTTGATATCGAGTTTTGTCGATATAAATATCGGTATGGACAGATATACGGAAACGATATGAACCACGAAGACGCCTTGAAGGCTATCGCTCATCCGGTGCGATTAAAATTTCTGGAATGGCTGAAAGAGCCGGACCGGCATTTTAATCAGGCACATCCGTTCACCATGGGTGTGTGTGCGCATCAGTTTGAAATCAGCGGCCTCTCACAATCGACAGTGTCCTCTCACCTTGCAGCCTTGCAGGCCGCCGGGTTGGTCAGGTCGCGAAAGGTCGGGCAATGGAACTTCTACGAGCGTGACGAGGACAATATCGCGACGTTTCTCGCCTATCTGAACCAGAAGCTTTAGAGCAGCGGCCCGAAACGTAAGAAGCGTATTTCGGCGCGCGCGATGCTTGACTTAAAACAAGAAGAGAAAGCCAATTCCATGACAAAACTTTTCGAACCGGCCCAGGCAGGCGACATCGCACTGGCAAACCGCATCGTTATGGCACCTCTCACCCGCAACCGCTCGCCCGGCGCAATTCCCAACAATCTGAACGCAGCGTATTACGAACAGCGCGCGAGTGCCGGCCTCATCGTCACCGAAGGCACGCCGGTGTCGCAGCAGGGACAGGGCTATGCAGACGTTCCCGGCCTTTACAAGCAGGAAGCGATCGACGGTTGGAAGGCCGTTACACAGGGCGTGCATAAGGCAGGCGGCAAGATCGTCGCACAGATCTGGCATGTCGGTCGCATCTCACACACATCGCTCCAGCCGCATGGCGGCCAGCCGGTTGCCCCTTCGCCAATCAAGGCCAACTCCAAGACCTACATCATCAATGACGATGGCACCGGCGGCTTTGCAGAAACATCCCAGCCACGGGAAATCTCGCTGCAGGAAATTCCCGTCATTCTCGAGGATTTTCGCACTGGTGCGCGCGCCGCGATCGACGCGGGTTTCGACGGCGTGGAAATTCATGCCGCCAATGGATACCTCATCGACCAGTTCCTGAAATCCGGCACCAATCACCGCACAGATAATTACGGCGGCTCCATCGAAAACAGAGCGCGCTTCCTTCTCGAAGTCGTTGATACCGTCAGCAAGGAAATCGGCGCTGGCCGCACCGGCATCCGCTTGTCGCCGGTGACGCCTGCAAACGACATTTTCGAGGCAGACCCACAGCCGCTGTTTGAATATGTCGCACGAGAACTGGGCAGCCGTGGCCTTGCCTTCATCCATGTCATCGAAGGCGCCACCGGTGGCCCGCGTGATTTCAAGCAGGGCGACAAGCCGTTCGACTACGATGCGCTCAAAGCTGCCTACACCAACGCAGGTGGCAAGGGACTGTGGATCGCCAACAACGGTTATGACCGCGAAAGCGCGATTGCCGCGACCGAAAGCGGCAAGGCAGATGCCATAGCCTTCGGCAAGGCTTTCATCTCCAATCCGGACCTCGTTCGCCGCCTGAAGGAAAACGCGGCTCTCAACGAGCCAAACCAGCAGACATTCTATGGCGGCGGCGCAGAGGGTTACACCGACTACCCTGCCCTCGGCTGAGTGTGACAATCGAAAGCCGTGCTCTTCATGAGGGCGCGGCTTTTCGCATAACGACGTCCGAAAATCAAATCAGACTGCGGAAACACCTCTATTTCTGGGCAGCGGCGATGTCCACCACTTCAGCCTCGGGTCTGTCGCCGCCCTGACTGTATTCTTCGTGCCAGCGCCCGGCTTTATCCTGATAGTTGATTTCCGTGTCTTCGTCGCCAACCTGCTGTTCGGCAGCGGCAATGCGAGCAGCTTGCAAGGCATCGGAATGCGTGGGAAATGCCTCCGAATAGGCGCCGTCCACCCGGTAGGCCCAGCCGCCATCATGCTCCACAATCTCATACACCACTTTGGTCATGCACACTTCCTCCTGATACATGGAAGAAACATCGCAACCTTTGCCGCAAACGCGCATTTGAAGGACGAGAGTGCGGCATTGTCGCCATGTCCTTGCGTGTCACTATCTCCCCAAAAAGAGCAATGTGCAAATCCTGCATCTTGGTCTAACGCTACAAACAAGCACCGCATTATACGGAAGGGCGAAAATGTCAGTTGTCTCCACGCTGAAACAGGAGCGCATGCTGCTGGTCGCCGTGCCCGTCGCCGTTGCAGCCTATTTGGCCGAACATGCCCTGATGGCCCAAGGCAAGACCTTGTCCTTCATTGTCGCGGCCGCACTGATCGGCATGATCATTCTGGTGTCGATGCGGGTGGCCCACCATGCCGAAATTCTCGCCCATAAGGTGGGCGACCCCTATGGCACCATGATCCTGACACTCTCGGCCGTGGCCGTCGAAGTGCTGATCCTTGCCATCATCATGAGCGAATCCACCTCGCCCACGCTTGTTCGCGACACGATCTATTCCGCTGTCATGATCGACATCAACGGCATTCTGGGCATTGCCGCCCTGCTGGGTGGCCTTCGGCACGGCGAACAGCCCTATAACGACGATTCCGCCCGCACCTACGGGGTGATGATCCTGACCGCCATGGGCATATCCATGATCGTGCCGGAGTTCATCCCCGACGCCAAGTGGCACTATTATTCGATGTTCACCATCGGCGCGATGATTGCGCTCTATGCGCTGTTCCTCAAGATGCAGGTCGGACCACACAGCTATTTCTTCAGCTACAGTTATCCCCGCACGGAACGGAAAAAGACCGCAGCCGAACAGAACGCCGATGAAGAGGAAGATCATTCGGCGGCTTACTCCATCGCAGTGATCCTTGTCGGTGTGGTGTTAATCGGCATTTTGGCCGAGTTCATGTCCGCGTTTCTAAGCTTCGGGCTAGAAGGCAGTGGCGCCCCGGTCGCACTGATGGCCGTTGTGGTCGCCACCATTTCGGCAGCACCGGAGATCATGACCGCGATGCGCTCTGCCATGCGCAACCGAATGCAGTCTGTCGTCAACATCGCCATGGGCGCGTCGCTATCCACCGTCATTCTGACAGTGCCTGTCATGGAAGGCATCGCGCTCTATACCGGCCAGCCGTTCATCATGGCCATGACGCCGGTACAGACGGTCATGGTTTTCATTACGCTGATTGTGGCAGCAATCAACCTGAATGACGGCGAGACCAACGCCATCGAAGGCATGACCCACTTCATTCTCTTCGCGACCTTCCTGATGCTGCTGTTTCTTGGATTGTAACCCGGAGTGAGGCTTCAGGAATCTCGTGACATATTTTTCGATAAGGCGCGCTGAGCAACATGACGCGATGGAGATCGCCAAATTGCATGTTGACGTGTGGCGTCAAACCTATCGCGATATCGCACCACCTGCAGCATATGCCGCGCTGGATGAACAACGCAGATATGACATGTGGTCAGGAAAGCTATCAGACAGCGATTATCACCTGCACATTCTCGTTGCGGAAAACGAAGGGGAGATCGTGGGCATGGGCGCTGCAGGCCGACCGTCAGAGAGCATCTTCGGACCGAGGGCGGAGATCAAACATCTCTATATTCACCAAGGCTTCAAGAGGCGCGGTATCGGACGTAGAATTCTTTCGGATATTGCCAGCCTCATGAAAGACAGCGGTTACAACGCAGCCGCCCTCAGCGTTGTCAAAGGAAATGAGCCTGCTGAGCTCTTCTATCGCGCGCAGAAGGGACGGGTCATCGGGGAGTTTATCGATCCGGGACCAATCTGGCGCTCGCAAAACATCGTCTACGCCTGGGACGATATCAACGACCTGATATCTTGATCATAACAAAAAAGCCCGGCATCGCTGCCGGGCTTCTCTTCATTCGATCAATGATCAACGGCAATTTGCGCAGAAGCGCTGGATACGGTTGCAGGCTTCTTCGAGCAGTTTTTCCGAGGTCGCATAGGAAATGCGGAAGTTGGGGCCGAGGCCGAAAGCGGAACCGTGAACGACGGCAACGCCTTCTGTTTCCAAAAGCTCGGTGACGAAGTCTTCGTCCGTTTCCAGCACCTTACCCGAAGGTGCGGTCTTGCCGATCAGGCCTGCGCAGGATGGATAGACGTAAAACGCACCTTCCGGCATCGGGCAATTGATGCCCTTGGCCTGGTTCAGCATCGAGACGACCAGATCACGACGGCCTTCGAAGATTTTCTTGTTGGCCGGTATGAAGTCCTGCGTCCCGTTCAGTGCCTCGACAGCCGCCCACTGCGCGATGGATGTCGCGCCGGAGGTCTGCTGACCCTGGATCATGTCCATGGCCTTGATGAGTTGAAGCGGGCCAGCCGCGTAACCAATACGCCAACCCGTCATCGCATAAGCCTTGGAAACGCCGTTCATGGTCAACGTGCGGTCATAGAGCGAAGGCTCTACTTCCACAGGCGTCACGAACTTGAAGTCGCCGTAAGTCAGGTGCTCGTACATGTCGTCGGTCAGAACCCAGACATGCGGATGCTTGACCAGGACGTCGGTCAGCGCCTTCAGCTCGTCGTGGCTATAGGCGGCGCCCGATGGGTTAGACGGCGAGTTGAACAGGAACCACTTTGTCTTCGGCGTGATCGCCTTTTCCAGCGCCTCTGCCGTCAGCTTGAACTTGCCTTCCAGCGTGGTGTGAACGAAAACCGGCGTGCCACCGCAGATCGACACCATTTCAGGATAGCTGACCCAGTAAGGCGTTGGAATAATAACTTCGTCGCCGGGGTTAAGCGTTGCCATGAAAGCGTTGAAAAGAATCTGCTTTCCGCCGGTGCCGACAATCGTCTGCTCCGGCTTGTAGTCCAGACCGTTTTCGCGCTTGAACTTTTCGACAATCGCCTTGCGCAGTTCGGGAATGCCCGAAATCGGCGTGTATTTCGTTTTGCCGGCGTTAATCGCGGCAATGGCGGCTTCCTTGATATTGGCGGGCGTATCGAAATCCGGCTCGCCTGCGCCAAGGCCAATCACATCACGACCCTGTGCCTGCAATTCGCGGGCTTTTTGGGAAACGGCGATGGTGGCGGAGGGCTTAACGCGGGAGAGAATGTCGGCAAGGAAGGCCATTTTGATCGGTCCTATTGAAATTGACATCGGCAGAAGTTTGCGACTGTCGCCTCCTGCGGCAAGTGGTATGTCGAAAGACGTACCGGGTTTCAAGGGCAGATGCCATGAAAATGGTACCTTTTGGTTATTTTAAGAATTGCTTAACTAGCCCGTAACACTTTCCATGCTATGCTCCAGAGGTTGGGGTGATTTCCGGATACGACGCCATGGCAGCGAAAAGCATTTTTTCGAATCTCGCGCGTGAAACCGATGGCTCGTGGTCTACGACCTACGCGCCTTACACGCTGAAATCCGCGTTGCAACCCATCTTCCGTCGCCTGTCGGACGGCCGCTTCGACATTGATTCCTTCGAGGGCCTCGTTCGCCCCTATCACGGTGCGGAACTTGTCTCGCCAGCACAATTGTTCGCGCAGGTGCGCCCGGATGATATCGAGGCGATCGACAGCATCCTGCGCACAATCCACATTCTCAACACAGGTGCGCTGGAACGATCCCGCGCCCGCATCTTCGTCAATTTCCATCCAGGCCTGTTCCGCACGCCCGCCAAGATGCGGCAGGAAGTGGAGCGCATGCGGCTGTCCGCGCACGAGGCCGGCATGTCCCCCGACCGGATCGTTTGCGAAATCGCCGAGAAAAATGCCTCCGACGCAAGACTGGTGGCGGATTTCGCCGGCCACATGCGCGAGATGGGGTTCCGCGTCGCGATTGCCGATTATGGCGCAGGCGATTCCGATATCGAACGCGTGAAACTCATCAAGCCCGACTACGTCAAGTTCGAAGCGTCATGGGCGCGCCACTTCATGCGCAATTCCGCCGGTGCAGCCCTCATCCGCGTCATCGTGGATCAGTTTGTGCGTGAAGGAATAGAGCCTGTTTTCGAGGCGCTCGAAGACAGGCAGGAGATCGATCTGTGTCTCGATCTCGGCGTTGCGCTGATGCAGGGCTACGCCTTGGCAAAACCCGAGCTGGCACCGACAAGCTTCAACGAACGCTTTCCAGAGCTGCTGGGATCAAGCCGATCCGCTGTTTTCCGCCCCCCGCCCGATGGCCTTTCTCCGCTTACACCGGGACATGAGCCGCGCGGCCTAAAACCCGTCCGCACCTTCGGAAAACGTGGTATTTGACCCTCATTTAATTGCTGTTAACCGGCGCCTTGATATCGCCACAATAAATACGCCGGACTGTCTGAATTCGGTCCAGAAGACGTCCACTTCGAAGCCTCTTTTACGCATGTCGCAAGACGCAGAAACAATGCGTCGTGACGCATCAAAAAAGCAGGCGAGAAAGAGGGAAAAGGGACCGGACCAATGTTTCTCAATGATCGGAAATCGGCAGACCGGCTGAGAACACAACGAATGCTTTTTTCGGCGTGGATGGCACTGGCAGCACTCACCGTTATCATCACCATGGCGGCAGGATTGGTGACCTCGGCCCACGCATCCGAAGCAGTCGACTATATCCAAACCTCGTCAATCGCGTCCGCTCCCATCTCCAAAGCCTCAGACCGTATTTTCGTGATCGTTCTCGTGGTGACCGGCTTCCTCACCATGGCAGTTGGCGGCATTGTTATGACCATGAACAGCATCCGCGAAACCTACGCCCGTCACCGCCGCGACTGATCACCCGCGCGCGCCTTGCCGCCTTGCTCCTTTGCTGGTAGAGCAACGCCAAATCGGCATATAGCCAAATCCAATACAGTTTCGGTCGCAAAGGGTGCGCAAAGCGCAGCCTTTTGCATTTGGTGATCCCATGAAACGCATTCAGGCCAACCTCGTTCTCTTGCTTGCGGCCGCGATCTGGGGTGGAGGTTTCGTCGCGCAATCGACAGCGATGGCAACGATGGGGCCTTTCTGGTTCGTCGGCCTGCGCTTTGCCATCGCGGCACTGGCCGTCCTGCCCTTCGCCATGATCGAAACCCGCCGCATGACTGCGCCGCCAAGCCGTGGCGAGTTCAAAGCATTCGGCCTCGTCGGCCTGGCGCTCTTTATGGGCGCGACGACACAGCAGGTCGGCCTGCTGACGACATCTGTCACCAATTCCAGCTTTCTCACAGCGCTTTACGTCATCTTCGTGCCCGTTATCGCCGTCATCATCTACCGCCGCCACCCACACTGGGTGGTGTGGCCGGGCGCGCTGATGATGCTAGCAGGCATATACCTGCTTTCTGGCGGCGCCATCACACGCCTGACGACCGGAGATTTTCTGAGTATTGTCTGCGCCTTCTTCTGGGCCATCCAGATTACCCTCGCCGGACGCTACGTCACCCAGAGCAACAGGCCGCTTGCCCTGTCCTGCACCCAGTTTGCAGTCTGCGCCGTCCTTTCCATGCTGATCGGCGCAGCTATCGAGCCGGTCAACTACGAAGCCATCGCGTCTTCCATTACGGAAATCCTCTATGTCGGGCTGGTGTCATCAGGGCTGGCTTTCGTCTTGCAGGTTATTGGTCAGCGCTACACGACGGCACCGCAGGCCGCGATCTTTCTTTCGTCGGAAGCACTGTTCGGGGCGCTTTTTGCTGCTATATTTCTGAAGGAAACGATTCCAGCTGCGGGATATACTGGCTGCGCCCTCATTTTTGCTGCTATACTGCTGGTGGAACTGGTTCCGGAAATCTCCAAACGTCGCGCAAGCAGCGTCACATCAGATATATAAGCACTCTACGTTTTTATCGCCAAAGCAATTCCACTCTTTTCACGCGAAAATAGCCGTAAAATAGCTACGTCAACGATGATTTCGTTTCCCGACAGCCGGGCCGTGAGAAAAATTCTGCCTGACCTGCCCCAACCGTTTCGCAGCACCCTGCGAAGCGTGAAAAAACCGTGAAAACTTTTGCTTGCCAATTCAAAATAAACACAGCAATCTGTTGCGGTTCGGGCAATTTGCGAGCATGGGAAGGCCTATAAACAAATGCATCGGGGACGTAATACTCCGAGCGGCGGGGACAAAATAACGTTGAGCAGAACGTCAAAAGCTTTCCACGCGATGGTTCACTTTCTCAATTATCGAAAACTGCCTGCCGTACGCCCTTGCGGGCAAAACTGTAATGCTGCCTGGAGCTGAACACGGGCAGAGCGAAAAGGACCTGATGCATGGCCGAGACTGGCACCGTTAAATTCTTCAATACCGACAAGGGCTTCGGCTTCATCAAGCCAGACAATGGTGGCGCCGATATCTTTGTTCACATCTCTGCCGTACAGGCTTCTGGCCTGTCCGCTCTTTCAGAAAACCAGAAAGTGAGCTTCGACACTGAACCGGATCGTCGCGGCAAGGGACCGAAAGCAGTCAATCTGCAGATTGATGGCTGAACCCTGACGACTTTCTCTTCTCGTTGAAGCCCGGCAGGAATGCCGGGTTTTTTTGGTTTTGAGAGCGGGAATAAGGGCTCAAGGCGAACCGCCCGCTTTCATCGGAAGAGTATCAATAAACGCCTTGCAAATACGGGTTCGTCCGGCGCTCTTCGCCGATGCGCCCGCCGGGGCCATGGCCGCAGATGAAGCCGACCTCGTCTCCCAGCGGCAGAACCTTGTCGCGTATCGACGCCAGCAATTGCTCATGGTTGCCACCGGGAAGATCGGTGCGACCGATAGAGCCACTGAACAAAACGTCGCCCACATGGGCAAACCCTTGCGCACGGTTGTAATAGATGACATGGCCCGGCGCATGGCCGGGGCAATGAAAGACCTCGAAATGGTGGTCGCCGAACGAAACGGTGTCGCCATCCTTCAGCCAACGATCCGGCAGCACGTTTTGAAGCCCGGGAATACCGTATTTTTCGGCCTGAACCTCGATGCGTTCCAGCAGCGGCTTGTCATCCTCATGCGGACCGATGATCGGCAGCAACAGCTTTTCCTTCATCTCCTTGGCACCGCCAGCATGGTCGAGATGGCCGTGCGTCAGCCATATTTCTTTCAGCGTGATGCCATTTTCGGTGACTGTCTGGATGATCACATCCACATCGCCGCCGGGATCGACGACCACGCCTTCTTTCGTATCTTCATCGAAGAGAATGGTGCAGTTCTGCTGAAACGGCGTTACGGGAACGATGCCCGCCTGTAACTTGCCCATGATCTCTTCCTTCCACTGATTAAACACCCGCCCTCTATAAATGGGCAGGCTCTATGGCACAACAAAGTGCAGGCTATGGACGGGATTTACGTCGAAAAAGACGCAGGTTCCCCGCACCTGCCGATGGCAACAATCACAAAAACGGGAACAGACAGGACAGTCACGCGTTCTTGCCCCAGTCTTCAAAGGAGCGAGACAATGGACAAGAAGCTGAAACTTATGATTGCCGGTGGCGCATTTGCGCTGATGGCTGGATATGCGAATGCAGCGATGGTTGCGACCACGGCCTCGGACCTTTCGGTACGGTCAGGTCCCGGTGAGGACTATCCTGAAGTGGGTCTTGCCACCCGCGGCAGCGATGCTGTTCTCGACGGATGCATCGATGGCAGCGCATGGTGTCGCGTTGAGGTGAACGGCCTTCGCGGCTGGGCAAATGCCGATTATCTCAACGTGATGTACGAAGGCGCGCCTGTTATCCTTCGTGAGCGCCGTGCGGACGTCAACGTCCCCGTCGTAACCTACGAAAAGACATCGAGCGCGCAGGCCGAGCCAAATCCTGGCGATCCTAACCTCGGTCGTGTCGGTGAAGTCGATCCACCTGAAAACGTGATGACCTACATCGACCAGCATCCCGGCGAGCCCGTCAGCATCGACGGTGATGTCGTTATTGGCTCTACCGTTCCCGCTGGAACTCGGATGATGGAAGTTCCCGACTATGAGTACCGTTACGTTCGTGTCAACGACCGTGCCGTTCTCGTAGAGCCAAAGACACGTCGTGTCGTTTACGTCTACGAGTAAGCGCCTGACACCACGATCTGACGTGAGAGCGCGGCCTGTCCGCGCTCTTTTTGCGTTTGTAGGCTTGAGGAGACATAATCATATTGATGTCCGACCGACGTCATATTATCGATCGCAACACAAAATGATCGCCTCAATGCTCCCGTTCGCCATATTTTCGGGTAGTGTCGCAGCGTTGCGTAGAAGCCCACCTTGTGGATGAGCAAAATAAGGAGCGAAAGTGCCTGCCCAGTCGATGAAAAAGGCCGCCGTCAAACAAACTCCGGCTCTTCCGCACGTCGATGACGGCAAGATCGACTTCGATACAATTGAGGCATTCTTCTTTGCTTATCGTGATTTCGTTTCCGACCCGGATGTCATTCTATCCAAGCTGGACTACGGCAGGGCACACCACCGGGTCGTTTATTTTGTCTGCCGTCAGCCGGGCATGACGGTGGCGGATCTGCTGGAAACCTTGCAGATCACCAAGCAGAGCTTGGCGCGCGTGTTGAAGCAACTCATCGACGATGGCTATATTCGTCAGATGGCCGGGCCGGAAGATCGTCGCCAACGCAGGCTCTACCCCACACTCACAGGCCGCGAACTGGCATTGGCGCTGAGCGACCCGCAATCACGCCGCATTGACCGTGCACTTGCGGCCATGCAGCCGGAGGCCCGGGCCTGCGTGCGCGAGTTTCTGGCGCGCATGCGTGATCCTGCAACCGATGCCCTCCCGATCGAGGCGAAGGAGTAACGATGCCAATCAGCGCGACAAAACAGCCATTGGCCGAAGACGACGCCCCTCACCTTCTGATCGTTGATGACGATGCGCGTATTCGCGATCTGCTCCAGCGTTTTCTGGGCGACAAAGGCTATCGTATCACAGCAGCCGCAGATGCTGCCGAAGCGCGCCGCAAGATGGAGGGCATCCGTTTTGATCTCCTGATCCTCGATGTGATGATGCCAGGTGAAAACGGCCTGTCTCTCACCCGTTCTCTCAATGAAAACAAATCCGTTCCGGTTCTTCTTCTGACAGCGCGTTCCGAAGCGGATGCGCGCATCGCAGGCCTTGAAGCGGGCGCGGATGATTATCTTGCCAAACCCTTCGATCCGCGGGAACTGGTGCTGCGCATCAACAACATCCTGAGACGCAACACCTCGCCGGACACGCCGAAAATCGAGCAGATCATCTTCGGCCCCTATAATTTCTCGGTTCCACGCAAGGAACTGCGGCGCGGTGCCGAGGTCATCCGACTTACGGATCGCGAGCAGGAAATCATGCTTCTGTTCGCACTGCGCGCCGGTGAAACAATTCCCCGCCACGAACTGGTGGATTCGGACGCAGAGGTTGGAGAACGGACCATCGACGTTCAGATCAATCGTTTGCGCCGCAAGATTGAGGACGATCCCGCAAACCCGGTTTATCTGCAGACGGTGCGCGGCATTGGTTACCGTTTGAGCGTCGACTAACAGCGTGCATCACGCATGCGCATTCGAGTAGGCAGGACAATGGCGAGCCGGGATTTCATGACTGCTGTTAAAGACACCGCTCCCGCCCGGGCTTGGCGTTTCTCGGCGCGCTGGCTTCGCCACTGGCTGCCGACAGGGCTCTATACACGCTCACTTCTCATCATCATCCTGCCGATGGTTCTGTTGCAGATCGTCGTTGCCGCCGTATTCATGGAACGACACTGGCAGATGGTGACGGAACGGCTGTCAGCTGCCGTTACCCGCGACATCGCAGCCGTCATCGAGCTGCTGGAGACCGATCCGGAAGAAGACGACTATCAACGTGTCATCCGTATCGCTCGGGACAGGCTTGATCTAAGCGTCTATATCGAGCCGAAGCAGGAGCTGCCGGAAGCGCGCCCGCAGCCATTGTTCTCGATCCTTGATTCCATCCTTGCAGACCAGATCCAGCAACAGATCGGCAAGCCTTTCTGGATCGACACCTTCGGCAACGGCGCACTGGTGGAAATCCGCATTCAGTTGGAAAACAAGACGCTGCGGGTCTTTACCCGCCGCAGCCAGGCTTACGCATCCAACACCCATATCTTCCTGGTGTGGATGGGCGGCGCTTCGCTGGTGCTGCTCGGGATATCCATTCTGTTCCTGCGCGGCCAGATCAGACCTATTCTATCCTTGGCAAAAGCGGCTGAAAGCTTCGGTCGTGGCCAGAAGATAACCGACTATTCTCCCAGAGGCGCCGATGAAGTGCGCCGCGCAGGCCTCGCCTTCATTTTGATGCGCGAGCGGATCGAGCGGCAGATGGAACAGCGCACCGCCATGTTGAATGGCGTCAGCCATGACCTGCGCACCATCCTCACCCGCTTCAAGCTGCAACTGGCCTTGGCAGGCAACAACCCCGATCTGGAAGGCCTCGACAAGGACGTGGACGACATGCAGTCCATGCTGGAAGCCTACCTGGCCTTTGCGCGCGACGATGCGGAGGAATCGGTTGGGAAACTGGAGCTGGAACCGTTATTCGAAAGGTTCAGCAATGATTTCCAGATGTGCGGCAAAAGTTTCAGCTACCAGCTGAATGGCGTCGATGAACTATCTGTGCGACCCAACGCCTTTGCGCGCCTGATCGGGAACCTCGCAGCCAACGCCCATCGCTACGCCAATACGCTGGCTGTCGACGTACGCAAGGCCCCAAAATCCATCACGCTGATTTTCGATGATGACGGTCCCGGCATTCCGCCGGAAGCACGAGAAGACGTGTTTAAGCCGTTCTATCGCCTCGATGAAGCGCGCAACCTCAATGCGTCAGGCACCGGGCTTGGCCTCTCTATCGTTTTGGATATCGCCCGCAGCCACGGCGGCGACGTCACGCTGGACGAAAGTCCGCTGGGCGGACTGCGTGTCATCGTCAAAATTCCAGCCTGACAATTAAAGCTCGCCGCGCAGTCAGGACCGCACGTGTTTCTCTTGAAATCTCAACACATCTTCTCGCCATTGGGAACGGCCTGTTCCACACTGGCGAGAACGATGGCTCCGTTCTTGTCGGCGAAACCGAGCGTCAGAACTTCGGAGCGGAACGGACCGATCTGGCGCGGCGGAAAATTGACGACAGCCAGAACCTGCCGTCCCACAAGCGTTTCCAATGTATAATGAACGGTGATCTGCGCGGAGGATTTCTTGATGCCAATGTCAGGGCCAAAATCGATCTTGATCTTGAACGCCGGTTTGCGCGCTTCTGGAAATGCTTCCGCCTCGATGATGGTGCCAACGCGTATATCGACTTTCTCGAAGTCGGCATAAGTGATCTGCTCGCTCATCGCAGCCCTCTTAAACAGCCAGTTCTTCGGCCCGCTTTTTTGCAGCAGCAATGGCCTTATCGAAAAGCGGCTGCATGCCATCGTCATCCATGAGCACAGACAGTGCCGCCGCCGTCGTGCCACCGGGAGAGGTGACGTTCTTGCGCAAACGCGATGCCTCGTCGGGGGACTGATGAAGCAACTCACCAGCCCCCGCGACGGTTTCCCGAGCGAGACGCATGGCAAGGTCCGCCGGCAAGCCGCATTTACGGCCTGCCTCTGCCATGCATTCCACGAGATAAAATACATAGGCCGGGCCGCTTCCCGACAGGGCAGTGACCGCATCGATATCAGCTTCCGTCGCCACCCATTCGACAGGGCCGCTGACTTTCAGCAGGGTTTCGACCAATGCGCGCTGCGGCTCTGACACCGCCTCGTTCGCATAGGCGCCCGTCACGCCGCGCCCGACCATGGCGGGTGTATTCGGCATGGCGCGAATGGCGGCGGTCTGACCAAGATACGACTCGATACCGGCCAAGGTCTTGCCCGCCGCGATGGATACGACAACCGTCTGCGACCCGATCAACGGCTTCAATGGCGGCAGAACGGCTTCCATCAGTTGTGGCTTGATCGCCAAAAACAAAATACCCGCTATCGTGTCTTGTGGTGCTTCGGTCAGGTGCGTCGCACCGGCCTCGGCAATCAAACTCGTCATCGGATCGGAGGGTCGTGGATCGATAACGATGATCGATGCGCCCGGAACGCCCCTTTTAAGCCAGCCCGACAGCAAGGCACCGCCCATATTGCCGGCACCGATAAGAACGAGTGGACCCGATGCGAGAGACACCATGGATCAGGCTTCCCCGACCGTTTCAAACAGTGCCGCTTCCATGGCGGCCTTGGCTTCCATGCCGGACCAGACAACGAACTGGAAAGCCTGGAAATATTGCTCGCAGGCTTCCAGCGCGCTGGAAAGAAGAACCTCTACCTGCTGGTTCGTCGGCTCTGCACCACCTGCCAGCAACAAGGACTGACGGAAGATGATGACGTCTTCCTGACGCCACAAATCGAAGTGCCCCATCAGCGTCTGACCGTTGACGTGGGCCAAAAGGCGAATGACCTCATTAACGCGATGGTCGGCAATTTTGATATCGAAAGCGCAGGCCAGATGCAGCGCTTCAAACTGTTCCATCCATGAAAACGAAACATGGTAATCTGCCCAGCGGCCTTCGACCGTCATGGCAATCTCATCTTCGCCGGAGCGTTCGAACGACCAGTCGTTTGACGCGGCAACGAACTCGATCATATCGACCGGGTTGGAGTGACGCTCGACTTCAAATTCCATTAGGCTCATACGGCACCTTCTCAGCCGGAAATGAATGTTTTGTTTCGCACACAAAGGCACAAAAAACGCACACGCAAATGCCGGGTTACAATACTTCAGGATGATGCCCGACGCCGCCAGATTTACACAGTAATCATGTCTGGAGCTTACGGAGTTCGTTTCGAATCATCATTGAAAATCAGTGTATAACGAGCGAGTCCCCGCGCCACCCCCAACGCCCCGTTTTTACAATCAGAACTGTGTATATCTCCTCGTACGAAACCTCAGTTGTGAGTCATAACCGACTCTGCCAATTGTGTTTTTCGAGTGTTTCCACAGACGTTAAAAAAAACTGAATGAAATTGCTTGCTTGCCGCTCCCGAATCCCCACTGCGGCGCAAACTGCTTCGAAATGAGACAAAAACGAAAAATGCCGGCCCCGTGAGTGGGTCCGGCATCAGAATCAAACGTGTCGATGGGGTGTCAGGATGCGGTGGAGGAGAGCTTCGTTTCCAGCGCTTCGATGCGCGCGCGCAAGGCGTCATTCTCGTCGCGGGCCTGGACTGCCATCTCGCGCACGACTTCGAATTCCTCACGCTTGACCAGATCAAGGCTGTTCAGCCAGCGTTCGGCCTGGGCGTGGAAAGCCGTCTCGACTTCCTTGCGCATCCCTTGGGCGGCTCCGGCTGCGTCCGTCATCAGCTTAGCGAATTCATCGAAAATACGGTTTGTGCCTGTCGTACTCATGGTGCGATGTCCTCGTCAGTCGTGGAAAAGGCAGGGCGCCTTTCGGTTCATATGCTCAGGTAGGCACTCGCTATTGAGGTTGCAAGCAAAATAAGAAACCTACCCCTGAAACTGGCGCGCACGAGACCGTCATCAGACCGTCAAAGAATCGCCTTGACCGCACCCTTTTCAGCCGCCATTTTCCCGCTCTGGGATCGGAATGTTTTTGTAAATCCAACGGATAGTTGGCCACACTGATGTTCTCTCCTTCCGCGCAATAATCATGGAATACGCGAATTGTTTGCACCCCTCGCCCAGTTTTCGATCATGCCGTTTCCCGATATCGATCCGGTGGCGATCCACATAGGGCCTCTTCCGATCCACTGGTATGGCATTGCCTATGTCTTCGGCATCATGCTGGGCTGGTATTATGCGCGCCAGCTGAGCCTGTCTGACCGTCTTTGGCCCCACGACAAATCGCCGGTCACGCCCGTTCATCTCGACGATTTCATCGTCTGGGCAGCAGCCGGTATCGTTCTGGGCGGACGCATCGGCTATATTCTCTTTTATGATATGGGCGCCGTTATCGAAAACCCGATACGAGCCTTGCAGATCTGGAACGGCGGCATGTCCTTCCATGGCGGGCTGATCGGAACGACGGTCGCCATGATCCTGTTTGCGCGCCGCAATGGCATTCCCGTCTGGAGCATGTTCGACATCGTCGCGGCAGTGGCACCGCTTGGCCTGTTCTTCGGTCGCATCGCCAACTTCATCAATGGCGAATTGTGGGGACGATTGACCGATGTGCCCTGGGCCGTCGTTTTTCCGACGGGCGGTCCTTTTCCCCGTCATCCGAGCCAGCTTTATGAGGCAGGTCTCGAAGGTATCGTGTTGCTGATCGTTCTCGCAGTCCTTATCTACGGTTTCAAGGCATTGAAGAGCCCCGGCACGGTCACCGGCGTTTTTGTCTGCGGTTATGCGTTTTCGCGAATATTCGTGGAGTTCTTCCGCGAACCGGATGCGCAAATCGGATATCTCGCCGGGAACTGGTTGACTATGGGCATGGTTCTATCGACACCTATGTTCCTTCTCGGCGTATGGGCAGTTGTACGGGCGCGTCGCGCTGCTTCGTCATCGTAACCGGGTAGACCTCCATGCCGACACCGCTCGCACGCCGCATCAAATCCCTCATACGCCTCAATGGACCGATGAGCGTGACGGATTTCTTCGCGCTTTGCCTGGCAGATCCTGAACACGGCTATTACAAAACCAGACAGCCCTTCGGCCGCACCGGCGATTTCGTAACGGCCCCTGAGGTCAGCCAGCTGTTCGGCGAAATGCTCGGCGTCTTCATCGTCCATGCATGGCAGAGACACGGCACGCTCACCAATGCCCGCCTCGTGGAAATCGGACCGGGACGCGGTACCATGATGGCGGATATGCTGCGGGTCATCCAGCGCATCGCACTTCCACTTTATGAAAGCATGAGCGTGCATCTGGTGGAAACCAGTCCACGGCTGACCGAGACCCAGCAACAGACGCTCTCCAGCCACTGCGACAAGATCACCTGGCATGAGAGCTTCGACGATGTTCCACCCGGCTTTTTGCTGATTGCCGCAAACGAGCTGTTCGATGCCATTCCCATCCGGCAATTCGTCAAGACGCCGCAGGGTTTCCGTGAACGGGTCGTCGCACTCGATGCCGACGACGAACTGGTGTTTACCGCCGGGCTTGCGAGCATCGATCCGGACTTGCTGCCTCTCCTGCCGGAGCGCCAGCCTATTGGAACGATCTTCGAATATTCCCCTGCGCGTGAAGCGGTTATGGCCGCGATTGCCCATCGGCTGAAAAGCAATGGTGGCACGGCGCTCATCGTTGACTATGGCCACATCGTTTCCGGTTTTGGCGATACGTTGCAGGCGTTGCGCATGCATGAGTTCGATCCGGTTCTGGCGCATCCCGGTGAAGCGGACCTGACCAGCCATGTGGATTTTGAAAGCCTCGTCAAAACAGCTGAAGCCAATGGCATACACATCAATGGGTGCCTGCCACAGGGCGATTTTCTGCATGGGCTTGGCTTGAGGGAGCGGGCGCAAGCACTGGCCGCCAAGGCAACCCCCGATCAAACGCTGGAAATTGCCGAAGCCGTCAATCGTCTGGCAGGCGAAGGCGTGGGCAAGATGGGTGAACTTTTCAAAGTGCTCGCCGTTTCCAGCCCGGCCATCCATCTACTGCCGTTCCGCGCGCTGGATTGACATCGGCACCGGGCTTGGGCCAACATCGCGCGAAATCGAAGCAGTGATAAACTGCCGTCTGCATCCCATGTGGTGCGCTTCAATGGAAACACTCGCTCGCGAATATTCGTTTCAAAATCAGCGACATCCCAAGGATTGATATCGTAATGCAGGACGAAACTCTGCCGCTTCCCCTTCAGAGCCCAATGCTTGCTGCGTCGACCGGCAAGCACATCCGCCACGGCTTTTTCACCCGTCAGGGCGGTGTCTCGCAGGGCATATACCGCGGCCTCAACGTTGGGCTCGGCTCACAGGATGACCGCCAAGCCGTTCTGGAAAACAGACGCCGCGTTGCCGCATGGTTCGGTCTGCCAGTGGAGAAACTGGCGACCGTGCATCAGGTACACTCTCCCGACGTCATCGTTATCGATGACACATATGACGGGGACAGACCGCAGGCAGACGCCATGGTCACCGCCACGTCAGGCATCATCCTTGGCGTTCTCGCTGCAGATTGCGGTCCTATTCTGTTTGCGGATGCGCAAGCGGGCGTCATCGGTGCTGCCCATGCAGGCTGGAAGGGTGCCGTCTCCGGTGTTCTCGAAAACACCATCGACGCGATGATATCGCTGGGTGCCAGCCGCGAGCGCATCGTTGCCAGCCTCGGCCCATCGATCAGTCAGGAAAATTACGAAGTCGGGCCAGAGCGGGTCGAAAGCCTGAAAGAGATGAACCCTGCTCACGCCGCCTATTTATCGCCCTCGCCCAATGCAGGTCATGCCCTGTTCGATCTGAAGCAACTGACGGTGGACCGTTTGATTACAGCGGGTGTGACGGCAGAAAATCTGGGTATCTGCACCTACCCTGATGATGACAGCTTCTATTCTTTCCGCCGCACCACACATAATCGGGAACCGGATTACGGTCGGCAGATTTCAGCAATAGCAATTCTGGAGAACTGATATGGCCTTGCATTTCGACGCCGCCGAATTCGAGGCACGCCGCACCCGCCTGACCGACAAGATGGCGGAAGACAAGCTGGATGCTATCTTGTTGTTTGCTCAGGAAAGCATGTACTGGCTGACCGGATATGACACATTCGGCTATTGCTTTTTCCAGACTCTGATCGTCAAGGCCGATGGCACCATGACGCTTCTGACCCGCTCGGCCGATTTGCGCCAGGCACGCCAGACATCCAATATCGAAGACATCGTCATCTGGGTGGATCGCCTCAACGCCGATCCGACGCTGGATCTGAAAAACCTGCTGAGCGACATGGATCTGCTCGGCTGCCGGATCGGCATCGAGTTCGATACCCACGGCATGACGGGACGGGTTGCCCGCCTGCTCGACAACCAGTTGTCCAGCTTCTGCCAGATCATCGATTCGTCAGCCGTCGTCAGCGGGCTTCGTCTCGTCAAGAGCCCCGCTGAGGTCGCCTATGCCAGACGCGCTGGCGAACTGGCGGATGATGCGCTGGATGCAGCGCTCAAGATCATCGCGCCTGGCGCCAACGAGGCCGATATTCTTGCAGCCATGCAAGGCGCGGTTTTTGCCGGCGGCGGCGATTACCCCGCCAATGAGTTCATCATCGGTTCTGGCCCCGATGCTATGTTGTGCCGTTACAAGGCCGGTCGTCGCACGCTGGACCCGAAGGATCAGTTGACGCTGGAATGGGCGGGGGTCAGCGCCCACTACCACGCCGCCATGATGCGCACAGTCGTCATCGGGGAGGTCGAGTTCCGCCAGAAGGAGCTTTACAATGCCAGTGCCGAAAACATCCGCGCCATCGAAGACGTTCTGCGCCCCGGCAACACGTTCGGCGATGTCTTCGACGTTCACGCCCGCATCATGGACGAGCGTGGCCTGACGCGTCATCGCCTCAATGCCTGCGGCTATTCGCTGGGCGCGCGTTTCTCGCCATCATGGATGGAGCATCAGATGTTCTATGCGGGCAACACGCAGGAAATTCTGCCCAACATGACGCTCTTCGTGCACATGATCATCATGGACAGCGACTCAGGCTTCGCCATGACGCTGGGTCAAACCTACCTCACGACCGAGGGTGCACCGGAATCCCTGTCTCGTCACAGCCTTGATTTACTGACGGTCTGATCGCGATTTGACTCGCGCCAAGGTCGAACCTTACATTGTCATAATCAGGGAACGACGGAGCATTTTCATGAGGGGATATACGGCATGCGGCGGCTAGGGCTGGTGATAGCAATCCCAAGCCTTGCCCTGGCGCTTTCGGCCTGCAATACGACAGATGCCCTGACACCGCAGGTCGATGTCGGCCACAGCAACACGCAGACAACCCCGGTCAATCAAGGCGATCTGGATCAGATGGCCGCAGCCGCAGATCGATCTCCCAGTGGCGTTTCGTCCCGGGTCCCCGCCTATGCGCCGCAAAATACCCGTCAGGCTCAAGCGCAGGCGATGACGAGCGGCGCCCAGTTCGGCGAACCGGTGGCGCAACAGACGGCGCAGCCCCAGACACAAACACAGCCGCAGACACAGACCGCCTCCCTGCCCTCCGGCTCGTCGTCCGGCACTATTCGTTTCCTGCCCATTATTGGCGCGCCCGTTCAGGCGGTGACGCCACTGTCGCGTCAACTCGGTGCTGAAGCACGGGCGAAGGGCCTGACCATTCGCCCGTCGAGTGACACGACGGCAGAAAATATCCTCAAGGGATATTTGTCCGCTTTCGCGGATGGTGGAAATATCACCATCGTCTATGTCTGGGATGTGCTGGATGCCAATGGCGCAAGGCTTCACCGCTTGCAGGGGCAGGAAACGGTCCCCGCGCGCGGCAGCGACCCCTGGTCTGCCGTCACCGATGCGGCCATGCAGAAGATCGCTGCCAAAACGCTCAACGACTACCAGTCCTGGAAACAGTCGCAGCGGGGATAAACCCGCTGGAATTGTGGATGAAACCTGTTGATACCGGCTAAGTCACAAAGTTTTCATGAAAATTAAGGGTATCACCTTCTGACCTCTTGCATTCACGGGCAACCCCGCTATTAAGGCGCCCATGGCAAAACGGCGTGTCCGACACCCTTCCGGTCGGGTATTCCTCCCCGTTGAACGACGCACGGACCACAGAGAGTAACCTCTTTGTCGGATCTCAGGCGATGGCATTGAAACAGGCGGCAACAATGAAGGTTTTCGCAGGCAATTCGAACCGGCATCTGGCCGAAGCGATCTGCAAGTATCTTAATGTTCCCCTGGGAAATGCGACTGTGAGGCGGTTTGCCGATCAGGAAATTTTCGTAGAAATCAGCGAAAACGTGCGCGGCGAAGACATCTTCATCGTCCAGCCGACATCTTTCCCGGCCAATGACCATCTGATGGAACTGCTGATCATGATCGACGCCATGCGTCGGTCCTCGGCACGTCGCATCACCGCCGTCCTCCCCTATTTCGGTTACGCCCGCCAGGACCGCAAAGCCGGACCGCGCACACCGATCTCGGCCAAGCTCGTTGCCAACCTTATTACCGAAGCCGGTGCGGACCGCGTTCTGACGCTTGATCTTCACGCCGGTCAAATCCAGGGCTTCTTCGATATTCCGACCGACACCCTCATCGCCATGCCAATCCTGGCGCGCGATGTGAAGGAACATTACGACCTCGCGAATCTGATGGTCGTTTCACCGGATGTCGGTGGCGTGGTGCGCGCCCGTTCTCTGGCAAAGCGTCTGGACTGTCTGCTCGCCATCGTCGACAAGCGTCGTGAGCGTCCCGGTGAATCCGAAGTCATGAACATCATCGGTGACGTCGCTGGCAAGGACTGCATTCTTGTCGATGATATCGTCGATTCCGGCGGCACGCTGTGCAATGCCGCTGAAGCGCTGCTGAAAAATGGCGCAACCAGCGTCACGGCCTATATCACCCACGGCGTTCTGTCCGGCGGTGCCGTCGCGCGCATCGCATCCTCAAAGCTGCGCGAACTCGTCATTACCGACAGCATTCAACCCACCACAAGCGTGCAGTCTGCCCCGAACATCCGGGTCATCACGACCGCTGCCCTGCTTGGCGAAGCCATCAACCGTACCTCGCTCGAGCAATCGGTTTCCGGTCTTTTCGACTGACTATTGCATTCGAAGACAGAGATAGAAAAAAGCCGGAGCATCGAACTCCGGCTTTTTTGATTTCAACTGTCGCAGCTCAGTCGGTTTCTGCTCAGAAGAAGCCGAGCTTGTTGGGGCTGTAGGAAACCAGCAGGTTCTTGGTCTGCTGGTAGTGATCCAGCATCATCTTGTGCGTTTCGCGACCGATACCAGATTGCTTGTAACCGCCGAAGGCGGCACCGGCTGGATAGGCGTGGTAGCAATTGGTCCAGACACGGCCCGCTTCTATGCCCCGCCCTGCCCTGTAGGCAAGGTTGGTATCGCGGCTCCAGACACCCGCACCGAGGCCATAGACCGTATCGTTGGCGATTTCGATGGCTTCTTCCACGGTCTTGAAGGTCGTGACCGACACGACCGGTCCGAAGATTTCCTCCTGGAACACGCGCATCTTGTTGTTGCCTTCAAAGACCGTCGGCTGGATATAGAAACCGTCTTTCAGATTGCCGGAAAGAGATTTCTTGTCGCCGCCGGTCAATACTTTCGCACCTTCCTTTTTGCCGATCTCGAGATAGCTCATGATCTTGTCGAACTGCTCCTGCGAAGCCTGAGCGCCGATCATGGTCGATGCATTGAGCGGATCGTCCTGGCTGATCGCTTCGACACGCTTGATCGCCTTTTCCATGAAGCGATCATAGATCGACTCATGCACCAACGCGCGGGATGGGCATGTGCACACCTCGCCCTGGTTGAGCGCGAACATCGCAAAGCCTTCGAGCGCCTTGTCGAGGAACGCATCGTCCTCGTTCATCACATCGGCAAAGAAAATGTTCGGAGACTTGCCGCCCAGTTCCAGCGTGATGTTCGTCACGTTGTCAGCAGCATAACGCATGATCTCCTTGCCGACTGAAGTCGAGCCAGTGAAGGCGATCTTGGCGATGCGATTGCTCTGCGCAAGCGGCTTGCCAGCCTCGACACCAAGACCGTTGACGATGTTGACGACACCGGGTGGCAGCAGATCCTCGATCAGTTCCATGACCAGCAGAATGGATGCAGGCGTCTGCTCCGCAGGCTTCAGCACCACGCAATTTCCGGCAGCAAGCGCTGGTGCAAGCTTCCACGTCGCCATCAGGATCGGAAAGTTCCAGGGAATGATCTGCCCGACGACACCCAGCGGCTCATGGAAATGATAGGCAACAGTGTCGTTGTCGATCTGGCCGATCGAGCCTTCCTGGGCGCGAATGCAACCGGCGAAATAACGGAAGTGGTCGATTGCGAGCGGAATGTCGGCATTGGTGGTTTCACGCAACGGCTTGCCGTTATCCCATGTCTCTGCGCGCGCGATAAGCTCGAGATTGTCTTCGATGCGCTGAGCGATTTTCAAGAGAATGTTGGAGCGTTCCGTGGCGCTGGTCTGACCCCAGGCCGCGCGGGCCTTGTGAGCAGCGTCGAGAGCAAACTCGATATCGCTGGCGTCGGAACGAGGCACGTCACAAATCTTCTGCCCTGTGACAGGAGAGAGATTTTCCATATAGCGACCGGATTTGGGCTCTATCCATTGGCCACCGACGTAATTGCCGTATTTAAGCTTGAACGGGGTCTCACCGGCCTTTTGTTGGACCTGAATATTCATGAGTTCATCCTCCCTGATGAAATGCGATCCGTATCTGATCGCGTGACAGGAAGGTGGGCGCTCAAATGCGCAAATCAAAGAGGCGGCATCACATACCGCACTGCACAGTGTTTCACATCTGCGACAGCGCAATTCGACAATATGATCTGAGCGTCAGTGAACAGAAAGCTTCTTCATCTTGCGGTACAGCGTGGCGCGACTGATGCCCAAGAGAGACGCGGCCTGCGTGATATTACCGTTGGCACGGGACAGGACACGTCGAAGCGCAGCCCGTTCCGCATCGGCAAGCTCGGCACCTTGGTCATGCCGCTCCTCCCGCAAGGCGTCGGATGCGGGAATTCCTGCTGCGAGCCTGATGTCATCGAGACGCAGTGCCAGCCGGGCTGCGCGCGTTGCGCCAAGAATGATGTCATCCTGATCGACAGCCAGAAGGGACAGCGATGTAGAGTTTCCAGATGGCAGCATCAGAATGCGCGCGCCGGGGAAAGCCCGCCGGAACAGATTACCCTCGATGCGCTGGGCTGCATCCCGCACCGCCTGCGTCAATATGGAGAATGTCAGTTCGTTGACGTCATCACGGCAAGTGGAAATATCCAGCGCACCGGTCACCTGCCCCATGTGATCGCGAATGGGGGCAGTCGTGCAGCAGAGACTGATATTGGACGAGAAGAAGTGCTGGTCGCGGTAGATGGTCACGGAGCGTTCATCGGCAAGGGCAGTGCCGATGCCGTTGGTCCCGACACTCGCTTCACTCCAGACCGCACCCGACCAGAGGCCGAGCTGGCGAAAATCCTGATCGTCTGTTGCGGCACCCCGACGCTCCAGCGCCACCCCATCGGCATCGGTCAGCAGCAGACAGCAGCCGGCCTTGCCGACACTCAGAAAAATGCGGTCGAGCTCGTCGGCGCTTTCCGCAATCAGTCTGGCGGAGATTTCCCGGGCTCTGTGAAATTCGGCATCGGCAAGAAAAATCGGCTCGCTGCCTTTTTCCGGCGCCAGATGGTGCATGGTCATGCACCGACGCCACGAAGCGATGATGGGCGAACTGGCCGCCGCCGACGGCTGGTTGGCACTTTGATATACATGGTCCGCATGGGCCGTGCTGACAGACATGATCTCCTCCCGAGATTTACCGGGATGGTGCGCCTGTTGCGGGTCTGTTTCAATCAAAAAAAGCGTTATCGGCTTGCAAAGGATCAGCTCGCCAATGACAGGACATCGCCGTCATTGGGTTTGTCGGCGTCCGGCATCCAGTTGACAATGGCGTCGATGGTAATGGCCGGTCCCGGACGTCCATAGTAATAGCCCTGAACGTGCTGGCACCCTTCTCTGCGCAGGAACTCCAGGTGAGCCTGTGTTTCCACACCTTCTGCCAGAACTGGGATATTGAGACTGTTGGCAAGGATGAGCGTGGAGCGAACGATGGCCTGAGACTGGATATTGGTTCCCAGCCCTTCCACGAAACCACGGTCGATCTTGATCTTGTCGAACGGGAAGCTCTGCAACGTCGAGAGCGACGAGTAACCCGTGCCGTAATCATCCATGGCGATGCGCACACCGAGCGATTTCAACCGGCGGATCGTCACCAGCGCATGACGATGGTCCGCGATGATACCGCTCTCGGTGATTTCCAATTCCAGACGGTTCGGTTCCAGTCCGCTTTCGTTCAGGATGCGCTGCACTTTCTTGACGAAATCGGAATCGGAAAGCTGCAGTGGCGCGACGTTGACGGCGATGCTCAACGGGTTTTTCCAGCGCACCGCGTGGAGACACGCCTCGCGCAAAACCCACTCGCCCATTTCGATGATGAAGCCGGTCTGCTCTGCGATGGGAATGAATTCGGCAGGCGAGATCATGCCACGCTCCGGATGGTTCCAGCGCAGCAGCACTTCGAACCCGACGATTGCGCCGCTGGTCGTATCGTTCTGCTGCTGAAAGTACAGCTCGAAAGCCCCTTCCGTCAGCCCGGAGCGCATGCTGACAGCCAGAGCATTGCGCACGCGTGCGGCTTCGTCCATCGACTTGTCGTAAAAGCAAATCGTGCCGCTGACATCGCTCTTGGCCCGATACATGGCCACATCCGCGTGTGAAACCAGAATATCGGCATTTTTCGTGCCGGAACTGCCAACCGCAATGCCAATGCTCGCTCCAACCGACAAAACGGTCTCGTTCCACTCGATTGGCTTGATGATTTCCTGTAAAAGCCGATTGGCAAATTCAAGACCATCGGCGCGCGAGTAGTAGCGATGCAAAACGGCGGCGAACTCATCGCCGCCCACGCGGGCAACGAATTCGCCAGGCTTCAGAACGGAACTGATGCGATCCGCCAGCGCGCGCAGAACGGCGTCCCCGGCCCCATGACCATGAACGTCGTTGATTTCCTTGAAACGATTGAGATCGAAAGCGAGCAGCGCGATGCGGGCCGTGGGATCGGCGCTGCGCAACAAAAGTGCCTGTAAATGTTCATGGAATGCCGCACGGTTGGGAATACCGGTCAGCGCATCGTGCAGGGACAAATGACGATACCGCTCAACGGCCTGGAGACTGGCCTGAGAATCGATCACATATGTTGACAGTCCGAAGGCGAGCAGAACAAAGGTGATGACGATTGCGCCACCGCCCAAAAGGCTTGGCGAAACCAGCGATGCGGCGATCATCTTGGTCGGATTGAAGGACACCGAAAATGCGGCCATGGCCGTAAAGTGCGTCAGGGCGATGGCCAGCACGAGAAAGGTGGTACCGCTATATTTGCAGAACCAGTTCACCGGACGAACGATCCGGTTGGTTGCCAGCATGCCGAATACTCCACCAAAGACCATGGAAGCGACGACATAGACCGGGTTCCAGACCAATGATCCTTGAACGGTGTAAGCAGCCATGCCGGTGTAATGCATGCAGGCTATGCCGAGACCGACGACAAGTCCGCCACCTTCGGCCAGCAGCGTGTTGCCGCCATAGGTGGCAATGGCAAATCCCGCCATTGTCGCAACGACGGAGATGATGAAGGACAGGCCGGTGAACCCTGGAAGGAACCCGACATTGCCTGGGGCCTGATAACCCAGCATGGCTATGAAATGCGTGGTCCAGATGGTCGTGCCGCCAATCATGCCGGCAAGAAACAACCAGTTCGCTCGTTGAATAGCCTGGGAATGGCGTGATCGAGCGAACAGACGCATGGTCAGGAAGCTCCCCAGCACACAAATGGTGATGGATGCTATCGTGTAGCGAATGTCATGATCTACGGCCAGGCAAGTCAGAATTCGATCCATCGATGTCACGCAGCTGTTGAGGTGTTTCAGACTGTACGTGCAATCTCGTTTTCACCGCGTTTACCGACATAGATAAGCAAGTGTTAAAATAAGCGTCTCACGATAGAGGCGGCTTTGGCGAGAGAAAATCCAGGCGCGAGCACAAGAGATTGATGCTCGATGGCCTGCCACGCTTGCCTTTCCGCGCCCTTTATATTATAGCGCCCGCAACCGTGTAGACACCCTTGGAGGCAACGCGGGCGAGACGGCTTTTCTAAAGTCTTCTCCAGTTCAGTCAGATACGTCGGATTGAACTCTCCAGACAACATAAAAGGATTATGCCATGAGCAAAGAGACTTATGAGCTCAAGGCCGAAGCGCGCGAACGAGTTGGTAAGGGGTCCTCTCGTGAACTACGTCGCAACGGTTTGATTCCTGCTGTCATCTATGGTGACAAGCAAGCCCCGATTTCTATCTCGATTTCGACCAACGAAGTCACGAAGCGCGTCCAGTCTGGCGGTTTCATGACGACTGTGGCGACAATCAACGTCGACGGCAAGAAGTACAAGGTTCTGCCGAAGGACTACCAGCGTGACCCAGTCCGCGATTTCATGGTGCACGTAGACTTCCTGCGCATCTCCGGCAACTCGCAGGTTACCGTTGAAATTCCGGTTCACTTCATCAATGAAGACAAGTCGGACATCAAGCAGGGCGGCGTTCTCAACATCGTTCGTCACACTATCGAAGCCCACGTGCCGGCCAACGACATTCCTGATGCGATCACCGTTGACCTCGACGGCCTCAAGATTGGCGACAGCGTTCACATCTCGCAGGTCACCCTGCCGAAGAACGTTGCTCCTGTCATCACGGACCGCGACTTCACAATCGCAACCATCGTACCACCAGTTGTTGCGATCGTTGACGAAGTCGAAGAGACCGTCGTGACGGAAGAAGAAGCAGAAGACAAGTCCGAATAATTTATTCGGCAAGTGCTGTTATCAATGCCTCGCATCGAAAGATGCGGGGCATTTTTTATGCTGCCTTCGCGCCAGCCGAACAGACACCGTCTGTTGTTTAGCAACGATTAATCATTCCCGGAAACGATAAGTCAAAACTTTAGGTTTAGGCCTTAAGCATTCGCACGTTCGGGAAACCGTCCTGCATCATTCAAATATGAAAACCGCATGTGTTTCAGAATGAGACTTTTTATCGCGTGGGATGGGAAATTGGCGCGACAAAGGCTTTAGAGGCAAGGGACGATAGTATCATCAGATGACGCACTCCGTAGAAAGCCGCTTTATCGCAATTGTTTCCGGCGCGCTCCTGGCACTGGTTGTTCCGCTTTTCTCCATTCTTCTGATGCTCTCCTACCATGAATCCATTGCCAGTCAGGAAGACCGCCTTGAGATCCTGCTTGTCGCAAATTCTCAGGCACTTGGTCGTCCCTTGTGGGATCTCGATGACGACAGTATCAATCAGATCACCGGCACACTTGTCACAGACCCTGCGGTTTACATGGTCAAGGTGCGCGACACATTTGGCCAACTCGACATTACCCAGACCGCGGGCCGCAATCCGTCGAATGATACGTCATCGATCACCCGCGATATCACCTACAAAAACCTCGACGGAGACACCAAGGTTGGCACAATCACGGTGTTTTTTCAGAATGTCGGTCTGCTCAACTCGCTGAGCAGCATCGAGCTTGCGGCCATCTCGATTTTCATCGTGGCCATCCTCACCATTTTTGCCGCCGCCATCATCGGCAACCGACTGATGGTGATGAAGCCATTGGCGCGGCTGACCGCTGCTATCGAGGCGACGCGCCGGCTCGGCTCTCGTCACCATGTCGATTGGCGTTCAACAGACGAAATGGGCCGACTGGCGAAAAGCTTCAACGAGATGCAGATTCAGCTGGATCGCGAAGAGCAGGAAATCAAGAAAGCGCACAGGCGCACCACCGAGATTTACAATCACACGCCAGCGATGCTGTTCTCCCTCGACCCCGCAGACCGTATCGCGGCCGTCAGCGATTATTGGGTTGAGGCAACAGGCTACAATCGCGACGAGGTTCTGGGTCGCGGCTTTGCCGATCTGATCACGCCTGAAGACCGTGCCCATTTTGTCCTGCGCAAGCATCAGGACGATGATGGCGAGGGGATGGCCGGTAGCTCCGACCTGACGGTTCGCTTCCTGTGCAGCGATGGACGTCTCATGGACGTGCTGATCGCCGAGAAGTCCTTGAGCCTTGATGATGGCCATCACCGCGCCGGAAGCCTGAGCGTTATGACCGACGTCACGGAGCTTCGCCGTTCCGAGCACCGCAACAGGCTGCAAGCCATCACCGACCACTTGACCGGTCTGTTCAACCGTCAGGGTTTCGAAGCTATTCTGGACGAGAAAATCCTTGAGGCTGATAGAAACGGCACCGAGCTCGCTTGCCTCTTCATCGATCTGGACCGGTTCAAGATCATCAATGACAATCTCGGCCACGCTGCCGGAGACGCGGTTCTCAAGACATTCGTGGAGCGCCTGAAAAGCCTGCTGACGCCGCTCGACAGCGCCTCTCGCCTTGGTGGCGACGAGTTTGCCATTCTGCTGGCAGGGCCAACCACGGAACTTCGCGCCACCCAGATCTGCGATGAAATCTGCGCGATTTTCGAAAAACCACTCGATGCCGCAGGCCACAGTGTCCGTCTGAGCGCAAGCATCGGCCTGGCGCTCTATCCAACCCATGCAAAAACGGCATCCGAACTTCTGCAGAATTCCGATCTGGCCATGTACAACAAAAAGCGTGCGGGCAAGAACGGTGCTCAGATGTTCGACCCGGCCATCATGAACGAGGCGCGGGAACGGGCAGAAATCGAACAGGACATTGAGCAGGCTTTGGAAGCCGACTGGCTCGAAGCTCACTTTCAGCCGATCCAGAACCTGCGGAATGGCAAAACGGTTGGTTTCGAAGCATTGATGCGGCTCAACCACCCGCGTAAGGGTATTTTGCCGCCTGCCACCATCATCAACGTCGCCGAGGAAAACGGCACGATACAGCGCATCGGCAACGCCATTCTCGACCACTCCATCCGCAATCTGGCCGCGCTTTCCAAACTGCCCGGACTGGAGAATGTCTATGTGGCGGTGAATTTTTCTGCCATGCAGTTCGAGCCTGGCCTACCGACACGGATTGCAGGTCTGCTATATCGCCATCGTATCGTCCCCAGTCGGCTGGTGGTGGAAATCACCGAGGCGGTTTTGATGCACGATGATCCGCAAGTCCGCGCCGTCCTGAGTGCCATACGGGAACTCGGATGCCGTATCGCGCTCGATGACTTCGGCACAGGCTATTCTTCGCTGAGCTATCTCAACCGCTTCCCGATCGATATCGTCAAGATCGACCAGTCCTTCACGCGCTCGATACGCGATGAAGTGCCGGAGATCAGTCATCGAAGTCGCATGCTTGTGGAAGGGATCAGCGCGATTTCGCACAAGATGAACTGTATCGTGATTGCCGAGGGCATTGAAACCCGCGAGCAGGAAGCGATGCTGAAGGAGATCGGTGTCGATTGCGGACAGGGATATCTGTTCGCCAGACCGCAACCGGTCAGCGCATATATCGCAGCTTTCGAGCAGCCAATGGCGAAAGTCGGGACATAACGTCATCGGGGAGGATGGATGTCGATGTGGCGAACTCTACTGGCATTGACGATGTTGACCGTGGCAATGCCAGCTGCGGCTGAACGCCTCTACATCTCCACCGAGGAATATCCACCTTACAATTTTCGCGACGCCGAAGGTCAGCCGACCGGCGTCTATATGGATCAGCTCAAGATCATATTGGAACGCGCGCACATCGATTATGAAGCGACGATCCTGCCGTGGGCACGAGCGCTGGCACTGGCAGAGACCGAGCCCATGCATTGTGTCGTCGCAGCCGCCCGCACCGCTCAGCGTGAACATCCCTTCAAATGGGTGTCCCCCATTCATACCGACCGGAATATCCTCGTTGCACGCAGCATCGCTTTTCTTGGTATCAAAACGCTAGAGGACGCCAAGGCCTATACGGTGGGAACGCAGCGAAACGATTATACCGAGACGACGTTGAAATCGCTCGGTTTTCCGCGCATCGAACTCAGCGCTGACTTCGACAAGACGCTGGCGAAACTCACCGCAGGGCGGATTGATCTTATGCCCTTGTCAGAAAGCGCCCTGAAGACCCTGCCACCGGGCGAGTTCGTGGAGGTCATCACGTTAACCCATCAGTCCCTGGGAATGGCCTGCCACGCTTCAGTCCCGGATAGCATGATCCAAAAAATGCAGAGCGTGCTTGACGAACTCATCGCGGACGGAAGCCAGCGACGTATTTATGAGAAATACGAGCTCGTTATTTGGCCTTGAGCTTGAAGCCGCAGACAAAAAAGTTGACACCCGCCTGTTTTTTCGGTGGTGAAGGGCAATCGTCCATCGAACCAAAGCGGAAACGTCCATGATCATCATTGCAGGCCTTGGCAACCCCGGCACGCAATATGCGAGCAACCGGCACAATATCGGCTTCATGGCTGTCGATGCCCTGCAGCGCCTGCCCTCTTTTTCCCCCTGGTCGAAGAAGTTCAAGGCCGAGATTTCCGAGGGGGAAATTGCCGGTGAGAAAGTGCTGCTGATAAAGCCGCTGACGTTCATGAACCTATCCGGCGAAGCCGTTGGCGAAGCCATGCGCTTCTACAAGGTAAAAATCTCAGACATCATCGCCATCCATGATGAGCTGGATCTTGTCGCCGGTCGCGCCCGCATCAAGACCGGCGGCGGCCATGGCGGTCATAACGGGTTGAAATCCATCGATGCCCATTGCGGTAAGGACTATCGTCGCCTGCGCCTCGGCATTGGCCATCCCGGAGACAAGGAACGTGTGAATGGCCATGTGCTCGGTGATTTTTCCAAAAGCGACAAAGTCTGGCTGGAACCATTGATCGACGCCATCGCCGACAACTCCGACATGCTAATCAAGGGCGACGATTCGCAATTGATGAATAAGCTCGCACTGGCCGTGGGTGTAAAATCGGAAGAGAAAAAAGCGTCAGCCCCGGCAAAGCCCGCCGCGCAATCGCACATCCATCAGGCCCGCAATTCGGCCCAACCGAAGAAGCTTCCTGAAACAGGACCGATGGCCGAGATGCTGAAACGGATGTTCGGCAAGAAGGATTGAGATGGCAGCACGCCTGCGTTTTGCTGCTTGAAACTTCGTCCCGCATCCCCATTTCACGCTGATGATAAAATCAAACGCGTTTCCCCGGTCGGTCTCTTCACAGCCAGAAACCACGTCGCATGGATGAGGCGTCGCACCATCAGACCATGGCGGCCGCGTTGAAGCGCCTGCCGGAAGGTTTGCCCGATAAGATCACTTTGGAGGCCCTGCTCGACAAGCTTGGCGATCAGGCCATCGCCTTCGTGCTCGTCGTCTTTGCCATTCCCGCTATAATCCCCACGCCCGGCATTCCCGCCGGGATGATCTTCGGTACGGCGCTGGCCATCCTGTCGCTCCAGATCGTGTTTGGCTCGCGGACGCTGAAGCTGCCCGGTTTTCTAGGCCGCCTTTCGGTATCGCGATCGATCATCCAAATGACGGCGGACAAGGCAGCACCGCGTCTGGCGAAGCTGGAAGCATTGCTCCGCCCACGCGGCCATGTACTGGCGAAATATCTGGGGCATGTCTCGATTGGTATCGTGATTTTTCTGATGGCTGTGCTGATCGCGCTGCCTATTCCCTTCGGCAACATGCTTCCGGGTCTCGCGGTCCTGGCCATCGCGCTTGGCTTGGCCCAACGAGATGATCTCGCTGTTTTGACGGGTCTTGTGCTTGCCATCCTCTCCGTACTGACGAGCGTGGCGATCATCTATGGCGGCTGGTCTTTAATTTCAGCTTGGTTCGGCACGGGTCAGACGACGGTATAAACCGCTTCATTTGCGGGGAATCCTGATGGTTTGCAGCAACAAGGCTTGACCTTGCCCGACCCTTTCCGCAAAAGGCTCGCTAACGGAATTCTTTAGATAGAGGCAGGTTCAAGCCATGGGCTTTAAATGCGGTATCGTCGGTTTGCCCAATGTCGGCAAGTCCACACTCTTCAACGCGCTGACGAAGACAGCGGCGGCTCAGGCGGCAAACTATCCTTTCTGCACAATCGAGCCCAACACCGGCGAAGTGGCCGTTCCGGACCCACGCATGAAGGTGCTGGCCGACATTGCCGGTTCCAAGGAAATCATCCCCACCCGCATTTCCTTCGTGGATATCGCCGGTCTGGTGCGCGGCGCCTCCAAGGGTGAAGGTCTTGGCAACAAGTTCCTCGCCAACATCCGCGAAGTCGACGCCGTCGTCCACGTTCTGCGCTGCTTCGAAGATGACGATATCACCCACGTCGAAGGCCGCATCAACCCGGTTGGCGATGCCGATACGATCGAAACCGAACTGATGCTGGCTGATCTGGAGAGCCTTGAGCGCCGTGTCGAACAGACTCGCAAGCGCGCCTCTTCCAAGGACAAGGATTCGCTGGCGCAGCTGCCTGTCATGGAAGCGGTCATCAAGCTTTTGAACGAGGGCAAGCCTGCGCGCTTGCTGTTGAAGACACTTGCAGATGACGAGATCGAAGTGCTGAAGGGTCTGAACCTTCTGACCTCCCATCCCGTTCTTTACGTCTGCAACGTGGCGGAAGCCGATGCCGTGGATGGCAACGAGCACACCAAGGCCGTAGCCGATATGGCAAAGGCACAGGGTGCGGAATGCGTGATCATTTCTGCAGCCATCGAATCCGAAGTCGCGCAGCTTCCTGAAGAAGAGTCCAAGGAATTCTTGTCAGCTCTGGGTCTGGAAGAAGCCGGCCTCGACCGCCTCATCCGCGCGGGCTACCAGTTGCTCGACCTTATCACCTATTTCACCGTCGGCCCCAAGGAAACGCGCGCATGGACGATCGTGCGCGGCACCAAGGCACCGGGTGCCGCTGGCGTCATCCACACGGATTTCGAACGCGGCTTCATCCGCGCCTTCACCATTGCCTATGACGACTACGTAGCCTTCAAGGGTGAAGTCGGCGCCAAGGAAGCCGGTAAGGGCCGTGACGAAGGCAAGGAATATGTCGTGCATGACGGCGACGTCATTCACTTCCGTTTCAACACCTGAACCGACATCCATCGGACGAAAAGGCCCGCGCTTCGTCGCGGGCTTTTTCATTTGAGGTCAGCTTTTCCAACACTTTTACCTTTACGTAAAAGATAGAGTTACGCTACGTTTGCACACACATCTCAGCGAAGGAGGAGTTCGCCGGTGAAATATGCGTTCGAGGATTTCACGCCAGGCAGGAGCTTCCCGCTTGGACCCAAGACGGTAACGGCAGATGAGGTCATCGACTTCGCTAACGAATTCGACCCGCAACCCATGCACATGTCCGAAGAAGCGGGCAAGGCAAGCATTCTGGGCGGGTTGGCAGCCTCCGGCTGGCACACATGCGGGATGTTGATGCGCATGACCGTTGACAGCTACCTTGGCCAGTCGCCCTCTCAGGCAGGCCTCGGTGTCGATTATGTCGAATGGAAAAAGCCCGTGCTTGCCGGGGACACACTGAGCGGAACATCGATAGTGCTGGAGCAGCGCGTGTCCCGATCCCGGCCGGAGATGGGTGTCGTCAAACTGCGTCACGAGTTGCAGAACCAGCGCGGCGAAACGGTCTGCGTGGTGGAACTGAACGCCATGTTGGCCACAGGCATCGAGAAGGCCGCGTCATGAGGTTCATCGAGCTATACCCGAGTGATGTCAGGATCGAGCTCGGCACCGTGCGTTTCTCAGCGGAATCGATTATCCGCTACGCCGAGAAATTCGACCCGCAGCCCTTCCATCTGGATGCTGGCGCGGCAAAAAATTCGATCTTCGAAGGGCTTTGCGCCTCCGGCTGGCAGACCAGTGCGTCCTGGATGAAATGTTTTCTGGATTATTGGGCAAGGGAAGTCGCAAGACTTAACGCACAAGGTATAGCGCCACCCAAACTCGGCCCGTCGCCCGGGCTGCGCAATCTCAAATGGCTGCGTCCTGTCTATGCGGGAGATGACGTGACCTATTTCACCACCATGACGGCATCTCGTCCGCTGGCCTCCCGGCCGGGCATGCATATGAACACGACGCTCAACGAAGGCGTCAACCAGCATGGCAAACCGGTGGTGACGTTCGAGAGCAATGTTCTGGAATTCGAGTAGGCTCAGCATCGACCGTTGGACGGTCAGTTGCGACCCGTCCATAAGGGAAGTCCTGTGGCTTCGGCCACCGCAGGGTCGGCTGTGTAGACCGGCAGGCCCTTTGCCCGCATGTCCATCAATGCGGCAAGGTCAGGTCCACTATGACCCCTGTCCAGATTTTCGACGTTATAGATGTGCCCCTTCGAGGCTGGATTGATTCCGGCGATCACCACGGCCTCCGCCCCACTCTGAAGCGCCAGCATGACGCCGATGACGCCGTTGGAAAACTTGGCCTGACGATCAACCTCCAAATTCACCTTGCCGGTGATGGCTCGCACGAGCGCAATACGGGGATTGCGGCTCGCAATGTGAAGCTCGTCATATTTGTAGTTAAAGCGACCAAGTCCACTCTTCAGCCGACTTTTGCTATGCTGCCACAGCAACACATACAGCTTTCCGGTGCTTTCCCCGTTCAGGACGCGGCGAACCTCTTTTGCATTGGTGTTGGTGCCTTCAATCTGGTTGAACGTCATCAACGTGATGTCAGGCTTTTCCACGCCCCATTTTTTCGCGACGATCTGCGAGGCATTGACGGATATCGTCGCATATGACCGGTCGAAACCGACGGGCATTGACGAGTGCGGAGCCGACCCCACGACGACGACCTTTCGACCTTGCAGCGAAAGATCGACCCAAGGATCTGGCCTTTTTAAAAAATACCACAGCGATCGGAAAATCTTCGATCTGATATCCTTTAAATTGCTCATGGAAGCTCCGAAATCGATTGATAAAAGAGCCTTCGCGCCAGATCGCAACAGGCTCAATGCATGGAGTGTGGGGATGATCAAGCGCTCCCAGGGTCAGTGCCCGGAAAACTCCACCAGCGTGCGCACTTCCACACCGAGATCTTCCAGCTTCTTGCGACCGCCAAGATCCGGCAGGTCGATGACGAAGCAGGCGGACACGATGTCCGCACCCATCTGCCGCAGCAGTTTGACGGCACCTTCCGCCGTCCCACCTGTGGCAATCAGATCGTCCACCAGAATGACTTTTTCGCCCGGCTGCACGGCATCCACATGCATCTCCATTTCATCCACGCCATATTCCAGGCTGTAGGCAACGCGAACGGTTGTGTGCGGTAGCTTACCCTTTTTGCGGATCGGCACAAAACCGGCGGAAAGCTGGTGCGCGACCGCACCGCCGAGAATGAAGCCACGAGCCTCCATGCCTGCGATCTTGTCGATCTTGGTGCCTGCGTAGGGTTGGACCAACTCATCGACCGCGCGACGAAACGCACGTGGATTACCAAGAAGCGTCGTTATATCGCGGAAGATGATCCCAGGCTTCGGATAGTCCGGAATCGAACGAATGGCGGCAGAGAGCTCCGAAGCAATAACAGTCATGAAATTTCCGATGGTTTGTCAGTGATTGGCAGGTCTGGAGACCTTATCAACTCGAGCTATGCGAACCAACAGAAAATGCGGGGAAGTGTCGTCAAGTTATGGCGCCATCCAACGCTGTTGCTGCATCCGGCCACAAAAAGCCCTCACGGATCATCCGTGAGGGCTGGTATCAGGCATTGGATAGAACCAATCAGTGTTCTTTTCGGGAATATACAGACTTTTTCGTCAGGTAGATCAGTGCCGTGAAGATCAACAGAAACACCATGACCATGAAGCCGGTGCGCTTGCGCTCTTCCAGATGCGGCTCTGCAGCCCACATCAGGAATGCGGCAACGTCCTGCGAATACTGATCCAGTGTCTGCGGGGTACCGTCATCATAGGTCACCTGATCCTTGCTGATCGGCGGCGCCATCTTTAGCGCGATCGCGCTTCCGAAATACGGATTGTAGTGCGTACCTTCGGCAACTTCGATGCCCGCTGGCGCATCCTGATAGCCAGTCAGCAGGGCGTGGATATAGTCAGGTCCACCTTCCTGGTAACCACCGACGAACGGGATCATATCGAACACGAACTGCGGAAAGCCGCGCTCGATCCCACGCGCCTTGGCCAGAAGCGACATATCCGGAGGAGCAGCACCACCGTTGGACGCTGCAGCTGCTTCCTTATTTGGATAGGGCGACGGGAAGTGGTCGGACGGAACGGCCTTGCGCGAGAACATCTCGCCATCTGCGTTCGGGCCATCCTGCACTTCGTATTCCGCAGCAAAGGCCTTAACCTGATCTTCGGAGTACCCCAGGCCTTCCAGTGTTCGGAAGGAGACGAGGTTCATCGAATGGCAGGCGGAACAGACTTCCTTGTAGATCTTCAATCCACGCTGAAGCTGGCCCTTGTCATATTTGCCGAACGGTCCTGCGAAAGACCATTTTTCTTCTTTCGGCTTGAGAATGGGGAAGTGCCCGCCCGCAATCGCATGTTCGGTCTGTGCCTTGAGATCGTGGGCTTCTTCCGCTGCCGAAACGGCAGAACCGAAACCACCCATGACGGCGATAAGCGCGATGCTCGTTACAAGCTTTTTCATTGTAATCGTCCCTCTCGCACTCATATCTTCACCGCAGCCGCAGGGGCCGCAGCGGCCTTGCCATTCTTTTCCAGAACAGCCTCGGTGATGGAATTTGGAATACGCCTTGGCGTTTCAAACAGACCGAGAAGCGGCATGATGATCAGGAAGAAGCCGAAATAGTAGACCGTTCCAAGCTGCGACAGGGCAACGTAGAGTCCCTCTGCAGGACGCGAACCCAGCCAGCCGAGCATGATGGAATTCACAACGAAAATCGCGAAGAACATCTTGTACCATGGACGGTAGACTGCAGAGCGAACCTTCGATGTGTCCAACCAAGGCAGGAAAAACAGCACGACGATCGCACCGAACATCACCAGAACGCCGCCGAGCTTGGAATCAATCGGCCCGACATTGAAGGTGATAGCGCGCAACATGGCGTAAAACGGCAGGAAGTACCATTCCGGCACGATGTGCGCAGGTGTCTTCAACGCGTCAGCCATGATGTAGTTATCGGGGTGACCGAGGAAGTTCGGCATGTAGAACACGAAGTATGCGTAGAACAGCAGGAAGATGGAAACGCCAAGCGCATCCTTCAACGTCGCATAGGGCGTGAACGGAACGGTATCCGTCTTGGTCTTCACTTCAACGCCGGTCGGGTTGGTCTGGCCGGTCACGTGCAGTGCCCAGATGTGGAGGATAACGACACCCACGATCATGAAGGGCAGAAGATAGTGGAGCGCAAAGAAGCGGTTCAGCGTTGGCTGATCGACGGCAAAGCCACCAAGCAGGAACTGCTGGATCCACTCGCCGACGCCCGGAAACGCGGTAAAGAAGCCGGTGATAACCGTTGCACCCCAGAACGACATCTGGCCCCAGGGCAGGACGTAACCCATGAAGCCCGTCGCCATCATCAGAAGGAAGATGACGCAGCCGAGAATCCAGAGGATTTCGCGCGGAGCCTTGTAAGACCCGTAATAGAGGCCACGGGCGATGTGCAGGTAAACCGCGATGAAGAAGAACGACGCACCGTTGGCGTGCATGTAACGCAACAGCCAGCCGTGGTTCACGTCACGCATGATCTTTTCAACGGAGTTGAAGGCGACCGTCGTTTCAGCGGCATAGTGCATGGCCAGCACGACACCCGTCAAAATCTGCACGATCAACATGACCGCAAGCATGGCACCGAACGTGTAGGCGTAGTTCAGATTGCGCGGCACCGGATAGGATATGAAGCTGTCATGAATCATACGTGGCAGCGGGAGGCGAGAATCGACCCATCTTTCGATACCGGTCGAGGGCTGGTAACTGGAATGACCACTCATTTCAAATGTCCCCTTATCCGATCTTGATCACGGTATCGGATGAAAATGCGAAGGTCGGAATATGCAGGTTTTCCGGCGCTGGACCTTTGCGAACGCGGCCCGCAGTATCGTAGTGCGAGCCATGGCAGGGACAGAACCACCCGCCGAAATCGCCGGCTTGACCCAGCGGCACACAACCAAGATGCGTACAGGAGCCAATCATCACGATCCAGTTTTCCTTGCCGGCACCGGCGGAACGATCGACGTCGGTTGCCTGCGCTGCGGGATCGAGGTTGGCATTGCGCGCAACCGGATCTTTCAGATCCGTCAGTTTGACCGCATTTGCTTCATCGATTTCTTTTTGGGTGCGGTTGCGAATGAAGATGGGCTTGCCGCGCCACTTCACTGTCAGGGACATGCCCGGCTCGACACTCGCCACATTGACCTCGATGGAGGCAAGCGCCAGTGTGGACGCATCAGGGCGCATCTGGTCGATGAAGGGCCATACGGCGGCACCGGCGCCAACGACGCCTGCCATACCTGTCACCAGATAAAGAAAATCGCGACGGGTCGGTTCACCCGTAGCGTCATGATCATTAACGTGCTCACTCACCGCTACACCATCCTCTGCGCTGATTTTGTTGAAAGTCGCATGAGTCCTCCAGCTCTGTTTTGATCCAAGACAAACTCGATCCCCCAAGTCTCGGTCACTGCGCGACGATTAAATTCGCGCCTATTCTGCTTGATCGCAAAATATGCCGGACCTTGGCAAGAGGAAAGCACACAAAGCTGCCGTAATTCTGCCTTGTGAGCCATTTTTCTGCGCCTTTTCCGACAGAGCTGTCCATCCTGCAACATTGTGCGGCACATTGGCGCGTGATAATCACGGCAAGGGAGAGCCGACAACTGGGGTTTTGATTTTGAAAGCTAGGCTCGCCTGCGTCGCCGCTTCTGCGCTCTTCCTTGCGCTGCTGGTCATAAGTATCCGATATCTCATGGATTCCTGGCTGTTGGCCTTCGTCAACAGCTTTCAGCTTCACATTGCCGTTCTTGCTGCAATCTTCGCGTTGCTATGCCTTCTTGTCCTCCACTCGCGCGTCTTCATTGTGCTGCTGGTCTGGGCTCTGATGTTGTGCGCACACGCCGTTTATATGCATCGCGAATTCGTAACAGACGCATTTGTCCCGACAGGCGCAAAACCCTTCCGGCTCTTGTCTTTCAATGTGCTGATGGAAAATTCGCGCAATGCCGAATCAATCGCCGACACCATTCTAACCTCGAAGGCCGACGCCGTTTACGTGATGGAAGCCGCCGCGCTGACAAGTGTCCTGCCGCGCTTGCAGCAAACCTACCCATACAGGCTGGGATGTGGTGAAGGGACGCAATCCTGCGATCTGCTGATTCTTTCGAAGCGACCGCTCGGTGGCGCCCGCATCAGCAGCCTGAGTTATGTCAGCCGGGACCGCTTCGGGATGGCGACGCTCGATCTCGACGGCGTGAAGCTGACGCTCGCGGCCGCCCATCTGGCAAAGCCATATTTCGATGAATATCACCGCAACGAGTTGAGCCGCATCAGGTCGGCCTTTTCGTCGGTCACCGGACCTCTGATCCTGGGCGGTGATTTCAACTCTGCCAGCATTGCACCTGACATGGAGGATTTCCTGCTGGCCACCGATTTAAAAAAAGCGCCGTGGGAACCGGCAACATGGCCGATAGAGGCGGGTCAATTCGGCATCGCCATCGATCATATCTTCGCTAGAAAGCCTGCCACGTTGATGAAGATGGAGCGTCTGCCTGATAGCCTCGGCTCCAACCATTACGGGCTGGTCGCAGACTTCGTGATTGCCGCGCCTTAAACCGGCGCAACGTCATCCGCAGACAGAAAACCGCCGGACTGCCGCGCCCAAAGCTCTGAATAAAGCCCGCGACTGGCAACGAGCTGACCATGTGTCCCCTGCTCCACGATGCGCCCGGCATCCATGACGATCAGACGGTCGAGCGCCGCGATGGTAGACAGGCGATGTGCGATGGCCAGCACGGTCTTGCCGCGCATCAACTCATCCAGATTGCTCTGAATGGCCGCTTCCACTTCGGAATCGAGAGCCGAGGTCGCTTCATCCAGCACCAGTATCGGCGCATCTTTCAGCATGACACGGGCAATGGCGATGCGCTGACGCTGGCCGCCGGAAAGCTTCACGCCGCGCTCGCCCACATGGGCATCAAGCCCTTTTCGGCCACGCTGGTCTTCCAGTTGGCCGATGAAATCATCCGCCTTGGCCCGCCGGACAGCCTCAAGCAACTGTTCGTCATTGGCGTCCATCCGCCCGAACATGATGTTGTCGCGGATGGAGCGATGCAGCAGCGACGTATCCTGCGTCACCATGCCGATATGGGCGCGCAGCGTTTCCTGACTAACTTTGGCGATGTCCTGCCCGTCGATCAGGATACGGCCCTTCTCGACATCATAAAACCGCAGCAACAGATTGACGAGCGTAGACTTTCCCGCTCCCGAGCGTCCGACGATCCCGACCTTTTCACCCGGCTCGACGTGAAGATTGAGATGATCGATGACGCCCTTTGAGCGGCCATAATGGAAGCTGACATCCTCATAGCGGATGCTGGGTCTGGATACGACCAAGGCGGGGGCGCCGGGCACGTCGACCAGATTGATGGGTTGCGAAATCAACTCCGCAGCGTTCTGTACGGTGCCGAAGTTTCGCATGATCCCGTTGAACTGTGTCATCAGGCGACCGAGCAGAAAGTTCAACCGCAGCACCAGCGCAAGCGTAAAGGCGACGGCACCGGAGCTGATTTTACCGGAAAGCCATAGATCGATACACAGTGCTGCCATAGACGTAATCATGATGCCTGATAGCAGAGCCATCGAAGCCCGCACGCCGGTTACGAAGCGTGTAAACATCATGGTCGTGTTCTGGAACGTGTCGAAGCCCTGCCGCATATACCGATCATTGGTGTCGTCACGTCCGAAAAGCCGCAACGTCTGGATATTGCTGTAGGCATCGACCATACGGCCAGACAACATGGAGGCCGCTTCCGCCGTCTCTCGGGAATGTTTCCGGATGCGCGGCACGAAATAGCGTGCCAGCAGCGAGAATATGCCGACCCAGACAAGAACCACGACGGCAAGACGCCAGTCCAGACCACCGATGAGAAACAGCATCGAGACCGAATAGATACCGGCGAACCAGACGCTCTCCATCAGCGACGTCACCAGATCGCCAGCCGCCTGCCCGCCGGACCAGACCTTGGTGACGATACGACCGGAAAAGTCGTTCTGGAAAAAGGTCAGAGATTGCCGCGCCACATGCATGTAGGATTGCCAGCGCACGAGATTGTAAAAGCCGGGCGTAATGACCTGCTGATCCACCAGCGCCGTGATCATGGTGACAATGAAGCGCACGACGGCAATCAGGAACAGCATACCGATCAGTTCATAGCCGTGATCCGCAATCAGCCCGGCCCATCCGGCACCCGGCTTGACGGTGGATAAAATATCCACCAGCCGCCCTACGAACCAGAACAACGCCGCCTCGATAGCCGCTGTCGTGCCACCCAAGACAAGCATGGCGAAGAACGGTGTTTTGGCTTGCCTGAGATAAAACCAGATAAACGCAAGAGTATCTTCCGGCGGACGCAGATCGTCCTTGCGGGCGAAGGGTTGGATCCAGTTTTCGAAATAGCTAACAATACGGGTGATGATCATGAATTTTGTATAGGTGGAAACCGCGTTACCGCAAAGCGGCGGTGGGATTATATTTTGGTAATGAGATGCAGTAGGGCGGATGGACACAGTATTCGCGGAGGTGGATCGTTGACGCAAAAACTCTGTCCACGTCATCCTCGGGCTTGTCCTGAGGATCTGCCAACCTATCCAAAATTGCAACGCAGCAGATGCTCGGGACAAGCCCGAGCATGACGAAATGAAAACTTCTCTAAGCCCCTCCATTGAAAGGCAGAAACCTACTCGCCTGCGACCTTCATATCCGGTTCTTCTTCCGCAATGAAACCGCCTGACTGACGCAGCCACAGATCGGCGTAGATACCGCCCTGCTCCACCAGTTCGCCATGCGTCCCAGCCTCGACGATCTTGCCCATATCGAGAATGATCAGGCGATCCATCTCCGTCAGCGTGGACAGACGGTGGGCGATTGCGATGACGGTTTTGCCTTCCATCAGCGCAAACAGGTTTTCCTGAATGGCGGCCTCGACCTCGGAGTCCAGCGCCGACGTTGCCTCATCGAGAATGAGGATCGGTGCGTTTTTCAGGAACACGCGGGCAATCGAGATGCGCTGGCGTTGGCCGCCCGACAGTTTCACGCCGCGTTCGCCAACCTGCGCATCCAGCCCGTGGCGACCATGCATGTCCACCAGCGTTTCAATGAAGTCCCAGGCGTTGGCACGTTTTGCCGCCGCGATGATCTCTTCATCGGTTGCGCCGGGATGACCATAGGCGATGTTGTCGCGGATCGTGCGGTGGAGCAGCGAGGTATCCTGCGTCACCACGCCGATCAACGAGCGCAGACTATCCTGAGATACGCTGGAAATATCCTGCCCATCGATGAGAATCCTGCCGGATTCCAGATCGTAGAACCGCAAGAGCAGGTTCATCAACGTCGTCTTGCCCGCGCCTGACCGACCGACAAGACCGACCTTTTCGCCCGGCTTGATATCAAGCGAAAGTCCTTCGATGACACCCTTGTTCTTGCCGTAGTGGAAACGAATGTCATCGAACTGTATCTCGCCCCTGGGTGCTGACAGTTCTGGCGCGTCTGCCCTGTCGATGATGTCATGCGGCTTGGTCATCATGCTCATGCCGTCATAGACCGTGCCGATGTTTTCAAACAGCGACGTGACTTCCCACATGATCCATTGCGACATGCCGTTGACACGCATGGAAAGACCAATGGCAACCGCCAGCGCGCCGACGGTAACCGACCCTGTCAGCCAGAAATAAAGGCCGAGCGACGTAGTCGAGAACATGACCAGCGCATTGTTGATATCGATGGCGATGTTGAACGCGGAAATCTTGCGCATCTGACGGTGAACGGTGTCCAGAAACACGTTCATGCCTTCACGCGCATAGACCTCTTCACGACCCGCATGGGAAAACAGCTTGATGGTGGCGATATTGGTGTAACTGTCAACGATACGACCCGTCATCAAAGAGCGCGCATCCGCCTGCTCGCTGGCAAGGCGACCAAGCTTCGGCACGAAATAGGTCAGGATCGCGATATAGGTGGACAGCCACACGACCAGTGGAATAACCAGCCGCCAATCGGCTGCTGCAACCATGAACAGCATCGAGAAAACGAAGCTGATGGCATAGACGAACACGTCGATGATCTTCAGCGCCACTTCGCGAATGGACAGCGCCGTCTGCATGACTTTCGTGGACACACGGCCCGCAAATTCATTGGCGAAAAAGGTCATGGAATGGCGCAGCAGAAAGCGATGCATGTGCCAGCGGGCAATCATGCCGAAGTTTCCAGCCAGCGTCTGGTGCATCGTCATCGTGTGGATGGAGCCCATCAACGGCAGGACCACCAGCACGCTGGCCGCCATGATGACCAGATGCCAGCCTTCGTCCTGCAGAAAGGTCTCGCGATTTGCAGATGACAGCCAGTCTACGATGTTGCCAAGGAATTGATACAGCATCACCTCGGCAATCGCGATGCCCATCGACATCAAGCCCAGCAGCAGCAACCATGGCGCTGCCGGTTTGACGTAGTGCCACATGAACGGCAAAAGCTTGTTGGGCGGCACGACAGGCGTCGATGCGGGAAATGGATCGAGACGTTTTTCAAACCAGCCGAACATGGCCAAGCTCCGGACATAATGATCCCGAAATAGCGGCACAGCGGGACAAAAAGCCCACGGCCATTACGGGAGTGACATGGATATGACCGCAACGGCCACATGATGAACGAAAATGGAAAAGCGGGCGAACCGCCAGAAACACCTAGGCCCGCAAGGCCACGACAATGGCCGGGAGGCGATATAGAACGAGCTTATTCATCTGAACCTCCATGGCTGGTGTTGAAGATGCGGCCTTCTAGCTCAAAAAATAAGCATTGACCAGCACCAAACCACCTTAAGTATCGAAAGGCCCTCCGTAACACGCGCATGTGTCCGTGGGACAACAGCCCGTGGTCCACATCGCTTTGCTTGTTTTGACATCGCCTGTCGTGATAAGCCGCCGACGATAACGACGCGAAAGACATGATCATGCCCGATATCAGGATTGCCCTCTATCAACCGGACATTCCCGGCAACACCGGCACAATCCTGCGGCTCGCCGCCTGCCTTGGCATCGGTGTCGACATCATCGAACCTGCCGGGTTCGATATTTCCGACCGCAATCTGAAGCGGGCCGGAATGGACTATCTCACAACGGCATCGCTGACACGGCACGTCAACTGGGAGCGCTTCGAGGAATGGCGCGCCTCCACCGGTCGCAGGCTACTGCTCGCGTCCACCAAGGCGGCCCTGCCCTACGTCGAGGTTGCCTACCGCACCGATGACATTCTGCTTTTCGGCCGCGAAAGCGCTGGCGTACCGGACCATGTGCACGAAAAAGCGGATGAGCGGCTGATCATTCCCATGATGGAGGGGCAACGCTCCATCAATGTCGCCATGTCGGCGGCGATGATATCGGGAGAGGCCTTGCGGCAGACTGCCTGGCGTTGATCCTATCGCCTTTCCGCGCCGAAATGTCGCAAACACCCCTGTACGCCAAGGCATTTCAGTCTTATATTCATTAGCCAACTAAAGATTCATGCCTTCCAAACCTTCTACGAGCATGTTGCCCGAAAGCGTGACGGTTTCGGGCAAGGAAGGGCGTTTATTCTTAAGAATACTGACGGAAGGAGGGCGACAACGCATGCAATCCACCACCATCATCGTCAATCTGCTGGGCGCTGTCGCGCTGCTTTTGTTCGGCCTCGCCCAGGTCAAGGACGGCGTTACCCGCGCCTTTGGCGTGAAATTGCGCACCGTTTTGGCGACCGGAACGAAAACCGGGCCGCGGTCGCTCCTCTCCGGTTTTTTCGCCACCATCGCCCTGCAAAGCTCTACCGCGACTGCGCTGACCGTCGCCTCCTTCGCGGAACGCGACCTCATCAAGCCACGCATGGCGCAGGTGGTTCTGCTAGGTGCCAATATTGGCACCGCCGTAACCGCGTGGATATTCGCCACTGGCGTGGCATGGCTGTCGCCTTTGCTCATCCTCACTGGCATCGTGGTGCGCAAGGGCGCGTCGACGGCACGACAGGGGGGCGGGACGGCTCTCGTCGGCGTGGGGTTGATGCTGCTATCGCTCCACCTGCTGAGCGCGGCCACAGAACCCATGCGCGATTCCCCAGCTCTCGGCGCATTCATCGGACTTCTGGATGACGCATGGCCTGTGGCCTTGCTGCTCTCGGCGGCTTTGGCGTTCGTCTCGTCTTCCAGCCTCGCCGTTGTGGTTCTCATCTTGTCCTTGGCATCCGCCGACATTCTGTCCACGGGTCTGATCATCGTCCTGATCCTGGGCGCCAATCTTGGCGGAGCGATCCCGCCGGTCGTCGCAACGCTTTCAGCGCCCGCATCGGCGCGTCGCATCACCATCGGCAATCTCGTGGTCCGCACCATCGGCTGCCTCATAGCTCTTCCTCTGGCCGGATATGGCGCAGTGCTTCTGCAACAGCTTCCACTGGCAAAAGCCATGATGCCGGTCGATGCCCACCTGATTTTCAATCTGGCTCTCGCCACTCTGGCCTGGCCATTCTCCGGGCTTATGTCAGACTTGATGGCTAAGATCGTGCCCGATGATCCGAAGACGGATGAAGGCCCGCGTTTCCTCGACACCAGCGCGCTGGATACGCCAGCGGTCGCGCTTGCCAATGCCACCCGCGAAGTTCTGGTCGTCGGCGATACGATCGAGCGCATGCTGATCCGTGCGGAAAATGCCTTCAAGCACAATGACCTCGCCCCGCTTGCCGAAATCATCGCGCTTGAGAAGAAGGTCGATACGCGCCAGCAGGACGTGAAGATCTACCTCTCGCAGCTTGGCCGCAAGGGTCTGGATGAAGACGATGCCCGCCGTTCGATCACCATCATCGATTACGCCATCAATCTCGAACATATCGGCGATATCATCGAGAAGGGTTTGTGCGAACAGATCCGCAAGAAAGTTCTCAACGGGTTCAAGTTTTCGGACGAAGGTTACGACGAGCTGAAAACCCTCTTCGACATGACGATCGAGAACCTGCGTGCGGCCCAGAGTATTTTCGTGACTGGCGATTTCGACCTCGCCCGTCGCCTCATGGAAATCAAGATCGATATAAGGCGGCTCGAAAAACGGTCATCAGGGCGGCATCTGGAGCGCCTGCGCGATGGCCTGATGCAGAGCCTGCAAACAAGCTCGCTGCATCTCGATATGTTGCGCGACCTCAAGCGTATCAACGCCCATATCGTATCGGTGGCTCATCCCATTCTGGATCAGGGTGGGGTGCTGGGAGAAAGCCGCTTGCGGGCGACAGAGAGCAGGCCTTGAATTAGTCTGCGGATGGCAGGCGGCGCATGGTAAACTCTATGCGATCGCCCTCCAGGGTTCGCCAGCTTTCCACCTCGGTCCAGTAGGCCGCTTTGGGATACTCGTCGAACCATTCTTTCGCTTTGACGCGCGCCTCTTCGCGCGTCAGACAGAATGTCTGGCGCACGAACATGCCTTGTCCGTCGTTCTTGCGCCCGCCCGCAGCACGGTTCTGCCGATGTGCATCGAGCCTGCGCTTCAAGCCATCCAGTGGCGGTGGCCCGGTAAATTTCGCCATGACATTCACCTCTCTGTTAAAAAGATAGTGCGTGGACGCCTGCTTGGCGAGTCGAATTTGTGTCTGTCACGTGCGGCTGCTAAACCGAAGAAAACGGAACGATTCGACGCAAGGAGACCGATATGGAACGGCCAGAACTGCCAAAAGGCTTGCCCGACGACATCGAGGACAAGAAGGCGCTGGCCAAGGCCTGGTTCCAGAACCTGCGCGACACCATCGTCACATCCTTCGAAACCCTTGAAGACGAGTTGCAGGGCCCGCTCGCCGATCAGGAGCCGGGCCGTTTCGTCCGCAAGGAGTGGCAGCGCGAAAACGGTGAAGGTGGTGGCGGCGTGATGTCGATGATGGAAGGCCGCGTCTTCGAGAAGGTCGGCGTCCATACATCCACCGTCTATGGCGAGTTTTCGCCCGAGTTTCGTGGACAGATACCGGGGGCTGCCGAAGACCCGCGTTTCTGGGCATCCGGTATTTCGCTGATTGCGCATCCCGTGAACCCCAACGTTCCCGCCGTGCATATGAACACGCGGATGGTCGTAACATCCAGCCACTGGTTCGGTGGCGGTGCGGATTTGACGCCGGTTCTCGACAGACGCCGTACCCAGGACGATAACGACAGCCATATTTTCCATCGCGTTTTCGAAATCACCTGCAACCGCCATGAGGTGGCGGATTACCCGCGCTACAAGCAATGGTGCGACGAGTATTTCTACCTCAAGCACCGCAACGAAGCGCGCGGCATCGGCGGTATCTTCTTCGACTGGCTGCACCCGGACGAGGAAAAAGGAGGCTGGGACGCAAACTTTGCCTTCGTGCAGGATGTCGGGCGCGCTTTCAATCTGGCCTACCCCAAGATCGTACGCGGCAATTTCAACCAGCCATGGACCGAAGAAGACCGAGATGAGCAACTGATTCGCCGTGGCCGCTACGTGGAATTCAATCTGCTCTACGACCGCGGCACGATTTTCGGTCTCAAAACAGGTGGCAATGTCGATTCCATCCTGTCGTCGCTCCCACCTGTGGTCCGCTGGCCCTGACGTTCACGAAAAGTTTGGCTTTTTATGACTGCGTGAGCCGCCAACTTGGAAAATTAGCTCTTATTAAATAACAAAGCCGGTGATAGTCTCCAAAACGTTGATGGAGTGGAGGAGCTATCGTCATGACGACACTGAACAGCATGCCTAATTCCACGATTGGTCGCGGCCAGTCACGGACCATACCAACATCCGAAGTCATCGACCGTCTGGCAGCGGAAATGCGCGCCACCGGAGATCGCGAACTGCCACATTCTTTTTACGTGGAACACGTCAAGCGCAAGCTTGCCAATGAAGCAGCCGCCAACGATGACGAGGTCGAAACGAGCCGGGGACCGGCCGCCGCGACATCGTCGGTCTTCCATTGCTGGGCGCTTCCGGACTAAGCGACCCGGAACATAAGCCTTCCCGACCCGTTTGTTTGGATCAAAGCAGAGTCTTCAAAGAAGCTCTGCTTTGAAATTTCATAATGGGAGGCCAATATGAGACTGTTTGAATGTGGAACCCTCGTTCCGGGTTGTGAATGGCACACACGCGCTAACGAAGATGCGGAAGTCGTGCGCCGCGCAGTAGAGCATTTACGCCAGGCGCATGGCGAAACCGCCATTCGCGAAAATATGGTCGAGAATATCAAGAGACGTATTCACGACGAACACAAGGTTCAGGCCTGATTTTTCAACAAGGCCTCAAGCCGGGCGGCCAGTGCTGCCCGGTCCAGTGAGAAGTTGAATTCGATCCACTTATCCTCAAGCTCGCTCAAAATTTCTCCGACTTTTGGCCCCGGAGCGACCCCTGCCGAGAGAACATCCGCGCCCGTGAGTGGAAAGTTGGGCTTTTCAAACTTCTCTGCGCGAGCCAACAAATTCGACAAACGCGCGATCTTTTGCATGGCGACGTCACCCGCAGAAACGTCTGCGCGAGCAGCAGCGAGCGCCAGTTTCAGCCTGAAAATGACACCTTCGACGCCTTGCCGGTACAGTAGCCGGTCAAAGGCTGCATCCGTCGTTGCGGGGTCAATCACCGAAGTAGCCGCCCATTGCTTCAGGCGCTTGGCTTCTGCATTCGACATCCGCAGCCGGGACGTCATCGCCGTCACTCGTTCCACGTCCGGCGGCACGATGGCGGCAAGACGTATCAGCGCATCTGGCGCCCAGCCAAGCGCCTGCTCTGCTGCCACCAAGCCATGGATGGCATCGATGCCCCATTTCTCCGTTTCTGGCAGGACTTGCGTCAAAACGCCCGATTGCCGCATCCACAACAGCGCGCGGGATGGATCGGCGGCGGCGAGCAGTTTCTTCATCTCGCTCCAAACGCGTTCGGCTGAAAGCGTCGAAATCTTGTCCTTGGCGCGGGCGCTGGCTCTCAGGCCATCGGCGTCGGGCCGACCGGAACCGTAGTGAGCGAAAAAGCGGAAGAACCGCAAAATGCGCAGATAATCCTCTGCAATGCGCCGATCAGCATCGCCAATGAAGCGAACGTTCCGCTTGTCGATATCTGCCAAGCCTCCGATCAGATCGATGACTTCGCCCGAGGCGTCGGCATAAAGCGCATTGATGGTCATATCCCGTCGCTCGGCGTCTTCTGTCCAGTCGGTGCCGAAAGCCACCTGCGCATGACGTCCATCGGTTTCCACATCACGCCGCAGTGTCGTGACTTCGAAGCCCTCTCCGTCCAGAACCAGCGTCACTGTGCCATGTTCGATACCGGTCGGCACCGCCTTGATACCCGCTTCCTTGGCGCGTTCCACCACGTCCTGCGGCGGAAGTGTTGTTGCCATGTCGATATCGCCAACCGGCATGCCCATCAGGGCATTGCGCACCGCTCCACCAACGATACGCGCTTCACCGCCATCAGCATTCAAAAGCGCCAAAATCCGCTGAAGAGCCGGTTTTGAGAACCAGTCCTGTCCGGCAATGTTGCTCATGAATAGAACCTTTCGTAAATGCTGCGCATAATTCCCGCCGTAATGCCCCAAATGTAGCGCTCGCCATAGGGCATTTCATAGAAAAACCGCTCCCTCCCCTGAAACATGCGGCTGCCTTGCGTATGATTGGCCGGGTTCATCAGAAATGACAGAGGCACCTCGAAGACATCGTCCACCTCGGTCGGGTTTAGAGCGAGATCGAAACCGGGCTTGACCACGGACAGCACCGGCTTGATGCGGAAACCGGTGCCGGAAATATAATCCGGCAGGCGTCCCACGGTCTCCACATAGGAACGCGACAGGCCGATTTCTTCTTCCGTCTCACGAAGTGCTGCGTCTTCCGGCGTGCGATCTTCTTTGTCGATCCCTCCACCGGGAAAGGAAATCTGGCCGGAATGTTTTCGAAGCGTTGAGGTACGCTGCGTGAAAATGACGCGCGCCTCGTCACCATAATCCACCACTGGCACCAGCACGGCGGCATCTTTGAGACTTATGCCCTCGCCTGCCAGTCGAACACCGGGGTTGAGAACATGATCGCCATTCTCTGTCTCTTCGCGCTCGGCGACCCCTTTGCCATCAGAAAGCACGCGACGCCGAAAATCGGCGGCGGAGAACGTCATCACATCGTAGGTCATCGGGAAAGCGCATCCAGTTCGTCCGCAGGCATCACCGGAAAGACCTGTCCGCCAGACTGTACGGAAAACATCTCTTTTCCATCGATTTCAATGACTTCGCCCAGCTCCACAAGGTCATACATAACAGCACGCGAAACAAGAGCCTCAAGCCGTCCGCGCACGAGAAGATAGGGTTTCAATTCCTTGTTTTCGCCGCTGATTTCAAAACGCAGCGGATGCTCAGGCCCCACTTCCACGACATCGCCCACATTGGTGCGGAACGTGAGAAGCGGTGCACCGTTTTTTTCACCCACATTCATCTCCACGGCGATGAACGGTGCATCGACAACGCGGATGCCGACTTTTTCCACAGGTGTTACGAGGTAGGTCTTGCCGTCCTCATCCTTGCGCAAAACGGTGGAAAACAGCCGCACAAGCGGCGCGCGGCCTATCGGCGTGCCCATATAGAACCAGGTGCCATCAGCCCTGATTTCCATGTCCAGATCACAACAAAACGGCGGATTCCAGCGCTCAACCGGTGCCGGGCCGCGTGCCCTGTCACCGGTCTGTTCGGCCGCATGAGAAATCATCGCCGCAAGCCCTGCCGCATCCGTTGCCGAATTTATCGTTTCAACCGCCATATTCGAGCCCTGCTTTGTCACCTATTGAAGTACCTGACATAGGTAACGAGATAGTCATTCGAAGGATGCTTGTCAGCGGGCAGTATGGCAATAAGCTATAGGCAGCGCGAAATCTGTCCTGTATGCGATTGTTGACCGGCACCGAGACGATGGCCGCGTCTTTAAGTTTGAGGAGAGCGATATGGGCATTATGAATACCAGCGAAACCCTCGACGAAAAGGCAATTGTCGCCGCTGCCGAAAAAGCGCTGGCAGATATCGCTGCCGTCAGGGCTGAAGTGTCCAAGGTCATCTTCGGTCAGGAAAAAGTGGTCCAGAACACGCTGCTCGCGATTCTCTCCGGCGGCCACGCGTTGCTGATCGGTGTTCCCGGTCTGGCGAAGACAAAGCTGGTGACCACACTGGGTACTGTTCTGGGGCTCGATGCCAACCGCATCCAGTTCACGCCGGACCTCATGCCGTCAGATATTCTCGGCTCCGAAGTCATGGATCAGGATGAAAGCGGTCGCCGCTCGTTCCGCTTCATCAAGGGACCGATCTTCGGGCAGCTTTTGATGGCGGATGAAATCAACCGTGCAAGCCCACGCACGCAGTCCGCTTTGCTGCAGGCCATGCAGGAATATCACATTACCGTCGCGGGCCAGCGTTTCGACCTGCCCAAGCCGTTCCACGTTCTGGCAACACAGAACCCGCTGGAACAGGAAGGCACCTATCCGCTGCCGGAAGCCCAGCTCGACCGCTTCCTGCTGCAAGTGGACGTCGATTACCCCGATCTTGCCGCTGAACGTCAGATCCTGCTCGACACGACAGGCACGGCATCGGGCGAAGCACGCCGCATGATCGAAGGTGACCGTCTCGTTGAAATTCAGACGCTCATCCGCCAGATGCCTGTCAGCGACAAGGTGGTGGATGCCATTCTCGCGCTGGTGCGCTCTGCGCGCCCCGGCAACGGCAACACATTGACCGACAAGAACGTTGCCTGGGGACCGGGACCGCGTGCCGGTCAGTCTCTGATGCTAACGGCCCGTGCCCGTGCCCTTTATGAAGGGCGCCTTGCCCCATCGTTGGATGATATCTACGCACTGGCAGAGCCGGTTCTCGAACACCGCATGGCGCTGACATTTTCAGCCCGCGCGGAAGGCATGTCGGTTCGCGACGTCATTGCGGGCCTCGTGGAGCAGGCCAGGAACTGACCATTCAGGGGTCGGACTTTAAGGAGTGCATGTGGCATCCATCGGCCAGATCGTAGAGCAGACGCCCGGCAGTGACGTGCTTGCCCGTGCCCGCCAGCGCGCCGCGCTGGTGCCTGATTGTATGATCGAGGCGAAGCGCATAGCCAACACCGTGACGGCAGGCTGGCACGGTCGCCGCAAACGCGGAATCGGCGAAAACTTTTGGCAGTTCCGGCCCTATGCGGACGGCGAAAGCCTTTCGCGCATTGACTGGCGCCGCTCTGCCCGCGATGACCATACCTATGTCCGCGACCGGGAATGGGAAGCGGCTCACACCATCTGGCTCTGGGCCGATCTCTCACCATCGATGATGTTCAAATCCACACTCGGTTCCGTTTCGAAGGAAAGCCGTGCTCTGGTTCTGATGCTGGCGCTGGCGGAAATTCTGGCCCGGTCCGGCGAGCGCATCGGTTGCCCCGGCATCATGGAACCCGTATCGGCCCGCAACGCTGCAGAGCGTCTGGCAACCGCCATCATGCACGCGCCAGCCACCACCGGCCTGCCTGATACATCGATGATCCGTGGCTCAAGCGATATCGTACTGATCGGTGACTTTCTCGATGACGCGACATCAGTCATGGAGCGCCTGTCGCCGCTTGCCCGACGCGGCCTGCGTGGCCATGTGGTGGAGATTGCCGACCCCGCCGAAGAGGTCTTTCCCTATAGCGGTCGCACAGAATTCACCGACCCCGAGACAGGCGAAAGGCTGACCTCCGGTCGCGCCGAAACCATTCGTGACGACTACACCCGCGCCTACCTTGCACGGCGCGATGCCCTGTCATCATCACTTCGTCGCCTGGGCTGGAACTTCGTCTTCCATCGCACCGACCATCTGGCATCCGAAGCACTCGTGACAATGCACATGTATCTCTCCGGCGCGCCGGTGGGTGGCAAGAACGGAGGCCGGACATGAGCGCCCTGCCCTTTGTTTTCACCAGCCCCTTTATCCTGTTCGGCCTGCTCGCCCTGCCCGCCATCTGGTGGCTGCTGCGACTGACACCGCCGCGCCCGAAAGCGGAAGTTTTTCCGCCGCTGCGCATTCTCGCAACGGTTTTGAAGCGCGAGGAAACCCCTTCCAAAAGCCCGTGGTGGCTGACGCTGCTGCGCATGTTGCTCGCCGCGGCCGTCATTTTCGCCCTGGCCGACCCCGTCATCAATCCGCGCAACAATATGCTGGCGGGTAGTGGCCCACTGGTTCTGATCGTGGACAATGGCTGGGCTGCAGAACCGGATTGGGACCGGCGCGTGCGCACCGCCGAGGCGCTGATCGGTGACGCAGAGCGGGCAGAACGCCCTGTTTCCATAATTTTCACCGCAGACCGCGACCACGATGCCGAACCCGGCACCACCGCGGCCGCACTGGAAAAGCTCGCTGCCGCCAAGCCGCAACCTTTGGTACCGGATCGCGTCCGCGCCGCTGAGGCCGTCAGTGAAGCCATGAACGGTACGGCGCCGGGCACGCTGGCCTATATCACCGATGGCGTGGCAACCCCCAATGATGCGACGGCACTGAGCAGTCTTGCCGCTATGAAATCCTCGGAATTTCGCGTGGTCGAAGGCGATGGGCAGGCCATTACCGCCATCACAGATGCCGAAAACGGTGCGGAAACCATGACCGTTTCGCTCTCCCGCCTCCAAACCGGCGGTCCTGCTAACCTGACGATCAATGCGCAGGACAGCCAGGGCCGCATCCTCGCAAGTGAAAACGCCACCTTTGCACCCGGTGCCGCAGAAACCACCGCCGTGTTGAGAGCGCCGTTTGAACTGCGAAACGATTTCGCCCGCCTGTCCATCGACCGTCTCTCCACCACAGGCTCCGTGCATCTGCTGGATGACGGCTTCCGCCGTCGCCGCGTGGCGCTTCTGGCAGGTGAAACCGGCAATGATTTTCAGCCACTGCTTCAGCCGCTGTTCTATATCAGCCGCGCGCTCCAGCCCTATGTCGATCTGGTGCCACAGCGTCAAGCCGATCTGGCCGTGGCCATTCCAGAATTGCTACAATCCAATCCATCGGTCATCGTCATGGCCGATATCGGTCGCCTGCCGCAGGAAACTTACGCGCCGATTCAGCGCTGGCTGTCGCGCGGCGGCACACTCATCCGCTTTGCCGGGCCGCGCCTTGCTGCAGCCCCGGCCGATGACCCGCTGGTGCCGGTGACGCTGCGCCAAGGGGAACGCGCGCTTGGCGGCGCCCTGTCCTGGGCCGAGCCCCAACCGCTCGCCGATTTCCCGAATTTCGGCCCCTTTGCCGGCATGCCGAAAGCAGATGGCATTCACATCAAGCGTCAAGTTCTGGCGGAGCCAACTCCTGATTTGGCTGAGCGCACATGGGCAAGCCTTGCCGATGGTACGCCACTGGTTACCACCCGCAACGTCGATGCGGGCCGCATCGTCCTGTTCCACGTCAGTGCCGAAGCCAGCTGGTCAGATTTGCCGATATCGGGCCATTTTGTGGAAATGCTGCGCCGTATCGTACAGCTTTCACAGGTCGGCGGCTCATCCGCTTCTGCAAGCGCCCCGGCCGCAGCGCTGCCACCTTACCGTCTGCTGACCGCAACCGGCGCGCTTTCGCCGGAAATCGGCACCGCCCGCCCGCTGGAGGCAAAGCCGGGTCAGTCGCCGCGCGCCAGCTTCGACAATCCGCCCGGCCTCTACGGCACGGAATCCGGTTTCGTCGCGCTCAACCTTCTGCCTTCAGGCGCTACCTTGCGTCCGATCGACACGTCGCTTGCGGGAACCGCCATCACCCGGGAAGGCCTTGTCGGCGAAGCCGCAAAATCACTGCGCCCTGCCCTCTTCATTGCGGCCCTCCTGATGCTCTTTGCCGACACGCTCATCGTTCTCTTCATGAACGGCGTTTTCTCGCGTATGCCGCGTGGCCGTTCCTCTGCGGCCGCAATCATATTGACCATTGCCGCGGGCCTTACGGCCTTCTCCCCGAATACAGCGCGCGCCGATGACCCGAAACCGGGTGACGAGGCCATTTTCGAACGGCTGGATACGACCCATCTGGCATATGTACGAACCGGCGAAGACGATGTGGACCGCATTTCGGAGCAAGGCTTGCAGGGTCTGACGGAATTCATGACATGGCGGACCACGCTGGAGCCGGGCCAGCCGGTGGGGCTGGATATCTCAAAGGATGAGCTATCTTTTTACCCGATCATCTACTGGCCGATTTCTGCCAAGGCGCCGATGCCATCGACCGCAGCGATCTCTCGCATAGATGCTTACATGCGCGCGGGTGGAACGGTCTTGTTCGACACGCGTGACCAGTTCTCGTCACTCGATGGCGGTGCCAACACCAGCCCGAACGGTCAGCGTCTTCAGGAAATTCTCGCCAATGTCGATATTCCACCGCTGGAGCCGGTGCCGAAGGACCATGTCCTGACGCGCTCCTTCTACTTGCTGAACAATTTTCCCGGTCGGTACAATGGCAGCCCGCTATGGGTGGAGTCACGGCAGGACGCCGCCAAGACAACCTCTGGTATTTCGTCTTCCGGCGATGGTGTGTCACCCATTATCATTACCGGCAATGATTTTGCTGGCGCATGGGCCATCGATGCCAACGGCGCGCCTGTGCTGCCCACCGTGCCACCGGACGAGGTGCAGCGAGAACATGCTTTCCGCAGCGGCGTCAACATCATGATGTATATGCTGACCGGCAACTACAAGGCCGATCAGGTGCATGTGCCCGATATCCTCCAGCGGTTGGGGCAATGACATGACACTGACCTTTGCGCCTTTCCTGCCATGGATCGTCATCGCCATCATGGCTGCCGCCGCCTTCGTCCTCGCCATCATCGGCCTGTGGCGCGGCGTGCGCGGCGCTTGGCTGCGCGGGCTGGCCCTTGCCGCACTTCTGCTCGCCATTTCCAATCCGCTTTTGAGCAATGAGGAACGCGACCCGCTTTCCACCATCGTCCCTGTTATCGTCGACCGCTCGCAGAGCCAGGATGTGCAGCAACGTAAGGAACAGACGGATCAGGCGCTGGCGACCCTGAAGGAACGGCTGGCCCGTTTCCCACGCATCGAGCCGCGCATCGCGGAGGTCGAGAATGATCCCAACAGCGATGCCCCGGCGACCAACCTGTTCTCATCGCTTTCCGCCGCCGTATCGGACGTTTCGCCATCCCGCGTTGGCGGAGCCATTTTCCTCAGCGATGGTCAGATCCATGATATCCCCAATGTCACGCCCAATATCGAACAGACGTTGGGCTTCAAGGCTCCCATTCATGGCCTGATCACCGGACGGGCCGATGAGTTCGACCGGCGCATCGAAGTGGTGCGCGCACCACGCTTCGGCATCGTCAACGAGCAACAGGAACTGACGCTGCGCGTGTTTGACGATGGTCGCACGCAGGGTGGCCAGGCGGAAGTGACGGTGAAGATGAATGGCGAGGAGATCGCCACTCTCGAAGCGACGCCGGGCCAGCCCCTGCCGTTCAGCTTCAAGGTTCCGCGCGGCGGTAACAACGTCATGGAATTTTCCGTGGCAGAACGTCCCGGTGAAGTCACGACCAGCAACAACCGCGCCGTTCACCTTATCGAAGGTATCAGGCAGAATCTGCGTGTTCTCTTGGTGTCGGGCGAGCCCCATGCCGGTGAGCGCGCATGGCGTAACCTTCTCAAATCCGACACCTCGGTCGATCTGGTCCACTTCACCATTCTGCGCCCGCCGGAAAAGCAGGACGGCACGCCTATCAACGAGCTGTCGCTGATCGCCTTCCCGACGCGTGAGCTTTTCGTGGACAAGATCGAGGATTTCGACCTCATTATATTCGATCGCTACCAGCATCGCGGCGTCCTGCCGATCCTCTATTACGATTACATCGCCCAATATGTGCAAAAGGGCGGCGCGCTGCTGATTGCCGCCGGGCCTGAACATGCGGGGCAGGATTCCATCGCAATGACACCACTCGCCTCAGTGCTGCCGGCGCAGCCCACGGGTGAAATGCATCAGGCCGCTTTTTACCCGCGCCTGTCGGAAGCAGGCAAAAAACATCCTGTAACACGTGGTCTGGAGGGTTCCGGAACAGAACCGCCGCAATGGGGCCGCTGGTTCCGCACCGTCGGTGTCGAGCAGCCGCAGGGCCAAACCGTAATGCTGGGCGATGGTCAGGACCCGCTGCTTGTGCTGAATCGCCAGGGCGAAGGCCGCGTCGCCATGCTGCTATCCGATCAGGGTTGGTTGTGGGCGCGAGGTTTCGAAGGCGGTGGCCCGCATGTCGGCCTCTATCGCCGCATCGCCCATTGGCTGATGAAGGAGCCGGAGCTCGAGGAAGAGGCGCTGACGGCACGCGCCAATGGCCGCACCTTGGAAATCACTCGCCAGACGATCGGCGACAATCCCGGCGATGCCACGGTCAAGTTCCCCACCGGCAAAACCGAAACGATGGCTTTCACGCAGACGGAACCCGGTCTCTACAAGATAGAACGCCGTATGGACGAAACAGGGCTTTACGAAATCACCAATGGCGATTTCACCACGCTTGTCCATGTCGGCGCCGTCGATGCACCCGAGTTCAAAGCGATGATTTCAACCACGGAGCCGTTGAAGCCGGTGGTCGATGCCACGAGAGGCAGCATCCACCGTGTGGTCAATAACGATGGACGCGTTGTGCTGCCAGATATCCTGCCCGTACGTGGCGATGTGCGCGTGCCCGATAATAACCGGATGCTCATTCGCCTGACGGATGAAACCGTGCTGAAGGGCGTCAACACATTGCCACTCTTTGCCGGTTTTGCAGGCCTTGCGGCTCTGCTCATGGCGTTCTCCGCGCTCTGGTGGCGTGAGGGTCGCTGAAGTGGAGCATGACATCCAGATCATCGATGGCGCTGACGAGGATGCAAAATCCGCCATTCTGCAAGCGCTGAAGACCTACAACATAGATCGTTTCGGCCCTGCCGAATGGCAGGACCTGACCATTGCACTGCGTGACCCTGACGGTCATGTCATTGGCGGCCTTTCCGGTCACACCGCCCGAAGCTGGCTGTACACCGCCCTGCTGTTCATCCCCGAACATCTGCGCGGCCAGCGCCTCGGTCCCAAGCTCCTCGGCATGGCAGAGGAACAGGCTCGCAAACGCGGCTGCATCGGCGCCTTCATCGACACAATGAACCCGGACGCATTGGCGATCTACCAGAAATGCGGTTACGAGGTTTTCGGTAAGCTCGACAAGTTCAACGGCACAGCGACGCTGACCTATCTCAAAAAAAGCCTTGTTTGAGAGCGAAGTCCGTCACGCAGACATTCAGCCAACAGCGAGAAGACGCTCCGTAACGACGTCATCCATAGCAACGGCTTCATCGCACTTTCGCCAGCCGATATTTCCCTTCAGCCGCTCATGCGTGTCAGCCGCCAATGGGACGACGAGCACCCGGTTCATATCGACAGGACCGGGGAAATCCAGTGCCGCATAGGCCACCTTCTCGAAACCCAGCGGCATGTAATAAGGTGGGTCGCCGATAAGGATGACGGCTTCGGAGCCTTTGCGTTTGGCGGCTGCAATCGCAATCCGCACCAGTTCACGCCCGATGCCCATGTTCTTGTGGGACGGCCGGACGGCGAGCGGGCCGAGCATGTGGGCTTTGACACCACCGGCCAGAACCGGCGTCATGCGAACGGAAGCAATCGTTTCGCCGTCATCGGCGCAGATATAGGAAATCGAGCGATCATGTGGTCCCTGCTCACGAATGCGGGCAGCAGCACGGGTGTGCCGTCCCGGACCAAACGCTTCTTCATTGATGAGTTCGATGATGGCGTCATGAGACGCGTCTTCGGTGAGGTAGACCAGTTCGTGCTTGGACATGAAGGGACCGGAACGTTAAAATACGGATATGACGATGTGACGGCTGCGCCGGTTAGGGCGTTCGAAGCGTCAGCGTCGTCGGAGCATCCGTGTTGCGGTCATAAAGCAGAATTCCCTCATAATTATGATAAACGCGGATATCAGGAAAATTCCGACCCGTCCAGAACAAATGCAACCCTCAGCCATTCAATGATGTGAGTGTGATACGAACGCACTGTTCACGTCCGAAGGGGTTCCCTTCCCGGAAATTCGTGGCTTACAGTGCGGTCGACAACAAAGGAGAGAGCGCGATGGGCATGCTGGTTGAGGGCGTCTGGAAAGACGTCTGGTACGACACCAAGGAAACCAAGGGTCACTTCAAGCGCAGCGCCTCGCAGTTTCGCAACTGGCTGACATCGGATGGCGAACCCGGCCCTTTCGGCAAAGGCGGCTTCGAGGCTGAGAAAGATCGCTACCACCTCTATGTTTCACTGGCCTGCCCCTGGGCACACCGCACGCTGATCTTCCGCAAGCTGAAGAAACTCGAAGACTTCATCTCCGTTTCCGTGGTCGATCCGCTGATGCTGGAAAACGGCTGGGAATTCAAACCAGAAAAAGAGCGCACACCGGGCGCTACCGAAGATCAGCTCTTCGGCGCTTCTGCCATGTGGCAGGTGTATACAAAGGCCGACCCCAACTATTCCGGACGCGTGACGGTGCCTGTGCTGTGGGACAAACAGCAGGCTACCATCGTCTCCAATGAATCGGCTGATATCATCCGCATGTTCAACAGCGCCTTCAACGCGCTGACGGGATCGCAGACCGATTATTACCCTGAGAACCTGCGTGCAGAGATCGATCCCCTCAACGATCTCATCTACGACACCGTCAACAACGGCGTCTACAAGGCAGGCTTTGCCACCACACAGGAGGCCTATGAGGAAAGCGCCACGAAGATTTTCGAGACGCTGGACATGTTGGAAAAGCGCCTCGCCGATAAGCGCTTCCTGTTCGGCTCGCAGCAGACGGAGGCAGATTGGCGGCTGTTCACCACGCTTGTCAGGTTCGATCCTGTTTATGTCGGCCACTTCAAATGCAACATCCGCCGCATCCATGACTACTCCAACCTGACCGGCTATCTGCGTGACCTCTACCAGACACCAGGCGTGCCGGAGACGGTCAACATGCGCCATATCAAGGAGCATTATTACCGCAGCCACAAGACCATCAACCCGACCGGCATCGTGCCCGTCGGTCCAGAGCTCGATCTCGACCGAGCACATGATCGGGACCGTTTGGGCTGAGCTACCAGTAATCATCCGGCTGCATGTCACCCGCCAGTTCTGCAAGTCTCCTGCGGGTGGCGGGTGTCGTGGCATCCGGCAGAGCGTCCAGCGGGAAAAAGCCGCTTTCACTGATTTCCCGGTCAGGCACCTTCGTCGCGGTCTGTGTCACGTCGAGGCGATAAAACAGCACATGGTCACGGTCGCTGGTGCGGTTGTTGAAATAGACATGGAAAAGCTGTGGCGTGGACGTGGCAACGAGGTTGCCCTCCTCGCGGATTTCCTTGTGCAGCGCCTGTAATCCGGTCTCGCCACGCTCCACTCCGCCCCCCGGCATATGCCAACCGGAAACGTAAGTATGCTTTACAAGAAACACGCGGCCCTGTGCATCGAAACAGGCACCACGAACACCCAGTGTCATGCCGCGACTGAGAAAGAAGAACAGGTGAAGCATGCGTTTGGCAATATTCCGAAGCAACGCCCGGAACCCTTCACCCTTCCCAAGGTTTTCACTCACGTCTCAACTCTCCGTCAACTGGTGCCGCGTAGACCAGATACTGCTTCACACTTCGACGTTCAGCGCTTATCCCTTTGAAAAATCGAGGCTTCGCATTGTACGCTCCAACATGGATAGATTATGTCTGAACGCATGTTCAAACTTGCCCACATTTCCGATGTCCATCTCGGCCCGCTGCCAAAGCTGACGTTCCGCGAGCTCGCATCCAAGCGCATCCTTGGCTTTGTGAACTGGCGCCTCAACCGCCGCAAGCACCTTTTCAGCGATACGTTGGAAAAGGTGGTGGACGATATGGAAAGCAAGTCCCCGGACCACATTGCCATCACCGGCGATCTCGTTAATCTGGCAACAGGCATCGAAATCCGTGCCGCCGCCGATTGGCTGGAGGAGATCGGCGATCCGCTCAAGGTCTCGGTTGTTCCCGGCAATCACGATGCTTACGTGCCCGGTGCGCATGACAAGGCCATGGCCGCCTGGTACCCCTTTGTGCGCGGTGATGGCGACAAGGAAAACTGGGACGAAGACCGCAAGATTTTTCCCTATATGCGGGTGCGCGGGCCTGTTGCCATGATCGGCTGCTCGACATCCATCGCAACGCCGCCCTTTTCTGCCACCGGTTATTTCGGGCGCAGACAAGCGCGGGCCACAGCGCAACTGTTGAAGAAAGCAGGCGAGATGGGCCTGTTCCGAGTGGTGATGATCCATCACCCCCCCATTCGCGGGGCCGCCTCCACCCACAAGCGCATGATCGGTATCCGCCGCTTCGCCGCAGCCATCGGCACCGGTGGCGCGGAACTCGTGCTGCATGGCCATACCCACCTCAACACCGTCTACTGGCTCAACACCCATCGCGGCCGTGACCACACGCCCGTCGTCTGCATCGCCTCGACCAGCCAAGGCCCCGGTGGCAAGAAACCCCGTGCCGGGTACAATCTCTTCCACATCGATGGCGGCCCCGGCACATGGAACGTGACGTGCGAACGTTACGGCCTGAACGAAAAAGGGACCGGCGTGGAGCTGGAAGACGTGCGGGTGTTCTACAACAATGGCAAACCACTCGGCTTCAGCAACCCGGTGGAGCAAGGCGAGGAAGAGTGAGGGGGCTCTTAAGAGCCCACGTAGCGCGTCATGCATTAACGATGCACAATTAGAGATTGCACTTCAACAAAATGACCTGGGCTTCCGCCCAAAATGTTGGGCGGAAATATATCTCTACGGCGCAAGCGCGCGGCAACCGGATTCCTGTGACGAGTACAGAAGTGAAGCAACTAAGGCTTGGCCGCCCGCCGTTCCAGCACCCGGTTCGCCGCAGAAACGATCGCTTCCAGCGACGCGGCCACGATATTGGTGTTGATACCAGCGCCAAACAGCTTGCCGCCGGGATGCTCCATCTCGACATAGGCAATCGCCGAGGCGTTGGAGCCGTGTTGAAGCGAATGCTCGGAGTAGTCATTCACGGACAGATCGATACCGAGATAGCTGGACAGCGCGTTGATGAAGCCATCGATTGGGCCAGTGCCTTTGCCCTCGATGCGCTTGACCTCGCCATTGTCGGTGATTTCGGCGGCCACCACGCGTACGCCCTTATAGTCACCCGCAGGATAGGTATGGTGATCCACGAATTTCAGGCGGGCGTTCGGCTGCGTCACATATTGCTCGATGAAGTGATCGTGGATGCGCTTGGCAGGCAGTTCCACGCCTTCCTCATCGGTAATGCGCTGGATTTCCTCACGGAATTCGACCTGCAGATTGCGCGGCAGGTTGACGCCGTAATCCTGTTGCAAAATATAGGCGATGCCGCCCTTGCCCGACTGCGAATTGATGCGAATGATCGCCTCGTAGGAGCGACCGACATCCTTCGGGTCGATGGGCAGATATGGCACTTCCCATACAGGGTGGTTCGCGACCTTGATGGCCTTCATGCCCTTGTTGATCGCGTCCTGATGCGAGCCTGAGAATGCAGTGTAGACCAGTTCGCCCACATAAGGGTGACGCTCCGGGATCGTCATTTCGTTGGAATACTCATAGACCGACTTGATGTGTTCGATATCGCGGCAGTTCAACTCAGGATCGACACCCTGCGTGTACATGTTCAATGCCAGCGTCACGACATCGACATTGCCGGTGCGCTCGCCATTGCCGAACAACGTGCCTTCGACGCGGTCCGCACCGGCCATCAGGCCCAGCTCGGTTGCTGCTATGCCTGTGCCACGGTCATTGTGCGGATGCAGCGAGATAATGACGTTTTCGCGGTTGTCGATATTGCGGCACATCCATTCGATCTGGTCGGCATAGATGTTGGGCGTTGCCATTTCGACTGTCGATGGCAAGTTCAGGATCAGCTTGTTGTCGGCTGTCGGCTTCACAACCTCGACGACCGCGTTGCAGATCTCCAGCGCGACTTCCAACTCGGTGCCGGTGAAGCTCTCCGGCGAATATTCGAAGCGATAACCGCCACCGGCCTTCGCTGCCATGTCCGTGATCATCTTGGCCGCATCGACGGCAATCTGCTTGATGCCATGGACGTCCTTGCCGAAAACCACGCGGCGCTGCAATTCGGAGGTCGAGTTGTAAAAATGGATGATCGGATTCTTGGCGCCTTCCAGCGATTCGAACGTCCGTGTGATCAGTTCCGGGCGGCACTGCACCAGCACCTGCAAGGACACGTCGTCAGGCACACCGCCCTGCTCCACACACCAGCGGGCAAAGTCGAAATCCGTCTGCGACGCGGACGGGAAACCGATTTCGATTTCTTTGAAGCCCATTTCCAGCAGCAGCTTGAACATGCGCGCCTTGCGATCATGCCCCATCGGGTTGACCAGAGACTGGTTGCCGTCACGCAAGTCCACCGAACACCAGATCGGTGCCTTCTCGATGGTCTTGGAAGGCCATGTGCGGTCCTTGATGTCGATGACGGGGTAAGGACGGTACTTCACGTTCGCGTCCGGCATGCCCTTGGAAGTCTGAGAGGTCTTGGCATCCATAATCTTGCTCCTTCCACGCATCGCGGGCTGAAAAGCCTCGGCTTCGATGCGCGCCCAAACGGGCCTTAAATCCAGTATAAGGTGAGATTTCGAGTTGAGGAGCATTGGCACCAGCGGGCTTTCGGCCGCCGGGCGCTCCTCACTGGACCCGGCAACCGCGTGTAAGGTCGAGGCTAAGAAGCGAGAGTGCACCGCACGGGCTGGCATTCGCAGAAATCTGCGCGCTCATGCCAAATGTTGTTGCGGTGCGAATGGTCATGCGAATCTTATAGGGGGCGAAATATTCAGTTGCAAGGGCATCGTCAATTTTTCACGCGTTTCACAAGGCCCGTCAGCGCCATCATCAACCCGCCACCAAGCAAACCCCAAAACGCCCCGGAAACACCCCCGAATGACAAGCCTGATGCAGTGATGAGGAACGTTATGGCAGCAGCTTCTCGGGTTTCGGGCTCCTTGAAGGCAGCGACAGCCGAACCGGAAAAGGCACCGACCAATGCCAGGCCAGCAACCGCCTGAATGAGGATAGGCGGAGCCAACGCCACGAAGGCGGTGACCACACCGGCAAGAAGGCCGAAGATTATATAGCCGACGCCACTGACGATCACCGACCAGTAGCGACGTTTGGGATCAGGATGTGCATCTTCGCCCGCGCACATGGCGGCGGTGATGGCGGCGAGGTTGACGGCGTGGCCGCCGAAGGGCGCAGCGAGAAGCGAAAAAAGCCCGGTCGTGGCGAACAACTGTCCCGGCTGCGGATCGTAATGATTGACTTTAAGAACAGCGATGCCGGGAATGTTCTGCGAGGCCATGGTGACGATGAAAAGCGGCAGCGCAATGGAGATCAAGGCTTGCAGGTTGAACGCAGGCATCACGAATTCCATCGGCGGTGCCAGCGATTGCGCAACGCTGTCCAGCGCACCTGCTGGAATATCGACCCCGAAGATCATCACCAATACGAAGGCGGCAAGGGCTGCGGGCACGGCAAACAGGCGCTTGAAAGCACCGACGACGATCCATGCCAGAATGATCGGCAGGCCCAGCGCCGGGTTGAAGCCAATTGCCTTGATGGGGGCAAAACACAGGCCGATGATGACGCCCGCCAGCATGGCATTGGCGAGCGGCGTGGGAATGGATGCCACCGCCCGCCCGAGTGGCCTGAAAAGACCAGCGATGATGATCAGCACCGCACAGATGATGAAGGCACCCACGGCTGCGGAAAACCCGCCCTCGATAACGCCCGTCGTCGCCAGCAGCGCGCCGCCCGGCGTAGACCACGCGATGCTGATAGGAAGCCGTGTCCTGGCGGACAGAATGATGGCGCAGAGACCGACGGAGACGGACAGCGCCATCAAACCGGATGCAGCCTCGAAATCCGTCGCGCCGACACCTTTCAAACCTTGCAGCACAACGGCAAAGGAGCTGGCAAAGCCGACGAAGGCTGTCAGCAGGCCCATGAACAGGCTTTGGAGAGAGAAATCTTTTAGCATGACTGGGCTCTGGACAGGAGAAATGGCAATCATCATTGCAGATCAAAAAACACTCTCGCTGACAAGGTTGCTTTCAATCAAGAGGGTACTCGCGCTTGACTTGTGCAAGTGGCAGATGATCCACCCTGTTGTTCTCGTCATCCCGCCCGTGTAAACCGGCGCTATCAAACAGCGAGATATCAGATGCTTCCTTGGATAGAACTGGACCGAGCAGCCATTCCCGGCGATGGCACGGAATTGCGTCTGAAGCAGCGCGGTCAGGAATTCTCCATCATGCTCGGCGCAAACGAGTTGATGAACAGTCGATTGAGTGGCTCGGAAGAAGCTCTGGCGACTTTGTCTTGCGAACGCATTGCGGGCAGAGCAAATCAAAGCATGCTGATCGGCGGGCTCGGCATGGGGTTCACGCTGCGCGCAGCCCTCGGCGCCCTGCCTTCGGACGCTCATGTGACCGTGGCAGAACTGGTACCAGCGGTCGTGGAGTGGGCGCGCGGCCCGATGGCCGAACTGCACAAGGGCACACTTGATGATGCCCGCGTCGATATTCATGTCGGCGATGTCGGCGCACTCATTCGCTCGAAAAAGGCTGCATATGATGCCATCCTTCTGGATGTCGATAATGGACCGGATGGCCTGTCACGTCCTTCGAATGACAGCCTTTACGATCGGGACGGCCTTGAAGCAGCAAGAGTTGCCTTGCGCCCGAAAGGCATTCTCGCGGTCTGGTCTTCTGGGCCGGATGCCGCTTTCACCCGGCGTTTGCGGCAGGCCGGGTTCGCGACCGATGAGGTGAGCGTTCGCGCCAATGGCAAGCGCGGCGGTGCGCGCCATACGCTGTGGCTGGCGGCCAAGGCTTAAGAGCGACCCTGCCGCCTCGATGTCGCGCGCGCGCCGAGAGCATCCAAGGCATCCGCATTGTCCCTGCCCCATGCGTAGAGCATTTCTACAGGTTCAATGAACCGGTTTCCCAACGGCGTCAGGCGGTATTCAACGGCTGGCGGCCTTGTTTCAAAGACATGGCGGGTAATCAGACCCGTGCTTTCCATTTCCCGTAACGTCTGGGTCAGCATTTTCTTGGAGATACCCGGCAGGCTGCGTTCCAGCACGCCGGTGCGCGCCGCGCCACCGTGAAGGGTGTGCAAAGTGTGCAGAATCATGCTCGTCCATTTGGTGGAGAACAATTCCAACACGCGTCTGGGCGCACAGTCCTCGCGCCATTCGGCTTCGTGGCTTCCCGGTTTCATCGTGGTCACCCTTTGGTATCCATGTCCCCAATCCGTGCCGTCTACACGAAAGTGCTGGGGATGCCTAACTATAGCGTCTACAAAAATGGAGTTCGAGCATGGTTAAAACGGCATTGGTGGTTGGCGCAAGCGGGATCGTGGGTAGCGCCACGGCAAATCTTCTGATGGAAAAAGGCTGGCAGGTCTACGGTTTGTCACGCCGTCCGGGAAAACAAGAGGGCATCATACCGGTTGCTGCCGATCTCCAGAATGCTGCCGAGACGGCAAAAGCACTCATAGATGTCCGGCCCGATGCCGTCTTCATCACCACCTGGGCGCGCCAGAACAGTGAAGCGGAAAACATCCGCGTCAATTCCGCAATGGTGCGCAATCTGCTGGATGGTCTGAGCCTTGGCAAATCCACCCGCCATGTGGCGCTGGTGACGGGCCTGAAACACTATCTCGGACCGTTCGAAGCCTATGGCAAAGGGACGCTGCCACAGACGCCTTTCCGCGAGGAACAGGGCCGGCTCGATGTCGAGAATTTCTATTACGCGCAGGAGGACGAAGTCTTTGCTGCCGCCGAACGGGACGGTTTCACCTGGAGTGTTCACCGCCCGCATACCGTCATCGGTCAGGCCGTCGGCAACGCCATGAATATGGGCACGACTTTGGCGGTCTACGCCACGATCTGCCGCGAAAGCGGTCGCCCCTTCCGTTTCCCAGGCTCCGCTGCGCAGTGGAACGGCCTCACCGACATGACGGATGCCAACTTGCTGGCAAAGCAGTTGCTGTGGGCCGCGGAAACGCCGGAGGCGAAGAACGAGGCCTTCAACGTCGTCAATGGCGATATCTTCCGCTGGAGCTGGATGTGGGGCCGCATAGCAGACTGGTTCGGCATCAAAGCCGCTCCGTTTGACGGAACCGTCATTCCGCTTGAGCAGCAGATGGAGAATGACGCCGAGATTTGGAATAGAATTGCCATTCGAGAAAATCTAGTCGAGCACGACCTCGCCCGTCTCGCCTCGCCATGGCATACAGACGCCGATCTGGGCCGCCCCATCGAAGTCGTTACCGACATGAGCAAAAGTCGCCGCCTGGGCTTTCGGGAATACCAGCCCACGGATGACGCGTTCTTTGCGCTGTTCGAAGCGTTGCGGAAAAGTCGTCTCATTCCGTAGCAGCGCGATAGCAAGACAACAAAAAAGCCGCATCGGTCAGACCGATGCGGCTTTTTCAATTCCTGACGAATGGATCAGATTTCGCCCTGCGACGTGACGATCTTGCCGACGAGGCCATAAGCAACGGCTTCATCCGCACCCAGCCAGTAGTCGCGGTCGATGTCCTTGGCGATCTTTTCTTCCGTCTGGCCTGTGGCCACCGAGAAGATCTTGATCAGCCGCTTGTTCATCTTGATGATCTCGCGCGCCTGGATTTCGATGTCGGACGCCATGCCGCGTGTGCCACCGGAGGGTTGGTGCAACAGGAAGCGGGTGTTCTGCAGGCAGACACGACGCTCTTTCGGCACCGATACATAGATCAGCGCGCCAGCGGAAGCGACCCAGCCCGTACCGATAATCCAGACCTTCGGCTTGATGAACTTGATCATGTCGTGAATGCTGTCGCCGGACTCGACGTGGCCGCCCGGCGAGTTCACGTAGACGCGGATGTCTTCATCGCTGGCAGCGGCAAGGGCCACGAGCTGCGTGCAGACCTTCTGCGCCAGTTCCTGCGTAATGCCGCCGTAAATGAAGATCGAACGCGACTTGAAAAGATTCGCTTCCGTTTCTTTGCCGATCGGCAATTCCTTGCTCTTGTCGTCTTCTTCTTCGTTCATCATGCGACGGTCTCCAACGTATTTCATTACCTATCGGACATAGTGTGATTTGTTTCGTAAAACAATGAGTGAAAAAGGCAAGGCGCGGAACTGCTTAATAAACAGACCACCTGCAAATGACGCATGGACAGCGTGTTCGCGCTTACGATATCGTTAATGACGCAGGGTTAGAGCGGCACCCCAAGAGCTTCTCGCCCCGCCTAAAAAACAAGAGGGACCGATGTTCAAAAAACTTTTACTTGCCGCTGCCGCACTTGGCGCAACCACCCTGCCCGCATTCGCGCACCTGAACCCGCAAGAGCATGGCTCGTTCATGGCCGGTTTTTCGCACCCGCTGTTTGGTGCGGACCATATTCTGGTGATGATTGCCGTGGGCATCTGGGCCTCACAGATAGCAACGTCTACGGATAAGAGACACGCGCTCCTCCTCGTACCCGCCGCTTTCATCGGCACCATGGCAATCGGATTTCTGCTGGCGCTGGGCGGCATCGAACTGCCATTCGTCGAACCTGCTATTCTCGCCTCCGTCATCGCGCTCGGTCTGCTGGTTGCCATGGCCACACGCGTTCCCGTCAGCGCCGCAGCTGCCATCGTCGGCATCTTCGCCCTGTTCCATGGCCACGCACATGGCGGTGAACTCGGTAGTGCGGGCGCCCTTCAGTTCGGTGTTGGTTTCGTCATTGCCACCACGTTGCTGCATGTTGCCGGCATTGCCCTCGGACTGGGCGTTGCAAAGCTGGGACCCGTCGCTGCACGTATCGTTGGAGGTGTCACGGCACTCGCTGGTCTGTCGCTGGCCTTTGGCGGATAACCAAAGCTTTCAACCTTACAAAAATGTAAGAAAATTCCGGCTTTCAAAAGCCGGAATTGAACCCTACTTCCTTGATGTGCGTTTCTCGACACGCCAAGGAGGCTACCGATGTCACCAGAAGAAACCCAACTGCTAAAATCCCTGTTCGACAGGGTTAAATCCGCATCCTCCACCCCGCGTGACGCGGAAGCGGAAACATTGATCAATCAGGCGGTCCGAGACCAGCCCGCCTCTCCCTATTACCTGGCACAGGCCGTGATTGTTCAGGAAAAGGGGCTTGAAGCCGCAGCGGCGCATATCAGCCAGCTGGAAGAACGCATCCGCCAGCTTGAGAGCGGCACCCCGGCGCCACAACAGGCCCAACAGGGTGGCTTTCTCAGCTCTATCTTCGGCGGTAGCCAGCAGCAAGCGCCAGCACCGGCGCCTGCCCCCGCACCGACTTACCGGAATGATACGGCAGGCCAGACACCCGGACCTTGGGGTCGCTCAAACGAAGCGCCCCAACCGAGCGGGCCATGGAATGGCCAGCAGCCCTCCGCATTCGCACGGCCGAGTGGAAGCGGCGGCTTCCTTCAAGGCGCGCTGGGTGCCGCAGCGGGTGTCGCGGGCGGCATGCTGCTCGCCAATTCGCTGAGTGGCATTTTCTCCAACCACGTCGCATCTTCGGGCTGGGGCTCCGCCTTGGGCGGCGCTGGCAACGGCGCCGCACCGGTGGAGGAAACCGTCATCAACAATTACTACGGTGATGACGACAAGCCGCAACAGGATGCTGGCAACGACGACAATCTGCAACAAGCAGACTACGACAACAGCAGCGACGATACCGATTTCGATTCAGGCGATGGAGATTCCTTCATCTGATATCGATATGTGACGGGGGTCAGCCGCGGCCACGATAGGTCGCGACGCCCTGCTCCGGCAGCCAGACGCCTTCCGGTGGCGCACCGGTTTGCCAGAACACGTCGATTGGAATGCCACCGCGCGGATACCAGTAAGCGCCGATACGCAACCACTTGGGCGCAAGCAAATCGACAAGCCGCTTGGCAATATAGACCGAGCAATCCTCATGAAACGCACCGTGGTTGCGGAAGGAATGCAGGAACAGCTTCAACGACTTCGATTCGACCAGAAAATCACCCGGAATATAATCGATGACGATATGGGCGAAGTCTGGCTGGCCTGTCATGGGGCAGAGCGAAGTGAATTCCGGCGCGGTAAAGCGCACGACATAGTCCGTTCCGGCATTGCCGTTCGGCACCTTTTCCAGAACAGCACTTTCCGGGTTTTCAGGCGACGCAACCTGCGCGCCCAGCTGCGACAGGCCGGAAACATCCGTCACTGACATGGTTTAAACTCCTGTTTCTTTAAACTCGACACGGACGCCATGCGCCTGCTCACTTTCAGGCTCCACGTGAATGGCCAGCACGGCACCGGGAACGACGTCTTTTATGGCATCTTCAAGCCGGTCGCAAATCTCATGTGCGGCACCGACAGACAATGTGGCGGGAACGACGACGTGGAAATCGATAAAGGCGACCGCCCCGGCCCGGCGGGTCTTGAGATCATGCACGTTGAGAACCCCTGCGGAATTCTCCGCAATCGCTTGCCTGATCGCCTCGTCCTCTTCCGGCTGAACGGCCTTGTCCATCAAACCGTCAAGGGAATGCAAGATGACCTTCGATCCCTGGAACAGAATATTGATGGCGACGACAATAGCCAGCACAGGATCAAGAACCGCATAGCCGGTGAAGATCGCCAGCACGAGACCGATCAGAACGCCACCTGATGTAACGACATCCGACATGATGTGATGACCATCTGCGAGAAGCGCCGGTGAAGAGTGCTTCTTTCCAACCCGGATCAGCACCGTCGCCCATATGCCGTTGAGAATGCCTGCAAAGGCATTGATGGCAAGGCCCAGCGCTGGCGCGTCGGGCAAGCGCGGAGCCATGAGGCCGCTCCACGCCTCTTTCACGATCAGAAGTGCGGCAACGACGATCAGCACGCCCTCGACCACAGCAGACAGATATTCCGCCTTGTGGTGGCCGAACTGGTGGTCATCATCGGCAGGCTTTTGCGCGTAACGAATGACGAAATAGGCAATGAAAGCTGCGACCACGTTGACGGTGGATTCCAGACCATCCGAAAGCAAGGCCACCGAACCTGTGACCCACCATGCCAGAAGCTTCAGACCCAGCACCGTGATGGAAAAAGGGATGCTCCAGAAAGCAAGCTTTCTGACGAGCGCGTTACCCTGTTCGTTCATGACCTGTCTCCATGCGGTTGCGAATGAATTGCAGAACCGGACCCTAAAACGCATGAACCGCCCGCTCGGAGGTTCCAAGCAGGCGGTTCATATTTCGGGTTTCTATGATTTAAAGCGGCGGCGAGGTCAAGAGGTCGGGAGAAACTTAAAGGTGCTCACTCTGCTCGCAGAACCGGATGCGGTTGCTGAAGGGATCCGTGACCTCCATCTGCAAACCCCACGGCAATCTCTCCACTCCCGGCTTCATGAATGTGTAGTCCTTGACCGTCAACTCACGTTGGTACGCCTCGACGCCCGCTATGTTGACGAAGACATTCGAGCCGGGTGATGCGTCGCCATAATGCCCGCTAAGGTGAAGAGAAAGCCCTGCTCTGGAAACCTGCATATATAACGGGAAATTATCGCCGAACCGATGTTCCCAATCCACCGAGAAGCCGAGAAAACCGACATAAAATTCACGCGCCTTGGCCTCATCGAATATGCGGATAATGGAGCAGGCTCGAGTAAACCGGATGGGGGTCTCGTCCTGTGCAGCTATTTTCGCGGCAAGAACATTCCAGTTGTCGAAGCCAAATTGTCGGGCAACGATCTCCAGGGAACGAGAGTGGAGAATGTCGACCCCGTCTTCGCTCAGGGCAGTTTTGAGTGCACGCGCCATCAGCTTGGCGTCGAGAAAACTACGCATGTCATACGTCCTTTCTGTAGAGCGATCGGATCGTCAGTGCTCGCTTTGCCGACACCTTCGCTCATCAACGTTGGACGTTTGAAAGCGTGTTACGGAATACATTCACCTTACCTGTAACGGCGCGAGCGGCAGGCTGTATTCGGCCCTAAGGCATTTTACCGCACTTTTATAATAGGGGAAAGTCGCATCACACCCTCGTCAGCAACAGCTTGATGCCTGCAAATACAAAGACCAAAACGTCAAGCGATTACGGCTTCTGGAACGATGTCGTCACTCCCACTAGGGCGCAGGAGCAGAAAAGGTACTGGCATCATTGTGTAGCCGAAGGGAGGTCGTGAGAAGCGGTGGCAACGGTGTCCACCATCCGGTTTGCAAACCCGCATAGCGCAGGGCTGCCGCCGTCCATGTGTTGCAGCCGACCAAGGCATTGAAATACCCCTCGGCTTCAAAAAATGCATCGTCGCGACCGTAGGATTGACCCAAGAGCGGGATCGCCTTTTCTTGTGAATAGGCAAAGCTGCCGACGATGAAATCAACAAGCTTCCGATACCCCTCGCCCGAAAGGTCAAGTGACGTGACACTCTCATCCGAAACAGGAATATCTCCAGCAAGCTCGACATGCATGACCGAATTGTCGAGCGTCAGACCTTTGAACAGCGGAAGCGGCTTCAGATCAGCCCATGTCGGTGTCTGCGTGTAAAATGCCCGCCCGCCCCAGCCGAAAACGAGGTAACGAACACCGGGATAATCGATATCGAGATTTCCATCGCGCAGAAACCCAAATCGCGCCAGCAACTCTGCGTCGACAGGCAAGGCGATATCAGTGTGGATGGGATTGCTGAGGACCAAGACGCGGCGCGACGTGGCATCTGCGACGTCCGAACGGTGGCGGGTGAACGGCTTGGGGAGCAGCGTGCCAGCGCCAAGGCTCACGATAACTAAGGCTAGAGCGATGCATAGATATTTGAAAATCTTCACTCTGCATCACCTGCGCGGCTTATGGGGACACGGCGGCGTATCAAGACGCCGCCGTTGATCGTGAATGGTCTCAAGCCGCCTTCGTTTTCGCCTTGCGGACCAGATGCGTAACCACGTTTTCGATCATCCGCATGCCGGCATCGCCGCCCAGCGTCATGATCGATTCCGGGTGAAACTGCACCGCGGCCACGGGCTCTTTGGAATGCTCGATGCCCATGATCGTGCCGTCTTCGCTTTCCGCCGTGATGATGAAGTCACGGTGAAGCGTCGTCGGGTCGGCAAAGATGGAATGGTAACGACCGACCGTCACTTCCTTGCCGAGGCCGGAGAAGACCAGACCGGGTTCCAGCACGCGGATGCGCGACGGCTTGCCATGCATGGGGATGGCCAGATGGCGAAGCTCCCCGCCGTAAGCTTCTGCTAACGCCTGGAGGCCAAGGCACACGCCGAAGATGGGCAGATCGCGTGATCGCGCAGCCTTGATCGTCGCCTTGCAATCGAAATCGCTCGGGTTGCCGGGTCCGGGAGACAGAACCACCAGATCCGGCTGGAAGCGGTCGAACACCTCTGCCGCCACCGGCGAACGCACCGTCGAAACGGTTGCGCCCGTCTGGCGGAAGTAGTTGGCAAGTGTGTGGACGAAGCTGTCTTCGTGGTCCACCAGCAAAATTTTGACGCCGGTTCCAACCTTGGCCGAATCCCGCTGCGTTGCCGCAGAGTTCTGGCCCTTCGCATTACGGATGGCTGCAATCATGGCAGATGCCTTCAGTTCGGTTTCGGCTTCTTCTTCCTGCGGGTTGGAATCGTTGAGCAACGTCGCCCCTGCCCGGACTTCCGCAATACCATCCTTTATGCGGATCGTGCGCAAAGTCATGCCGGTGTTCATATCGCCGTTGAACCCGACCATGCCGATTGCACCGCCGTACCAGACGCGCGAGCTCTTTTCGTGGGCTTCGATGAAGCGCATGGCCCACAGCTTGGGCGCGCCGGTTACGGTCACAGCCCATGCGTGGGACAGGAAGCCGTCGAAAGCATCCATATCATCGCGCAACCGGCCTTCGATATGATCGACCGTGTGGATGAGGCGTGAATACATCTCGATCTGGCGACGACCGATGACCTTGACCGAACCGGGCTCGCACACGCGGCTTTTGTCGTTACGGTCAACATCCGAACACATGGTCAGTTCGGACTCGTCCTTCTTGGAATTCAGCAGCTTGAGAATCTGCTCGCTATCGGCAATCGGGTCTTCCCCACGCTTGATCGTGCCGGAAATCGGGCATGTCTCGATGCGCCGACCGGACACACGCACGAACATTTCCGGCGATGCGCCGACCAGATATTCCTGATGACCGAGATTGATAAAGAAGGAATAGGGCGACGGATTGATGGCCTTCAGGCGGCGCGAAATGGCCGACGGATTGCTGTCGCAACGCTCCATGAACTTCTGTCCGGGCACGACCTCGAACAGGTCGCCACGACGGAAGCTTTCCTTCGCCTTGGTCACCAGCTCGGAATATTCGCCCGGGTGATGATCGCCGCGCGGCGGGATGGTATCTGTTTTGACGAACGGCTCTGGCGCGATGTCCTGCGACTTGCCATGCGTTGTCACGCCGTCCTTTTCAAAGTCGTAACGGTCGATCCAGGCCTTTGCCGAGTGGTGATCGACCACCAGAATTTCATCCGGCAGGAACAGAACCATATCACGCTGGTCTTCAGGACGCTCCAGCGAAAGCTTGATCGCATCGAACTGGAAAGCCAGATCGTAGCCGAACGCGCCGAACAGGCCGATAGCCGCATCCGCGCTGGAATAGAACAGATCAACGATGGCGCGCAGCGCCGTGAAGACGGTCGGTATCTTGGAGCGTTCTTCTTCTGTGAAGACACGATCCGGCTCGTTGACAATAAGGTCCAGACGACGGGCGGTGGATGTGCCAAGCGTCAAATCCGCCGTCGCCTTCAGTTTTTCCGTGATGAACGTCAGCAGTGCCTCGCCTCGACCATTATAGGCTTCGATCCACATCGTACGGCCGAAACAGGAAATGCCGAGCGGCGGATCGATGATAGCCGTGTCCCAACGGGTATAGCGGCCGGGATATTCGTAATTGGATGAGAACACCGCGCCACGGCGCTCATCAAGACCGGTGACATAGCTGTCTATAGCCGTCGCATAGTCGGCGGCACGACGCTGGCGCTTGACTTTGACACCGCCCCTGGTCTCGTAAGTTTCCGACCCGTCATCCTGAATAATCGTTACCATCTATTCCGCTTCCCGTTTCTAAAGCCCGATGACAGGCGGCATAATAACAAAAAAGCCGCCTGAAAATTCGGGCGGCTTGGACTTAGTCAAAGGACATGGGTGCTCAAGGCCGCGTAAAGCTGCCCCACCACCAGATTGCAATGTTCTTCGACTGTGTGTTCATGGCGCAAATTGTTAGCCGCAAGCGCAGACGATGGCAAGCGGATTTGAACCGAAAGCGTGTTGAAACGTTGTGGGTCTGCCGCAACGGGGGAACGACGGGTCACATGCTTTATCGTCTCATGATAGTCGCAGCTAGCACGCTGCTCATCGCCGCCTCGCAACCGCCACAGGACGTGCCGGTGCCGCAACCGAAACCTGAACAACAGGACACGACGCCTGCACCTGCAGAAACGAAAAAGGACGAGCAGAAGACTGCTCAGCCACCTGCAGAAAACGCCGTGCCGAAGCCGGAAGAGAAACCTGAACCGGCAGCGAAACCCGACGAACCCAAAAAAGAAGAAGAAAAAAAGCCGGAACAGCCGCCGCGTGATCCTGTGAAGGCGGAAAATCCCGAAGAGCTCAAGGCATGCCTTGCAGAGCTAAAAGAGCTGGGTGCAGAATTCAAGGAGCTTCCGCCAATCACAGGTGAAGAAGAAGGCTGCGGCATCGCATCGCCTCTGGAACTCTCGACGGTCATCCCAGGCATAAAGCTGGAACCCGAAGGCACGATGCGATGTGAAGCAGCACTGGCACTCTCGCGCTGGACAAAGAACGTCGTGGTACCAACCGCAAAAATCGCACTTCCGGGTAAAAACGTCACCGCCTTTGGCAACGCATCCACCTATGTCTGCCGCAACCGAAACAGCGCAGCGACCGGCAAGATTTCCGAACATGCCAAAGGCAGCGCAGTGGATATCGCGACCATGACCTTCGATAAGGGCGAACCTTTGGTCATGAAACCCCGCGGCGAAGACGGCACCATGGAAGGCGCTTTCCAGCGGACCATTACCACTGCCGCCTGCCTGTTCTTCCGCACCGTGCTGTCACCCGGCAGCGATGCCACACACCAGGACCACCTGCATCTGGATGTGTTGGAGCGCAAGGGTGGGTATCTATATTGTCGATGAAACGTAAGAAGGCAGAGCATGACGCTCTGCCTCGTACACGCTTCGCGGTTACCGATCAGAATTTCTGGGTCAGCGAAATCTTGAACGATCGACCGGGCTCGGAATAAAAATCGACAGGCTGGTTTACCGAGGTTACTGCGCCGGGGTTGATGTCCCGAACACCCACCGCATTCCAGTATTTACGGTCGAAAATGTTATAGACGCCAGCCTGAACGCGTAGACCCTTGGTCTGCTCTGGCTCCCACCAACCGGTCAGATTGAAGATACCATAACCGGGAGCATCGAAGGTGCTTGGAGCCTTGTCCGCACGCATATGCGAGGAGAAAACCCCGGTAAATTCCGAGCCCCATCTTTCCTGCGCGTAACCGAGCCCGACAATCGATTTGAACGGTGCAACGGTGCGGATAAATTCGTTGGTATCCATGTCTTTGCCATAAGCATAGGCCAGAGACGCATATGTAAAGACGCCGTTCGCCAGGTCTTTGCGCACCTTTGCCTCGACCCCGGAAATCTCGACATTCTCGCGGTTTTGATAGGTAAAGAGTGACCCGTTGCCCAATCCACCGAAGCCCGGGAAAAGCGTCGTCGTGGTGGTCACTTGCTCGATGAAGTTTTTATATGTGTTGTGGAACAGCGTCAGGCTGCTCGAAAGATCGCCATCGTCATATTTGGCGCCGATTTCAAAACCATTACTGGTTTCCGGCTTCAAAGACGAGTTACCGATAACGGCATAACCAGAGCTGATGTTGGAAAAATTCAGATAGAGTTCGTTGACCGTTGGCGCGCGATAGGCCATCGCCCACTGGGCGAAAAGCTGAACTTCAGGCGTCAGATCATAGATGGCAAGCAGCTTCGGAGAAAACCGCGAACCACTGTTGCCGCTGGGCAGACCGAAGGTGTTGTAGCCGCTGTTGGTCGAAACCGAGCCGTCAGGATCATAATCATAGGCGTCGAAGCGCAATCCAGGCGTCAATTTGAAGCCACTCCCGCCAAATGCAAGCTCGTCTTCAAGATAAAGGCCAAGACTCTTGCCCCTGACGTTAGGCATATCTGACTGGGATGCCGACGAGGACCCGCCTGTGTTGATGTAGACGGAGTCGGTGAATTCGGAAACCCACGCATTGCCGCCAAATCGAACGGTATGGTCGATGCTTCCGAGCGCGAAGCCCGATTCCAGCCCGCCAACAAGCCCGAAACGGTTGTCTCTCAGACTGTCTTCGCGAATATAAAGCGAGTTGTTGGTCAGGTGGTCGCCAGCACCGGACACCTTGTCCAGCCTAGTCCAGTATAAGGACAAATCAGCAGCATCGACCAGGCTGTCTGTCGACGATGCCTCGAACTGGTAATCCAGAGAGACACGGTCGCGCTCGGTATCTTCATAGCCATCGTAATCACCAATCCGGTAAGTGGAGCCGGAAACGCTGGAGCCTTGCAGCGTCTTGAGGTCCGTTCTGGTTCTCAGTGAAAAGCGCTCGGCCGTTACACCAATGCGATGACCACCCTCAAGGTCTTGCCTGATCTTGAACATGAGATTGCTCTCATAGGTATCAGCCGGATTTGGCTCGGTGCGGCGTGTGCCATAAATATCGACACTGCCTTTGTTATCGACCTCGTTTCCGCGCTTGTAGGAGCCCTGAAACAGAACCGACGTGTTCTCTATCTTCTTCGCGACAGCAACCGACCCGCCAAAGTTGCGATCTTCACCGTCATAGGTGGTCTTGGCAACGCCACCCCAATCCTTACCATGACCGATGAGATCATCGGCTTCCAGAGTGCGCAGCACCAACGCGCCGCCCAGAGCGCCTGAACCGACCCGGCTGGAATCGGCACCGCGCACGACATCGACCGAGGACAGGGAAGAGAAGTCGAAACTTGAATTCGTGTTGCTGATGGTTGTTGTTGCCTGCCCCTGACGCGCGAAGTTCTCGAAAAACGGGACGGGAATGCCATCGATCAGCGTTGTGACACGCGCACCACCCAGCCCACGAATGAACAGCCCGCCCGGTTTTCCGGGCTTGGAGTTGACGAAGTCAACACCGGGTTCCGTCGTCTTCCCCAAATCCTTGAGGCTGCTAATGTCCTTCTTACGGATCACGTCGGCATCAGTCGTGCTGGCCAATGGCGTATCGGCCGCAGCATCGCCAGCCTTCACGCGCTTCCCCTTGATCGTAATGCGCTCAAGAACCGTCGCACCAGTCTGGACGTTTGCGTCCTGCCCGTAACTTACGGAATGGCCGGAAATGAGCGCCATGGCCGTGCACAGCAGCCGCGCGGATTGAAAACCCCGGATCGTCATGATTACCCCCTGTATGCAAGCGCACGAAAGCACGCGGCAACACGAGGTGCCGTCGCAACATGGCTTGATAAATACCCTTGATGTTACGGCCCCGCCGTGAATCGAGACCTATAAAACATGAGTATTCGAGTCAATTAATAAAACATGATTTTTTAATTCATCTTTATAGGACTCATATTGCGTTGCAGAAATGTGACTGAGGCTGGCCTACTCAACGCAGATTGCGGTGAAAAACAACACGGTTCAAATATCTTTGAGACATAGTGAATTGTGCAGAAAATGCCGCGCGAGACGCAATTTTCGCTCACTTCTGTCGATTATTTTAGAAAATCCGATGATTCCTGTCATCGAAAGCGCAAAACCCGCAAAAACCCTTGTTTTCGCCACCTCAATTTGAATCAAAACGCGCCCGTTTTAAGCCATGAACAGGAACCACACTTGAAATAAGGGGTGGAATTTCCGGGTGATTGGTATATTTCTCACCGTTAACATATCAACTTTCTCACGAACGAAAACATTGATGATTACGCTTGAACGGCAATCGCTACTGGGTAAGGAGATATCGGCTGCTGAAAGCCGTCCTCGCTGGCTGCAGGTCTTGCAGAACGTGGCAAAAGAGTTCGGCTATACCCATGCAAGCCTGATGCGGGTCCCCAGACCGGAAGAGGATCTGATCGCCAACACGCTGTTGGAAACGACCCTGCCAATCCGGTTTATCCGTGAATTCGATGAGATGCGCTTGTTGCGGTTTTGCCCGGTCCTGCCAAAGGTCAAGCAATCCATCATGCCGCAATCTTGGTCGCTGGCCGACCTCGACGTCGAACAGCCTGAAGTCGCGCCGATCGTCGAGCTTTTGACGCAGTACGGCATTCACAACGGTCTTACCATTCCGACGAACGCCTTGAACGGGGACAGGCACCTGATGCGCTTTGATGGTCGTTGCGACCATCCTTCCCAGGTTGCCCTGAACGAAATCGGCATGATCGCACTTCACGCCTTCGACGCTTATGAGAGAATGCGTAGAACGGAGATGGAAACGCCACGCGCTTTGACGAAGCGCGAATTGGAAGTCATCCACTGGACATCACAGGGAAAGACATCCGCCGAGATTGGCCAGATTCTGTCGCTGTCTGACCATACCATCAATGCCTACATGAACAATGCGATCCGCAAACTTGACTGTGTCAACCGCACCCAGCTCGTCGCAAAATCGATCCGGCTCAAGCTGATCAGCTGACGCTCCCAAGGACGGAGCGCCAGCCTGATTGATCAGCGATCCAGAACGGACCGAAGTTCGACAAGGTTCGAACGCACTCTCAGAACATAAAAGCCCATCGTCGCCAGATGCGAGGGCATGATCCAGCCGCTTTCATCACCGTTGGAAATGATCATCGGCTGAATGCGCAATGCAGCGCGGGTTTGAAGCAACGTGTCGTTCCACAAGCTGGTCAGGTTGCGCTCGCGGATGACCTGCGAGAAGTCCGCACCCGCAGCAGACAGAATGCCGTAATAGCCATAGAGCTGGCCATAGGCGAACCAGAAGCGATCATCCGCACGCGTATCGAACCAGCCGCCATTGTAATTTTCGGAGCGTTCGCGAAGGATGGCAGAGGTCCCGCCAATATCGTTGGCGATACGGTCGACAAACTGGATCAGGTTATCGGCACGGCCATCGAAGACGGAATTGCAGAGCGCAAGGCTGGCATTGAATTTGCGCAGGCTTTCCGCCGCCGAACGATAATAGCTCGGGCTTGGCGTCTTCGGGCCAAATGGATTCAAACCGAAGTACCAGGAATACTCGTCAAACTGAAGGTTGCCACGCGCGCTTTGTAGATTGGGATCGATGCCCGAAGTCCCGCGAACGCGGCCGAGCGAGTCTACCAGTTCCACGGATGTACGCCGCACAGCCTGGTTCACACCGCGCTGAAACGAGGCCTTGTTATCCAGGAACGGTGTGCTGTCCCAATCCATACCGAACAGGCCCAGCCGGTAGAGCAGCATCGAGGAAATCCAGGAATTCTGATCGACATTATAGTCGATCAGGCCCGCCGATACATCAACGATGGCAGAACTCTGGCAGCTTTTGGCAGTAGTCACCGGGGCCGTTGACGCCGTTGTTGAGGTCGTGGATGTAGCAGTCGTAGCCGGCGCGGGAGCTGGCAGTTCCTGACCCGCCCCCAGAGTGCGTTCGGCGAATTTATAATCCTTGACGTAATCGGGATTGAAGTTGGTCCAGACCTGCGTCTGCCAGATGAAGTAGCCATAAAGCCCGACGAGGAAGACAAGTGCTATAGCAATCGGTACCTTGATCACGCCGTTGCGATTTCCATACCAACCGTGCGCAGCCCGGAAGGGCCAGAACAACCCTGCGATCACGACAGAGATACCTCTCCCAAGCGCTGCGAAAATGCGCCTGAAAAACGCGATAACCGGATCGAGCATCGTTTAACTCTCCTAAGCGCATAGCTCCTGCAACCCCAATCGATTGTCAGATATCCCATGCCTGGCTTCACTGGCGGGAGCGTCCTTTACGCTTGTAAAAAGCGTATGACACTCCAGCGCGACAACACCACCTGTCCCGCACTACGGACAAGCTGCCATTCAGATATGGTGCCGTCGTGCCCGATACAACGGATGGGCTTGAGATTTCCCGCAATGCTTGCTCAGTCAGCCATACCGGTGGAGGCGTTCAGGCGGCTCAGAAGCGCTTCGTCTGCGCGGTGCTTTCGTGCCTGAATATCCTGCAAGGTGACGATCCCCTGTCCATGCAGGGTCAAAAGCTCGCCAAAAACAGCAAGAGGCGCTGGCACTTCACCGCCTGCTGCGCTTGGAACCTCAGGCTTTGCATCTGCCAATAGCGGCCCCAGCGAGCCGAACGCGGCATCATAGAGATGGATGCAGCGCTCAGCCTCGATGTTGAGTGTATTGAGCAAAAGGACATGCAGGGAAATTTCTTGATTCAGCAGATCGATGATGTTTCCCAGCAATACGGCCTGTTGGTTGAGCACCTCATGTGCGGTGCCTAACCTCTTGCGCTCCGACAGCACCGTCTCGCGCTGTGCTGCGGCTTCTGCCTCCTCCGCTTTCCACTGGTTCAGGCGGGCTTCGTCCTGCGCATCCGTAATTTTGCGTCGCAGAGTAGCCAGCGAGGCAGCAAGCGTCTTGTCCCGCTGTCGTGCATCATCCATCGCAGCGACGACACCGCGACGAGCCTCCATGCTGGCAACCAGGTTGGGCTCAACGGCTGAGCGCAACACCGTTGCCTGTTCTTTCCGATCCTGAAGAAGACCATGAACGGCAGCGGCCTCCAGCAGGATCACCTTCAAGCTATCGGCAATTTCAAGCTTTCGCGCACGAGCGACCTTGAAGGAAACCGCCGTCCGCCGTGTGAAAAAGGCGATGAATTTTTCCGGGCCGGTGACATGATCAACCCTGTCGAAGGCTGTATAGGCAGCGTCCGCGCGTGTACCGAAACCATTGATCAGTTTTAAAAGACGCGCCTGAAAGTCCGTTTCCAACGCCTGCAATTGGGTGAATTGAACGGTTTCCTGCGAAAAGGCGGTCTCTGTAGCATCGGTTGGAAGCGCGCTCAGGGCTTGCGCAAGCCAGGACGACTGGTCGTGTAGAGCCGCAGCATCGGCGCGTGCCTGCTCGATCTCGCTGTCAAAAGACGACAACTTCACCATAAAACATCGTCCCCTGAATCGCATCGGTAGCGGAAGGCTACCGATATAGATATGTGCGCCCTTTTCTCAAAGCAGGATATCTAAAGTAGCAACTCTCAAAATGAGAATGTGCCGCTTTGTGCGTCCACTCTCTCCCGCGCGCCAATTAACGTCAGCCCTTCACGGCTTCGACCCAATGACGGCGGCAGAAGGACACATATTTTTCATTGCCACCGACATCGATTTGCGCCCCTTCCTTCACGACGTTGCCGTCGGAATCGAAGCGCGCCACCATGGATGCCTTACGGCCGCAGTGGCAGATGGTACGGATTTCCCGCAATTCATCGGCAATGGCCAAAAGCTCTCTGGATGCCGGAAAAAGCTTGCCCTGAAAATCGGTGCGCAAACCATAAGCCATGACCGGGATACCAAGATTATCGGCAATGCGGGCGAGTTGCCAGACGTGGTGCTCCGACAAAAAATTGGCCTCATCGATGAAAACGCAGGCTACCGGTTCTTCTGCCGCCAGCTGCTGCACCTCCGCAAAAATATCCGTCTTGTCATCGAAGACCAACGCGTCGGATGAAAGCCCTATGCGCGAAGCCACCTTGCCAATTCCGGCGCGACTATCGAAGGCTGCCGTGAAAATGAGCGTGCGCATGCCGCGCTCATGATAGTTATAGGATGCCTGCAGCAGCATGGTGGATTTGCCAGCATTCATTGCCGCATAGTTGAAATAGAGCTTGGCCATCATGCCCTCCGCGTCGCTTGTCGTCGTCTTGTGCAGGTTGTGCGATGACAAGGGCAAGAGTGGAGATGACGAAAACCACAGTTTTCGCAATGTGCACGTCATGGTGCGCTGCACAAATTTCACAACGTGTCGCAAACGGCACCGCAATACACGCAAACACGCACGAGTTGATTGTATGGCGAAGATATTGATAATGGTTAGGGAACTTAAAAACAGGGAGTAAGCAATGCTTGCAAAAAATCACCGCTGTCTGGCGTTCGCCGCAGCAGTTTCTGCCATGGCCCTCTTCACCAACGCTGCCTCCGCGGCGGAACCGGCCAGCTGCGGAACCGTCCGTTTCTCGGATGTCGGCTGGACAGATATCACCGCAACGACCGCGACCGCTTCCGTAATTTTGAAAAGCCTGGGCTATGAGACGGATGTGAAAATTCTCTCCGTTCCAGTCACCTACACCTCCCTGAAGAACAAGGATATCGACGTTTTCCTCGGCAACTGGATGCCGACGATGGAAGGCGATATCAAAGCCTACCGCGACGACAAATCCGTGGAAACGGTGCGCGAAAACCTGACCGGCGCGAAGTACACATTGGCGACCAACGCCAAGGGCGCAGAACTGGGCATCAAGGATTTCAAGGACATCGCGGCACACAGCGACGAGCTGGGCGGCAAGATTTACGGGATCGAACCCGGCAATGATGGCAATCGCCTGATTTTGGGCATGGTCGAAAAGGGCACATTCGGTCTGAAAGACTTTCAGGTCGTGGAATCCTCCGAACAGGGCATGCTGTCACAGGTAGCTCGCGCCGAAAAGTCCGGAGACCCGATCGTATTCCTCGGCTGGGAACCCCACCCGATGAACTCCAATTTCAAACTGACCTATCTGACCGGCGGCGATGATGTTTTCGGTCCCAACCTTGGCGGCGCAACGATCTACACCAACGTCCGTGCCGGCTATGCGCAGGAATGCCCGAATGTCGGCACCTTCCTCAAAAACCTGCAATTCACGCTGCCCATGGAAAATGAAATCATGGGCAAAATCCTGAATGACGGCATGGAAGGCGAAGCTGCAGCCACCGAATGGCTCAAGGCAAACCCTGCAGCCATCGAGCCCTGGCTCGCAGGCGTGAAAACCAAGGATGGCAGCGAAGACGCCGCTGCTGCCGCAAAAAAGAATATCGGTCTCTGACCGCCCATTGATTTTATAGTACGCCCGGCTTTCGGTCCCTTGCGGACCGAAAGCTTCAACATGAATCCGTTCGCGAAAGGCAAAATCTTACCGTGGAATGGCTCAGCGCTTCTCAAAATCGTTTACCGATCGGTCGATATGCCAAAGAGGCGGTCGACTGGTTAACCGGAAATCTTTCTTTTTTCTTTGATTGGCTATCCTTCATTTTCGAAAGCGTCATCGACGCTGTCCTCTATGTTTTGCAAGCACCGCATCCACTCATCATCGTCGCTGTTCTCACCGGGCTTTCGGCGTGGCTGCGCCGGTCCATCGGCATGCCGTTGTTTACGGCACTCGGTTTGCTGCTCATCATCAACCTTGGCTACTGGAAGGCGACGACGGAAACCCTGGCTCTTGTTCTTGCAGCAAGCGCCGTCTGCATGGTCGTCGGCGTTCCGCTCGGCATTCTCGCCGCCCGACGCAAATGGGTCTATGCCTTCATGCGACCGGCATTGGATTTGATGCAGACGATCCCGACATTCGTCTACCTCATTCCTGCACTGGTGTTGTTCGGCCTGGGCATGGTGCCAGGTTTGATTGCAACGGTGATCTTTGCCCTGCCCGCCCCCATTCGCCTGACCCGGCTCGGCATCATTTCCACCCCGCCTGCCCTCGTTGAAGCTGCCGTCGCCTTTGGCGCGACACCATCACAGGTGCTGCGAAAAGTGGAACTGCCTTTCGCCACGCCGCAGATCATGGCCGGCCTGACGCAGACCATCATGCTGTCTTTGTCCATGGTCGTCATTTCCGCACTCGTGGGTGCGAACGGCCTCGGCGTGCCGGTGGTACGGGCCTTGAACACCGTTAATATCGCCATGGGTTTCGAGGCCGGGCTTTGCATCGTCATTGTCGCGATCATCCTCGACCGTCTGTTCCGCTTACCTGGCTCGGAGGATGAGGGATGAGTGACGCAATCAAATTTGAAAACGTCGATATCGTCTTCGGCAGCAATCCAGCCCCCGCACTGCCGCTGATCGATGCTGGCAGAACCAGAGCCGAAATCAACACGGAAACCGGCCTCGTGCTGGGCGTGGCAAATGCCTCGTTGACGGTAAAGGAAGGGGAAATTCTGGTTTTGATGGGGCTTTCCGGTTCGGGAAAGTCAACGCTTCTGCGTGCCGTCAACAGACTGGCACCGGTCGTTCGCGGCAGTGTCAGCGTCAAAACGCCGTCTGGCGACGTCGATCCCTACAAGACATCGGCAAAGGCGTTGCGCGATCTTCGCACGCACACCGTCTCCATGGTGTTTCAGCAGTTCGGACTGCTGCCATGGCGCAATGTGGCCGACAATGTCGGGTTCGGGCTCGAACTATCCGGAATGCCGGATGCCGAGCGCAAAAAGCGTGTGGCGGAACAGCTGGAACTCGTCAATCTCTCGGACTGGGCAACGCGAAAAGTGGGCGAATTGTCGGGTGGTATGCAACAGCGCGTCGGGTTGGCGAGAGCCTTTGCCACCGGCGCGCCGATCCTGCTGATGGATGAGCCGTTTTCGGCGCTCGACCCCCTCATCCGCAGCCGACTTCAGGATGAGCTACTGGAATTCCAGAGCCGCCTGAAAAAGACCATCCTGTTCGTCAGCCACGACCTGGATGAGGCATTCCGGATCGGCAACCGCATCGCGATGATGGATGGCGGACACATCATCCAATGCGGCACACCGCAGGAAATCGTCAAAAACCCATCCAATCAGTATGTGGCGGATTTTGTGCAGAACATGAACCCGATCACCATGCTGACGGCAGCAGATGTGATGCGTCCAGGTGTGACCGCGGAAAATGCCGGACTGTCCGTCTCAGGCACTGCCCGCCCCAGTTCCCCATTGGTCGACATTCTGGACGCGCTCGTGAAACAACCGGGCGCCATTGGTATTGTCGATAATGGGTCGGTTGTGGGTACGGTTTCAGCCGACGACGTCGTTCGCGGGCTGACGCTTCACCGGAGAAAATAAAAAATACGCTACGGGGCGGCATTCCTGCCCCGTCGCTGCAGCCTTCGACAGAAGGTGGTTTTGCGGATAATCCACGGATAGACGCAACCGCTCGGCACGATTTCTGGCAATCGAATCTGTCAGAATGCGACTCAGTTTTTTTTACCAAGTGCAAAATTTAGGGGAAAGACGCGAAAAAGCGAGCGTTCTCGACTGGGCGTTGCAGCTGGATATTTTTGGTACAGAATTCCATATTTTGTTAATTATAAGAAAAAATTCACATGAGGGAGTGTGGAATATCTCTAAAATAGAATTTTCGACTATTTTCAGAGTGTCACGATAAAAACATAGGAATTTTACATATCGCTAATAAAGAGTAGGCTGTACCTTAGATTTAGGTATATACAACGATCTTACCGAATTGATACACTTGGGCCATATAAGATTTCGATTTGCCAATGAGATAGTCCAAGTCGGACTTCACTCAGGAGAAGTAAGAATATGAATACAGAATCGCTTTCAGAACAGTCCACTGCGGCAGCTGGTCTTCTCTCCGCAATGGCAAATCCAAAACGTTTGATGATACTGTGCAGCCTAGTCGAAGGGGAAGTTCCCGTCGGCGTACTTGCAACACAGGTTGGCCTTAGCCAATCTGCTCTATCACAGCACCTTTCGAAACTGCGCGCCCAGCGTCTCGTTAAGACACGTCGCGACGCACAGACGATCTACTACTCCAGCACGTCCGAATCCGTGAAAAAAATTCTGGCCACGCTGGAAGGCATTTACTGCGAGTCGGCAGGCGCCGAGAAGACAGCCGCCTGAATGATAGCGCAAACAGCAGGCGAGGATCAGCTTCATTGAAGCTCCATGCGCCTGAATGAGCGATTGTACAAACGCCACGTGTCTTCCCACCACGTGGCGTTTTTTTGTGTCAGGCCATTGCCTGCATCTGAAGCTTGAGACTGCTTGCCGCCCTGGCATATCCGCCGTCCCCGCCATCGACAAAATGCATGTGATCTTTCGATAGTGGCGATGGCACGATACAGGTCATCAGCGCCGTATCCTGCTCATGCAAGCCATAGAAACAGACGCCTTCACGCGCAGCGCCCTCCAGTCTGGCCTTGATTTTCTTCAGACGCTCCGGATCGACATCCACCGTCATCTTCAGCCCATCATCGAACTTGCGAAAATCGGTATTGCTGGCGACGGAGCGCTTATATTGGATAGGGTCGAACCGCCCAATGGGCTTGCGAAGCCGATAAAGGACCGTGATAATCGCCGTCTGCATCAGCACCCATGCGCCCTTACGGATTTGCGATAGCCTGTCGCGGTAGGCGGAAAGGGCGCGTGCTTCCAGAACCATTCCTTCACGGATGAAACCCAGCGGTGGCCCATCGACGGGAACCGGATGCCCACAACGCCCATCCGAATTGGAAAGAGCTGCTATTTCCGACACGATATCCCGAAAAGCGGTGGAATCGCCATTCGGACCCGGGATCGCGATGATAGAGACCACTTTGCCATGGGTTGCCTGAATAGGGTTCCAGCGGCAGGAAAGGCCTGTCAGATCAGGACGCTCGCCGCGACCGGCCCCTTCAACCAGATAGTGACCCTGCTTCATCTGCTCATCGGCCCAGTTATTGCCTCCGCCGGAAAACATGGCGTAGGAAACATCATCACTCGCCTGGAAGCGTGCCACGCGCACGTCAAAGCCATGTTCACGAATTGCCGAAAGTGGAACGATGGCAGCCCTGAGCGTGAGGCCAATATCGTCAGCCACCCAGCTCTGGACCTTCGACAAAGCCTCCCGCGCTGCCTCGACCTGAGAGGGCGGCACGGCGACGACCGCACCATCACCACCAAAGACGAATGGCAGATCGTGACGATCGAGTGCGTTGAGAATACCGGATATGACGCCAGCACCTGCCATGTTAACGGCCTTGTAGCGCCCTCCGTCGATAGCGCCAGTGGAATCGATGATATCGGCCAGCGCCAGAGCCCAGCCCTCCGGCAGGGGGCGATAAAGCATCGGGTCGGCTACATCCTCGAAATGCAGGAAGACCGGCAGGTCGTTCAGGAACTCTTCGTCTGGCGATGTCATGACGATACTATCCTCCCGCGCGCCGCGAAAAGCCAGATGCCGCCAGGGAATTCAAGCAGAGTACGAGAGAGCTGTTTGCGGCCTTCACAGATGATTTACGCAGATGATCAGGCTTTGGATCAAACATGGCTTGCGCAATCAGTTCTGGCGAGTATGAACCGGGATAGGACGTCGGAAATCAAACATGAAACGACACCCTGTTGTCGGGCAGACCGGCGGGATCGCGCTGTTCAAGCGCGCCCGGCTGCGACGATACATTCGGGGATACGACCCAACTCAAGGAGAGATTGACATGAACATCAAGATTTTAACGGGCCTCACGCTCGCCGCCTCCGTTGCTTTCGCACCACTGGCCCACGCAGAGATCGTCATCGGCCTCATCGCGCCGCTGACCGGTCCGGTCGCTGCCTATGGCGCCCAGGTCAAGAACGGCGCCCAGACGGCCGTCGACGTCATCAACAAGAATGGCGGCATTCTCGGTGAGCAGGTCGTGCTGAAGCTGGCCGATGATGGCGGCGAGCCCAAGCAGGGCGTGTCCGCAGCCAACCAACTGGTCGCAGAGGGCATCCGCTTCGTCGTCGGACCGGTCACATCAGGCGTTGCCATTCCCGCCTCCGACGTTTTTGCCGAAAACGGCGTCCTGATGGTAACACCGACCGCGACAGCGCCGGATCTGACGAACCGTGACCTTTGGAACGTTCTGCGCACATGCGGTCGTGATGACCAGCAGGCGGAAGTGGCTGGCAAGCTGGTGCTCGCGCAGCTCAAGGATCGCCGCATCGCCATCATTCACGACAAGGGTGCTTACGGAAAAGGCCTGGCCGACTCGTTCAAGAAGACCCTGAACGATGGCGGCGTGACAGAAGTGTTCTACGACGCTCTGACCGCAGGCGACAAGGATCTCAGCGCGCTGACCACCCGCCTCAAGTCTGAAAATGTCGATGTCATCTATTTCGGCGGGTACCACCCGGAAGCGGGCCTTCTGGTGCGCCAGTTGAATGATGCGGGCACCAAGGCAACCGTCATAGGCGGCGACGGCCTCTCCAACTCCGAGTTCTGGAGCATCGGTGGCAACGCTGCTGCCGGTACCATCTTCACCAATGCCGCAGATGCGACCAAGAGTGCTGACTCCAAGGCCGCAGCAGACGCGCTGACAGCCGCCAAAATTCCAGCGGAAGCCTTCACGCTCAACGCCTATGCGGCGGTTGAAGTACTGAAAGCCGGGATCGAAAAAGCCGGTAGCGCCGAAGACGCGGAAGCCGTTGCAAAGGTCCTGAAGGCTGGCGAACCCGTGGCAACGGCGATCGGCAAGCTGACCTACGGCGAAACCGGCGATCTGACCTCGCAGGCATTCTCGCTCTATAAGTGGGAAGCTGGCAAGATCGTTTCTGCCGAGTAAGAATTGCAGATTTGAAATCGTAAGACCGGGCGCGATCTTCGCGCCCGGTTTTGTTTTCCCTGCTGGACAAGCGCTCCGCTCGTCTGGCTTACTCTGTTTTAGTAGCAGAATCGAAAATGAGGTGCAGCGTGGCTTCGACACTCGAACGCAAGATCGACCAGGGAACAGGCCGCGAGAAGGCCGACATCGTGCTGAAAGGCGGTCGCTTCTTCGATCTGGTTACGGGTGAACTCGTTGCCTCCGACATTGCGATCTGTGGCGATACCATTATCGGGACGTGCGAGAGCTATGAGGGTGTCGAGGTTATCGACATCACCGGCAAGATCGTGGTTCCCGGCTTCATCGACACGCATCTGCATATCGAATCGTCGCTGGTCACGCCGCACGAGTTCGACCGCTGCGTGCTTCCCTACGGTGTCACGACAGCGATCTGCGATCCGCACGAAATTGCCAACGTGCTGGGCGCAGAAGGTATCCGGTTCTTTCTGGATTCCGCGCTGGAAACCATCATGGACATCCGGGTCCAGCTGTCGTCCTGCGTTCCCGCAACACATCTCGAAACATCCGGTGCCGATCTGCCGATTGAAAAGCTGCTGCCGTTTCGGGACCATCCACAGGTCATCGGTCTCGCCGAGTTCATGAATTTCCCGGGTGTCATTCACAAAGACCCGATCTGCATGGCCAAGCTGGAGGCTTTCGAGGGAGAACATATCGATGGCCACGCACCGCTGCTGTCAGGCACGTCTCTCAACGGTTACCTGTCCGCTGGTATCCGCACCGAGCATGAATGCACGACAGCGGAGGAGGCGCTGGAGAAAATCCGCAAAGGCATGCACATTCTGGTGCGCGAAGGCTCCGTGTCAAAGGACCTGCACGCGCTCACGCCAATCATGACCGAACGCCTGTCCCCCTATCTGGCGCTCTGCACGGATGATCGCAATCCGCTCGACATCGCCGAACAGGGTCATCTGGATTACATGATCCGCACGGCCATCGGAGCCGGTGTCGAGCCGCTGGCGATCTACCGCGCCGCTTCGATTTCGGCAGCCAAGGCATTCGGATTGCGAGATCGCGGGCTGGTGGCCCCCGGCTGGCGCGCCGATCTGGTCGTCATCGACACGTTGCAGAACTGCAAGGCCAGCATGGTGTTTTCCGCAGGGCGCAGGGTCACGAAGGAGCTTTTCGCAACCCGCAAACCCATCGCACCCGTGGGTCTCGACAGCGTCAAGGCGCGTCCCGTGCTGGCGTCGCATTTTGGCGTTCCCGTTACCGAAGGTGAAACGCCTGTTATCGGCGTCATGCCGGGCAAGATCATCACCGAGCACCGTCGCCATGTCCTCCCCTCGGACGGAAACCAGACAAGTGTCGATCTGGATAACGATATCATCAAGGTTGCGGTCATCGAGCGCCACGGCAAGAACGGCAACCATGCCAACGGTTTCGTGCAGGGGTTCGGCCTGAAAAAGGGCGCGATAGCTTCGACTGTCGGGCACGACAGCCACAATATCTGTGTCGTTGGCGTCAGCGAGGACGATATGGCACAGGCCGCAAATCGCCTTGGCGTTATCAAGGGCGGGTTTGTGGTGGTGGAAGACGGCAAGGTCACGGGCGAAATCGCCCTTCCTGTTGCGGGCCTGATGAGCCTCGAACCCTATGAAATCGTTCGCGATACGCTGCACGAGTTGCGCAAGGCAGCTTATGCGCTGGGCACGACGCTGGAAGAGCCGTTCCTGCAAGTAGCCTTCCTGCCGCTGCCAGTCATTCCGCATTTGAAGATTTCAGATATGGGAATGGTGGATGTCGATCTTTTTAAACTCATCACGTCAAGTTAAGATCAGAGAATAGGAAGCATCTTGGTATACTCATATTAAATTAAGACAGTTGCTTTAGATAATATGTTTCGTGGATGGAGCATAGCGATCGAGGCAATCCGTGGCAGTGACTAAGATCGACAAAACACAGCTCAAAGTCGGCATGTTCGTGGAGGCTATAGAGGGCACGTGGCAGGATAGCTCAACGCTGGGAAGACGTTTTACTATCCGCTCAGGCCAAGAGATCGACATGATCCTCAACAGCAATATCAGCGGCGTCTTCATCAACACGGCCTTGGGAAAGAATACGTCGGGCTTGCCTCTGCATTCAGGCGCCAAAAACATAAAAAGCGCAACCAAGCAGGATCGCTTCGAAACAGCCACCAGGATTGAAGGCCACGCCGCAGAAGCCAAGTCGCTGATCGGCGACATTTTTGAGGGCCGAGTTGTCACCGTGGAGGCCTTCACCCCGCTGGTCGACGATGTCGCGCGCACGATGGAAGAAAACCCATCGCTTTATATCGGCATGTCACGTCTGCGATCTCGCGATAGCGCCACATTCCTCCATTCCCTTTCCGTCGCAGCCCTGCTTCTTCACTTCGGACGATCCCTGCAGATGGACGACGAAACCGTTCAGCACCTCTGCATAGCAGGACTGCTGCACGACATCGGCAAGCTCTCCATCCCGAAAGAGGTTCTGCAAAAGCAAGGACCACTGAACGCCGCAGAGCGCAACATCGTGGAACAGCATGCGAGCCTCGGATATGATCTGCTGTCGGCAAACCTGAACATGCCGACACTCGTGCTCGACATTTGCCGTTCCCATCATGAAAGACTGGATGGCAAAGGCTACCCCGACCACCTCATCGGGGACGCCATCGGCAAGGAAGTTCGCATGAGCACCATTTGCGACGTCTTCGACGCGTTGACCTCCGCTCGCTCCTACAAAAAGGGCTGGTCGTCACAACAGGCACTCAGCTGGATGATGTGCCACGAAGAGCAGTTCGATAAAGGCCTCATGTGGCAATTCATCCTCAGCCTCGATCCTGAAATGACGAAGGGCATCCTTTAAGAGCGCTGGAGACCTACGCTAGCCGGGCGCAAAATACATCCAGCCCGTCCAATTTCACCGTGCCCGCGTCAAACAAAGGCTGGAACCCCGGCATCGTCAGAACTTCACCAACCTTAAGATCGCCAGGAATCAAATAGTCCATGGGCTCCCGTGTCAGGTTAAATACGAACAGCAGGCGTTCGTGACCTTTGTTGCGGGTAAACGCCAATAGATCCTGCTGGGTATCGAGAAACACCATGTCGCCATCGCGCAGTGCGTCATGTTTGCTGCGGAGCGCCAGGACCGCCTTGTAGTGGTTCAACACCGAGTCCGGCTTGCGCTCCTGGCCATCTGCCGCCAGCATGGCATGGGCATATGGCACTGGCAGCCATGGTTTTTCAGCAGTGGTGAAACCTGCATTGGGATTTCCAGTTTCCCACACCATCGGCGTGCGGCATCCATCCCGGCCCTTGAAGGCAGGCCAGAATCTAATGCCGTAGGGATCGCGCAGATCCTCAAACGCCAGCTCCGCTTCCGTCAGAGCCAGTTCTTCGCCCTGATAGAGGCAGATGGAGCCACGCAGCGTGGCAAGCACGCTGAAGGCCAGCTTGGCAACACGCGTCTGCTCCTCGCTGTTTTCGGCAAAGCGGCTGAGATGGCGGATGACATCATGGTTGGAAAACGCCCAGCAGACCCAACCATCCGTCACTGCCCTCTGAAAACCGCTGACGGCACTGCGAATGTGGTTTGCGGAAAATTCGCCCCCAAGAAGGTCGAACGTATAGCACATGTTGAGCTTGTCGCCGTCAGCGGTATAGGACGCAACCGTCTTCAACGAGCGCGCGCCATCGCCGACTTCGCCCACGGTCATGCGGCCCTGGTACTGATCGAGCAGAGCCCGGAAGCGCTTGAGAAACGCGATGTTTTCAACCTGGGTCTTGTCGTGGATGTGGCTCTGCATGCCGTAAGGATTGACATCAGGCGCGTCGAGACCGGCATCGTCGCTATCGGGTTCATGCGGCGGGTTATCGCGCAGCAGCTTGTCATGGAAATAATAGTTGACCGTATCGAGACGAAAACCGTCGACGCCGCGCTCCAGCCAGAACCGAACGGTTTCCAGCAAAGCGTCCTGAACCTCGACATTGTGGAAATTCAGATCCGGCTGCGAGGTGAGAAAATTGTGCATGTAATATTGTTTACGTACGCCATCCCACTCCCAGGCGGGGCCACCGAACACGGACAACCAGTTGGTGGGCGCCGTGCCATCCGGCTTCGGGTCGGCCCACACATACCAGTCGACCTTCGGGTTATTGCGGCTTGCGCGGCTATCCCTAAACCAGGGATGCTGGTCGGACGTGTGGGAGATGACCTGATCGATGATGACTTTCAGACCCAGTCGATGAGCCTCGGCAATCAGCGTGTCGAAATCTGCCAAGGTGCCGAACATCGGATCGACATTGCAATAGTCGGAGACATCATAGCCCATATCGGCCATCGGCGAGGTGAAAAAAGGCGAGAGCCAAATGGCATCGACGCCAAGGGAAGAGATATAAGGCAGATGCATTGTGATGCCTGGAAGGTCGCCGTAACCATCACCGGTGGTGTCCTGAAACGACCGTGGATAGACCTGATAGATCACTGCCCCCCTCCACCAGTCTGCATGTTCTGCGGCGTTCGGGGTGGCGGCAACGAGGTCCGACATAGGCAATCTCCAATGAATTTGTGCAGAGCATATAAAGCCAACGTCAATTCGTAAACGCCAATCGCGTTCCATCTGCCTGCGATCTCAATCATATGATGAGGTGCACTTGCCAGCTTCTGTGAGGCGTCGTAAGCGAAATATCATCCACGGGAGGCATTTGGAATGGCCGGACGGTTTCTTTCTATCGGTGAATGTATGGTGGAACTCTCGCAGGCAGGCGACGGTCTGCTGCGCAAGGGATTTGCGGGCGATACGCTCAACACTGCATGGTATGCCCGCGCCTATCTCCCCACCGACTGGACCGTCGATTATTTTACCGCGCTGGGTGACGATCCCCTCTCCGAAGAGATGCGGACTTTCATTCAGTCTGCCGACATCGAGACCGGTAACATCTCGCGCATCAAAGGTGGCACTCCGGGGCTTTATCTCATCAATCTGAAGGATGGCGAGCGCACCTTCAGCTACTGGCGCAGCACATCCGCCGCCCGCCAGCTTGCGACCGATGCAGACCACCTGCGCGGCACGATGGAAGCCGCCGACCTCATCTATTTCTCCGGCATTACGCTTGCCATCCTCGCAACACCCATGGCCGTCGATACTTTCCTGTCAGAATTGCGCCGCGCCAAGGCGGCAGGCAAGCGCGTGGTGTTCGACCCCAACATCCGCCCGCGCCTGTGGGCAGACAAGCACACCATGCTGAGCATCATCAGCGATGGCGCGCGTGCTGCAACGACCGTCATGCCGAGCTTCGATGACGAGGCAGGCAATTTTGGCGATGCCGATATAGAAACGACCATCCAGCGCTATCGCGGGCTGGGCGTTGCCAATATCGTCGTCAAGGACGGCGAAAAAGGCGCGACACTGGATTTTGGCGGACAGCGCAGCCATGCACCCGCCTTCAGAGCAGGATCTGTCGTGGATACCACCAGTGCGGGCGACAGTTTCAACGGCGCGTTTCTGTCGAAACTGGTCACCGGCAGTGCACCGCAGGAAGCTGCCATTTTCGCCGCAAAAGCTGCAGCAACCGTCATTGGCCACCACGGCGCGCTGATCGATCCCAAGCTGCTGCCTCGCAGTTGAAAACGACGTTGACATGATGCTGTAACACGCCTGTCGCATACACGCGAAGAACCGGCACGTACCGGGATTCGCAAATGCGCGGGCGGAGGTCGGCACGTCATGACCAAAATAACCATTGTCACCGATGCATGGCATCCGCAGGTCAACGGCGTGGTGCGCTCGATAGAAAATACCAATGCCGAACTGGAGCGCATGGGCGTGGAAGTCTGCATGGTTACACCGCAAAGCTTTCACTCCATCCCCTGCCCGACCTACCCGGAAATCCGCCTCTCCGTTGCAGGATATCGCAGCGTTTCCAAAGAGATCGAGAAAAGCCAACCATCCTACGTCCATATCGCCACGGAGGGTCCGTTGGGCTTTATGGCACGGCGCTGGTGCATCAAGCACGGCATGCGCTTTTCCACCAGCTACCACACCCGCTTTCCCGAATATGTGGCCGCTCGCTTTCCCATTCCCGAGAGCTGGCTCTATGGTTTTGTGCGGTGGTTCCACAATGGTGGCAGCGCCTGCATGGTGGCAACGCCAAGCCTCGAAACCGAACTGGATGCACGCGGCGTCAAGAACCTGAAACGCTGGAGCCGCGGCATCGATGCTGCGTTGTTCCATCCACGTGAAAAGCTCGCCCGCCCCTTCGATCTGCCGCGCCCGATTTTCATGACGGTCGGTCGCGTCTCTGTGGAAAAGAACCTGCCGGAGTTTCTCGATCTCGACCTGCCGGGATCAAAGATCGTGATTGGCGATGGTCCGGCCCGTGCCGAGCTTCAGGAAAAATATCCCGGCGTTCACTTCACGGGCATCAAGACTGGTGAAGAACTGGCCAATGCCTATGCGCAAGCAGACGTCTTTGTCTTTCCATCCAAGACAGACACATTCGGCAACACGATATTGGAAGCGCTGGCGAGTGGCGTGCCCGTAGCGGCCTTTCCCGTGACCGGCCCGATCGACATTCTCGGTGCCCACCCTCAGGCCGGGGCATTGAACATTGATCTGCGCACAGCCTGTCTGGATGCGCTGCGTTGCTCCCCCGACGCGGCACTCGCGCTATCCAAAACCTATTCCTGGGAAAAAGCATCGCGCCAGTTTTTGGACAACGTCACCTCTGCCGCCAGCAGCGGCCTACCCGAGTTCGGCTCCCGAAAGGGTAGCCGCAGAGGAAATATCATGAAATTCGACGCTTTTTCCAGATAGCCATGTGGACGAAAGCGGGCAACACTGTCACAAGACGCGTCGGGACGCGACCGCCGCTATCTTTAGAGCGGGGTCGGGCTGCTGATTGACGTCAGGCGGCTGCCGCGGGATCACGCTGGCCGTCCTTATTCTTCCTGGTTACCAAGCACCCGCCAGCGAATTCCCCAACAATGGTATTGTTCTGGATTTTCCATCCTTGTCGCTCACCGAAAGCGAAGACTGCATCTGCTTGGGAGATTTTCGAAACCAACCTGCGGCAATAGACGCGAGATCGCCGATCATGGCGTGTTTTCGCCAGTCGGCAAAGCGTCGTGCTGTCGCTTCCGGCTCCGATTTATAGAAGAAATCACCGGATTTCGAGAGATCGTTGATCGACGGCGCCACGAATGACAGTGGCTTCTGAAACATCCTGGATGGAACAGAAAGCGCGTGCGCGGCCTGTGAAAAGGCCGGCGCCATAAAGTCTATCGCCCAGCCATCCGCTTCCACCCAGCAGTGAAAATTCTCACCCGCGCCGGTGACATGACCATCGTCGCGATGATCTGCAAACAGGATCAGCTTGCCGTCGAGATTATAGGCGGCCAGACCGCCCTTGGGCTTTGCCTTGATCTTATAGTGATGCTCGAGAATGAAGGCGCCGAAGGTGCTGAAATACATGCTGGCCGACGCGGGGTCGGCGTTCTCGTTGATCAGCAGGCTGTTGATGACGCGGTAGATGCGATGATAATCGGTCTGCTTGATCAGCATGGTGCTTTACCTGAGAATGAACAAATACGAGCGGACGGACAATCAGTCGTCCGTCATGCTCGGCTTTTCCCGAGCATCGAACAAAACATGACGTCCAAGGTGATTCGACCCTCGGGGTGGGACCGAGGATAACGCTGAATATGATGACAAGTCAGCCAAAGACGGCCTGACTTACCGCCTCTTCTTCGCCTTGCTTTCGAACGGATTGTCGGAGCCACGATAATGCACGCGGATCGGTACGCCAGGCAGGTCGAAGTCCCGACGCAGGTTGTTGACCAGATAGCGCGTGTAGGATTCCGGGATGGCTTCCGGGCGTGTACAGGAAATCATGAAGGCCGGTGGACGGGCCTTGACCTGCGTCATGTATTTCAAGCGCAAGCGACGGCCTGATACGGCCGGTGGTGGATGCTGCGTGACCTGCGAATCCAGCCATTTGTTCAGCTTGGCAGTGGAAATACGGCGGTTCCAGATCTTGTCGGTATCGACGATGTTCTGCATCAACCGGTCGAGACCATAGCCCGATTGGCCGGACATTGGCACGGCGCGAATACCACGCGCCTGCGGTAGCAGTCGCTCGGTTTTTTCGCGCAAATCCGCCAGAAACGCCTGCGGGTCTTCGACCAGATCCCATTTGTTGAAGGCCAGCACAGCGGCGCGACCTTCACGCAGCACAAGATCAACGAGCTGCAAATCCTGCTTTTCGAAAGGAATGGTGGAATCGAACACGATGACAACGGTTTCGGCAAAACGGATGGAGCGCAGCGAATCCGCAACGGACAGCTTTTCCAACTTCTCGGTTACGCGGGCTTTGCGGCGCATACCTGCCGTATCGAACATCTTGATCGTGCGGCCACGCCAGTCCCATTCGACAGAGATACTATCGCGGGTAATGCCCGCTTCAGGTCCGGTCAGAAGGCGCTCTTCACCGAGATAGCGGTTGATGAGCGTCGATTTTCCAGCGTTGGGACGACCGATGATCGCCACGCGAAGCGGCTTGGTCTCATCGTAAACCGACTCTTCTTCTTCTTCGTCGTCCTCGTCATTTTCGCCATGCCGGATAACGACATCCGTTTCCGCCTCGTCAAAGTCGTCCTCTTTCGGAAAGGCAACGTCTTCGCCGATGGCAGCGACGATGGCGTCGCGCAGGTCGATCATGCCCTGGCCGTGTTCAGCGGAAATCGGGCATGGCTCACCGAGACCCAGCGTATAGGCATCGTAAAAGCCACCGTCCGAGCCACGCGCTTCGGACTTGTTGGCGACCAGCACAACGGGCTTACCGCCACGTCGCAACATTTCTGCCAGCGTCTTGTCGGCAGGCGTCAAACCGAATTTGGCATCCACCACGAAAAGTGTGAGGTCGGCCTCGTCTATGGCCTCTTCCGTCTGCGCCCACATGCGACCCTGAAGCGTGTCTGGCCCGGATTGCTCGAGGCCAGCCGTGTCGATGATGGTGAAGCGCAAGTCGATGAGCTTTGCATCACCGGGGCGGCGGTCACGGGTCACGCCCGGCGTGTCGTCGACGAGCGCCAGTTTCTTACCGACGAGGCGGTTGAACAGCGTGGACTTGCCGACGTTGGGACGCCCTACGATGGCGACGGTGAAACTCATGGGAAACCCTAACTTGAAACGATGGCGCGAACTTACGCTGCCTTGCCGGATGCGGCAATATTATCGAGCATCATCTGTGCGCGGCTCGTCACGTTGCGCGGTGCCTGCGCATCACCGATGATTTGCTGGAACCATTGCTTGGCCTTGACGAAATCGCTTGCCTTGTAAGCGGAAAGGCCCAGCGCCTCACGCGCGGAGTTACGCATGGCCTGCCCGTCGGTGGACAGAGCTTCTGCCTGAGCGGAAACCTGTTCATATGTGCCGGTATCAACCAGCAGCCAGGCGGCGCGCACTTTTGCAGTATCGCGGAAAACCTGCGGTGCAGATGTGTCGTTGCCAATGGCGGTAAAGGCAGCGATTGCAGCGGCGGCATCGCCCTTCTGCGCCAAAAGCGTGGCGGAGCGGAACTTGGCCAGAACCGGATAGGAACCGTGGCCGGCTGTCTCGAGATCGGCCAGCGCCTTCAGCGCCTCGTCGTTCTTGCCCTCGGCGGCAAGCTTCAAAGCGCCCGCGAACTGGTCACCAGATGCCGATGCGCGATTGCTGTTCCAATATTCATAGACGCCAGCACCCGCGGCAGCGATGACGACCAGCACCGCAGCAACGATGACGACAATACCGTAGCGTCCCCAGAAATTGCTCATTTGCTCGGAGCGAATCTGCTCGTTCACTTCGCGGATGAAGGTATCATTCTCGTTCGCCATCGAATTCTCCATTACCCGCACCGGAACCGTCATCGTTCACCCGGTCTGCGGACATGCCAAAGCCCTTTGCCGGGGCCAACAAAAAGCCGACCACGGTCATTGGTCGGCCTTCTAGCCTATTTTCCCTTATATGTAAGGGGAAAACTCAATTTCTTACATTGCAAGCGGCTGAACACCGATCAACCACTCGTGCAGCTTCCAGATGAAAGCGGCCCACAATGCAATGCCCAGCACCACGGCGATGATGTCATAGCGCGCCGACACGAAGGGACGCGTCACGACCTCCCCTGCCCTTGCACGGCGCTTCAAAGAAATGCGCATCACCACACCCCATGCAAGCACGCTCACAAACAGCAGCACGGAGGACGTCTCGCCATTGGCGAGAAGATGCGCCAGTGCCCAGATCTTCACAGCCAGAACAAGGGGATGCTTGGTCTTGGTGGCAATATGGCCAGCGGGCAAAAGGCTGGCCACAAGACAGATCATCGAAAACACCATGAGCGTCAAAGCGATGTGAGCGGTCCAGATCGGCGGCGAATACAGGATGCCTGTTACCTGTCTCGCCTGGCCGAAGGCATAGGCGACAAAGGCAACCTCGATAATGGAAACGACAGAGTAGAGGCCCTTCCACGCTCCCTCGCCCATGCGCGAAACCATGCGATCGCGAAACGCGGGCGCGAATATCTGAAGCGAATGCGTGCCCAGAAGCAGGATAAGAGAGAGAATAAGCAGTAGCATGAATGGCCCCTTGAACGTGCCGCGCGAAGTGTGAAGCAGTGTGAGGATATGCTTAAAACAACCACGCCAAAGCGCCAGTGTGAATCTGCAATCGCTTTGAACGCGTTTGAGCGAGGGCATATCATGAATTGTGACCATCGGACCAAAACCGCCAGACAAATCAAAGCTTCGCCTTAATGCAGCGTCAAGACACAGCAGTTTTTGAAAATGTGGTCCGAATGCGTTTCTTTGCTCTCATCAGCCTATCGCTCTGCCTCGCCGCACCTGTTTGCGCCCAAACGGCGGAGAAACCAAAACAATTGGTGGTGGTTTCCTTCGACGGTGCCGGCGACAACGCATTGTGGGAGCGCAGCCGTGCGACGGCAAAGGAAGTGGGCGCTCACTTCACCTATTTTCTCGCCTGCACGCTGGTGATGGACCGCAAGACCAGCGCCAAGAGCTATCAGGGACCGGGTAAAAAAGCCGGACGATCCAATGTCGGCTTTGGCCAATCCGTCGAGGAGGTGGAGGCTCGCCTGCAAAATATCTGGGCTGCCAAACAGGAAGGCCACGAAATTGCCAACCACACCTGCGGCCACTTCGACGGCGGCGACTGGACCGAGGAGCAATGGGATGCGGAATTCACCAATTTTACCAGCACGATGGAAAACGCCTGGCAGATGATCGGAAAGAAGGGTGATGAGCCACAAGGTTGGCGTGACCTCGTGAAGGGCATCAACGGCTTTCGCGCACCCTATCTTTCGCAGAGCGATGCGCTGACCGCGGCGCAGAAAAAACATGGCTTTATCTACGATGCGACCAGCATCACCAAGGGTCCGGCATGGCCGATACGCAAGGACGGCATCGAACATTTCGGCCTGCCGCTCATTCCAGAAGGTCCCGGCAATCGTCCCATCATCGCCATGGACTATAATCTGTTCGTTCGCCATTCCATGGCCATCGAAAACAGAGAGAGATCAGCTGAATTCGAAGAACGCGCCTATCAAGCCTTCCGCGCCACCTTCGACAAACAATATGAGGGCGCGCGTGTACCTCTCCAGCTCGGCTTTCACTTCGTCAAGATGAACGGCGGCGCTTACTGGAATGCCTTCGAGCGGTTGTTGCGTGACGTCTGCAAACGTGAGGACGTAGCCTGCGTCAGCTATGCGCAGGCAATGCCGATGATCGAGGCCCGGCGAGTCCAGAAATCAGAGGGATGAGACACCCTACCGGCTCGGATATGAAAAAGGGTGGCACAGGGCCACCCTTCTCTGTGTCAGGTCGGCTTGTCGGCAGCCAACTCGCCCTCTTCCGCTTCACGCTTCAGATAACGCTGATCGATTTCTGGCAGCGGCTTGTCGTCAATGGCAGCTTCAAAGGCTTTCAGACGTTTGTAGATCGACAGCAACTCAACGATGGTCGTCCAAGAATTGATAAGGTACTGAAACGAACCCCGGACTTGGTCGAAAACGTTACCGATCTGAGTGAAGACGCCGAGCGTTACTTTACCAGCCGCGATGGACGGAATGAGAACAATAAGGCTGTAGAGATTATCGGCTTGAAGATAAAAAATTCGCGCCACGTTAAAGTACATATAGTGAAAATACAGGCGGAAATAGTTCTTGCGAACTTTCGCAAACAGTTCTGCGACGGTCAGAGGCTGAGCCCGCTCCTCGTGATCTTCGCCGTAAACCAATTCTTTTCTGTAGGCAGCCTCGACTCGCTGGTTGCGGAACTCGAGACCCGGGAGTTTGATGCCTACCAGCGCTAGGAAGCCGGTTCCAAAAAGCGACCAGAGGATTGCCGCCCATACGAGAGCGTGGGGAATTTCACCGATGATCGGCAGCTCCGTGATCGTTTCAGAGAATGTGAACAATACCGGAAGAAAGGCGATCAGAGTCATAATGGCTTTGACCAGTCCGACGCCCAATCCTTCAACAGTGCTGGAGAACCGCATCGTGTCTTCCTGAACACGCTGGGAGGCACCCTCGATATGGCGCAAGCGATCCCAGTTAGCCATATAGAATTCGTTCATCGCAGTACGCCAGCGGAAGATATAATGGCTGACAAAAAACAGATTCAAAACGCCTACGGTGATTGCAAAGAACAGAATGCCGGTAACACCGACAAGTCCCATGTAGAGTTGTTCAGCCGTAACGGGCGCCGTTTTTGCCAGTGCCTGCTGGATCAAGTCGTAATAGGGACCATACCATGCATTCATTGCCACGCTGACCTGAACTGAAAAATAGGTCGCAAAGACTATAAGTGCAGAGCCTAGAACAGACCAGTTCTGCCATCTGTGCGGGCTATAAACAAACCAGAATGCCGCGAACAATCCGACGGCGGCAGCGTAATATATATAAAACCACAAAAAGGGCGGCGACCAGAAAACAGAGACGCCGATGGCAGGTTGCTGGCCTTCAGGCAACGCTGACAACCCCATGGAGTTGCCCCAGTTTCTTGCACCAGCATACCAGAGGCCTATCATAAGAAGTGACCAGATAAACGCCGACGTAAAAAACAGTTTTGGTTTTGGGAAGAAGGAATGAAACACGTTACAAACTCTCGCGAGTTGGGAGGTCAGCCATTATTGGCGAAGCAGTTTGGGGGAAACTAGGCCAGAAATTTGTGCACAGCAATGAGACAAACGCTAACTTACCAAGATGTAAGACAGTGGGCTGCTTTAACCATCCGATATTTTACGACTGCGACCGCCTCAACACCGGCATCATCAGCAAAATACTGCACACGAGAACGAGGACCGCCAGAATGGTCGGGGCTGTGAAGCTTCCGGTTATCTGCGCCACCCAGCCCGCCACCAGCGGCCCGATGGCTTGTCCCGTGCCGAAAGCAGCGGTCATGAAGGCAAAGGCACGGCGTGGGCTTTCCGCAGAGAGTTCACGTCCCAGCCGAAGACCATAGGCGGTGATGACCATGAAGGTCAGACCGAGAAACAGGCCACCCACGAGAACACCGAAAACCGGGGGCAGCGTGACCGATGCCAATATGCCCACGGCCTCGACCGCAAGAGCAGTTACGAAGGCTCGCTTCAGACCGACCGCATGCAAGACGGGTTTCCATACGAAGAGCGATACCGCGGCGGCGCAACCGGTGACGAACCATGCCAGAAACTCCACCATCGCTCCGGCAGCCGCCATGCGCGCAATCGTCACGATGAATGTAGCCGTGATGACATAGCCGAAACCGAACAGGCCGTAAGCCAGTGTGACCAGCGCCAAGGGCGTGTGCCAGCGGATCGGTGGCTCTGCCCTTGTCTGCGCCACGCGTGGCGGACCATCGGGCAAAATTCGCCAGACGAATGTCAGGGAAAGCAGAGTAAAGACGCCGCCTGCAATCCATTCCTCGCGCCACGAGGCGACACCGGCATCGAACACCACGCCAATCAGAAACACCAGCAAAGAGGAAATCGCGATACCAGCGCCAACGCCGCCGAAGTGGAGCGACTGCACGTGGTCCCTGCCGGCTTTGGCGGCGTGACCAATAACGATCTGGGATGTGAAGACCATCGTCAGTGCGCTGGCAACACCTGAAAGGAAGCGGATGATCGTAAACGCCTCAACAGAACTGAATGCTGCCATGGCGAAAAGAAGAAGGGCCGTCGAGAAAAGCCCTGACAGGGCGATAAGGCTCTCACGGCCTGCGCCCCAGGAATAGGCCGCAAGAATGGCGCCCACCAGATAACCGGCAAAATTTCCCGCAGCGATAATCCCCGCCTGCCCCGCCGAAAGCGGAACATCCGCCATCATCCCGGGCAGGATAGGCGTAAAGGAAAAACGGCCAAAGCCCATGGCCGATGCCATGGCGAGTGCGCCGCCCAAGCCAAGCGCGAGCGCCCGACCTGCGGATATGTGGTCACTGGATGTCATGATGCGCTTATTCCAGCGTCCCGTACGCGCGACAACTGATTTATTTTGATCGAAGCAATGACCGCACGTTATGTATCAGTCGACAAGCGTCAAAATTAGCGGGCCGTTTTTGGTGGAAACGACGGTGTGCTCGAACTGCACCGTGGGCGCGCTGGGGTCGCTGTAGAGCGTCCATGGATCGTCATCGCCATCTTCTGCCCAATAGGCTCCGGTGGAAAGGAAGGGCTCGACCGTAAATACCATGCCCTCGGTCATGATGCGGGTTTCATCCTTGTCCGGCCACGTGGCAAGTTCGGTCGGCTCTTCATGCAAAGAGCGGCCAATCCCGTGGCTGGCGAGGTTGGTGATCAGCGTGTAGCGGTTTTTCTTGGCAAATGCGCCGATGGCATTGCCGATATCGGCCAGCGGACGACCGGCCTTGATCTGCTGCAGGCCGGTCCACATGGCGCGTTTGCCATCGCGGCACAGTCGTTCGATCTCTTTCTTGACCGGCGGAACGGCAAAGGACGAACCGGTGTCACCGAAAAAGCCATCCTTGACCGCGGATACATCGATATTGACGAGATCGCCCGCCTTGATGATGCGGGAACCTGGAATTCCGTGAGCAACTTCCTCATTGACACTGATGCAGGTCGCACCCGGAAACTGGTAGCAGAACTCCGGCGCAGATTGTGCTCCATTGTCCTCCAACACCTTGCGACCGATCTGATCCATCTCCAGCGTCGTCATGCCCGGCTCCATCGCGTCGGCCATGGTCTGCATCGCCAATGCGCAGATGCGACCAATGTCTTTCAGCTTCGCCAGTTCTTCTTCGGTGGAGATAACCATTGTCGTTCCGTCGTTTTTCAGGCCGTGGCTTTCGCGCTATCGGCGCTGCCAGTCAATTCTTTTCTGACGATTGGAGCGACTTTGGTCCCGTAAAGCTCGATGCCGCGCATGATCTGATCATGCGGCATCAGGCCGATGGCCATCTGCAACAGGAAGCGATCGTTCTTGAAAACGCCATGCGCCTTGATGATTTTTTCCGCTACTAGCTCTGGCTCACCAAGAAACAGATTGCCCTCCGGTCCGCGTGCGACATCATATTGACCACGATTTGTCGGCCCCCAGCCACGCTCACGGCCGATGCGGTTCATGACCTCCGCCTGTGGACCATAGAACTGGTCGGCGGCCCTGTCCGTCGTATCGGCAATGAAGCCATGCACATTGATGCTGGTTTTTTGCTTCGTCGCATCTTGCCCGGCGCGCCGGGCGGCCTCCCGGTAGAGGTCAAACAGCGGCGCGTAGCGTTTGTACTCGCCACCGATGATCGCGAGGGCAACCGGCAAACCCATTGCCCCCGCCCGCGCAACAGATTGTGGCGTGCCGCCAACGGCAATCCAGATAGGCAGATGCTCCTGCAAGGGCCGCGGATAAACGCCGCGTCCGTTAATGGGCGGGTGCTTGGTACCCGACCAGGTCACGATTTCCTTTTCCCGAAGCGCCAGCAGCAAATCCAGTTTTTCACTGAAAAGCTCGTCATAGTCTTCCAGCGCATAGCCGAACAAAGGATAGGACTCGATGAACGAGCCCCGACCGGCCATGATTTCGGCACGCCCGTTGGACAACAGGTCAACCGTGGCGAACTGTTGGAACACGCGAATAGGATCATCGGAACTGAGAACGGAAACCGCGCTCGTCAGCCGGATATTTTGGGTTTTAACGGCAGCGGCAGCCAGCACTGTGGAAGGTGAGGAAATGGCATAATCCGGGCGATGGTGTTCACCAAGACCGAAGACATCCAGGCCCACTTGATCGGCAAGCTCTATTTCTTCCAGCAGGTCTTTCAGTCGCCGCGCGCCTTCAGGCCCCTTGCCGTTTGGTGCGTTCGGATCGACATCCGCGAATGTATAAAGACCCAGTTCCATGCCTAATTCCTCAATGATGTTTTCCGAGAGATAGGCATACAGCAGGCGTAAGACAAACCCAAAATCTGGAACCAAACCTTCGATAAAATCGATGGACCACGAGCACAGAAAAGAATCGGAAAACAGATGCTTGGCGAAATTGCCGGATTCGTTTCCTTACGCAGTTCCAGCAAGCCTTAAAGCCGCTGCAACAGCGACTCCATCTGATCGGCCGCTGCATTCCACCCTTCGTCGAAACCCATTTCCTTGTGGGTCTGCTTGTCTTCGTCTGTCCAGTGCAGTGCCCGCGCCACATATTTCGTGGCACCGTTTCCAGCGTCCTCAAACGTCACATAACCCGTCATGAAGGGCCGACCTCCCGGGATCCAGCCTTCCCGAAACGCATCGGTGAAGACCAGAAGACGATTGGGTACGACATCGAGAAACACACCGAAGTTTTCGTGGGTTTCGCCCGTTGGCGCATGCATGGTGGTGTTGAAGGCACCGCCCGGTCGCAGGTCTATGACGGCCTGAGACGTTTTGTATGGCAACGGCGCCCACCACTGGATCAGAAGTTCCGGGTCGGCCCAGACCTGAAACACCTTTTCCGGTGGCGCATTGATGATACGGCTCAGCGACAATTCATGCTCTGCAATATCCTGCATCTGCTGTCCCTCTTCCCTGAACTTGCCGATACGATATCGTATTTCAGACTTGAGTATAGCTGCTTATTTCGGGCTGTTGCTCAACGTGCGGGCAACGGCATGTCTCCAGCCTTTGATCTTGCGCTCGCGCATGTCGCCGTCCATTTTCGGCTCGAAGCGACTGTCGCGTGACCATGCGTCCGAAAACGCTTTCATATCCGGCCATACGCCCGCCTTGCTGCCCGCAAGCCAGGCGGCACCCAGCGCCGTCGTCTCCAGAATGACGGGTCGATCCACCGGTGCATCGATAAGGTCGGACAGACGCTGCATCGTCCAGTCGGACGCGACCATGCCGCCATCCACACGCAGGACAGTGTCGCCGTTGGCGTTTTTCCAGTCCTTGTGCATGGCATCCAGCAGGTCGGCGGTTTGATAGCAAACTGCTTCCAGGGCAGCGCGCGCAAACTCCGCCGGACCCGTACCACGTGTCAGCCCGAACATGGCACCGCGGGCCTCCGCATCCCACCAGGGTGCGCCGAGACCAACAAAAGCCGGGACCAGATAGACCTCCTGCGACGCATCGGCCTTGTCAGCCAAAGCGCCTGCTTCCGACGCAGAGCCGATCACCTTCAGACCATCACGCAACCACTGCACGGCGGCTCCCGCCACAAAGATCGATCCCTCCAGCGCATATATCGTCTTGCCATCCAGCCGATAGGCAATCGTCGTCAGCAGCCGGTTCTTGGAACGAACCATGTCTTTACCCGTGTTGAGAAGCGCAAAGCAGCCGGTGCCATAGGTGGATTTCAGCATGCCGGGCTCAAAACACGCCTGTCCGATGACAGCCGCATGCTGATCACCGGCAACGCCGAGAATAGGGATTGGCGCGCCAAACAGCTCTTCGTCGGCAACGCCGAATTCGGCAGCGCAATCCAGCACCTCCGGCAGAACCGACGAGGGCACGTCGAGAATGTCGAGAAGCTGTTTGTCCCAAACATTCTTTTCGATGTTGAACATCAGCGTACGCGACGCATTGGTGGCATCTGTTACAAACGACTTGCCGCCCGTCAGCCGCCAGATGAGGAAGGTATCGACCGTGCCGAAGCAGAGCTCACCCTTCTCTGCCCGTTTGCGCGCCCCTTTGACCTTGGACAGTAGCCACGACAGCTTGGTGCCGGAAAAATACGGATCAAGCAGCAGGCCGGTTTTTTTGACGAAGGTCTTTTCGTGACCTTCCTTTTTCAGCTTTTCGCAAAGCTTGGCAGTCCGCCGGTCCTGCCAGACGATAGCATTGTGCAGCGGCTTGCCGGTGTCACGCTCCCAAAGAAGCGTGGTTTCGCGCTGGTTGGTAATCCCGATGGCGGCGATATCAGTGGCTTTCAGCTTGGCTTTTTCCAGCGCCTGCTTGATCGACCAGACGACGCTTTCCCAGATTTCTTCCGGATCATGCTCCACCCAGCCGGAATCGGGAAATATCTGACGGAACTCCTTTTGCCCCGTTCCTGCCACCTGCATCGAACCATCAAAAACAATGGCGCGTGTCGATGTCGTGCCTTGGTCAATGGCGAGAATATAGCCACCCATACATGCCTCCCGGATATAAGTTCGGCGCAAGACAATATGCGCCGACGGTAAAGTCAAGCCACAGCGCGTTATCCGCGCGTGAAATCCGATTGCCAGCCCCCACGATTTAAGCATAACCTGCCGTAAATCGTTGCAACGGCGGATAAAAAGGGGAACGCATGCATCGGACAGTCATCGTAACAGGCTCGACCAGCGGTATTGGTCTGGCCATAGCGCAAGCATTCGCCAATGATGGTTGCAACGTGATGCTCAACGGCTTCGGCGATGAGCACGACATCGAAGATACGCGGCTTTTGATGGAAGCGGAAAGCGGCACCCGCGTGCTCTATCACCCCGCAGACATGACCAAGCCTGATGAAATTTCCGACCTGATCAAAACCACGCATGAGAAAATGGGTGCGGTGGATGTGCTGGTCAACAATGCGGGTGTGCAGCATGTTGCACCTGTGGAAGAGTTTCCGCCGGAAAAGTGGGATCAGATAATAGCCATCAACCTGACGAGTGCCTTCCACACCATGCGGGCTGCCATTCCGCTCATGAAAGCCGCAGGCAAAGGCCGTATCATCAATATCGCTTCGGCCCACGGTCTGGTCGCCTCGCCATATAAATCTGCCTATGTCGCGGCAAAGCATGGTATGATCGGGCTAACGAAATCAGCAGCGCTGGAGCTTGCCGAAACCGGGATTACCGTCAACGCCATCTGCCCCGGCTATGTGCTGACCTCGCTGGTGGAAAAACAGATACCCGATAACGCCAAGGCACGCGGCATCAGCGAGGACGAGGTCAAGAACGATGTTCTCCTGCGTCTGCAAGCGACGAAGGACTTCGTGACGGTCGAAGACATCGCGGCGACCGCCATCTTCCTGGCCAGCGACGCGGCCAAGCAGATCACCGGCACGCATATCTCCATCGATGGCGGCTGGACCGCCCAATAACGACAAGCATACGAAGGCATGGCATGAAAGACGCAATCAGCTTCATCCTCAACAACGAGACGATTTCTCTTCGGGATTTTGGCCCAACGGAGACCCTGCTCGATTATCTGAGGCTGCGCAAACGCCTGACCGGCACAAAGGAAGGTTGCGCCGAAGGCGATTGCGGCGCCTGCACCGTGCTGGTCGGACGTCTCATGGATGGTTCGCTGCGCTATGAAACCGTCAATGCCTGTATTCGCTTCACGGGGTCATTGCACGCAACCCACATCGTCACCATTGAGCATCTTGCGGGCAAGGATGGTGTTCTGCATCCTGTGCAGCAGGCGATGGTGGATTATCACGGCTCGCAATGTGGCTTCTGCACACCGGGCTTCGTCATGTCGCTTTACGGGCTTTGGCTGACCAGCGACAAGCCATCGCGTGCCGACATCGAAAAGGCATTGCAGGGCAATCTCTGTCGCTGCACCGGTTACGAGCCGATCGTCCGCGCCGCCGAAAGCGTGACGGCTGCCAAGCCCAGCACCCTCTTCGACCCGATAGAGCGGGACCGCGCCAGCATCATGTCGCGCCTGTGGGCCATTCAGTGGACTGAAACGATCACCGTCAGCAAGGATGATTGTCGCAGCATCATCCCATCGAACCTCAACGAGTTCGCAGCCGCCTATGCCGCCGAACCAAAGGCGACCATCGTTGCTGGCTCCACCGATGTCGGCCTGTGGGTGACGAAGCAGATGCGGGCGCTGAACCCCGTCATCTTCATCAATCACTTGAGCGAGCTGCAATCCATCTCGGTCGAAGACGGCGGCATTTCCATTGGAGCTGGCGTGACTTACGCCCATGCCTTCACCGTTCTGGCGAAGCATATACCGCCTTTTGCCCGCCTGATCGACCGCATCGGCGGTCAGCAGGTGCGCAATATGGGCACGATCGGCGGCAACATCGCCAACGGCTCACCCATCGGCGATACGCCACCGGCGCTGATTGCACTGGGTGCAACGCTGACCCTGCGCTCCGCTTCCGGCAGCCGGACCATCCCGCTTGAAAAATACTTCATCGACTATGGCAAGCAGGACCGTTTCGCGGGCGAATTCGTGGAGAAGATTTTCGTCCCCATCCCTACCGAGGACGTTCATTACGCGATCTACAAGATTTCCAAACGTCGCGATGAGGATATCTCCGCCCTCTGTGCTGCCTACCATCTGAAGCTGGATGCGGCAGGCACCGTCGAAGACATTCGCATCGCCTTCGGCGGCATGGCGGCAACGCCGAAACGGGCGACGACCCTTGAGAATGCATTGCGTGGCAAGCCGTGGAATACCGAGACGGTGGATGCGGCACGCGATGCAATCGATGAGGATTTCCAGCCCCTGACCGACTGGCGCGCGACCGCGGAGTACCGGATGCTGACGGCGAAGAACCTGCTCACGCGGTTCTTTTTGGAAACATCCGGCGAGCGCCAGGAATTGCAGCGCTTCGTATTGGCGGAGGCCTGAGCCATGGATACCAACACCTTCGAGCGCACCAAAACCGTTATCGATGGCAAGATGCATAACTCTTTGCGGCATGATTCAGCGCACAAGCATGTCACCGGAAGTGCCGAATATATCGATGATATTCCCGAACCGGCTGATATGATCCACGGTGCCATCGGCATGGCTGACCGAGCACACGCCGAAATCATCGCTATGGACCTGTCCGAAGTCGAAGCCACGCCCGGCGTTCTCTGGGTGATGACGGGCAAGGATGTGCCCGGCGAAAACGACGTGTCGTCAGGCGGTCGTCACGACGAGCCTCTACTGGGGGAAACACTGGTGCAGTTCCACGGCCAGCCGATCTTTGCCGTGTTTGCCGAAACCCGTGATATCGCCCGCAAAGCAGCGCGAAAAGCCAAGATCACATACAACGACCTACCGCACTGGAGCGACATCGACGGCGCCACCGAAAACGGCGAACCGCTGGTCACCCCCGGCATGACGCTTCAGCGTGGTGATGCAGAGCTGGAAATGGACGTCGCCCCGCGCCGCCTGACCGGCACGATGCGCATCGGCGGGCAGGAGCATTTTTATCTCGAAGGCCACATCGCCATGGCGGTGCCGGGTGAAGACGATGAAGTGACCGTGTGGAGCTCCACCCAGCACCCAAGCGAAATCCAGCATATTGTCAGCCATATCCTGCAGGTGCCATCCAACGCAGTCACCGTGCAGGTGCGGCGCATGGGTGGTGGCTTCGGCGGCAAGGAAACGCAGGGCAACCAGTTTGCCGCGCTCTGCGCCATCGCCGCCAAGAAGCTGAACCGCGCCGTCAAAATGCGCCCCGACCGCGATGAGGACATGACAGCCACCGGCAAGCGCCACGATTTCCGCGTCGATTACGAAGTGGGTTTCGATGACGAAGGCCGCATTCACGCGGTGGACGCCACCTACGCCGCCCGCTGCGGTTTCTCCTCAGACCTCTCCGGCCCGGTTACCGACCGCGCACTCTTCCACGCGGATTCGAGCTATTTCTATCCGCATGTAAGACTGCAATCGAAACCGTTGAAAACACACACGGTTTCCAACACCGCCTTTCGCGGTTTCGGCGGTCCCCAGGGCATGCTGGGCGCGGAACGTTTCATCGAGGAAATAGCCTACGCCGTGGGCAAGGATCCGCTCGAAATCCGCAAGCTGAATTTTTATGGCCAGCAAGGTTCGGATCGCACACTGACGCCCTATCATCAGGAGGTCGAAGACAACATCGTCGCCCGCATTGTCGAAGAACTGGAAACCACCAGCAATTACCAGGCGCGGCGAGAAGCGATAATCGAGTTCAACAGGACCAGCCCCATCATCCGCAAGGGCATTGCGCTGACACCGGTGAAATTCGGCATCTCCTTCACCATGACTGCCTTCAATCAGGCAGGCGCGCTGGTGCATGTCTATAATGACGGCTCCATCCACCTCAACCATGGCGGCACCGAGATGGGCCAGGGCCTGTACACAAAGGTCGCGCAGGTCATTGCCGACGCCTTTCAGGTGGATATCGACCGCGTCAAGATCACCGCGACCACCACCGGCAAGGTGCCAAACACCTCCGCGACTGCCGCCTCTTCCGGCACCGATCTCAACGGCATGGCCGCCTATGATGCGGCGCGCCAGATCAAGGAACGTCTTGTCAAATTCGCCATGGAAAAATGGAATGTGGCCGAAAGCGAGGTCGCATTCCTACCCAACCGTGTCAGGGTGGGAACGGAAGAAATCGCCTTTAACGACTTCATCAAACAGGCCTATTTCGCCCGCGTCCAGCTTTCCGCAGCAGGCTTTTACAAGACCCCGAAAATCCACTGGGACAGGGCGGCTGGCAAAGGCACGCCCTTCTATTATTTTGCCTATGGCGCATCGGCTTCAGAAGTCTCCATCGATACGCTGACCGGCGAATACATGATTGAGCGCACTGATATTCTTCACGATGTCGGCAAATCTCTAAACCCGGCCATCGATATCGGCCAGGTCGAAGGCGGCTTCGTGCAGGGCATGGGCTGGCTGACGACGGAGGAGCTCTGGTGGGATGCCAAGGGACGGCTGCGCACCCACGCCCCTTCCACCTACAAGATACCGCTGGCCTCCGACCGCCCGAAAGTCTTCAATGTGAAGCTAGCCGAATGGGCGGAGAATGCCGAGCCCACCATCGGTCGTTCGAAGGCCGTAGGCGAACCGCCGTTCATGCTGGCAATTTCGGTGCTTGAAGCTTTGTCGATGGCGGTAGCAAGTGTTGCGGACTACAAAGTCTGCCCACGGCTGGATGCTCCAGCGACCCCAGAGCGGGTGCTGATGGCGGTGGAGCGGTTGAGGAAGGTTTGAGGCGATGAGGCAAGCCTTGAGTCTGCGGCAGAACCCCCTCTGGCCTGCCGNNCGGCAGGCCAGAGGGGGTTCGCGGGCACCAAGGCCAACGCCTATGCCTGACACCTCCCTCACCGCCTTCCTTTCAACGCCCGCCATCCTCATCGAAATAACCTCCGTCAAAGGCTCCGCCCCTCGCGAAGCCGGAACCTTCATGCTCGTCTCAAAGGACCGCATCTGGCAGACCATCGGCGGCGGTCAGTTCGAATATATGGCGATCGACCACGCCCGCGCCATGCTGGCGGGGAAAACGACCATCGACAGCATGGACATCCCGCTCGGCCCCGAAATCGGCCAATGCTGCGGTGGCAGAACATTGCTGACATTCACCCATGTAACGCCCGCAATCGCGGAGAGATTGAAGCAGCGACTAGCGCAAGAGCATCAATCCCAACCCGCCATCTTCATCTTCGGCGCAGGCCATGTCGGTAAAGCTCTGGCAGAAGCATTGGCGTTGCTCCCCCTTTCCATCACCGTCATCGAAACGCGGCGCGAGGAACTGGCGGGGTTACCAGAAGCCGTTTCATCCCACCTCACAGCCATGCCTGAAGCGATGATGAAAACCGTTCCCCGTGGAGGAACTGTTATCATCGTCACCCATGATCACGCTCTGGACTTCCTGATCGCGAAGGAAGCGCTCGCCCGCGATGATCTCGCCTATGTCGGAATGATCGGCTCCAAGACCAAGCGCGCGACATTCGCGCATTGGCTGGCGCGCGAAGGCGAACCGTCTTCGATGCTGGAACGACTGGTGCTGCCCATTGGCGGAGACACCGTAAAAGACAAACGTCCCGCCGTCATAGCGACCTTGGTAGCAGCCGAAGTGCTTCACGCAATTCATCGGTTTGCCGCGTCATCTCCGGGCCAACGCGATCACGGCCATCCAGCAGGCCAAGATCACGCTTGAGATGATCCGGCATTTCATCGTGCTGAGGATCGCCGGCTTGAGCTGGCTTTCGCGCCAACCATTCTCTTGTCCATAGTCGCGCAAATAGCCGTGGCCAGACGCTGAGGGCGACTGTACGCATATCATTTCTCCAAAGTTCTTTTGATGGTATGGAGAAGAAATGCTCCTGTTTTCATGGAAAAACCAATGAAACTCCTGATGAGATGGATAAAGAGAACTTATCCATGAAGCTGTCTCGCAATGTCCCGTTGAATGCCATGCGCGTGCTGGAAAGTGCCGCCCGTCATCTGAGTTTTACCAAGGCTGGGGAAGAGCTGGGCATGACCCAGACGGCGGTCAGTTACCAGATCAAGTTGCTGGAAAACTTCGTTGGTGCACCCCTGTTTCTGCGCAAGCCGCGGCAGGTGGAATTGACACAGACGGGCGAAGTCCTGGCAGGTCGGGCGTCGCAGGCCTTTGGCATTCTGGCGACAGCGCTGGAAGAAGCGCGCAACAGAACGGCGGACATTCTGATCATTTCCTGCACCACCACCTTTGCGCATCAGTGGCTGGCCAAACGACTGGGCGTGTTTCAAACGCGTTACCCCAAAATCTCTGTGCAATTGGCGCTCTCAAACGAGATCGTGGATTTCGGCCGCACCAATGTGGATATCGGCATTCGCTGGGGCAAAGGTGACTGGCCTGATGTCAGCAGTCGTCGCATCATGCGGCTGGATTTTGCACCAGTCGTCAGCCCCACTCTCGCGGCGACCATTGGTGGATTGAAACAACCCTCCGATATTCTCAAACTGCCCATCATCAGCCCCAATGACCGCTGGTGGAAACACTGGTTTGCGGAAGCGGGGGTAGTGGAGACAGATCTCGACAGCCGAACCGGCAGCGACTTCGGCATTCAGAATCTGGAGGCACAGGCCGCCATCGCAGGCCATGGCGTCGCCATCGTCAATCCCGTCCACTTTGCCGAAGACATTGCATCCGGTCGTCTGCTGCAACCCTTTGACCTCGTTTGCAACGATGGCCACGACTACTGGATCGTCTATCATGAAAGCCGCCGCAAGGTCGCCAAGATCAAGGCTTTCAGCGAGTGGATGGAGGAAGAGTTTCCGACGGAGCCGTAAGGGCTCCTGTCTCGCCCTCAACAAATCTGTCGGTTTCGCAGGTTTCCTCTTTTCTGAGGCTCGAATTTCTCGCACAGTGCGGTGCAACGTCAGGGGAACATAATGTACGAATATGCCATTGCGTGGGAATGGATGGCCTTTGCCGTCCGGTGGCTGCACGTGATAACCGCCATTGCCTGGATCGGCTCGTCCTTCTACTTCATCGCGCTGGATCTGGGCCTCGTGAAACGCGACCACCTGCCGGTGGGCGCCTATGGCGAGGAGTGGCAGGTGCATGGCGGCGGCTTCTATCACATCCAGAAATATCTGGTCGCGCCCGCGCAGATGCCGGAACATCTGACATGGTTCAAATGGGAGAGCTACGCAACATGGCTTTCTGGCTTTGCCATGCTCTGCATCGTCTATTATGGCGGGGCGGATCTGTTCCTGATCGACCATTCCGTGCTGGCACTGACCCAATTTCAGGCCATCTGTCTGTCGCTGGCGTCGCTGGCCATCGGCTGGGTGTTTTACGATCTGCTGTGCAAATCTCCCATCGGCAACAACACCTGGGGCCTGATGGCCGTGCTCTACGTGGCATTGGTGGCGATGGCCTGGGGCTATACGCAGGTGTTTACGGGCCGCGCCGCCTTCCTGCATCTGGGTGCGTTTACCGCCACCATCATGTCGGCCAATGTCTTCATGATCATCATTCCCAACCAGAAAATCGTGGTCGCTGACCTCATCGCCGGTCGCACGCCTGATCCGAAGTATGGCCGCATCGCCAAGCAGCGCTCGCTGCACAACAACTACCTGACGCTGCCCGTTATCTTCTTCATGCTGTCGAACCATTATCCGCTGGCTTTCGGCACGCAGTTCAACTGGATCATCGCGGCACTCGTGTTCCTCATGGGCGTCACCATCCGCCACTGGTTCAACACCACCCATGCCCGCAAGGGCAGACCCACATGGACATGGCTGGTCACAGTGCTGATCTTCATCGTCATCATGTGGCTTTCCACCGTGCCGAAAATCCTCACAGGCGAAGAAGAGCAGAAGGCAGCAACACTTTCACCGACACAGCAGCTTTTTGTCGCGGACGCACATTTTGCCTCGGCGCGTGATGTGGTGCAAAGCCGCTGCTCCATGTGCCATGCGGCGGAACCGGCCTGGGAAGGTGTGCCGTTCACCCCGAAATCCGTGAAGCTTGAAACCGATGCGCAAATCGCGGCGCATGCGCGGGAAATCTATTTACAGGCGGGACGTTCCCATGCGATGCCCCCCGGCAACATAACGGTGATCACGCCGCAGGAACGCAAGGTGCTCACCGCCTGGTATGAGAGCGCCCTTTCCCAAGGAAAAACACAATGAGCATGCTTCTGCTGCGCGGCCGTCTTTTGAGCTTCAACCGCGCACCGCACGCAATCGATGATACCGAGAGCTATCTCTACATCGAGGACGGCGGCCTGCTAATTTCCGAGGGCAAGATTGCGGCAATCGGTGACTATGCCGATATCAAGGCGCAAGCGCCTGAAGGCACCGAGGAAAAGGACCACCGCCCTCACCTCATCGTGCCGGGCCTCATCGACATGCACATGCATTTCCCGCAGATGCAGGTGATCGGCTCCTATGCCGCCAATCTTCTCGAATGGCTTGATACCTATACTTTCCCGGAGGAATGCCGCTTCGTCGAAAGCGCGCACGCCCAACGCATCGCCACGCATTTCTATGACGAACTGATCCGCCACGGCACCACCACGGCGGTTGCCTATTGCTCCGTTCACAAGACATCCGCCGACGCTTTCTTTGCCGAAGCCATGAAGCGCAATATGCTGATGGTTGGCGGCAAGGTGATGATGGACCGCAACGCGCCGCAAGGCCTGCTGGACACGCCGGAACTCGGTTACGACGAAACCCGCCAGGTGATTGCCGACTGGCACGGCAAGGGCCGCAACCATGTGGCCATCACTCCGCGCTTTGCGATAACGTCGACGCCAAGGCAGATGGAAGCCGCGCAAGCATTGGCGCAGGAGTTTCCTGATCTCTTCATCCAGACGCATCTGTCGGAAAATCTGGATGAGATCAAATACACCTGCGAGCTTTACCCCGATGCCATCGACTATACGGATATTTACGTCCAATACGGCCTGATGGGCAACAAGACGCTGCTCGGCCACGCCATCCATCTGTCGGATCGTGAAGCCGATGTACTCTCCGAGACGGGTGCCGTGGCTGTTCACTGCCCGACATCCAACCTCTTCATCGGCTCCGGCCTGTTCCCCATGAAGAAGCTGCAACGTCGGGAAAAGCCGGTACGCATCGCGGTTGCGACCGATATCGGCGGCGGGTCGAGCTATTCGATGCTGCGCACCATGGATGAGGCCTACAAAATCCAGCAGCTTCTGGGAGAACGTTTGAACCCGCTGGAAAGCTGGTACCTGATGACCCGTGGCAATGCCGAGGCCCTTTCGATGGTCGACCGTATAGGTACACTGGATGTCGGCACAGATGCGGATATTACTGTGCTCAACGCCTCTTCGACGCCAGCAATGGCGTTGAAGATGGAAGTGGTAACCAGCATGACGGAGGAACTATTCCTGATGCTTACGATGGGTGATGACCGCGCAGTCGCCGAGACCTATGTTGCAGGCAACGCAGTGAAGAGCACACTATAGGTCGGCTCTCGGCAACCATGAGTATTTTATTTTAATTATATTTAAATGATAACTGCCTAAAATTGAGATGACAGAGCATACTGGCCGCAATGATAGCGAGCGCCGTTTGTCATTCATCATCATCCTGCCGAAATCTCTGCAGTAGCAAGGGTCAGCCTGGCTGGTGCATACCCATGCCCGCTGCTTCGCGTCGGCATTCAATAATGTCCGAGGAAACATGTCTTTTCTTAAAAACGCGAGTATCCGAACGAAAATACTCGCTCTCGTTCTCCCACTTTGCGTCGTTGGGTTAAGCGCAACTGTATTCATGTCCAACAGTTACAAGAACGCAAATAACAGCTATTCCGACTTTATTTCCAAAGACAATGCTGGCGCGACCGCAATGGCACGTGCCAACAGAAACCTGGCGGCCACAGCCTATGCTGCTTATCAGACCATGGTCTATGAGAGTGAAGACGCTGGCATGAAGACCGCGATGGCTCTCTACACCGACAGCAGGACTAAGCTTTTCGACCGCCTGCAAACGACAGCACAGCTCGTGCCCTCTGAAAAAGCCTCTATTGATGCCTTTACCGTTCGCGCGAAAGAGGTCGTTGATCTGATGGATCAGGCTGTCAAGCTTGGTCAAACCAATCAAAACGACGCAGCCAAGGCATTATTGGCGAAAGCCGATAAGCTGATTGTCCCGCTGGCGGCAGACGCAGCAGCATTTCTGGATAGAAACCTGAAAAGTGTGGCCGAGAAAAGCAACACGCTGAGCGCTGAGACAGACTCGACCATTCTCTGGTCTTTGACCCTTGTCGGCATTACCTTCACGATCGGCATCATTCTGGCACTGATCATCGCTGCAAAGGGCATAACGGCTCCAATTGCCAGATTGCGCGAACGCATGATGTCTCTCGCCGACGGTCACACGGAAGCAGCGGTCGAAGGACAAGACCGCAAGGATGAAGTTGGGGCGATGGCACAGGCCGTTGCAGTCTTCCGCACCAATGCACTGGAAACCATGCGCTTGGAAACGGAAGCGGAAGCCAACCGCAGCATGTCCGAAAAGGAACGTGCTGACCGCGAGGAGCAGAAAGCCAAGGATGCAGCCGACACGCAGTATGCTGTCGATCAGCTTGCCAAGGGCCTCGACCAACTTGCAGATGGTAACGTCGCGTACCGCATCGACACGCCGTTCGTTGCCCATCTCGATACGCTGCGCGCCAACTTCAATGGCTCGGTCGCCAACCTTAACGACGCCTTGCGCGCCGTTGGACAGAATGCGCGTGGTATCGATGCCGGTGCCAACGAAATCCGCTCCGCTGCTGACGATCTGTCCAAACGTACCGAACAACAGGCAGCCTCTGTCGAAGAAACAGCGGCGGCTTTGGAAGAGATCACTACGACGGTTAAGGATTCGAGCAGCCGCGCCGAAGAGGTTGGTCATCTCGTCGCCAAGGCACGCGATGGCGCAGAAAAGTCCGGCAACGTCGTGCGCCAGGCTGTAACCGCCATGAATGAGATCGAGCGCTCGTCGGGTGAGATCACCAACATCATCAGCGTCATCGATGAAATTGCGTTCCAGACAAACCTTCTGGCCTTGAACGCAGGTGTGGAGGCGGCCCGCGCCGGTGAAGCAGGCAAAGGTTTTGCCGTCGTTGCACAGGAAGTTCGTGAACTCGCCCAGCGTTCTGCAAAGGCTGCCAAGGAGATCAAGGCGCTGATCACCACCTCCGGCGAACATGTTCGCTCCGGTGTTACACTTGTCGGTGAAACCGGCAAGGCGCTTGAGGTCATCGTCAGCGAGGTTCAGGAAATCAACCGTCACATCTCGGCAATCGTGGAATCGTCGCGCGAACAGTCGGTTGGTCTTCAGGAAATCAACACTGCGGTCAACACCATGGACCAGGGTACGCAACAAAATGCCGCCATGGTCGAGCAATCGACAGCGGCAAGCCACAGCCTTGCCAAGGAAGCGGCATCACTCAATCAGCTTCTCTCTCGCTTCAAGCTCGGAAACGGTGAAGGCGCAAGCCGGGCTGCGCCAGTCCAGGCTCCCGTCAAATCGGCTTCCAGTGCATCGAGACCGGCGCCGTCTCCGGCCCGTGCACTGGGACGCAAGATTGCCGGAGCCTTCGGTGGCGGCAGCTCAGCCGCAGCCGTCGCTCAGGATACGTGGGAAGAGTTCTGATAGAGAGCGAGATCGGCGCGAATTCGGCGCTAACGAAACGGGCGGTCTCGGTCGCCCGTTTTTTATTTGTAGGAAAGACAATCGGCAGCATCGACTAGCCAAAACCACATCGTTTTTCTTCGCGATACTGTCACCAGCGGCTTTAACTCATTGATTGACCGGCCACGGGCTTATGTAGCTAAGCCGGGCGCAATGCGACAACATATCCAGCAGGACAATACGAGCCTGTCCGATTATCTCGATAATTATCCGAACCGAATGTTGTATGGCTCTTCCGCGTTTGTGCCGACTTTACCAGCAGCAACCGCGGTGCTTTTATGGTGAAGCAACTTCAAGAGTTTGGCGTATTCAAAGACTGCCCGGGGTAACCAAATGCCGCCACCGTATCGCAAATTAAGCGCATCTGTCGCCGCGGCCCCTAAATCGTAACCAGTCCCAACGTCGAGAAGCGTCTTCACCGTCCAGGCGCAATTTTTTCTGAGCAAAGAGTAATTCGGCTTCTTGGCGAGCATCTGCTCCCAAGCTCTCTTCATGGCGGCTTCGTCTAGGCCCGATATGGAAACAGTCCCTGCTGGAACCGATTTCTCAGCCTTGACATCTTCCTCATAACTGTGAGGAACGACGGGTCGGTTCCCGTCGGCGTCGTGCCTTTTGCCGGGCCACCAACTCACGTAGGTTTCCAAACCTTTAGCCTGACCGACGCCTATTTTTACGCTGACGTGTCCGACATTGCCGACGGTACTATGCATTGCCCAGAAATATACCGTGATCATTTCTCTCTCCAAAATGGACTGCCGTTCCCGGCGGACAAATCTCGTAAAAGTAGTGATAATTGGCGCTAACTGAAAAAACGGCACGTAAAAGGCGATTTTAGGGCAGGCTCTCGTCGAAATGCAAATCTGCCGTCATCCGCTGGACAGGGATCACAGCCCGTCTACCAAAGGATAAAGAGCCGGAACTGAGTTAAAGTCTTCAGGATGGCGAAGCCTTCCGGGCGTCACATTTTCCGTGCCGCCGTGCATATTTAATGCTATGCGCGAGATATTCAAATTTGAAGGCTTCATCCATGAGCAAAGTCCTCACCATCGCCGACCTGAAGAAAAAGGCGCAACGCCGCGTTCCCAAGATGTTTTTTGACTATGCCGACAGCGGCGCATGGACCGAGAGCACCTACCGCGCCAATGAAGATGACTTTGCCAAGATCAAGCTGCGCCAGCGGGTGCTTGTGGATATGACCAATCGCTCGCTGGCAACCGAAATGATCGGCGAGAAAGTGTCGATGCCCGTTGCCCTGTCCCCGACCGGGCTTACCGGCATGCAGCATGCCGATGGGGAGATGCTGGCGGCAAAGGCGGCGGAAGAGTTCGGCGTTCCCTTTACGCTGTCGACCATGAGCATTTGCTCCATCGAAGATGTCGCCTCGGTGACATCACGGCCTTTCTGGTTCCAGCTTTACGTGATGAAGGATCGTGACTTCGTCAACAACCTGATCGACCGCGCCAGGGCGGCGAAGTGCTCAGCGCTGGTGTTGACGCTCGACCTGCAAATTCTTGGTCAACGCCATAAGGACCTGCGCAACGGGCTTTCAGCGCCGCCAAAATTCACACCTAAGCATATCTGGCAGATGGCAACGCGCCCGCAATGGTGCCTGGATATGGCGCGTACGAAACGCCGCAGCTTCGGGAATATCGTAGGTCATGCCAAGAACGTGTCCGATCTCTCGTCATTGTCGTCGTGGACGGCGGAGCAGTTCGACCCGCGCCTGTCCTGGAAAGACGTGGAATGGATCAAAGAACGCTGGGGCGGCAAGCTGATCCTCAAGGGCATTCTGGATGAGGAAGACGCCCGTGCTGCCGCCGGCACCGGTGCGGATGCAATCATCGTATCCAACCACGGCGGCCGCCAACTCGACGGCGCTTTGTCGTCCATTGAAATATTGCCCAGAATCGTTGATGCCGTCGGTGACAAAATCGAAGTTCATATGGATGGCGGCATCCGCTCTGGCCAGGACGTGCTGAAGGCAATCGCGTTGGGCGCCAAGGGCACCTATATCGGCCGGCCGTTCCTCTATGGTCTCGGCGCAGGCGGCAAGCTTGGCGTGACCACGGCACTGGAAATCATCCGAAAGGAACTGGATGTCACCATGGCGCTATGCGGCAAGCGGCTATTGACCGATGTGGACCGCTCCATTCTCGTGGGTTGACGAAACCACGGTCCGTCAATGCCCCACCGTCTTTGAAAACACGTTGACGACGACAACGCCCGCGATGATCAGCCCGAGGCCAATCATCGCGGCTAGATCGAGCGTCTGCCGGAAAAACACAAAACCAACGACGGAAATCAGAACGATGCCCAAACCGCTCCAGATCGCGTAGGCGACACCCATTGGCAGCGTTTTCAGCGTAATCGAAAGCAAGAAGAATGCGGCACCGTAAAACACGGCCATGAGAGTGGTTGGCACGAGCCGGGTAAACTGTTGCGATTGCTGCAAGAAAGAGGTGCCGATCACCTCGCAGACGATAGCGGCGATCAGTGCCGCATAGGTTATCACAACTGCGTTCATATTTTGTCCTCCCGCCGTGTCGCTCGTATCAGCCTCTTGCGAAGCGCCTCACCAGTGTTGCCCGCTTGCCCGTCATCACGCATCAAATCCGCAAGCCAGATCCCGTCAACGGCAAGTCTGACAAGCTCCAGACCGCTATCGCCATCCGTCTTTTTATGGCGCTCCATGCGCCCATCGATCCAGCTTTGCCACATCTGCCGCAGCGACGGTTCGCTGATGAGCGCAACCGACATTGCCGACCACTGCGCATAGGTTTCCCGTTTACGATCGGTGAAAAAGGCATTCACATAGGCCCGCGTGAAGCATCCGTGGTCGTCACGATCCCGTGAGATCAGTACGTCGATATCAGCGTCCAGTTTTGCCAGAAGGTCGCCAAGCACTGCTTCCAGTAGCGTATGCTTGGAGGAAAAGTGATGAAACAAACCGCCCTTCGTCACGCCTGCCGCAGACGCGACAGCCTGAACGGAAACCGCCGAAAAACCCTGCTCAGCGGCAAGTCTGGCAGTGCAGTCAATCAGATTTCGGCGCACAACGTCCGGCTGCTTCTTACGTTCGGTCAGATTTTCCATTATTGATACATACCGAACGGTCGGTTTTTTTCAAGGAATTTACCTGCCACCAATGGGGGTCGATTTTCATACTTAATTAAGGATGAAAGCGGTCTTTAAAGTTTGAACGGTTTCGCTGGCTGAAACTATCGGTAGGCTTGCGATGTGACGAGTGGACGAACAAGGGGTAAATTTATGTCGGGAACGATCAGACGGGGAATGGCTGGAACATGGATGTTTGCGTTTGCCTTCCTCTGCATGGTCATCTCGTTACAGGCGTCCGAGGCGCAGGCGGGCTACGCTCATTTCGTGATGGACGCAAAGACAGGAAAGGTGCTGGCGTCGGAAAATGCCGATGTTAAAAACTACCCAGCATCCCTGACAAAAATGATGACCCTTTATATGGTGTTCGAGGCCTTGCACGATGGCCGTCTGAGCTGGAACGAGCGGGTCACCATGTCCAAGCGCGGCGCAGCCGTCATACCATCAAAGCTCTGGGTGAAGGCAGGCACAACCTTCACCGTGCGAGAAGCCGTCTATGGCATGATCGTCAAATCCGCCAACGATATGGCCGAAGGCATGGGCGACCACTTGGGCGGATCGCAAGCGAAGTTCGCTCAGATGATGACGCGCAAGGCGCGCCAGCTCGGCATGACGAGAACCGTTTTCCGCAACGCATCCGGCCTGCCGAACAAGGCACAAGTGACGACGGCACGCGACATGGCGAAGCTGGGGCTGGCGCTGCAACGTGATTTCCCGAAAGAGTATCAGCTTTTTGCGACGCAATCCTTCAAGTTCCGCGGCAAGACGATCCGCGGCCACAACCGGCTAATGGCGCGCTACAAGGGCGTCGATGGCATCAAGACCGGCTATACGAACGCGTCCGGTTTCAACCTTGTGAGCGCCGTCAATCACAATGGCCGCAGCGTCGTCGGTGTGGTTCTGGGCGGCAAGACGGCCCGTGGTCGAGACAACCAGATGGCATCTCTTCTGGATCACACATTGCCGAATGCATCCAGAGGCAACGGTACCCAGCAACTTGTCGCAAGCGCCAGTTCGAGCCGGACATTTGACGCGCCGCCCGCGAGTGTACCATTACCGATGTTTGCGGAACGCCACGACCCTATTGCGGTGCAGATTGCTGCCGGAAATGATGTGATACCGGATATGATGCAGACATCTGCAGTTCGTGCAACGACCTCGGAGCGCAGCACCTGGGAGGTACAAATCGCGGCAGCGGATTCGCAACGGGCAGCGCTCTCTCTGCTGCGCAACGCCCGCCCGTCCATAGCATCCAACCATGCGGGGATCGCGCCTTACACGGAAGCGGTCAAAAGCGGCTCTACCAAGCTTTACCGCGCCCGCTTCACCGGTTTCGACAGCCAGGCGGCAGCGCTGTCAGCCTGCAAGGATCTGAAAGCGCATTCCTATTCCTGCGTGGTCATGGCAAACGAGGGCTGATAGAAATCAGTCCAGCCAACCGGTGGCAATCGCGTTGGCCAGTCGCGGCATGCCATTGGTACGAGCAAGCTTGCCCATGGCCATATGATCGTAACGCACTTGTCGGAAATAAACCTGCCAGCCCTGGCCGGTTTCTTCCAGCACAGCGTAACTGGCAAGCGGATGCCCGGCCTCGACCTGATGGTAAAACGGTTCGTCATCTCGCCATCCCGGGCAACCCACACTGCCGGGGTTGACGATCACACGGCCATCGGAAAGCTGAACGGTTCGCGCAATATGGGTATGACCGCACAGCATCAATGGCTGAGTGATACCCTCGGCCAGCGCCTCGATCTCTTTCAGTGGACGCAGATGAAGAACACCTTCGGGCGATAGCCTCTCAAGCCAATAGTCCAGATCGTCTTTCGGCGAACCATGGCAACAATAAGCGACATCCTTGAACACTCTGTCGAAGGGCATGGCCTGCAACCACGCAAGATGAACCGGCGAGAGCTGTGCATGCGCAGGCTTTTCCCAGTCTCCCATGCGTTCGAACGGACGGTCGATCAGCGCGCGGTCATGATTACCGCGAACGGTCGGGATGTTTCTGCTTATCAAAAGATCGGCAGTCCGTCCTGCTTCCAGCGGCCCGCTGAAGCAGTCACCGAGATTGACGATATCCTCGATACCAAGCCTTTGAATATCCGAAAGCACCGCCTCCAGTGCAGCGCAGTTTCCGTGGATATCGGCAATAGCGGCAAACATCATCGGGTTCAGCTTCCACGGTATGTTGAGTAGCTATAGGGCGAAAGCAGCAGCGGCACATGATAATGGCCAGCCTCATCCGCTATCCCGAAGCGTATGGGAATGAGGTCGAGAAACGCGGGCTCCGGCAACACCAGTCCCTTGGTCCTCAAATAATCACCAGCGTGAAAAACAAGCTCATACTGCCCTGCCCGGAAATCTTCGCCGATCAGCAATGGCCCGCCGTCGACGCGGCCGTCACTGTTGGTTTCCACCGTTTTCAGCTTTTCCCTGTTGTCACCATCCAGCCTGTAAAGATCGATCTTCAACCCTTGCGCAGGCGTGCCGTGGGCGGCGTCGAGAACATGGGTAGTAAGGCCGGTCATAGCTTGGGCTCCGCAATGAAAAATGGCTGATCGAAAAAGAATTCTTCCAGATTGTTGCCCGGCCCGTCCCTGTCCACAACCAGAAAATCGCTCGTGGAACGAAGCGTCATCAACGGATGATGCCAGACATTACGATGGTAGTTCACACCCTGATCCGCGCGCGCCAGAAAAAGGACGGGCTTTCCGGGCTTCCCCTGCTCATCCTGTGCCACGACCACAAGAAAAGGATTGCCAGACAGTGGCGTAAAACTCTGGCTGCCAAGCGGATGCCGCTCCATCATGTCGACAGCGTAAGGAAACTGACGCGGCTTGCCGCGAAAGATATTCAAGACGACATGCCCGCCATCACCAGTCACCTCCGGTACCGCCAAAGCATGATGCCGCTCGGTATTGCCACCATTGATGAGGCGAATGGACGCAGGATCTGTTTCGATGATGTCGCCAAAGGGGGCAAATGCCTCTTTGGTCAGAGGCCGGATTTTCAGAAATTCAGTCAAAATTCATTCACCTTGGGCACGCAGGTTTCTCATGAGCGCCAGTCGGGTCTGCAAGTCGGGTATGCTTTCAGTCACCGTCTTCCAGACAACTTTTAGCTCAGTCCGGAAATAGTCGTGCACGATGAGATTGCGCATTCCCTTGATTTTCGTCCAAGGTATTTCGGGATGTTCACGTAGAAACTCTGGTCGATATTTATCGATCTTTGCGACCGCCTCTCCAATGAGTGCAAGCCCCATCATCACCGCCATCTGCGTGCGTTCGTCGGAAGAAAAAGCTGCTTCGTCCATGCCCTGAATGAAGCTTTCGACGCGCGATGCCGCTAAATCTATTTCGTCCAGATGAAAGTGGAGCCGATCGGAACTCATACGGCTTTTGCTTCCAACAAGATGCTGTCCCTCATGGCGGGATGGAGGCTGCCCGATGTCACGACATCGACCTCGACTCCAAGCAAAAGCTTGAGTTCCTCCAACAGACCACCCAAATCGAACAGGGTTGTACCCGGCAACGAGTCCACCAGAATATCAAGATCGCTGTCAGACCGGTCTTCACCACGTGCCACGGAACCGAACACACGCGGATTCGCCGCGTTGAAGCGGTTAGTGGCTTCGCGGATCGCTTCCCTGTTCTGTTCAAGCACCTCTGAAGGTCTCATCTTAGATCTCCTGCGACCCAATATAGGGTGGTCGCTGACGCCTGAAAAGACGGTTGCTTGTCCATAGCCTCAGTTCTCCGGCAGAATGGCATTCAATCGCAACAGCGCGATCTTCTCGACCTGATCTGTCGCTGTCTCAAACTCGTCTTGCACGCTGTGATCGATACGAGTTTCGAAGGCGCGCAAAATATCGTCCTTGCTTAGACCTTTCACGGCGATGATGAACGGAAAGCCGTTCTTTTCGACATAGGCCGCATTGAGTTCGGTAAACCGTGTATGCTCGTCGGGGGAGAGGCGATCGAGGCCCGCACCGGCCTGCTCTTTTCGACTGTCTTCGGTCAGACCTCCGGCGATTGCCAGCTTCCCGGCCAGATCAGGATGAGCACGCAATACGCCTAGCTTTTCTTCATGCGAGGCTGCGCGAAACTGTGCCGACAAAGCAGCATGCACCCCGCCTGCGGTCAGCGGCTCAGAAACGTTTCCTGCGTCATAGGCACGTTCCGCAATGAAGGGAGAATGCTCGAAAACGCCACCGAAGCGGCTGATGAACTCGGCCCTGTCGATCATGAAAGCGTCTCCGGCTTGTGGTGGTCATGCCAGTGACGGGCAATTTCAACGCGCTGGGGTATCCAGACCTTTTCATGGCCCAGCACATATTCGATGAAACGGCGGAGCGCCGCTGCGCGACCGGGACGGCCGACAAGTCGGCAGTGAAGGCCGACGCTCATCATCTTGGGGGCGCCTTCGGCTCCCTCCTGATACAGCACATCGAAGGTATCTTTGAGATAGGCAAAGAATTGATCACCGGAATTGAAGCCTTGCGGTGTGGCAAAGCGCATATCGTTGGCGTCGAGCGTGTAGGGGATGATCAGGAATGGATCGTCCTTCAGGCCCTTCACCCAGTAGGGCAGATCATCTGCGTAAGAGTCCGACGAATAGAGGAAACCGCCCTCCTCCATCACCAGCCGCAACGTATTGTCGGAAGGCTTGCCCTGATACATGCCATAGGGGCGCTCGCCGGTCACCTCCGTGTGCAGGCGCACAGCTTCCAACACATGCTTGCGCTCTTCTTCCTCGGAGAAATCCTTATATTCCAGCCACCGATAACCGTGACTGGCGATTTCCCAGCCCGCCTCTTTCATCGCAGCAACGGCTTCCGGGTTGCGCGCCATGGCGGCGGTGACACCATAGACTGTTGTCGTCACGCCAAGGCTAGTGAACATCCGCCACAGCCTCCAGAAACCGGCGCGTGAACCATATTCGTAGATCGATTCCATGTTGAGATTACGCTGCCCCGGCCATGGTTGGGCCCCGACGATTTCCGACAGCAGAGATTCGGACGCCTTGTCGCTATCTAGAATGGAGCTTTCGCCACCCTCTTCGTAATTGATGACGAACTGAACGGCGATTCTTGCACCACCGGGCCATTTCGGCTCAGGAATATTACGACCGTATCCAATGAGATTACGGGGATAGTCAGCGGAAATCATCAAATCACCTTCACGAAAATTTCATGAACGGTATCATTGCGAACTGGAAAGTCGAGCGCATTTTCGCGCGCGTCGTTAAGCAATCTTACGGGCAGAGACGCGGCCCATGGGGTGCAATGAATGCACCCGGAACGGCGCACCGGGCTCATCCTCCACAAAAAGCGCAAGGTTGGAGAATTCCACTTGCCGGTCGAGAACAGGGTCGAATACACCCCGCACGGCACGCTCTACACGCGCACAATCCGCTGCCACCACACCACCGGTCAGGATCATCTGGAAGCGAAATTCATCCATGACATAGGGGTGACCCCAACGGTGGAGATTGGTCAGTTGCGTCGCAGAGAGACGGTCCGGATCAGCGCGCTGGATATCAGCTTCGGACAAAGGTGCACGATAACGATCGAATTCCTGAACGACGCTTGCAGCGAGAAAATTCAACGCTTCCGACGGCCAGGACAGTACCAGCCCATACAGGTTTCCGAGCTTGGCAATTTCGAAAGGCGGCAAGGTGAAGGGTTGATGCGTTCCGGCAAAATGCATCAGGCTGCGCAGCAGCGCCGCCTCACCGACATCATCCATCAGACGGAATGGCGCCTTGATCGCGCCGTGGAAACCGTAACGACGCGGAAGCGCAGTATGATAGGAAATTTCCTGCATGCCCAGGCTTGAAACCGCAGGCGGCTCCACCGTTTGCCCGGAATAGACATCACGGCCCAGCCACGCCGCAGCCGTATGGGTTAGCGGGTCGTTCGGGGAAGGCGTAAAATGAATGGCGTACCGCATGCGTCGTCACCTCGCCGTCCAAGAACGGATTTCATCAGCTGTCTTGCATAAGCCAAGCTGTTAGGTGATTTGCGTGACAGATTAACGACGTGCATAGGCTGATGAATCAATTAGGCAGGTTGAAAACGCGTATGTGATCTTCGAACGAAAAACTGACGGGTACATTCATGGGTTTTCCCTGAAGAGCATTCAGGGCAGCATCCGCCAGGCGATGCGCCAGGCCGAAACTCACCTTGAAGCCACCAGTCAGTGCAAGCACGCGCGGATGATCGGGGTGCGGACCGACCATCGGATCACGTCCGATAGCCTTGGGGCGCAAACCCGCCCAACGTTCTATAATGGCAGCGTTGCCGAGCGAAGGAACGATCTGCAGAGCCTGCGCGATGAGCACGTCCAGCTTTTCATCGGTTGTCAGGGCGTCGTCGAAATCCTCTTCGCTAGTGCTGCCGATGGCAACAGTCCCATCTTCATGCGGCACGACGTAAAGACCGCTCAGAAACACGACAGGCATTGAGGGATGGGCGTCGGCTTGCAACAACGCAGCCTGCCCTTTGACGGGCACACCAAGCTTTGCGCCCGAAGGTAAGCCCGACGCGTCCGCCAGAAGCGGAAATGAGTGATGCCCGGCACAGACCATGGCATGACCGAAGCGAATCCGCTGGCCATCGATCAAACTTGCTATTCCATTGGCATCCAATGTTGCCACACCGCATTTTTCCACGACGCGCACATGCTTTGCGCGCCGCAGATATTCTTTCAGCATTGCAATCAAGGCCCGCGGAGAAACCTTGGCGGCGAAGGTATCGTGGACGAAGCCCGCCTCGCCTGCTGCCGCATCCACCCATCCAGTGACGGGCGGCGCATCCAGCAGATGCCAGTGGAACTGTCGACCACCTTGATCCCAATTCGTGAGAGCATCCCGTTGATGCCGTTCCGCGATCGACCGCAAATGCGGTTTCGGCAGCGGGATCAACCGCCCGCATCGCCTGTAGCCTGCCGACAAGCCGGTTTCAGCCTCCAGAGCTGCGATCTCGGCCTCGAGACTGAGCAGGGCATCGAATTGAAATTGTTTCTTATCGGACCATCGGTCCGGCATATGCGGCATCAATGCACCGAGAAGGCCGCCGCTGGCACCGCTTCCGATTTCGTCGGCATCCACCAGCAGCGTGTCAATGCCCAGTCGTTCCGCCTTGACCGCAGCCCACAGTCCCATGATGCCACCACCGATGATCAGCATCGAGACGCTCGATGGCAAAGATGATTGACCTGTCTGCCGGGGAAGACTATCGGCTTGAACCATGACACATCCCAACGAAAACACACCGGCACGTGCCGGTTCAAATATGCTGGATTGGCGAGAGGGCGATATGCCCTATTCGCTGGCTTTTGGCGACCATTTTTATTGCCAGACGGACGGGCGGCAGGAATGCAGCCATGTTTCGCTGGCTGGCAATGGGCTGCCGGAGCGCTGGGAAACGGCGCAGGGAACATTCCGCATCGGTGAACTCGGCTTCGGCACTGCGCTGAATTTGTGTGAGACATGGCGACAATGGAAACTTCACCGCCCCGCAAACACCAAGCTGCATTTCGTGTCCTTCGAACTCTATCCGATGACAGCACGTGAGTTGGACCGCGCCCTGTCCCACTGGCCGCAACTGGATGAAGAGCGCAAAGCGTTTGTTGCGCAGTGGCCTTCAGACCCCGAGGGCTGGGTTGACATCACATTGGATGAACAGACACGGCTGACGGTCTTTTGCGGCGACGCCATGCAGGGGATCATCCAGAGCACCGATACATTCGATGCCTGGTATCTCGATGGCTTCGCGCCCTCGAAGAACCCGGACATGTGGTCGCAGGATATCATGTCGGCGCTGTTTGAGAAGACCGCTTCCGGCGGGACCTTTGCGACATTTGCGGCGGCAGGCTTCGTGCGGCGCAATCTGGGAACCGCTGGCTTTACGGTCGAGCGTCGGCCCGGCTTTGCGGGAAAACGGGAAATGCTCTGCGGCATAAAGCCCGTCTCATAACGAAAAAAGCCCGGACAGATATCCGGGCGTTTCCTAATTCAGATCAGACCTGATCAGCCGCGCTTGCGACCGCGACCGGCGTTGCCAGCAGGACGAGCCTGACCGGCAGGCGCGAAGGATCCAGATTTGCGTGCTGGACGACCCTGGCCACCGCGATGATTGCGGTTGCCGGCGGGCTTGCCAGCCGCGCCTTCGGAATTCGGACGCTTGAAATCCGACGTTACTTCCAGATCGTTGTCGCGTTCCACAGGTGCGAACTCGCCAGCGCGCTGACCACGGAATTCGCCGTTGCGGCGTCCGCCGTCACGCGAAGCACCGTCACGCGGGCCACGCTGCGGACGATCGCCATGGGCACGCTCGCCACGTTCACCGCCTTGACGACGTGGACCGTTTGCGTTCGCGCGGTTGCCAGCGCCGCGGTTGTTGTTGTTGCCGCGCGAAGGGCTCGACAGGCCTGCCGGACGTTCGCCGGACAGAACCGGAATTTCGATCTTCATCAGCTTTTCGATGTCATGCAGCAGACGGGTTTCATCCGGTGCGCAGAACGCAATCGCGATGCCATCAAGACCAGCACGCGCCGTACGACCGATACGGTGAACGTAAGCGTCGGCCACTTCAGGCAGATCGTAGTTGAAGACGTGGGTCACGGCTGGAATGTCGATACCGCGCGCAGCAACGTCAGTCGCAACCAGAACCTTGAATTCGCCGTCCTTGAAGCCCTTCAACGCACGTTCGCGCTGGCCCTGGCTCTTGTTGCCATGGATGGAAGCAACCTTGAATCCGATATGCTCCAGATACTTGGAAAGCTTTTCAGCGCCATGCTTGGTACGCAGGAATACGATAGAGCGGCTATCCGGGTTTTCGTTGAGCGTCTTCTTGAGAAGCTCGGTCTTGTCGTTCTTGCCTGCAACGAAGTGAACGTACTGTTCGACCTTGTCGGCAGCCTTGCCGGGAGGCGTGACCTGAACCGTGACAGGGTTGGTCAGATAGCTGCTGGCCAGATCTGCGATGGAATTCGGCATGGTGGCCGAAAACAGAAGCGTCTGCCGTTTGGCAGGTACCATCTTGGAGATTTTGCGCAGATCATGAATGAAGCCAAGGTCCAGCATCTGGTCGGCTTCGTCGAGCACAAGGTAGGTCACCTTGGACAGCGAGATCGCATTGCGCGAGATGAGGTCGAGCAGACGGCCAGGGGTGGCAACCAGAATGTCGGTGCCCTTTTCAAGCTGCAGCTGCTGCTTGTTGATGGATGCGCCACCAACGACCTGGTTGATCTTCAAATGAGTCTTGCGCACGAAACCACGCAGGCTCTCGCCGATCTGGTTCACGAGTTCACGTGTAGGGGCCAGAATAAGGGTGCGGGTGGTCCGGTTTGCCGGGCGATCTGGAAGCTTCAAAAGCATTTCGATGATCGGCAGGCCGAAAGCGGCCGTTTTGCCGGTGCCGGTCTGTGCAAGACCGATCATGTCGCGACCTTCCAGAAGAAGCGGAATCGCTTTTTCCTGAATAGGTGTCGGTGTGGTGTAACCAAGCTGGGTGACGCCGGCCACGATTTTTTCGGAGAGGCCGAGTTCGCTAAAACTGGTCAATAGTATACCTTTCGGGGCGCCAAAACGCTTGAACCCGGATCAGCCTTGCTGTCCGGTTGTCTTGGCGTCAAGAACCCCGCGTGAATTGGGAACTTGTGGGTTGGAATGACTTTCTGCGCTTCAGTGCGGCTGTTATCGCCGGCTCCTGTATCAATGCGCTTTTTCCTTCATGCGTCGTATCTTTTTCGTTGACGCTGCAGCTCACGCGGCTGCCGAGGGTGAAAGCTTGACGGCTGTTTGGTCCTTTTGAAGGGAAAAGTCAAGCAAATGTTTTGAGTTTCAAGCTCTCGATGTCAATCAAACCGTTAACGTGCCATGAAAAACTATAGTTAACAAACCCCGGCAACAGGCGTTTAAACATAGCCAATTCTGCCATTCTACAATAGTTTTCATTTACAAACGCGACGAAACGAATGTGCTGATTCTATCATAGGTCACGGGCAGTTACGGAGAAAGTCTTGATGAGTGGGGGCGGATTGCTTGAAAAAGCATGCGAAGGCGTTCGAGCGCTGGAACTGCCCGCCTGCATTAAAGACAGTCAGTTGCGTTATGTCTGCGTCAATGCGGCCTATGCAAACTTCGTTGGCCGCCCCCTCGCCTCATTCCAGAACAGGACAACGCAGGAACTGCTTGGCTCGAACGACGATCAGGAGCGGCGGGAAAAGGAGCGCCGGTCGCTGGTTTTTGCAACGGAAGAGGTGATCCAGTGCAAAGGCATCAGTTCAGACGAAAGCTACCCTGTAAAATGCGAACGGTTTGAAACCGAAGACGGCGCCTTGTTCCTGTTCGAGATATTCGAGACGATGCCGTCTGTTCCCGCGCATACCCAAGCCGATGAGAACGAGACATGGATCGGCAAGAATGTTCTCGATCTGCTCGATGTGGCTGTTGCGGTCTATGATACCAACGACAAGCTGATGTATTCGAATGAGCGGTTTGAGACGTTATACTCTCATCTCAACCTTGATTGGCAGCCTGGACTTGATCTGAAGACAGTTGTCGCCGCGTTCCGTGACTTCGTCGTCAAGGTCAGAAACCCGAGTGAGCCTGAGCGCGCGGCATGGCTGGAGGCGAAGCTTGCAGAATCCCGCGAGCCCTACTCCGAATTCACCGAAGAGATGAGCGACGGGCGCTTCATACGCTTCATCAACAAGCGGCTCGAAAACGGTATACTGGTCGCGCTTCGCATCGACGTCAGCGACGTCAAAGCAAAAGAAATTCTGCTGGAAAAGCACACGCGTGAAAACTGGCTCTTCCGGGAAGCGCTTGAGCGTGTGCCCGTTGCCGTCTTCATGCTGGATAGTGAACGTCGCCTGACCTATGCGAACGAATCCTACGAAACACTGTGGCGCGAGCCCCGCGAGAAATATTACGGACTGACGGAATCGCAAATCTTCGTCCACGAAGGCGAACGTTTCCGAAAAGAGAACGATCACGTTCTCCAGACCGGCGAGGAACTGCAGAAAACCGAAGAAATCCTGCTGAATGACGGCACGTCCGTGCCGACGATCATCAGGGTTGGCCGGATGATAAGCGCCGATAAAGAACCCTATCTGATCGGCTCCGTAACCGATACCACGCCGCTGATGGAGCAAAAACAGGCTCTGCTTGCCGCACGAAACGAGGCCGAGAAGCTTCACGCAGAGGTGCAGTCGATCCTTGATTCGCTTCCTGTCGGGGTGATGTTGCTGGGATCGGACCTGACGATCGAATATGCCAACAAGTGCTTTTACGATCTATGGGAAGTCGAAGATCAGATCGATCTCGTTGGGCAGCCCTATCGGCGCTATATGCAACTGGGTTACGAAAGCGGCAAATACGTTTTCGGCGATATCAGTTTTGAGGATGCCTGCCGCGACCGCATCAACCGTCTGAACATGATCAATGGCCACACCTCTCGGGAAATCGAGAGCAAGGCTGGCAAGTTCACGATACTTTCCAAGCAGCGAATAGCCGGAAACAAGATTCTCATCACCTTTTCCGACAGCACCGCCGTTCGCGCCCGTGACAAGGAAATCAACGCTGCCCGGCGCGAATTGCAGCGTGTCGGCGAATATATGCAGGATGCGACACGCGTCATGGCGCAGGGGCTCGCTCTGGTTCAAAACGGCGAGATCATCATGTCGAATGATGCGATGGCATGCATGTTCGATGTCCCGGCGGAGCTTGTTGTCGCGGGCAAGAGCTGGCTGCCATTCTTCGCCCATTGTGCGGACCGCGGCGACTTTGGCGATGCGGAAAATGCCGAAGCGACCCGTTCGGAGTTGATGGACAACGTTGCCGCTGGCAAGCCCTTTTCTACGCTCATTCACATCGATGGGAAGCGCTGGCTGAGCGTAGAAGCGACCATCAGTGCCAGCGAATATTGGCTTGTGATCGTGACCGACGTCACCGAGATGAAACAGAGAGAAGCCGAGCTCGAGGGCTTGCTGGCGCGCGCCAAAGCCGCCGACAAGGCAAAGTCCGAATTCCTGGCAAATATGAGCCACGAGATCCGAACGCCCATGAACGGCGTCCTCGGCATGGCGGAACTGCTAGCCAAATCCAAGCTCGACACCCGACAGAGAACATTCACGGATGTCATCGTGAAATCCGGCAATGCGCTGCTGACCATCATCAACGACATTCTGGATTTCTCAAAGATCGATGCCGGTCAGATGACGCTGCGCAGCACGACATTCGACGCAGCAGAAGCCGTTGAGGATGTCGCGTCGCTTCTATCGTCGCAGGCGATGGACAAGAATATCGAACTCATTGTTCGGGTTGATCCGTCAATCCAACATCTGGTCAGCGGTGACGCAGGCCGCTTCCGCCAGATAGCAACGAACCTTATCGGAAACGCCATCAAGTTCACCGAAAAGGGCCATGTGCTGATAGAACTCGCTGCCCAGAGTGTCGATGACAGCGAACTCATCATGAGCTTGCGCGTCAAGGACACGGGTGTCGGCATTGCGCAACATCAGTTGAACCGCATTTTCGAAAAATTCAATCAGGCAGATACGTCCTCGACACGACGCCACGAAGGCACCGGTCTCGGCCTTGCAATAACCGTGGCACTTGTTGGGCTTTTCGGCGGAAAAGTGGATGTGGAAAGCGTGGTGGGCCAAGGTTCCACCTTTACCGTCACCTTGCCGTTGCGGATTGTTGGAAATCGGTCCGAGCAAAATGCCGGCCCTATCGACGCGAAAAAAGTCAGCGTCCTCGTTATCGACGACAATGCGGTGAACCGGCAGATATTGACCGAACAACTGACCAGTTGGGGTGTCGACAGCTATGCGGCAGCCAGCGGCCCGGCGGGTTTGGCCATTCTCGAAGAAGCCGCATTGATCGGTTTCGATATCGACTCAATCATTCTGGATTGTCACATGCCTGAAATGGATGGGGTGCTGGTAGCGCGTTCCATAAGAAGCGATCCCAGGCTTGGCGATACGGCAATCGTCTTCCTGACATCGATGGATTCGGCCCATCACGAGCACGACATCCAGTTCGACGCACATCTCATGAAGCCGGTGCGCGCCAGACTTTTGCGTAAAACGCTGACGGACGTCGTCCGGACACGCCGCTCTCAACGTGCGTCGCAGGACCAACTCGGCGGCTCGCAGTTACCTACACAGGTCAAGAAACGCTCCGATATCAGTAATCGCGCGGTCGCTGGCGTCCCCAAAGAGACTGACAACACCCCTGTAACAGAGATGCGGCGCAGCTCAGGATCGCTGGATATCCTGATTGCCGAGGACAATGACGTCAACCAGATCGTCTTCACCCAGATTCTCCAGCAAACCAATCTTGATTTCCGGATTGTCAGCAATGGAAAAAAGGCGGTCGAAAGCTGGAGAAACGAAAGACCCTCCATCATTTTGATGGATGTTTCCATGCCCGTTATGAACGGTCATCAGGCCACTCAGGCTATTCGCGCAGAAGAGAAGACCATGGCGAGTGGAACGCGTGTTCCGATCATCGGCGTTACCGCAAATGCGCAGGACAGCGACCGCGATCTTTGCCTTTCCGTGGGGATGGATGATTATCTTTCAAAGCCCATCAGCCCCGAACTGCTTCAGGCAAAAATAGATAAATGGCTGATGAGATCGCCGCACATCACGGCAGATTCGAAGTCGAACTAAAACGCCGCCTGAGAATATCCCACGCGGCGCTCGAAATCTGAGATTTTTCAGCGGTTAGCGACGCTGGCCGTCCGCAGAGAACGCACCTGGGCCAGCAAAGACCAGGTAAAGGAAAATGAAGCAGAAAAGAATGGCCGCATCGCCACCGTTCAAAGCCGGGAAGAAGCTTTTCGGTGCATGCGCCATGAAGTAGGCAACGGCCATCTGACCCGAGAGAATGAACGCGACAGGGCGGGTGAAAAGTCCGACGAGAATGAGCAGACCGCCAACCAACTCAAGAAGAGCGGCAACCAGCAACATTGTCGGAAGAGAACCTTCCATCTGCGACGCAGGGAAACCGAACAGTTTCTGCGTACCGTGCTCGATGAACAAGAGTGCCGTGATGATGCGCAGCGCAGCCAATGCGTAGGGCTGGTAGCGCGATAGTCTTTCAAAAAATGCCATTTTATTTTGTCCTTATAAAGCAGGTTCGACCGAACGATCTTCAAAACCTAACTGGAAAATGCAACTATCCGAGATACACGTTTTCAGGCTGAAAACAACAGGCTAGCCCGCCGATTCACAAAGGGTACAAACTATCGTGATCGGCTTTTTGAAAGCGTGGAATTTCGCCACCTCATCTCATGCGAATATGACGCGTGCGCGACAGCAGAACACCTGAAATCAAAATGCAATACACGCCCATGGTCACGATCTGGGACGTGAATGCCACGCCGGAATCGATGAGAATTCCGCCAAGGCCCGGACCGAGCGCAGACGCGAATACCATGATGGCGACGATGATGGCGCGGATCGCGCCCAGATACCTCACGCCGTAAACTTCCGGCCAAAGGCTTCCAAAAAGCGTGAGTGAAAACCCATCGGAAATTCCGTACAAGACCATGAAGACGAAAACCACCCATGGAGCGTCAACGACACCCAGCAGCATGCAGCCGACCCCGAACGGCAAAAGGTAGAATGGCAACAACCGCAGGGCTGAAAACCGATCGACCAGATAGCCGGACAGCAGCGAATTCGATACCGCAACCACCGCATAGATCACAAAAGCCGATGCAAAGGTTTCAAGCGGCCATCCCTTCGATTGTGACAGATGGACCTGATGAAAAAAGATGGTGTTACTGATAAAGGCTGGCGGCAGCATGCCCAGCATCAGGACATAGAAATACGGGTCACGCAGCACCTCGCCGCGCATCCAGTTCCGTGAAACGGGTGCAGTGGGAGAGACCGGAACAGGCACGGGTACACGCTCGACTTTCAACGACGCCAGAAGCGTTGGAAACACGATGACCACGATAAAAGCAGCAACCACCACCCACAGATTACGCCATCCGAAGGCGGCGATGCCTGCAACGGCAAGCAGCGGCAGAACGGCTTGCCCAGCGTTCAGACCCAGCGCAGAAATCGACACGGCCCGTCCGCGTTCCGCTGAAAACCAGCGCCCGATGATAGTATAAGCAATATGCACCATCATGCCCTGACCGAACAGGCGCAGCAAAAACAGGCTTGCGACCAGCGCGGCGATCGATGAGGCGTAGGCAAGCCCGATTGCCCTGCCGCCAGCGCGAGAACAGCCATGGCGACAACGGAGCGGACAGCCTTGGCATCCAGAAGCTTGCCCAGCCAGACCAGGCTGAAGGCGGATGCAAGCGTTACCGCCATATAGACAAGCCCGAATTGGCCGTCGCTCAGATCAAGCTCGCGGCGTATTTCACCGCCGGACAGCGAAATGAAAAAAGTCTGCCCGAAGGAAGATGCGAACAGCATAGCAAAACCAGCGCCCAGCCAGCGGATGTTTTCACGCAGGAATAAAAGCAAAGAAATGACCTGACGTTATGAAATGGACCGCAAAGCTCAGGCGCGCATCAGGGCCTGCGGTTGATGAACAGGGTTAAACGGCTCGAATGTGATGTGGGTGCCAACGATCGTCGCGACCGTGTTGGCGGGGATGATTTCCCATTTCTCCAGACCGGTCGCAAAGGGTTCGGAGGCAACCGCTATGCCCTGCCCCACATTGCGCCAGTAGAGCGTGGGCGGACGGGCGTCGCTGGACCAGCGGAACGCATGCAGCTTTTCGCCATCCGTATGAATAGCGCTGAACCGGATGGGCTGATTGACGCCCGACCGATCAACGACGTCCATGCAGGTCTGTAAGGTTCTGGTCAGCGCACAGATGGGATCGCGATCCAGCCCCATACCGGCAGCGATGAGGAAAATTGCCTCGCTGTCGCTGTTTCCAGCGCGAGAAGAGTAGACGTCATCGGGAATGAGGATTTCAATGTCGCGCTTGACCTTCTCATAGCCGCCAATCTGGCCATTGTGCATGAAAAGGTGGCGACCCCATCCAAAGGGATGGCAGTTCGCCATCGAGACACCGCCAGTCGTGGCAGAGCGGACACGCGCCAGAAACAGTCCGGCCCGCAATTGGTGGCACAATGACGTCAGGTTTCGATCCGACCAGGCAGGCAGAATGCCGCGATAGATACCGGGCTCACCTCTTTCGCCATACCAGCCTATCCCGCAACCGTCGCCATTGACCACCGTTTTCGCTTCACGGGCCGCCATAGACTGGCTGATGAGCGAGCTTTCCGGCTCGATCAGAAGACTATCGAGCCAAACAGGGACGCCGGAATAGGCAAGAAAACGACACATGCGGTCACCGCCATGGTTGAGGTTGTGATCCGATGCAAAGAGCGCCGGATCACGGCGTTAATATGGTGCTCAGGCCTGCAAAACGACCACCCGCGAGCCAACCGGCACGCGTTGATAGAGGTCGATGATATCGTGGTTCAGCATGCGGATGCAGCCGCTGGACATGGCGTGACCGATGGACTGCGGCTGGTTGGTGCCGTGCAGACGGAACATCGTATCGCCGCCATCGCGGTAGAGATACAGAGCGCGCGCACCCAACGGGTTGTTTGGACCACCCGGCATGCCGCCCGCATATTTGCGGTTCCGCTCAGGCTCACGGCGGATCATGTTCGGGGTTGGCGTCCAGCTTGGCCACTCGGCCTTACGACCGATATAGGCGTTGCCCCGCAACGCCAGTCCCTGACGACCAACACCCACGCCGTAACGCATGGCGCGACCATCACCCATGACATAATAGAGGCGGCGAGCAGGCGTATCCACGACGACGGTTCCAGCCGGATAGGTGGTCTGATACGCCACTTCCTGGCGGCGCAGTTCCGGATCGATCCTGTCCAGAGGCATTGCCTTTAGGGGGAACTTCTCATCGGTAATGGCTGCATAGTTCTGTTTTTGCTGAACGAAATTGGTGCTGGCGCAACCTGCAAGAAGAAGCGGTAGTCCAAACAGGACTCCGCGGCGCGAAATAGACATATTACCCCCGGTCGATGAATCTCTTCGTTACCAAGGAGTATAATTTTATGGTTAACAAACCTCTAATTCCGGCGGCGACAATTAACCAAGTATAGGAACCTGCACCCAAGCAGCAGCAGAGGTGAAAGATGCCTATGGCTTAAATTTAGGCAGAAAATTCTCCAAGATCGTTTGCAAATCTGGGTCGCCGGAAGAATGGCGAAGGAACTCTCTACGACCCAGCCGCATTTTACGTCACCAAAGGCGAAACTGCTTATTTTTTGCATATTTAGCAAAGCTGCAGGTGGTAAAAAATCTCGACCAAGACAGCGCATGGTTCTTGCATTGCAGTCGTCGTTGTATTCAAATGGGCATAAATGGGGAAGATTAAGTTGGCATTTGACGAAATGATTGATGCGGACTCCACTCCGCGAGGCCCATATAAAAACTATAATGACTGGTACAGCCGTCAGAACAGATCGCATCTGATCCAGAAGTCCCGCGATGCTGAAAATATTTTTCGAAAAACCGGCATCACCTTTGCCGTCTATGGCCACGCCGACAGCGCCGAAAAGCTCATTCCCTTCGACATCATTCCACGCATCATCTCCGCCAAGGAGTGGCGCAAATTGGCGCAGGGCATCGAACAGCGCGTCCTGGCGCTCAATGCCTTTCTGGATGACATCTACCACAAGCAGGAAATCATTCGTGCCGGTCGCATTCCTCGCGAATTGATCGAACGCAACGAAGCGTTCCTGCCTGAAATGATCGGCTTCAAGCCGCCCGGCGGTGTCTACACACACATTGTGGGCACAGACATTGTCCGCACCGGCGAAGACCAGTTCTACGTCCTCGAGGACAATGCCCGAACGCCATCCGGTGTCAGCTACATGCTGGAAAACCGCGAAACCATGATGCAGATGTTTCCGGAGCTGTTCCACGAGAACAAGGTCCGCAGGGTCGAGGATTATCCCTATCAGCTTCGCCAGTCTCTGGCTTCGCTCGCGCCTCCGGGCTGCAAGGGCAAGCCGCGCGTTGCGGTGCTGACCCCGGGCATTTTCAACTCGGCCTATTACGAGCATTCCTATCTGGCCGACATGATGGGCGTGGAACTGGTCGAAGGCTCCGATCTGCGCGTCATGGACGGCAAGGTCAAAATGCGCACGACGCGCGGCTATGAGGCGATCGACGTGCTCTACCGCCGCGTCGATGACGATTTCCTCGATCCCCTCACCTTCCGACCTGACTCCGCACTGGGCGTTCCGGGTATCATGGACGTCTACCGCGCAGGCAATATCACCATCGCCAACGCACCAGGCACGGGCATATCCGATGACAAGGCGATCTATTCCTACATGCCTGAAATCGTCGAGTTCTATACCGGGCGCAAGCCGCTTCTTGAGAATGTGCCGACTTGGCGCTGTTCGGAGCCGGATAGTTTGAAATATGTTCTGGACAATCTCGCGGAACTGGTCGTGAAAGAAGTTCACGGTTCCGGTGGTTATGGCATGCTGGTCGGGCCAACGGCATCCAAGAAAGAACGGGCGCTATTTGCCGACAAGCTTCGCGCCCGGCCTTCAAACTATATCGCCCAGCCTACGCTTTCACTGTCCACAGTGCCTATCATGGTGAAAAACGGCATCGCGCCACGCCACGTCGATCTTCGTCCCTATGTTCTGGTTTCGGACAAGGTGAAGATCATCCCCGGTGGTCTGACACGCGTTGCGCTCAAGCAGGGATCACTGGTCGTCAATTCCAGCCAGGGCGGTGGCACCAAGGATACCTGGGTACTGGAGGACTAAGCCATGCTGGGAAGAACGGCGAACGGACTCTACTGGATGTTCCGCTACATCGAGCGCGCGGAAAACATTGCAAGACTGGTGGATGCAGGCATGCGCGTCTCGCTGACCAGAAGTGGCGGGGGTGACGAGGATTGGGACGGCGTGCTGCAGAGCGCCGGTGCCCACGAAGAGTTTCTCGAAAACCACGAGAAAGTCACGGCAGCCGACGCCATCGACTACATGCTTCGTGACAAGAACAATCCATCGAGCGTGATGTCCTGCATTGAATTCGGCAGGAACAATGCCCGTATGGTGCGCACGGCCCTGACCCGTGAGACCTGGGAAGCGACCAACGAATTCTGGATCGAACTTAAAAATCTACTGGGCCGCAAAGTCAAAGCGGCAGAGTTGCCGCAGGTCATTGATGTTATCAAACATCGCGCCGGCCTTGTCCGCGGCGCTTTTCATGGCTCGATGCTCCGCAACGATCTCTACAATTTCTCGCGCATCGGCACCTTCATCGAGCGGGCCGACAACACGGCGCGTATTCTGGATGTGAAATACTATGTGTTGCTGCCAGCGGCAGCGCAGGTGGGGTCGTCTCTGGACAATGCGCAGTGGGAGTCCATCCTTCGCTCCGTTTCGGCGCATCGCTCCTATGGCTGGGTCTATGATGCAGAGTATAAACCTGCCAATATTGCCGACTTTCTTATCTTGAATGGAAGAATGCCGCGTTCACTTGCCTATTGTTACGAAAAAATCGTCAGTAATCTTGGGCACCTTTCCGAAGACTACGATGAGAGGCACAAGGCCCACGATACGGCGGACGCAATCAAGGCGACGCTGCAGAAAACAACGATAAACCGCGTAATGGACCAGGGCCTGCACGAGTTCCTAGAGCTTTTCGTCAACAGGAACGCGCAGCTGGGACAGGAAATTACGGATGGCTACCGCTTCTACCAATAAAAGCGAGCGGAATACGGGGACATTGCATGCGTTTAAAGATCAATCACACGACCGAATATCTCTACGATGAACCGGTCCCCTATTCGCTGCAACGTCTGCGGTTGACGCCCGCGAGCGGACCGACACAAACGGTGAAGGAATGGGATGTCACCGTCGATGGCGCCAAGCTGGAAGTTCGCTATGACGACCACTTCGGCAACCGCGTCGAACTGGTGGAAACCGAAGGCCCTCGCAGCGCGGTGAAGGTCGTGGCGTGTGGTGAAGTCGAAACCATCGACAAGGCAGGCGTATTCGGCGCTCACATCGGCAACGCGCCCTTGTGGCTTTTCATGCGCGAGACGCCGCTCACCAAGTCCGGCAAACTCATTCGGGAGCTGACGCGACAGTCGACGGGCGACACCCCGCTGGAGCGTTTGCATGAGTTGATGGCACTCATTCACCTCGAAGTGGAATATGAGACAGGATCAACCGGGACGGAAACCACTGCGGAAGAAGCGCTCGAGGCAGGAAAAGGGGTTTGTCAGGACCATAGCCACATCTTCATCTCGGCTGCCCGAAACATGGGCTTACCGGCGCGCTATGTGTCAGGCTACCTGATGATGGAGGACGTCGCCGAGCAGATCGCCACACATGCATGGGCAGAAGCGCATGTTCCCGGCCTCGGCTGGGTGGGCTTCGATGCCGCCAACAAGCTGTGCCCGGACGAACGCTACGTTCGCATCGCCAGTGGTTTGAGCTACCGCGATTGCGCTCCGGTTTCCGGCATGCGCGTGGGCCTCTCAGGAGAAAGCCTCACCGTATCTGTCACGGTGCAGCAATCTCAAAGCCAGGACCAGTCGCAAAGCTGATATTCCGCTGAGCGGTGGAAGCCCGCATTTTCAAAAGATACCGTATCGACCGCGGGTGAGAGCTAACGCACGATCATTGAGCGCGCGCGCCTACGATTATTATCGAGGCATCTGGTTTTATTCGTTAAAAATCCCTACACACACTTTTATTCTTAAAATATACTAAATCAAAAAAATCGATAAGCGATGAGATAGCCCTGACCATCATCGAAATCCGCAACCGTAAATAATTTTTATTTGATGGAGCTCTCTTTAAACGCTCGTAACCCAAAAAAAGTCACCACCTGAACGATCACGCCGAATTTCTATTATGCACGCAACTAAAAGATGACAATACTATTGATATGCCGGAATACCGATTTTGGGTTTGCCCAAAACAATGCAGACTCTATCGCCTTTTAAGGATATTTTTCAAATTTAGACTCCACCTTACCTTTGACAACACATGGGCGACGTCTGCCAGTTAACTAATATTTTACACCTTTCGAATGATAGTGGGGTCGGTCGTATAAAGTGTTCGTGAACGCGCTCTTTCTGGTGCGAGCAGGTATATCGAAAGTCCTGCTTAAAAAGCGGCACTCCAATGTCCAATGGCGTAGGGATCAGAACCCGATCAGAGTTCTGTACGCATGATGCCCTTCCGATGCGCCGGCTCACACGAGCCATGTTCTGCTTAATATTGCTATTGTCCCGACCGGACACTTAATCGATCGACGCTCGTGTCGACCGATTGAGACACTGTGCCAATTCGCGCAAAGCGCATCCGGGGTATTCGGATGCGGCCCTGTGGCTGCGCGGCGCGAAAACGGCTTGGTGTGTGGCGCTTTGGCCAGTTATCAACGGGGGCACGTGTCCATGACTTCGATTATCTCTTCGCTATCTGTAAAACAAATTTCGTCACTTTCGTCTGCCTCCATTGCTACTCTGAAATCCACCGATGTGGACGCTTTGAAGAGCAACCAGATCGCCGCGCTCTCGTCAGCGCAACTCAGCGCATTTAGCACAAGCGCGATCAACTCATTCGATAGCGGGCAGATAAGCGCTATTACCGCCAAAGCGGTTATCGGCCTGACTGTCGCCCAGCTACAAGCCATCGACTCCGCTCAAATAGCTGGCCTTACAGCAGGCCAGATTTCCGTATTGAACACGGACCAGTTCAACGCTCTGTCGTCCGACGACATCGAAACCTTGAACACCAAGCAAGTCATGGCCCTGACTGCGGCACAGGTGGCAACACTGTCCTCGGCAGAACTCAACAGCTTCGAAACAGCCGAGATCGCAGCGCTGAGCGTCGCAGCCCTCTCCGGCATCGACTCCACAACACTGGCTTCACTCTCGACAGCAAACTTCGCAGCGCTGAGCGCCGCTCAGGTCGCTAAGCTCTCGACAGCACAGATCGGTGCCGTAACCTCTGCACAGATCGATGTTCTGACCACAGGCCAGATCGCCGGACTGTCTGCCGCACAGATCAAGACCATCACCACTTCGGCCCTGTCGGGTCTCGACAGCACCCAGGTTGCAGCCTTTGCGCCAACCCAGATCGCTGCCATGACCACCGATCAGCTTCAGTCGCTCAGCTCCGACAACATCGCTGCCCTCACAACCAAGCAGGCTGCTTCCCTGACTGCGGCGCAGGTGGCAACACTCTCTTCGGCAGAACTCAACAGCTTCGAAACGTCAGAGATCGCAGCCCTCAATGTCGCAGCCCTCTCCGGCATCGACTCCACGACACTGGCATCCCTCTCGACAGCAAACTTTGCAGCGCTCAGCGCCGCTCAGGTCGCTAAGCTCTCGACAGCACAGATCGGTGCCGTAACCTCTGCACAGCTTGATGTTCTGACCACAGGTCAGATCACCGGACTGTCTGCCGCACAGATCAAGACCATCACTACATCGGCCCTGTCGGCTCTCGACAGCACCCAGGTTGCAGCCTTTGCTCCAACCCAGATCGCTGCCATGACCACCGATCAGCTTCAGTCGTTCAACTCCGACAACATTGCAGCCCTCACGACCAAGCAGGCTGCGGCCCTCACATCGGCACAGGTGGCAACACTCTCCTCGGCAGAACTCAACAGCTTCGAAAGTGCCGAGATCAAGGCTTTGAGCGCCAGCGCTCTGGCCGGCATGTCAACCGATGCCGTCGCAGGCCTCAACACAGCGGCCCTGACAGCCTTCAGTGCCACCCAGGTTGCGACACTGACAACGACCCAGATCGCTTCGCTCAAGTCCGACCAGATCAAGGAGCTCACAACCGACCAGATCAAGGCTCTCACGGCCAATCAGGTCGCGGCCATCACCACGTCATCTATCGCTACCTTGACGACGGATCAGGTCGCAGCGCTCTCCAACAAGCAACTGGTCGCACTGTCCACGGATCAACTGCAGGCGTTCACGTCCACGAACATTGCAGCCCTCACCACCACACAGGCTGGTGCTCTGACTGCGGCCCAGGTGGCAACGCTCTCCTCTGCAGAGCTCAACAGCTTCGAAACAGCCGAGATCGCAGCGCTGAGCGTCGCCGCCCTCTCCGGCATCGACTCCACCACACTGGCTTCGCTCTCGACAGCAAACTTCGCAGCGCTGAGCGCCGCTCAGGTCGCAAAGCTCTCGACAGCACAGATCGGTGCCGTAACCTCTGCACAGATCGATGTTCTGACCACAGGCCAGATCGCCGGACTGTCTGCCGCACAG
>UCJU01000006.1:0-183170 GCA_900472925.1 Hyphomicrobiales bacterium
GCCAAGGGCCACCGCCGCCACCGCCGCCACCATTCTGATTGCTCCAGGGCATCCATACCTCTTATGCTAAAAACTCTCCCGCTTCCTCTCAGACGGGCTTTCGCATGTCCGGCGGGAATATAGGTCAGTTATAAGTAGGAGGACGGCCTGTTTCAACGCGGAGGCGGTAACTTAATACCCAATCACGGTAAATAGTTCACTAGGCCGCGTGATACCGTTTATACGTCGCAAATATCACCGGATAATTGTCTTTTTCCCCCGCAGGCGCGGGCATTTCGTCAATTTTTTCAAACTGCGCGGGATCGATGGCCGGGAAGAACGTATCGCCTTCCAGCGAAACCGCGACATGGGTGACGGAAAGTTGATCGGCGAAGGGCATCGCCTGACGGTAGATCTCGCCGCCACCAGCGATGAAAATCTCATCCACGCCAAGTGCTTGTGCCTTTTCCCGGGCGAGCGTGAGAGCGTCTTCCAGAGACGACACGACGTCGACACCCTGTGGGTGGTAATCCGGGTTGCGGCTGATAATGATGTGGGGGCGACCGGGCAGGGCGCGCTCGCCGACCGATAGAAAGGTCTTCCGACCCATGATCATCGGTTTGCCCATGGTCAGTGCCTTGAAACGCTTGAGGTCCGTCGACAGCCTCCATGGCATATCCAGATCGCGGCCGATGACACCGTTTTCAGCCACCGCGGCGATGAGCGTGATGCGCGGACCGCTCATACGGCAATCGGTGCCTTGATGGAGGCATCGGCCTGGTAATTTTCCAGCGTGAAGTCTTCGAATTTGAAATCGAAAATACTGGTCACGTCAGGGTTGATGCGCATCGTCGGCAGCGCCTTGGGTTCACGCTTCATCTGCAGTTCGGCCTGCTCGAAGTGGTTGGAATAGATATGCGCGTCGCCCAACGTGTGAACGAAATCGCCAGGCTTCAGGCCGGTAACCTGCGCCACCATCAGCGTTAGCAGAGCGTAGGATGCGATGTTGAAGGGAACGCCGAGGAAAATGTCGGCGGAGCGCTGGTAAAGCTGGCACGACAGTTTCCCATCGGCGACGTAAAACTGGAACAGACAATGGCAGGGCGGCAGCGCCATATCATCCACCAGCGCCGGGTTCCAGGCCGATACGATGTGGCGGCGGGAGTTGGGATTGGTTTTCAATCCCTCGATCAGAAGTGCGATCTGGTCGATATGGCGGCCATCGGGTGCTGGCCAGGAGCGCCACTGGGCGCCGTAGACGGGGCCGAGGTCGCCGTTCTCATCTGCCCATTCGTCCCAAATGGAAACGCCGTTTTCCTTGAGGTAGGTAATGTTCGTCTCACCCTTGAGGAACCACAGCAGTTCATGAATGATCGAGCGCAGATGCAGCTTTTTGGTGGTGAGAACCGGAAACCCTTCCGACAGGTCGAAACGCATCTGGTAACCGAAGACGGAACGCGTACCCGTACCGGTGCGGTCGCCTCGGTTGGTGCCGGTTTTCATTACATGCGCAAGAAGGTCGAGATATTGCTTCATATCAGTCCGCCGCCGATTCTCAGTAAGCGGGTATTATAGACTTTTGCGGCGGCGGAACCAGTGTCGGCCGTGGGCTCGCCCACAGAAAATCAGAGCGTTTCCAGTTTTCCGAGGTGTTTGGCCACGAGATAATAGAATGTCACGCGAGATTTCGTGCGATCTGCTTTCATGGCCGTGATCGTTTCTTCCACGGCCTTGTCGGCGTCTGCACCCGTGACGCCGAGTTTCTTGCCGCACCAATTGGCTTTTACGCGGGCAAGTTCTTCCGGGTCGGAGGTAGACACGAGCGCCGAATCGCGATTGCGCAATGCGATGCCCAGATGCTTGACGATTTTGTTCACCACGGCTTCGTCGGCCTCGGCGTCATAAACTTTCACATCTGCGAGATAGTCCATCATGTCCTTCTCCTCCGCGTTATGCGGCACTTGTTAAGCTGCCGCTTGATGAGCAGGATGTGCCAAGTTCATGACCCCGTCAAGAATTGCGCGCAACCTTTCATGGAATTGTCACGTAGCCTCTTTTCTCTGTCGTATTAAACGCCTATATGAGCCTTGCCGGGTGCAAATCCGGCTATGGCGATAAACTGTCGGTGTAATAAACCTATTGGACCCGGGGGCGGTACCCGGCGCCTCCACCAAAAACCGGCGGCCAAGGAATGGCCGGCTTTTGATGGGGGCGAAATAGGATCGACAAGGGTGTAAAGATCGGTCTTTCGCTCGGCATGATACCGCCGTTATCGGGTCACAAGTGTAGTTGCAAATGACAACAACGCTAAGGAATACGCTCTCGCTGCCTAATGGCGGTGTGGGAATTCCGACTTAAGTCCTTACGGTTAGCCCCGTAAGGCGGGGTTCGGAGGTACCTGGCAACAGAAACCTCCACCTTCTCCATTTCGCCGGAATTGGCTATAAGATGAAATGACTCGGGCAATGCGGGCTTTTCCGTTGCTGCGGTGTAAGACATTGCGTATACTTTGTTAAAAGACGTTCGAATAAGGAAAGACAGGACCGCATGGGGCAGGATCATATCCGTTACGACATTCTCGCACAGGATGCCCTTCGCGGCGTTATTCGCAAGGTATTGAGCGAAGTAGCGGCGACCGCACGGCTGCCCGGCGACCACCATTTCTTCATCACCTTTTTGACCGGCGCGCCGGGTGTGCGCATCTCGCAGCACCTCAAGGCCAAGTATGCCGAGCAGATGACGATCGTCATCCAGCACCAGTTCTGGGATATGAAGGTCACCGAGACGCAGTTCGAAATCGGCTTGTCCTTCTCCGATACGCCCGAGAAGCTGGTCGTTCCCTTCAACGCCATCAGAGGGTTCTATGATCCTTCGGTGAATTTCGAACTCGAATTCGACGTTCCCCTGGCAGAAGAAGAAGAGGTCGTGGAAGCGGAAATCACCGCATATCCTGCGCCTGCCGAAAACAAGACACCTTCCACGGAAGACAAGCCCGACGAAGAGAAGAAGGCTGGTTCGGTCGTGTCACTGGACGCTTTCCGCAAGAACAAGTGATTGCCTGACGCAACGGCGCAGACAGGAGATGGCCATGACCGGCGATGTCGTCAATCTGCGCCAGTTTCGCAAGCAGAAGGCGCGTAGCGAAAAAGATAAGCAGGCGGAGCAAAACCGCCTGACTTTCGGTCGAACAAAGGCCGAGAAAAACCTGACCTCTGCATTGAACGAGAAGGCCAGCCGCGAACTGGACCTGGGCAAGTTGGATAAGGATGACGGAGACGCTTAGTTTCTCGCCGTGATTCCTGTGCTTAAAGCAGCAATTCAGTCAATCCACGTCTGCGATTCAACGATCTGCTTCAGCCCAAAGGTTTGGGATGGCCGCATTCCTGTAACCGTGCGGGAGTGACGAGCGTGATGCTGAATGTTTTTTGGTCTCGATAGGGATCAGGTCTTTGCCTACTTCCCCAGCCACCGGTCCAGCGTCAACGCATAGGTTACATGGGGCTTGAGGTGAGGGTGGGTATCGGGAACGCGCGGATGGTCGAAGTCGCGCGAGGGATCGCGAATGAGGCCAATCCGTTTCATCACTGCGACTGAGCGCAGGTTGTCGCGGACCGCAAAGGAGACGATCTCCGGCTTTTTCTTCTCATCGAATGCCATTGCCAGCATCGATTTCGCAGCTTCCGTGACATAGCCATGGCCCCAGAAACGCGCGGCTAGACGCCAGCCGATTTCCATCGTTCCAAGCGGGAATATGTCTTCCAGATTGGCGGGGGCGATACCACAGAAGCCGATAGGCTCTCCCGTTTCCCGCAGCTCCAGTGCATAGAAGCCAAAACCGGTGGCGCGGATCATGTCGTTGATGCGCTCTAGCGCCGCGTCGGATTCGGCGTGGCTGCGCGGGGTTGGAAAGAATTCCATCACTTGCGGATCGGCGTTGATCTCGCGGAAGAGATCGCGGTCCGCTGTTCGCCATTCCCGCAGGATCAGCCTTGGTGTTCCTCGTAAGATCATGGAGTAACGAAATCAGCCTTGCGATAACCCTGAAGATAGAGAAGCGCCGTCAGATCACCGTGGTCGATACGGATTTTCGCTTCTGCTGCGACCGCAGGCTTGGCGTGGATTGCAACGCCTGATCCCGCCAGATGCAACATGCCAAGGTCGTTTGCACCATCCCCCACGGCAATCGCGTCTTCAGGTGTGATGTCGAGCTTGGCGGCAATGTCGTTCAGCGCGTCGACCTTGGCCTGTTTTCCCAGGATGGGTTCAGCCACGGTGCCATCGAGAAGCCCGTCTTTTTCGCCCAGAATGTTGGCCCGGTTTTCATCGAAGCCGAGGGTCGCCGCGATGCGGCTGGTGAAGACGGTGAAACCACCGGAAACCAGCGCCGTATAGTGGCCTCTGGCTTTCATGGTGGCAATCAGTTCCATGCCGCCGGGGGTGAGCGTGATGCGCTTTTCGATCACCTCGTCCACCACCGAAAGAGGCAGGCCTTCCAGCAGCGCAACACGCTCGCGCAGGGCAGGCTCAAAGGCGATCTCGCCATTCATGGCGCGGGCGGTGATGGTGGACACCTGGTCTTTCAGGCCGACTTCGGCAGCCAGTTCATCGATGCATTCCTGGCCGATCATGGTCGAATCCATATCAGCAATGAGGATTTTCTTGCGACGCTTGTCCTGATCCTGAATGACGATATCGATAGGCCTATCGACAATGGCCATGCGCAGCACCCGTTCCGCAGCCGCCAGATCAGTGCCATCGCGCAGTACCAGATCGCAGGCAATTCCGTCCGCCAGCCAGTAGAGGCCAGACGCATCCAATGCTTTGGCGGCACCTTCTGCGATTGTGGAATTCAGAACAGGATTTGACGGATTGGCGATAAGCGTGGCAACCAGAGCCATGATGAAAAACCTTGCTGACGAATTTGATGCGCTCCTGATAACCGGCCCGACGGCAAGCGGCAAGTCCGCGCTTGCGCTTCGGCTGGCACAGGACACACGTGGCGTCGTCATCAATGCTGACAGTATGCAGGTTTACGACACCTTGCAGGTGTTGACGGCACGGCCATCGGCAGAAGAGATGAGGGACGTGCCGCACCATCTTTACGGGCATGTGCCAGCATCGACGCTCTACTCCACGGGGGAGTGGTTACGGGAGGTAACGGCGCTTCTGGACGCACTGCGCGGCGAGGGGCGTTTCCCGGTCATCGTCGGTGGCACGGGTCTGTATTTCAAGGCGCTGACCGGCGGCCTCTCGGACATGCCGACGATACCGCCCGAAATCCGCGAGAGTTACCGAACGCGCTCGATCGAAGAGGGATCGACAGGGCTCCATGATGAGCTATCGATGCGCGATGCGCAGACGGCTTCCACTCTGAAACCCACTGACGGCCAGCGTATTGTGCGTGCACTGGAGGTGTTGGAAGCGACCGGAAAATCCATCCGGACGTTTCAAAATACCAGCGGCCCCGTCATCATCGATCCGGCACGTGCGCGAAAAATGGTCGTGCTGCCGGAAAGAGCGGTGCTGCATGACCGCATCAACCGGCGCTTCGCTCAGATGATGCAAAGCGGTGCGGTGGAAGAGGTGCAGGCGCTTTTGTCGCAAGACCTTTCCCTCGATGCAACCGCCATGAAAGCCATCGGGGTTTCGCAGATTGCCGAGATGCTGGCGGGGCGCATGAGCAAGGACGAGGTGATCGAGAAATCTGCGGCAGCAACCCGGCAATATGCCAAGCGGCAGATGACATGGTTTCGCAACCAGATGGGCGATGACTGGGAGCGGGTCGTGCCTTGAAGGCAGCCGATCAATCCTTCCGATAAAGGCTACCCAGTGGTTTTTTCATCAGGCTGTCCCGCAGGGATGATCTTGGCTCTTCGTCACCAAACGACCTGGGCGCGGTCTCCGGAAGGTGCTCTCGCATAGGCCCGGAACTGATAGGCATTTGTGCTTTCGCGGAAAAAACCGAGCTGCGGGGCAGCATTTCCGGGCGGTAGGGTTCGCTTCCGCTGCTGCCGCTGAATTCCTGCTTCCAACTGGCGAATTCTTCATCATCGGCGTCCTGAGCGATTTTCGCCTCGTAGCTCTGTCGAAAGCCCGAGATATCCGGCCCGGTGACGGCGCGCATGCGTTTGACGATGGAGCGAAGATCGACGGTGTCAGGCGTATCCTCCGCGATGTGAGGCATAACGCCGTTGGCCTTGGGAAGATTATGGTCAGCGACCCGGTTGAAGCGGATGCGCATGGGTACGTTGATCGCTTCACCAAAGGCGATAGCCTCGCCATTGCCGATGGAGGAAAGAAAGCTGATAGTGGAGACGGAGGAGTTCGGGATTGCCGAGCGGATAATCTCCTGATCGTTTTCGTTGGACAGGCGCATAGCGAACACGGTGGAACATTGCGACAGGATCGTCTGGTCCAGTTCTCCTGGCCGCTGGGTGATAATGCCCAGCGAGACGCCGTATTTACGACCTTCCTTTGCGATGCGGGCGATGGCCTGTCGTGTCGGGAAAAAGCCGAGTTCCGGATCGGCGGGAACGTAGCGGTGCGCTTCTTCGCACACGACCAGCGTGTGAATTGCCCCCTGGCTCCAAAGCGCCAGTTCGAATGCCATGCGGCAGAGAACGGAAGCCACGGAATTCACCACTTCCGACGGAATGCCCGCAAGCTGGAAGACTGAAATCGGTTTGCCATCACCGGGGACGCGGAAGATATGCGCCACCGTTTCCATGATCGTATCGCTGATCGTGCTGTTGGAGAACATGAAGTGATAGCGCGGATCATTGATGGCAGCCATGATCCGTATTTTCAGGTTGCGCAGTGCCGGTTTTTCATCACGCCCCTCGAGGCGGCCGATACGCTCGTCGATCAGCGCCAGCAGATCGGCAATACGATAAGGGATCGGCGTATCAGCGGTCAGAGATGATTTTTCCGATGCTCTGCGCATCACGGAATTGTCCGCACCGCGAAAGGCCCGTTTTGCCTCCGGTATCAGGTCACGCAGAACGTCTAGTTCATCGACCACGGCTTTGCGGCCGCGATACAGCACCTCCGCGAACTCTTCCAGCTTCATCAGCCAGAAGGGCAGGTCGAGCGTATCGGTATCGATGACAACTGACGTCATAGGAAACGCGGCTGCATACTCGTTATGTGGGTCGAGAATCAGCACCCGGAGCTTGGGGTCTTTTTCGATTGCCTTGTTGAGCAGCAGCGCGACGGCGGTGGATTTTCCAACGCCCGTGGAGCCCAGGACGGCGAAATGCTTTGAGAGCATCTGCGGAATGCTGATCGTCGCATCGATGCTGTCATCCTGCGTCAGATGGCCGACGACGGATGTCCCTTCGCCTGCGTTGTCGTAAATACGCATCAGGTCTGCAGCGCGAATACGATGGGCGATGGCGCCGAGATACGGATATCGGGAAATGCCCGTCGAAAAACGCTCGCCACCATCTGGAGTGCGGTATATTTCGCCCAGCAGTTCGACGTCGATCAACAAGGTATTGCTGCCACTGGCCGACCACTCGATTTGGCCAGTCTTCATGGCGTAACTTAAGGCCGCAACGCGGGTCTCGCCAAGGTCGATAGAGATCAACCGGCCAACGGACCACAGTTCGGCGAGATCCGTCTTGCCGCGCTCGGTCGTGGCGGAAATCGTCGCGCGTGAGCCGGTGCAGGACACAACGTGGCCGAGCAGCCGGTTTGCTGCTGTGACGTCGTCGCGGCGGTCATGCTCGCCTGCTTTTGCCGATCTGCGAAGGTCGTCGTTGAACACGTCTCGCCCCTGTCATAGGTCATGCCGGCTTTTCACTCCGGTCTGTCGCGGGCTGATCCCGGTTGTTTCCGGGAAATTCTAAACGATTGCCTTTAACAACTGGTGTCAGTGCAGTGTATTTTAATTTCGTGGAAGGCCATCATTGAGCAATAAATGGAATGAATTCGGATTTTTTTGCTTTGGATGCGTTGACGGGTATCGGTTTTGTGTCTAACACTCCGGCCCATGAAAAATCTTAACGTACTTATCGTGGTGGGACGGCGCATGGGCAGGATGGTGTAACCATCCGGCGAAAGCACCCATGCGCTGAACGAGGCTCCTCAAGGGGCCTTTTTTTATGTCTTCACTTGGGCCAAATGGCTCCGCGATATCCAAAGCCAAATCGGGATGGAACAGGCAATGACGGATAAGGACACTACGGATAACAGCAACACCATGACGGGCGCGGAAATCGTTCTGCGCGCGCTCAAGGACAATGGCGTCGAGCATATTTTCGGCTATCCAGGCGGTGCGGTTCTTCCGATTTACGACGAGATTTTCCAGCAGGACGATATCCAGCACATCCTCGTTCGTCACGAACAGGGTGCAGGCCACGCCGCTGAAGGGTACGCCCGTTCCACCGGCAAGGTCGGCGTCATGCTGGTTACGTCCGGTCCCGGTGCCACCAATGCCGTCACGCCACTGCAGGACGCCTTGATGGACAGCATTCCGTTGGTTTGCATTTCCGGTCAGGTTCCGACCTCGCTGATCGGCTCCGATGCGTTTCAGGAGTGCGACACGGTTGGTATCACGCGCCCCTGCACCAAACACAACTGGCTGGTCAAGGACGTCAACGAACTGGCTGGCATCATCCATGAAGCTTTCCGTATTGCCCAGACGGGCCGTCCAGGCCCGGTTGTTGTCGATGTTCCCAAGGACATTCAGTTCGCAACCGGTACCTACACGCCGCGTTCCACCGATATTCAGCAGAAGAGCTACAACCCGAAGGTTCAAGGCGATCTGAACGCCATTCATGCCGCCATCGAGTTGATGTCGAAGGCCCGACGCCCGATTCTCTATACCGGCGGCGGCGTTATCAATTCCGGCCCGGAAGCCACGCGCCTGCTGCGCGAACTGGTCGAACTGACCGGGTTCCCGATCACCTCGACGCTGATGGGTCTGGGTTGCTACCCGGCATCCGGCGAAAGGTGGCTGGGCATGCTGGGCATGCATGGCTCCTACGAGGCCAACATGGCGATGCATGATTGCGACGTCATGGTCTGTGTCGGTGCGCGTTTCGATGACCGTATTACCGGGCGTCTGAATGCGTTTTCGCCGAACTCCAAGAAAATCCATATCGATATCGATCCGTCCTCCATCAACAAGAATGTCCGCGTTGATGTTCCCATCGTCGGCGATGTCGGGCGTATTCTGGAGGATATGGTTCGTCTGTGGCGTGCCTTGCCGTCCAAGCCCGAGATGTCGCAGACCGAAGATTGGAATGCGGATATCGCCCGCTGGCGTGCACGCAAGTCTTTCGGCTACAAGAATTCCAAAGACGTCATCATGCCGCAATACGCCATTCAGCGTCTGTATGAAGCATCCAAGGGCCGCGACACTTACATCACAACGGAAGTTGGTCAGCACCAGATGTGGGCCGCGCAGTTCTTTGGCTTTGAAGAGCCGAACCACTGGATGACCTCTGGCGGCTTAGGCACCATGGGGTACGGCCTTCCGGCCGCCATCGGCGTTCAGGTTGCGCATCCGGAGGCGCTCGTCATCGATATCGCCGGCGACGCGTCGATCCAGATGTGTATTCAGGAAATGTCCTGCGCCATCCAGTACAGCCTGCCGGTCAAGATCTTCATCTTGAACAACCAGTATATGGGCATGGTGCGCCAGTGGCAGCAATTGCTGCACGGCAACCGCCTGTCCAACTCCTATACGGAAGCCATGCCTGATTTCGTCAAGCTGGCGGAAGCCTATGGCGGTGTCGGAATGTATTGCGATGATCCTAAGGAACTGGATGACAAGATTGCCGAGATGATCGCGGTCGATAAGCCGGTTATTTTCGATTGCCGCGTGGCCAATCTCGCCAATTGCTTCCCGATGATCCCATCGGGCAAAGCGCATAACGAGATGCTGTTGCCGGATGACGCGACAGATGAAGCCGTAGCAAACGCCATCGACGCCAAGGGCCGTCAGCTAGTCTGATCTGGAGAGGAACACGGATATGAACGCACATCTACAGCCTACCGGTTCGGCCTACTTCATTCAGAAGGAAACGGAAACCGTTGAAAACCACACGCTTTCGGTCCTCGTTGCCAATGAGCCGGGCGTTCTCGCCCGCGTCATCGGCCTTTTCTCCGGTCGCGGTTACAACATCGAAAGCCTGACGGTTTCTGAAACGGAACACGAGGCGCATCTATCGCGCATCACCATCGTCACCCGTGGCACACCGGGTGTGCTGGAGCAGATCAAGGCGCAACTGGAACGCATCGTGCCGGTTCACACGGTTGTAGACCTGACCGTCCGCGCCCGTGATATGGGCCAGGAGCGCCCGATCGAGCGTGAAGTCGCGCTGATCAAAGTTGCTGGCTCGGGCGAAGAGCGCGCCGAAGCGCTCCGTCTTGCGGATGCATTCCAGGCCAAGGTCGTGGATGCGACGGTGGAGCATTTCATCTTCGAAATCACCGGTAAGTCCTCAAAACTCGACCAGTTCATTTCCATCATCAAGCCCTTGGGGCTGATCGAGATTTGCCGCACCGGTATCGCGGCGATGAACAGGGGACCGCAGGGGATGTAATCTCCCTAGATCGAGAAAATATTGACATGCCCGTTGCACCTGCAGCGGGCATTTCTGTTTCGACAGGTCCGAAAGGATTGAAAATATTCCAGTTACGGGGCAGATGTGCAGGCCATGACGATGAACCGCAAATCACGAGAAACGTGGGCGCTCTATTGCCGGAGTTATCTGCTCACGGTTGGCCTTTTGATGATCGCTGGATCGGCGTTTACGATCTACCTTGGCATGAGCGGCTCTATTGTCCTGCCGTGGTGGGGACTCGTCATCGTAGGGGCGCTGTTGTTGGGCGGTCCCGTTCTGATCGGAATCGGACTTCTGGGCAGTCATTCGCGGGTGGATAAATGGGCTGGCGCGGCGTCTTCGCATGAGGCGAGCATTATTCTGATGATCATCTCGTTTCCCGCTTATCTGATCCTGAAACCCTTTTACAAATCGCGGTGAGCGCCGTTGCCAAGATGATTCCAGTAAGCCCGGCAAGTCACTGCTACACTTAGAGCATTTGCAGTGGAATCTTCTTTTGCGGTGGTGGGAATTCGGCGTCCAGCGTCGCCCAGTCTTCGTCGCTGATCTCAAGCTCCGTTGCGCCTCGGTTTTTGGTCACGCGCTCTGGATTGGAGGATTTGGGAATGGGCATGACGCCATCGCGTTCGAGCAGGAAGGCGAGAGCCACCTGGGCAGGCGTGGCTTGATAGGCCTTGGCGATGCGGATGAGTTCGTGGTTCGAGAGAATACGGCCTTGCTCGATGGGGGAATAGGCCATGATGGGGACGCCATGGCTTTGGCACCAGGGTAGAAGATCGAACTCTGGACCGCGTCGTGAGAGATTGTAGAGAACCTGATTGGCCGCGCAGTTCTTTCCATCGGGTACTGAAAACAACTCTTCCATATCGTCCGTATCGAAATTGGAAACGCCCCAGTCTTTGATTTTTCCGTCAGCCTTCAATTTTTCGAATCCACTGACGGTTTCCGCCAGTGGATGAGAACCGCGCCAGTGGAGCAGGTATAGGTCGATACAGTCGGTCCCCAAACGTTTCAGGCTACGCTCACAGGCTTCGATGGTGCCTTTGGCGCTTGCATTTTGGGGATAGACTTTGCTGACCAGAAAGACCTGATCGCGGATATCCGCGATTGCCTTGCCAACGACTTCTTCCGATTTTCCATCCGCGTACATTTCGGCCGTATCGACCACAGTCATTCCAAGTTCGATGGCTTTACGGATGCTGGCGATCTCGGTGGCCTCAGTGGCGTGGCTGTCGCCCATGTTCCAGGTTCCGATCCCCAAGGCCGGGATGCTTTTACCCGAAGGAAGGGTGACGGTTGGAATATCATCTAACATATGATTGCTCCGGCTTTGATGCTCTTGATCACAGTCTAACTGAGTGAGCGTGCCGGTCGATCCATTAAAAGTTACGGGTCATGCATCTGTTTGTTCGATTTGGATACGCCATAAAAAAAGCCCCGGATCACGCCGGGGCTTTGTGTGTTTTTGGGAGATCAGAACTCTTCCCACGAAGCGTTGGTTGCGGCTGCAGCAGAGCCGCCACCGAAGGCTCCTGCCACCTTGCGCATCAACTGGCGCGTGGGTGAGGGGGCCGGTGTCGATGAGGCAGTGGCGAGCTGCACTGGCCGGGAGGATGAGCCATCGCCGAGGTTGAACTGCGTGATCAGATAGTTCAGGGCCGCAGCTTCCTTTGCAAGGCTGTGGCTCGCCGCTGTCGACTGCTCCACCATGGCGGCGTTCTGCTGGGTGCCCTGGTCCATGGTGTTGACGGCGGAGTTGATTTCCTGAATGCCGACCGACTGTTCGCGAGCGGATTCCACGATCGCGTTGACGTGCTGGTTGATGTGCTGCACTTCTGAAACGATCTCTTCCAGCGCCTTGCCTGTGTTGCCCACAAGCTGAACGCCCGATCTGACTTGTTCGCCGGATGTGACGATCAGCGTCTTGATCTCTTTCGCAGCCTTTGCAGAGCGCTGCGCCAGTTCACGCACTTCCTGTGCAACAACCGCAAAGCCCTTGCCTGCTTCACCAGCACGCGCGGCTTCTACACCGGCATTCAGTGCCAGAAGGTTGGTCTGGAAGGCAATCTCATCGATGACACCGATGATGTTCGAAATCTCGCTTGAAGACTTTTCGATCTGTTGCATGGCAATCACGGCGTCGCGAACGACGAGGCCGGAATTTTCCGCGCTGAGACGGGTCTTGGTGACGAGACTGCCGACTTCTTCTGCGCGCTTGGCAGAGTCACGGACTGTCGTGGAAATCTGCTCGAGTGCCGCTGCTGTTTCCTCGACGGATGCAGCCTGCTGTTCGGTGCGCTTGGACAGGTCGTCGGCAGCGGCACGGATTTCGTTGGCGCCGGCATCGATGCCACGGGCATTCTTGCCCACGGAAACCAGTGCCTCGTTCAGCTTGCCAACGGAGGTGTTGAAGTCGTTTCTGAGCCTGTCGAGATGTGCCACGAAAGGTTTGTTGATGCGGTGCGCGACATTGCCGTCCGACAGCTGTCCAAGGCCCTGTGCCAGTTCATCGACTGCGAACTGGATGTCGGATGCTTCCTGGGCCTTTTGCGCTTCACGTTCCTGGCGTTCTTTTTCGCTCATCGAGCGATTGGCGTCCGCTTCGCGTTCCATCTGGATTTTCGCGATTGCGTTCTCCTTGAACACCTGGACGGTTTCGGCCATCTGCCCGATTTCGTCCTTGCGGCCGACGCCCGGCACTTCAAGCTGGGTCTCGCCACTTGCCAGACGCTTCATCGCAGTGGTCATGGCTACCAGCGGTCGTGAAATTCCCGAGCCGATCATCAAGCCTGCGGCGACCGCGATGAGGACTGCACCGGCAAGGCTGCCCCAGATCATCGTGATCGAAGAGGAAATGGCGGCTTCGTTGGCGGCGGCGCGTTTGACCAGAAGTGCGTTTTCGTCGGCCTGAAGGTCCTTGATCAGACCGCGCAGTCCGTCGAAATAGGTCTTGCCCTGAGATGCATCCAGCTGTTTGTTCAGATCGCCGATCGAAACGGTGTCGGCTATCGTGCCGCGCGCCTTGATTTGCGGCTCGGAGAAGTTTTTCTGCCAGTCGCTGATGGCAGTTTCGATTTTATCCAGACGGCTGACCTGCGTTGGATTGTCGCTGACCAGCGCTTTCACGTCTTTGATCTTCTGGTAGATTGTTTGCTCGCCCTGACGATAAGGCTGAAGGAAATCCTGTTTGCCTGTGATGACGAAACCGCGCATGCCAGTTTCCATGTCCACGGCGGATGCAATGATGGAATCCGTTGCCCGTAGCACCTGATTGGTGTGATTAACCCAACCATTGCTTACGATCATTGAGGAAATACTTGTCAGAGCAATTGCTCCAATAGCAATTGCCAGCAGTACCGGCGCTGACGTACCAGATACGACTTTCGATTTTGTGGAAAGGTTCTTGAAAGAGAACATATTTTCCCGACCCCTATAGTGAAGTTATTGCATAATGGTGAGTATGGCGTTGCTCCGAACAACTTTATTTTTGTTTTCTGGGTTTTCTTGAGGAAAGCCGTCGTGTCGTTCCGGTTGTGTCATGGCGCAGGCCGGATATCCCTAATATCTTACCCGTACAAAGTGGGAGTTTATTTTAGATGAATTGATTGTTTGTTAAATTCAAAGGGTGTTATTTGATAATTACATCTGCATGAAATGAGACAAGGCTTACGCTGACGCATCAGATGTCGACTGGTCAGCTCTGTTTGTGGGCGCGCCTTTATTCTTCTTTCGTTCTTTTTCAGTTGCACTCCGCGCTCGAATCCTGCGAAGAGAACGCATGCAATTTTCTCCACAACAGGATGAAGCCCTGAAGGCTGTTTCGCGCTGGCTGAAAGAAGGCCGGACGCCGGTTTTCCGCCTGTTTGGTTATGCGGGCACAGGCAAAACGACGCTTGCCAAGCATTTCGCTGAAAACGTCGATGGCGAAGTTCTGTTTGCTGCCTTTACAGGCAAGGCCGCGCAGGTTTTGCGGTCGCGCGGGGCGACGAATGCCCGCACCATTCATTCTCTGATCTACCGTCCGCGCGGTGAGGAAGCGGTGGAGAACGAAGAGACCGGGAAAACATCCATCGCGCCGATGTTTTCCATCAATCGCCAGAGCCCTCTTGCCAAGGCAGCGCTGATCATCATCGACGAATGTTCGATGGTGGATGAGCAGCTTGGTCGTGATTTGATGAGCTTCAGCACGCCGATCCTCGTGCTGGGTGATCCCGGTCAGTTGCCGCCTGTTTCCGGCGGTGGCTTCTTTACGGATCAGGAGCCGGATTTTCTGCTGTCGGAAATTCACCGTCAGGCAAAAGACAACCCCATCATCCAGCTCGCTATGGATGTGCGTGAGGGTAAGGAGATCATGCGCGGCGATTACGGCTCAGCCCAGGTGATCTCGAAGAACGAAGTCACGCAGGGCCTCGTGCTGGATGCAGACCAGGTGCTGGTTGGCACCAACCGCACGCGCCGCCGTTACAATCAGCGTCTTCGTGAATTGAAGGGTTTCGTTGCCGATTATCCGCAGTCCGGTGACAAGCTGGTGTGCTTACGCAACGATCCCGCCAAGGGGTTGCTGAACGGCTCCTTATGGCAGGTGATGAGTTCGTCTCGTGAGACGGTCAAGCCAGGCATCAATCTGATGATCCGACCCGAAGACGACGATATGGATCGTGGCGCGGCCAAGATCAAATTGTTGAAGGCGGCGTTCGAGGAAACGGAAACCGAGATACCGTGGACGACGCGCAAGCGTTATGACGAATTCGATTACGGATATGCGCTGACGGTGCACAAGGCCCAGGGTTCTCAGTGGAACAACGTGGTCTTGTTCGATGAGAGCTTCGCGTTTCGCGATTCGCGTGAGCGCTGGCTTTACACCGCGATCACCCGTGCTGCGGAAACACTGACAATCGTTCGCTAAACGGAAAACGCCCGACGCTTTTTACAGCATCGGGCGCGATGATCGTTGTGTTGAACTTACTCTTGCTCGGCCGGTTGCCGGTCAGAGCTGATAACGCCCAGCATGAACGCTTTCGCCACAGCCTGAAAACGATTGTTGGCGCTGACCTTTTCCATAACGCTGGCTTCCAGCTTTTGGAGGTCCTCACTGGAAATGCCGAGTGTTCTCGCAAGCCGGACGGGAGCGTAGCCTTCGGCCATCAACTCGAGGCATTTCAGCTCCTGTGCATCCAGCTGAACGTCATCATTGGTGAGGGCTTCGTCTTCGGATGCGCCGTCGTCCGTGATAAGAACATCGCTGATCTGCTGGATTTGACGGCGTACGGATGAGATTTCGCCAGCCAATTCGTTTTTGCGAGCGTTCAGTACATCCTGGAATATGGCATCTGCTTCAGCCTGGCTTGGGGCATCCGCCAGGTTCTGCATGATATCCTGAATGGTGGCGACGGGAATACCGATCTCGCGGCAGAAATTGACGACGGCCATGCGGCGAACATCCTGATGCGAGTAGATTCGCATCAAGCCAGCGCGGCGCGATGAAATGATTTGTTTTTCTTCGTAGAAGTGCAGCGTACGGTGCGTGACGCCGAACATGCTGGCCATATCGGCAATGCCGACCGGCTCCGGTGGCATATGGGACGGCTGAGGAATGTCTGGCAGAAAGCCTCTGCGTTTCGTAGTCGAAACGTCCTGATAAAGGAACGTCTTCGGCTCTTCCGCATCACGCATGGGCTTTGCCCTCCATCGGGCTTCATTGCGCGCTCTCCCGGGGATGGACCGTCGCACAGGGAGTTCGTCTTTCACGAGGTCGTCAATTCCCCCGTCGATATTCTGGTGCAATTTGAGGTGTGTTTCTGAATAAAAATAATCGCTCGACATTATAAATCCCCTGAACCCAACGCGCGTAGAATGCGAACGTCGAACTTTGGTTCCAAATTTTTTTAATTATTTTGCCGGGAATGCTTGCGGCATGCGCCATAGTAGAGGAAACAAGGCTTTCTGATATTGAAAGCAAGTGATTATCACGATGCCAGCCAAGCTATCTGTTAATGTCAACGCTGTCGCGATGTTGCGCAATCGTCGCGATCTTCCATGGCCTGATGTTGCCCGTTTCGGTCGCCTCGCGCTCGAGGCTGGCGCCAGTGGATTGACCGTTCATCCCCGCCCTGATCAGCGTCATGTCCGCTTTTCCGATTTGCCAGTGCTGCGCGCGCTGATTGATGACGCGTTTCCCCAAGCGGAGTTCAACATCGAGGGCTACCCGAGCGAAGACTTTCTGTTGTTGTGTGAAGAGACACAGCCGGATCAGGTGACGCTGGTGCCGGATGATCCGTCGCAGACGACCTCCGACCATGGCTGGGATTTTCGCAAACATACGTCTTTCCTCAAGGAAACCGTGGCGCGGCTGACGGCTGGCGGTATGCGGGTGTCATTGTTTGCCGATGGTGATGGGGACGAAGAGGCGGTTCGGCTTGCAGCGGAAACGCGCGCGGCGCGCATCGAACTTTACACCGGGCCCTATGGAGGCTGCTACGACAATCCCGAACAGGCGAAAATCTGGATCGAAAAACTCGGCGCTACGGCTGATTACGCCAAGGCTTTTGGCCTTAAGGTCAATGCCGGCCACGATCTGACGGTCGCCAACCTGCCAGCGCTGGTCAAGCGTATTCCCGATTTGGCGGAGGTGTCCATCGGCCATGCACTGACCGCAGAAGCGCTGGAATTTGGGATAGCGGAAACGGTACGGCGTTTTTGCAAAGCCTGCGGTCAGGCTATTTCATAACTATCGTCGATTTTTGGATTTATACTGTATCCGCGCACGAAACTGCGCGGATATTTTTATTTTGGAAGGGCCGATTTTATGCAGGAGCATCACGTTGTCGTCGTTGGGGGAGGCTTCGGCGGACTGCAAGTTGTTCATGGGTTGAAGGGTGCAAATGTCCGCATCACCCTGATCGACCGTCGTAACCACCACCTGTTTCAGCCGCTGCTTTACCAAGTGGCCACCACGGCACTTGCCACCTCGGAAATTGCCTGGCCGATCCGGCGGCTGTATCGTGACCGGCGCGAAGTGACGACGCTGCTGTCTGAGGTCGGCGGCATAGACCGGCAAAACCGCAAAGTCATTCTGACATCGGGAGATACAGTGCCCTTCGATACGCTGGTCTTGGCCACCGGCGCGCGTCATGCCTATTTCGGCAACGACGCCTGGGAAAAGCATGCGCCGGGTCTGAAGACGCTTGAGGACGCGACGACCATTCGCCGCCGCCTGTTGCTCGCCTTCGAACGCGCCGAGCTTGCCGCGACGGAAGAGGAAAAGCAGGCGCATTTGACGTTCGTGGTCATCGGCGCTGGCGCAACCGGCGTCGAGATGGCGGGCATGATCGCCGACCTGGCGCATAAGGTGTTGCCGCCTGAGTTTCGCAATGTCGATACGCGCAAGACGCGGGTCATGCTGGTCGAGGCGGGACCAAGGGTTCTGCCTGCCTTCACCGAAGATCTTTCAGCCTATAGCAAAAGAGCGCTGGAAAAGCTGGGTGTCGAAGTTTTGCTGGGAACGCCCGTGTCAGACTGCACGGAAGAGGGTGTCAAGATCGGGGAGAGTTTCACACCCGCCCGCACCATTATCTGGGCTGCCGGTGTGCAGGCGTCGCCCGCTGCAAAATGGCTTGATATGGCATCGGACAGAGCAGGGAGGGCCGAGGTCGGCCCTCAACTGACCATACCCGGAGACCCCAATATCTTCGTCATCGGAGACACGGCTCTGGTCAAGCAGGATAGCGGTAAACCCGTGCCAGGCGTCGCGCCCGCTGCCAAGCAGCAAGGGGCCTTTGTGGCTCAGGTCATCAAGGCGCGCCTTGCGGGAAAGACAGAACAAGCCGCATTCCATTATCGCCATCAGGGCAATCTCGCGACCATCGGCACGAAGGCGGCCGTCGCCGATTTCGGCAAGATCAAACTCACCGGCGTTCTGGCCTGGTGGATTTGGGGGCTTGCCCACATCTACTTCCTCATCGGCACCCGCTCGCGCCTTGCCGTGGCGTGGAGTTGGCTGTGGATCTACCTCTCCGGCCAGCACAGCGCACGCCTGATCACGCAGAAAGAGACGCTGAAAGACGAGGCTTGATCATGAAATCGCCCTCGGGCTTGTCCCGAGGGTAACGATGTTATCGACGTCATCATACCGGTTTCACGCAGAAAGAAGCGCTGCCTTGTGCGTTGTGAAGAAGGCTTCGCTGGTCTGCGGCTTCTCACCTGTCAGCGTTTCGTAATCGCTGGTGACGATGTCGAAATTGCCAGCGGCGATATTTGCGTCGGCGGATGCCAACATCTCAGCCACGAAGCCGGGGAGACCAGCGCCTTCAATACCCTTTTGCAGATCGGCAGGTGATACCTTGACGACACGGAGGGGTTTGCCCGCGACGGCAGAGACCAATGCCGCGATTTCATCGGCGTTGAGAGACTGCGGGCCGGTGAGGGTATAGGTTTTGTTTTCAGCCTTGCCCTTGGCCAGAACGGCAGCTGCTGCACGGGCGCAGTCATCGCGGGAGATGTTGGAAACCTTGCCATCAGCCATTGCCGTGAACCACTGACCGGCTTTCAGATTGTGCGACATGCCATGCAGATAATTTTCGTTGTACCAAGCGTTGCGGATGATGGTGTAGGGCAGGCCGCTGGCTTTGATGGCCTGTTCTGTACCGAGATGATCCGGCGCGAAGGTGACAAGCGACTTGTCCGGGTTCGGCATGGACGTGTAGGCGAGATGCTTGACGCCCGCCTTCGCCGCCGCTGCAACGGCACTCTTGTGCTGCGTCAGGCGCTGGCCGGGAACCGCCAGCGCATCCGTTGAAATGATGAGCGCGGTATCGATTCCGGCAAAAACCGCGTCCAGCGATGCCGCATCATCGAAATCTGCATTGCGCAGTTCCACGCCCTTGGCGCCGAGCGCCGAAAGTTTTGACGCATCGCGGCTGGCCGCGACGATGTCGGAAGCTGGAGCATGATAGGTTTCCAGGAGATGGCGAATGATCGCCTGGCCTAGGTTGCCGGAGGCGCCGGTCACGAGAATCTTGCTCATCGGGTCATTCCTTTCAGTGGTCTCAAAAAGAGAGTAGGGATAGAATAGGAATTGACTGCCATCTGTAAAGAAGGCATTTTTACCGCTCTACGTTACCAAAAGGGAACCACCATGGCCGCCACGATTTCCAGATTGAAACCGACTGCGTCTGTTCCGGCGCCAGATTTCGCCAATCTCGATTTCGCCAACTGCCCGGTTCGGGATCTGCTCAACCACATCGGCGGCAAGTGGTCTACTCTGCTGCTGCAAGCCCTTGCGGAAAGGCCTTACAGATTCGGCGAACTTCGCCGCATGGTGCCGGATATTTCTCAGCGCATGTTGACGCAGACCCTGCGTGATCTTCAACGCGACGGCTATATTCACCGTGAGGTTTTCCCGACCAAACCGCCAAGCGTTGAGTACAGCATGACGCCATTGGGGCGTTCGCTTTATCGCCCGCTTTCGGAGGTCATCAACTGGGCGCTGGAAAACCACGATGCGGTAAAGGATGCACGTCAGCGTTTCGAGGCCTGACACGCGCACGTTTTCCCATTATCTCATATTGCACTGCGCCAAATCTTTCTTTCCTTTCAAAAATTACTTGACCCTGCCAGTGGCTCCCCTTAAAGAACATTCGAACCGTACCGTACGGTACATATTTATCTGATGGAGTGGACAAGGTGGGGACCGATCCGATCACAGCGCAGGAATTTTCGCCGCGTCAGAACGCAGTTCTGGAGCAGGCTTTGCGTCTTCTGGTCGAGGGCGGAGAAAAAGCGTTGACCACATCCGGCTTGGCGCGTGCCGCCAACTGTTCCAAGGAAAGCCTCTACAAGTGGTTCGGTGATCGTGACGGCCTTCTGGCTGCGATGATCACCTTCCAGCAGAGCAAGGTCCGTACCTTCGAAAAAGCAGGCGACCGTGTTTCGGCGGCCCAGTTGACGGACCATCTTGAAGTCTTCGCCCATGATTTGCTCGACGTTCTCGCGGGCGATGTGTCGCTGGCGCTGAACCGTCTGGCCATCGGCCAGGCCAGCCGCGATGGCTCCAAGCTCGGCAACCTGCTTCTGGAGCGCGGCCGCCGCCAGATCGACAAGCGCGCGCGCGGGTTGATCGAGGCCGGTCGTCGCTCCGGCTATCTGCGCTTCGACGATCTCGAAGACGCTTATCGCAGTTTTTATGGCCTGATCGTTTCCGACCTGCATGTGCGCATGCTGCTTGGCGAAGCGCAGCAGGCAACGGGTTTCTCCGCGAGGGCGCACAAGGCCGTATCGGCCTTTCTGATGCTCTACGGCACAGAGAAAGTACATTCGGAAATTGGCGGAAAGGTCGCCTGAATTTTCGGTCGCAACAACTTGATTTAGCACAGGAAGGACTATCCAAATGCGCGTTTATTACGATCGTGATGCCGATCTCAATCTCATCAAGGCGAAGAATGTCGTCATCGTCGGCTACGGTTCACAGGGCCGCGCCCATGCGCTGAACCTGAAGGACAGCGGCGCCACCAACGTCGTCATCGCACTCAAGGCCGGTTCCGGCACCATCAAGAAGGCCGAAGCCGATGGCTTCAAGGTCATGACCGTTGCCGAAGCTGCCAAGTGGGGCGATCTGGTCATGATGGCGACGCCTGACGAACTGCAGGCCGACATCTACAAGGCAGACATTGCCGACAATATTCGTGATGGTTCTGCCATCGCATTTGCGCACGGCCTCAACGTTCACTTCGGCCTCATCGAGCCGAAGGCATCTCTCGACGTCGTCATGATCGCGCCAAAGGGCCCGGGCCACACGGTTCGCGGCGAATACCAGAAGGGCGGCGGCGTTCCTTGCCTCGTTGCCGTTCACCAGAACGCATCCGGCAACGCGCTTGAAGTTGCTCTCTCCTACGCCTGCGGCGTTGGCGGCGGTCGCTCCGGCATCATCGAAACCAACTTCCGTGAAGAGTGCGAAACCGACCTCTTCGGCGAACAGGTCGTTCTGTGCGGCGGTCTCGTCGAGCTGATCCGCGCCGGTTTCGAAACGCTGACCGAAGCCGGTTACGCGCCAGAAATGGCCTATTTCGAGTGCCTGCACGAAGTGAAGCTGATCGTGGACCTGATCTACGAAGGCGGCATCGCCAACATGAACTATTCCATCTCCAACACAGCAGAGTGGGGCGAATACGTCACCGGTCCTCGCATCATCACGGCCGAAACGAAGGCAGAAATGAAGCGCGTTCTGACCGACATCCAGACCGGCAAGTTCACCTCCGACTGGATGCAGGAATACCGTGCAGGCGGCTCGCGTTTCAAGGGCATCCGCCGCATGAACGACACCCACCAGATCGAAGAAGTCGGCGCCAAGCTGCGCGGCATGATGCCTTGGATCGGCAAGAACAAGCTGGTTGATAAGGCTGTGAACTAAGCTTTATTCGTTGGATGAGTTAGCGAAAGGCCAGGGCGAAAGCTCCGGTTTTTTGTTTTGGGGGCGGTGAGGGTGGCGGCACCCGAAGCCGTCATGCTCTGGCTTGTCCCGTGCATCTGCCAAGGTTGCATCCGCTGAACGGTGATCAGATCCTCGGGACAAGCCCGAGGATGACGTTGCGGGTGAGATGTTCAGTCGAGGATATCGACAGCTGAACGGTCCAAAATGGTCGCTTGATATCTAATTCTTATAAGTGTACATATATCTGTACGGAAACATCTACCGAGAGGCTCTCATGCCAAATGTCCGATTCACCGAATTTCGTCAGAATTTCGCGACCCATTATGACTCGGTTCTGGAGTCACGCGCACCGCTGCTCGTAACGCGTCAGGGGGCGGAGGCGGTGGTCGTGATTGCGGAAGGCGAGTTCGAGAGTATGCAGGAAACGTTGCATCTGCTTTCCAATCCTGCCAATGCGAACCGCCTGCGGTCCAGTATGGAGCAACTGCGCAATGGTGAAACGATCGAGCGTGATCCAACCGAATGAAGCTGGTTTGGACTGCTAATGCCTGGGACGATTACGAGTTCTGGCAAGAGACCGATATGCGTATGGTCGAGAAGATCAATGAGATCATCAAGAATTCGAAAAGAACCCCGTTTGCGGGGCTGGGCAAGCCGGAACCGTTAAAAGGGGATTTGTCGTGCTTCTGGTCTCGCCGCATTACCGGCGAGCACCGTTTCGTTTATCGCGTGGCTGGCAGTGGTGACGAACAGCGGCTGGAAATCCTGCAGTGCCGTTTCCACTATGCCTGAGAAGGCGCAATCACACCCTTCGTCAAAATAAAGCAGCCATAGAACCGCGTCTCACCGGTCGTAATCACGCAATAGGCGTCCTTCGCCTGCTCATAGAACGCGAAGCGTTCGATGCCGTACATCGGGGCGGACTTGCCTTCGGCTGCGTCGATTTCGGCCTGTACCTCGGCCTGCACCGGCTCGATCTGGTCGGGCGCGCCCATGACTTCCATGCGGCCGACGGAGGGCTGGAGGGGGGTGTCGAGGGGGAAGACGGAGAGAATGGCTTTCATGGCGCGGGCAGCCGAGATGTTTTCCATGCGCAGCACCTGTCCGACATTGGTCGATTGGGCGACGCTATCGGACGGAAAGTTGGTGTCGGTAACGACGAGTGTGTCGCCGTGGCCCATGGCGCGCAAAGCGTGCAGCACATCGGCGTTCAGCGCCGGGTCAATGTTCTTGAGCATGTCGTCTCCTCCTGAGATCAAATCAATCGGCCCGCAATCGAGCCGGAAAATGCCCTGCCGTCAATCCATTGTGAAGCAGATTGTGAAGTCTGCGGAGAGATTGTATTGGGTATCGGCAATTTGGGAGCAGGCGCAAAAAATCTGAAAAACCGTACCGAAAATCGATAAGTCAGCATTGCTGACCTATCGCAACTTCTGTACATATTTGCGCAAGAAAACGAAATATGAGGAAACGACCCTATGCTTGATTGGGAACAAATTTTCGCCACGCGTTCGACGCGGATGAAAGCCTCTGAAATCCGCGAGCTTCTGAAGCTTCTGGACCAGCCTGACATCATTTCCTTTGCGGGCGGCATTCCTGACCCGGCGCTGTTTCCCGATGAGGAATTCAAGCAGGCTTACGCGGATATTTTCTCCGGCCCGCAGGTAAATTCCGCGCTGCAATATTCCGTCAGCGAGGGCTACAAGCCGCTGCGCGAATGGATCGTCAAGGACATGGCGAAGATCGGCATCGATTGCGCTGTCGACAACGTCTTCATCACCTCGGGTTCGCAGCAGGCGCTGGATTATCTCGGCAAGCTGTTCATTTCGCCAAACGACACGGCGCTGGTGACGTGGCCGACCTATCTCGGCGCGCTCTCGGCATTCAACGCCTATGAGCCGACCTATGATCAGCTGAACCCAAGCGGCAATCGCACGCCGCAAGCCTATCGCGACACCGCGACAAAGGCCGGTGGCGCGGTGAAGTTTGCTTATCTCTCGGCGGATTTCTCCAACCCGACAGGCGAAACGGTCGATCTGGCCGGTCGTCACAAGTTGCTGGAACTGGCGGATGAGCTGGATATCGCCGTGATCGAAGACGGTGCCTACCAGAACCTGCGTTTCGATGGCGAGCCGGTGACCCCGATCATGGCGCTGGATATCGCCCGCAGCGGCGGCATCGAAAAGACCCGGACGATCTATTCCGGCAGCTTCTCCAAGACGCTGGCGCCGGGTCTTCGCGCCGGCTTCGTGGTTGCCTCCATGCCGGTCATTCGCAAGCTGGTGCTGATGAAGCAGGCAGCGGACCTGCATTCCTCGACCATCAACCAGATGGCCGTCGAGCATGTGGCATCGCGTGGTTTCGACAAGCAGGTTGCCAAGATCAAGGCCGCTTATAGCGCCCGTCGTGATGCGATGCTGGCTGCGCTGGACAAGTACATGCCGAAATCTGCTCGCTGGACGAAGCCGGAAGGCGGCATGTTCGTCTGGGTCACGCTGCCGGAGGGTCTCGATGGCGCCGAACTGCTGGCGCAATCGCTGTCCACCGAGCGCGTGGCCTTCGTTCCCGGCAAGGCCTTCTTCGCGGATGGCTCCGGTTCCAACACGCTGCGCATCAGCTTCTCCTGCGCCAACGAACAGATGATCGAAGAAGGCATCAAGCGCCTTGGCCGTCTGATTGCCGGTGCGGAAACAAAGTCGAATGCGACGATGCCGCTGGTTTAAGCGATAGCGTTTTTACGTCGATCCCCGGGGCTCGTCCCGAGGACCCAACGTACCGCCACATTGAACGTGACGAGACCCTCGGGACAAGCCCGAGGGTAACGTAAACTCGTGTCACCTGATCCCCAACACAAGGATTTGCCCATGTCCAGCCAGCACGCATTTCAGCAAGTCGATGTCTTCTCCGCAGAACCGCTCAAGGGCAATCCTCTTGCCGTCGTCTGTGATGCGGATGGCCTGTCGGATGCGCAGATGGCGGCCTTTGCCAACTGGACGAACCTCAGCGAGACGACATTTATTCTAAAGCCCACATCACCGGATGCCGATTACCGGGTGCGGATTTTTACGCCGCATGGGGAACTGCCTTTTGCCGGTCATCCGACGCTTGGCACATGCCATGTCTGGCTTTCCCGTCAGGGTAAAATAGACAAGACCGAGGTCGTGCAGGAATGTGAGGCGGGACTGGTTCGCGTCAGAGTTTCGGATGGCAAGCTGGCATTTGCCGCGCCTCCCTTGCGCAAGTCGGGCTCGGTAGAGGCCGATACGCTGGAAACTGTTATCACGGGTTTGGGTCTGACGAAGGACGCCGTTGTCGATGCAAACTGGACGGATAATGGTCCCGGTTGGGTCTCTCTGTTGCTGCGCTCGCGGCAGGATGTGTTGAACATCAAGGCGAACTATCCGGTGCTGGGCGGGCTGAAAGTCGGTATGGCCGCTCCGTGCGGTGCAGACGACGCCATCGAGGCGGATTTCGAGCTGAGAGCCTTTGCGGATGGTTACGAAGACCCGGTCACTGGAAGCCTGAATGCAGGCATCGCACAATGGCTGATTGGCCAGGGCATTGCGCCACAGACCTATGTGGCAAGCCAGGGCACGGTTCTGGGTCGTGCAGGGCGCGTCAGTGTCGAGAAGATCGGCGACGATATCTGGATTGGTGGTGCGGTAACGGTGTTGATCGAGGGCACTGTTACGCTGTGAAGACGCTTAAATCCTGCCTGTCACACACATGTTATGGATGTGTGTTTTAGCGGTGCCAGATCGCAACTGGAACAGCATTCATGAAAACGCTTCTTTCCGCCTTCACGGCTATCGTTTCGCTCGGCATTTTCTTGGGCAGCGCCCAGGCGGCTGATCTGGTTCTATATACCAGCCAGCCGAACGAGGATGCGCAGGTAACCGTCGATGGCTTCAAGGCGGCCAATCCCGGCATCGACATTCAGTGGGTACGCGATGGAACACCGAAGATCATGGCCAAGCTGATGGCCGAGATCGAAGCGGGCACCCCGGCTGCAGACGTTCTGTTGATTGCCGATACCGTCACGCTGGAGCGCATGAAGCAGGCCAAGCAGTTGCTGGCCTACAAATCGCCCGAAGCCGCCCATTACGATGCGGCTTTCTATGATGCGGATGGCTATTACTACTCCACCAAGCTCATCACCACCGGCATCATGTACAACACGCAGGCTGCGATGAAGCCGACAAGCTGGGCGGATCTGGCAAAGCCTGAAGCCAAGGGGCTGGTTACCATGCCAAGCCCGCTGACCTCAGGTGCCGCGCTCATCCACGCGCAGACGCTGGCCGGTGTGGATAGCCTCGGTTGGGACTACTACAAGGCCCTGAAAACAAACGGCGCGATTGCTGCTGGCGGCAATGGTGCGGTTTTGAAGTCGGTTGCTTCTGGCGAGAAGGCCTATGGCGTGGTGGTGGATTACATGCCGATCCGCGAAAAGGCCAAGGGTGCACCGGTTGAGTTCGTGTTCCCGCAAGAGGGCGTTTCTGCCGTGACGGAGCCGGTCGGCATTCTGGCCAACACCAAGCATGCCGAAGCTGCGAAGAAGTTCGTGGACTATGTTCTCTCGGCCAAGGGCCAGGAAGGCTTCGTCAAGCTCGGCTACATTCCGGCTCGCAACGACGTTGCCCTGCCGGAAGGTTTTCCTGCGCGCGACAAGATCAAAGTGCTGCCGATCAACGCTGCTGAAGCATTGAAGAATTCCGAGAAGGATCTGAAAACCTTCTCCGATATCTTCGACTCCAAGGGCTGATCCACCTTCATGCCCGCCGTTTCAAACAATGGAAACAGCCAGCCGCGCTGGCTGTTTCCCTTTGTTGTCTCAGTCGTTTTCATGCTGAGCGCGCTGCCGTTGGGGCGGTTGGCCTACACCGGCGTCATCTCGTCACTGAGGGGTGACATGTGGCCGCTGCTGAGCGATCCAGCACTATGGGACGCGGTGCTGAACACGCTGTCCACATCCTTCTTCGGCATGGTCATTTCGCTAGTCATCGGGGCCGGTTTTGCGCTTGCGCTGACGCTGTGCAACATCCGCGGCAAGTCGGTTTTGAGCTTCCTGTTCATGCTGCCGATGATGATACCGCCGCAGGTGACTGCCTTGTCGTGGATTGGCATGACGGGGCCTTCCAGCACGTTGCTGAAAGCCATCGGTCTTGCGCCGCCGCTGGGTTCGCCGCAGCCGCTCTATTCCATCGCGGGCATTGCGCTGCTGCTGGGCGTGCAGCATGCGCCGCTGGTTTACCTGTCGCTTCGTGCCGGTCTGCTGGCCCTGCCGCAGGATGGTATCGAGGCGGCAAAGCTTTCCGGCGCGTCTTCCTGGCAGGTGCTGAAACACATCATTCTGCCGCTGGCCATGCCGGGCTTGATTGCGGGTGCGGCCATCTCCTTTGTCTCAGGCGTCGGCAATTTCGGCATCCCTGCCATACTCGGCATTCCCGCCTCGATCTTTACGTTGCCAACGCTGATCTACAGCCGTTTTTCAAGCTTCGGCAGCAGCACATTTGGCGATATCGCCATGCTCTCCGGCATGATCGCCATCATCTCCGTTCTCGGTCTTGCCATTCAGGAACGGGCGATGAAGGGCCGCGATTACCGCATCATCGGCCTGTCCGGCAAGTCGGCGACCTTCACGCTCGGGCCATGGCGCGGGCTGGTGGAAACGGCACTGTGGCTTGGCATATTCTTCATGCTGGTCGCGCCGCTGATGGCGCTGATTTCGAGTTCGCTGGCACCCGCCTATGGCGTGCCGCTCAGTCTCAAAACCGCAAGCCTGCATGCTTACGAAGAAATCCTGTTCCGGCAGGCGGTGACGCGCACGGCATTCACCAATTCGCTGTTTCTGGCCACGGCGACATCGCTTTGTCTCCTTGTGGTGACAATATTGACGTCCTACTTTCTCGTGCGCGGCAAAAGCCGATTCATGTTCCTCTTATCGGCGCTGGTGGACATTCCCTATGCGCTTCCGGGCGTGGTGATTTCCGTGTCCTATGTCCTGCTGTTTGCGGCACCCATTCCGCTGCTGGGCGTGACGCTGTACGGCACGCTGTGGATCATTCTGCTCGCCTATTTCTCCTCCTTCTTTGCCGTCAGCCTGAAGCCGATGGTGTCGGCTTTCACGCAGTTCGACCCGGCACTGGAGGAGGCCGCGCGGCTGGCGGGTGCCGGGTTCTGGCGGCGGATGTTCGATATCATTCTGCCACTGGTCGGGCCTGCGGCGGGAGCCTCCGTCATTCTGGTGTTTCTCATTGCCTGCAACGAACTGACCGTTTCGGCGCTGCTGTGGTCTGCGGGCACGCAGACGCTGGGCGTGGTGATCTATAATCTCGATGATAGCGGCAGCTTCAACCTGGCCTCGGCACTGTCCGTGCTGGTGGTGGCCATGGTGGTGGTGCTGATGCTGCTTCTCGAACTTCTCGGTGCAAAGCTGCCGAAGGGAGTTGTGCCGTGGCGAAACTGATCCTCAACCGCCTGTCCAAGCGTTTTGGCAGTGGAAAGCCAGCGGTGGATGATGTGTCCATCACCATTCGCGATGGCGGTTTCCTGGCGCTGCTGGGCCCATCCGGTTGCGGCAAGACCACGGTGCTGCGCATGATCGCCGGTTTCGAGCAACCGACGGATGGCTCCATTCTGCTGGGCGAACGCGTGCTGGCAGATGCCGGCAGCATGGTGCCACCGGAGCGGCGCAACATGGCGATGGTGTTCCAGTCCTACGCGCTGTGGCCGCACATGACGGTCGCCGACAATGCCGGATATCCGCTCAAGGTGCGAGGTATTTCCGGCGAGGCCTATAAACGCAAAGTGGCAGACGCGCTCGCCACCGTGCGACTGGAAGCCTATGCCGACCGCCGTCCCTCCGAACTATCAGGTGGCCAGCGGCAGCGCGTGGCGCTGGCCCGCTGTCTCGTGACGGAACCGGACGTCGTTCTGCTGGACGAGCCGCTCGCCAATCTCGACCGGCATCTGCGCCAGGAAATGGAAGAAACCTTCCGCGAATTCCACGCCACCTCAGGCGCCACGATGATCTATGTCACCCACGATCAGGCCGAAGCCATGGCGCTTGCCACCGATGTCGCGGTCATGTCAGAAGGCAAGCTTTTACAGATGGCAGCCCCCGCCGAACTCTATGCGAGGCCGGAAGGCAAGCTCGTCGGCGGGCTGGTGGGGCAGTGTGCTATCCTGTCCCTGGCCTTGCCCGACGGTATGCCACGGGCGATGGATTGGAGCCTTTTGCAGCCTGTTATGCTGGCAGAGAAATCATTGTCACCGCATGGTGATATCCTGGTGCGTCCGCAGGACGTGATACAGGATGGTGAGGGCATACTGTGCCGTGTCACCAACATTCTCTACGAAGGCGAGCGTTACGCCCTGCGGCTGACCTTGCCGGACGGGCAGGTGCTGCGCGCCTATTCCCGCGAGCCAGCCGCTATCGGAGCACTGTTTCCGGTCATCATCCGCGCTGCGTGGCGGTTGTAAGATAATGGGGCTGTTTTCCAAGGTCGCCTATTGCTGAATTTCGACAGCTGAGCGTTTGACTTTCTTCCCTTTGATCTGTTGCCGGAACGCTCGAGAGAGACGTTTACCTTGGCATCGCAGTTTCATCCAAACTGGCATATTGGTGTGATTGATAATGAGGTTGATCCAGTCTTTTTGCCACTTTGCATTCAGCGCATCATCATCGTCATATCTTGAAAGAGCAGCACCAACGGACATTCTTGGGTCAATCGGTCTGACGCGCTTAAGAGCTTCACCCGTTCTTTCGACGTCTTCCATATCGCACTCCAGAACGAGCAGCAGGAATGTCTTTCCTTGTCGTTTGGCGTCGATGGTCTTCAGGAATTGAGTGGCTTCTTCCAGCATCAGCTGAAAGACGTCCGCAGCTTCCATATCTGGTTTTTCATCTCGGCATATGGAGAGATTTCGATAATAAACGAAATGCAGACTATCCCTCCACCGCAAAACCGATCGAAACCGTTCGAAACGTCTTACCATCTCCCTGTGTGTAGCGGGATCAGACAAAGGATCGGAATGGATGTGAAATGTGCTCGGATAATCCTTGTAGGCTGGGACGGCTCTGCCGACGGGTTGATGATGCACCGACTGGTAACAGTCTTCCGCCATAACTTTTTGATAGTCGTCCCGGATGATCGATGTCACGACCGAGAGACCTGCGTTCAGATTCAGCAACCAGTCAAATGGAAACGAAGCCTTTCTCAGGCCCGCAATCTTCATCATTGTCGCGGCATTGCAAGCCGCTCCTAAGGATATGTACTGGTGCATTATTCAAGTCTCCGAAGATCGACCTGACCTATGAAAAAGAAGCCTCCCTCGCAATAGCAATCTGTTGTTATGGCACGCATAAAGTGAATACGGTGCAGTAAGGGCGCAAAAAGGAATCAAGAATGTCGCTGCGGCTTGCCACGTTCAACATCGAAAACCTGATGACGCGTTTCGATTATACCGGCTTTCGCAACCAGACGCGGCGCGACCGCGCCATGCAGCTTTTCGATGTACGGGACGAGGCGACGTACCAGGCGCTGGAAAGTGCGCGCATGCTGGCATCGACCGATGACACCCGCCAGCTTTCCGCATTAGCGATTGCCGATGCGGATGCAGACATTCTCTGCCTGCAGGAAGTCGATAACATGGCCGCGCTTCAGGCCTTCGAATATGGCTATCTCTACCGCATGGTCGGCAATGGTTATCGCCAGAAATATCTCGTGGAAGGAAATGACAGCCGTGGCATCGATGTTGCTGTCATCATGCGCGAGGAAACGCTGGATGGCGAAAAGATCGAGCTTGTCGAGATCAAAAGCCATGCGGCGCTGACCTATCGCGAGCTTGACCTGTTCACGCCGGAACTAGCGCTGACCAACCGCATCGACGACAAGATTTTCAAACGCGACTGCCTTGAATTCAAATTGCGTATCGGCGGCAAACCATTCACGCTTTACGTAACGCATCTCAAATCCATGACCAATGCGCGGGAGGCTGGCGATGCAAGGCTTTCCACCATGCCGGTGCGAGAAGCAGAGGTGAGGGCGATCCGCCGCATCATCGAAAACCGCTTCGGAGCGGACAAAGCCGGGTCCATGAATTTCGCCATCTGCGGCGACATGAACGATTATCAGGAGCGCGTCGTCATTTCAGGCAACCGCCGCACAGGCCACAGCTTCGCACCGGTAAAAGAAGCCTGCAGCGCGCTCGATATTCTCAGCAAGGACGGTTTCGCGGTAAACCCCATGGAGCGCCGCGATGAGATGGACCGCTGGACGCTCTACCACTCCCGCGGCCCGCAAGAGCAGCATCTCTGCCAACTCGACTACATCTGGCTCTCATCGCATCTGGCTGAGATCAATACCAATAGCGTCCCGGAAATCATCCGCGGTGGCCAACCCTATCGCACCATCTTCCCACCGGGGCAGGACGTAGAGCGCTACCCAAGAACAGGTTGGGACAGGCCAAAAGCCTCGGATCATTGCCCGGTGGTGATGACGCTGGATTTGGGATGAGACTTAATTTGTTTTCGACAGGATCGGAGTGTCTTTAGGAAATGGGCAGGCAGAAAATTGTCATATCCGATTTGGGATGTGCTGCTGCAAAACTGGCTTTTGGAGCAATCGTCGGATTGATGTTCGGCATGTTGGGAGTCGTAGTAGTGCGCGGCTTTTGGATAGTTTTGCTGCCAGCTCTTTTGATCCAGCTACTATTTGAGGCGGTTTTTTCTCGTATATTCTCGTTCATAATGAGTTTTTTCAAGAAAACACCAAAGGAAATCCCTGAGTCGCCGTCTAAGGAATATCCTTGGTGGCGCCGCTATAGTTTTTATGTGGGATTTCCGATGGTCGCTGCCTACGGGATATTTTGCGTTTGGTCAGTTTAAATCAGGAAGATCAACAATACCAGAGGCGAAGCGTTATTCCGAACATCATGGGATAAACGGTTCCGCGGCGACCTGTGAGGACTAGGTGCGCGAACCACGCACCAAAACGCCGACTTATTTCTTCGTGAAAGAAAAGACTGGTGCCCCCGACAAGGTTCGAACTCGTGACCCCCTGATTACAAATCAGGTGCTCTACCAACTGAGCTACAAGGGCAATCCAGTGCGTGTGGAATTAGCAGATTCTTTTCTGGTGTAAAGTGGAAATTTCGTTTGCGGTTCGAAAATTATGTGAATTTCGGGTGGGCTGTGTGATTTAGTCCCGCACGTAATAGAGCTTGTGGATGATGGTCCAGTTCCTGTCGCGTTCCAGCAAAGTGAGATATTCGGAAAAACTAAGGCCGGCGAAACGGGTGGTGAGTTTGACGGAGGCGGTGTCGCCGGTTTTGTCTATTCCCAGAACCTCGAATTCCTGCTGCTGTTCCTGCAGGCCCTGGTCAGTGGAGCGGATCTGGTGGATGAAGTCCTCCAGCGAAAGCCATTCGGTTGCGCCTTCATAGTTACCCACGATAGATGCCCGGGGGTCGAAGACCTCTCGCAACAGGCTGGCATCGGCGTAGGTCATTCCCTGCACGTAATCTGAGACAGTTTGGGTAATCGTTTCGGACATTGGACTCCTCCCTCCAGAAGTGCTTTCTAAAGTACACGGCTTTGCGCCAATATGCCATAAGCCTTTGAAACCAGCGTATAACCGGCCTCACGGAGTATTTTGCGAAGGGGAGATGGACGCTTCTCCACACATTTCTAGCGCGTGGTTCGGCTCCCGCCATGTGCTGGACAAATTTGCGGGCGATGGCGAGGTGTGGTTGGAAATGGTGCGGCGTCATTGCCGTTTTACGTTCAAAACCGCGACAGAGGGGTGCCTTGGGCGCGCAAAATTTCGTATGATCCGGTGGCGGCGCTGTTTCGATTTGAAGGCAAAGCTGTTTTCGAGAATGCGGGTACAGGTGTTTCGGTGATCGATCCTTATGTTTTGCTGGGTGTGGAGCGCAATGCGGATGAGGCGGCTGTTAAGGCCGCCTATCGCAAGGTTGCCAAGAGTGCCCACCCTGACAGTGGCGGCGATGCCGAGCAATTTGCCAAGCTGCAACTCGCCTATGATCTCCTGAAAGACCCCGTGCGCCGTCGTGTGTTCGATGATACCGGCTATGACCCGCAACTGGCCGATGCCAAGGATCTCAAGGGTTTGCTGATGCTGGAAACGTTGGTCAACGAATTCATTCTGGATGAGCGCGAGCCCGGCAGTTTTGATCCGGTGGCCGCCATGCGCCGCAAGCTGACGGACGATATTTTGAAGAGCCGGTTCCACATTCTTGAACTGGAACGTCATCGTACCCGCGTCCGCAAGCATATGGACCGCCTTGGCCGGAAACCGGAGACGGATGTGCTGGGCTCCATGCTGCGCGCCCGCAGCCAGTCCATTGCCGATGCCATTCGCAATGCCGAAACGCAGATCGAAGTGATCGAGCAGGCCTATACGATGCTCGAGGGGTATTCCTATGAGCTGGAGGTCGCCATTCTGGCAGAGCCGGTTCTGAAAGGTGAGGCGGCTGAATAAACCGCAGGCCTCAAGGGCCGTTCACTAGCGCCAGAATGAGCTGATGAACGGCACCGCCATTCGACAATTCATCCCGATCGAAATCGCGGCCGCGCTGCCGCTGTTCGTTGGAAAGTTCGCCTAAACGCTGTTGCAGGACTGTGCGGACCTTCTGGCACTTCGGATCGTTCTCGGCACGCAGGCCGATGCTATAGGCCTCGATCTTTTTCACCATGTCGAGAATCTGCGCGCCGTGCACACGCTCGTGCTTTTCCACGCCTGAAATGAAGCGTTGCCAACTGGCGGCAACATCGGGTGGCAGCTTTGCCGGCGCTTTCGGCCAGGTATAGATGATGGTGAGGTTCGGGCGCGCGGTTGCCAGCACGCATGCACCATCCGGCTGCGGGCGGTAATCACGTCGCCAAGTCAGTTTGAATGTGGTGTGGGCTACGGCCTGAACGCCCGCCTGCGGGCCGCGTTCCCCGATGGACTGATAGAGTCCAAAGCCGGTATTGCCGCTGATCGAATAGGTCTTGATCTGCTCACTGGGCGCCCAGCCACCGGTCTGCGCATTCGCGGTTGGTGCCAAAAAACTAAAGAGAGTGCCTGTGACGAGAATGTTTCTGAGAAATTTAGGCACGCGTTTTCCTGCTTGTCATCATGTCACGTCGGTTTGTACCGGCTCCGGTGGCTCGGGCTGGTAGAGTTCCCAACCGCGCGGGGTCAGATGCTCCTGCGGATGGTATCTGACCTTATAGCCCATCTTGTCCGAACCGTTGACCCAATAACCGAGATAGACATGCGGAAGCCCGAGTGTACGGGTGCGGGCGACGTGATCGAGAATGAGGAACGTACCGAGAGAGCGCTTTTCATAGTCCGGATTGAAGAATGAATAGACCATGGACAGCCCGTCGCTCATCGTATCCGTCAGCGCAACAGCAATGAGTTCGCCGCGTTTGCTGTCATCGATACCCGATCCCGGTTCGCGCTTGCGATATTCGATGATGCGGGTGCTGACGTGCGTATCTTCCACCATCACCGCATAGTCGAGCGCCGACATATCCGACATGCCGCCTGACTGGTGACGGCGGTCCAAATAGCGGCGGAAAAGGGAAAACTGCTCCGTGGACGGCTCGGACTGATGGACAGTGGAGACCAGATCGCTGTTGATGCTCATAACCCGGCGCATGGATTTCGTTGGCGCAAAACGGTCCACCAGAATGCGCACGGAAACGCAGGCGCGGCATGTTTCGCAGGCCGGTCGGTAGGCGATATTCTGCGAACGACGAAAACCGCCCTGCGTCAGCAGATCGTTCATTTCCGTGGCGCGGGGGCCGACGAGATGCGTGAAAACCTTCCGCTCCAGCTGACCGGGCAGATAGGGACAGGTCGCTGGGGCTGTCAGGTAAAATTGCGGAGAAGGCGTCGCCTGCGTGTTCATCGAACCCTGATCGCTCCCTTCGCCAGTCAAACCTCTTTACCAGAATGGCAAAAAGACAAAAAACGTCAACTGGCAGAAACGGGATGTACGTCGAATTGAAGCCGCCGGAGGCGGCTTTTAAGAATTTTATGTTGTTCTAACGACAACTGTTCCCAGCAGGAAGTCGTGCAGCAGTCTCGAGCGTTCCGTAAACAGGCCCGCCAGCAGAATGAACGGCGTCAGAACGGAGTTGATGATCCAGAAAAGCGCGATGTGGACGGTGGACAGCAGAAAATCGATTCGCTGGCCGTTGGTCCGCGCCATGGCAATGCCTGCGGCGCGCATGCCCGGTGTTGCCTGTGCAGAACTGCCCAGCGTCATGCCGAAGTAGAGGATCGCCACGATGAAGAACATCGCCGGGAACAGCACGAAGCCAAAACCCAGTGTGAGAACGCCCAGGAAGAATATGATGACCGCCGCAGGAATGCACAGCAGCAGCACAATCATGTAGTCGATGATGAAAGCAAAGACGCGACGGCTCAGCACGCCGCTATAGGCGCGCCAGTCTTCGGTCGGGACATATGTCGTGTTCGGGTCGAGGCTCATCGACGGTTTCTCCTGTTCGCAAAATCATATGGTGTCGAAACCGTGCAATGCAATGATCTACCCGTTCAACCCTTGGCGAGTTTTTTCGCGGCCTCGATCGCGAAGTAGGTCAAAATACCGTCACAGCCGGCACGTTTGAAACAGAGAAGCGTCTCCATCATCACCCGGTCGCTATCAATCCATCCATTGAGGGCTGCGGCCTTGATCTGCGTGTATTCACCGGACACCTGATAGGCGAAGGTCGGCAGACCGAAGGCTCCCTTCAAGCGCCAACAGATATCGAGATAGGGCAGGCCGGGCTTGACCATCAGCATATCGGCGCCTTCTTCCACATCGAGTGCGGCATCACGCAGCGCTTCCGTGCCGTTGGCGGGGCTTATGTAGTAGCTGTTCTTGTCACCCTTCAGCAGACCGCTGGTGGAGATGGCATCGCGGTACGGGCCGTAATAGCCGGAGGCGAACTTCGTCGCGTACGACATGATGCCGACATTCTGGTGGCCGCTGGCATCCAGCCCGCGGCGGATGGCGCCAATGCGGCCATCCATCATTTCAGACGGCGAAATGATATCGGAACCCGCATCAGCCTGCATGATGGCGGCCTTGACGACCTGATCCACCGTTTCGTCATTGATGATCTCGTCGCCGCGCAAAATGCCGTCGTGCCCATGGCTGGTGAAAGGGTCCAGAGCGACATCGGTAATGATGCCGATGTTCGGCACAGCTTTCTTGAAGGCTGCTGTCGCCTGATTGATGAGATTGTTCGCTTCGAGAGCCTGGGAGCCTGTCGCATCCCGCATGCTCAATTCGATGTTGGGAAAGGTGGTGATGGCGGGAATGCCGAGATCGGCAGCTTCCTTCACCGCCTCGACTGCCTTATCGACGCTCATGCGGTTGACGCCGGGCATGGATGGGATGGGCTCGAGAATGTTCGTGCCCGGCACGATGAACACCGGCCAAATGAAATCATCCACCGTCAGCAGGTTTTCACGCACCAGCCGGCGCGTCCAGTCGGCCTTGCGGTTTCTGCGCATGCGACGGTGGCCGGTAATGTGGTCCACGAGATGTGTCTTGTCGTTCATCGATATGTGCCTTTCCAAATACGCCCTGCACATAACACACGGAAAAGCACATGCGAATGCGGCAGATCGTTGCGGGCTTTTGACAGTCGTTGTGAGGCATAGCAATATCCGCTGGTCGCTTCCGCAACAGGTCAGTATCTTGCCGCCATGGAACCTGATTCTCTACCTCATCCGAAAATGCCGCTCAGCGAAATTCTCTACATCATCTTTCTGAGGCTGGTGGCGCTGTCGTGCTTCTGGTTTAGTCTGCAATATTGGGCGATGCTGACAGGCTATTCGCTGAACGGGCAGGCGCGCTTCGATATGCTCAATATGCAATGGCGCGTGGCAGGCACCAGTCTCGCCGTCGTTTTCCCCGTCGCAGCGCTGGGCCTGTGGCTTGGCGTCTCCTGGGGCGCGGTTATGTGGGTCATCGGTGCCGGAACCCAGATCGCCATGTACAGGGTGTGGCCGGATATTTACGGGCACAACACCGTGGTACCGGTTATGCACGGCATCGTATCAACTGTTTATATACTATTCCAGGTCGCTTTTTGGCTGGATTCACGCCAAAACGACGAACGCTCAAGAATTGATTTACCATAAAATTAAAGCAATTCAGGCCAGATTTTTCTCATTTTTTCGGTCTAACTCATTGAAAAATATAAGGTCAGTATTGCCAAATTTGGATTTGATACAAGGATCATCAAAAGCCCAAGATGCAGGTAACCTTTCATTAATCGTGCATTTTAAGTAGAATTTTATGCGCATTGCTTAGATTTGGTCTCAAGGCGGGAAACAAACAAACACCGCCAAACAAAACAGTGAGGCAGTCATGATCAATAGCAAAGCAAAGCCACAGGCCGCAGTTTCCGATACTCAGGACGAAACCATCCGCTCTCTCTACATGGAATCGCTTCACCTCGTTGAGCGCCTCCACCGCCGCCTTCTCGATGTCATCAAGGACGAGTTCGACCGTCAGGGTCGCGATGATGTCAACGCAGTTCAGGCGCTCCTGCTTTTCAACATCGGCACGTCAGAACTGACCGCCGGCGAGCTGCGCTCGCGTGGTTACTACCTCGGCTCTAACGTGTCCTACAACGTCAAGAAGCTGGTAGACCTCGGCTTCATCAACCACCAGCGCTCCCGCATCGACCGCCGCTCGGTTCGCATCAGCCTGACCGAAAAGGGCCAGGACATCGCCGAAACCGTAGCAGGCCTCTATGAGCGCCACATCGGCTCCATCGAAAAAGTCGGCGGCATCGGCACTGGCGAATTCGCCGAAATGAACAAGATGCTCCAGCGTCTGGACCGTTTCTGGAACGACAGCATCGCTTACCGCCTGTAATCGGCCAGCAATATCAGACCATCAAGCAAAGCCGGATGTGGGGGCGCATCCGGCTTGTTGCATTTTTGTGCGCTGCATAGGCAAAATCACGTGGCAACACGGGTTCGTGAGGCACCTTCAGGTGACACGAATTGGCCATATTGGTATGGGACCGCCAAAAGCGAAGGAGCCGGCGGTTTCTCCTGTGTTCGCGTCATGCGTCATCCGAAAGTTCGCATTGAGTCAATCCTGCCGGCAGGCGCGTTTATACGTGTTTGTTAACGATGTGGTTTTAGGCATTGTTTATGATGCCTGATAATGTGGCTGGTAGGTGCAATGACAAAAAAAATCGTCCCCGATGTTCTATCTCGACGCGCTATGCTGCGCTCCGCTGTTTCGCTGGGCGCCGTCGCGCTCGCTGCACCGGCTTTTGCGCAGGATGCGTTCAACGATCTGATCGGTTCATCGCGTCGTGGTAACTGGGATGACCAGTTCGACGCCAACTCTTCCCGCGCTGCCGTTGGTGTTGCATCCAATACGCCGGTGCTGAGCCCGGAATCACCTGCTTTCGTCCAGCAGGCGGTGATGCAGTATCAGCAGATCGTTTCGAACGGTGGCTGGCCGGAGGTTCCTTCAAGCCAGCAGAAGCTTCAGATCGGCGTGAGCGATCCGTCCGTTCAGGCCTTGCGTCAGCGCCTGATGATTTCCGGCGATTTGCCGCGTGAAGCCGGGATTTCCAGCGCATTCGATTCCTACGTCGATGGTGCGTTGAAGCGGTTCCAGGCACGCCACGGGCTTCCCGCTGATGGCGTTATCGGTGAATACACGTTGAAGGCGCTCAATGTTTCCGCGCAGATTCGTTTGGGCCAGCTTCAGACCAACCTTGTTCGCATCAACACGATGTCGGGTGATCTCGGTCCGCGCCACGTCATGGTCAACATCCCGGCTGCTTCCATCGAAGCCGTCGAGAACAACCGCGTCGTTCTTCGCAACACTGCGGTTGTCGGTCGTGACAGCCGTCCGACTCACATCATCAATTCCAAGATTTACGAGATCATTCTCAATCCTTACTGGACCGCGCCGCGCTCGATCATCGAAAAGGACATCGTTCCTTTGATGCAGAAGGACCCGACCTATCTGGAGCGCAACAACATCCGTCTGCTGGATGGCCGTGGACAGGAAGTGTCGCCGACGACGATCAACTGGAATGCGCCGAAGGCTCCGAACCTGATGTTCCGTCAGGACCCGGGCAAGAACAACGCCATGTCCTCGACCAAGATCAACTTCCACAACCCCAACAACGAATACATGCACGATACGCCGCAGCAGGGTCTGTTCAACAAGCTGATGCGTTTCGAATCCTCCGGCTGTGTTCGCGTGCAGAACGTTCGCGACCTGACATCCTGGATGCTGCGTGACACGCCCGGCTGGTCGCGACAGGAAATCGAGCGCGTCATCGCCAGCCGCGTCAACACGCCGATCAAGCTTGCGCAGGAAATTCCGGTGTATTTCGTTTACATCACGGCATGGTCGACACGCGATCGCGTGGTGCAGTTCCGCGACGACATCTACAGCAAGGACGGCAACGCCGAACTGGCGCTCAACACCACCAACACCCAGGAACAGCCTTCGGGTTCGATCGACGACGATCTTTTGCCGCGTAACTGATCTTGCCATTTGAATGCTCGGAAAGCCGCGTTTTTCGAAGCGCGGCTTTTCTTTTGGTTGATTGGCGGATCAATCGGGCAATTATTTATGGGAAGGTCGCAGTTTGACGGGCAAATCTCGCAGGCTGTCTTGCTCTTGAAAGGGCAGGGCGTTAAGACGCCATCGCATGACTGTTTCAGGAGCTCTCATCATGACGAATACAGATGCCTTCTTCTCCCGCCCGCTTGCCGAGGCCGATCCGACGATCTTCGGCGCGATTGAGAAAGAGCTGGGTCGTCAGCGCCACGAGATCGAGCTGATCGCCTCCGAAAACATCGTTTCCCGCGCCGTGCTTGAAGCGCAGGGTTCGATCATGACCAACAAATACGCCGAAGGATATCCGGGCAAGCGCTACTACGGCGGCTGCCAGTTTGTGGACATTGCTGAAGAACTTGCCATCGAACGCGCCAAGAAGCTGTTCGGCGTCAACTTCGCCAATGTTCAGCCAAACTCCGGTAGCCAGATGAACCAGGCCGTGTTCCTCGCGCTGCTGCAGCCGGGCGATACCTTCATGGGTCTCGACCTGAATTCCGGTGGTCACCTGACTCATGGCTCGCCGGTCAACATGTCCGGTAAATGGTTCAACGTCGTCTCTTACGGCGTACGCGAAGGCGACAACCTCCTCGACATGGACGAAGTCGAGCGCAAGGCCAAGGAAACCAAGCCAAAGCTTATTCTGGCGGGCGGCACGGCTTATTCCCGTACCTGGGATTGGAAGCGTTTCCGTGAGATTGCCGATGAAGTTGGCGCTTACCTCATGGTCGACATGGCGCATATCGCCGGTCTCGTTGCCGGTGGCCAGCATCCTTCGCCGTTCCCGCATTGCCACGTTGCGACCACCACCACGCACAAGTCGCTTCGCGGCCCGCGCGGCGGCATGATCCTGACCAATGACGAGGATCTGGCCAAGAAGTTCAACTCGGCTGTGTTCCCCGGCCTTCAGGGCGGCCCGCTGATGCACGTCATCGCCGCCAAGGCCGTTGCCTTCGGTGAAGCCTTGCAGCCAGAGTTCAAGGATTACGCAGCCCAGGTCGTCAAGAACGCCAAGGCATTGGCCGAAACGCTGATTGAAGGCGGTTTGGACGTTGTTTCCGGCGGTACCGACAACCACCTGATGCTGGTCGATCTTCGCAAGAAGAACGCCACTGGCAAGCGCGCGGAAGCCGCACTCGGTCGCGCCTACATCACATGCAACAAGAACGGCATCCCGTTCGACCCTGAAAAGCCTTTCGTCACCTCCGGTGTGCGTCTCGGCACACCAGCCGGTACGACACGCGGCTTCAAGGAAGCGGAATTCCGCGAAATCGGCAAGCTGATCGTCGAGACTTTGGATGGCCTCAAGGCTGCCAACTCGGATGAAGGCAATGCTTCTGTTGAAGCTGCCGTTCGTGAAAAGGTGGTCGCGATGACCGACCGTTTCCCGATGTACCCATACCTGTAACAGTCTATTCCATAATTGCCGCTGATGGGCTGCAAATGGCAATGTCTGCGCTTCCGGTGCTCACGTACGTTGAGTACGCTCCGCTCCGGTTCTCGAAATTGCCATTTTCGCCACATCCGCAACAATTCTTGAACAGAATGTAAGAACGAAGGAAATAAGCAGATGCGCTGCCCTTTTTGCGGCTCGGAAGATACGCAGGTCAAGGACTCGCGTCCGGCAGAGGATAACACCTCCATTCGCCGGCGGCGCATCTGCCCGGATTGCGGCGGTCGCTTCACGACCTATGAACGCGTGCAATTGCGCGAGTTGATGGTTATCAAGAAAAGCGGTCGCAAGCTGCCGTTCGATCGCGAAAAGCTGGTGCGGTCCTTCGAGATCGCACTGCGCAAGCGCCCGGTGGACCGCGACCGCATAGAACGCGCGGTATCAGGCATCGCGCGGCGTCTGGAAAGCTCGGGCGAGACGGAAATTCCATCGGAAGAAATCGGTTTGCAGGTGCTGGAAGCGCTGAAGGGGCTCGATGACGTGGCCTTCGTGCGCTATGCATCGGTCTATCGCGATTTCAGCCATGCCGAGGATTTCGAGAACGTGATCGCTGAGATCAACGCCAAGATTGCGCGTGATACGGACGCCGGAGCGTAAAACGTGACGACCCGCGCCGATGATGAACGGTTCATGGCACGGGCAATCGAGATTTCCCGCCGCCATATTGGCCTCACCGATATCAATCCCTCCGTCGGCTGCGTTCTCGTCAAGCATGGCGAGATCATCGCGCAAGCCGTGACTGCGATTGGCGGTCGCCCGCATGCGGAGCGTCAGGCGCTGGAGATTGCGGGCGAGGCGGCGAGGGGTGCGACAGCCTATGTCACGCTCGAACCATGCTCCCATTACGGCAGAACACCACCTTGTGCCAACGCGCTGGTGGATTTCGGCATTGCCCGTGTGGTTGTTGCCGTCGATGACCCGGATGAGCGGGTTTCCGGGCGGGGTTATCAAATTTTGCGGGATGCGGGAATTGAGGTTGAAGCCGGTTTGTTGCGGGTTGAGGGCCAGCGTGTGCTGGCCGGATATCTCACGCGTAAGGTGAAGAACCGTCCGCATGTGATTTTAAAACTGGCCATTTCTGCGGATGGCATGATCGGCCGCGTGGGGGCGGGGCAGGTGGCGATTACCGGTCCTGAATCCCGACAGGCGGTGCATGTGTTGCGGGCGCAGTGCGATGCCATTCTGGTCGGGATTGGCACGGCGGTGTCCGATGATCCCGAATTGACGGTGCGGATTGCGGGACTTGAGCACCGCTCGCCGGTGCGGATTGTGCTGGATCGGCGACTGGAATTGCCGATGGGTTCGAAGTTGGTGCGGACGGCTGGGGAGGTGAAGACGGTGGTGGCAGCGGTTGGGGCAAAGACCCCCTCTGGCCTGCCGGCCATCTCCCCCACAAGGGGGGAGACAGACCAGCCGCGAGCGTCTCAGACTATCTTAGCCCACGTATCCCAGTCTGGAGCGATAGATACTGAGCAGGGCATGACTCCGAGTCTCTCCCCCCTTGTGGGGGAGATGGCCGGCAGGCCAGAGGGGGATTTTGCGCACAAACGCCAACACCTCAAAGCCTCCCACGTCGAAATCCTGGAAACTCCGGATGTCGCCAGCCTCCTCACCATTCTCGCCAACCGCGGAATGTCGGAACTTCTGGTCGAAGGCGGCGCTCACGTTGCAAAATCCTTCCTTGAAGCTGGGCTCGTGGATCGTATTCTGCTGTTCGAAAGCCCTGTCATCATCGGTGCGGGCGGGCTTGAAAGCCCGGTCACACGTGCCGATATCCCTCAGGAATTTACATTTGTCGGTGAAACGGCTTACGGGCTGGATCGCTGTTTTGAATTTGAAAGGCCGCTTTGATGTTTACCGGAATTGTCACCGACGTCGGAACCGTATCCGAGCTTGAGGCGCTGCCGGAAGGTGTGCGGCTGCGGGTGGCGACCAGTTACGATCCGAAGACCATCGATATCGGCGCATCGATTTCCCACGGCGGCGTGTGCCTGACCGTTACGAAGCTTCCCGAACAGGGGAGTAACGAACGCTGGTTCGAAGTCGAGGCGTGGGAAGAAGCGCTTCGTCTCACCACCATCGCAAGCTGGACCAAGGATACGCGCGTCAATCTGGAACGGGCGTTAAAGATCGGTGATGAACTTGGCGGCCACATCGTATCCGGCCATGTGGACGACAAGGCGGAAATTCTGTCCATCGAACCGGAGGGCGAGGCGGTGCGCATCCGTCTTCGCGCACCCGAACATCTCGCAAAGTTCGTCGCCCCAAAGGGCTCGATTGCGCTGGATGGCACATCGCTCACCGTCAACGCCGTCAACGGCACGGATTTCGATGTCCTCCTCATCCGCCACACGCTGTCCGTTACCACATGGGGCGACCGTCAGGCTGGTGACTACGTGAATTTCGAGGTCGATACGATGGCGCGCTACGCCGCTAGACTTGCGGAGTTTCCGTCCGGGAGAGAATGATGATCTCACCGCTGTAGTCGGTGCGGGCCGTTTCAACAAAGCCGAGCTTGGCCGCTAATTTTAGCGAAGCGACGTTGCTGGGGTGGATGATCGCAGTCATCGGCATATGCGGAAATTTTGTCTTCGCCCATTCGATCAGCGCCGTCACCGCTTCCAGAGCGTAGCCTTTGCCGTGGCTGGCGGGCGACAGCAGCCAGCCGGTTTCCAGCGTGCCTTCGATTGAGGGTGTCATGTCCCTGCGCACTTCGTGAAAGCCCGCTTCCCCTATCAAACGGCCTGTCGCCTTTTCCTCGATGATGAGGAAACCGAAGCCGAGATGGTGCCAATGGCCGGTCGCCCGCAGCAGCCGCGCCCATGTCAGCTGCCGGGTGGAAGGTGTTGCGCCGATATAGCGCACCACGTCGGGATCGGCCCAGAGCACTTCATAGTCCGCGAAGTCATCGACATGGTGGGGCCTCAGAACGAGACGGGGCGTTTCAATTGTGGGAATGCTTTGCACGCGATGCTCCTGCGGTTATCCCGCAGAAATAAACACAATCCTGTTGCGATCAAACTGCGAAATCTTAACATGCGGTGAGAAGTCGATAAGCTGCCATGCACGAAAAATGCTTGCTAAACAGCGCAAGCCATGGTTTGACCGCGCCAAAAGCCGGGATGATCCGGTGCAGTTTTTCAGGAAATTCCCATGTCCAAGCCTCATCTTCTCATCGTGGAAGCACGTTTTTATGACGATATGGCCGATGCACTTCTGGATGGCGCGAAGTTTGCGCTCGACGAAGCTGGCGCCACCTATGACATCATTACCGTTCCCGGCGCGCTGGAAATTCCACCCGCTATCGCCATGGCGCTTGATGGTGCTGACAATGAAGGCACGGAATATGATGGTTTCGTTGCGCTTGGTATGGTCATTCGGGGTGAGACCTACCATTTCGACATCGTTTCCAACGAATCCTCTCGCGCATTGATGGACCTCGCGGTCAGTGAATCGCTTGCCATCGGCAATGGTATCATGACCGTCGAAAACGAAGACCAGGCCTGGGCGCGTGTGCGCCGGTCCGACAAGGACAAGGGTGGCTTTGCTGCGCGCGCTGCATTGACGATGATCGATTTGAAAAAGAAACTGGGTGGCTGAGAGCATGAGTGATACTGACAACGGTTCCGAGCCCCGCCAGTCGTCTGTAAAGCCCGTCAATCAGCGTGGCGCGGCGCGCCTTGCGGCGGTGCAGGCACTTTACCAGATGGATGTCGGCGGCACCGGTGTGATGGAAGTCGTCGCCGAGTACGAAGCCCATCGTCTGGGTCAGGAAGTGGACGGCGAGACCTATCTGAAGGCCGATCCCTCATGGTTCCGCTCCATCGTTTCGGGTGTCGTGCGTGACCAGACGAAGATCGACCCGCTGGTTCGCTCTGCCTTGCAGGAAGACTGGCCGCTGTCGCGTCTGGACACCACCGTTCGCGCTATCTTGCGTGCTGGTACCTTCGAAATTCTGGAGCGCAAGGACGTTCCGGTCGCGGTGATCGTTACGGAATACGTCGAAATCGCCCGGGCGTTTTTCGAAAATGATGAGCCGAAGCTTGTCAACGCAGTCTTGGATCGTATTGCCAAGCAGGTACGCGGCGAAGTCAAGCGCTAGAGAACATCGAGGAAGACATGAGCGCCGTTCGTCTCAGGGCTCGAAAAGTCACTGAACGAAGCCAAACGCAATGTCTTCCTCCGCATGCCGTCATACTTCTTGGCGCGTCGGCCATCCGCCGTGTTGAGCCATGGGGTTGCAGTACAGAAGCCGTCGATCGCGACGCTGTCTCTCGGCCAATGGTGCAGGCCTGCATCGGCAACACGCTCTGAAACAGAGCGATAAGATTTCCAGCAAACATCTTCGCACTTGACGTGGCGGGTTTCGCCAACGCATCCTCGTCACGCAAGCCGTTTTTCCTTGGAGGGGAACAAGCGGCTTACCTTGGCGTTAGGCACCGTTCCTGGCGCCCCGCATGGTTTCGCCCGCCGGGAAGGGAGTGAGCCCGGCACATAGGAGGTAAGTGCGAATGACCGTTATTGCATTGGTAATTTTATGCGGTGTCCTGTCCGTGGTGTACGCGGTGTGGGCAACGAAAAGCGTTCTGGATGCCGATCAGGGCAGTGAACGCATGCAGGAAATCGCAGGTTATATTCGTGAGGGCGCGCAGGCGTACCTCACCCGTCAATATCTTACCATCGCAATCGTCGGTATCATCGTCACAGCAGCCGTCTGGTTCTTTCTTTCGCCAGAAGCCGCTATCGGCTTTATCATAGGGGCCGTTTTGTCCGGTGCCGCTGGCTTTATCGGCATGCATGTGTCGGTGCGGGCCAATCTGCGCACGGCGCAGGCGGCATCCCACAGCCTTGCTGCAGGCCTCGACATCGCCTTCAAATCCGGCGCCATCACGGGCATGCTGGTGGCGGGTCTCGCGCTGCTGGGCGTTTCCATCTACTACCTTGTGCTGACTACAGGGCTTGGCCATGCCACCGGCTCGCGTCAAGTCATCGACGCGCTGGTATCGCTTGGCTTCGGCGCATCGCTGATTTCCATCTTCGCGCGTCTGGGCGGCGGTATCTTCACCAAGGGCGCCGATGTCGGCGGCGATCTCGTCGGCAAGGTCGAGGCCGGTATTCCTGAAGACGATCCACGCAACCCTGCGACCATTGCCGACAATGTCGGTGACAATGTCGGCGATTGCGCCGGTATGGCAGCAGATCTGTTTGAGACCTATGCCGTCTCGGTGGTCGCGACGATGGTGCTTGCGGCCATATTCTTTGCAGGTGCGCCGGTGCTGGAAAACGCCATGCTTTATCCGCTGGCGATTTGCGGCGTGTGTGCTCTCACCTCGATTGCGGGGACCTTCTTCGTCAAACTCGGCACCAACAATTCCATCATGGGCGCGCTCTATAAAGGGCTTATTGCAACAGGCGTCTTCTCTGTCGCAGGTCTTGCTGTGGCCACGTGGCTCACCATCGGCTGGGGGTCCATCGGCGCGGTCGCTGGCAAAGACATCACTGGCACCAACTTGTTCCTATGCGGTATCGTCGGTCTGCTGGTGACGGCGCTGATCGTCGTCATTACCGAATATTACACCGGCACCAACAAGCGCCCGGTCAATTCCATTGCGCAGGCCTCTGTTACGGGCCATGGGACCAACGTCATTCAAGGCCTGGCCGTTTCGCTGGAATCGACAGCCCTTCCGGCCATCGTCATCGTCGGCGGTATTCTGTCGACGTATCAGTTGGCCGGTCTTTTCGGCACCGGCATTGCGGTTACCGCGATGATCGGTATCGCAGGCATGATCGTTGCGCTCGATGCGTTCGGTCCGGTCACGGATAATGCCGGGGGTATCGCGGAAATGGCGGGTCTCAACCCGGATGTGCGCAAGGCAACCGATGCTCTGGATGCGGTCGGCAACACCACGAAAGCCGTCACCAAGGGTTATGCCATTGGATCGGCGGGTCTTGGTGCACTCGTATTGTTTGCGGCCTATTCCAATGACCTTGCGTATTTTGCGGCCAATGGAGCCCTCTATCCTTACTTCAAGGATATCGGCGACATCTCCTTCAGCCTGTCCAACCCTTATGTCGTGGCAGGCCTGTTGTTCGGTGGGATGATTCCCTACCTCTTCGGTGGCATCGCCATGACGGCCGTCGGGAAAGCGGCTGGTTCCATCGTTGAGGAAGTCCGCCGCCAGTTCCGTGAAAAGCCGGGCATCATGCAGGGCACGGAGAAGCCGGATTACGGTCGCGCTGTGGATATTTTGACGAAAGCTGCCATCCGGGAAATGGTTGTTCCCTCGCTGCTGCCGGTGCTGGCACCGCTGGTCGTCTATTTCGGTGTGCTGCTGATTTCCGGCTCGAAAGCGTCGGCCTTTGCCGCACTTGGTGCGTCCTTGCTGGGTGTCATCATCAACGGTCTGTTCGTCGCGATCTCGATGACGTCAGGCGGCGGTGCATGGGACAACGCCAAGAAGAGCTTTGAAGATGGTTTTATCGACAAGGATGGCGTCACGCATCTCAAGGGTTCCGACGCCCACAAGGCATCCGTAACCGGCGATACCGTTGGCGACCCTTACAAGGATACCGCTGGCCCGGCCGTCAATCCTGCCATCAAGATCACCAACATCGTGGCGCTGTTGCTGCTGGCCGTGCTGGCACACTGAAAAGCACGACATAAAAAAGCCCGCGAGATCGTCTCGCGGGCTTTTTGCATTGTATCTTCGTTGGATCAGAAACTGCTGCCGTTGCCGCCTGTTTGACCCAGAATGCTTTTGGCGATACCGGCACCTGCCGTGCCACCGGACAATAGCTGCTGGAGGAAAGTGAGGTCTTTGCCGCCGGTTGGCGTTGTGCGCGAAATGGTGTCGAACACCTTGCCGTCCTGCAGCGTGTAGTTTGCCTTCTGCGAGACGACGCCATTCTTGTCGAAATAGATCGCCAGAATGTTCTGTTCGACCAGCTTCGGCTTCATGAAGGCGGCCTTACGCACACGCTTCTGAGAGATGTAATAAAACACTTCGTTGCCGAATGTCGCCGTGGTGGAAGGCGTGCCCATGGTCAGCAAGACCTGCTCTCGGCTCGAGCCGACGGGGATGAGCTGAAGGGACTGTTCGTCTGCAACGTAACCATTGTGGAAAACATCGGTGGTGCTGGAGCAGGCCGACAAGAGGCTGGATGCGATGATGATCGCCACGGCAGTCTTGCTTACAAACGTGGTCTGCTTTCCTGATGTCTGCTTGCTCACCTGCGTGTCCCCGACTGCGATCATGAATGGCACCTTCCGGCATTGTGTGTTGTAGCGCTTGTGTACACACGATTATGTCAATCCGGGGACGGAAATTCCCCGCTTCATCAAGGAATGCAACAGGTTTTCGCAAATCACGTCTCTTGCGACGCTTACTTACGACTGTTTCAGCCAGACGATGAACGTGACCTCAACGGCATTGCAATTCTTGGATGCTTCGGTAAACCAGCTTTCGCAATCATGCAACAAGCGCGACGGGCGAGACGCCATTTCGCCGATCAATATTCGGGAATTTCGATGGTGTTCGGTCTTTTCAAAAAGAAAAACAACAATCGTCCCATCGTCGACAGGCAATATCATACGCTCACCACGGCGGCTCGCCACCCCGATTTCTATCTGCATCTCGGTGTGCCGGATACGGTCATGGGCCGTTTCGAGATGCTTGCGATCGTCATGATTCTGTATTTTCGGCGCACCAAATCCTCCGCCACCAGTGGGCAGGAGATTGCGCAGGAGATCGTGGATGCGTTTTTCCAGGACCTCGATCACTCCATGCGCGAGCTTGGCATCGGGGACCAGGGCGTGCCCAAGCGCATGAAGAAATTCGCGGGCATGTTTTACGGACGGCTTGAATCTTACGCCGCAGCATTGGACACAGCAGACGTGGAAGCCCTTGCAGCAGCCCTTGCACGCAATATATACCCGCAGGCAGAAGCGTCCACGCCCAATATGCGCGGACTCGCCAATTGGATGATGGCAGCCTCTCATGCCCTGTCTGCGCAGTCGGAAGACCTTGTCGCGACAGGACAGGTTACCTTGCCCGTCCCGCAGTTATGAGGTTTCAATGAGTTCGCAACACCCGGCCAACGACGACATACCTTTTTCCTATCCTGTGAAGGTAGGCCATATTTCCGCCAATCCGGTCAGGATTGGTCTCACCGCCAGCCCGGAAGAGCTGAGTGGACTGGCGAAATTGTGGGACGTGTTGTCCGTCGAGTCTCTGAAAAGCGAGTTGCAGGTGACGCGCTGGAAAAGAGATGGATTGAAAATTACGGGTGATGTGCGTGTTGCTTTGACCCAGGCGTGTGTTGTCACACTGGAGCCGGTTTCGAGTGTTATCGATGAAAAGATCGATCAGATTTTTGTACCAGAGGGTTCGAAACTGGCGCGCATGATGCCGGACGAGAAGGGCGAAATCGTTCTGGACCCGGATGGTCCTGATATTCCCGACCAGTTCAGTGGTGATACGATCGATGTCGGTGTCGTCGTGGCGGAGTTCGCAGCGCTTGCCATCGAGCCTTATCCGCGCAAGCCCGATGTGGATTTTGCAGGGTATGGCGAAGAGAAGCTTGTGGAAGAAAAAAAGCCGTCGCCTTTTGCGGCGTTGAAGGACTGGAAAAAAGACTGAATCCGGTTAGCACCAATAATTCGGTTGTAAGAGAGCGCGGAAACGGTATTTTCGCGCAAAATTCCACCGCACGGCGGTAAGAAGGATCAGGGACGCGTGATCAGAATTGCAATTGACGTCATGGGCGGAGATTTTGGCCCTGATGTTGCCATACCCGGCGCTGCCAAGGCGCTGGAGCGGCATAATGATGTGGTTTTTCTGCTTTACGGGCAGAAAGCCAGATGTGAGCCAATTCTGGCGCAATTTCCGAAACTTCGGGAAAAAGCACAATTTTTCGACTGCGAAGTATCCGTTGCGATGGATGAGAAGCCGAGCCAGGCGCTGCGCCGTGGCCGCTATATCTCCAGCATGTGGCGCGCGCTTGAAGCCGTAAAGGTCGGCGAGGCGGACGTTGCGGTTTCCGCAGGTAATACCGGCGCTCTCATGGCCATGGCGAAATTCTGCCTGCGCACTATGGCGCGCGTCGAACGCCCCGCCATCGCCGGCATCTGGCCTACGACGAAGGGCGAGAGCATCGTTCTGGATGTGGGCGCGACGATTGGTGCTGATTCCCAGCAACTTCTCGACTTCGCCATCATGGGCGGTGCCATGGCCCGCGCTCTGTTCGATATCGACCGCCCGACGGTCGGCCTTCTCAATGTCGGCACCGAAGAGGTCAAGGGACAGGAAGAGGTTCGCGAAGCGGGCCGGCTGATCCGTGAGGCTGGCCTCGGAACCATCGATTATCGAGGATTCGTCGAGGGCAACGATATCGGCAAGGGTACGGTCGATGTCGTGGTGACTGAAGGCTTTACCGGCAATATCGCCTTGAAGGCGGCAGAGGGCACAGCCCGGCAGATCAATACGCTGCTGCGTGAAGCGATTTCCCGCAGCTTCATTGCCAAAATCGGCTATCTCTTGGCCAAAAGCGCCTTCGACGTACTGCGTGAGAAGATGGACCCCCGCAAGGTCAATGGTGGCGTGTTTCTGGGCCTGAACGGCATTGTCATCAAGAGCCATGGCAGCACGGATGCCATGGGCTTCGCGTCTGCGGTCGATGTTGGCTATGACATGGCGCATAACGGCCTGACAGCCAAAATAGAAAATGATTTGAAAGCTTACCACGCAAGACGTCTTCCGCCTCCGGCACCTGAAGCGCTCGTGGTCGATGAGGAATAGAGAATGATCCGCTCAATCATACGGGGTTACGGTGCGGCGCTGCCAAAGCGCGTCATGACGAACCAGGACATTGAGGCGATCGTAGAGACCACCGACGAGTGGATCGTGCAGCGTACCGGTATCAAGCAGCGCTACATCGCGGGTGAGGGTGAAACCACATCTTCGCTCGGCGAGCTGGCAGCGCGCGCGGCTCTTGAAAATGCGGGTATCAAGCCCGATGACATCGACCTCATCATCGTGGCGACGTCGACGCCTGACAATACCTTTCCAGCAACGGCGGTGAATATTCAGAACCGTCTTGGCATCACCGGCGGCTTTGCATTCGATGTTCAGGCTGTCTGTTCAGGCTTTGTATATGCCATGGCAACGGCAGATCTTTATATCCGTGGCGGCATGGCCAAGCGTGTGCTGGTTATTGGCGCAGAAACGTTTTCGCGCATTCTCGACTGGACGGATCGCACGACCTGCGTGCTGTTTGGCGATGGCGCTGGCGCTATTGTTCTTGAAGCCGGAGAAGGTGCAGGTACGACCTCGGATCGCGGTGTCCTGACATCCAACCTTCGGTCCGATGGCTCGCATAAGGACAAACTTTACGTGGACGGTGGCCCATCCACGACAGGGACCGTTGGGCATTTGCGCATGGAAGGCCGTGAGGTTTTCAAACATGCGGTCGGCATGATCACCGACGTGATCGAAGCTGCATTCGAGGCGACCGGTACGACTGCCGATGATCTGGACTGGCTTGTGCCCCATCAGGCGAACCGCCGTATCATCGATGGCTCAGCGAAAAAACTCGGCATTCCCGGCGAGAAGGTTGTGATCACGGTGGATCAGCATGGCAACACATCTGCCGCTTCCATTCCGCTCGCATTGGCGGTTGCTGCTGCCGATGGCCGCATCAAAAAGGGCGATCTGGTGATGCTGGAAGCCATGGGTGGCGGTTTCACATGGGGTGCCGTTCTGCTGCGTTGGTAAATTTGCTTTACGATGCCCGGTAAGCCATTGCCACTATTAATGGAAATCCCTAAACGATTCTGGAAACTCTGCTTGACCGGTTGAGACAAGGGCAATAATCTCTGCCCGGTTCAGCAAAATAAAAGAGAGCGGTGCGGGGAAATATGGCCGGGAAAACAGTGACACGTGCGGATCTAGCCGAGTCTGTGTTTCGAAAAGTGGGGTTGTCCCGGACTGAATCCGCCGAACTGGTTGAAACCGTCATCGACGAGATTTGTAACGCGATTACACGCGGAGAGGTGGTCAAGCTGTCCTCGTTCGCTACCTTCCAGATTCGGGAAAAGAACGAGCGCATCGGTCGTAATCCCAAGACCGGTGAAGAAGTCCCTATTTCTCCCCGCCGTGTCATGACCTTCAAGGCTTCCAACGTTCTGAAGCAGCGCATCCTGAAGGCACATTCGGCGCGCAAGGCGAAACAGAAGAGCCAGAAAGCCGGCTCCTAAGCCAAGCTCTTTTTCGCAGTCGCGGTCGTTTTTACACGCTGCGATTCCTTTCTTCCTGTGAAGATAGTTGAATTTCAACCGCCAAGCTGTTGAAACAAAGACGATTCGCATCATACCTTGTTGCGTGTTTTGAAGTCTGCTTTAGGTCTGAATGGGAGTTGAACTTGGATAAAAGCCCCGACGCCTTCCGAACGATCAGTGAAGTGGCGGATGATCTGGACCTGCCACAGCACGTCCTGCGTTTCTGGGAAACACGCTTTCCGCAGATCAAACCAATGAAGCGCGGCGGTGGCCGTCGCTATTATCGCCCTGACGATGTCGATCTTTTGAAGGGCATCCGCCACCTTCTGTACGACCACGGTTATACGATCAAGGGCGTGCAGAAACTGCTCAAGACCAATGGCAATCGCTTTGTGTCTGCCATCGCCTCAGGTGATATGGCGACGATGGAAGCCATTATGGCTGCCAGCGGTGAGAAGGACACTCCGGAGCCGCGTGTCACCTCTTCAGAAGAAGATGAAGTCGTTGGTCGCCCCAAGGCCAGGCCCAGTGGTCGTTTCTTCGGCTTCGGCGGGAACGGTTCAGACGACACGCCGGAGATATCCATCGGCAAATCCAGCATCAACAAGGATGACCGCGCACTCCTACAGGAAGCGCTGTTCGATCTTCTGGAATGCAAACGACTGCTGGATCAGGTGCGCTGACGATCATAAAATTTGGGGATAAACTGAATTTTTGAACGGCATTTATTTCAAATGCCAACCTTTCCGAAACTCCTTGGGCCGATAATGCGGCCCGGACAAGGAGTTATCCCGTGAGCAAGAGAAAACCTTCAAGTCGTCGTCGCACCTCCGCCAAGTCTGGCGGTTCCGGGCTCTGGTCCTGGTTGCTGCTGTTCGGTGTCGCAGTCGGCGGTATTCAGGTCTACGAGCATCGCGACAGCCTGATGCCAAAATTGAAAGATACGGTTGCTTCCGTATCCAAGCCCGCTGCCCCGCAACCAAGGTCTCGGGAGGTTGCCGCGGAAAGGCCGAGACCGTCCGCAACACAAACCGTGGCGCTTCCGCCAAGTGGCGCGCCCGTGCCGCCGCGCTCCATCGCAATGCCGAACGGAGCGGCGTCGACGCAGTTATCATCTGCCGTGCTGCCATCATCACGACCGCCGGTGGAGAACGTATCGCTGGGTGCAAAGCCGGGTACATTCGCGTTTTGTGGCCGCTCGGGTCTCAACAATTGCGTGGCCGATGGCAACACGTTCTGGCTGAAGGGCGCGAAGATGAAGCTCGCGGGCATCGACGTGCCACAGACGGATCAGGCCCGTTGCCTGGAAGAACGCCAGAAAGGCTTTGCCGCCAAGGTTCGTCTGCGAGACATGCTGAATGGCGGCAACTTCCAGGTCGTCTCGATGGGCGGGGCTTCGACGCTCTCAAGATCCGGTGTCTCCTTCGCCGACCAGCTGGTGCGCGAAGGTCTGGCGCTGCCAGCGGGCAGGGGAAATCAATCCTGGTGCGGGTAATTTCGACTTCGCACCACAGCTGCCCGTTGACCACAGCCGCTTGCGCTGTGTAGATAAAAACCGCAAGCGGACGTGGCGGAATCGGTATACGCAGCAGACTTAAAATCTGCCGACCTCTGGTCTTGCGGGTTCAAGTCCCGCCGTCCGCACCAAAAAATCTCAAAATCGCTCTCACCGTGGAGATGGTTCATAAGCTTCATCGAGAGTGGGGGATTCCCGCTGATTTCCTTGTCCAGCCATACCATCTTGCGGTCCAGGAACGGCGATACGCTTGAGACGCGACCTTTATCCCTTCCAGAACAGTGGCATCAACAACACGAGAACTGTCAAAATCTCCAAACGGCCGAGCAGCATCATCAGTGATAGCAGGTAAAGGGCAGGGTCTTTGATGGTGGAGAAGTTGCCCGCAGGGCCGATGATGGGGCCGAGGCCGGGGCCGACATTGGCGAGCGACGTGGCGACCGCAGAGGTTGCGGTCAGGAAGTCGTAGCCCATTGCGCTCATGGCGAGGCTGCCGCCGATCCATAGCGCTATGAAGCAGCTCAGGAACAGAAACACGTTGCGGATGGTTTCGGCGTCCACGACCTGGGCGCCATAGCGAACGGAATAGACGGCGTCGGGGTAGAGCAGCTTTTTCAAACCGGTTTTCACGACGTTGTAGACGATGACGAAGCGGTAGGCCTTGATGCCACCGGCGGTGGAGCCGGAACAGCCGCCCATGAAAGTCGCGAAAAACGCCACGACAATAACGAAAGGCCCCCAGAGCGTATAGTCATCGCTGGCGAAGCCACCGGTCGAGAGGATCGACGTCATGTTGAAGAAGGAATGGCTGAGCGCAACATCGAGCGATACGCCATTCGTGACGTGGTGATAGATGCCGACGGCAAGCGAGATCGCGCAGAGATAACCGATGAACACGCGTATCTGCTGGTCGTGCAGAATGTCCATGCGCCCGCGCAAAGCCAGCAGGATCATGACGGAGAAGGGCAGGCTGCCGAGAATGAGGAAGAATGTCGCGATCCACAGCAGCGCGGCATTATCACCGAAGAAGGCAAAGGATGCGTCGTGGGTGGAAAAGCCGCCGGTTGCGACGGCTGACATGGCATGATTCAGCGCATCGAAATGCGTCATACCTGCGAAATCGAACGCAATGGTGCAGGCGAGCGTCATGACCACGTAAATCCCGACGAATGCCTTGGTGAAACTGGCCAGCCGCGCGAAAGGCCGGTCATTGGCGGTATCTGACGATTCCATGCGGAAGAATGTCATGCCGCCGACGCGCAGCAGCGGCAGAATGAAGAGACCGAGCGCAACGATACCGATGCCGCCGAGCCAGCAGAGCAGCGACCGCCAGATGAGAATGCCCTGCGGTGCCTTATCCAGCCCGGAAATCGCGGTGGAGCCGGTGGTCGTGATGGCGGATACGGATTCGAACATGGCTTGCCCGAAACTCAGGTTGAGTTCCGAGAGATAGAGCGGCACGGCGCCGATCAGCGAGAAGACCAGCCACAGCACATTGACCAGGAGGAAGCCGAACCGTCTATTGAAGGTGGGCATCGGTGCGCGCGTGGCGAAGGCGCACGCCAGCGCCAGCCCACCGCACATGAAGCCGGATATGGCAAACACCGCCCAGTCACTATTGCCATAATAGAGATCTGTCATGGCGGGAATGAACATCGCCGTCGCCATGTAGAGCCCGAATATCGAAGCGATATAGAGGACCGCGCGCAGAAGGTTGCTGTTCAATAAATGGAACCTTGATCGAGTGAAGCGTACCGCAGTTGCGCAAAGAGTCTTTGTGTCGGGCCTTTTCCTATGGCATAGCGGGTGCCATCTTGAAATTCAATGGATTGAAAATCGTGGATAAATTGCTTGTAGAAGCCGCACGGCGGGAAGTTCGGGAATTGTTTCCCGAAACGCCGTTGCAGTTGAATGAACATCTGAGCCGCCGGTATGGAGCCGAGATTTGGCTGAAGCGTGAAGACCTCACGCCGGTTCGTTCCTACAAGATTAGAGGCGCGTTTAACTTTCTGCGCAAGGCCGTTTCCACCACTGGCAAGGAGAAGATTTTCGTCTGCGCATCCGCTGGCAATCACGCCCAGGGCTTTGCCTTCGCCTGCCGCCACTTCGGTGTGCATGGCGTCGTGTTCATGCCGGTGACGACCCCGCAGCAGAAGATCGACAAGACCCGCATCTTTGGCGGTGAGTTCATCAAGATCAAACTGGTGGGCGATATTTTCGACCAGTGCTATGCGGCTGCCCGCGCTTACGTGGAAGAAACCGACGCCTATTTGGTGCCGCCTTTCGACCACAAGGACATCATTGAGGGGCAGGCGACTGTTGCTGCCGAAATCATTGACCAGTTGCCGGATGATAAGGCCCCCGATCTGGTGATCATGCCGGTTGGCGGCGGTGGACTGTCTGCCGGGCTCACAGGCTTTTTTGCGGACAAGGTTGCGAGTGGCAACTTCATTTTTTGCGAGCCGTCGGGTGCGCCAAGTTTGAAGACGAGCCTTACGGAGGGCAGGGCCGTCACGCTCTCCAAGATCGATAATTTCGTCGATGGTGCCGCAGTGGCGCGTATCGGAGATCTGAATTTCGAGGCGTTGAAGCATTTTCCGCCGGAGCAGGTTCAGCTCATTGCTGAAAATGCGATCTGCGTGACGATCATCGATATGCTCAATCTGGAAGGCGTGGTGCTCGAGCCTGCCGGTGCGCTGTCAATTGCAGCGCTTGAGGAGTTGGGTCGTGAACGGCTGGAAGGCAAGCGCGTGGTTTGCGTCGTCTCCGGTGGTAATTTCGACTTCGACCGACTGCCGGATGTGAAAGAGCGTGCCATGCGTTATGCTGGCGTGAAGAAATATTTCATTCTGCGCCTGCCGCAGCGTCCAGGTGCCTTGCGCGATTTCCTCAATCTTCTTGGACCCGATGATGACGTTGCGCGTTTTGAGTATCTGAAGAAGTCCGCACGCAACTTCGGCTCGATTCTGATCGGTATCGAAACCACGGAACCTCAAAATTTCCAGGGGTTGTTCGAGCGGTTCGAAGCCGCCGGTCTGGGTTACGAGGACATCACCGAAAACGACATCCTCGCCAATCTGATCATCTGATTTCGGACAAGACAACAGGACGGTAAAACAATGGCTTCATTCTTCTCGAAACTCTTTTCCGGCTTCGGCTCCGCATCCGATGACGCTCCTAAAAAAGCAGAAACGTCGGAAGCGCATCCCTACAAGGATTTCGTGATCTTTGCGACGCCGTTGAAAGAGGGAAGCCAATTCCGTCTGGCCGGGCGCATCGAAAAAAAGGTGGGCGAGGAAACGCTTGCGCATGAATTCGTGCGGGCCGACGTGTTTACCAACATGGACGACGCCGTCGAATGCACAGTTCGCAAAGCGAAACTGATCATCGACCAGAGCGGGGCTTCGCTGTTCAGCGACAAAAAATAACGGCCGCGAGAACCTCGCAGCCGTTAAGAGAAGGATGAAGGCGGCGCTTTGAAAGCGCCGCTTTTTTCATTAGGCAGCCTTGGCCAGCTCTTCGACCTTGGCATTTGCAGACGCAATGGCCTTTTCGGCAGCTTCCGGACCAAAGGCCAGGCCTTCGATGCGAACGACTTCAACGTCGGTCATGCCCATGAAGCCAAGAACGCTCTTCAGGTAGGGAACAGCGTGTTCCAGAGGCGCTGCTGGGCCTTCCGAGTAAACGCCGGCAGACGACAGAACGATGTAGACCTTCTTGCCGGTTGCAAGGCCAACAGGACCGGATTCGGTGTAGGTGAAGGTCAGGCCAGCGCGGGCGACCACGTCGATCCAGGACTTGAGGCCGGAGTAGATGTTGAAGTTGATGAGGCCCGTGCCGATCACGATGGTGTCGGCTGCAAGCAGTTCTGCTACACGCTCGTCAGAATTCTTGGCCGCTGCAGCTTCTTCAGCGTTGCGGTCAGCCGGTGCCTTGCGGATGGCGGATGTGGTGACGGTGTCGAGATGCGGGATCGGGTTCTGGCCGAGATCGAGATGCGTGATCGTGCCGTTCGTCTGTGCCTGAAGCTTGGCGGCAAGCTCGCCAGCGAACTTGTTCGACAATGATTCTTCAGCGCGTGGGCTCGAGGTAATCAGGAGAATCTTCGACATTTGAAATATCCTTTTTTTCAACTCTAGGCGTTCAGACGGGCAGAGCGGCCCGATGGTTGCCGTTTATATCATTCAATGTTGTCATCTAGAAAACTGTGATAATCTTGAAGTGACCTATCGATGAAGTGGATGGACGATGGAAGCTAATCCTACCCTGGACCAGTTGCAGGTGTTTTTGAGTGTTGCCGAAACCGGCAGCTTCTCTGCTGCTTCAAGAGCTTTGAACCGGGCGCAATCGGTCGTCAGTTACACGATTGCCAATCTCGAAGCACAGCTTGAAGTAACGCTGTTCGAGAGAAATGGCGTGCGCCAGCCGAAACTGACGGCAGAAGGTGCTGCGATGCTGGAACATGCCCGGCGCATCGTCGCCGGGCTTCAGGATATGCGCGCCCGGGCAAAGGGATTGAAGCAGGGGCTGGAAGCGGAGGTCAATCTCGCCATCAGCACCATGGTACCTGCCGAGGCCGTGGTTTTCGTTTTGCGTAATTTCAGGGACCATTTTCCCACCGTCTCCCTCAATCTGAATGTGGGGGAGCTTGGCATGGTCATGGATATGGTGCTGAACCGTAAGGCAGGCATCGGTATTGGCGGCGCGATGTTCCATCAGGATGATGGTTTGATCATCGACAAGGTTGGCCATTCCTTCATGGTGCCCGTCGCTGCCGCCGACCATCCGCTTGCTTTGCTGGATCGACCTTTGACACTCGCGGATGTCCGCGAAGAGGTGCAGCTAGTCGTGACAGACGCATCCGGGTTGACCAAAGGCCGGGATTTCAATGTTTTATCGTACAAAAAATGGCGCGTGAGTGACATCACGACCAAATATCAGCTCATCAGGGGCGGGCTGGGCTGGGGTGGTCTTCCGGCATCGGTCGTTCGCAACGACATTATCAACGGCGTGTTGAAGGCGCTAAAACTGGATGCATATGAAGGCGGAGAGTATGGGCTCTACGCCCTGCGCAAGTCCGACACACCAGCGGGCCCAGCGGCGCAGTGGTTGATCGATGCGTTCCATCAATGCCTGTCGCAGTGCCCGAACCACAAGAATTTCCTGGCGGATTTCGAACCGGGCCATGATGCAGTGCTACGGGATGCAGCAGAGTAAGACGATAACACTCTGATCTCTATAAAATCCGTACCGTACCGAACCGTACTGTTTTGCTGCAAGGTGACAGTGACAGGCAGCTGGCTTTCGCGTAGAAAGCTTTCAAAAGCGAAGGTGTGAGCAGACTGCATCGCGCACGCGCCTTCATATGGAAAACATCGAGGAATAAGCCCATGCCAGTTTATCGCTCTAGAACGACAACCCACGGCCGCAACATGGCCGGTGCGCGTGGCCTTTGGCGCGCGACCGGCATGAAAGACGGCGATTTTGGCAAGCCGATCATCGCAGTCGTCAACTCTTTCACACAGTTCGTCCCGGGCCACGTCCATCTGAAGGATCTCGGTCAGTTGGTGGCGCGCGAAATCGAAGCCGCTGGCGGCGTTGCCAAGGAATTCAACACCATCGCAGTCGATGACGGCATCGCCATGGGTCACGATGGCATGCTCTACTCGCTGCCATCGCGTGAGATCATTTCCGACTCTGTCGAATACATGGTCAATGCGCACTGTGCAGATGCGATGGTGTGCATTTCCAACTGCGACAAGATCACCCCCGGCATGCTGAGTGCCGCCATGCGCCTCAACATCCCTGCCGTTTTCGTGTCGGGCGGTCCGATGGAAGCGGGCAAAGTTGTGCTGCACGGCAAAACCGTTGCGCTCGATCTCGTGGACGCGATGGTTGCGGCTGCCGATGACAAGATGACCGATGAGGAAGTGGACACCATCGAGCGTGCCGCATGTCCGACCTGCGGATCGTGCTCCGGCATGTTCACGGCCAATTCGATGAACTGTTTGACGGAAGCTCTGGGTCTGGCCTTGCCCGGCAACGGTTCCACGCTTGCCACCCACTCGGATCGCAAGCGCCTGTTCGTTGAGGCCGGCCATCTGATCGTCGATCTGGCGCGGCGCCATTACGAGCAGGATGATTACACCATCCTGCCACGTTCTATTGCCACAAAGGCCGCGTTCGAAAACGCGATTGCACTCGATATCGCCATGGGTGGTTCCACCAACACCGTGCTGCATATTCTGGCGGCCGCGCACGAAGGCGATGTCGATTTTACGATGGAAGACATCGACCGGATGTCGCGCCGCGTGCCATGCCTCTCCAAGGTCGCGCCTGCCAAGAGTGACGTGCACATGGAAGACGTTCACCGCGCAGGCGGCATCATGCGTATTTTGGGCGAACTGGAACGCGGCGGATTGATCAATACGGATTGCTACACCGTCCACGAAGCGACCCTCGGCGACGCCATCAACCGTTGGGACATCACCCGCACCAACAGCGAAAGCGTGCGTCAGTTCTTCAAGGCTGCCCCTGGCGGCGTACCGACGCAGGTTGCCTTCAGCCAGTCCTCGCGGTGGGACGAGCTGGATACGGACAGTGAAAACGGCGTTATCCGCTCGGTTGAAAAGCCGTTCTCAAAGGATGGCGGTCTGGCCGTTCTTTACGGCAACATCGCGCTGGACGGTTGCATCGTGAAGACTGCAGGTGTGGACGAATCCATTCTGAAATTCAACGGCACCGCCGTTGTCTACGAAAGCCAGGACGCAGCCGTGAAGGGTATTCTGTCCAACGACGTCAAGGCTGGCGATGTCGTCGTCATCAGATATGAAGGCCCTAAGGGCGGCCCCGGCATGCAGGAAATGCTGTATCCGACCAGCTATCTGAAATCCAAGGGTCTCGGCAAAGCCTGCGCGCTGATTACCGATGGTCGCTTCTCCGGCGGCACCTCCGGCCTCTCCATTGGCCACGCTTCCCCGGAAGCCGCCCAAGGCGGTGCCATCGGCCTCGTGCGTCAGGGTGACACCATCGAGATCGACATTCCGAACCGGACGATCAACCTCAAGGTTTCAGATGCGGAACTCGCAGCACGCCGCGCAGAGCAGGACCAGTTAGGCTGGAAGCCAGCAGAGCAGCGCAAGCGCAATGTCACGACGGCACTGAAGGCTTATGCGGCGTTTGCTTCGAGTGCGGATAAAGGCGCTGTTCGCATTTTGCCAGAATAAGTCTCAACACTCGACGTTATCCTCGGGACCAACCCGAGGATAACGTCGAGTGGAGCAGTTCGCGCTCTTACGCCGAATGATTTTTCAACTCGTAACGTCTCAGCGACACCACCTTTTTTCGCTGTACGCAGAATGACTGCGCTCTCCCGACGTTTGTGAATCGAAGCTTCTCCATCAGACGACAAGATGCCCTGTTATCGCAGATGGGGTTGGCCTGAAGCTTTGTCATTTTCATTTCCGTAAAGGCATGGTCGATGACCAGCCTCGCGGCTTCTTCGCCGTAACCTTTGCCCCAAGCGATTCGACCCACCCAAAGCCCGAATTCTCCGGCAAGGCCGATGAGACCGATGAGTTGGCCGTTATCGATGGCCCAAACCGGCAGGCTCTTCTGTTGAAAGCGCCGTATTCTGTCTCGCGCATTTTCGACGGTGAACGGATAGACGGTTCGAAGGAGGTTTCGCAGCAACAGCGGATCGCTGGTAATGCGTGCCAATGCAGGCGCATCAGCCATGCCGAAGGGCCGGAGGATGAGGCGGTCCGACACCAATCGCGGCACGGTTCTATCTGTTTGTCGCATGGATCGCAGCATGTCCCATGCGGGCAATTATGCCAACTGTAACTTTTACACCGGAACTGCTGTTCCTTCAGCACGTTGGCTGACCAGTGATGACGTAAGAACTGGAAAACACATGAAGCGCGCAATCGTAACAGGCGGAGCTGGATTGATCGGAGCAGGAATTATCGAGACACTTCTCGATCAAGGCTGGGCCGTTGCATCCTTCGATATCAATGAGAGCAAGACGGGTGCGCAGTATATTCATTGTGATGTCGGTAATGAGCCCTCTGTCGCGGAGGCCTTCGCGCAGCTTGGCTGGAGCGGGCTGGAGCTTCTCGTCAACAATGCCGGTATCGCCGGGCCGAACAATGGTTCGATCCACGAGCTGTCGCTGGCTGACTGGCGAAGGGTGACGGATAGCCATTTGACCGGGGCTTTTCTGATGACGCGGTCCGCGGTTCCTCTGATGGGTGAGGGTGCCAGCATCGTCAACATTGTTTCGACGCGGGCCTTCATGTCGGAGCCGGAGACCGAGGCCTACGCGGCATCCAAGGGCGGGCTGGTGGCGCTGACACATGCGTTGGCCGTCAGCCTTGGGCCAAAGATACGGGTGAATGCGATTGCGCCGGGCTGGATAACCAACGAGACGGATTTGCGCAAAGAAGATCATGATCAACATCCGGTTGGCCGGGTCGGTCGCCCGAAGGACATTGCCGATGCTGTTGTTTATCTCGCCAGCGCTGGCTTCATGACCGGGCAGGTTATGGTGCTTGACGGTGGCATGACAAAGAAGATGATTTACGAAGAATAGCCGTTAGAAAACGATTCAAGGCGTTGCCTAACCGAGTCAAACAAACATGTTAAGCCCTTGTTCGCTTGTACTTTGTCGCCGCTGGGCGAGGTCACAAACGAGTGACAGGCCTTCTGCCGGTTTCGAAAGTTACTACCTTAGGCACCATGAAACGCCGCACAGCACTTGCCCTCATCGCCTCACTCCCACTTGCTTCAGTCGTTCGGGCGCAAACGCGCGATGGCGTGTCGAAGCTGATCGAAAATGCCGATGCGCTGGATAGCCTGAAGACGGTCATTGTTACCATCGATGGCAAGGAAGTCGCCAGCCGTGCCTATCACGGCGCATCATTGAACGGCTCGACCAATATAAAGTCCGCCTCGAAATCCATCATCTCCGCTTTGGTGGGCATAGCGATAGACCGGAAAATCCTGGAGAGTGTCGATCAGCCGATATCATCCGTTCTTCGGACAGATTTTCCGGCCAAGCCCGATCCGCGCCTTGAACGTATCACCATCGGCAACCTGCTCTCGATGCAATCCGGTCTGGAGCGCATGTCAGGTCCGAATTATGGACGTTGGGTTTCCAGCGGAAACTGGGTGCGCATGGCGCTCGGTTCCGGGTTTGCGGGAGAGCCGGGTGGTGGGATGCTCTATTCCACGGGGTCCACACATTTACTGTCGGCCATTCTGACCAAGGCATCCGGCAAATCGACATTGGCCTTGGCGCGTGACTGGTTCTCACCACTGGATGGCTTTTCCATCGGCTCCTGGGAGCGCGATCCGCAGGGCATTTATCTTGGCGGCAACCAGATGGCGATGACAGCGCGTTCGTTGCTTGCCTTTGGCGAACTCTATCGCCGCGGCGGGGTGGCACCGAATGGGAAGCGTATTGTGTCGCAGAGCTGGGTCGACCAGTCTTGGACACAGCGAACCAACTCCGTCTTCAACGGCGATGGTTATGGATATTGCTGGTTCATCAAGGATATGGCGGGCGAGACGGTGTATTACGCCTGGGGCTATGGCGGGCAGATGCTCTACATCGTGCCTTCGAGGAAGGTGTCTGTCGTGATGACGTCGCGTGAGGATGCTCCATCAGCCCGCACCGGATACAGGGACCAGTTACACGGGCTGATGGCTGGAATCATTTCAGCAGTTTAGAGCGGTCTGTTGATGTTCTGGAAGGCTTCGCTGAGTTTCTTCATGCGCTCGTCATAGGCGGTGGTCAGGCAGGCGACGTCTGCGCCGCAGCTCTGGCGGTGTTTCAGCCATTCGCTTTGCTGCGTTTTCAGCTCGTCGCGCGCACCCATCGCCATCAATTGTGTGACGATGTCGAAGGTCGTGGCCATGCGCACGTCCTGATCGTTCAGCGCGAGGTTTTCACATATCGTCTTTTCATCGGCGGCGAGATCTTTCTTGGCGCAATCGAAGCTGGCAGCGCCGACGGGTGAGCCATGGGAATATGAGGCGACGACAATAAGAGCAGCAAGAACCTGTTTCTTGAAATGCATGAGGATCTCTTTTCCATAAACGGTCTTATAAGCCGTCTAAAGCGGGAAACATGGCAACTTGTTCCATATCGGCGTTTAACACACAGTCCGTCATGATCTTGCCGCCCTTTGATTTATAGGCTCAAGCGTTATAACTCCATCATATTGATGACGATGAGGAATCACATGCCGAGCATGTTGAACTATCTAACCACCGGACTTGTTGCGACGATGCTGGTTCTGCCGGTCTCCGTGCAGGCGCAAGACAATAAAACGGTGCCTGCCAGCACCGCGGAAATGCAGCTTTCCTTTGCACCATTGGTCAAGCGCACGGCAGGCGCCGTGGTCAATGTTTACGCCGAACGCCTCGTTCAAAAGCGGGCCTCACCCTTTGCAGGCGATCCCTTCTTCGAGCAGTTCTTTGGCCAGCAATCGCCAAACCGCACTGAAAAACAGTCTTCGCTCGGCTCGGGCGTCATCGCCACGGCGAGCGGACTGGTTGTAACGAACAATCACGTCATCGATGGTGCTGATGACATCAAGGTTGCGCTGGCCGATGGGCGTGAGTTTGCCTCAAAAGTTCTCCTGAAGGACGACCGTCTCGATCTCGCCGTCCTGCAAATCGATGCCAAGGAGCAGTTCCCCGTTCTGCCGCTCGGCAATTCCGATGCGACCGAGGTCGGTGATCTCGTTCTCGCCATTGGTAACCCGTTTGGCGTCGGACAGACGGTCACGAGCGGTATCGTTTCGGCGCTTGCGCGCAATCAGGTTACGCAGGGCGATTTCGGCTTTTTCATCCAGACGGACGCGTCCATCAACCCCGGCAACTCTGGCGGTGCTCTGATGAACATGGCGGGCGAGTTGATCGGTATCAACACGGCCATCTTTTCACGGGGTGGCGGCTCCAACGGTATCGGCTTTGCCATTCCGGCCAATCTGGTGCGGGTGTTTCTCGCTGCTGCCGAAAAAGGTGAAGCGAGCTTCCAGCGTCCCTATGTCGGTGCGACCTTCGATCCTGTGACATCCGAAGTGGCCGAAGCGCTGGGTCTCAAGCGTGCTCGCGGCGCGCTCGTGGTTGGCGTCGTCAAGGACGGGCCGGCCGAAAAGGCGGGTATTGAGCCCGGGCAGGTGATTACGGCGGTCAACGGCATCCAGGTGGAACACCCGGATGCGCTGGGCTACCGTTTGACAACGGCTGGCATCGGCAAATCTGCGACCCTGACATTGATCGACAAGGGCAAGGAGAAAAACGTTACCATCGCGCTTGATACGGCACCTGAGACGGCACCGCGCGATGAACGCCTGCTGGAAGGGCGCAATCCGTTTGCAGGCGCGACTGTTGCCAATCTTTCGCCCAAGCTTGCCGACGAGTTGCGGATGCCGACCACCACCTCGGGTGTCATCATCGTGGACGTGAAGCGCAACTCCCCAGCCGCCCGCGTTGGCTTCCAGCCAAAGGATATCATCGTTTCGCTGAACGGTACGGATATGACGTCTACAGCGACTGTCGAAAAAGCGCTGGAAGACAATCCCGGCTTTTGGCGTCTTGAGATCATCCGCGATGGTCAGCGCATCCGGCAATTCCTGCGATGAGCGGCGATCTCTTCGCTCCGCAGATTCCACCGGAGGTCGCCAACCGGCGGCCTTTGGCCGACAGGCTGCGCCCGACCACGCTTGCCGAGGTCACGGGCCAGCCGCATCTGACGGGTGAAGAGGGCGTTCTGCGCCGCATGATCGACAGCGGCTCGCTGGGCTCCATGATTTTTTGGGGACCGCCTGGCACCGGAAAGACAACGGTTGCGCGTCTTCTTTCCGGCGAGGCGGGGCTGGCCTTCGAGCAGATATCCGCTATCTTTTCAGGCGTTGCCGATCTCAAGAAGGTCTTCGAAAGCGCCCGAACCCGGCGCATGAACGGACGGCAAACATTGCTGTTCGTGGACGAAATCCACCGCTTCAACCGCGCCCAGCAGGACAGTTTTCTGCCCGTCATGGAAGACGGCACAATCATTCTCGTCGGCGCGACGACGGAAAACCCGTCTTTCGAGCTCAATGCCGCTTTGCTGTCGCGCGCACGGGTGTTGACCTTCAAGTCGCATGACGATGAAAGCCTTGCCGAGCTTCTGACGCGTGCCGAAAGCGTCGAGGAAAAGCCGCTGCCGCTGACGGACGATGCCCGCGCCTCGCTCATTCGCATGGCGGATGGTGATGGGCGTGCCGTGCTGACGATGGCGGAAGAGGTCTGGCGTGCTGTCCGCAAGGATGAGGTGTTCGATACCGAAGGTCTGACGCACATCGTGCAGCGTCGCGCGCCGGTTTATGACAAGGCGCAGGACGGTCATTACAATCTCATCTCCGCGCTCCATAAATCCGTTCGCGGGTCGGATCCCGATGCTGCGCTTTACTATCTGGCGCGCATGCTGGATGCCGGTGAAGACCCGCTCTATCTCGGACGGCGGCTGGTGAGGATGGCGGTGGAAGACATCGGCCTTGCCGACCCGCAGGCGCTTGTCGTCTGCAATGCCGCCAAGGATGCTTACGACTATCTCGGCTCTCCGGAAGGTGAACTGGCGCTGGCGCAGGCCTGTGTCTATCTGGCGACTGCTCCCAAATCCAATGCTGTCTACACGGCTTATAAAGCTGCAATGCGGGCAGCCAAGGAGAATGGTTCGCTGCTGCCACCGAAGCACATTCTCAACGCTCCGACCAAGCTCATGAAGAGCGAAGCCTATGGCGATGGCTATCGTTACGACCACGATGAGCCGGATGCTTTTTCAGGGCAGGACTATTTCCCGGAGAAAATGGGCCGCACGACGTTCTACGATCCGCCGGATCGCGGCTTTGAGCGGGATATCCGTAAACGGCTGGATTGGTGGGCGAAGCTGCGCCGCGAACGCAACGGCAAATAGCGCGCTTTGCGCTTTTGCGCTTACGCCGTTGCTGGGGACTTTTCACGCAACATCGGCATCGCCCGTGGTGGCAGCATCTTCACCGCTGACTCGGCTAGCGCGTGATGGCCTTCGCAATCAACGACAAGGTGCCAGTGCGATGTTTCGGGAATGGTGACACGGATGGGTGATTTCTTGGCCACGCCGCCCAGATACTTGAAGTCCAGCATTTCCGTGAAGCGCTGATAGTTGCCCGAGGTCATCAACCGCACATTGTTGACGGCATTCAGCGATACCTCGATGACCGCGCCGACGCGCACTTCCTTCAGGTCGTAGTGGGTGAAGCGGAAAGCTGGTTTGGCCATGGGTTACCCCGTTCGTGGTCGATGTGTGCCATAAGGCTACGCGCCGATGATTAACGCTTCCTTTCTCTTACGATGGCGTTGGACCCCGATAAACTATTTTCCCCTAACTATCTTTGGCTTTCGAGCTATAGATGTGGATTTCATGGAAACTCGAAAATCCTGAAGCGTCACTACAGTGTATCTCCAATGAAACTTCGTCTGATTAGAAAATTATTTTGCTGTATTCACGTTAGCTGTAGCTAATTCAGGTTTATCCATAATCAATATATATGGACTAATCTTCCTTATGTTTTTACGACTAGGGGGGTAAATAACTTGAAGCATATGAAGATTTCGATGCGTCTCTACGCGCTGGTTGTGTTGTTTTTCATGATGATGGCGGCTGCTCTTACCTTCAGTCTGTACGGTAGTTACGGAGGAATGGAACGGGAGCGCAAAGCAGGACTGGAATCCATGACGCAAAATGGTGTCGGTATTCTTGCTCTATACCATGGCATGGAAAAAAGCGGTGCGTTGACACGTGACGTTGCTCAGCAGCAGGCCAAGGCCATCATTGCCTCAATGCGTTATGACAATGGTAGTGGTTATTTCTGGATCAACGATATGGGGCCAAAGATGGTGATGCATCCCATCAAGCCCGAGCTCGTTGGTACCGACCTGTCCGGCAACAAGGATCCGAATGGCAAATTTCTGTTCGTGGAGTTTGTCAACACCGTCAAGAACAGCGGCAAGGGCTTTGTCGATTATTACTGGCCGAAACCCCGCTCGCCGGACCCTGTCGAAAAGTTTTCTCATGTCGCCGGATTTGCCCCCTGGGGCTGGATCGTCGGTACCGGCGTTTATGTGGACGATTTGAAAGCTGCATTCTGGCAAGAGGCACTGTGGATTGCGGGTATCTGTGCTGTCAGCGCCATCGTCGTGCTTGCCGCAGCCGCCTTCGTGGTCGGCGGTGTGACGCGACCGATCGCGTCGCTGAAGCAGAGCATGAGCCGCATCGCGGAAGGCGATGGCAGCGCCGAAGTCGACTATATCGATCGTCGCAACGAAATTGGCGCCATGGCGAAGACGCTGCTTGTTCTTCGTGACTCCGTCAACGAACGCAGTCAGTTGCAATTGCGTGAAGCCGAACAGCAGCGCAATTTCGATGAGACACGCCGCAGCAACGAAGAGGCGCTGCGGTCAGCATCGGATCATCAGGCGCATGCCATGGCCGAACTTGCGCAAGCGCTTGAGCGACTTGCCAAGGGTGACCTGACCGTACAGGTCGGTGATATCGGCCTTGAATATGAGAAGCTGCGCAACGACTTCAACGGTGCCGTTAGCGAGTTGCACGAGGTCATCAGCGCAATTTCCCGCACCAGCCATATCGTCAATGACAGAGCATCGGACATCAGCCAAGCCACCGGCAACCTTTCGCGCCGCACGGAACAGCAGGCTGCGGCACTGGAAGAAACTGCAGCTGCGCTGGACGAGATTACCTCGACGGTCCGCACCGCATCGGAGCGGGCTAACGAAGCGCGCCAGATGGTAACCGAAACGAAGTCCTGCGCTGGCCGCTCTGGCGATATCGTTCGCAACGCTGTCGATGCCATGAACCGCATCGAAGACTCCTCCAAGAAGATCGGCCAGATCATCAGCGTCATTGACGAAATCGCGTTCCAGACCAATCTTCTGGCACTGAATGCTGGCGTCGAGGCAGCCAGGGCAGGTGAGGCCGGTCGTGGCTTCGCCGTGGTGGCGCAGGAGGTGCGCGAGCTTGCTCAGCGTTCCGCCAATGCTGCGAAGGAAATCAAGGTGCTCATCAACAGCTCTGCAGAACAGGTGGGTGGCGGCGTGTCTCTCGTTCGCTCCACCGGCGATGCGCTGGATGAAATCATGGTTCTGGTCAACCGCGTCGATGGTCATGTCAACACGATTGCGACGGCGGCGCGCGAGCAGGCAACCGGTCTTCATGAGATCAACACCTCGGTCAACCATATGGACCAGATGACGCAGCAGAACGCCGCGATGGTGGAAGAAACGACAGCCGCCAGCCAGACACTGGCAGAAGAGAGCCGTCAGCTTCGCTCGCTGCTTTCACGCTTCCAGCTCGATCCTGCTTTCCAGTGGCAGAGCTTGTCCCGCGCAGCTTGATCATCCACACGTGCGAACGAACGGGCGCTGCCTTGCAGCGTCCGTTTTTTATTGTCCAGGCGTAGCGCAACGACCGGATTTTCCGGTTTTGTTACATACAAGCCTTTGCCTGTGAGTTTCATTGCCTCCATGACAAGGGTTCGTTTACCAAATTTGTTTAGGATTTGCTTCGATTGCCGCCCGTTGCGGCCGCTGAAGGTGCAGGTTCTGGTATGGCGTATGTTTCCCTTCCGCGTCGTTTTGTGACGTTGCTGACGATCTCCACGGTGATTGCGTCGTGCTCGGCGGAGGGGCTTGTGCCTCCCGCCGATGTGGACGGCTCCACGCGTGTCAGTTCCATTCGCTCATCCAACCAGCAGAATTACAGCGCCCCTTCGGCGTCTCACGTTCAAAGCCAGCCCGCAAATGATTATGCGCCTCTGTCGCAACCCATGCCGGAGCATCCGGCGTCGCGTGATCCGCTCTTGCAGGCAGCACCCGGACAGCAATATTCTACGCTGGACGCGCAACAACAGCGCCTTGGCGGCCCCCCACCTGTTTCAAACGAGATGGCCGAGGGCGAAAGCGGCGTCAATATGGATGATGGCTTGGGTGTTGCCCCGGTCCGTGGTCTTGCCGAAGAGCAGGATATGGAAGTCTCCGGACGCCAATCCGGCCAGCCCGCAGTCGATGACATCAGCAGCCAAATGCCTATGTCATCTGCGCCGCGCCATCAGTCTGCCAGCCAATCCCGTCTCATTCCGCCGCCCGGTGAGGGACAGCGTCAGCGCCAGCCTGTTCAGGACGTGGCGATGCTGATGCCCGACAATCCGACACAGGAACGCCGCATGTCCTTGCCTCCGGGCATGATGCCACAATCGGAAGTGTCGTGCCGCTCCGAGCTGCGCAGGCTTGGGGTATCGTTCCGCGATGTCGCGCGCATAGCCGATGGCCCGACCTGCGGAATCGATTATCCGATCGAACTCTCAGGCCTTGCCAGCGGTGTTGCAATCCGCCCAGCGGTGAAACTGAATTGCCAGGTGACGCTGGCTTTTGCCAAATGGGTGAAGTTCGAACTCGTGCCGTCCTCGCGCTTCCGCTATCTCTCCGGCGTCGAGCGCATTACGCCGATGGGCGGTTATTCCTGTCGCAAGATGAATTCGCGCTCCAGCAACCCTTGGTCTGAGCATGCGCGCGGCAACGCCATCGATATCGGCACAATCACGCTCAAGAACGGCAAGGAAATCGACGTGCGTTCCAAGAGCATTTTCGCATTTCGTGAGAAAGGTCTTCTAAAGGCGGTGCGCAGCGACAGCTGCAAATATTTCTCGACCGTTCTGGGGCCGGGCAGTGATCCAAACCACTGGAACCACTTCCATTTCGATCTGCGCACCCGCAAATCCGGCTATCGTCATTGTAGCTAAAATCCGTCTACTCAAATCGGCCCCACATGTAGAATGATCGTCTTGCGGGGATGGCTTTTAAGCAATCTTGAACCTATATGCTGTCCAGCAGGATTGTGTTGAAAGATTTCTTATGAGCTCCCCCATAAAGCCAATCGTTTCCATCCAGAACCTGACCAAAGCCTATGCCAACGGCTTTCAGGCTCTTAAAGGCGTTACACTCGATATCCAGCAGGGCGAAATTCTTGCGCTTCTCGGGCCGAACGGTGCGGGCAAGACCACGCTGATTTCCATCGTCTGCGGGCTGGTCAACCCCAGTGGCGGAAAGGTGCTTGTCGGCGGCCATGATGTCGTCAGCGAATTTCGCAAAACCCGTGAGCTCATCGGTCTCGTTCCGCAGGAATTGACGACGGATCAGTTCGAAACGGTCTGGAACACGGTATCTTTCTCCCGCGGTCTGCATGGGCAGAAGAAGAACCCGGCGCTGGTCGAGCGCATTCTCAAATCCCTGTCGCTCTTCAGCAAGAAGGACAACATGCTGCGCGAGCTATCGGGTGGCATGAAGCGGCGCGTGCTGATTGCCAAGGCGCTGGCGCATGAGCCGAAAATCCTCTTTCTGGATGAGCCGACAGCGGGCGTCGACGTGGCGCTGCGTCGGGACATGTGGAAAGTGGTCGAGGATCTGCGCGCAACGGGCGTTACCATCATTCTCACCACCCACTATATCGAAGAAGCCGAAGAGATTGCCGACCGCGTCGGCGTCATCAATGGTGGTGAGCTTTTGCTGGTGGAAGACAAGACTGCCCTGATGCAGAAGCTTGGCCGAAAACAGCTTTCGCTCGAACTGACCGAGCCGGTAAAGGTTCTGCCGGACAGTCTTTCGCAGTACCATCTTTCCCTTTCCGAAGACGGCACCTGTCTGACCTATGAGTATGAGGGCAATGGCGAACAAAGCCGTATCGCCGATGTGCTGGCAGCGCTTTCCGCCGCTGGCATTCACTTCAAGGATATTTCAACGCGGCAAAGTTCTCTCGAAGACATTTTCGTGGCGCTGGTGGGAGGTCAAAAATGAACTTCGAGGCAATTAAGTCCATCTATCTGTTCGAAATGGCCCGCACGCGCCGCACATTGTTGCAGAGCGTCGTGTCACCGGTCATTTCCACATCTCTCTATTTCATCGTGTTCGGCACTGCCATTGGCTCACGCATCCAGCAGGTGGATGGCATATCATACGGCGCGTTCATCACGCCCGGCCTCATCATGCTGACGTTGTTGACGCAATGTATCAGCAACGGTGCCTTTGGAATCTATTTCCCCAAATTCACCGGAACGATCTATGAAATTCTTTCAGCGCCGGTTGCGATGACTGAGATCGTGATCGGCTATGTCGGGGCTGCCGCCACAAAGGGGCTGATGATCGGGACGATCATTCTCGTCACGGCATCCTTCTTCGTGGATATATCGATCGCACATCCGTTTATGATGCTGCTGTTTTTCATTTTGACGGCGATCAGCTTCAGCCTGTTCGGCTTCATCATCGGCATATGGGCTTCGAATTTCGAGCAGCTTAACCTCATTCCCATGCTGGTCGTTCCACCACTGACTTTCCTCGGTGGCAGCTTCTATTCCATCAATATGCTGCCGCCTTTCTGGCAGACCGTCAGCCACTTCAATCCGGTGCTGTATCTTATCAGCGGTTTCCGGTGGAGTTTCTACGAGATTTCGGACGTCAATCCGCTGCTCAGTTTGGCGATGGTCACCCTGTTCTTGGCAGTTTGCCTCGGAGTGGTAGGCTGGATGTTCAAGACGGGTTATAAGCTGAGAAACTGACCTTCAACCAAAAAGAATCATAATGAAAAAGGCAGCGCGGACGCTGCCTTTTTGCATTTTTTAGTCTATTGAAGCTTTATACCGGCCGCACGAGAATGTGCTTCTTCTTACCCAGCGACAGCTTGATCACGCCATCTGCCGTAACTTCGCCTGTGCCGATGACCTGACGTTCATCCGACATGCTCTGGTCGTTGATCTTCACCGCGCCGCCCTGAACGTGGCGACGGGCTTCGCCGTTGGAGGCAGCAAGTCCGGCGCGGACGATCAGCGACAGCAGGCCGACGCCTGCTTCAAGTTGCGTCTTCGGGACGTCGATCGATGGAAGGTTGTCCGCCAGTGCACCCTCTTCGAAGGTCTTGCGCGCCGTGTCAGCTGCCTGCTGCGCATTCTCGCGGCCATGCAGCATGGCGGTGATTTCGGTCGCGAGGATTTTCTTGACCTCATTGATCTCCGAACCACCAAGCGCCGACAGACGGGCGATCTCATCCATCGGCAGGGTCGTGTAGAGCTTGAGGAAGCGCGAAACGTCGGCATCCTCGGTGTTGCGCCAGTATTGCCAGAAATCATAGGCCGACAGCATATCCGGGTTCAGCCAGACGGCACCGTTCATCGACTTGCCCATCTTGGCACCCGACGATGTGGTCAGAAGCGGCGAGGTCAGCGCGTAAAGCTGCGGCGTGCCCATGCGGTGGCCGAGGTCGATGCCGTTGATGATATTGCCCCACTGGTCCGAACCGCCCATTTGCAGCCGGCAGCCGGTGCGCTTGTTCAGTTCCACGAAATCATAGGCCTGAAGGATCATGTAGTTGAATTCGAGGAAAGACAGCGATTGTTCACGGTCCAGACGCGTCTTCACGCTTTCGAAGGACAGCATGCGGTTGACCGAGAAGTGACGACCGACATCGCGCAGAAATTCGAGGTAATTGATATCGCGCAGCCAGTCGCCATTGTTGATCATCATCGCAGGCGCGGTGGCGGCGTCGTAGTTGAGGTAATGCGCGAACACCCGCTTGATCGAGGCTATGTTGCTTTCGATCGTATCGACCGTCATCAGTTGTCGGGCTTCGTCCTTGAAGGAGGGGTCGCCGACCATGCCGGTGCCGCCACCCATCAGCGAAATCGGCTGGTGGCCGGTCTTCTGCATCCAGTGCAGCATCATGATCTGGATCAGGCTGCCGACATGAAGGCTGGGCGCGGTCGGATCGAAGCCGATATAGGCTGTCACGGTTTCCTTGGCGAAGAGTTCATCGAGACCTGCCTCATCGGAGATCTGGTGAATGAAGCCGCGCTCATCGAGTGTGCGGAGGAAATCGGACTTGAACCTGGACATAACCTTTTTCTTTCTGGCTGGGTCTTCTGATCACTGAAATGCCAGTGAATGCCGCGCCATTAGCATTGTTTTTTGAAAAATGCACCCGTTTGCGCCATGAATATCGGCAATCGGTAACGAGATGATTCCATCCGGCAGGAGAACAGCTATGGGCGAGGTCAGAACGGCGATAGGGCTGATGAGCGGAACGTCCATGGATGGTATCGATATTGCCCTTCTGCGCACGGATGGTGAGTCTGTCGTCCAGCATGGTCCGAGTGGTTACTTTCCCTATGATCCGCAACTGCGCGCGACATGGCAAAAGTCGCTCGTCACGGCCAAAGCCATCCGGCAGCGCAACGAACGACCCGACGATCTCGGTGATGCCGAGCGCAAGCTGACGCTGGCGCATGCGGCTGCGGTCAAATCCTTTCTCCGCCGTCATGGATTGAGCGCTGACACCATCGACGTCATCGGTTTTCACGGCCAGACCGTGCTGCACCGCCCGGACGATGGTTTGACCGTTCAAATAGGCGATGGTCCCTTGTTGGCGGAGGAGACCGGCATTGATGTTTTGTATGATATGCGCGCCAACGACATGGTGCATGGCGGGCAGGGTGCGCCGCTTATCCCGGTCTATCATGCCGCGCTTGCCGCCAATCTGCCCGCGCAGTTCGAAGCGCCTGCGGTTTTCGTCAATATCGGCGGAATCTCCAACCTGACTTACGTCGGCGAGGACGGCGCACTGGCAGCTTTCGATAGCGGCCCCGGCAACATGTTGATCGACCAGTGGATTGAGGCGCATACGGGCAAGTCTTACGACAAGGGCGGCGCGACGGCGGCACGCGGTGCGGTCGTTCCATCGCTGGTGTCGCGCTATCTGGAAAGCCCGTTCTTCTCCGCCAACATCCGCCGTTCGCTCGACCGCTCCGACTTCATTCCGCCAGCAAAAGGGGAGGTGTCATTGGAGGATGGTGCGCGGACGCTGGCGCATCTTACCGGTGCGGCTATTCTCAAATCTGCGAGTTATCTCCCGGGAGTAGCGAAGACCTATGTCGTCTGCGGCGGGGGGCGGCTGAATCCGGTTATTATGGCTGAGTTTTCCGAGCAGGCTGCGACGGTGGGCGCAAAGGTTATCGCTGCGGAGAAGGCAGGCTTCGACGGCGGGGCGATGGAGGCGGAGGCCTGGGCGTATTTGGCGGTGCGTTCGCTGCGCGGGTTGCCGCTGACCTATCCGGGCACGACAGGTGTGGGGGAGCCGGTGACGGGTGGGGTTTTGGTGATGGGGTCTTGAGTAATTTGTAGGTCGGCGGGTGGGGCTCACCCCCCTCTGCCCGTCAAAGACGTATTACCTGATCCGCTTTGCCGCAGGCTCTGGCACCAACTCACCATTCAGACGACGATCGAGATAATCTTCGCACTCGCCCATCAGCGCATCCACCTGACCGCTGAAGAAGTGGTTCGCGCCCGGCAGGGTGCGGTGGGTAATCAAAATACCCTTCTGGGTCTTCAGCTTTTCGACCAGAACATTGACGTCCTTCTCAGGTGCTACCTTGTCCGCATCGCCATTGATGATGAGGCCCGATGACGGGCAGGGGGCGAGGAAGGAGAAATCGTAGGTGTTGGGCTGAGGCGCAATTGACATGAAGCCTTCGATTTCAGGACGGCGCATGAGAAGCTGCATCCCGATCCATGAGCCGAAGGAGTAACCGGCCACCCAACAGCTTTTCGAGTCCGGATGCAGGCTCTGCACCCAATCCAGCGCAGATGCGGCGTCCGACAATTCGCCTGCGCCATGGTCGAACTCGCCCTGGCTGCGGCCGATGGAGCGGAAGTTGAAGCGAAGCGTCGTGAAGCCGCGCTTCTGGAACAGATAGAACAGCTGGTAGACGATCTGGTTGTTCATCGTGCCGCCGAACTGCGGGTGCGGATGCAGGATGATTGCAATCGGCGCGCTTTTTTCCTTGGATGGCTGGTAGCGGCCTTCGAGGCGACCCGCAGGGCCGTTGAAAATGACTTCGGGCATATGTACTCCGGTCGTGTTTTTCTGTTTCTAAACCTTTTCCATGCGCAAGAAGACTTGACGCGGATGGTCAGCTTTTCTAAAACCCAGTTTAGAATTATTCGAAACTTCGTGTGCTGTCTGCACTGTTGGACGTGTCATAAGGCAAGCACGACGGAAATTTCAAGGAAAATGCGCTTTGGCGCATCAATCATAGGTTAGACAGACAGTTTCCCCATGGTGACGACAACGCGCACATATCTGGACTGGAACGCGACGGCACCTTTGCTGCCCGCCGTCCGGGACGCGTTTGTCTCGGCCCTGGATATGTCCGGCAACCCGTCTTCCGTCCATAAGGAAGGTCGCGCCATTCGTGCTGCTGTGGAGGCGGCGCGTCGTGACGTGGCAGCTCTGGTCGGTGCGCAGGCGTCGCATGTCGTCTTCACCAGCGGTGCGACGGAAGCGGCCAATCTGGTTCTTTCGCCCGCCTACAGGATGGGCCGTTCAGCGCTTTCCATCGGCCATCTCTATGTTTCGGCCATCGAGCATCCGGCCATTCGTGAAGGCGGTCGGTTTGACAAGGCCGATGTTAGCGAAGTCGCGGTGACGGCCGATGGTGTGCTTGACCTTGCGGCTCTTGAGACTGCGCTTGCCTCACATGATGTTGCCAACGGTCTTCCGATGGTTGCCTTGATGCTGGTCAATAACGAGACGGGCATCATTCAGCCCGTGGCAGAAGCGGCGCGTCTGGTTCATGCTGTTGGCGGTTTGCTGATTGTCGATGCCGTTCAGGCGGTTGGTCGTATTCCGGTTGATATCGAAGCGCTCGACGCGGATTTTCTGATTGTCTCCTCTCACAAGATCGGTGGCCCGAAAGGCATGGGCGCGCTCATCTCCCGCGGAGAAGTCATGATGCCAAAGCCGTTGATCCATGGTGGCGGGCAGGAAAAGGGGCGCCGTTCAGGCACGGAAAACACATCCGCGATTATCGGGTTCGGAACGGCTGCCGTCGAAGCCTCGAAGAATCTTGATATGGAAGCGCAGCGTCTGAGCGCATTGCGCCGGACGCTTGAAAACGCAATGCGCGCGACTGCTCCGGATGTTATCATTCACGGCGCCGACGCCTCGCGTGTCTGCAATACGACATTTTTTACCCTGCCGGGCCTGAAATCCGAAACGGGACAGATCGCATTCGATATCGAAGGTATAGCCCTTTCGGCAGGGGCTGCCTGCTCTTCCGGCAAGGTGGGCGAGAGCCATGTGCTGACGGCGATGGGGCACGACCCGAAGCTGGGTGCCCTGCGCATCTCGTTGGGTGCAGCGACCACCGAGGCTGATATCGAGAAGGCCATCGCGGCGTTTGCCAGAATTGCCGGGCGCCGAAAGCTGGACGTGCAGGCGGCGTAAGCCAAAAACAATTGCGGAAAGTCAAATTTCCGCTTGCCGGAGAGTGTGAAAAGCGCCATCCGGTCCCTAAATAAGGCGTAACATCAAACGTTATGCTCGACCACGAATGAAGGCGGGTCTTCCGTCTTGATACGTTGACAAGCCACCGGACCTTGGATCCGGCGAGATTGGAGAACGACTATGGCAGCGGTTCAGGAAACGATCGATCAGGTCCGCCAGATCGATGTGGACCAGTACAAATACGGTTTTGAAACCATGATCGAAGTGGACAAGGCTCCGAAAGGCCTGTCCGAAGACGTCATCCGTTTCATTTCCGCCAAGAAGGAAGAGCCGGAATGGATGCTTGCATGGCGTCTTGAGGCTTACCAGCGCTGGCTGACGATGGAGGAGCCCACATGGGCCCGCGTCAACTATCCGAAGATTGACTTCAACGATCTCTATTATTATGCCGCGCCGAAAAGCACGCCCGGTCCTAAGTCTCTGGACGAGGTCGATCCTGAACTGCTGAAGGTTTACGAAAAGCTCGGCATTCCCCTTCTGGAGCAGGAAATCCTCGCTGGCGTTGAAAACCGCCGCGTGGCCGTGGATGCCGTGTTCGACTCTGTTTCTGTTGTCACGACCTTCAAGAAAGAGCTGATGAAGGCCGGCGTGATTTTCATGTCGATTTCGGAAGCCATTCGCGAATATCCTGAACTGGTGAAGAAATATATCGGCTCTGTCGTTCCGACGACCGACAACTACTACGCCACGCTGAACTCGGCTGTCTTCACCGACGGTTCCTTCGTGTTCGTACCCAAGGGCGTTCGCTGCCCGATGGAATTGTCCACCTATTTTCGCATCAACGAGAAGAACACCGGCCAGTTCGAGCGCACACTGATCATCGCGGAAGAGGGCGCTTACGTGTCCTACCTCGAAGGCTGCACCGCGCCGCAGCGTGACGAGAACCAGCTTCATGCTGCCGTCGTCGAACTCGTTGCGCTCGACGATGCCGAAATCAAATATTCCACCGTTCAGAACTGGTATCCGGGCGACAAGGACGGCAAGGGCGGCATCTACAACTTCGTGACCAAGCGCGGCGATTGCCGTGGCCACCGCTCGAAGATTTCGTGGACGCAGGTCGAAACCGGCTCCGCCATCACCTGGAAATACCCGTCCTGCATTCTACGCGGCGATGACAGCCGTGGTGAGTTCTATTCGATTGCTGTGTCCAATGGTCACCAGCAGATCGATAGTGGCACTAAGATGATCCACCTCGGCAAGAACACGTCGAGCCGCATCATCGCCAAGGGCATCGCTGCGGGTTTTTCGGAAAACGTCTATCGCGGCCAGGTTTCGGCCCACCGCAAGGCAACGAATACGCGCAACTTCACCCAGTGCGACTCGCTGCTGATCGGCGACAAGTGCGGCGCGCACACGGTGCCATACATCGAAGCGAAGAACTCGTCCTGCCAGTTCGAGCACGAGGCGACGACATCAAAGATTTCCGAGGACCAGCTGTTCTACTGCCTGCAACGCGGCATCCCCGAGGAGTCAGCCATCGCGCTGATCGTCAACGGCTTCGTGAAGGACGTGATCCAGCAATTGCCGATGGAATTTGCGGTTGAAGCGCAGAAGCTGATCGGGATTTCGCTGGAAGGTTCTGTGGGTTAACGGTTTTCGTCATCCTCGGGCTTGTCCCGAGGATCTACGGCCGTGGAATGTAGGATGAGCGGTTTCGTCTACATGATGTCCGACAAACCACGGGGTGTTATCTACACCGGTGTCACCAGCGATTTATCTGGACGCGTGTGGGAACATCGAAACGCGGTAAATAAGGGTTACACGGAGAAATACAGGGCAAAGAGCTTGGTCTGGTTCGAAACCCACCCGAATATCGTACTGGCGATCCAGCGGGAGAAATCGTTGAAGCGCTATCTGCGTGAATGGAAAATCCGGTTGGTGGAAGAACTCAATCCTACCTGGCTCGACCTTTTCGAGCGCATCGACGAGATCGAAAATGCCTATATGCCGCATGAAAATACGCTGGCGTCGGGTAATTATAATTGACGTGATTAGATCCTCGGGACAAGCCCGAGGATGACGGAAGCAAATGTTGAGCGAAGCCGGTAGCACGGCTTACGAGGCGGTCCTTGAAACCGCACTACGAATAGGAACTGAAACATGCTTGAAATCATCGACCTGCACGCGAAGATCGCAGACACCGAAACCGAGATCATCAAGGGCCTGAACCTGAAGGTTGCTGCCGGTGAAGTCGCCGCCATCATGGGGCCTAACGGTTCCGGCAAGTCCACGCTGTCCTACATCCTCTCGGGCCGTGAAGACTACGAAGTCACCTCTGGTGACATCCTCTATAACGGCGAGAGCATTCTGGAGCTGGACGCTGCCGAGCGTGCGGCCAAGGGCATCTTCCTTGCCTTCCAATACCCGGTAGAAATTCCCGGCGTTGCCACCATGCAGTTCCTCAAGGTTGCGATGAACGAGCAGCGCAAGGCGCGGGGCGAAGCTGAACTGACGACGCCTGATTTTATCAAGCGCGTCAAGGAAGCCGCTGGCGATCTGAAGATCGACATGGACATGCTGAAGCGTCCGCTCAATGTCGGCTTTTCCGGTGGTGAGAAGAAGCGCGCCGAAATCCTCCAGATGGCGCTGCTGGGACCGAAGCTTTGCGTGCTGGATGAGACCGACTCCGGTCTGGACATCGATGCGCTGAAGATCGTGGCCGATGGCGTCAATGCGCTGAAGTCTCCTGATCGCGCCACCATCGTCATCACCCACTACCAGCGCCTGCTGGACTACATCGTGCCTGACAGCGTCCACGTTCTTTACAAGGGCAAGATCATCCGTTCCGGTGACAAGAGCCTTGCGCTCGATCTGGAATCCAACGGTTACGCCGACATCATCGGTGAAGCGGCCTGATTGGCTGGGAAAGGTGATGGTATGAACATGCAAACCACAAAGCCGCTGACGCCTGCGGAAACCGCGCTGGCGGAAGCCTTTACCGCGAAGTTCAGCGAATTGCCGGGCGACGGCAATGTCGTTGCCGCGCGCGATGTGCTGTTCGATGATCTGAAGACCGGCGGATTGCCGACGCGCCGTATCGAGGCGTGGCACTATACCGATCTCAAGACCCTGCTGCGCAGCATCCCCGAAGATGCGCCAGCGCCGATGATCGAAAAGCAGGCGCCGCTGGTTTCGGGCGCCCCCGTGGCTTACGTCCTCCATGGCAAGGCGATCGATGCCGAAGTCGAAGGCTTCAAAGTTGAAAGCTACGCCGAAACTTTGCTGGATGGCACTGCCGCTGCGGCTCTGGTTGCCGCCAGCAAGGACGATGCCATCGGTCGCATCAATGGTAGCTTCGTGCGCGATGGATTGTCCGTTGTCGTTCCCGATGATTCCATTTTCGTCAATCCGCTGGAGCTTCAGGTTATCCACGGGGCAGGGCAGGTGCATAGCCGCTTCCCGGTTCGATTCGGCAAGGGCTCCAAGGCCACCGTTATAGAGCGTCACCTGTCGGTGACGTCTGATGCGGCACTCGTGACGTCGGTCAGCGAGATCGAGCTTCAGGACGGTGCTGATGCCACCTACATTATCCTGCAGCAACAGGGTGCATCGGACACGCATCTCGGTCAGCTTCGCATCAAGATGGGTGCGGAAACCAAGCTGCGGCTGTTCGTCATCAATGCCGGTGGCAAGCTGGTTCGTCAGGAATTGCGCATTGATGTCGAAGGTGAAGGCTCTGATCTTTCCATTCGCGGCGTCAACCTGCTGGGCGGCGAAACGCATACCGATGTGACCATGGTTCTCGGCCACAACGTGCCGAACACGACCTCGACGGAAGTCTTCCGCAACGTGGTATTCGACCGTGCGAAAGGCATCTTCCAGGGCATGATCCGGGTTGCGCCGGACGCCCAGAAAACCGATGCCAAGATGGCCTGCAACACGTTGCTGATGTCTGACGATGGTGAGTTTTCGGCCAAGCCGGAACTCGAGATCTTTGCAGACGACGTTCAGTGCGGCCATGGTGCGACGGTTGCCGATATCAGCGACAACCATCTCTATTACCTGATGGCGCGTGGCGTGCCACGGGCAAAGGCACGCGCCATGCTGGTCAATGCCTTCGTTGACGAGATCATCGAAGAGCTGGAAGACGAACAGCTGGTGGAAGCGCTGGAAGGTATCATCGCGAACTGGTTGGAACATCATGCCTGATCGCGAACGCGCCGTGGTGGCTGCCCCTTACGATGTCGAGGCCGTGCGCCGGGATTTTCCGATCCTGTCGCGTGAGGTCTACGGCAAGCCGCTCGTCTATCTGGACAACGGCGCGTCCGCACAAAAACCGCAGGTGGTGATCGACGCCATTTCGAATGCTTACGCAAACGAATATGCCAACGTCCACCGCGGTCTGCATTTTCTCTCCAACGCCGCAACCGATGCTTACGAAGCATCCCGCGAAAAGGTGCGTCGTTTCCTGAATGCCGGTTCGGTGGACGAGATCGTCTTCACCAAATCCTCGACAGAAGCGATCAATACGGTTGCCTACGGTTATGGCATGCCGAACATCGGGGAGGGCGACGAAATAGTCCTTTCGATCATGGAGCATCACTCCAACATCGTGCCATGGCATTTTATTCGGGAGCGTCAGGGTGCCAAGCTCGTCTGGGTGCCGGTGGATGATGAGGGCGCGTTTCATCTCGAGGATTTCGAGAAAAGCCTGACGGAGAAGACCAAGCTCGTTGCCATCACCCATATGTCGAACGCGCTCGGAACCGTCGTTCCGGTCAAGGAAATTTGCCGCATCGCGCATGAGCGCGGTATTCCGGTTCTGGTGGATGGCTCCCAGGGCGCTGTCCACATGCCGGTGGATGTCCGTGATATCGATTGCGACTGGTACGTGATGACCGGCCACAAGCTCTACGGCCCCTCTGGCATCGGCGTTCTCTATGGCAAGGCCGACCGGCTGCGCGAGATGCGTCCGTTCCAGGGCGGCGGGGAGATGATCCTTGACGTGTCGGAAGACGAGATCACCTATAACGAGCCGCCACATCGTTTCGAAGCGGGCACACCGCCCATCGTGCAGGCCATTGGCCTCGGTTATGCGCTGGATTACATGGAAGGCGTTGGTCGTGCGGCGATTGCCGCCCATGAGGCCGATCTTGCGGCCTATGCGGCGGAACGTCTGCGGGAGATTAACTCTCTGCGCATCATCGGCAATGCGCCGGGTAAGGGTGGTATTTTCTCTTTCGAGCTTGCGGGCATTCATGCTCATGACGTCTCGATGGTCATCGATCGGCGCGGCGTTGCCGTGCGTGCCGGCACCCATTGCGCGATGCCGCTCTTGAAACGCTTCGGTGTGACCTCCACATGCCGTGCATCATTCGGCCTCTACAATACGCGTGCAGAAGTCGACGCTCTGGCCGAGGCGCTGGACTACGCCCGCAATTTCTTTGCCTGAAGGATCAGGACCATGACCACCGAAACCACACAGCAAAAAGACGTCGTCACCGAGGCTCCGGCCAAGGTTTCCACAATCGCGCCGGACGAGTTGGCGCGTATCAGCGACGACGTGATTGCCGCTTTGAAAACCGTCTACGACCCGGAAATCCCGGCTGATATTTTCGAACTCGGTCTCATCTACAAGATCGATGTCGAGGATGACCGCATGGTCAAGATCATGATGACGCTGACCGCACCGGGTTGCCCTGTTGCCGGTGAAATGCCGGGCTGGGTGGAAAATGCCGTAGGTGCAGTCGAAGGCGTTTCCGGTGTCACCGTCGAGATGACGTTTGACCCGCCATGGACACCGGACCGCATGTCGGAAGAAGCGCAGGTTGCCGTCGGCTGGTATTGAGCCTTGATACCGGCTGGTGATGCGACTAGATTCAATCCATGAAAGCATCGGGCCTTGAACCCGATTGTTGAAGGAGAGTAGGCCCATGGGCTTTGCAGTAATGACGATGACCGAGGCTGCTGCCTCGCGTGTCAAAGCAATCGTCGAGAATTCCGGTCCTGATGCCAAGGGGCTTCGTGTGGGCATCAAAAAAGGTGGCTGCGCGGGCATGGAGTACACCATCGACATGGTGACCGAGCCGTCCGCCAAGGATGATCTCATCGAATTTCAGGATGCCAAAGTCTGGATCGAACCATCGGCCGTGCTCTATCTTCTCGGCACGCAGATGGATTTCGAGACGACGACGCTGCGCTCCGGTTTTACGTTCACCAACCCCAACCAGACGTCGGCCTGTGGCTGTGGTGAGTCGGTCGAACTGAAGCCTGCAGATTTGGCAGCGCTTGCGAAACAGCGCCAAGAGGCGGTTGGGGCTTAAGGCCCGCAGTGGCAAGGCCAGCACCTTTCACATCGTCATGCTCGGGTCTGGCCTGAGCAATCTCTTACGTCTCACTCCCTGCAACGTTGGTAGATCCTCGGGACAAGCCCGAGGATGACGGAAAGTGGGCCGTAATCGACTACAAATTGCCCCCAGCCGTTTAAACTGCTTCCCGCACAGCAATTTCCGCCATGGCCAAGGCCGCTTCGCGCGTCATCGCGGCAGCAATAAACCGCCCGTTGTGACAGAAGGTTGCGCCTTCTACACCGGATGCCGTCTCCAGATCACCATTCGTCAAACCGGCCCATGCTGCGGGTAGATCTGCGCGCAGTTCGAAACCTTCGTCGGCGCGGCGGATACCTGTCACGCACCAGTCCTTATCGCGGGGGTGGACGACGAAGAGGAGGTGGTCTGCGCCAGCCTTGATAATGGCCGGGCGAAAGGGCATGCCGCGGGAAAGTTCCAGAACGCGGCCTTCCCCTGCGGCCGCGATGGAGCCGAGCACCTGCGTTTCAGCACGCAGTTTCGCAGCCTTTTTCTCGATGCTGGCTTCGACGAAGCTGCGGGCGATTGCAAGGGCCGCGTGGAATGCGAGATCGTCGGCCTTAGGGTCGTCATTGTCGAAGGTGGGTTTCAGTGTTTCCAGCAGGGACGGTAGGGTCAGTCCTGCCAGGGGACCTGCGATCGATGGGCTGAGTGCGCCATTATCCGTGAGGTCGATGGGCAGGACGAAGCTCTTGTCAAAAGACTGATGGATCGTTTCAATGTGGTCTTCCGGAATGCCATAGACAGCGAGATAGGCATGGCCATAGTGCTTCCAGATCAGTCCGAAGGAGCTATAGGGCTGACCATCTTCGCGAAGTGGCGCGCCGCGCTGGTGGTGGTCGAAAATGCGTGTGTCGGCATCATAGGCGCCGCCGACATCGTAGATGATGCGATCTTCGCCGGGCGTGATCCACTCCGGGGCGCGGCTGCGAACGATCTTCGCCTGCGGGGACAGCCGGGTGAGGATGACGCTGGACAGCAGTTCATCGGCATGGAAGCCACCGGAATGGGTGACGAGAAAATCCACTGACATGGGAGGACCGGCCTTATCGTTCAGAGAGAGCGTGATGACCGATCAGATACCGTTTGTCCGCCGACCCCGCAACCCGCCAATCAGGCGATTGCGGTGATTTCCAGCTCCTGATCGCCAACTTGCACGAGGTCGCCTACCGCCTTGCCCAAAAGGGCGCGGGCGACGGGAGAGACGTGAGACATCGAGCCTGCCTTCGGGTCCGCTTCGTCTTCTCCAACGATACGAAATGTCTGAACGCGCCCGTCATCCCTCTCGAATGTAACGCTGCTGCCGAAGGCGACGACATCGTTACTTTCGGGCGCTGGCATCGGTTGGGCCGTGTGCAGTCGCTCGGAGAAATAGCGAAGGTCACGCATGTGCGGTGCGGCCAGACGTCTGCGCTCGTTGATGTCTTCGATGGCATTTGCCTCATCGAAAGCCTTGCGAGCTTCGTCGACCTGCGCCGCCAATGCTTTCAGCCCGGCCTCGGTAACAAGGTTGGGGTGCGGGGAGACGGGGCGATCCGGCAGCTGTGTTTCTGCTGCGGTTTCGGCACTCTCTTCTTTGACAAACGCGACGCTCACTTCAAAACTCCTCTTTCATATCTTCCTTATATGGAGAGGGGATGGTGCAATGACAACGGGTAGCGTTACTCGTGCCTCAACGCTTCGATAGGGCTCAGACTTGCCGCCCTTCGTGCCGGGAAGTAGCCGAAGATGACACCGATGGCCGCTGAAAACGCAAAGGCGAGCGCGATGATCGCCGGACTGGTGACGAATGGGACACCGAGGAAGCTGACGACGCTATAGGCAAGCCCAAGACCGAACAATATGCCTGCGACGCCGCCGAAGGCAGACAACATGACCGCTTCCACCAGAAACTGCGTCAGCACCTGCTTTTCAAGCGCACCGATGGCGAGGCGTATGCCTATTTCGCGTGTGCGTTCCGTGACCGATACCAGCATGATGTTCATGATGCCGATGCCGCCGACCAGAAGACTGACGGCGGCCACGGCACCGAGAAGGCCGGTCAGCAATGTTGTCGTGCCCGTCATGGCTGATGCGATCTGCGCCATGTCGTTGACGGTAAAATCATCATCGCGACCCAGCGCGATGCGACGGCGCTCGCGCAGCAGGTTTTCGATGTCGGACTGGACCTTGGCGGTGGAGACGCCATCCTGCGCCGAAACCATGATGCTGGAAATGGTGGTGGTGCCGCCGATTCGCCGTTGATGGATTTTCAGCGGCATGATGATCGTATCGTCCTGATCGTCGCCCAGACCGGACTGCCCCTTGCGGGCGAGAACGGCGATGACGGGGCAGGAAATATTGCTGACACGGATGGTTTGTCCGACGGGATTTGCCGCGCCGAACAATTCCTGCCGCACTGTTTCACCGATGATGCAGCCGATCTGGCCGCCGCGATCTTCCGCAGGCAGGAAGGTGCGGCCTTCTGACAGCGTCCAGTCCTGTGTGATCAGATAATCATTGGTGGTGCCGACGACGCTGGTGGAGTGGTTCTTGCCGCCATAGATCACTGTCGCCGCTGAACTTCTGTTGACGGGTGCGACGGCCCTTATCCCGCTTAGCTGGTCGCGCATGGCCTGCACATCATGGTCATTGAAGCGCTTGGCTTCCGTGCTGGCACGACCTGGACCGAACTGGCCGGGGCGCACGAACAGCATGTTGGTGCCAAGACGCGACAGTTCCGATTTCACCTGTGCCGTCGTGCCGTTGCCGATGGTGACCATGGCGATAACGGCGGCTACGCCGATCACCACGCCAAGCACTGTCAGAAAGGAGCGAAGAATGTTGCGGCTGATGGCGCGCAGCGCGAGGCGCGCGGTTTCAAAAAACATCTGCCGCCTCCTGTGGTTCAGCGGCGCTGTCTGATTCCAGATGTCCGTCCTTGAAGCGCAGCAGCCGGTTTCCATAGGCCGCAATGTCTTCTTCATGGGTGACCATGACAACCGTGATGCCCTTGTCGCGGTTGAGCGAGGTGATGAGCTCCATGATCTCCGTGCTGGTCTTGGTGTCCAGATTGCCGGTCGGCTCATCGGCGAGAAGCAAAGCGGGGCGCGTCACGATGGCGCGGGCGATTGCCACGCGCTGCTGCTGGCCTCCGGAAAGTTCCTGAGTCGTGTGGTGCTCGCGTCCGGCAAGGCCAACCTGCACCAGTGCCTCCAGGGCACGAGGACGGCGTTCCGCGGCCTTCATGCCACGATAGATCAAAGGTAACTCAACATTCTCAACGGCGGATGTCCGCGGCAGGAGGTTGAAGCCCTGAAACACGAAGCCCAGCATGTGCCGGCGCAACAGCGTCAGTTGCTCGCTTTCAAAGCCGCTCGTTGGAACGCCCTGAAATACGTATTCACCCGATGTCGGCGTATCCAGGCAACCGATAATGTTCATCGATGTCGATTTTCCGGAGCCGGACGGGCCCATGATCGCGACGAACTCGCCCTCATTGATCGACAGGCTGACGCCATCCAGCGCCCGGATGGTTGCTTCGCCGACACCATATTGTTTGACGACATTTCGAAATTCGATGAGTGGTTGACCTGTCATGCGTGTTTTCTGCCTCAACCGCTGCGTTGGGTGGCATCGGTGATGACTTGGTCGTCCGGCGAAATGTCTCCCGATTTGATCGCTGTAAACTGGCCATCCGTTGCGCCTGTTTCGACCTGTACGGCGACGGGTGCGTTATTGCGCAACACCCAGACGCTGCGCTTCGTCGCTTCCTTGTCGTTGCCACCGCCGCGCTGGCGACCCATGCGGGGCGGGCGGAACAGCCCCATCAACCCGCCGCCCCGTGATGCCTGCTCGCGCGGTGGCGTATAACGAAGAGCAGCATTGGGAACAAGGATTGCGTCTTTCACCTGCTGCACAACAATGTTTGCAGTGGCCGTCATGCCGGGGCGCAGCAGCAATTCCGCATTATCCACCGTCAATATACCCTTGTAGGTGACGACGTTGGACACCGTTTCAGATGCGAAACGCACGGTCTCGATGGCGGCTGGAAAGCTTCGCTCCGGATAGGCATCCACATTGAAGGTTGCCGTCTGTCCTGTCTCGACCTTGCCCACATCTGCCTCGTCTATTGCGACCTGCAATTCCATGTGGCGCAGGTCCCCGGCGATGGTGAACAGGACCGGAGCATTAAGCGAAGAGGCGACAGTCGCGCCCGGGTCCACACTTCGCGTCAGGACAACGCCATCGATGGGTGAGATGATTTTTGCTTTTCCGAGGTTCAATTCCGCCAGACGAAGGTCCGCTTCCGAGGAGAGAACAGTGGCGCTGTTGACCTGAAGTGTCGCTGCAGCAGCATCGTAGGTGAACTGCGCCACATCCAGATCCTGCTGGCTGGAAACGCGGTTCTGCACCAGTGATCTCAAACGCTCCATGGAGGATCTGGCAGAACCGAGATCGGCCTGCGACTTCAACACACTCGCCTTGGCGGATGCCAGCTTGGCGCGTGCGCTCTGCACATCGGCTTCCAGCTTGTTGGTATCAAGCTCAGCCAGCACATCGCCAGATTTGACCGGACTGTTATAGGTCACGTTGACCTTGCGGACTGTGCCCGAAAGCTCACTGGATATATCGACCTGGTCCGTCGGTTGAACGGAGCCGGTGGATGTGACGATGACCGAAAGATCGCCTTTCTTCGCGTCCTGCGTGGTATAGGTGTAAGCGACGCTCGACCCATCAGCGATGTAATAATAACCGCCAGCACCCGCCAGAGCCAGCACCACCGCCGTCATGTACAGCAAGCGACGTGATTTCTTCTTTCCGGTTTTTGCGGAAACAAGAATGTCGCGCAGATCTGGCTGCGGGGATGGCTTGGTCGATGTGTCGTTATGCTCGTCGGCAGCGTTCATTCTCTTACCTATCAAGACAATGCCGTGGCTCGTCTGGCAAAAGCATAAAGTTTGCAAGCCATTAAGGTTTTCAGCATTGGGTCCGTCTGTCCCGTCCGGCTTCGCATAGCTTTGCGGCAGGGTGAAGTGAAAACTTCGTAATCTGGTCTTGAGGCAATGTTTTGAACGGTTTGGCCCGGAACAGGCCGCTTGTTAAAAAAAACAAAAGAAAGGTGATTTTACCTGTTGCAGGGCAGGGGTGAACCGTGTATCTCCCCATCATCGAAAGACGGAGTGTAGCGCAGTCTGGTAGCGCATCTGGTTTGGGACCAGAGGGTCGGGAGTTCGAATCTCTCCACTCCGACCATTCTTTTTTAATGTAATTTCTTAAAACGCTAGGAAGTTATTGATCTTCCCGCACCTTTGTCCGAACGACCCTTACAAAGCGGGTTCGGACATGACAAAAAACAAGACACGTAAACTCCCGCAGTATGTTCATTTCATCGACGGCCGCTATTGCATTCGTGTGCCGATCAAGCTTGAGCTACCGCCCGTATCTCGGCGGCGAACACCAGCTGTATCATGCGCTCGGTGGCGATCTTCGCACGGCCAAAGAAAACGCCATTATCATGTCGCGGTCTTCAAAGAAGAGCTTCGCAAGGCGGCTGAAGCCTACCAGCGCGACACCGGGAATCAGTTTGCCGTTGTCAGCGACCCGATAGACCCGGCTAAACTCATGGTGCGCCAGTATCGCAGCATGATCGAATTTGACGACAGTATGCGGAACGCCGACCACCGGTATTCCCGGCACGGCTATGGTGAGCCGCTGAAGTTAGACTAGCCCGCCGATTTTAGCCGACGGGCTTTAATCCACATGCCAACGAGGCTCTTTTATGAAGTCTGCAGCGAGAGATGGAAAAACGCTTTCAATGTGATCGACCGAAGTTAGCAGCGTGGGCAGTGCTGCATCTGCAAAGTGTCCATGCACAAGTGCTGTCCACTGCATTGGATAGTATCTAACGATCATTCCTAATATGAAAGCAACGACGAATAGGGTTGAAATTTGGGAAAGGTTTTCCGCGTCCGGATAACGTTGAATCATCCACATGTCTGGGATTCCGAAGGCTCCGGGTTTATCAGTTATCCCCGGCATCTTTTCTACGGAATTTGGTCCAACAACGTAGATAAAGCTGTCATCATGTTTAGTAACGGAAAAGCCCGACTGCAAACACAGCTGGGATGCTACCTCAAAGGTCATGGGCGATCTGTTGTGGAGTCGGAATTGTAAGGTTCCATCGCTCTCCGATTTGAATGTCTCGATTTGCGCAGAAGCAATTATGCGTCTCCATAGGAACTGATGGTGGTGCAGTTGCGGTATGCGGGCGAGAAGGTCGCCAAGTCCATATTTGGTCCCGGATCTCGGCTCGACTCCAGGCAAGATGAAATTTACCCCTGAACTGTTGTGGTGAAGCAGCGATTTATGCTTTGTCGCTCTCGAAAGCGCGTGGAAGCTTCCGTTGCCATTGACGCTCACCGAGAGTTTGCCAAAATCCGGGTTATCTTCACTCAATGCGCCGCGCCAATCATCCACCGACAAACCATGAGAAGCTTCGAGCGCATTTTCTCGAAGTCCTCTAGTCAGCAGTAAAGTCAATGCTCGAGATAAACTGGCGACCCCGTAGTAAAGCAATAACGGCTTAACAGTGACGTCAGATGCAGCTGCGGCTAAAAAGTAAGCTCGCCCGTGCGCGAAGGATGCTGCTATCTCTCTAGAATGACGAGTATTGGCCTCGCGGCCATGACGTTTTTTGTATTCCGTCTTGACCAGTTCGAATGACTGATACGTCAAGAGGAAATCCCAACTGTCCTGTGATCGGCTAAAACCCATTTTACCCCGCTCGCTAAACTAACCAGTGGTCTCGATTGGATCAGTGCACCGCATACCACTTGAACAGTTTTCGAAAAATTCCTGCTCCGAAATTGAGCGTCCAGATCGGCAACACAATCCAAGCGAGATAATCTTAAACTCTAGCGCTGCAACTTCCTCAATCGCCAGAACAGATAATAGGGGCTGTCTGCATAAGATTCCGCCTTATCCTTATCCGCTAGCCAGTCACGAGCGAATAGACCTAATCCGCCAGCACCCGCGACAGATGTGACAGCGGCAAGTGGCCCGCCGGTAAAGAATGCGACAAGTGAGACCGTTGCCGCACCTACACCCGCGACGCCTTGCTTTAGTATTTTCGATCTGGCCAGCACACGAAAGCGGCGTTCCAGATTGTCCAGTTCTGGACGAAGCACCTCGTTGATAACCTTACTCGCCGTCATGTTTCCGGCATTTGCCTCTTTCACGACTTTTTGCATAGCCACCCGCGCTTTTGCTAAATGCAATTCCTCGTCTTCCAATACTCTCGCAAGATCATGAAACCCCACGCCGCTAAGATATGGAAGAACGATTTCGAAGAGTTTGACTTGATCTTTTGCGTCACCGGTGTCGGCTTGTCGCACAGGCAACGTCAGGCCCTCGAGATCTAGACTTTCACTGGACCAGTGATCGAATGGGCTCGCTTCATCAATGCCAAGCATTTCCCACTTTTCCCGCCCCACCGGGGTTGGCTTGGAAAGTAGCAGGGTGCGGTGAGGACGCAGCAAAGCACGCCCGCGAAGCAATAACGGCGCCAAAGTGTCTACCACTCTATAGACGGCGGGATGGTCGGCGTGAACGAAAGCTGGGACTCCCTGTACCGCGCCGTCTAAACCCTGAAGGTGCTTAACGCGCTCCGTCGCCAACGAAATCTGAAAATTCTCTCCAAATACGTCCTGTCGTTTTTCAGGTTCTGTGAAGATGTTCATCGTCATCTGCTTGCCCGGTTTCATGGCAAATGTGAAAACGTCATTAGTGAGAGCGGCGAACCTTACTAGGTCTAAGCTGGTTTCATCATATCCTACGTCTATATCAGTCTTGAGGCCGGAAAGCTTGAGAGCGAGTTGTTCAGCGATATGAATTCACTTTCATACGACTTCAGAAACTTCTTCGCGCCTTTTCTGTTTGCGAGAAGCAATTTTCGGCCAGTCTTTTCAAATCTCAATTTTTGTTCCCCACCTCTTTTAGTTGCGTCGTTCTTACAACTGTTAACGGATCGTCACCGCCGCCGACAAGAGTTATATGAGCCACAAAAAAAGAGATTGATTTCGCCACTGAAATCGAGCAGAAAAGAAACGTTCGTTACAAAGAAGAGCGCATTGCAAACTTACAAAACGCTGGAAATAAGCGTTGAAATTCAAAGACATAGTCGATTTCGAATCTCTCCACTCCGGCAGCTTTCGGAAGTCCAGTTTTTACAACGACTTCCACAATTCCATTAAAATATTGAGTGAACAGAAAAGCCGGTTGCTAACGGATTCGTGCGTCTAGCGTTCGGCTTTTACGCCAGATACTGAAAGTAAGCCCATGCGGCGGCGAAGAACGCGATGACGCCGACTATGATGGCGAGCTTGCGCAATTGCGGATTCGGTTTGCGCGGCTGTTTCGGTGGCTCCGGCCTGCGAAATTTAATGACGTTTTCGTTCATGTCTTATGTCCTCTGAATTGCCATTCGATAGAATATGCTTCGCAGGCAACGCGCAAGACGCGCCAATAGCTTTTCAGCATCGATGGCATTTATGGTTTCCGCAACATGCAGGGCATGATCGGCTTGACTTCGCAAGGCGTTCGGTCCAATTGAGTTTTGCTATCACATTGTTATAAATCTATGATGTGTGATGGCTAGAAAAAGCGGAAGGCCGCTTGTTCGCACGACCGGAGCAGTTTGAGATGTCTGCAAAAATTTATCGCCCAGCAAAGACGGCCATGCAGTCCGGCAAGGCCAAGACCAATCAATGGGTGCTGGAGTTCGATGCCGAAGTTCCCCGCAAGATCGATCCGATCATGGGTTACACGTCGTCTTCCGATATGAAGCAACAGGTGAAGCTGTTGTTCGAAACGCAGGAGCAGGCCGAAGCCTACGCCAAGCGCAAGGGCATCGACTACCGCGTCATCCAGCCACAGGAAGCGACACGAAAGGTCGTATCCTACACTGATAATTTTAAGTTCAGCCGCACCCAGCCCTGGACTCACTGATTCTATTCAAACAAGGCCCCTTAGCTCAGCTGGATAGAGCACCTGCCTTCTAAGCAGGTTGTCGTTGGTTCGATTCCAACAGGGGTCACCACCATTATAAAAACGCTCCCGGAAACCTTCCAGGAGCGTTTTTTGATTCAGCCGAGATGGTTTGTCCCTCTGCTGACTGATCGGGTCATCTCGCCGCGTTTGATTTGGCCGTTTTCCGAATTCAATGTTTTTTTGCGTCGAGTTCGTAACGTACGGTGTCCGCGATGCATCTGCTTGTTTCCTGTTTTTGGGAAAGCGCACCTTTGTTGGGGTCAGGGCTTGGCAGGTCGCAGGCGATTGGTCGAAGCGCCGATAGAATTCACCCCGCAAAAGAAGGTGATGTTTTTCCACCCAGTCGTCGTCATAGGTTCCCGCATGTTGCCTGCAGTGCGCCAACACCGCACATTCGCGTCAATCGACGCACTGTCCGACTTGGCGTCAAAAGCGGTCCGTCCGTTTTTTCTGATTTTCCGGAGTGCCGCTGCATGTCCGCAATGCGTTTGCCAAGCGAATGACCCTGTCAGGCCTTGCCTGGTGGCAGCACTTGGGCTTTCTAAGGGATGACCGCTTAAGGTGAGATGCGACTGAGTAAGTCCGCTAGGTGCCAAAGGAGACGCCCTTGCAGAATCTTAAAAATGGACGTTGGCTCAACGAGCCCACAGAAGCAATTGCTTCTGATGTCGAACTTTCCGTAACGACCGACGCCAACACGGATTTTTGGCGAGAGACACACTACGGCTTTGTGCGTGACAGCGGCCACTTTTATGCGTTCCAGGCCGGTTGCGATTTCACCGCACAAGTTCGAGTCCAAGCACATTTTGAGCATCTCTACGACCAGGCTGGGCTGATGGTCAGGGTCAACGAAAGACAGTGGGTCAAGACCGGGATTGAGTTCTCAGACGGATACGGCTTGCTGGGCAGCGTGCTGACGGATGAAGTCTCCGACTGGGCAACAGGGCGATATGACGGCAACCCATCAGATTTTTGGATAAGGGTGACCGTCCAAAGCGGCGTTCTGAGGATACAAGCTTCAGGCGATGGGCGCACTTGGCCACTGGTCCGCCTCTGCCCATTCCGAGAAGCGGATCATTATCTCGTTGGCCCAATGTGCTGCACTCCCGGACGTGCAGGCTTGGAGGTAAGATTTAGTGAGTGGCAATTGGGGCAGGCCTTGGGCAAAGACCTTCACGACCTGACATAGCTGCCAGAGCACTTTCTTCAGAGGCACCAACGTCTTCTGGCGCAAAAGCGGGGAGGCTTTGTCGAGAACGATGACCGCTTGCGGCGATCAGTTGAACTCAGCGCCGTAAGCGGACATGAATTGCCGCTCTCTGGGTGGTTGCGAGCCAGTGCCGGGGTTCCGGCCCGCGACCGTTTTAATTAGCGCTTTCGCCCCTTATCAGCATTCAGCGCGCCTTCGAGAAAGCTTGCTGCGCTTTCCAGAGCTTGCATTCCTTCCGATAGGACCGCCGCAAACATGTGCCAGACATGAAACATGCCAGGCCAGACTTCGAGGGACACGCGCACACGGTTTTCGCCAAGATGCGTTGCCAGACGCATGGCATCGCTTAGCATAACTTCGCTTTCACCGATCTGGACCATGATCGGCGGCAATCCCCGCACATCCGCAAAGACAGGTGATGCGTCAGGATTATTCTTCAAAGCGCCGTTCAGGAAGGCTCTCGCCATCAAATCGAGGCCTGCGCGGCTGACTGTGGGGTCAATCCCGTCTCGTGTCGCCATCGAAGAGCCCGAATGTTCGAGATTGGCCCAAGGGGAAATGGCAACGCCAGCCGATGGAAGCGCCAGTCCGGCATTGCGGGCAGCGACCATCACGGTAACGACCATAGCGCCCCCGGCGGAATCTCCGGAAAAAGCGATTGATTTGGGATCATGGCCCTGGTCAAGCAACCATTTGTAGGATGCTAAGGTGTCATCAATGGCAGCGGGAAAAGGATGTTCGGGAGCAAGGCGATAGTCTGGCATGTAGACCACGGCTTTCAAAAGCTTCGCATAATGTCCTGCCAAGCCGTGGTAGGCCGCGGGACTTCCGGCGATGTATCCACCGCCGTGGATGTAGAGAAGAACCCTATCGTCTTCGACCCTGTCGGGAACCACCACCGTGGCAGAGATGCCGTCCATGTCTATCTGGCTTATAGATACGCCCGCGGGCGTGGGGTGCTGGGCAAGCACATTGATGTATTTTTGTCTTTCAACGGCCCAATCTCCGGTCTGCCCCATCAGCAAAGGAGCAAACGAAGATGATGCAGCATTCCAAGCGTCAATACGCTGTTGAACGGCGGGAGTCATTGGCATTGTGAACCTCATTCGTCTGATACGTCCCCTGTCGTCTTGACGCGGGATCAAGGATCACCGTATCGAATCTATTCGGGAACAGATTTCCCATCTGTGGCGACGGCAAACATCGGAGAATGGATTCATGCGTGGAAATCTGGATGAGATTTTCGTGTTTATCGCCGTCGTCGATTCGGGAAGCTTAAGCGGCGCAGGACAAACGGTCGGCTTGACGCGGTCCGCGGTCGGTAAGGCTATAACGCGTCTTGAGACGCGACTTCGGGTCCGTCTGCTCTATCGAACAACCCGCAAGCTGAGCATGACCGATGACGGTCGCATCTTTTACGAACACTGCTCACGGGTCATCAGCCTTCTTGAAGAAACCGAAGCCAGCGTCGGGCAGAAAAGTGCGGTACCCACGGGCTTGCTGCGTCTTACCGTTCCCGAGGGATTCGGGCGCACACACGTCCTTCCGTTATTACATCTGTACATGGAAGAATGGCCAGATCTGCAGGTTGAGGTTAGTTTCAGCGACCGTATTGCTGATCTCGTTGAGGAAGGTTTTGATCTGGCCGTAAGGATAGGGACACGCGGACCTGACACACGGCTGGTTTCACGGGTCGTCGCCGAACACCGCAGCATCATATGTGCCTCACCGGCGTATCTCGATAAACACGGTAGAGCAACGGTTCCCGATGACCTGACATCGCATGACTGCCTGTCGTTCAAAAGCGGAACACGAAAACAGCCATGGCGTATTCGCGAAATGGACGGCTCTTGGTCCACAGTCGGCGGGCGCGGCCGCTTTCGTCTCGACAGCGGCGAGGCAATCCGGGACGCGGCGATTGCAGGAATGGGCGTGGCCTATCTTCCAGGCTTTATGGTCGACGATGCGATAGCGGATAAGAAGCTAGAACAGCTTCTCCCAGAGTTTGAAACCCAGAAGGTTCCTATCATTGTCATCTATCCGAGCAAGCGCTACTTGGCCGCAAAAGTCAGGCGTTTCATCGACCTTATGGTCCAGCACTGGACGCATAACCGCCTCTCGACATCGTATGACCGCTAAGGGCTATTATCCGACACAGGACACTCACGCCAACTGCTTGTCATGTTCAGGCTCGCAGAGGAATGCGCTGGGTGTTGTCGCGGTCACTTGCCTGAACGCGAAGGAAAACGCAGCAGTGCTCGAGAAGCCTGCTTCACTCGCCACCTCGGCAACTGACTTACCTCGCGCGAGTTGCTCCATCGTTCTCACAATCCGCGCTCGTTGTCTCCAGGCTTTCAGCGTCATTCCCGTCTCCGCTGGGAACAGGCGGCTTACCGTGCGAACAGAGGTCGCAGCGCGTGATGCCAACTCGTTCAAGTCCATACGATTGCGATGATCGCCAAGAGCGATCTCTGCCACCCGCTTTGCCACTGGGCTTCTGGGCGTCGGAAGGTAGGTCGGCGCATCTGACACTGCGCTTAACTCAAGAAGGATTAGCCTCACTATAAGCTCTGCTTTGACCGTCGCGGGGTCGTCTTCGATGGCAGCGGCAAGCAGGGAGCGAAGCAATGGCGTCACTCTGGATGCAAAGGCCCGATCCGGAAAATCCGGAGGAGCCCAGTTTGCGATTGCAGTTGGTTGCCAGTTCACCATCCAAAGCTCGGCATCCGTCATGATGCCAAGGCGATGCGGTACGCCTGCTGGAATCCACGCCACACGTTGAGGAGGCACAAGCCAGACCCCTTCGTCTGTATGAAGCTGGATCATGCCCGATGCAGCGTAAGTGAGCTGGGCTTCATTATGAGAATGTAATGGCAGGGCTGAACCACTCGGTTTGCTCATGCGATGGATATTGAAAGTCGGGTTCATATGAATGGCCTGTGGTCGATGTGGATTGGCATCACATCGGGAAAATACGCCTATATAACCGATCAGAGCAACATTCTGGAGAAAAAAAACAATGAGAGCTGCTGTTATCCGGGAGTACGGGTCGAACGATGTGGTGGAGATCGCTGAGGTGGATCGACCAGAGCCGAATGAAGGCGAGGTCCTGGTGCGGGTCCATGCGGCTGGTGTGAACCCGGTGGACTGGAAAATTCGCGGTGGCATGGGCCAGCGCATGGGGATGACCCTGCCAATCCACCTCGGGGGCGAACTTGTCGGCACGATTGAGAAGCTTGGCGCTGGCGTCGACAACTTTCAGCAAGGTGAGACCATTTTCGGCATGGTACACACAGGTGCCTTCGCTGAATATGCGGTTGCCAAAGCAATCAACGTCGTACGCGTACCCGATAATATCGATACCACCCACGCAGCAGCTCTTCCCCTGGCGGGCTCCACGGCATGGCAGGTGCTTTTTGATGAAGCAGGACTATCTGCCGGACAACGTCTTCTGATCACCAACAGTTCTGGTGGGGTCGGGTCTCTTGCCGTGCAGTTCGCCAAAGCCAGAGGTGCGCACGTCATAGCTGTCGCTTCGGGTCGCAACGAGGAGTTCGTCCGCGCCCTTGGCGCAGACGAATTCATCGACTACACGGCCGGACCCTTCGAGGACGCAGCACGTGACGTTGACGTCGTGCTGGATACAATGGGTGGTGAGATATTTCAGCGCGCCTTCAAAACCCTCAAGATAGGCGGGTTCATGGTTACGGTGGTAGCCTTTCCCGACGACGAAGCCGAGCGCTATGGTGTCCGCGTAAAGCGATCATTTACAGTACCGAGCGCGCGCAACTTGACCTCGGTCGCAGAGTTGGTCGAGGCTGGCAAAGTTGTGGCGCACATCGATACGGTTCTGCCTTTGAACGCGATCAGGGAGGCGTTTGCTCTCTCTGAGGCTGGTCGCGCCCGAGGAAAAATCGTCCTCAAACCCAATGGCTAGTCCGCTATCTTCCAGATCGTTTGGCTCCATTATGTCGGCTTGGGGAAATGGCAGACGTCGGCTTCGTGCCGATAGTGTTGAAAAACTCCGCCGAGCGGAGCCGAGACGAACCGCCGCCTCGACCGTTGGAATGGATTTCCGCTGATCTGAGCCGAGGGGAACGCCTCTCGGCCAGGATCGCCTCACCATCACGCGTGCTGCCTTGCTAGCCCCGGATTGTTTCCGCCCGGTAGTCACGATCCTTCGAGAACTACAGCCAAGTTTCCTCGCCGGACCAGCCGTTTTCGCCTATTTGGTTGGCAGGACGACGCCTACGTCGCTGTTGAGTTTCAGACACTTGGACATCAGGAAGGCACCCCAAGCGCTATCCACGATAAGGAGTGGTTCCAAAAATGACCATTTGGCCTCACTCCTGACCAAACCGATGTCCTGTCAGGCGGCCCGTTGTCCCCGCAGAACGCTATCGGAGCTTGTCCAGATAGATTGGACCGTGTTTCCGTGTTAGGTCTCCCATGGCTTCTCGATTGTCTTTTTTTGGGCTTGACACGCTGAGGCTGCAAGTGGTGTTTTCGGGCGCACAGAGGCGCACGCGACTGGAAGCATGGATGATCGTCGGTATTGATCTTGGAACGACTAATTCGCTGATCGGGACGTTCGAAAACGGAAGCCCTGTCCTATTTCCCAATGCCAGTGGACTTACCTTGACGCCGTCGGTCGTCAGCTTCGACGACAAAGGCGTCATCGTAGGTGAAGCAGCGAAGGACCGGCTTGTCACCCATCCGGATCGCAGTGTTGCTACCTTCAAGCGCTGGATGGGAACAGCGCGCGAAACACGTCTTGGCGGCCAGGATTTTCGGCCTGAAGAACTATCCTCCTTTGTTCTGAGAAGCCTGATTGGCGATGCGGAAGCTGCGACCGGTGATAAGGTCACGGAAGCCGTTATCTCGGTGCCTGCTTATTTTTCCGATAGTCAACGACAGGCCACCCGCCTGGCAGCGAAGATGGCGGGACTGAAGGTAGAGCGGCTTATCAATGAGCCGACAGCAGCGGCGCTCGCATATGGTATGCAAGATAGAGAGGGCGAAAGCCGGTTTCTGGTGTTCGATCTGGGCGGTGGCACGTTCGACGTATCAATTGTAGAGATTTTCGACGGCGTCGTCGAGGTTCATGCCAGTGCCGGCGACAATTTTCTCGGCGGGGAGGATTTCCTCGATCTGCTGATGAATGCGGCCGCAGCGGACCTGAAGCTCAATCTCGATAAGATACCGCCTTCCGAACGCCTGCAACTGCGCCGCCGCATGGAATTGATCAAACGACAGCTTTCCGGCACGCAAGAGGTGGTGCTGGAAGCGAAGATTGGCGCTCGCGACATCAGATGGTCATTTGATCAGGCACGGTTTGAAGTTTTGGCCGAACCGCTGCTCGCACGCTTGCGTGGCCCACTGGAGCGTGCGCTGCTCGATGCCAAATTAACACCTGATGATCTCGACGACATCGTCATGGTCGGCGGCGCAAGCCGCATGTCACCTGTTATCAAGACCGTGACCCGGCTGCTTGGGCGTTTGCCGCTACGTCACGTCAACCCGGACGAGGTCGTGGCCCATGGTGCCATCGTCGCAAGTGGGCTCAAAGGGCGCGATGCTAGCCTGCGGGAGGTGATCCTCACCGATGTCAGCCCATACACTTTGGGCACCAATATTTCACGCCAGGATGCCAGCGGGCAGTTCCAGGCCGGCTATTTCCTGCCACTCATCCCGCGCAACAGCACTGTTCCCGTGAGCAGGGAGGAAGAATTCTTGCCGGTCAACGAGGCTCAGACCACGATAACCTTCGGTATCTATCAGGGTGAACACCCCATCGCCGACAAGAACATCCTGCTCGGTGAGCTGAAGGTTCCTATCCCCCAAGCTCAAAACGCCGCCGACCGCGGCGTCATTGCCCGATTTACCTATGACATCGATGGCATTCTCCAGGTCGAGGCTCGGGTCAAAGCGACAGGCGCTCACCACGAGATCGTCATCGAGCGCGGACAGACGGGATTGAGTGAGGCGGAAATCCGCGAAAGGCTCGCCAAGCTGGAGGCGATCAAGGTGCACCCGCGTGAGCAGCAGGAAAATCTCGCGCTGATGGCGAGGACAGAGCGCCTTTATGAGGAAAGACTGGAGCACCGGGAGATGTTGCAAAACGCCATCATGCATTTCAACGGTGTGCTGAACACACAAGACGAAAGGCAGATCGCTCGGTTTCGTGATGATCTGGTCAGAGTTCTCACTGAAATCGATCCCAGATGACCCATCCGCTGGTCGCTTTCGAACTGGACGAGGATGCTGACGAAAGAGCTGTCAAGCGTGCCTATGCCAAGCGATTGAAAGTCACACGGCCCGATGAAGATCCCGTTGGGTTCCAGGCGCTGCATCACGCTTATCAGCAAGCATTGGATTTCATCCGCTGGCGGGACAATCAGCACCAGCCCATGGATGCGGTGCCGAACGAAACATCGCCTTTGCCTCTGGAAAATACGGGTAACGACCCCGAGACACAGCGAGTGCCGCATCCTGGTGCCGGACCGCTTTCCGATCGGGGTAACCGTCCGCTTGCAGATACAACCCCAGCCGAGGAAGCTTCGCCACTGCCTGATGATGACGTTGCGCAGGGTCGGGAATTCACATTCTCCTTGTCGGATTTCGCGGACCCTTTGCTGCAAGAAAGCCAGCATCGCGATCCCAATCTCTTTCGACAGTGGTTGCAGGAACGCATGGCCGATTGGCCGTTGACCTCCAAACCGGTTCTTGCCCGTGCCATCGCTGAACATGTGCTGGAACATCAAGTGCCTTTGAAACCAGATCGCTTCGATATTATGGTTGAGGAACTTGGCCTCAACGACGTGCGCAGCGGGCTGGTCGATCCGATGCGGCTTGCTGACTACAGGGAGGACTTGGTTCTCGAGGCGCAATTTGTCCCTCCAGTCCGTCGAAAAGGCTGGTGGAGATCTTCGCTCATCGAACTTGTTTGCACCGCTGTGTTTTGTCTGGGCGGTCTGGCGCTGATCGCAAATATGACGGCGGCACCGAAGCCCACTCCATGGTATGTGTCTTCGCCCAGCGATGGCCCGATCAGCACACGCCTTTTGCCCGGAGCCGATCCGGAAGCGCGGAGCTTGATCGAGCAAGCTTCCAAGGCATCGGGCGTAAATGTCGTCGCAATACTGGATCAGGTAATTGAGCGCTTGTCGGAGCGCTCGGACCTCGCGAACGAGCGCCTGCTGGCACTTGCGCTCTACAACAAAGGCCACAACTTGCAACATACAGATCGGTCTGCGGCTTACGCTGCCTATGGTCAGTTGCAGAGACGCTTCGGCACGAAGAAGGATGTGGATATCGGCGTTATGGTTGCTGCCAGTTATGTGAACATGGGCCATGAAGATTTCGAAACAAATCGTCTTGAGACGGCGCTGGAGCCTCTGAATGCAGTTATCGAACTCTACCGCAGCATCAACGAAGGACCGATCGGGCGTCAGGTCCTTGAGGCAATGGTTCTGCAGGCGGAAACTCTGATTGCCCAACGAAAACCAGAGGATGCAAGGCGTAAACTGGACGAGATCGATGCGAGAGTAGGGCTGTCAAGCGATCCTGCCTATCCCGGATTTAGGGACACCACAAATACGCTGCGTTCCGAATTGCCTCCACCACAAACCTGATCCGCTCCAGAAGTAACATTTCTGGGAAGCGACCCTCGATAGGGCGGATTGTCGTCAACTGAACGCGACTGGCGCTCGCGGTTTGGCTTTCGGAATGCCAGCATTGTCCATTGCCGTTATCGTGGCATTCGTTGCGAGCCTGATCGGACCCTCGTTGAGCCAACGATCAACCATCTGATGGAACTGACGCATACGACCAGCGGGAATAAAATTCTCTACAGTGATCGACATCTGCGTTCCTTTGTCAGCTTCCATGGAAGCACCTGAGAGACCAAAAAAGAGGACCTGCAACTGCGAACATTAAAAAACTTGCTCGAGTAGGGGGAAAGCATTCGAGAAACAAGCTTGAATGCCATTGTGTTGAATGTCGGCGCCGCCAAGCATGAGGGGTAGGGGAGCAAAACGATGTTGGCAGCGGGAGACGGCAAGGAGCGTGAAATTCGTAGAGCGAGAATCATTAGAAAATTTCTTGAAAACCTACGCTTCGCTCCCGATGATCGCGAAATAGCGAAGTGGATACAGAGCGCTAATTGAGCTCGATGTTGAGAAATCCGCGGTTGGCCCGATCTTTGAGCCTTACTGCTCCGTTGCCGTTCTACAGATGCTCAGGTCTGGCTAGAGCCGGTTACGGCTATAAAATCGAGACTAGCGCTGACGTTAAAGCCCGCCGAAGCGGGCTTTTTTGTATCCAAGTCTCAAAGGTGCCCAAATCCAATCCAGCAGTATGCCCAAGGATTGTGGAAGGGCTGCAAATAACCCAATTATTCCAATGCACCGAAATGCCTTAGGGGCAAACCAAGACGGCGCAATCATTTATTATGACGAAAGACCCACCCGAAAACGTCAGTGGACGTTCAGCACGTGGGCGTGATTGCTGGCGATCATGAATGACTCGCGGGCTTTTTCAAGGTCGCATTTGCCGACGAGAGCATCGAGGCAGTTTTGTCTTGCCTCCTCGTATTCCTTACCGTGATCATTGGGCCACCGGTACATCAGCATGTCGAGAGCAATCAGCGGGCTGTAGATTTCCAGTGCTGCGCATAGCGGCAGATGGATCGCGACAGGCTTTATCCATTCGGCATGATGGCATGGTTCTGTTCTGTGAATTAGCATGGGGGTTCCTCCTTCCCATAGTCCACAGCGCGAACCCGAAATTCACGTATTAGTTCCCGTTCACGAAAAAAGTGAACGGGCAGGGGGTTCCCTTTTTTCAATATGAATGGAATATGAACGAATAAATGAACCGGAGATGAACGAAAATACGACTGAGACGTTGTATCTATCAACCGAGGAGATCCGATAATGTTCAATCTGTCTGGAATTCAGGAAAGCTTTTTTGGTGATCGTATGGCTGGCGTTTGTCAGGCGATTACATCGGCTCTGGCATTCGAGTCCGGCCTTGAAAAGTCGAGCATCTCGGCATCTGTCGAAAACGATGTCATTTACCTGGAAGGTACAGCTGACTCTGTAGAAGCCATTGATATCGCTATCAATCTTGCTTCCTCGATTTCCAACTGCAGAATTCTGAGCCACGTCGAGCCTTGCTACTGAGGCGACATTTGACGCCGGGCGGCTCACGCCCGGCCAAGCACTATTGGTTGATGTTCCCAATCTGTGCACTGCGAACCGTATCGCCGGTTTTAATTCCAAAACTCTTCGCTGAGCCGCCATTCAGCTCCAGAACATAACGCACCGCACCGCGCGAACTGATGATTGATTCGGAATGCGGAACAGCACCAGCGTGGATATGTTCGATCTTTCCAGCCTTGGAAATGAACAGCATGTCGAGCGGAATGAGCGTATTTCTCATCCACATCGTCACGTCACGATCCATCTTGAAATCAAACAGCATGCCGTTTGCTCGGCCCATCGACTTTCGGTACATCAACCCCTGTTGACGCTGACCGTCCGTCGTTGCGAGTTCAACGGTGAACTCGTGGGTCTTGCCATCAGACGTCTGAATCGTCAGCGGCTCCGAAGAAAATGTTTCTTCAGCAGAAAGATGTGTGGCGGCCGCAGCAAAAAAAGTGAGCGCTGCAATGGCGCCCACTATGCTTTTGGATAGCAGGGTTCCGATCATCAGTGTGCCATTCCCACAGGCGCGGGATTGTCAGGGTGGATCTCCGCAGCCATCAATCCCTTGTCGCCATCGCCGAAACGCACCAGAACAACCTGGCCGGGCCGCAGTTCTGCCAAACCGAAGCGGCGAAGCGTTTCCATGTGAACGAAAATGTCTTCTGTGCCTTCACCGCGCGTGAGGAAGCCGAAGCCCTTGGTGCGGTTGAACCACTTGACAATGGCCCGTTCCAGGCCGCTCGATGGCGTTACCTGAACATGTGTCCTGATGGGTGGAAGCTGCGATGGGTGAATTGCGGTCGACTGGTCCATGGAAAGGACACGGAATGTCTGGTATCCACGATCCCGACGCTGGATGAGGGCGACGATACGTGTGCCCTCGAGAATTGTCTGGTAGCCATCTCGTCGCAGGCAGGAGACGTGCACGAGAACATCCTGCATACCGTTGTCAGGTACGATGAAGCCAAAACCCTTGGCAACGTCGAACCACTTTACAACTCCGGTGATCTCGATCAGGTCGACGGCATCGCCCGAGAAATCTTCCAGGTCGACAACACTTTTTGACGACGTTTTGTCAGCCATTTCCACCCAGTCCCTCTACGCACGCACCACTACGGTCAACTGATTCCCTGAAGATAGATTAACATCTTGGTAACGGTTTCGCGCAAGCCCTAGTTTTTGATTTATCCACCTGCTTTTATGTCTTTGGGCTTGCTCAGGGCTGACTTACCTGCCGTAACGGCAAGATTAAAACACGAAGGAGAAGTACATGCGATATCTGCACACGATGGTTCGGGTAAAAGATCTCGAAAAATCCCTGCACTTTTATGGGACAGTGTTTGGCCTGGAAGAAGTCCGCCGTATCGAAAACGAAAAGGGACGTTTCACGCTCGTTTTCCTGGCTGCGGCTGATGATGTTGTGTCAGCACGCGATAACAAGGCGCCTTGCCTTGAACTGACCTATAACTGGGACACGGAAGATTATGCTGGCGGCCGCAACTTCGGCCATCTCGCCTATGAAGTGGATGATATCTACGAGACCTGCGCCAAACTTCACGCGAACGGGGTCACCATCAATCGTCCTCCGCGTGACGGGCATATGGCGTTCGTGCGTTCTCCAGATGGTATCTCCATCGAAATATTGCAGAAAGGCGCAAGCCTTGCACCAGCGGAGCCGTGGATATCCATGGAGAATACCGGCTCCTGGTAAGCTGATTCCCTGTTTTAGGGCGTCGTAAAACACAGCTGCGCTGGCGTAGCTGGGCAGGCAAGTTTCGTCCTATAACGAATTTGCCTATCCAGTTTCGGCAGCGCTGTGCTAGAGGGTTGGTCGAGTTGAAACGCATTTGCGGAGGCTTTGCCTTGAAAAACCTCAACGGCAATTCGGCATATCCGGCAAAAGGCTGTCTGGCTGCTGCCGTTTTTATGGTGCTGTCCGGCTGCGTTTCAGCGGTCTCTGAAGATAAGAACGCGTCTGTCACGCCGACGCCAGCGGCCAATGCCGCATCAGCAGACGTTGCGTCTACCGCGCAAACCGGCGTCGCGGGTCAGGGCCAGCGCAACGGCTATGTTGACCCGGCAATGGTGTCAGGGTCGAACCCATCTGCACCACAACACGTTGCTGCCGCTCAAGCGCAGGGAACACAACCTGGCTACGGCCAGGCGCCACAAATTTCAGGACTATCAACCCAGCCGACCGGCATTTCTGCCGGTTCTTTGAGTATTTATGCAAATTCTGCTTCTGGGGCGGCTCCTGCTGCCACCGCTCCAGCGGCCAACATCCCGGCCTATGCCCCATCGCCCAAAATAGCGCCCGCACTCAACAGCGTTTACTCTGCACCTGCACCTGTAGCGCAACCGTCGGTCAATTCGGTGTCGGCACAAGCGGGTGAGCAGCATTCTGCCAGCGGCGCTCCTCCGTCTGTTTCGAGATCAGCGCAGGCGGTTGCAAGCAATGCTGCGCCGACAAAGCCAACCCTCCCGGCCGATACGACAGCCGTGCCGATTGCTGCGTTTTTCGCCACCGCTGCGAAGAAGCGAGGCGCCGGTGCTGCCACGGGACTGACCGAGGTTGCTGCTTTGCCCGCCTCTGTGCAAACGGCGACTGGCATCGCGCTTAATGGCCGCCAGACGATGACCGATGAATTCGATGAGACGCATGTCGATGAAGACGACAAGCCCGCTGGGCTTATGAAGCTTGCATCCTTGTCCGGCCTCAGCCGCGTTGCGCCGAACGGGCTGTTGGTGCAGACGGATCAGGTAAATGTCGGGTGCTTCAAGCCGGAACTGATCAAGCGTATCAGGGAAGTCGAAACACATTTCGGGCGAAGGGCGATGGTAACATCGGGATATCGCCCGCCCAAGGCGACGACGCAGGGCTCCAAGCATTATACCTGCGACGCGGCTGACATTCAGGTGACCGGTGTTTCCAAGTGGGACCTGGCGAACTATTTGCGGTCCATTCCTGATCGCGGTGGCGTCGGCACCTATTGCTACACCGAGTCGGTTCATATGGATCTGGGTGATCCCCGCGACTGGAACTGGCGCTGCCGCAGAACCTCCAAGAGCCTCTGATAAAAATGTATGAAATGCGAAACGCCCCGGCATGGAAATGCCGGGGCGGTGACATGTCGTAACTGCTCCTAAGTGATGTCAGCCAAAGGCTGTATCATGGCGTGGTCGGGGCCGGAGTAGCTGGTGCAGGAGTTGCGGGGGCTGGCGTTGCAGGAGCCGGGGTAGCCGGTGCCGGTGCAGGCGTAGCCGGTTGCGTCGTTGTCGCTGGCGGCGGGGTCGCTGGCGTTCCTGTCGTGCTGGTGGTCTTCGTGCCCGTCATAAAGTAGGCAACCGCCATAACCACAACGATGGCCGCAATCACGATAGTAATCGTACGGTTGTTCATAAGTGCCTCCTCCAAATCGTCCAAGCCGTTGATCGGCTGAACTCATCACACATAACAATGTGGTATCAGCATGTTTGGTTTCAACTAGGGGGATTATTTGCTTGATCGAAAGCGTAGCTGCGCAACTTGGAGCAGGGTGAGCGGAGGCGATCAGCCAGGCTTTTTTGTATTGGTTCAATTATTGAAGCTGGAAATGAAAGTTTTGAAAGTGGTGAGAGGCGTGGGACTCGAACCCACGACCCGCGCATTAAAAGTGCGCTGCTCTACCAGCTGAGCTAGCCTCTCTCACCATATTGTTTCGCATATCCCTCTGACATATAAACACAAAAACTGTGTTAAAGTCAGTCGTTTCAAAAGCTGGTTTGCGAATTCCTGGGTGGCGGCGAAGCGCCCCTCGGAAGTGGGCGGAACATAGGGGGGGGCAGGTCTGCGGTCAACCCATAAAAACAGGAATATGTCCCGTTCCCGCGTTTTTTTGTTACGCGTGCAAAAAGGTGATTGGTCGTAAGGGGTTGGCCGCGTTACATGCATTTCGAAACGTAGCGGAGTCAGGCCTTGTCCATCGCAGATATATCCCTTTTTACAGCGCTTCTGGCTGGTGCGTTATCCTTTTTGTCGCCCTGCGTTCTGCCGCTGGTGCCGCCCTATCTTTGCTACATGGCAGGCATTTCCGTGGAGCAGTTCCGCGATGAGCGCTTTGAGGCAAAGCCGCAGGTTCGGCGCGCGGTGATGTTAGCAGCGTTGTTTTTCACCTTGGGGTTTGCGACCGTCTTCGTAGCGCTGGGCGCGGGCGCGTCCAGTATCGGCATGGTGCTGCGTCAGAATCTGGATATTCTTGCCAAAATCGGCGGCTTCATCATCATCGTGATGGGATTGAACTTCCTCGGTATCTTCCGCATCGGACTATTTTCACGGGAAGCACGCTTTCAAAGCGGCGGCAAACCAGCCACCCTGTCGGGCGCATATATCATGGGCTTGGCCTTTGCTTTTGGGTGGACGCCGTGCATCGGTCCGGTTCTCGGCGCTATTCTTGGCGTGGCGGCATCGAGAGATACGGTGGGGGAAGGGGCGATGTTGCTCGCGGTCTATTCCGCCGGGCTTGCGATTCCCTTCTGGATCGCGGCAGCATTTTCGGGAAGTTTCATGCGGTTTCTGGCCCGTTTCCGCCGCCATCTTGGCATGGTTGAAAAGGCGATGGGCGTGCTTCTCATCTTGACCGGTGTTGCCTTCATGTCCGGTCTCATAACCAATGTCGCGATCTGGTTTCAGGAAAGCTTTCCAATACTTATGCAAATCGGTTGATGTAGCGATGCCATTGAAACAGGGTGAGGGGAGCCATGGCTGAAATCGCCGGATTGCTGTTTCCTTTTTTTGGATTGATCTTCATCGGCTATCTTGCCGGGCGCATCACCAAGCAGCCTGCAGAAGCGCTTGGCTGGCTGAACACCTTCATCATTTATGCAGCCCTGCCGGCGTTGTTTTTCAAGCTCGTTGCCAAGACACCTGTCGATCAGTTGGCGCGCATGGATTTTGTGGGCTTGAGCCTTCTGGCGACCTACTCCATCTTTACGCTGCTCTTCGTGATCGGTTATGTCATCCGTCGAAACAGCCTGGCTGATACGACGATCCAGAGTTTTGCCGGGAGTTATGGAAATATTGGTTATATGGGGCCGGGTCTCGCGCTATTGGCCTTTGGAGAGCGCGCAGCGGTGCCGGTTGCGCTGATTGTTTGTCTCGAAAATGCCATGCATTTCGTGACTGCCCCGGCATTGATGGCGATTGCCGGTGGAGACAAGCGTCCGCCCCTGACGCTGGCAGGTGATGTGGCGCGGAAGGTTTTGACCCATCCGTTCATCTTATCGGTCATTGCCGGTTTTCTCGCGGCCATTATCGGCTGGCAGCCACCACAACCCGTACAGCAACTGGTGGACTATCTGGCGCAATCGGCAGCACCCTGCGCTTTGTTTGCCATGGGAGTGACGCTCGCTTTGCGCCCGTTACGCAGGGTGCCTGTTGAAATCAGCTACATTGTGCCCGCCAAATTGATCCTGCACCCGTTGCTGGCCTATCTCATCCTGTCGTCCTTCGGCTCTTTCGATCCGGTTTGGGTTTCGACAGCAGTGCTGTTGGCCGCATTGCCGACCGCCACGAATGTCTTCGTTATCGGCCAGCAATATGGCGTTTGGCAGGAACGTGCATCAGCGACGATTCTCATAACCACAGGGTTTTCGGTTTTTACCGTCTCATTGGTGCTTTATCTCATCCGTTCCATGAGCGTCTGAGGCTGCCGAAAACCATGGATGGCAGGGCTTTGATGCCGCGACCTGGCTCGATGCCCTCACGCATTACCAGTCCCCGCAAAGGCCCGACGCTGGAAAGAATATGCAAGCCGGCCGCGCGCGCCATTTGAACTGGCAGCAGGCTTGAAAGCAGCGAGCGGTTCAAAAGATCGACGCTGAGCGTCCGGCTGACGACATCGGCGCGGCGGCGGCGGTCGAAGGTCGAGCCTGCATCGCCGGGAATGGTCTTGCCCGTGAGCGTGCCGAGAAGTTCGGTGAGCACGATGATATCGCGCAGGCTGAGGTTCAGGCCCTGGGCGCCGATTGGCGGAAAGCCATGGCCGGCTTCACCCACCAGGGCCACGCGACCCTTGCCGTAACGATGCGCGCTCATGCTGGACAGCGGCCACGTCTGCACGTCGTCGGAGACTGTCACGGTACCGAGCATGGATTGCATGCGGTCTTCGACGCGGCGGCTGAGGTCTTCCAATGGAAGGGCAGTGATTTCGGAGGCCTGCTGCGGCGTGACGACCCAAACCAGACTGGAGCGATTGCCAAGAAGCGGCACCTGCGTGAACGGACCTGTCGAGGTGTGAAACTCGGTCGAAACATTGCCGTGCGGGCGGCTGTGCTCGAAGTTCAGCACCACGGCGGTCTGCGGATAGGACCACGAGCGCACGCCGATGTCGGCGGCTTCGCGGACCTTCGATTTTTTGCCGTCGGCACCGACCAGAAAACTTGCGGAAATCTGCTCGCCATCTTCAAGGGTGACGGTCGCCTCGCGCTCGGTGATTTCGATTGCGTCAGCGATGCCGTCGATAACAGAGATGTTGTTTTCCTGGGCGACTGCCTCGCCCAAAACCGTCAGCAGCGTGTCATTGGACATGTTCCAACCGAAGGCGGGGAGGCCGATTTCCGATGACCGGAAAGCAACGGTCGGCGCGCGCAGCAGTCTGTCCGTACCGTCGATAATCTGCATCGTAGAGAGCTTGGCCGCGGATGGTTCGATCCTCGACCATAGGCCGAGGCGATCCAAAAAGCGGATGGATTGGTCCATCAAGGCCGTGGTGCGATGATCCACCTTGTCGGATTTGGGGGCAATCAGCGCAACGCTGCGGCCCGAGCGTGCAAGAGCGATGGCGGCGATCTGGCCTGCAAGTCCTGCACCCACGATGGCAATCTCGAAGTTTCTCATCGTCCTGTCCAATCCAGCTTTTACCATTGGCGACTATATGCTCCCCAACATAGAAGTTCCGACGCGCCGAATCCAGAAGCGTTCTATGCCGCAATCGTCATGAGGATGACGTAAAATCCATATTAGCATTAGGATAAGCTTTCGCGCATGGTTGCCAACAGCGATAAATGGCCGCATACCGGACTGGACGTAGCGGATAGAAAAACGAGGCGCCTGCGCTGATTATGAAGATATTCAAATACAAGCGCGTGCCTTACGCTGAAATACGCGCATTCTCCGTCCATATTCTCACGGCTTCGGGCTCGTTTCTGGCGTTTCTGGGCGTGGTCGCAGCGGCGGAACACCGTTTCGTTGATATGTTCTGGTGGCTGGGCCTGGCGCTTCTCGTCGACGGCATCGATGGCCCGATTGCACGAAAAGTGCGGGTCAAAGAGGTTCTGCCCAATTGGTCCGGCGATACGCTGGACAATATCATCGACTATGTGACCTATGTTCTTCTGCCCGCTTTCGCGCTTTATCAAAGCGGAATGATTGGCGAACCCTGGTCGTTTGTGGCGGCTGGCATGATCGTCGTGTCCAGCGCCATCTATTACGCCGACATGGGCATGAAGACGGATGAGTATTTCTTTTCCGGCTTTCCGGTGGTGTGGAACATGCTTGTTTTCACGCTCTTCGTTATCGATGCCAGCGCGACGTCGGCGATGATTCTTGTCACGATTTCGGTCGTTCTGACGTTCCTGCCCATCAACTTCCTGCACCCCGTGCGGGTGAAGCGGTTGCGACCGCTTAACATGACCATTTTCCTGATCTGGTGTGCACTTGGCGGATATTCTCTCCTGCTGCATTTCTCTACGCCCGACTGGGTGGTGGCAGGTGTCGTCATTACCGGCATCTATCTTTATTGCGTTGGTGGCGTGATGCAGTTCCTGCCCGGACTGGGCGGAAAAGCGCAATCTTAAAAAACAGTGGTTAAAAACTGTCGGTTCGAGTGCCTTTTCAGTTGTGCAGAGCGGTAAAACCGTTATCTAGTATCAATTGAGGGCACTGCCCAAATTTAGTGCATAACTATAGATCCGGTCGTTCAACACTTCGAAGAAAGTGCGACAACCGGTGAAAAGGGGAACAGGTGACGGGATCGGTAACGTCTGAGGTTTTGCCTCTCTTGTCCGTTCGCCAGCTGACCAAGCTGTTTGGAACATTTGGCGCTTGCAATGCGATCGATCTCGATATTGCGCCGGGTGAAATTCATGCGCTGCTGGGTGAGAACGGGGCTGGCAAATCCACGCTGGTCAAGATGCTGTTCGGCGTGCTCGAGCCATCGGCAGGAGATATCCTGTGGAAGGGGGAGCCGGTTCGCATCGCCTCTCCGGGCGAGGCGCGCAAGCTTGGCATCGGCATGGTCTTCCAGCATTTCTCGCTGTTCGAAGCGCTGACGGTTGCTGAAAATATCGCTCTGTCGCTGGACCCGAAAATTTCACTGAAAGAGATTGCCCGCGAGGCGGAAGCGCTATCCAAGGCCTATGGTCTGCCGCTCGACCCTTACGCCCATGTGGCCGATCTTTCGGTGGGCGAGCGCCAGCGCATCGAGATCGTGCGCGCGCTTTTGCAAAATCCGCAGCTCATCATTCTGGACGAGCCGACCTCCGTGCTGACGCCGCAGGAAGCCGACCGTCTGTTCGAAACGCTGGCCAAGCTGAAAGCCGAGGGCCGTTCGGTTCTCTATATCAGCCACCGGCTGGAAGAGGTTCAGCGCATCTGCGATCGCGCAACCGTTTTGCGTCATGGCGAGGTCACCGGCGCTTGCGACCCGGGCAAGGAAACGCCGTCCTCGCTGGCGCGCATGATGGTTGGGTCCGATGTAGCGGGCATTGAGCGTGATGATGATCGCACCATCGGCGACGTGAGTGTGGAACTGATCGGTCTCTCGGTCGCGGCGCGGACGCCATTTGCCGTTTCTCTCAAAGACATTTCCATGAAAGTTCGCTCCGGCGAGGTTCTGGCAATCGCTGGTGTTGCCGGTAACGGGCAGGGGGAACTGTTCGACGCACTCTCCGGTGAATATCCGGTGGCGAAAGATGACACGATCTTTTTGCGCGGCAAGCCGGTGGGCCGGATGGGTATCAATGGCCGGCGCATGATGGGTGCGGGTTTCGTGCCGGAAGAGCGCCACGGCCACGCCGCCGTGCCGACCATGACGCTCTCGGACAACCTGCTTCTGGCCCGCTGTCGCTCCGACAGGAAAGCCTTTCTGAAAGGCGGTTTTCTTAAGGTCATTCGCAATTCTACCATCAAACAGGCCGCGAAGCGCATCTCCGCCTCCATGGATGTGCGCAAAAGTGGGGATGACCCGCTGGCGGGCTCGCTGTCGGGTGGCAATCTGCAAAAGTTTATCGTTGGGCGCGAGCTGGATCGCCAGCCATCGGTACTCGTCGTCAACCAGCCGACATGGGGCGTGGATGCCGGTGCCGCCAGCCGCATTCGCCAGGCGCTGGTCGATCTTGCGAAGGCCGGTTCTGCCGTTGTCGTCATCAGCCAGGATCTGGATGAGATTTTTGAAGTGGCCTCCAGAATATCAGTCATCTCCGATGGGCGTCTGTCGCAATCCTATCCGGCTGGTGAAATGAACCGTGAAAAGATCGGACTTCTGATGGGCGGTGTTCACGCGGGACATGCGGAGGCGCAGGCACATGCGCATTGAGCTCGAAAAACGCACCGGCTTCTCCAACCTCTTTACCATTCTGTCGCCTTTGCTGGCGCTGGCACTCACGCTGGTTTTCGGCGCCATCATGTTTGCGCTGCTGGGCAAGAACCCGTTCAGCGCGCTCTACAGCTTCTTCATCGATCCGCTCTTGGAAGTCTGGTCGCTGCATGAGCTGGCGATCAAGGCCGCACCGCTGATCCTCATCGCGGTTGGCTTGGCGGTCTGCTATCGCTCCAACAACTGGAATATCGGTGCCGAAGGGCAGTTCACCATCGGTGCGATCACCGGTTCCATCCTGCCGGTGCTCTATCCGCAGTGGCAATCGCCCATGATCCTGCCGCTGATGCTCATGATGGGTGCTGCCGGTGGCGCGCTATATGCAGCTATTCCGGCGCTGCTCAAAACACGTTTCAACACCAACGAAATTCTGACCAGTCTAATGCTGGTCTATGTCGCGCAGCTGTTCCTGGACTGGCTGACGCGGGGCATCTGGCGTGACCCTGCGGGTTACAATTTCCCGCAGACAACAGCCTTCAACGAAAGCGCCGTGCTGCCGGAAATTCTCGAATCCGGTCGGGCCCATTGGGGCATCGTCTTCGCCATCATCGCCGGCATCGCGCTGTGGTTCATGATGCGCTTCATGCTTAGGGGATTTCAGGTCACCGTTCTTGGCCAATCGCCACGGGCAGGGCGCTTTGCCGGTTTCTCCTCGCGCGGCATGGTTTGGTTTTCGCTGGTTCTGTCTGGTGCGCTGGCAGGGCTCGCGGGTATCTCGGAAGTCTCCGGCTCCATCGGCCATTTGCAGCCGTCGATTTCTCCCGGCTATGGCTTCACAGCCATCATCGTTGCGTTTCTGGGGCGTCTAAACCCGCTCGGCATCATCGCATCCGGTTTCGTGCTGGCACTGACCTATCTCGGTGGCGAGGCGGCGCAGCTTTCCATCGGCGTGTCGGATAAGGTCACGCGGGTGTTTCAGGGGCTGATGCTGTTCTTCGTGCTCTCCTGCGATACGCTGATCATCTACAAGATCCGGGTCCGTTTCGGGCGCGGCAGCAACAGCGAAGGAGCCGCATGATGGATATGTTTCAGGCGATCCTTCTCACCGTCATCACCGCTGCAACGCCGCTGGTTATCGCCGCTTTGGGAGAGTTGGTCACGGAGCGTGCGGGCGTGCTGAACCTCGGCGTTGAGGGCATGATGATCATGGGTGCGGTCTGCGCCTTTGCGGCCGCCCATATCACCGGCTCGCCCTATATCGGCATTGTCGCGGGCATCGCATGCGGTGCGGTCTTCTCGCTGTTGTTCGGTTTCCTGACATTGACACTGGTGACAAACCAGGTGGCGACGGGGCTGGCGCTGACGCTTCTGGGCCTGGGAGTGTCAGGCATGTTGGGCGAGACCTTTGTCGGTCTGCCCGGCGTCAAGCTGCCGCCCATCGTCTTCCCGGTTCTGTCCGAAATACCGGTCATCGGACCGGCGCTGTTCCGGCAGGATTTGATTTTCTACATGTCGATTGCACTCGTCATCGGCATTGGCTGGTTTCTGTTCAAAAGCCGCACGGGTCTGAAAATCCGCGCCATTGGCGATAATCACGGCTCTGCCCACGCGCTGGGTATCAACGTTATCCGCACGCGCTACCTTGCCGTGATGTTCGGCGGCGCCTGTGCAGGGTTGGCAGGTGCGCAACTTTCGCTGGTTTACACGCCGCAATGGGTGGAGAACATGTCTGCCGGCCGCGGCTGGATTGCGCTGGCATTGGTGGTGTTCGCATCTTGGCGGCCATGGCGGGTTCTGGCGGGTGGCTATCTCTTTGGTGCTGTCACCATCGGCCAGTTGCACGCGCAGGCTCTCGGCATCGGTGTGCCGTCCCAACTTCTTTCAGCAATGCCTTATATCGCGACTATTGTGGTCCTCATCATCATCTCCCATAATCGTCGCACAACGCTGATCAATACACCGGCGTCGCTCGGAAAACCGTTCGTGCCGGACCGCTAAAAAACCAGGTTCAAGCCTAACCAAGCAGGGGTAAAAATGAAAAAACTCATCATCGCACTGGCCGCCTCGGCCGCCGCTATCATCGGCGCGGTTCCCGCCGCCCAAGCCGCAGACGCCAAGAAGGTCTGCTTCGTCTATGTCGGCACCAAGACAGATGGCGGCTGGACACAGGCGCACGACATCGGCCGTCAGGAACTGCAGAAGCATTTCGGCGAAAAGATCGAAACGCCTTATCTCGAAAGCGTTCCCGAGGGTCCGGATGCCGAACGCGCCATCGAGCGCATGGCCCGTTCCGGCTGCGAACTGATCTACACGACATCGTTCGGCTTCATGGATGCCACCGTCAAGGTTGCCCAGAAATTCCCGAAGGTGAAGTTCGAGCACGCAACCGGCTTCAAGACCGCCGACAACCTCGCGACCTACAATTCACGCTTCTATGAAGGTCGCTACATTCAGGGCCAGATCGCGGCCAAGATGTCCAAGAAGGGCGTTGCCGGTTACATCGCATCCTTCCCGATCCCTGAAGTCGTCATGGGCATCGACGCCTTCGTTCTCGGCGCACAGTCCGTCAATCCGGAATTCAAGGTCAAGGTCGTCTGGGCCAACACATGGTTCGACCCCGGCAAGGAAGCCGATGCCGCCAAGGCACTGATCGACCAGGGCGTCGACATTCTGACCCAGCACACCGACACCACTGCCCCGATGCAGGTTGCAGCGGAACGCGGCATCAAGGCCTTCGGTCAGGCTTCCGACATGATCAAGGCTGGTCCAAATACCCAGATGACCGCCATCGTCGATACCTGGGGCGCATATTACATCAAGCGCACGCAGGCACTTCTGGATGGTACATGGAAATCCGAATCGATCTGGGACGGCCTGAAAGACGGCATTCTCACCATGGCGCCTTACACCAACATGCCAGATGACGTGAAGAAGATGGCTGAGGAAACCGAAGCCAAGATCAAGTCTGGCGAGCTGCACCCCTTCACCGGCCCGATCAAGAAGCAGGACGGTTCCGAGTGGCTGAAGGCGGGCGAAAAGGCTGAAGACAAGGTGCTGCTTGGCCTCAACTTCTACGTCGCAGGCGTAGACGACAAGCTGCCACAGTAACGATTGACGTCCGTCACCCCGCACTTGATGCGGGGGATGGGGACCGGCGCCCGTCATCGTCATCCCCGGGACAAGTCCGAGCATGACGACAGTGGGTCTGCTGAAAACAAGCCGCGCGTGGAAACATGCGCGGCTTTTTTCGTATCCGCTCACGGCCCGTTTCCGGCATTCACGTATTTTCCATGGTGTCTTTATTCTTGAGCGTTTATAGCGGGATGCAAAGGTCTGCCCGATGATTTGCGGGCCATGATTGCTTTAAGTCGGAGATACCAATGGAACGCAGTTGCCTCGCCGTCATCCTCGCCGCTGGTGATAGCACACGCATGAAATCCTCCATGTCGAAGGTGCTGCACCCGGTGGCTGGCCGGGCGATGATTGCGCATGTGATACAGGCGGTGGCTGGCGCTGGTGTCAGTTCTGCGGCACTGGTTGTCGGGCGCGATGCGGACAAGGTGGCGGATGCTGCACGGGAAGTCGGCGTCATTGTCGAGCCCTATCTTCAGAAAGAGCGTCTGGGCACCGGCAACGCCGTTCTGGCTGCGCGCGAAGCCATCGAAAGCGGCTATGACGATATCCTGATCGCCTACGGTGATGTTCCCTTGCTGACATCCGAGACATTGAACAGGGCTCGTCAGGCGCTGGTGGACAATGTCGATGTCGTGGTCATCGGTTTCCACACAGACAAGCCGACCGGCTATGGGCGCTTGCTGGTCGAGGATGGCGAACTCGTCGCCATCCGCGAGGAAAAGGACGCGACGGACGAAGAGCGGAAAGTCACTTGGTGCAACAGTGGCCTGATGGCGATCAACGGTCGTCGGGCGCTCGATCTTCTCACCCGTATCGGTAACAACAATGCCAAGGGCGAATATTACCTGACGGATATCGTGGAAATCGCCCGGTCCCTGGGCGGCAAGGCCGTCGCCATCGATGCGCCTGAAACCGAGCTGATCGGCTGCAACAATCGCGCCGAACTGGCCATCATCGAAAAGCTCTGGCAGGAGCGCGCCCGCCACCAGTTCATGATCGATGGCGTCTCGATGATTGCACCGGAAACCGTATTTCTCTCCTGGGATACCAAGATCGGGCAGGATGCGCTGATCGAACCCAATGTGGTGATCGGGCCTGATGTCACCATCGAATCGGGTGCTGTCATTCACGCCTTTTCCCATCTGGAAGGTGCGCATGTCAGCGGCGGCGCGACCGTTGGTCCTTATGCGCGGCTGCGCCCCGGTGCCAATCTGGCCGCCAATTCCAAGGTCGGCAATTTCTGCGAAGTCAAGAAAGCTGAGATCGGTGAGGGTGCCAAGGTCAATCACCTTACCTATATCGGCGATGCCTTCGTCGGTGCTGGCAGCAATATCGGCGCAGGGACCATCACCTGCAACTACGATGGCATCAACAAGCATGAGACGCGCATTGGTAAAAATGCCTTTGTCGGCTCCAATTCATCGCTGGTGGCACCCGTCAGTATTGGCGACGACGCCTATGTCGCATCCGGCAGTGTCATCACCGAGAATGTGCCGGCCGATGCGCTGGCCTTCGGTCGTGCGCGTCAGGAGATCAAGGAAGGTCGCGCCAATGCTTTGCGTGCCCGCGCACAGGCCATCAAGGATGCGAAGAAAAAGTCCTGACAATGGTAACGGATAGACATTGAAAGTGACTGCAACCGCAATTGCAGATTTCGCGGAAATCGCTAGGACTTCCGCCAGCTAAAACGTTTTGGAGAAGTGCATGTGCGGCATAGTTGGAATTGTTGGAACGCAGCCGGTCGCGGAGCGCCTTGTGGATGCGCTCAAGCGTCTGGAGTATCGGGGTTATGACTCCGCTGGCGTCGCAACAATTCAGGATGGCACACTTGATCGCCGCCGCGCCGAAGGCAAGCTTTTCAACCTGGAAAAAAAGCTGTCCGAAGAGCCGCTTCCCGGCCTGACCGGTATCGCCCACACACGCTGGGCAACGCATGGCGTGCCGAACGAAACCAACGCCCACCCGCACTTCGTGGAAGGCGTCGCCGTCGTTCATAACGGCATCATCGAGAATTTCTCCGAATTGCGCGATGAGCTGGCAGCAGAAGGTGCCACCTTCACCACGCAGACCGACACGGAAGTCGTGGCGCAGTTGCTGGCAAAATTTACGCGCGAGGGGCTTGATCACCGCGCTGCCATGTTGGCGATGCTGAACCGCGTCACAGGTGCCTACGCGCTCGGTGTCATGTTCCAGGATGATCCAAATACGCTTCTGTCTGCCCGCTCGGGCCCCCCGCTGGCCATCGGTTATGGACAGGGCGAAATGTTCCTTGGCTCCGACGCAATTGCGTTGTCGCCCTTCACAAATGAAATCACCTATCTCGTGGATGGCGATTGCGCGATCCTGACTGCAAAGGGTGCCGAGATCATCGACTTCTCCGGCCAACCGGTTGAGCGTCAGCGCCAGATATCGCAGGCGACGGCCTTTGTTGTGGACAAGGGTAACCACCGCCACTTCATGGAAAAGGAAATCTACGAGCAGCCGGAAGTCATTTCCCATGCGCTCAGCCACTATGTGGATTTTGCCGAAAAGCGCGTGAAGGATGCCGATCCTGCCATCGATTTTTCCAAGCTGACCGGCCTTGCCATTTCCGCCTGCGGCACAGCCTATCTGTCCGGCCTTGTCGGCAAATACTGGTTCGAACGTTATGCCCGTCTTCCAGTCGAAATCGATGTGGCCTCCGAATTCCGCTATCGTGAAATGCCTTTGTCTCCGACGCAAGCCGCACTGTTCATTTCGCAATCCGGCGAGACGGCAGACACGCTGGCATCGCTGCGCTATTGCCAGGAAAACGGTCTCAAGATCGGCACGGTCGTCAATGTGCGCGAGTCGACGATGGCGCGGGAATCGGATGCGGTGTTCCCGATTCTCGCCGGCCCTGAAATCGGCGTTGCCTCCACCAAAGCCTTTACTTGCCAACTGGCCGTTCTGGCGTCGCTCGCCATTTCCGCGGGCAAGGCACGTGGCACGCTGACGGTCGAGCAGGAGACAGACCTCGTTCGTCACCTGATCGAAATGCCGCGTGTGATGAGCGAAGTCCTGAACGCCATCCAGCCGCAGATCGAAACGCTTTCGCGCGATCTCTCTCGCTTCAAGGACGTGCTTTATCTCGGTCGCGGCACCAGCTATCCGCTGGCGCTGGAAGGCGCGCTGAAGCTCAAGGAAATCTCCTACATTCACGCTGAGGGCTATGCTGCAGGCGAGCTGAAGCACGGTCCGATCGCGCTGATCGATGAGAACATGCCTGTCATCGTCATTGCACCGCATGACCGCTTCTTCGAAAAGACGGTATCCAACATGCAGGAAGTCGCCGCCCGCGGCGGCAAGATCATCTTCATCACCGACGAGAAGGGGGCAGCTGCCTCCAAGCTCGAAACCATGGCAACCATCGTTCTGCCGAACGTGGATGAAATCATCGCGCCGATGGTCTTCTCGCTGCCGATCCAGCTCCTAGCCTACCACACCGCCGTCTTCATGGGCACGGATGTGGACCAGCCGCGCAACCTGGCGAAGTCTGTAACCGTCGAGTAACGATATCAGACGCGCAATGGTTGTTTTTTAATCGATTTTATGAAAACTCCCCTCTTCGATCAGAGGGGAGCTTTCATGCAGTTCGACAAATGGGCCATCAGATTTTTTGCAGTGTTCCTCATCGCAGGCCCGCTTTGGCTCGTGTTCTCGTTTCTCAAAGACTTACCAGTTAAACTCCTTGCACGTGACACCAGTCAGTTGAATGTTCTGCCGCTCTATCTTCTCTATGTTTTCAGCATTTATGTGGGTTTTCGATTGTGGCGCGGCGGTAAAACCGCTTACTGGTTGGCATTGATAACCTATCTGTCCCAAATACCTTACATCGCAGTCGGCAGGCTGGTGATGAACTGGTCCACAGGCGTGACCGTGCCTTTCTTCATCCATCTCAATGATGGCGATATCGCATTTCATATTAAATTCGAAATCGGTTCCTGGGCGACGTTCTTCGTGGTCTCGCCGCTTTCCGAGACGATCATCGGTATGAATCTCTTAGCGATTCTGGCCTGTGTGGTGATTTATAGGTCCATGCGCACAAGGGGGCGCGCTACTCCTGCGCCTGCCTAGTCTCTCGCAACTGTGAACCCACTTTGCGAGCTTCTGGCACTGCCAGCAGCGTGCCACAGGATTATTCACTTGAAAGGCGGAACGCGTTTCGTCACTGTCCGTTTCAAGATATCTTCTTCTCTGAAGTCTCTCGAATTTATGCGGATTCATGACCGAAATCCCCGTCAAAATTTCCTTCGCAACGCGCTTGCGTAACAGCTTCCTGACTGGCGTTCTCATCCTGGCGCCTGTCACGATCACCATGTGGCTGGTCTGGACCTTCCTTCAATGGGTGGATAGCTGGGTTAAACCGTACATTCCTGCGCGTTACGATCCAGAACAGTATTTCGATGTTGCCATTCCTGGCTTCGGCCTTCTGGTCGCGGTTATCGGTATTACGCTCATCGGGTTTCTTGGCAACAACCTGATCGGCAAATGGATTGTCGGGTTTGGCGAGTCCATTCTCAACCACATGCCCTTCGTGCGGCCTATCTACAAAAGCATCAAGCAGCTTTTCGAATCTGTTTTGAAAGAGCACTCCAGCTCATTCAAGAAGGTGGGCCTTATCGAGTTCCCCTCGCCGGGTACATGGGCCATGGTGTTCGTTTCTTCGGATGCCAAGGGCGAAGTGGCCTATCGTTTCAATGAAATCGGCCAGGAAATGGTCGCGGTCTTCCTGCCGCCAACGCCGGTGCCGACAGCGGGCTTTCTCCTGTTCGTCCCGAAGGATAAGATCATTATGCTGGAAATGTCGCCGGAAGACGGTGCTAAGCTTTTGATATCCGGCGGTCTTGTTGCTCCGGACTTCGAGTTGCCGAAGGCGATAGCGCCGGTCTGACGATCAATCGTCTTCAAAAACCTCTCCGGTGCCGCTGGTCGAATGAAACACCGGCACAAAGACGCGCATATAGACGAAGCGCACGCTCCAGCCTTTTTCCTGCGCTTCTGCCCAAGCCTTCTTGCGTCCCGGCTTCTTGAAGCTCTTGCCGATAGCCTTCTTTTCGCTTTTGGCAAAGGTTTCCGGCAGCAGCAGGTTGTCTGGCGAACACAGGGCGTAGCCCTTGCAGAAAGCTGCTGGCGGTAGGGGCATGTCATTCATCGTCGTTAGCCTGCATGGAGGAAACGGATCGCTTCGTCACGGCGATGGAGATAGAGCAGGGTGCGCAGGTTGCGACCTCGCTCACTTGATAATTCCGGGTCGCGTTCGATTGTGTAGGCGGCGTCCTTGCGGGCGATTTCCAACAGGTCGGCGTGAGCTTCGAGGCTGGCGATGCGGAAGCCCGGCGTGCCGGATTGACGGGTGCCCAGAAGCTCGCCTTCACCACGCAGTTTCAGATCTTCTTCGGCAATCAGAAAGCCGTCTTCGCTGTCGCGCAGAATGGAAAGACGTGCCTTGCCGTTTTCGCTGAGCGGTCCCTTGTAGAGCAGGATGCAGGTGGATGCCTCGTCGCCACGCCCAACGCGACCGCGCAACTGGTGCAGCTGGGCAAGGCCGAAATTCTCGGCGTGTTCGATGACCATGATCGTTGCGTCCGGCACGTCAACGCCCACTTCTACCACGGTCGTCGCCACCAGCAGGCGCGTTTCGCCGGTCTTGAAGGCGAGCATTGCCGCGTCCTTCTCCGGCCCACTCATGCGGCCATGGATGAGGCCGATGTCTGCGCCCAGTGACTTCGCGAGAACGGCATGGCGTTCTTCAGCGGACATCAAATCCGATTCTTCCGATTCCTCAACCAACGGGCAGATCCAGTAGGCTTTCTTGCCCTCGGCAAGCGCGCTTTTCAGCCGCGCGACGATATCACCGATGCGCTCGGTCGGGATGGTCACGGTCGTGATGGGTTTGCGGCCAGCTGGTTTTTCGGTCAGCTTGGAAACGTCCATATCCCCGAAGGCAGCCAGAACGAGTGTGCGGGGGATGGGTGTTGCGGTCATGACCAGCATATGCGGTGAGATGCCCTTGGCGGTTAGCCGCAGGCGCTGGTGCACGCCGAAACGATGCTGCTCATCCACGACAGCCAGCACGAGGTTCTTGTAACTGACGCTATCTTGAAACAGCGCATGGGTACCGATGACGATCTGCGCCTCACCGGAGGCGATGCGCTCCTCGATCTCGCGGCGCTCCTTGCCCTTGGTGCGGCCTGTCAGAACCTCGCAGGAGATGCCAGCCGAGGCGGCGAATCTCGAGATCGTTGCAAAATGCTGGCGGGCGAGAATTTCGGTGGGGGCCATCAGAACGGCCTGTCCGCCAGCCTCGACGGCTGTCGCCATGGCCATCAGTGCTACAAGCGTCTTGCCCGCGCCGACATCACCCTGCAGCAGGCGCAGCATGCGGTCTTCACCGGCCATGTCGGTCAGGATGTCCTTCACCGCAGCGCTCTGGCTCGCTGTCATCGAAAACGGCAGGTTCGCCAGAATCTTTGCGGCAAAATCGCCCTTGGCGCGGATGGGTTGGCCGGTGACCTTGCGCAGCCTTTGCCGAACCAGTGCCAGCGAAAGTTGACCGGCCAGAAACTCGTCATAGGCGAGACGGCGTCTGGCAGGGGCTTGCGGATCGATATCCGCCCCGTCACGCGGGTCGTGCAGATCGCGAAAGGCATCGGCCACATGCGGGAAGCTCTCACGTGCTGCCAGTGCTTCGTCTATCCACTCGGGAAAGACCGGCATTTTGGAAAGCGCGCCATCGATCGCGCGCCGCAGGACCTTGGGCGAAAGCCCCGCCGTCAAGGGGTAGACTGGCTCGACCAGCGGCAGGTTTTCGGCTTCGGAGACCTTCACCATGAAGTCGGGGTGCACCATGGAGGCGCGACCGTTGAACCAGTCGATCTTGCCGCTGACCATCACCTCTTCGTCCACCGGCAGGGCTTTCGACAGCCAGTCGCCCCTGGCACGGAAGAAGGTCAGTGCCAGTTCGCCGGTCTCGTCATGCAGAAAGACGCGGTAAGGTGCGGAGCGATTGCCTGGCGGTGCGGGCTGGTGGCGGTCCACGCGTCCCTGAATGGTGACAATGGCGCCCTGTGGTGCATGCGCTATTCCGGGGCGGTTACGCCGGTCGATGATGTTATAGGGCGCGTGAAACAGAAGGTCGACAACGCGGCTTTCCTCGACGCTTTCCCGGCCCAAAAGCTTTGCCAGCAGATCGGCGAGCTTCGGCCCGACGCCTACAAGCGTGGCGACGGTAGCAAACAGCGGATCGAGGAGGGCGGGGCGCATGGCGAGCAAAATCGTGGAAGGGCGGGCGCAATGCAAGAGCGCCACGGCGATAAACTCGGTTTATCACCGGCAGTTTTGGCGGGTGCGGCAATATTTCGATAAAAACCGGTTCCCAATCGTTCCTGTCCTGTTCTATAGGAAGGGCCAAGTCAACAAATGGGTGAATGCGATGACAGGACTGGTACGCACGAGTGCCGACCTCGATCCGAGGCGCAGGCGGATTCTTTATCGGTGCTGGCATCGCGGCATCCGCGAAATGGACCTTGTTCTCGGGCAGTTCGCAGAAGAAAACATCGCTGATCTCTCGGACGAGCAACTGGACGAGCTTGAGATCATCATGAACGAGGAAGATCAGGACCTCGTGCAGATGGTGACGGGGGCGCAAGCCATTCCCGAAAAATTCCAGACGCCATTGTTTGAGACGATCATTTCCTACCGCCCGGATTTCGATCTGGTCACCGCCCAGAACGGACACAGCCCAAAATGATAGCCGGATTCGATGTCAGGCTGGTGGCATCGGCCGATACGCCGTTGACCATCGGCAACGTGCCCTCGGGAACGGAAGCCTTTTTGCTCGCGGATATGGCGCGGCAGGGTACGCCCGTCGCTTATGTCTTGTCCGATGGCCAGCGCGTGGCCGATCTGGAGCAGATGCTGGGCTTCGTTGCGCCTGACATTCCGGTTCTGAGCCTGCCCGCTTGGGATTGCCTTCCTTACGACCGTGTGTCGCCCAGCGCGCATGTGTCGGCGCGCCGTCTGGCCACGCTGTCCGGCCTCATCCACCACCAGAAAAAGCCGCACCCGGCCATCGTGCTCGTTACCGTCAATGCCATGTTGCAGAAGATGGCGCCGCGCGATGTCATCGAAAGTCTTGCCTTTTCAGCCAAGCCCGGCAACCAGATCCGCATGGAAGACATTGCCGCCCGGCTGGAGCGCAATGGTTTCGACCGTGTCGCAACGGTTCGCGAGGTGGGTGAATTTGCCCTGCGCGGTGGCATTCTCGACGTCTTCGTTCCCGGCACAGACGAGCCTGTCCGGCTGGATTTCTTCGGCGACACGCTGGAAAGCATCCGCACATTCGATCCGGCAAGCCAGCGTACCATCGGTCAGGCTCGCTCGCTCGATCTGAACCCGATGAGCGAAGTGACGCTGACGCCGGATACGATCAGCCGATTCCGAAAGAACTACCTGTCGCTGTTCGGCGCGGCTACGCGCGACGATGCGCTCTATCAGGCCGTGTCCGAGGGCCGTCGTTACGCGGGCATGGAACACTGGCTACCGCTGTTTTATGAAAAGCTGGAAACGGCCTTCGATTATCTCAAGGGCTTCCGCATCGTCACCGACCACACCGCGCGCGAAGCAGCCGTCGAGCGGTCCAAGCTTGTGCATGATTATTTCGACGCGCGACAGCAATCCGGCCAGACGAAGGGTGCAACGCAGGGAGCACCCTACAAGCCAGTCGCGCCCAGCCAGATTTATCTCGGCGGCAAAAGCTTCGATGAGGCGCTGAATGCCGTCAACGCCGTGCGACTGACGCCCTTCAACGAGCAGGATTCGAAAGACAAGCCTGTCGCCACGCTGGATGCCCATGTCGGCCCGCGCTGGGCGAAGTCTCAGACTGAGAGCGAAAGCGAAGAGCGCGTCAACGTCTTCACGCTGGCCGTCAAGCACATTGCCGAGCGCCGCTCCAAGGGCTGGAAGGTGCTGATAACGGGCTGGTCGGAAGGTTCGCTCGACCGGCTGTTGCAGGTGCTGAACGAGCATGGGCTTGAGAATATCAAGACCATCCAGTCGTTCAAGGAAGTCGAAAAGCTTGGCAAGGGTGAGGCTGCGGCTGCGGTTCTCAGCCTTGAGGCCGGTTTCGAGACCGGCAATCTCGCTGTCATCGGTGAGCAGGATATTCTCGGCGACCGCATGGTCCGCCGCTCCAAGCGCCGCAAGCGTGGTGCAGATTTCATCTCAGAAGTCGCCGGTCTGGATGAGGGCTCGCTCGTTGTCCATGCCGAACACGGTATCGGTCGTTTCGTCGGTCTTCGCACCATCGAGGCGGCGGGCGCGCCGCGTGATTGCCTCGAGCTTCATTATGCCGATGGGGCCAAGCTGTTCCTGCCGGTCGAAAACATCGATCTTCTCTCGCGCTACGGCTCGGATGCGGCGGAAGCCAATCTCGACAAGCTGGGTGGCGGCGCATGGCAGATGCGCAAGGCCAAGCTCAAGAAGCGCCTGCTGGACATGGCGGGCGATCTCATCCGCATCGCAGCCGCACGCATGGTCCGCCACGCACCGACGCTGATTGCGCCCGATGGGCTCTATGACGAATTCGCCGCCCGTTTCCCCTATGACGAGACGGAAGACCAGCTCAACGCCATCGAATCCGTTCGTGACGATCTGGGTGCCGGTCGCCCGATGGATCGCCTGATCTGCGGTGACGTCGGCTTCGGCAAGACGGAAGTCGCGCTTCGTGCCGCATTCCTGGCCGCCATGAATGGCGTGCAGGTGGCCGTCGTCGTGCCCACCACGCTGCTTGCGCGCCAGCATTTCCGCACCTTCTCCGAACGCTTCCGTGGCCTGCCCATCCGCGTTCAGCAGGCATCGCGTCTCGTCGGCACCAAGGAACTGGCGCTGACCAAGAAGGAAGTGGCCGAGGGCAAGACGGATATCGTCGTCGGCACACACGCTCTGCTGGGTGCTGGCATCAACTTCGCCAATCTCGGCCTTCTCATCATCGATGAGGAACAGCATTTCGGCGTGAAGCATAAGGAACGCCTGAAAGAACTGAAGAGCGACGTGCATGTGCTGACGCTGTCGGCCACGCCCATCCCGCGCACCTTGCAGCTTGCGATGACAGGCGTGCGGGAACTGTCGCTGATCACCACCGCGCCGGTGGACCGCATGGCCGTGCGTACCTTCATCTCGCCGTTCGACGCGCTTGTTATCCGCGAGACCCTGATGCGTGAGCATTATCGTGGAGGTCAGAGCTTCTATGTCTGCCCGCGTCTGGCCGATCTCGCCGACATTCACGCTTTCCTGCAATCCGACGTGCCGGAACTGAAGGTTGCCGTGGCCCACGGCCAGATGGCGGCAGGCGAGCTGGAAGACATCATGAATGCCTTCTATGACGGCAAGTATGATGTGCTGCTCTCCACCACCATCGTCGAGTCAGGCCTGGATGTGCCGACAGCCAACACGCTGATCGTCCACCGCGCCGATATGTTCGGCTTAGCGCAGCTCTACCAGCTGCGTGGACGCGTCGGACGCTCCAAGGTTCGCGCTTTCGCGTTGTTCACGCTGCCGGTCAACAAGGTGTTGACCACAATGGCGGAGCGCCGCTTGAAGGTGCTTCAGTCTCTCGATACGCTCGGTGCTGGCTTCCAGCTTGCCAGCCATGATCTGGATATTCGCGGCGCGGGCAATCTGCTCGGCGAAGAGCAGTCCGGTCATATCAAGGAAGTCGGTTTCGAGCTTTACCAGCAGATGCTGGAAGAGGCCGTCGCGGAAGTGAAGGGCGAAGACGACGTTATCGATAGCGGCTGGTCGCCACAGATTTCTGTCGGCACATCCGTCATGATCCCGGAAAATTATGTGCCGGATCTGCACCTGCGCATGGGGCTTTACCGCCGCCTCGGCGAACTGACCGATCTGAACGAAATCGACGGCTTCGGTGCAGAAATGATCGACCGCTTCGGCCCGCTGCCGAAGGAAGTCCAGCACCTGCTGAAGATCGTCTACGTCAAGTCGCTCTGCCGTACCGCCAATGCTGAGAAGCTCGATGCCGGTCCAAAGGGCGTCGTTGTGCAGTTCCGCAACAAGGAATTCCCGAACCCTGCAGCACTGGTCGGCTACATCGCCAAGCAGGGCTCCATGGCCAAGATCAGGCCCGATCACAGCGTCTTCCTGACCCGTGATCTGCCGACGCCGGAGAAGCGTCTGGCAGGGGCGGCGATGGTCATGACGCAATTGGCGGAACTGGCAAAATCCTGATGACATCGATATCGCCGTTTCTTACGGCGATTTAATCAAACCGACATCTGGCCGTAGGATTGGCAGGCATAATCTCCTTTTATCGGCACGGCAGAGTTTTTCCGGGTGCCGATTAACGAAGGAGCAGGACTATGTTGACCACCATGAACAGGTTTGTCACCGCTGGTCTGGTTGCTTTGACAATTGCGGGCACCACAATTGCCACTACCAGTCAGGCAGAAGCACGTAACAATTTTGCACGCGGATTTGGCGCAGGTATCGCAGGAGGCATCGTTGGCGGTGCACTGATTGCAGGCGCTCGGAACTATTACGGCCCGCCAGCCTATGGCTATGCCCCCGTTTACAGTCAGCCGGTTTACAGCCAGCCGGTCTACGGACCACCTGTCGTTTACGAACGGGTTTATCCCCGTTGCCACATGGCATGGCGCCCGGATGGTTACGGCTATATGTACCGCGCGCGCGTCTGCTACTGACGGTGTCTGAGGCGGTGTGATTAGTTCGTTTTCGTTTCATCACCGTCAGGCGTCATAGCGACGGCAACATTCTGGTCTGCCGCCGCAACTGACGTTGGCAATGCAACATGCCTCTGGCGCTCGCGGATGAGCGTGATGAGGCCTGAGCCGATGATGAGAGCTATGCCGACCAGCATCCAGCCATCGATGGCATCTCCGAAAATCAGATAACCGAACAGGATGGCCCATAGCATCTGGCTGTACTGCGTCGGCCCAATGACGGCTGCTGGCGCGTATTTTGCTGCATACATGACCAGCACGTTGGCGAGCGCGCCGAGAAGGCCGTATCCCGCTAGGAACATCCATTGCTCGGCATTGGGTGGGGTGAAAGACGATGTCATCGCCACGCCGCAAATCACCAGCGTTCCCAGCAAGCCTGCGCCATAAAGCGAGATGTTCTTTTCCGATGGCCCCATGGCGCGGAAAATAACGATGGAAATTGCGCCGCACAGACCTGCAACGATGGCGGCGATATGTCCGGTGGATAGCTCGCGGAAGCCCGGCCGCAAAATGACCAGCACACCGGCGAAACCGATGATGACGGCGGACCAACGCTTGATCCCGACCTGTTCCTTCAAAAACAGAACCGACATGATGGTGACGAAAGCGGGCAATAGGAAGATCAGCGCAAAGGCTTCCGCCATCGACAGATGCGTGAAGGCGGTTACCGAGGTGATCGCGCCGAGGCCTGAGGTCGCGAAGCGCAATAGCCAAAGCGGCCGATTGGTGGTGCGAACAATATCCCGCCAGTCGTCATTGCGCTTGCGGATGAAGGGCAGGGCGCAGAGCCCGAAGAGCGCGCCGAAAAAGGCGGACTGAATGGGCGACAATTGCCCTTCTATGAGCTTCACGCTCGCATCGCTCCATGCGTAGGCCGCAAAGGCTGCAAATGCGAGCAGAATGCCCTTCAACGTGCTATCGGACACGGAAACACCTGAAAATATTAGGGGCCGAAAATCGACAACGGGGACGCGCTGGCGATCAGTTCATTGCCCTATGCTCTTCCAGCTTCAATCTGGCAATATCCCGCAGTGCATTAATCAGCACTTCCTTGCTCTGTGCACCGCTGACGGCATATTTCTGGTCGAGGATAAAGAAGGGAACGCCTGACACGCCCATCTGCTGGGCCGCGTCGATTTCGGCGACGACAGTGTCCTTGTCCGCGTCGGATGCGAGAAGCTTCTCCACGACCTGACGGTTCATGCCGGCCTTTTCACCGATATCGGCCAGCACAGTGTGGTCACCAATGTTGAGGCCTTCCTCGAAATTGGCGCGGAACAATTCGTTCACGATCTTATCCTGAAATTCGCGTCCTTCGGCGTGCGCCCAGAGCGACAGACGGTGGGCATCGAGCGTGTTGGGGCCGACCTTGATGGCGTCAAAGTCGAAGGCGATGCCCACTTCCTTGCCAAGCTGCGTCAGCATCTCGTGGGCCTGTTCGACCTTTTCCCTGCCGCCCAGCTTCTTTTCAAGCTCGGCTTTCTGATCGACGCCTTCTGGCGGGTAATCTGGGTTCAGCCGGTAGGGACGCCAGTTTACGTCGACGCTGACCTCATCTAGAATCTCAGCCAGCGCCAGATCAAGCCGTGCCTTGCCGAGATAGCACCAGGGGCAAACCATGTCCGAGACGACGTCGATAACTATGCGTTGCATGGTGCTTCCTTCCAGAATTTGACTATCTGCCCCATCTAGGGGCCTTGCCCGGCCTGCGCAAGGCGTTACCAGAACAGAACCATGTGGGCGCGGCTATTGAACGCGGGCATCCCACCATGTCTGTTTCTGATTGCCCACCATCGGGGTCGTTTCGGGTCTTGCGATATATTTCCAGCGCGCCACCCATTGGGCACCGATGTGATACAGAGGAATGATGTAGTGGCCTGCCGTCAGCAGACGATCATAGGCTCGCACCGCGGCTTGAAAATCCTCAGTGGAGCGCGCCTGCAAAAGGGCGTTCAGCATGCGGTCGACATCAGGGTCGGCAACGCCTGCATAGTTGAAGCTGCCATTGGCATCGCGGGACGCAGAGCCCCAACGGTTCAGTTGCTCGGCACCCGGCGAGAGCGACGAGGGCAGGGAGCGGATGATCATGTCATAGTCGAAGCTGTTGGACCGCGCCTGATATTGCCCGTCATCTACCGAACGAATCGCCATATCGACGCCGATCAGCCGCAGCGAGCGTTGATAGGCGAGTGCGATGCGCTCCTGCGCCGGGTTCTGGGTCATGATTTCAAAGGCAAGCTGGCGACCCTTGTCGTCGGACATCTTGCCATTCTTGATCCTGTAGCCGCCTTGCTTGAGCGTATCGACAGCCATTTTCAAAACGGTGCGGTCCGCGCCAGAACCATCGGTGACAGGCATGGCGTAGGTACCAGCCAAGAGCGCTGGCGGTAGTTTCTTGGCAGCATCGCCAAGCAGTGCCAGTTCTCTCGCATCGGCGGCATTGCCGAAGGCGCCCAGCGGCGAGTTCTGGTAGTAGCTCTGCGTGCGTTTGAACGAGCCGCCCATGATGTTGCGGTTCATCCATTCAAAATCGAGCGCAAATGAAAGGCCTACGCGTACCTTTTCATTCGCGAAGATTTGTCTGCGGGTGTTGAACACGAGCCCGAACATGCCGGATGGCAGGCGCGGTTCGAAGATGTCGCGGGCGATATCGCCACGCTGTACCGCCGGGAAATTATAGGCCTGCCCCCAATGGGAGGTATCCGATGTGCCGTTGATGGCATCGCCCTCAGGGTAGATGTCGATATCGCCCTTCTTGAACGCCTCGAACATCGTCGTCACCTGAAGGAAATAGAGAATGCTGATTTCATCGTAATTGTCGAAGCCGACCTTGGACGGCACGTCTTTGCCCCAGTAGTCAGGGTTTCGCTCCCAGATCACCCGTTCTCCGGGACGCAGGGATTTGATTCGGTAGGGGCCGGAGCCGACGACCTGCCCAAGACCGCTTTGTTCGAACGTATTGGGGTCTATGACGTGTTTGGGCAGAATAGGTGTCGAGGAGGCGAGAATCAGCGGTGTCTCGCGGTTGGCGTTTTCGTTGAAGGTGAAGCGCACGCTGTGCTCGCCGATCTTCTCCATTTTCGCCACGCCGTTCAGGCGGCTATTGAAGGGCGGGCGGCCCTTGTCCTTCAAAAGATTGAAGGTGAAAATCACATCTTCTGGCGTAACGGGTTTGCCATCCTGCCACTTGGCCTTCGGGTTCAGGTTGAACTGGATGAACGTCCGGTCGTCGTCCCACTCGGCGGTTTCCGCAAGGAGACCATAGAGCGAGAATGGCTCATCGCTGGAGCGCTGCATCAGTGGCTCGTATAGGAGATTGCCGAATTCCGGGTCCCAGACCCCGCGCGCCGTGGTGCGCATGCCCTTCAAGACGAAGGGGTTGAGGCTGTCGAAGGTGCCGACGACACCGTAGGAAACACGTCCGCCTTTTTTGACGTCCGGGTTCACATAGGGAAAGCTCTTGTAATCTGCGGGCAGGGCAGGTGTCCCATGCATCGAAATTCCATGAAGAGGTTCCGCCAGCGCCAGACCTGAAAAAAGAAGGGCGGGGATGAACGCCAAAAGGCTTCGCATGTTATTGTCCTGTCGTATTCTGGCTGTCTCATCACGGTCTGTCGCTTTGAAGCGATACCGCACGCCCTGTATTGATTCCCGCGCGAATGTATCACACACGACTATGGCAGGCATCGGACGACGGAAAACTTGTCGACCTTCAAGGAAAAAGTCAAAGAAGTGCTGGATATCGCGCTCAGCGGGATGTAACAGGGTTGCCGAAACAGTCGGGTCACGCATTTGCCTCATTTAAAAGACAGTGGAACGGGCAGACGGATACCGGTAATGTTAAGCAGTTCGTATCGTTCTGCTTCACATAAAAATTTAGGAGACGGAACTGTTATGAAGCCAACCGCAAACACAATCACCCGTGCAGCCCTGGCTGCTGTTGTTGTTTCCCTGGGTGCCGTTTCTGCACCTGTCGTGTCGCAGGCCCAGCAGGCCGCTCCCGCTGCAGGAGGCGCTGGCGCACCACCGCTCGGCTGGTTCAAGACATGCAGCAAGCAGGAAGACAATGACGTTTGCGTGGTTCAGAACGTTGTTCTTGCCCAGAACGGCCAGATGATCACGGCTGTCGGCCTCATCAGCGTCGAAGGCAAGGTCAACCGCAAGCTGCTTCAGGTTTCTGTTCCGACTGCGCGTCTTCTGCCTCCTGGCGTGATGATGCAGATCGACGGTGGCAAGGGCCAGAAGCTTGATTACGCCGTCTGCCTGCCCGACAAGTGCACGGCCGAAGTGCCTTTGACGGATGCGATGATTGCCAGCATGAAGAAGGGCACGGAGATCGTGTTCACCTCCATCAACTTCCGTCGCGCGCCAAACCCAATCAAGATTGCTCTGTCCGGCTTCACCGGCGCGTATGATGGTCAGCCGATCACGCAGTCGCAGCTTGCCGAAAGCCAGCGTTCCCTGCAGGAAGGCATGCAGAAGAAGGCTGAAGAGGCTCGCAAGAAGCTCGAAGCCGCTCAGGACGCTGCAAAATCCAAGCCTGCAAACTGATACATCAGACATGAAAAAAACCGGCCTGAGATTTCAGGCCGGTTTTTTGTTGTTTAGATTTCCGTTCGAACGATCAGTGAGTCATTGCTGACTTCGCCCGCAATTCACCGTTGGGAGTGGTGTCGAAAATCCGGGAAATGTTCGGGTTACGAAGCGGCTGGTCGCTCTCATCATGGACGAGGTTCTGCTCGGACACGTAAGCGACGTACTCGGTCTCGTCATTTTCTGCCAGCAGGTGATAAAACGGCTGGTCGCGATCCGGGCGAATTTCCTGGGGAATGGCGTTCCACCATTCTTCGGTGTTTGCATATTCCGGGTCCACGTCGAATACCACACCGCGGAACGGAAACACCTTGTGGCGAACGACTTCGCCGATCGTAAATTTTGCGTCTCTTTGTTTCATGGCATGCACATCCTTTCGAACTCAATGTGGTGCATCGCTTCAGGAAATCAAGATCGTAAGCAGGTCTGTAATGGCCGTCTTAAAATCGGCCTAGGCTGGTCTCATTCCGGCTCACGCCATGTTCTCAGCTGATGCTCACAGAAACAGGCCGGTCCCTGTCATTTTTGTATCGCCCTTCGTGGCGGACCATTCATTGCCGTTTGCATCGCTCCTGACTTCCAAAACCCAGCCGCTGGCGACGTCAATGCGCACCAGCATTTCTGTTTCCGTGTAGCTTATCAGTGCGACATGCTCCTGGCCCTTATGATCGGCGACGAAACGACCTCTGGGGTCTTCCAGCAAGGCGGGGTTGTGAGGCATGCCCGAAAATACACAGTCGTTATGTCCGGCAGGCGGCCACTCCCCATCATGTTTGGCAAACAGAATGAAACCCAGGTCTTCTTCCTCGTCAGTCATGATCACGAATGTTGTCACGCCGCCTTCTCCATTTGCGTAACGTGTTATGAAAAAAAGGCGCCTCGAAAGGCGCCTTTTCCATTTTCTCGATCAGGCCGAGTAGTACATGTCGAATTCGACGGGGTGCGGGGTCATTTCGAAACGCATGACTTCCTGCATCTTCAGGTCGATGAAGGCATCGATCTGGTCGTCATCGAACACGCCGCCGGCTGTCAGGAACTTGCGATCCTTGTCGAGGCTATCGAGCGCTTCACGCAAGGAACCGCAGACCGTTGGAATCTTCTTCAGTTCCTTTGGTGGCAGGTCGTAGAGATCCTTGTCCATTGGCTTGCCAGGGTGGATCTTGTTCTTGATGCCATCCAGGCCAGCCATCAGCATCGCGGCAAAGCCGAGATACGGGTTCTGGGCCGGATCAGGGAAGCGGACTTCGACGCGCTTTGCCTTCGGGTTGGAGCCGAAAGGAATGCGGCAGGACGCTGAACGGTTGCGGGCGGAGTAGGCCAGCAGAACGGGAGCTTCGTAACCTGGGACCAGACGCTTGTAGGAGTTGGTCGTCGGGTTGGTGAAGGCGTTGATAGCCTTGGCGTGCTTGATGATACCGCCGATGTAGTAGAGGCAGGTTTCCGACAGGCCCGCATATTCGTCGCCCGCGAAGGTCGGCTTGCCGCCCTTCCAGATGGACTGGTGAACGTGCATGCCAGAACCGTTATCGCCGAAGATCGGCTTTGGCATAAAGGTTGCCGTCTTGCCGTAAGCATTGGCGACCTGATGGACGACATATTTGTAGATCTGCATCTTGTCGGCGTTGCGAACCAGCGTGTCGAACTTCACACCCAGCTCGTGCTGAGCGGCTGCGACTTCGTGGTGGTGCTTTTCAACGACAACGCCCATTTCACCGAGAACGGTGAGCATTTCGGAACGCATGTCCTGAAGGCTGTCGACCGGAGGAACCGGGAAGTAGCCGCCCTTGACGCGCGGACGGTGGCCGAGGTTGCCGGTCTCATAGTCGGTGTCGTCGTTGGACGGCAGCTCGGACGAGTCCAGCTTAAAGCCTGTGTTGTAAGGGTCGGCCTTGTACTTCACGTCATCGAAGACGAAAAATTCGGGCTCAGGGCCAACGAAAACCGTGTCGCCGATACCGGAAGCCTTCAAGTAGGCTTCGGCCTTCTTGGCTGTGCCGCGTGGGTCGCGGTTGTAGGCTTCGCCCGAGACCGGGTCGAGAATGTCGCAGAGGATGACCATCGTGGACTGGGCGAAGAACGGGTCCATGTGAACCGTTGCCGTGTCGGGCATCAGCACCATGTCTGACTCGTTGATAGCCTTCCAGCCGCCGATGGAGGAGCCGTCGAACATGACACCATCGGCGAACATGTCTTCGTCCACACAGGTAACGTCCATCGTAACGTGCTGGAGCTTGCCCTTGGGGTCGGTGAATCGCAGGTCCACGAACTTGACGTCGTTGTCCTTGATCTGCTTCAGAATATCGTTTGCGGTCGTCATTTGAAACTTTTCCTTGAGTGCTTTGATAACAAGGTGAAGTCCCGGCTTTCCCGGGTTCAGTCTTTTTATATGGCGTCTACGCCTGTCTCACCCGTACGGATACGAATGACTTCTTCGACGTTGGAGACAAAAATCTTCCCGTCGCCGATGCGGCCTGTCTGGGCCGCGTTGCGGATGGCCTCGATGACCGCATCCGCATTTTCGTCCGCGAGCACGACTTCGACCTTCACCTTCGGCAAAAAGTCTACGACATACTCCGCGCCGCGATAGAGTTCCGTATGGCCTTTTTGACGACCAAAGCCCTTAGCTTCCGTAACCGTTATTCCCTGAAGTCCGACTTCCTGAAGGGCTTCCTTCACTTCGTCGAGCTTGAAAGGCTTAATGATCGCTTCGATCTTTTTCATGAGAAAATATCTCTCCGCTTATTCCGTTAAAGCGGTCAGTTCCGCTCTGCCACAAGAATGCACGTATCGTGCCAGATCGGAAGCCGCTTTGAATAAAAAAACTTCAAAAAATAGATGCGCCAAGTGAAATTTGGCGTGTCTTCCCCTGTTTTGATGAACGAAAAAGTCATTTACGAGAGTCAATTCGGAAATTTTTCCATGATTTTGCCCAAATTCAATCGCGGCTACTTGGACGACCCCAGTGATATAAATGTCTTATTTTTATTCATTTGATTTCATTTTGTGCATTTAATGGTGCCTAATTTTACGTCGATTGCCTTTTGCCAGATTTTGGGCTGAAGTGACGGCATGACATTTACGACCAAACACGCCCTGATCGACCCGTCCGCCATGGCGCGCATCGATGCTGCCGCTGAAAAGAGTGGCATTTCCATCGCTTCGCTGATGGAGCGCGCGGGTCAGGCGGTCGCTGCGTCGGCGCTTAAGCACTACCCCCAGGCTGAGCGTTATGTGACGCTCTGTGGCACTGGTAACAATGGCGGCGACGGGTTCGTCGCCGCGCGCGCCTTGCGGCAGAGTGGTGCTAATGTTGTGGTCCACCTGTTTGGCGATCCTGCTAGGCTGAATGGTGCGGCAAAGCAGGTTTTCGATGCATTGGGCGTGACCGCAGAGCCGCTGGACCGCTACCGGCCACAATCCGGCGATGTGGTGATCGATGCGATTTTCGGCGCAGGCTTGTCCCGAGACGTCCCTGCGGATGTGGACGCCATTATCGATCGGGTCGAGACCGCAGGCATCCCCGTCATCGCGGTCGATTTGCCGTCCGGACTTTGCGGACGGCGGGGCGTTCCGCTTGGTCGCGCTTTTCAGTCGCAGGTTACGGTGACCTTTATGGCGCGCAAGCCTGGACATGTTCTCATGCCGGGCCGCTCACTTTGTGGAGTTGTCGAAGTCTTCGATATCGGCATTCCCCATCGCATTCTCAAAGATCACTGCGGCCAGATTATCGAAAATCATCCCGCGCTCTGGATCGATACATTTCCCAAGCCGGATGACGAGACGCACAAGTTCAAGCGTGGACATCTGACAGTGTTTTCCGGCCCGGCCCATGCGACGAGCGCGGCGCGGATGGCGGCGATGGCAGGATTTCGGGCGGGCGCAGGCATTGTCACCATCGCCGCGCCGCAGGAGGCTCTGACTGTCCTGTCAACGACGCTGACGGCAGTGATGGTGTCGGCTATAGACGGCGAAGATGAATTGACAACATGGCGCGACGATAAGCGCCACGGCACCTACATTCTTGGTCCAGGCTTTGGGGATTTTGAAAAGGCGCGAAATTTTGTGGCTCTGTTGAGAGACAGGGCTCTGGTGCTCGATGCCGATGGCATCACCGCATTCAGGGATCACTCGCAGCAGCTTTTCGACCTGTTTGCCATCGATGCTCCACGCATCCTGACGCCGCATGAGGGCGAATTTGGCCGTCTGTTTCCAGAGATCGCCGCAGATTCCAATCTGGGAAAAGTCGAAAAAGCGCAGGCCGCCGCAGCGCGCAGCAACGCCGTCATCGTGTATAAGGGAGCAGATACGGTGATTGCGGCGCCCGACGGGCGCGCGGCGGTGAACACCAATGCACCCTCCTATCTTGCCACCGCCGGTTCGGGCGATGTGCTGGCAGGCATTGCGGGCGGCTTTCTGGCGCAACATGGTCCTTCATTCGAAGCCGCTGCTGCCGCTGTCTGGTTGCATGGAGAAACGGCACAACGGCTTGGGCCAGGGATGACCGCCGAAGATCTGGCTGCGGCGGTTCGTCCGTTTCAACCCTAATGGACAGGCTTTCCCTGGCTTGCGACGGCGGTGGTCATGCGGGATGCGCTCATCACCAGTTTGCGCTCGGCACGCTCCTGCTGCGGCGTGCGATTGTAGATTTCGCGATAACACTTCGAAAAATGCGATGCTGACACGAAGCCGCAGGCCACCGCGACTTCCACCACCGGCATTGCCGATTGCACGAGCAGATGACGGGCGCGATCCAGACGTATCTCCAGATAGTAACGGGCAGGGGAGCGCCCCATTTCCTGTCGGAAAAGGCGTTCCACCTGACGGCGTGAAAGATCAGCGTCATCTGCAATATCCAGCAGAGATAAAGGTTCGGACAGATTGCTTTCCATCAGTTCGATGATCGACAAGACTTTGTCGTTCTGCACGCCAAGACGGGCGCGTAACGGCAGTCGCTGCCGGTCGTGCGGATTGCGTACCCTGTCCGTCAATTGCTGCTCGCAAACGCGGTTGACGAGGTTTTCGCCAAAGTCCTGACCGATCAGGTTAAGCATCATGTCGAGAGAGGCGGTGCCGCCCGCGCAAGTGTAGATATTGCCGTCCACCTCGTAGAGGTCGGCATAGACTTCGACCTGAGGGAACGCCTCGGAAAAGCCGGGCAGATTTTCCCAGTGGATCGCACAGCGCTTGCCATTAAGCAGTCCTGCCTGTGCCAGCACATGTGCGCCCGTACAGAGGCTGCCGACGGCGATGCCGCGATTGTTCGCCTCGCGCAGCCACGCATTGACCGATTTGTTGCTATATTGCTCGATGTCGATGCCGGAACAGATCAACACCATGTTGGGGCGGTTCTCACCGCTGATCGATTTTCGCTCATCCGCAAGAGACGTGCTCGCCTTCAGCGCGATGCCATTGGAGGAGGCTACTTCTTCTCCGTCCAAGGAAGCGAGCCGCCACTCATAGGCCGTGTAGCCCAGCATACGGTTGGCAATGCGAAGCGTTTCTACCGCCGCTGCAAAGGGCAGCATGGTAAATTGTGGAACCATGAAAAAGACGACTGAACGCTTCTTGGGAGGAGTTTTGCTCATGATGACCATGCTCCATTGCTGAAACGCAATTCCTTGCTTGGAATTGGTCCGCTGTATATCTCATTTGCGACAGTTTCAAAGCAAGATACGACCTTCGCATTTGGCTGTCAAAGAAACTAAACGTGTGCTGGCTTCGACGCCGCCCAAGCGGGTTTATTGCGAGACATCTCGATATTTATGAGAGAAAGCTGATATTTTGCATTTTATTAATATTGTTTTCAATTTTTAAGCGCAGCCTCTGAGCGATATTGCCGAAGTGCGCGTTCTGTTGACGTGATGGAAACGGCGGACATTATGAGACCGCCGCTCCGTTATTCGTTTCGGAAACGCGGTGTCGAAAAATGTCATGCGTTTCCTGTCCGGTGCCTTTAAGCGGAGTATTGCGTATGCATGAAGCTGGCCTGACCGTACTGGTCGTCGAAGACGAACCAATCATTCGATTCACCCTGACGGATGTTCTGGAAGAGGCGGGCTATACCGTTCTGGAAGCATCGAACGTGCTGGAAGCAGTGGCCATCATCGGCAAGGTGGATACAATTTCTGCCGTCATTACCGATATCGATATGCCGGGTGGCCTGTCCGGCATCGATCTCGTCCACATGCTGGACACGTGTCAACGGCACATCTCGATCGTTGTCACCTCCGGGGGACATGCGCAGGATACGCTGGACCTACCCGCAGATGCGCGGTTCTTCAGCAAGCCCTATCATTTCGATGATATCTTCTTTGCTCTGCGCGCCGGGATCGCCGCAAAAGCGGCAAGTGCTTCCAATCATCGCCTCACCAGAACATCTGGTTGGCAACTCAGCCATCCCTAAAAAACGAAAACGCCGACATCTCTGTCGGCGTTTTGTTATCTGGTCAACGAATTGCGGGTTATGCCGCGCGAAGAAGCACCAACGTTCGGCCTTCGGCGGTGTAGATTTCGCCGTTCGCAATCTTGTTGGCCGTCGCGTCCGGATCCGCTGTCGTCAGTTCCGTCATCCAGCCATGATCCGCTTCAGGGAGTTTGAACTCCACTGCGCCGTCATACGGGTTGAACAGAATCAGCACATCCTGCCACTCGTCCGCATTGTCCTGGTTGTCGCGTGTCAGTCGCAGGCCGAGCGATGTCAGGCCCGGATCATTCCATTGTTCCTGCGTCTGCTCACCGCCACCGGGGTTCAGCCATGTCGCATGCATGCCGTCACGCCAGTTTTCGCGTCTGAGAATGGAGTGCGACTGACGCAACTCGATCAGTTTGCGGGTGAAGTTTCGGAGCGTTTCCGCGCTTTCCGGCAGGTTTTCCCAGTGAACCCAACTCAGATCGCTGTCCTGGCAATAGCCGTTATTGTTGCCCATCTGGCTGCGGCCGAACTCGTCGCCTGCCAGCAGCATAGGCGTTCCGTGCGATAGAAGCAGAGTGGCCAGGAAATTTCGTTTCTGGCGATCACGCGCGGCGTTGATGTTTTCATCATCGGTTGGGCCTTCGACACCGTAGTTGAAGCTGCGGTTGTCGCCATGGCCGTCCTTGTTGTCCTCGCCGTTGGCTTCGTTGTGCTTCTCATTGTAGGAGACTAGGTCGTTAAGCGTGAAGCCATCATGCGCTGTGATGAAGTTCACGCTCGACCACGGCCGACGACCGCGCAAATCGTAGACATCGCCGGAGCCGAGAACACGGGCGGCAAAATCACCGGCAGTTCCGTCTTCGTCCTTCCAGTATTCACGCACCGTGTCGCGATACTTGTCGTTCCATTCGGCCCAGCCGGGCGGGAACCCGCCGACCTGATAGCCACCGGGGCCGATGTCCCAGGGCTCACCAACCAGTTTCAGCTTCGATAGCACCGGGTCCTGACCAACGGCATCGAAAAAGCCGCTGCGCTGGTCGAAACCTTCCGGCTCACGGCCGAGAATGGTGCCGAGATCGAAGCGGAAGCCATCGATGTGCATGTCCTCTGCCCAGTAACGCAGGGAATCGGTCACCAGTTGGAGAACGCGTGGGTGCGACGTGTTGACGGTGTTCCCTGTGCCGGTGTCGTTGATGTAATAACGCGCGTTATCCGGCATGGTGCGGTAATAAGAGAAATTGTCGATGCCCTTGAAGGACAGGGTCGGTCCAAGCTCATTGCCTTCTGCGGTGTGGTTATAGACCACGTCAAGAATGACCTCGATACCGCCATCATGAAAGGCGCGGACCATATCGCGGAAGCCAGCCATGCCCTTCGGGCCGTAATAGCGGGAGGCGGGTGAGAAGAAGCCGAGCGAGTTGTAGCCCCAGAAATTCTTCAAGCCTTTTTCCAGCAGATGAGAATCATCCGGGAAGGAGTGGATCGGCAGCAGTTCGACCGAGGTGACGCCCAGGCTTTTGATATAATCTACGATCTGCTTGTCGCCCAGACCCTCATAGGTTCCACGCAAATTCTCGGCTATGCCGGGGTGCAGCTTCGTGAAGCCCTTGACGTGTGTTTCGTAGAAAATCGTCTTCGACCATGGAACATCCGGCTTCTTGTCGTTGCTCCAGTCGTAGTCCTTGGGATCGATGACCCGGCATTTCGGCATCTTGGCCGCGCTGTCGCTCTCATCAAAGGACAGGTCTTTTTCTTCGGCGTCCAGCTTGTAGCCGAACTGCTCGGTTCCCCATTCGATGTCTCCAACAAGTTCCCGTGCGTAAGGATCGACCAGCAGCTTGTTGGGGTTGAAACGATGTCCGTTCTCGGGGTCATAGGGACCATGGACGCGGTAACCGTAGAGTGCGCCGGGTTTCAGTCCGGGAATATAGCCATGCCAGATTTCATTGGTGAACTCGGGCAGAGTGATACGCTCGATCTCGTTTTTTCCGCTCTCGTCAAAGAGGCACAGTTCAACCCGTTCCGCGTGGGCACTGAAAATTGCAAAGTTGACACCGTCACCGTCGAAATTCGCACCGAGACGGGTGAAGTCGCCGGGTGAAATGCTGGAACCGAACTGGGCCATGGGTATCCTCTTGCTTGATTGGGGCAGGGGGAAATGGGATGGCGGGGTATTTGTTCCGCAGTGCAAAAAAATGGCTCGCCAAGATCACGTCTTGCGAGCCATTATTTCGTTTTATCTGCGGTGATTACTTCTGTTCGATCCGCAGGCGTTTGTTGTCGCTGGATGGCCATCCAATATCCTTCAATGTGTCTGCAGGCAGGGCTTCAAGGGCACGCAGAGATTGTCTCTTGCGCCATGACGAAAGAACAGCACCGCCAAATTCGACCAGCCAGGATGGCCATTGCTTAAGATGAAGCCGCGACCGGAGTGGCCTGTGGCTGAGTTGCGTTATGGTGGTCATTTCAAACTCCTTCATGTTCCACGTTTGTTTCAGACGAGATCAATATGCGCTCGGATAAGCCATCAATCAAACAAATGAATGTCATGTATTCGATCGCAATGTGTGATGGTTTGAGCGCCACTCCACTGTCTGTCGGGAAACAATGAGAGATTGTTGACATTCAATCAAACGAAATGATATCGATCTATTGATCAGAAAAATTGAAAGCATGTCTCATGACAGTTTCTTTCCGCCAGCCGCTGCCTTTGTTGGACAACGATATCCTGCGCACCTTCGTCGCGATTGCCGAGACGGGCAACTTCTCGACCGCTGCCGAAGTGGTGTTTCGAACACCGTCGGCAGTTTCCATGCAGATCAAGAAGCTGGAGGAGCAGTTGAAGACAACGCTCTTCCTGCGTGATGCCCGTTCCGTAACGTTGACGGCGCATGGCGAGACGTTGTTGACCTATGCGCGGCGAATGATCGCGCTTTCCAACGAAGCGGTAGCGCGGTTCGTCATGCCGGAACTTTCCGGCGTCGTGCGGCTTGGCGCACCGGAGGATATTGGCGAGCGCGGTCTGCTGCCGGGTATCCTCAAGCGGTTTGCCGAGGTTTTTCCTGCCATCATGGTCGATGTTACCATCGATAACAGTTCTCAGCTCTACAAGCGCATGGATGAAGGACGGCTCGATCTGGCGCTCGTCAATTGCGCCTCTCTGCCACTGCGCGACACCGGAGAAGTCCTGATGCGGGAACGGTTGGTCTGGGCGGGGGCGAAATGCGGTACCGCGCATATGCGCGATCCTTTGCCCATCTCCATCTGGGAAGATGGCTGCATCTGGCGCTCGGAAGCCATCAATTCGCTGGAAAAGCAAGACCGCCGCTTTCGAGTGGCTTATCTCAGCGGTCATACGATGGCTCAGAAGGCAGCAATCGAAGCCGATCTTGCCATTGCGCCGCTGCCGCGCTCCTACGTGCAGAACGACATGGTTATTCTCGGTGAAAAGGATGGAATGCCGGAACTTGGCTGTTTCGATATTCGCCTTATTCTCACCGACAAACCGACGCGTCCGGTTCAGGCTGTTGCGGACAGCATTCGCAATGCTTTCCGGGATGTTGCACAGGTTCTATAGCCGCTCGAATTATTTTTTTCAGCGGCGCGGAACCGGTTCGCATGTGCCGCGTTTTCTGCGCGCTATTCAGTTGATAGATTGCGCGACCTGCGCATTCAAAAGGGGAGTTCCACTATGTCCACACGTTTCTTCGCAGCAACCGCCGCAGTCTTCATCGCCCTCGTTTCCCTGAGCTCCTGCGGTAACACGATCCGCGGCGTCGGCAAGGATGTTGCAGGCACTGTAAATGGCACACAGGACGCCGGACGTACCGTGGACCGTGCAGCACGTCGCTAAGCGCTGACGCAAAACCTTTTTAAAGTTACAAAAAAGCCGGCGAGATCATCGTCGGCTTTTTTGTGGTCACGACATTTTTAAAGCCGCTTTTTCCAAAACAGGTGTCCGATCTTCCTGGGCCTTATTGTTGTCGCCCTCTGGCGATCTACACATTTCCAAGACCAGATCGATTCGCCACGAGGACCGATGCGCAAGCTCATAAAATACCTGCTGCCATTTCTGTTCTCAACGGGTGCGTGCGCCGCGCAACTGCCAGATTTTTGTCAGGCCATGGAGCACATGGGCGGACGCTATACCGTGTGCAGCTTCGATCCGGCCAAGAGCAATATTCGCCTCTATCAATGGGATCACGTCGCCGGTAAGCCATACGGCTCATTCGAGGCCCTGTCCTCCGCACTCTGGAGACAGCATAGCTTCGTTACCTTTGCCATGAATGGCGGCATGTACCAACCGGATTTGTCGCCGGTTGGTCTGTATGTCGAAAACGGTGCCGAAACCAACGCCATCAGCACCGGCGGCGGCTGGGGCAATTTTCATATGCAGCCCAACGGTGTGTTCTTCATGCAGGGCGAAAAAGCCGGCGTTCTGGAAACCAGCGCCTATCTCAATGCCAATATGAAGCCGGACTTCGCCACGCAGTCCGGCCCGATGCTGGTCATCGACGGCAAGCTTCATCCGAGATTTATGCCGGAGAGCGATAGCTTGAACACCCGCAACGGCGTGGGTGTTTCAGGCGATGGCATCGTGCATTTCGCAATTTCGGAAAATGCGGTCCGTTTCTACGATTTCGCCACGCTGTTTCGCGATCGCCTGCACGCGCCGAACGCGCTCTATCTGGATGGCAGCATTTCCAGTGTCGATATACCTGCTGCCAAGCGACGCGACTGGTGGCACCCCATGGGCCCGATCATCGCCGTGGTCGATAGGGTGCCGGATTAGCTGACGTCAGATCGGCGCCTTCGGGTATGCCCTTTCCAGTCCCCCGGATTTCGTCAATCCGGCGCGAAACGTGGCGAAAGCTGCGTGCTGGCTGCTTTTCGAAACTTCATGAAGTCTGATCTGGATGCGGGCAGGGGCATTGCTGCCGAACCATTCCCCGCATTTTTCCAGCTTGAGGGCATTTAGGAAACGCGCCTGCGATTGCTGGTTCAGAAACAGGTGCAGACCTTCCAGCAGATTTTCGTCCTGCAGCGCGTTTTCCAGCAGCAGCTTCAACCAGGCCTGATCTTCTTCGGTCATGGCGGTAATTTTCGATGCGACCGTTTCGCGGTCGGGAAAAGATGAAGGCGTGGCCTGCATGGATGTTTCACCGTGTCTGGAGTTACGTTTGATATGCAAGATGCCGGATAATCCAGATGGTGAGTGTGTTCAATATGACCGGAACGCTATCGACACAAAACGCTGTTGCAGCGGCAGCTTATACACATCTGACTGCATCATGATGAAGGCATTCACACCGAATTTACACTTTGGTCCAAATTGAAACGGGCGCGGCGACGGCGCTGTTTCGAATTGGTCACGTAAGCCGTTGTTTTTTATTATACCTATGCATTGAGTGAATGGCAGGTGGCCAAATACGCCTTGCTTTAGCCGTTTTTTGCATTTGCGTTTGTCACAAGTTTTTAATAAATGCTTCACCCATTGGCCGACGCATGAACGGCCCGAGAGTAACACGCTGGAGTAATCATGGACGAAACCGCACAAAAATCCTGCTGGGCCGTAACATTTCGCGCACTTGCAGGTTTTGCCGCTTTTCTCGCATTGACCTACATTTTTGGTAGCCCGTAAAACCTCTCTTTGAATTTTCAGATATCGCAGCACGGTTTCTCCCAGAAACCGTGCTGTTTTCGTTTGCGGTCGTCGCATGTCGCAGTCGATGCAGTTCATGCCTATTTTGACATGGCGGATTTTCCCGGTTCGGCTAGAGTGAGTCGATAAATCTATACATAGGGCGCAGATATGTTTCTTTCGGTTTTCGACGTGTTCAAGATCGGTATTGGACCTTCCAGTTCGCATACGATGGGACCGATGTCGGCCGCCAACCGGTTTCTCGAAACAATCCTGTCGGATGAATGGCCACGACCCGCAGGCGCGGCCGTCGCATCGATTACTGTCAGTCTGCATGGTTCGCTCGCCTTTACCGGCATCGGTCACGGGTCCGGTCGTGCGGTGGTGCTCGGGCTGAACGGAGAGCGTCCCGATCTCGTCGATCCTGACGCGATGGATCGCATCGTCGCGGACGTCGAGGCAACAAGACGGGTCACACCGCCGGGTCATCCATCTTATGTGTTTCGCCCCGCCGAGGATCTGTTCTTCGACAGGAAGAACCCATTGCTGGGCCATGCGAACGGCATGACGTTTTCTGCTTTCGACAAACAGGGCCGGATGCTGCTCAAGCGCATCTATTATTCCGTCGGAGGCGGGTTCGTGGTGACGGATACAGAGCTCGAGGCCATGCGCCAGCGGGGCAAAACCATCGATAATGGTCCAAAGGTTCCCTATCCCTTTGCCAGCGCCAAGCAGATGCTTGAAATGGCCGAGCGTTCAGGCCGCACCATCGCTCAGATGAAGCGTGCAAATGAAGAGACGGTCATGTCCCGTCATGAATTGGACCAGCGGCTGGACCAGATATGGGACGCGATGAATGGCTGTATCGAGCGCGGTTTGAAAGGCGAGGGCATCATGCCCGGTGGACTGAAGGTCAGACGCCGCGCACGATCCATCCATGACAAGCTCAATGCCGAGTGGCGCAGCAACCGGCTCAACCCCCTTCTGGCCAATGATTGGCTGAGCGTTTACGCCATGGCGGTGAATGAGGAGAACGCGTCCGGCGGTCGTGTCGTGACAGCGCCTACCAATGGGGCTGCGGGCGTTGTGCCGGCAACTGTTCGCTATTTTCGCCATTTTCACGATGACGCGACGGTCGATGATATCAGGGACTTCCTGCTGACGGCTGCGGCCATCGGTGGCATCATCAAGCACAATGCGTCGATTTCCGGTGCAGAAGTGGGCTGTCAGGGTGAGGTCGGGTCTGCAGCAGCCATGGCTGCGGCGGGTCTTGCAGCGGTCATGGGCGGTTCTCCGGCTCAAATCGAGAATGCCGCTGAAATCGCTCTCGAACACCACCTCGGCATGACATGCGATCCGATTGCAGGTCTGGTTCAGGTTCCCTGTATCGAGCGCAACGCGCTTGGCGCGGTCAAGGCGGTGACCGCCGCATCACTGGCGCTGAAGGGTGACGGTGTGCATTTCGTACCGCTGGATGCCTGCATCGAAACCATGCGCCAGACCGGCAACGACATGAGCGAGAAGTACAAGGAAACTTCCACAGGTGGCCTTGCCGTTAATGTGGTGGAATGCTGAGCATCACAACTTATCAATGCTTGACGCAAGGGCTTAAACGGCCTTGATAGGCCGCATGTCTCTACATCTCATCAAGCTTTGTGTCGGCGCTGACTCCATCGAGGATTTGCGCGAGTGGGTTTCCAGGCGCGCGCTGACGGCGATTGCCGCAGGCCTTGAGCCGCACAGCGTTCACACCACCCGCATGTTTCCCAAACGTGTAGACGAGTTGCTGGATGGTGGCTCGCTTTACTGGGTCATCAAGGGCCAGGTCCAGGCGCGGCAATCGATTATCGATATACGCCAGTTCAAAGGGGAAGACGGTATCAACCGTTGCGATCTGGTGCTTGGGCCAGAGGTCGTAGAGACTTCGCCAGCACCCAAACGTCCCTTTCAGGGCTGGCGCTATCTCAAGCCCGAAGAGGCCCCGCGCGATCTTGGCGGATCAGGCATGTCAGACGATCTACCGTCCGATCTGCGGCGCGAACTGGCCGAGCTTGGCTTGCTATAGACAAAAAAAGAGCCGGTCCGGGGCAACGGAACCGGCTCTGGGCGCGGTCTGGTCCAACGGGGTGACTGGACCGGCCTTAAGCGTAAGTCGAGAGTTGGCTAACGAGCCAATCCCGCTTATTGATTGATACCGGCCACCGCATTCACAGCGCGACCATCCTGTATCTTGACCCAGCGGCCTGGATTGGCCGTGTCCTGACGTTTCAGGTAGGTGTATTCCGTCTCGGACCAGTCCATGACCTTGTTGCGCAGGTTATCGAGAATGAAGTCACCGCGATCCGTGCGGACCGTCAGAACCGCGTGGCCCGAGCCGTTTGGCTGGAGAACGACGGTGATCAACAGATCCGATGGCGAGATGCCCTTGTTCATCAGCATCTTGCGCTTCAGAAGGACGTAATCTTCGCAATCGCCGACTGTTGTCGGGTAAGCCCAGCGCTCTTCAACGCCGTAAATTTCCATGTCTGTCATTGGTGTGATCGTGGTGTTGACCGTGTAGTTCACGTCCAGGATCATCTTCCAGTTTTCTTCTGTCAGCCGCAGCGGGTTTCTGTCGGCAGACGTCGGCTGGCACTCGCTCTGATAGGTCTGGCAGAATTCGTAGTGACCAATCGGCGGGTTGGCCTTGCCCATGATGCGCATTGCTGCGGCTGGCGATGCTTCTGCTTGTCCCGCAAATGCACCTGCGATCAATGTAGCGATCAGAAATCCGAAACGGCTAATTTTTTTCATTTCTTGTCTCCCCGTTGTGATGAGGAGAATGCCAGCGATATTTTGACCGCACGCAAATAACGGCGCTCAAATTCGACGCTATATTTAGGAAAAACAGCGCTTTATTTGATTTAGTTTTGATCTGTATTTGAAGAAAATTTGATTAGAATTTTACCGTTCCGATTGGGAAATTTAAGCGAGTTTTCTTCTAAGTTATTGGAAAATATGGAGGTAGGCCGGGATTTGGTTAAAGACTTAGGGTAGGGTCGAGGGATTCCGTCCTGTCTAAACTATTCTTTGACTATACTTCTGTCGTCGTCTCTACGATTTCGATCCGCCAAAATCAATCTAAGGATGTGAAATTCTACTACTGATTGTGAATTTTGTGCCATTTCGATGCGATTTTTTCTTCTGTTTCCTGAAAGTATTTTCATTTTCCCACAATGAAACAGATCGCTCATGGATTTTGCCATGCGAAGGCGGGGACGAAACAGTCCAAAAGCCATGTTGGGGACCAATTAAAGGCACAAAAAAACCGGCTAACGCCAAGCGTTGCCGGTTATATCAAACGGAATTGTTGGAGCGTCAGAGAAACTCGATCAACGCATCGCGTGATTGAACGGAGTCGAATTCTATGGCGACGCCTTCCATGAAATGCCGAACGATGCGGCCAGCCATATTGCCCAGGCGTACATTTGTTCCCATCGCCGGACGAACATCGATCTCCACAGCCGCACCTGAGAGCGAAAGGTCGATGATACGGCACTGGACCACATTGCCATCACTCAGCAAAAGATCTGCAATCGGGTTGCGCGGTGTCAGGCGGTCGTGGCGGCGGTCTTCCGGCAGGCCGAGAGCCTGACGTTTGGCAACCCACGCCAGTTGAGCGGCCAGTTTCTCGCGCTTGCGCTCGGTGGCCATGATGGCGATGGTGAAACCATCCGCTGTCAAAGCTTTGACGACCCCTTCGATTCGACCGATATGCTGAAGATAGGCGATGATCCGATCGCCGTTTCTGGGGCGAACGAAGCATGTTATGCGCGCCGTCTCTGATGTCATTTCATTGGCGGTGCAATCATACTCTTCCTGGGACGGCACCATCAGCCGGCCAGACAGGCCAACGGACACGACCTCGACAGGGTTCTGTTCCGCAGAACGAGCGGCAAAAGCGACAGTGGTTGACCGAGATGAGAACATTGGCGGCACATGAAGAGGAGTGATTCCTCTCATTTACAATGGCCGAGTTAACAGACCGTGTTTCGATAGACGTCAAATATTTGCATTCATTCCCATTATAGAACAGATCGGTGGACTGCCGCACCGGTTTCGGCCCGGTTGAAGAGACCATAGGATGCTGGCGTTTCCAACAGCCTGCTCCTTATGAGTTCAAGCGGTTTGAAGGGCTGGCCGAAATCTGCCAGCGGTGGGTCGGACACCAGAGCACCCAGCAGGCGGGACGGAAAATGGTCTTCGGCCTCCAGAGGCAAAAGCAGCATTTCGAACTCCTGATTGGTGTGGCCGCTCACGCTTTCCGCCTGGAGGTCGAAAATAACAGGTCTTTCATGCTGAAGCACGCCATTGGCAATGCGGCAGGCTTCAACAGCGGCGTCCGGCTGCCATATCTCGGAAAAGGGTGTGTCCCGCAATTCGCGGGAGAAAAGATTGTAAAGGCGGGTGCCGGTCAAGCGAAAGACTGGCACATCGTCGCCAAGATCGGTCAGCACGAAAAGATCAGGCAGCGCTTGACGAATATGCGAAGGATCTATTTCGCCGCGCAGAGGCGCTGGGCGATCGCCGCGTATGTCGTTCCAATAGGAGTATATCTCCAAAGCTGCATTCGTCTTCATGACATGGTCTCCATCCCGCATGGCAGCTGTTCCAGTTCGAAACAGATGCCGCGTTCATTTGCGGTGCTGAAGATGTCCTTGCGATTTTCATGCCACGCGCTCGGTCATCACAAGTCTTGGAAACCGAATCTGGTTGCAGCAGTGACGTTTCTTCGGCGCTTCTTTTTCCAGTAGCGTTACTATATTGCTCGCAAGAGAACATGCGGAATGCGGCGGGAAGGAAGACCAGCCAATGACGGACAACCAGGGCGAAACACCACAGGCGAATAATACTGCGCCGCCGGAGGTCCGTCAGAAAGCACCTGTTTTCAACCTGCCAGGCGCCCTTGTGGTCGTCATCGGTGTGTTGATCGCGGTACATGTCGTTTCGACCTACCTGCTGTCTGATGATGGTTATGGCTGGTTCATCTTTACCTTCGGCTTCATTCCCTTGCGCTATGCGACGCCCTTGTCGCAGCAGGGATTGGAATGGCTCTGGACGCCAGTCACCTATTCGTTTTTACACGGTGGCATAGAGCATATCCTTTTCAATGGGTTGTGGTTGATGGCCTTCGGCGCACCCGTCCTGCGCCGAATCGGCACACTGCGTTTCACTTTGCTCTGGTGTGTTTCGTCTGCCATCGCCGCCTTCGGCCATACATTTCTTCATTGGGGAGATGTCACGGTGCTTATCGGCGCATCCGGCGTGGTATCGGCGCTGATGGGGGCGGCGTGCCGCTTTGTGTTTCCAGCGCATGGACGGGGGTATCACCCATCCATCAGTCATCTTCTGCCACGGCAGAGCATTCTTCAATCGCTCTCCAATCGCACGGTCCTGATCTTCACTCTGATGTGGCTGTTCGGCAATCTGCTGATTGCCTTCGGCATTCCGCTTATGGGAGATGTCGGTGGCGAGGTTGCCTGGGACGCCCATATTTTCGGTTTTCTTCTGGGTTTTCTGTTCTTCGGCCTGTTCGATCGCAAGATCATTCCCCGTACCTAGCCACCTGCTGGCTCTCTCAATCGATTGAAGCTTTTCGATCGACGGAAATTCATTGCTTTCCATAGGCTCGTGGCGCACCATCGACATGTAAGTGAACCATCTGCGTGGTGGAGGAGACATTGCGCGCGGTTTGGAGATCAGCCGGACAGGAGGAAACATGGCGATATTTGTGAAAGAACTTCTCGACCTCAAAGGACGTGAGGTCGTAACGGTCAGGCCGGATCTGTCGCTGGGGGACGCTGCCCTGACTTTGCACGAGCATCGTATCGGTGCTGTCGTCGTTACCGACGATAATGGTACGATCCTCGGTATTTTCACAGAGCGCGACATGGTCAAAGCCATCGCAGCCCATGCTTCGGACGCTCTGCAGGCAAAAGTTTCTGACGTCATGACGAAAAACGTGACGCGTTGTCACGAGGGATCAAGCACCGACGACCTGATGGAGTTGATGACCGGCGGTCGCTTCAGGCATTTGCCTGTGGAGGCAGATGGCCGCCTGGTTGGCATCATCTCGATCGGTGACGTGGTCAAAGCCCGCATCAGCGAAATCGAGGCCGAAGCGGAGCACATCAAAGCTTATATCGCGGGATAGCCAAACCGGACTATCAGGGCTGAAAGACCTGCTGCATGCGTTGCAACTCTGGTATTCTGGAGCGCGTTTCCTCGTATCCGCGCTCTATCGATTCAGCGGCACGGTGAAACTCCGATAGCCCGATATGGTTGATGCGCGGATGCAAGGTGAGGTCTGGCGGGTCACCCGCCAGCTTGGCGCGCGAAATTCTGTCCTGAATAATATTGAAGGCCTGCACCATGACACCCGGCAAGCCGACGCGCGATGATGGATCGGTCGGCGTCTTGACCGCAGTGTCCTGCTTGCAAGCGCCCGCGCTGTGTTTAACCACCGCGGAACGACCGAAAATATCGTAGTTGAGGTTCACCGCCACCACTAACGTCTGTTCGTAGGCACGGCAGACGGAAACGGGAACCGGGTTGACCAGCGCGCCATCTATCAGGGTTCTGCCATTACAGCGCACCGGCTCGAAGATGCCGGGTAGGGCGTAGGACGCGCGAAGGGCCGTGATCAGATCGCCCTGATGCACCCACACTTCGTGGCCGGTTTTAAGCTCTGTCGCGACGGCGATGAACGGGTGTTCGAGGTCCTCGATATTGAGACCGACGAGGTGTTCCTGCATGCGCTTGGTCAGCCGCATGCCACCAAACAATCCACCACCACCAATCGTCAGATCAAGCAGTCCGGCAATTCGGCGCACCGTCAACGATCGCGCGAATTCCTCGAGTTCGTCCAGCTTGCCTGCGAGGTAGCATCCACCGACCAGCGCGCCGATGGAGGTGCCTGCAATCATACCGATCTTGACGCCAGCCTCATCCAGCGCCCGCAAAACGCCGATATGAGCCCATCCGCGCGCCGCGCCACCACCGAGTGCCAGTGCAATGCGGTTTGCAGGAATTCGAGATGTCGGGGCAGGGGCTTGCTGCTCGATTTTTTCCAAACTCGCCGTTGCCGCAGGATTTTCCCGATTTAGTCCCCAACCCAACATCACTGTGTACTCCCAAGCAGATGCACGAAGCGCTACTCTAACGCGCAAATCCTATAATATTCGTAGCGAAAGGAGACAGGACGAAAAAGATCAGTCTTTTATGGGGAGATTTCCGGGCAAACCATAGGTTTTTGCCGGGTCGAAGTGCCTGACATCATCCGTAATGGTGGTGACGGCGTCGCCACCACTCAGTGTGACGGTGCGATAAAAGCAGGAGCGGCGGCCCGTGTGGCAGGTCGCGTCGTGGCCTGCAACGGAAACTTTCAGCCAGACAGCGTCCTGATCGCAATCCGTGCGGATTTCCTGCACGGTCTGCAGGTTGCCGGAGGTTTCGCCCTTTTTCCAAATCTTGTCGCGAGAGCGGCTGTAATAATGGGCAATGCCGGTTTCGAGCGTCAGCGACAGAGCCTGCGCATTCATATGCGCCACCATCAACAACTCACCATCCTTCACATCCGTGACAACGGCGGCCACGAGACCATGTGCATCGAATTTCGGCGTAAACGGACCGGCCGATTCGAGGGCATCCTTGTCCGAGGGAGCAGGTGGAAAGGTTGATGACATCGAAACCTCCATTGCGGCGATCTGCCGAGAGCCTTGACGGCTTCGGGTCTTCAGATGCGTGAGTGAAGTTGGAGAATTGGAAGCGAGGCGGTTTCCCGCCAACGCCTTAAAGACATCGTGCTGGGATTAGCGGTTGTAGACCATGGTCATGAACCGTGCCTGATGGGCAGGTTCGGTCTTGAACGCGCCGGTGAAGCTTGTCGTCAGTGTCGTTGAACCCTGCTTGCGAACGCCGCGCATGGACATGCACATATGTTCCGCGTCGATCAGCACGGCAACGCCGCGTGGCTTGAGCGTCGTTTCGATGGCTGTCGCAATCTGCGCCGTCATCGTTTCCTGCGTCTGCAAGCGGCGACCGTAGATTTCAACTACGCGGGCAATCTTCGACAGGCCAAGAACACGGCCCGCTGGCAGGTAGGCGACATGCGCTTTGCCGACGATGGGAACCATGTGGTGTTCGCAATGCGAATGGAAGGGGATGTCTCGCACGAGGATGATGTCGTCGTAACCGCCGACCTCTTCGAACGTCGTGCCCAGCACATCACTTGCGTCCAGATCATATCCGCTGAACAGTTCGCGGTAGGACTTTGCGACGCGCTTTGGCGTGTCGAGCAGACCCTCGCGGTTGGGATTATCTCCAGCCCAACGTAGCAGAACACGCACGGCATCTTCAGCTTCAGCTTGGGTCGGGCGCAGGTCCGCTGCACCGTTGGGTGTGCCTGCGCCGGGGAAATTCTTCACGATTGCATCCATCTCTTGGGTCTCCCGATGCGGTTGAAACACCGCACCTGAACGTGGTTACGGCATGAATTATAAAAATGCCGCGCCTGCTATCTGGTTGTTTTCAGGCAATTTGGCAAGTCTGTCATCGCTTTTTCGCTGTCGGATGATTAAAATCTCTGCACCTTGATGACGGCTATGTCTCATAACATATAATGGGTACGCCGCGCAGAACAGCCTTACCAGAGGTGACGCAGTGTTTGAAAAACCAATCCTGCGCAGATGGACGATTATATGGATGATATTTACAGCAACCGTATCCTGGAATTTGCAGGCAATATTCCGCTGACGGGGGAGATGCCGGATGCTGATGCCAGCGCGCAAAAGCACTCGAAATTGTGCGGCTCCAAGGTCAAGGTCTACATCAAGCTGAAAGACGGCGTGGTAACTGACTTTTCCCATGAGGTTCGCGCCTGCGCTCTGGGGCAGGCATCCTCATCCATCATGGCCCATCATGTCGTTGGCGCCAGCAGTGCCGAAATCCGCCAGGCTCGGACCGACATGCTGGCCATGCTGACATCCGGCGGCGAAGGCCCGGTCGGACGCTTCGAAGACATGCGTGTTCTCAGACCCGTCAAGGACTACAAGGCCCGTCACGCCTCCACCATGCTCACCTTCGATGCCATCTGCGACTGTCTCGACCAGATCGAGGCAGATCAGCGCGTTTCGGCCTGAGCCGTGTGCGAACACCCCCATCACCAGACTGCACATTCCCGTAACTGGGCAGGACCGTTCAGAAAAACACCAGGTCGCCTTCTCGGGATGGCGTTCATCCGGTTTTACCAACTCGCCTTTTCCGGCTTCGTCGGCAATTCCTGCCGTCATATTCCGACCTGTTCCGAGTATGGCTACGAGGCGATCGCCCGGCATGGTTTCTGGGCCGGTGGCTGGTTGACGCTGTTTCGCGTTGCGCGCTGTGGTCCCGGTGGGACGAGCGGGTTTGATCCGGTAGCGGAGAGGCTGGCATCGCGGCAGAAGTGGTACATGCCGTGGCGGTATTTTCGCGCATCGAAGTCCAGCGAAGCAAACTGACTTTACCCACACCTAGAACGCGGTTAAAAAGCCGCGTCGAATAGGTAAGCACCTGCTTATCACATACATGAAACCACCCGCATTCGTTGGCGGGACTGGACAGGAGAATATAATGTCAGACGCCGTTTCCCTCACATTTCCCGATGGCTCCGTCCGTCAGTACCCCGCGGGTACGACTGGACGCGATGTCGCCGAATCCATTTCCAAGTCGCTTGCAAAGAAGGCCGTCGCGATTGCGCTGGATGGCACTGTGCGCGACCTTTCAGACACTATTATCGATGGCAAGATCGAGATCGTCACCCGTGATGACAAGCGCGCGCTGGAGCTGATTCGCCACGATGCTGCCCACGTCATGGCCGAGGCCGTGCAGGAATTGTGGCCCGGCACGCAGGTTACCATCGGCCCCGTCATCGAAAACGGCTTCTATTACGATTTCGCCAAGAACGAGCCCTTCACGCCGGAAGATCTGCCCAAGATCGAAAAGAAGATGAAGGAAATCATCGGGCGTTCGAAACCGTTCACGCGCGAAATCTGGTCGCGCGAGAAGGCCAAGGAAGTCTTTGCCGCCAAGGGAGAGAATTACAAGGTCGAGCTCGTGGATGCGATCCCCGAGGGCCAGGACCTCAAGATCTATTATCAGGGCGACTGGTTCGACCTTTGCCGTGGCCCGCACATGGCCAACACAGGACAGATCGGCACAGCCTTCAAGCTGATGAAGGTGGCCGGTGCCTATTGGCGCGGCGATAGCAACAACCCGATGCTGACGCGCATCTACGGTACCGCATGGGCAAGCCAAGAAGAGCTGGATCAGTATCTCCACATTCTGGCCGAGGCCGAAAAGCGCGACCACCGCAAGCTGGGCCGTGAGATGGACCTGTTCCATTTTCAGGAAGAAGGCCCAGGCGTCGTTTTCTGGCATGGCAAGGGCTGGCGTATGTTCCAGACTTTGACAGCCTATATGCGCCGTCAGTTGGAAGGCACCTACCAGGAAGTCAACGCGCCGCAGGTGCTGGATGCGTCTCTGTGGGAAACTTCCGGGCACTGGGGCTGGTACCAGGAAAACATGTTTGCAGTAAAATCGGCCTACGCTTTTACCCATCCGAAAGATGAGGAAGCGGATAACCGCGTCTTCGCGTTAAAGCCGATGAACTGCCCTGGTCATGTTCAAATCTTCAAGCATGGGTTGAAGTCTTACCGAGAACTACCTGTTCGCCTTGCGGAATTCGGTAATGTCCATCGCTACGAAGCATCTGGCGCTCTGCACGGACTGATGCGCGTTCGCGGCTTCACGCAGGATGATGCGCACGTCTTTTGCACGGAAGAGCAGATGGCGGCGGAATGCCTGCGCATCAACGAACTCATCCTTTCCGTCTATAAGGACTTTGGCTTCGATGAAGTCGTCGTTAAGTTGTCCACGCGTCCCGAAAAGCGCGTCGGTTCCGATGAGGTCTGGGATCGTGCCGAAAGCGTGATGACGGATGTTCTGAAGTCCATTGAGGCTCAGTCCGAAGGTCGCATCAAGACTGACATTCTGCCGGGCGAGGGTGCCTTCTACGGTCCGAAGTTCGAATATACGCTGAAGGACGCTATCGGTCGCGAATGGCAGTGCGGCACGACGCAGGTGGACTTCAACCTGCCGGAACGCTTCGGTGCCTTCTATATCGATCAGGCCTCGGAAAAGCGCCAGCCGGTCATGATCCACCGCGCCATCTGCGGCTCGATGGAACGCTTCCTCGGCATTCTCATCGAGAACTTTGCCGGTCACATGCCGCTCTGGTTCGCGCCCCAGCAGGTCGTTGTCGCAACGATCACGTCTGATGCGGATGATTACGGTCGTGAAGTTGCCGAAGCTCTGCGCGATGCAGGCCTGTCGGTCGAAACCGATTTCCGCAACGAAAAGATCAACTACAAGATCCGCGAACACTCGGTTACGAAAGTTCCGGTCATCGTGGTCTGCGGCAAAAAGGAAGCGGAAGAACGTACCGTCAACATCCGCCGCTTGGGCTCACAGGCCCAGACCTCATATGCGCTGGACGAAGCCATTGCCAACCTCGTTGATGAGGCAACGCCACCGGATGTGAAACGCAAACGCGCTGCGAAAGCCGCAAGGGCTGCTTAAACAATGAGAAAACGGCGCCTACCGGCGCCGTTTTCGTACCCAATATGCGCAAGCGGGTAAAAGCGATGTTCTTGAGGAGCGACTTCGCCCAGATAAAAAGTGACAGTGAGTGGTTGGCACTGCAATCAATCGCAGCGGAGCTGTCAGCTCCAATCAAAGCGATTGTGGCAGCCGAACTGAAGCGTGGAAACATCATTGTAGATGTCGGAAAGGACTATCCGGATAAAGGATCGGTCCACATCACATTGCGCGATAGGTTCGACGGTCGATACGAGTCTGAAGATGCTGTTTTCTCGGTGTGCGACGATCCGCACTACTGGCATGCGAATTACGTGACGAAAACCATTCCGCGACACCTCTTAATATGTTGAGCGTGTTCGCGTCGCACTACTCAAAATCGCCCATCGTATCTTCTGGGGCTTGATCCTTCATCAGAACTTCGACGTCTGAGTCGCTACCAGCTGCCACTTTGAACGTGCGCTGGTAGACCTTGTCCTTGTTGCGGGCGATAGCAGTGTATTCACCATCGGCAAGGACCATTGTCGAGAAGGCGCTGACGCTTTCGTTGACGATATCGCCAGAGCCCGTCAGCACCGACCATGCGGTATCGGCAATCGCTTCGCCGCCATGTTCGGACACGAGTTTGAGCGTGACCTGTGCGGCATGGTGCTGCAGCGTTGCTTCCGTCAGCTTGCCCGCTTCCACCTGAATATCAGCCCGCACGACGGCGTTGATGCCGCCATATTCGGACACCACGTGGTAGGTGCCGGCATTGAGACGAATGATCGTGTTGGGTTTGACATCAGACATCACCAGTCGGCGTTCGCCATCTTCCTGTGTGTCGGAAGAGTAGACCGAAAACTTCAGCTGGTTTGGGGAAATGCGTTTGTCAGTCCCCGTCACTGCGTTCAAGACGAAGCCACCGGCATCGAGGATGAGGACTTGCTTTTCGATCTTGCCGCTGGTGGGAATGTTGAGCTTCTTTGTTACGCCTGCGCGTCCGAAGGACACGTTGACGAAATAGTCGCCGGGAGACAGGTGGAACTCTGCGGAGCCGCCATCGGAACTTGCCAGCATCGGCAACTTTCCATCAGGGCCGGGCATAGGGCTGAAGATGCGCCAGGCAAGTCCCTCCATCATCGGCTGGCCGTCATTGGTCAGCTTCGCCTCCATGACGATGTCGCGCGACGTTGTTTTTTCTGTCTCCGGCATAGACGGCGCGGTGAAGGCGTTCAGCTTCGGCATTTTCGGCGCGCCGCCAAGCTGTTTGAAGTCCTTGAAAGCATCCTGAGAGAAAGCGTTGCCATGCGCAAGCGCGACCGATACGAGCGCCGTGAAAAGGCCTGCCGCGATTTTGATGGACGTCATTTTACTCAACCGGATTGACTTCTTCTTTTTCTGGCACCACTTCAAGCCCAACCCGGTGGCGATTTCAAGGCCCTTAATTTCATATGTACGAGAATGGAACGGTTCTGAGATGAAAGATAATATTACCCTCCTCGACTACCTGAAGGTCCGCCGCTCCACTCCCGCGCTGCAACTTTCGGAGCCAGGGCCAGACCGGGCTGAACTCGAAGATATCCTGCGTCTCACAGTGCGCGTTCCCGACCATGGAAAGCTCGCGCCGTGGCGCTTCATCGTCTATCGCGGTGAGGAGCGCAAGCGGCTGGGCGAGGCGGCACTTAAGCTTTCGCTGCAAAAGACACCGGACATGGGAGCTGATCAGCAGGAGGTGGAGCGCACCCGCTTTACCCGCGCGCCGGTCGTCATTGCAGTGGTCAGCACAGCCGCGCCGCATGCCAAAATTCCCGAGTGGGAACAGATCATGTCGGCGGGTGCTGTCTGCCTCAACATGCTGATGGCCGCAAATGCGTATGGTTACGCCGCCAACTGGCTGTCGGAATGGGTCTCGTTCGATGAGGATATCTGGCCGGAACTGGGCGTAAAAACCGGCGAGAAGATTGCGGGCTTCATCCATATCGGGTCCACGACATTTCCTCCTATCGAGCGGCCGCGTCCCGAACTTGCCGATGTCGTGACATGGGTGGGTGGCGATTGATGTTCTACACCACCGATACCAACCGTCACGGTCTGTCTCACGACCCGTTCAAGGCAATCGTTTCCCCGCGTCCCATTGGCTGGATCGGATCCAAGGGTAGGGACGGTTCGATTAATCTGGCGCCCTATTCGTTTTTCAATGCGGTCTCGGATACGCCGAAACTGATCATGTTTTCGTCCAGCGGCCACAAACACAGTGTGCGCAATGTTGAGGAAAGCGGTGTCTTCACGGCAAATCTCGTCAGCCGCAATCTTGTCGAGCAAATGAACGCATCGTCGGCTCCCGTCGAATATGGCGTCAATGAATTTGAGATTGCCGGGCTCACTCCAAGGCAGGGTGAACTGGTTGATGCGCCGTATGTCGCGGAGGCCTTTGCGGCGCTGGAATGCCGTGTGACGCAAATCCTGCGCCCCGTCGATATCGACGGAAAGCCAGCAGAGACATGGATGGTTTTCGGGCAGGTTGTCGGCGTTCATATCGATGAGGCCGTGATTGAAAACGGGCGCATAGACATGGGCCGCGCAAGTCCTGTGGCGCGCATGGGCTACTTGGATTATTGCGATGGCGGCGCCGACGTTTTTCAACTCGCTCGACCCGGAACACGCTGATCGCGATTATGTCCACTGCGTTAAGAGATATGGTGAACCAAACGTAAACCTTTTGCTCCTAGTGTCGGCTTCAGTTGGCAGAGTCCAGATTCGTGTTCGAATCGATTCCGCTGAAACAGTCGGCATTGTCTGTTGGTGGGGCGCAGGGTGATCGTAAAAGCATTTTTTCGTTGGTCTGAGAAAGCCCGGTCGACCGATCGCTCGAAGGCCGCCGCAACTCTGGCCAAAGCCTATCTGCAATCCTCCTTGCCGCAAGATCGATACGACAGCGCGCACGACGCGATGACCTATCTCTTGGATGACCCATCTCCAAAGGTGCGGCTCGCTCTTGCCGATGCCCTTGCCTATTCCGACGACGCGCCGCGACACATCATCTTTTCGCTGGCGCAGGATCAGCCCGAAATCGCCTGTGTCGTCCTCATCCATTCACCGGTGCTGCGGGATACCGATCTGGTCGATCTCATTGGTAACGGCACACCAATGACGCGTGCAATGATCGCAGCGAGACCGTTTCTCGAGGCTGGTGCCTGCGCGGCTCTCGGGGAAATCGGTGAGATTCTGGAGATTTCCGTTCTCCTGGAAAATCGCAGCGCCGCCATCACGCCATTCACATTGCGCCGCATCGCCGATCGCCACGCGACGGACGCCGAAATCAGAGATCTCTTGCTTCACCGAGACGATTTGCCTGCGGATGTGCGATACGCAATCGTCGGTCACATCGGCGCGGCATTGGCAGCGTCGGATCTGGTCTGCTATGCCATGACACCCAACCGTGCGCTCGGCGTCATTCGAGATGCCTCAGAGACGGCGACGGTCCTGATTGCAGGCGACGTTACGGGCGACGCGATGCCCATCCTAGTGGAGCATTTGCGGGTTGGCGGCGATTTGACGCCAGCGTTTTTGATGAACACCCTGTGCTCCGGCAAGCTGGATTTCTTCGCGCAGGCCGTTTCCAATCTGTCGGGGCTGGAGCAGCAGCAGGTCCGCTCCATTCTCGCCACCGGACGTCACCATGCGCTGAAGGCACTGTTTCATTCCATCGGTCTTTTCGGCGCTGTGCTGGATATTTTCATGGAGGCGACGCAGCTGTGGCGCAACGCTTCAGACGGCCCCTACGTCAACCCCGTCGCAGAAATGTCGTCAGGGTTGCTGGCCAAGTTTTCGCATATCGATGGCGACGCAACGATGCGCGAACTTCTTCATATGGTCGAGAAACTGCAGATCGCCCAGCAGCGGCAACGTGCCCGTTCTCTTGCAATCGATCTGGTGGCAGAGGCCGCGTGAGCCCTACTTGCTGAACCGGCGGGCAATCCACGAATAACTGTCTTCCACCATGCGTACCGGCTTGCCCAACACTTCCTTCACACCTTCCGTGGACGGCAGGATTTTGCGAACGCGGCCAATAGCGCGTTGCGTCAGGCTTTGCTCTTCCTGTGGTGCGAGTGCTGGCGCAACGTCTGGCGTGTCAGGCGAATCGGCCTTGGCCGTTGCCGTTGCGTCCTTGGGTGCGTCGGGCGTCTGGCACACGGCAACAACGACGGGATAAGAGGCGTTGGCGAAATTCCCCAGCTGCTTTTCCGAGTCGGCGTCGCACAGTTCGATGCTTGTCCATCGTTGCTGAAGCGTGGCGATGTGCTGGCAATCCGTCGCGCTGTCATCGCAGCCGAGGATGGTCATCAAAACAAACGCTGTTCTCATTGTCGCTCTGTTGCCTCTAACAGGAGAGATGTCTTACAAACGGCGATGATCTAGCGGAATTGCAGTCTTATTGCGACCTTGCGCTTCGCATTCACAGAAATAATAAACGGAAATTGCATGTCAGTCGAAATCAAACTCGAGCCTCCACGTCAGCCGGAAATTCTGCGCCTCATGGATATGTCGAACGCCTATATGGCCTCGCTCTATCCGGCGGAAAGCAACCACATGGTCGATATCGAGGCGCTGGAAAAGCCGACCGCATCGTTCTTCGTGGCGCGCAATGAGGGGCAGATCGTTGGTTGTTGTGCATTGGTGGAGGCCGGGGATGGCACTGCGGAAATAAAACGTATGTTCGTTGATCCGCAGGCGCGCGGCCTCAGCATAGGAAAGCTGATGATGCAGGCGCTTATCTCCCGCGGGCAAGGCCGTGGACTATCCGCCATTCGGCTGGAAACAGGCATCAGTCAACCGGAAGCGATCGGGCTTTACCGCAAGTCTGGCTTTGTAGAAATCGAGGCGTTTCCGCCCTATAATCCCGATCCGCTCAGCATGTTCATGGAATTGAAACTCTAAAATCGCTGGCTAGATCGCCGTCTTTCTCAGCGGCGGAGGTTCATCGATCTCCACCGGAGCCTCGATCATTTCCACTTCAATCGCGGAAATTTCGACTTCTCTGACCCATTCCCTCCACACCGCAACCAGCAGCGCCATCAGAACCGGGCCAATGAACAAGCCGAGGAAACCCATAGTTTTGACGCCGCCGACAAGACCGAAGAAGGTCGGCAGGAAGGGCAGCTTGATGGGGCCGCCAACAAGGCGCGGGCGGATGGTTTTATCGACGATGAAGAGCTCTATAGCGCCCCAGGCGAACAGCGCGATACCGGCCGTGGCCGAGCCGCTGGCAACAAGGTAGACGGAGACCAGAGTGAAAGACAGCGGCGCGCCACCCGGAACGAGTGCCATCACGCCGGTTAAAACGCCAAGCGTGACGGGTGAGGGGACGCCGGCAATCCAGTAGGCGATGCCAAGGATTATGCCTTCACCGATGGCGATCAACGTCATGCCCGTGACTGTGGAGCTGATGGTTGCCGGAACGACGCGGGATATGCGCTCCCAGCGCGTCGGCAGGATCCGTTCGCCGACCAGATCGATCTGGCGTGCGAAGCTGACGCCATTGCGGTAAACGAAAAACAGCGCGATCAGCATGAAAAGCAGGGTCAGTATGAGATGGAAGGCACCATTTCCAGCCGCCACGATGGCGCGATAGATGTTGCCGATATTGGCGCCGCTGACGAGTTGAATGACTTCTCCGATGGCGCCAGGGGTGCCGACATAACGGACCCATTGTTCGCTCATCCACACGCCGACGCCGGGCAGACCGGCAATCCAGGCCGGCACTGGCGCACCGGTTTTGTTGACCTCTACGGCCCAGCCGAACCACTCGCGGACTTCGCTTGCCGTATAGGAGGCAGCGATGAAGATGGGAACGATCAGGAATGCGATGATGAGGAGCAGAGCAATGGTGGCTCCGACGGTCGTGTTGCCGCCGACGCGGCGCAGAAGCTCACGATAGACTGGCCAGCTGGCGAAGCCGATGACGAGTGCGGCCAGAACCGGCACAAGAAAGCCGTAGAAGAAATAGATGCCTGCTGCGACAATCATCAGCAGGAGCCAGCGGGCTGCGGAAATCGAAGGCACGAGCGCAGTGCGCGAATGGGAAGCCGGACCAAGCCACCTCGGCTCTACGCTTTTTCTATGATGGTCGATTTTCGTCAAAACGGCGTCTCTCCCGCATGCCCCGAATGGATTTTAGTCTGTCATCATTTAATGGACATTTGACAACATATTCCATCACCATTTCGTTTTTATAGTGTTCGGTTGTGTCATTGGCACATTTTCTTAAAAATAATTCAATGTGCCTTGGCCACCCAGAACAAATATGACAGTTGAAAGCTGCGTTTACAAATTTACGGCAGCTTTACGCCGTTACGGACATCAACATGCTTCGCCGTTTCTTCTCCTATTATCGCCCCTACAGGGGTCTGTTCATGCTCGATTTCTCCTGCGCCGTGTTGTCGGGCCTGCTGGAACTCGGTTTTCCCATGGCGGTCAAAGTGTTCGTGGATGTGCTGATGCCGGCGGGCGATTGGCGGCTCATCATCATGGCCTCTATCGGCCTTCTGGTGATCTATGTCCTCAATACCGGACTGATGGCGACGGTCACCTATTGGGGACATATGCTGGGTATCAACATAGAGACCGATATGCGCAGGCATGCGTTCGACCATCTGCAGAAGCTTTCCTTCCGGTTCTTCGATAATCAGAAAACCGGCCATCTGGTCGGCCGTCTGACCAAGGATCTCGAAGAAATAGGCGAGGTGGCGCACCACGGGCCCGAAGACCTTTTCATTGCCGTCATGACGTTCATCGGTGCGTTTCTGCTGATGTTGTCGGTCAACGTGCCGCTGGCGCTCATCACTGCTGCTGTCGTGCCGGTGACGGCATGGGTGACAAGCCGTTACGGCGGACGCATGACCAACAATTTTCGAGCGCTTTACGGCCGCGTCGGCGCTTTCAACGCCCGTATCGAGGAAAATGTCGGCGGGATGCGTGTTGTCCAGGCGTTTGCGAATGAAGACCATGAGCGGACGCTGTTTGACAAGGACAATCAGAACTATCGCCAGACCAAGCTCGCCGCCTACAAGATCATGGCTGCCAGCACATCCTTGAGCTACATGAGCATGCGTTTCACCCAGATGATCATCATGATCTGCGGCGCCTGGTTCGTTCTGACCGGTGATCTCACGAGTGGCGGCTTCATTGGCTTTTTGTTGCTGGTCAATGTCTTCTTTCGTCCAGTGGAGAAGATCAACTCTGTCATCGAAACCTACCCCAAGGGCATTGCTGGTTTTCGTCGCTTTACCGAACTGATCGATACCGATCCTGATATTGCCGATGCGCCCGATGCCATCGAGGCACCGGCTTTGCGTGGCGAAATATCCTACGAGTCCGTCAGTTTCGGTTACAGCGATGGAAAGCAGGTTCTGCGCAATATCGACCTTACCATCACCGCGGGTGAAACGGTCGCCTTCGTCGGACCATCCGGTGCGGGCAAGACGACTCTATGTTCGCTGCTACCGCGTTTTTATGAGGTGACGGGCGGCGCGATCCGTATCGACGGCATCGATATCAGGCAGATGAAACTGGCATCCCTCCGCAGTCAGATCGGCATCGTACAGCAGGACGTCTTTCTGTTTGGCGGCACTATTCGTGAAAATATCGAGTATGGGCGTCTAGGTGCCGATGAAGCGGATATCTGGGAGGCAGCCCGTCGCGCCCGGCTGGACACCGTTATCAGAGATATGCCGGAAGGTATGGAAACGGTGATCGGTGAGCGGGGCGTGAAGCTTTCGGGCGGTCAGAAGCAGCGCATGGCCATTGCCCGCATGTTTTTGAAGAACCCACCGATCCTCATTCTCGATGAGGCGACATCTGCTCTCGATACGGAAACGGAAAGAGCCATTCAGCAGTCTCTTGCAGAACTCGCCAAGGGCCGTACGACACTTGTCATCGCCCATAGACTGGCAACGATCCGCGATGCGTCGCGTATCGTTGTGGTGGACGCCAGCGGCATCGTCGAAACCGGCGATCATCAGGCACTTCTAGCCAAAAAGGGTCCCTACAGTCGGCTTTATGAGGCTCAGTTCGGCGCTCAGCTCTCGGATTGATCCGAGCCAGTTATTGCTGGGCGGGAGTATCTATCGTCGGGTTTTCCTGTGGTTTCCCCGGATGCGAGGTGACCAGATAAGTGACTGCGACGGCACAGGCTGCGACGATCAGAACGACGATGATCAGGATCGTGAATGTCCACGGGCTGGATTTGCGACGCGACCACACGACCCTTTTGCCTTTCAGGCGATCCTTGTTTTTATCATTGTGATATTCAGGCCCGAGATTTTCGGTATTGGACATGCCATCCCCCGTTTTCCAAATCTTGTTTTACGGCAACGCACAGGCGGTACAGAAGTTCATTTGGATGGCTTGCCCTGCCGGATCGTGCGGGCCATGGTGGCGCAGAGACGCCGATGTGACGGCATGATGGAGGACCAACGTGATTTCCAATCCGCGCGCTTTGCTGGAGGAATTGTTTTTCGCGGCAGTCAAAGCGGCTGACCCTTATGAGGCGATCCTGAAGCATCTGCCGGAGCGGCCGAAACGCCGTACCATCGTTATCGGTGCAGGCAAGGCTGCAAGCCAGATGGCACAGGCTTTCGAGCGCGCATGGCCGCATCCCTTCGACGGTCTTGTCGTGGCGCGTCATGGTCCGATTGCCGTATGCCGTCGCACCAGAGTGCTGCAATCTGCACATCCTGTTCCAGACGACGCTGGCCTTGACGCAGCGCAGGCGTTGATGGCGCATGTGCAAGGTCTGACCTGCGATGATCTGGTCATCGCGCTGATATCCGGTGGTGGTTCCGCACTTTTGCCAGCCCCACCGCTGGGTTTTGAACTGGCCGATGAAATCGCGCTCAATGAAGCGCTGCTGGCATCCGGCGCGCCGATTTCGGCGATGAATGTGGTGCGCAAGCATTTCTCCCGCATCAAAGGTGGCAGACTGGCCGCGCTGGCTTATCCCGCTCGCGTCGTCAGCCTCGTGGTTTCCGATGTACCCGGCGACAATCCGGCATTCGTGGCGTCCGGCCCGACGGTGCCTGACGATAGCGATGCCGAAGACGCTTTGCGCGCCATCGCTGCTTACCGCATCGATTTGCCGGAAAAGATCTTAGCCAGCATCCGACAGGCATCAGCGCCCAAGCCGACTGAGGCAGCCTTCGCTGGAAACGAGGTCCACGTCATCGCGTCGTCGCGCGTCTCTCTCAACGCCGCAGCGGCGCTTGCGCGGCAGCGTGGCGTGCATCCTCTAATTCTCTCCGACGCGATCGAGGGCGAGGCGAAGGATATCGGTCGCATGCATGCGGCGCTGGCGCGGGAATTTGTCGGCAACGGTGCCTTCGACAAGCCGTTGCTGCTGCTGTCCGGTGGTGAAACCACGGTGACGATCGGTAGTGGTCGCTATGGCAAAGGAGGACGCAACTCCGAGTTGCTGCTCTCTGCCGCGCTCGATCTGCAGGGGATCGCTGATGTCACAGCGCTTGCGGCAGATACGGATGGAATCGACGGTTCTGAAACCAACGCAGGCGCGTTTTGTGATGGTGACAGCATCACCCGCATCCGCGCGGCGGGCGGTGATGCGAGAGCACTTCTTGCCGGACATGACGCATGGTCAGCCTTCGATCTTGCGGGCGACCTTTTCGTGCCGGGCCCGACAGGAACCAATGTCAATGATTTCAGGGCGTTTCTGCTGGAGTGATCGGCAGACGGCGCTCATGAAGGTCTTAAATCAGGAAAGCCGCTCATGACGAATATTCTGAATTTCAAGCCCGATGGCGACATTGCCGCGATCCAGCCAGAAGATGGCGCACCAGCACCCGACCGGCTGATTTCAGGCAATCCCAAGTTCACAACATGGAACATCGAAGAAGCCACCGGCGGCATCTACGCCGGAATCTGGCAATCCACCCCCGGAAAATGGCGCGTCGAATATGACGAATGGGAATATTTCAACATCCTCGAAGGCCACTCTGTCCTGACCGAAGACGACGGCCAACCCATCCACCTCAAAGCCGGAGACCGTCACATCATCCGCCCCGGCTTCAAAGGCACATGGGAAGTGGTGGAGACGACGCGCAAGGATTACGTGGTAAGGCTCTAGTCAGCGGAAGAGGCAGATCACCACGCCAAATCCAGCCGCTCGAGCCCATGGAAATGATAGACATCCTTCACCCTCGGCTGCTGCGCCATGCGCAAGCCGGGCAGGCGCTTGAACAGCAACGGCAGCACGATATTGAGTTCAAGCCTTGCCAGTGGTGCGCCAATGCAGAAGTGAATACCGGCGCCGAAAGACAGGTTCGGGGCCTCAGTACGATCGGGTTTGAACGTCAGCGGATCGGTGAATTTCGTCGGGTCGAGATTGGCGGCGGCGAGGATGAGGCTGACCTTGTCACCGCGTTTGAATTCGATGCCATCGATCTCGACCGTCTCCAGCGCCCAGCGTTGGAAGATGTGGACGGGAGCGCCGATGCGCAGCGTTTCTTCGACCGTGCGTTCGGTTAACATCTCGTCCTGAAACAACTGGGCTGGGTCGCTGCCGCTTTCGAGAATGACGCGGACAGAGTTACCGATCTGGTGGACGGTAGCCTCGTGACCGGCGTTGAGCAGAACGATGGTGGTCGAAATCAATTCGTCGTCGGTCAGATACTGGCCTTTATGTTCCGTGTGGATCATGTGGCTGAGCAGGTCGTCTTTCGGCTCCGCGCGCCGCTTTGCAATAACGCTACGTACATAATCTGCGAATTCTTTCGCGGCGATGTCGGCTGCCACTTCATCGTGGCGGGTGCGTTTGAACATATACATGCCGACATAGGCATGTGACCATTTCAGCAGTTGTGGCCCTATCTCCTCGGGAATACCGATCATCCGGGCAATCATCGTGACGGGAATGATATCGGCAAAGGAGGACAGCAACTCCGTCTTGCCGTCGTTTTCGAAACGGTCGATCAGTCCATTCGCCAGCGCTTCGATTTCCGGCTTCATTTTCTCGACATGGCGAGAGACGAAAGCGCGGTTTACCAGCGTTCTCAGCCGGGTATGCTCCGGCGGCTCTATTTCCAGCAACGAATGGCGCTCGGCCGCATCGAAATGACGGACGTGGTCCAACGGCTCTGGCAAGCCCAGTTCTTCGCGGGTCGCAACATGCAGGATTTGGCGACCGAAGCGACGGTCGCGCAGCAATGCGTTCACATGGTCATAGCGGGTGAAGAACCATTGCTGCTGCTCCTCCCAATAGAATGTGGGACAGTGCGCATGCAACGCCGCGTAGACGGTGTTGGGGTCGCTGTAGAAAGCGGGGTTGCGGGCGTCGAGCGAAACCGAGCGAGTGTCGGTGTCGATGCGCAGGAAATCAGGCACGGTTTTCATGCCCGATCTCTAGCGCAAACCAACCCTTCACGGAAGCAATACTATTCACCCACCGCAACACCTTCGCGGCGTGGATCGGCGCTGCCGATAAGGCCGTTGGCGGTGATTTCGATGGCGTGCAGACCGGAGTTCATCTCGCCCGGCTTCACCTCGTACCCCATTGCCTTCAGTGGCTCTGCGAACTTTTCCGCATCCGTTCCGGCTTCGATGTCGTAAGTGCCGAAACGGTTGATGAGATGCGGTTGCGCGACGATTTTTTCGACCGGCATGCCCCAATCGATATAGGCAATCAGAGCCTGTGCGACATAACCGATGATCTGGCTGCCACCAGGGGAACCGATAGCCATCAGTGGCTTGCCGTCCTTCATGACGATTGTCGGGGCCATGGACGAGCGCGGGCGCTTGCCGGGCTCCACGCGGTTGGCGACGGGCAGGCTGCCGTCATGGGTCTTGAAGGAGAAATCCGTCAGTTCGTTGTTCAGCAAAAAGCCGTTGGTCATCAGGCGTGAGCCGAATCCGCCTTCGATGGTTGTCGTCATGGAGAGAACGTTGCCCTGCTTGTCAACGATGACGAAGTGGCTCGTGGATGGCATGTCCAGCGCTGGGCCACGACCGAACAACAGGGCGTGATCCCATGTCGGCTCGCCCGCCTTGACGGCATCGGGGGCAAGTGCCTTGTCCCCATCCAGCAACGAGGCGCGGGTGGCGAGATACTCTTTCGTCAGCAGTCCCTTGATTGGCAGCGGCATGAAATCCGGGTCTGCCACATAGCGTTCGCGATCAGCGAAGGCCAGACGTTGCGCATCTCCGATCAGCCGCCAGCTTTCGACATTGTCCGGCCCCAGCGCCTTGATGTCGAAATTTTCGACGACGCCCAATATCTGACCCACGGCGACAGCACCTGAGGAGGGTGGTCCCATGCCGCAAATATCAAGTGCGCGATATTTGGCGCAGACCGGTTCGCGCTCTTTCGTGCGATAGTTCGCCAGATCGGCAAGAGACAGAACGCCGGGGTTGCCGCTCGCTCCTCTAACTGTTTTGACAATCGCCTCTGCAATCGGCCCGGTGTAAAAGGCGTCCGCTCCTTTGTTGGCAATCGTATTCAGTGTTTTTGCATACTCAGGGTTCTTGAGAACTGCGCCAGCCTTCAGCGGTGCGCCATCAGCATCATAAAAATATCCACGAGCTCCGTCGTATTTCTTCAGCCGGTCTCCATCCGCTGCAATCAGCGATGCAAGGCGGGGTGAGACCTGAAAGCCGTCTTTCGCAAGCTTTTCGGCCGGACCGAAGAGGCTGGCCCACGGTTTCGTGCCGTATTTCTTGTGCACATCGGAAAGCAATCGCACGGTACCGGGCGTCCCGACCGAGCGCCCGCCAATCACCGCGTCCATGAACTTTAACGGCTGGCCGGTTTCATCAAGGAAAAGCTTGGGCGTCGCTTCCATCGGCGCGGTTTCACGCCCATCGAATGTGGTGATCTTGTTTGCGGCAGCATCGTAATAAACGAGGAAGGCGCCGCCACCGAGGCCGGAGCTTTGTGGCTCTACCAGTCCCAGAACCGTCTGCACGGCGACCATCGCATCGATGGCATTGCCGCCGTCGGCGATGACCTTCCGGCCAGCCTCGGCAGCCAGTGGATTGGCGGCGGCGACCATGTAGTTCTTCGTCTCCACGCGGGCAGCGGTCGTCGTGCCTGTCGCCTTTTCCGGGGCTACCGTGTCTGATGCCTGCTGAGCCTGAACAGAGCCCGCAGCCACTGTCGCTGATAACAGAAGACTAGTGAAAAACTTCACGTGCATGACCAAACCTCCAACGCTTGCGCAGATGCCATGATGGGATCGCAAGCGTGTCGAGGTCAAGTCGTGCTTTATCGATTGGCGATGTGGCTAATGCGGGTAAGGGCGGCGACCTGTCGGTCGGCATTGTTGTCGCAGGGGTCTTCATCGCGGTCGTCGGCCGGGATCACAATGTTGACAGACCCCTCACGAACGACCGTGCGGTTGCGGCCCTCTTGCTTGGCCCCATACAAAGCGCGATCGGACATTGTCAGCATCGCGTCGAGGTCTGCATGCGATGCTCTCTGGCAGAAAACGCCGGCGCTGACTGTGGCGGAGAACGTCTCGGCATTTGCGCAGAGTGCAAGGCGGCTGAACCTGATTCGGATCGCTTCTGCCAGGATCGCAGCTTTGGATGGATCGTCCGTTTCGATCAGGCAGGCAAATTCCTCGCCACCCATGCGGATCAATACGCCTTGTCCGTCAACGAGATGACTGGTCTGGGCACAGAACTGCACCAGGACGTCGTCGCCACACTGATGACCGTACTTGTCATTGATATTTTTGAAGTGGTCGAGATCGAACAGGATCAGCGCAATCTGGTGTGACGTGCCGCTCAGTCTGGTCTTCATCGTCTCAAAAGCGTTGGCCATGCCGCGACGGTTCAACGTTCCCGTCAGATGATCTGTCATGGCCAGTTGTCGCAAGCGGTGTTCGGTGTTTTCCATGACCATTTTGACGCTGACCATCAGCAGTACGATGAAACCGAATGATCCTGCGATCGCAACAGGTGCCGTCAGTGGCACCACCTGTCCGGTCGCGAGATTGAAGGGAATGACCAGCGACGCCGTTATCGGCCCCATGAAAGCCTGAACGATCAATGCGCCGATCAGCAATTTTCGCGTTTTCGATATAGGCTTGCTCGACACAAACAGAACGCCAGCCAGCATGAAATAACCAACGGCGGCACAGACATGATAAAGAATGATCCGGGCTTCAATGCTGTCGCGAACCGGCGGCACGAACATAAAACCAATCCAGATAAGCGCGGGAATGGCGATCCAGCCTTCGACCTTGCGCGCTTCGAGTTTCAAAAGCCCGGCCAGCCACAAGCCGAAGGCAGACAGCGAGATGGTATTGCCAAGCTGCACCGACAGGAAGTTGGGTATCTGTCCGCGCAAAGACACGAAGATAGCGCCGATGCCCACAAGCGCAAAACCGGATGCAAAACATAGATGGTATTTCTTCGACGGATTATGCAGCCACAAAACGGCGAGAGCGGCGGCGAGGGTCAGTGTTTGCATTGACCAGATAAGCATGCCTGTTTTCGCGTCTAGCACTGCAATATCCCCGTCTGTCTCGGCGTAAATTCCAAAATACAGTCGCGCGTCGTTTGGCGCTCATATGTCCGTGTGAATATGAATGTCCTGCAAAACTCAAAGCGGAATCGAAATGCAAATCTGTCGGGCGGCAGTATCGACATTCAATCCCTAAGAAGTCGTTTCTACTTCACCTTACGGAAGGTTTGGCGTGTATATTTATCGTGAATTTAAGAATTGGTTGACCAACATCCCGTTTCGCCGTTGATGACGGAAGCGACCGCGTCAATTCAGATGGCGTCATTTCAAGCGGCCTAGTATGGCGGCAGGGGAAATTTGCCGGGACGTCATTAAGGATATACGCCGTCGAGCCTTGAAGAACGGTGTCATCACACTCTATGTAGTGAGTAGACGAATTGAATTGATTCCGGGTGCCGATGCCTCCGGGTAAGAGTTGATAAAGGACGGACATGACAAATCCAGTTGATACCGCCATGGCTCTGGTGCCGATGGTTGTGGAGCAGACCAATCGCGGCGAACGGTCCTACGACATTTACTCACGCCTTCTGAAGGAACGCATCATCTTCCTCACCGGCCCGGTGGAAGATCACATGGCGTCGCTCGTTTGCGCACAGTTGCTGTTTCTGGAATCGGAAAATCCGAAGAAGGAAATCGCGCTTTACATCAACTCACCAGGTGGCGTCGTGACCGCCGGTATGGCGATCTACGATACGATGCAGTTCATTCGCCCAGCCGTTTCCACGCTGTGCGTCGGTCAGGCGGCATCCATGGGTTCGTTGCTTCTGGCTGCCGGTGAAAAGGGCATGCGCTTCTGCACGCCAAACGCGCGCATCATGGTTCACCAGCCATCTGGCGGTTTCCAGGGGCAGGCATCCGATATCGAGCGTCACGCCCGTGACATCATCAAGATGAAGCGCCGGCTCAATGACGTCTACGTGAAGCACACGGGCCGCACGCTTGAAGAAGTTGAAAAGACGCTCGATCGTGACCATTTCATGGATGCGGATGAGGCGAAGGACTGGGGCGTCGTCGACAAGATTCTGACATCGCGTCAGGAAATCGAAGGCGCGACCGCGAGCTAAATTGCTGTTGTTACGCGCAGGCTTTGAAGCTCCGAAGTGAAATTCGGGGTTTCAACGGAAAAATAAAGCGGTAATAGTAGTTATTAAGGCTGTGTTGAAATTTTATGACATAGCTTGGGATGAACCTGTCTTAGCCTGATTTGGAGTTGAGGCGGGTGCCAGAGAGAATAACCGGGCGAAGGCCTTGGAATTTGAAGGGGAATTCGTTGCCGCCGTTATCAGGCCAAAAGCCTGATGCGGTTAGTACCCCGGGAACGAAGCGGACGTGGATGCTTATAGGAAGCGACCGGTCCGCAGACGGTAAGTTGACCGCGTTTCGTGTTGCGAAATTGCGGCGTGCTGGAAGGAAAGAGATATGAGCAAAGTCAGCGGCAGCAACGGCGGCGACTCTAAAAATACACTCTATTGTTCATTCTGCGGCAAGAGCCAGCACGAAGTCCGGAAACTCATTGCCGGGCCGACAGTATTCATTTGCGATGAATGCGTCGAATTGTGCATGGACATCATCCGCGAGGAAAACAAGACGTCTATGGTGAAGTCGCGTGAGGGTGTTCCCACCCCTCAGGACATCATCAAGATTCTCGACGAATATGTCATCGGCCAGAAGCAGGCGAAGAAAATCCTGTCGGTGGCTGTTCACAACCATTACAAGCGTCTCGCGAATTCTTCCAAGAACGGCGACATCGAGTTGGCGAAGTCGAACATCATGCTGGTTGGACCGACCGGCTGCGGCAAGACCTATCTTGCGCAGACGCTGGCCCGTATCATCGATGTGCCCTTCACCATGGCTGATGCAACGACCCTGACCGAAGCCGGTTACGTGGGCGAGGATGTGGAAAACATCATCCTCAAGCTGCTCCAGTCGGCCGACTACAACGTTGAACGCGCCCAGCGCGGCATCGTTTATATCGACGAAGTGGACAAGATTTCCCGCAAGTCGGACAACCCGTCCATCACGCGTGACGTGTCAGGCGAGGGCGTTCAGCAGGCGCTTCTGAAGATCATGGAAGGCACGGTCGCATCCGTTCCTCCGCAGGGTGGCCGCAAGCATCCTCAGCAGGAATTCCTGCAGGTGGATACGACCAACATCCTGTTCATATGCGGCGGCGCGTTCGCGGGTCTCGACAAGATCATTTCTGCCCGTGGCGAAAAGACCTCTATCGGTTTTGGCGCGACGGTCAAGGCGGAAGACGATCGTCGCGTTGGCGAAGTGCTGCGTGAGCTGGAGCCGGAAGATCTGGTCAAGTTCGGCCTCATCCCCGAATTCATCGGTCGTCTGCCTGTTCTGGCGACGCTCGAAGACCTGGATGAAGACGCGCTGATCCAGATTCTGTCTGAGCCGAAGAATGCTCTGATCAAGCAGTATCAGCGTCTGTTCGAGATGGAAGATGTGGAGCTGACATTCCAGGGCGACGCTCTGCGTGAAATCGCTCGCAAGGCGATTACCCGTAAGACCGGTGCCCGTGGTCTTCGTTCGATCATGGAGAAAATCCTGCTCGACACGATGTTCGAGCTGCCGACGTTGGAAGGCGTTCGCGAAGTGGTCATCTCTGACGAAGTCGTCAGCGGTGCTGCGCGTCCGCTTTATATCTATGCGGATCGTCAGGACGAAAAAGCAAACGTTTCGGCATAAGCTTCAAGCTCACGTCGTTGAAATGCAAAGGCCCACCGCAAGTGGGCCTTTTTTGCGTGTTATGCACGGGAAACGATGCATTATGGCGTCCTGATCGGATTTTGCGTTTGGAGCGGATTGCGCTTTCCTGATAAAGTTTTAGAAGTGATTTGCAGCGCGATATGACGTTTTTTTGAATGTCGGCTGCGTCTTCCGATTCGGCGTGACCGGCGGATAGCGGAAAATATAAAGCGTATCGTTGCGTATCGCGTATTTGAAGTTTTATCCCGTCCAGGACGGAAGGGTATCTGCTGTTGTGACTTGAAAATGACGGTGGCGAACTCCACTTTTAGTCACGACAAAGAATATGCCGGAAACTCCCACAGATAGTCCGGCAAGTGCCTCACCCAAGAGAGGCCATTGAAAGGAAATGATATGACGAACATTACGTCTGCTGCATCTGGCGGTACATATCCAGTACTCCCTCTGCGCGACATTGTCGTTTTCCCGCACATGATCGTTCCGCTATTCGTTGGGCGGGAAAAGTCCATTCGTGCTCTGGAAGAAGTCATGGGCTCGGACAGGCAGATCATGCTGGTCACCCAGATCAACGCCAGTGATGATGATCCCGACACGTCCGCGATCCACAAGGTCGGTACCGTTGCCAATGTTTTGCAGCTTCTGAAGCTGCCCGACGGAACGGTGAAGGTTCTTGTCGAAGGCAAAGGCCGCGCCAAGATCGAAGAATATACCGATCGCGAAGATTTTTACGAAGCCACCGCAGCCCTGCTGGACGAGCCTGAGGAAGATCCGGTCGAGAACGAGGCTCTGTCCCGCTCTGTGGTTTCCGAGTTTGAAAGCTATGTGAAGCTTAACAAGAAGATTTCTCCGGAAGTCGTTGGCGCGGCTGGGCAAATAGACGACTACTCCAAGTTGGCCGACACGGTTGCCTCACACCTTTCCATCAAGATCACCGAAAAGCAGGAAATGCTGGAGACGGTGAGCGTGAAGCAGCGTCTCGAGAAAGCGCTTGGTTTTATGGAAGGCGAGATTTCCGTTCTGCAGGTGGAAAAGCGTATCCGCTCGCGCGTCAAGCGCCAGATGGAGAAGACCCAGCGCGAATACTATCTGAACGAACAGATGAAGGCTATTCAGAAGGAACTCGGCGACGGCGAGGATGGCCGTGATGAAATGGCCGAGCTGGAAGAACGCATCGCAAAGACCAAACTCTCCAAGGAAGCCAAGGAAAAGGCTGACGCGGAGATGAAGAAGCTGCGCCAGATGAGCCCGATGTCTGCGGAAGCGACCGTCGTGCGCAATTATCTGGATTGGCTGGTTGGTCTGCCATGGGGCAAGAAGTCCAAGATCAAGACGGACCTGAACGCTGCAGAAGCCGTCCTTGAACTGGATCATTTCGGTCTCGACAAGGTCAAGGAACGTATTGTCGAATATCTGGCAGTGCAGGCCCGTGCTTCGAAAATCCGCGGTCCTATCCTTTGCCTCGTTGGTCCTCCAGGCGTTGGTAAGACGTCGCTTGCCAAGTCCATCGCAAAGGCCACCGGCCGCGAATATGTGCGTATGGCGCTGGGTGGCGTGCGCGATGAAGCGGAAATCCGTGGTCACCGTCGCACCTATATCGGTTCCATGCCCGGCAAAATCGTCCAGTCGATGAAGAAGGCGAAGAAGTCTAACCCGCTCTTCCTGCTCGATGAAATCGACAAAATGGGCCAGGACTTCCGTGGCGATCCGTCATCTGCTTTGCTGGAGGTGTTGGATCCGGAACAGAACTCCACATTCATGGACCACTATCTTGAAGTGGAATATGACCTGTCGGACGTGATGTTCGTGACAACCGCCAATACGCTGAACATTCCTGGCCCGTTGATGGACCGTATGGAAGTGATCCGTATCGCCGGTTACACGGAAGACGAAAAGCGCGAAATCGCCAAGCGTCACCTGCTGCCCAAGGCAATCAAGGAACACGCGTTGCGTCCGGAAGAGTTTTCCGTCAGCGACGATGCCCTGATGGCCATCAGCCAGCAATATACCCGCGAAGCCGGTGTCCGTAGCTTTGAGCGTGAGTTGATGAAACTCGCCCGCAAGGCTGTGACCGAGATCATCAAGGGCAAGTCGACGTCTGTTGCTGTAACAGCTGAAAACATCAACGATTACCTGGGTGTGCCAAGATATCGTCACGGCGAAGCCGAAGGCGAAGATCAGGTTGGTGTTGTCACAGGTCTCGCATGGACAGAAGTCGGCGGCGAATTGCTGACGATCGAAGGCGTCATGATGCCGGGCAAAGGTCGTATGACCGTGACCGGTAACCTGAAGGAAGTGATGAAGGAATCCATTTCCGCAGCGGCATCCTATGTCCGCTCGCGCGCCGTGGATTTCGGGATCGAACCGCCTCGTTTCGACAAGTCGGATATCCACGTTCACGTTCCCGAAGGTGCGACACCAAAGGATGGTCCATCCGCAGGTGTTGCCATGGCAACCGCCATCGTTTCGATTATGACCGGTATTCCGGTCGACAAGAACGTTGCCATGACGGGTGAAATTACCCTTCGCGGTCGCGTCCTGCCCATTGGTGGTCTGAAGGAAAAGCTGTTGGCGGCACTTCGTGGCGGCATCAAGAAAGTGCTGATCCCTGAAGAGAACGCCAAGGACTTGGCCGATATTCCCGACAACGTGAAGAACGGCATGGAAATCATCCCGGTCGCACGCATGGGTGAAGTTCTGCGTCATGCGCTGGTGCGTATGCCAGAGCCGATCGAATGGGATGGCAGCATCGAGACACCGGTTATCGCGACCGTTGAAGGTGTGGATGATGCCGGTCAGACAATCGCACATTGAGTTGCGACTGTAGATCATGGTGCTAAATTAGCACAAAATCGTTGAAAGGCTGGCAGAAATGCCAGCCTTTTTTGTGAAAAGAACGCAAGACCCCTTGTTTTTCAGGCCATTCCGGCGCTTTTGGGTGGCGGTGCGCGAATAGATAAGTATTCTGCGCCGATCCAATTTGAGTCGTTTCAAACCATTGAAAGGGGTGGAAACATGAACAAGAATGAGCTCGTTTCTGCAGTTGCCGAAAAGGCTGGTCTTACGAAGGCTGATGCCGCATCTGCGGTCGACGCAGTTTTCGAAACTGTACAGAACGAACTGAAGAGCGGTGGCGATATTCGTCTCGCTGGCTTCGGCAGCTTTACTGTCAGCCGTCGCGAAGCGTCGAAGGGTCGTAACCCATCCACGGGCGCAGAAGTTGATATTCCAGCTCGCAACGTACCGAAGTTCTCCGCAGGCAAGGGCCTGAAGGAAGCTGTTAATTCCTAAGTTTCAAAAGACCGTTTGCCCGCGGCGGGCGAACTGTCTTGAAGTTTACGAGGAAACATTTGGCTGTTTGCGCAGTTTTGCGAAGTAACGCCGAAGAAATGCAAAAAGCCCGGCATCATGTCGGGCTTTTTGTTTATCAGCATATTCTCATTGTCATTTGCCTGTCACGTCCATGTCGCAAAAGCCCTCACATGCATTTTTCCAGTGCACTGAAGGGGACACCATGACATTTCGCTTTTCAAGCGCCGCACTCACCGCAATGCTCTGCGCCTACGTAGCCTTTCCCGCTGCCGCCGAGCAGGTCTTCAACCGTATTGCTTCGTTTCCTGTCGCGCTGAACCTGCCGTCTGACAAGGACGAGAAGACGGTCACCTCTGCGGAAATCATTGCGGCCAGCGAAGACGGAAACACATTGATCTATTCCGATAGCCCACTGGGCGGCATCGGTTTCATTGACATCAGGGATGCCAAGGCACCGAAAGCGCTTGGTGCTTTGGCTATGGATGGCGAGCCGACATCGGTTGCTGTCTCGGGTGGCAAGGTGCTGGCCGGCGTCAACACGTCCGAGAGCTTCGTGAAGCCATCCGGCAAGCTCGTGACCGTTGATATCGCGACCAGGAAGATAGAGGCAAGCTGCGAACTGGGCGGCCAGCCGGACTCCGTCGCGGTTTCACCGGACAAGAGCTTCATGGCCATTGCCATCGAAAATGAGAGGGACGAGAAGGTCAATGATGGCGCGCTTCCACAGATGCCCGCCGGTTTTCTCGTCACCATCGGCCTTAAAGATGGTGCGCCCGATTGCTCGACCCTGAAGAAGATCGACGTCAGCGGCCTTGCCGAAATTTCCCCGGCAGACCCGGAGCCGGAATTCGTTTCCATCAATGCCAACGGTGACATTGCCCTGACACTTCAGGAGAACAATCACATCGTTATCGTTGACGGTAAAAGCGGCAAGGTGACGAGCCATTTTTCTGCCGGGACCGTTGATCTCACCGGGGTCGACACAAAAACCGATGGCCAGTTGAAGTTTACCGACAAACAGGACGCCCGCAAGCGCGAGCCGGATGCCGTAAAATGGCTGGACAATGACCGTATCGTCATCGCCAACGAGGGTGATTGGGAGGGCGGTTCGCGCGGTTTCACCATTTTCGACAAGACCGGCAAGCTTGTCTATGAGGCTGGTTCCTCTTTCGAGCACGCTGTTGCGGCGATTGGTCACTATCCTGAAAAGCGCTCCAAGGCGAAAGGCATCGAGCCTGAAGGCCTGGAGGTGGCAACATTCGGCAGTGAGACGTACTTTTTCGTTCTGGCTGAACGTGCTTCCGTCGTCGGCGTTTACAAGGACACTGGCGCAGAGCCCCAGCTGATGCAGATTCTTCCGTCCGGCATTTCGCCCGAGGGCGCTGTTGCCATTCCGTCGCGCAATCTTCTGGTCACGGCGAACGAAGCCGATCTGGTGGAGGATGGTGGCGCGCGCTCGCATGTCATGATCTATGAGCGTTCTGAAGGGCAGGCGGCCTATCCGCAGCTGACCTCAGCCACGGTCGATGGCGTACCCATCGGTTGGGGTGCACTGTCCGGTCTTGTCGGGGATGCGGAAAAAGACGGCATTTTCTATGCGATCTCTGATTCTGCCTACAGCAATCAGCCGTCGATTTTCACGATCGACGCCAACCAGAAGCCTGCCGTCATCACCAGCGTTCTGCGTGTGAAACGTGACGGTCAGCCAGCGCAGAAGCTGGATATGGAAGGCATTACGCTGGACGGCAAGGGCGGCTTCTGGGTCGCGTCGGAAGGCAACAGCGAAAAGCTCGTCCCGCATGCGCTCTACAACGTCAATGCCAAGGGCGAGATCAAGGCTGAGATCGCCCTGCCGAAAGAGCTGCTGGAAGGCGAAACCCGGTTCGGTTTCGAAGGCGTGACCATGATCGGCAAGGGTGATGACGCCACGTTGTGGATGGCTGTTCAGCGCGAATGGGGCAAGACTGAAAAGGGCATGGTCAAGCTGGTGTCCTACAATCCGAAGTCCAAGGCGTGGGGTGCCGTGCACTATCCGCTGGACAAGACTAAGGATGGCTGGGTCGGTCTGTCTGAAATCACCGCCCACGGCGACAATGTCTACATCATCGAGCGTGACAACCTGATCGGCGACAAGGCAAAGATCAAGAAACTTTACAGCGTCGCGATTGCCGACCTGAAACCGGGCAAGATCGGCGGTGAGTTGCCACTGGTCAAGAAAACCGAAGTCCACGACTTCCTGCCCGACCTCAAAGCCCAGACCAACGGTTACGTTGTCGACAAGCTTGAGGGGTTCGCCTTCGACAAGTCCGGCAAGGCCTTCGCCGTAACCGATAATGACGGCGTGGACGACTCGTCTGGCGAGACGCTGTTCTTCCCGGTCAATCTGAAGGGAACGAACTGATTGTTTGGCACCGTCATTCCGGATCAAGTCCGGCATGACCAAACAGGAAGCATGAAAAAGCCGGGCGTCGTTTTTGCCGCCCGGCTTTTTTCAATTCGTGCAAGCAGAACTCACGCGTCGTTCAAGGCATATTGCTTCAGCGCGTCCCGGTTGATCTCAATCCCAAGCCCCGGACCATCCGGTATTTGCACCACGCCATCTACGTGATCCAGAGGGCTGGTCAGCACGGCCTGGCGGTAAGGGTTTTCCGTGCGGTCGAATTCCAGAATCGGCGGGCGCGGGTTGCGGCGGGCAGGGTCCGGCGGCAGGTAGGCCATGAATTGCAGGGCGGCAGCAATGGCAACGCCCGTTCCCCAGACGTGTGGAAGGACGCGTACGCCGTAAAGCGTCGCCAGATCAGTGATGCGTTTGGTCTCTGAAAAACCGCCACTACCGGCAAGGTCAGGCTGGAGAATATCCACGGCACGGTTTTCCAGCGGCGCGCGCATGCCGTAACGGCCATGCCACGTTTCACCACCCGCAACAGGGATAGGTTGTCCAGCGCGAACGGCTTGATAGGCATCCAACTGTTCCGGAACCACGGGCTCCTCGAACCAGTCGATGCCAAGCGGTGCCAGCGCGTTTCCAACTTCGATGGCTTCCAACGCATCGTAACCATGGTTGGCGTCGATCATGATGCGAACATCCGGGCCAACGGCCTCACGCGCACCCTTGATGACGGCAATGTCTTCCGCAACATCGAAGCCGATCTTGATCTTGACGGCGTGGAAGCCCTGGGCGGCATAACCGGCAACTTCAGCCGCCACATCCGAGACAGCATCGACTCCGTCCTTGCGGAAAGAGCCAGTGGCGTAGGCCTTGACGCTTTCGCGGAAACGACCACCCAGCAGTCGCGACACGGAGGTGCCGAAGTGTTTTCCCTTTATATCCCAAAGCGCGATATCGATGCCGCTTAGCGCTGTTATCGTCAGGCCGCGTTGGCCCTGATCCCGCAGAAGGTTGTAAAGCTGATGCCAGATGACCTCGATATCGAGCGGGTCTTTACCGATGAGGTGAGGGGTGTAGGCGGCCACAACAGCCGCATTCGGCTTTGCCGGGCCGAGGCATTCCCCCCAACCCACGGTACCGTCGTCGCATATGATCTCCACAAGGCAATGGATCCGCCTGTCGAAGCGCATGGATGCGCTTTCAAAAGCGTGAGCCAACTTGTAATCGAGCAGATGAGTGCGAACGGTCTCTATTTTCATGGCTTGTACGGGCCTATCAACGCTTCCATCATCCCCACTTCCTCCGGTGTCAGATCTGTCAGCGGTGCGCGGACGGGACCTGCGTCGAAGCCGACCAGACGGACACCGGCCTTGATGGCTGAAACCGCATAACCCTTCTGGCGATTGCGAATATCCATGAACGGGTAGAAGAAGTCGATCAAAATGCGGTCGGTCGTCGTCCGATCACCTGCACGCAGCGCCTTGTAGAATTTCTGCGCAAGCGCTGGCACGAAGTTGAAGACAGCGGAAGAATAGGTCGTTACGCCAGCACCCAGATAGGCATCGGCGAAAAGTTCAGCCGTCGGCATGCCGCCAAGATAAGTCAGGCGCTCGCCAACCGTTGCGGTGATCTTGCGGACCAGACCGATGTCGCCGGAGCCATCCTTGAAGCCGACGAGGTTGGGGCAGTTGTCACAAAGCTTTTGCAGGGTTTCAGCCGTCAGAATGGAATTGTCGCGGTTATAGACCATCACGCCGATCGAGATGGAATCACATACCGCCTTGATGTGGGCATAGAGGCCAGCCTGTGATGCGTCCATCAGGTAGTGAGGCAGGAGCAGAATACCATCGGCGCCTGCTTTTTCGGCGCTCTGGGCAATCTGCACCGCAATCTTGGTACCGTAACCACAGCCTGAAACGATCGGCACGGAGCCAGCTGCAGACTTCGCAGCCTTGACGACGGTCGCGACTTCTTCAGGAGCAAGCGAGAAGAATTCTCCCGTGCCACCGGCCGCAAACAGAACGCTCGCGTCAAAGCCGGAGAGCCAGCCGACGTGATCCAGATATGGCTTTTTGTTAAACTCGCCATCAGCGCTGAAAGGTGTGACGGGGAAAGAAAGAAGCCCGGCGCCAAGCGCGGCTTTGAGTTCCTGTGGGTCCATAGCCATGAAATTCGTGTCTCCGATTGCTCTTTGTCGCGATCATATTCGAGATATTATCTTCGTCAAGAACTTATAATACAAGTTAGTTGACTTCCCAAAGAAATTTTCAGAGGCGATGCGTGGCTTAGCTGAGTGGTACAGCCCTATATTTGGCACGTGGGTAGTTGCCCGCATTAAAAGACTACCCTTGAAATTCACCTTCATCCTAACGTAGAGATACGATAACAACTGATTTTATGTATGACCACGCTTGGCGCTAAAAGGCGTCCAGCTGGCGATGGAGGACACATGCTGAAAACGTTGCTGTTGACGGGCGCTGCGGGTGGTGTTGGCAAGGCGATCCGTCCGCTGTTGAAAAATATTGCTGAAAATGTCGTGCTGTCAGATATGGTTGATGTGACCGATCTGGCTGCGCACGAGACCTTTGTGAAATGCGACCTGTCACACCGTACTGAAGTGGACCAGGCGGTCGCCGGTGTCGACGGCATCATCCATCTGGGTGGTATTTCCGTCGAGAGGCCGTTCGAACTCATCCTCAAGGGCAACATCGAAGGGGTCTACAATCTGTATGAGGCGGCGCGTCACAACGGTCAGCCGCGTATCATCTTCGCCAGCTCCAACCACACGATCGGTTTTTATCGTCGCGATGAGAAAATCGATAGTACCTCGCCGGTCCGGCCCGATTCCCTTTATGGCGTGTCGAAATGCTTCGGTGAAAATCTGGCGAGCTTCTATTTCGACAAGTTCGGTCAGGAGACACTTTCCGTGAGAATCGGCTCGCTAACGCAAAAGCCGCAGACCACACGCATGCTGGCCACGTGGTTGAGCGCGGGCGATTTCGTGTCTCTCTGCGTACGCGGGTTCGAAGCCCCGCGTCTTGGCCACGCTGTTGTCTATGGCGCTTCCGACAATGCGGAACGGTGGTGGGATAACAGCAATACGGCGTTCCTGGGTTGGAAACCGCAGGATAGCTCGGCGAAATGGCGCGCCGAGTTACTTGCTCAGGCGGGCAAAGAGGATCCGAAGGATCCGGCCCACATCTACCAGGGTGGCGGGTTCACCACCCTCGGTCATCCCGCGGATGACTGATGTAAAAATAAGCTCGGGGAAAGTTCGGTGCGCGCTTCTACTTCTGCTTGTCCTGGTTCTCCGAGTCGTACTGGACCCAGCGGAAAAAGAAGTAGATTGGCAGCGCGATCAGCGCCAGCGTGACGATTGAGTTCGCAGTCATGGTTCATCCCATCAAAACTCGACTTCATCATGAAGCCGACACCATGATTATGTGCGAGAATTTATTGAGAAATATTGAATCTAACGGGTAAATTCATGGGTTTTGAGCTGGCTTAGTGTCTTAAAACCATGCAATTCGGGGGTAAATCGAGACTATTGTTAAGAAAGTCTTACTTTGCGTGACGGAGGAGATCGTGTATCCAGTAGCAGCGCAAAGGCCAATTTTCGCGCTCTTTTATCCGCAAAAAGCGGAGCCGATAGCAACCGTCCTCAGGCAGCAAAAATTAAGTTTCATCTCTTTTATGAGTGCCGTCAGAATTGATCGCTAGGGACATTTAATCCACTGCGTCAGGGCATCAAAGGCAGATTTTTAAAAAAGTGGTGGGCGATGAGAGACTCGAACTCCCGACATCCTCGGTGTAAACGAGGCGCTCTACCAACTGAGCTAATCGCCCTTCGCGTCTTGCAGATCGTGTCTGCCGCGTCGGTGGCCGTGATGTATTGGTATCGGAAAAAAACCGCAAGAGCTTTTGTGAAGTTTTTTTGTTTTTTTCGTTTTTTGTCAGAATTCGGTCTCCGGTCTGGGCTTGGAGCTCGAGGGGCGGAGGTCGCGCCTCATGGCTGCCGGTCGGCACAATGAGGCTTTTCCACCAAGGCATACGGACGCAAGCTGGGGCAGGGGTCATGTAAGCGCGATGCATCGCGAATCCCTCAGCGTGATGTGTAGAACGCCGACCGGATTCAATTTTATCTCCGGCGTCTGTGGATAAGTGCCTCGGTCCGGAGTCAAAAAACAGAAATGGGAAAGTGCCGGGAAACCGGGCCTTCGTGATGCTTTGTGAAATCAAAATGACGTAGCCTATTCTTTTGTCGTGAAAGCTGCTTGACACCCCAACACGAACGTCCTAGTTAGCCGCTCAACGAACAGCCGAGGCGAGTTCGTGAGACGGGTTTCGGCCAGTCTTTAAGGAATATGCGGGTGTAGCTCAGTTGGT
>UCJU01000006.1:183182-237075 GCA_900472925.1 Hyphomicrobiales bacterium
GCCCCGTCACTCGCGCCATTTCTTCTGAATGCAGAAGCAAATGTCCTCTTTGCCGAAATCAATCACTGTTGAACTCACCCACATCGTCATTGGTCTGTGCCGCTAGTGCAGCCATTTTCTGGTCCGCATTGGCGTTTAATCAGGCGCGCGATAGTGCCGGTTTGCCCTCTTTCCTGTCAACGTTTGCCGCTTGATTTGTGGTGACTCAGACTCAGGTTTATTGCGCTTTTTTGACCACGTTTTCGCCCAAAAACATGCGACATATTAGCGGTCTTGGCACCTCGGATATTCATCATTCTTTTGAAGGGCTTAGGAGCGGAATGTGCATTCTCATGCGGCGTGCCTGCATATAAATGCGACGGCGCGAAGTCACGTTTGGTTCGAAATGACACTTAATCTCTTGCAGAGCGCGCTTGGCTGGGATAACCACTGCGGCGTTGCAACATAATTTCGACCCGACGGATTCTCATCCAAAAGGGATATGCTCGACGCTCGGTCGGGTAAGGAAGAGACAATGACTGAACTCCTCAGTTCCTACATTCCGATCGCAATCTTCATTGGTATCGCGCTTGTCATCGGTCTGGCGCTGTTGATTGCGCCTTTCGCCGTTGCCTACAAGAACCCCGATCCTGAAAAGTTGTCCGCCTTCGAGTGCGGCTTCAATGCGTTCGATGACGCGCGCATGAAGTTCGACATTCGCTTCTATCTGGTGTCGATTCTGTTTATCATCTTCGATCTGGAAGTCGCGTTCCTGTTCCCGTGGGCTGTGTCCTTCGGTGAAATTGGCTGGTTCGGTTTCTGGTCGATGATGGTGTTCCTCGGCGTTCTCACCATCGGCTTTATTTATGAGTGGAAGAAGGGGGCACTGGAATGGGCGTAGTTCATAACGACACGACGCTGGTCGCACCGAAGCCTAAAGGCATCGTCGATCCGTCCACCGGCAAGCCTGTTGGCAGCAATGATGCCTATTTTACCGAGATCAATGACGAACTCGCGGATAAGGGTTTTCTGGTCACGACGACCGATGACCTGATTACCTGGGCACGTACCGGCTCTTTGATGTGGATGCAGTTCGGTTTGGCCTGCTGCGCCGTTGAAGGTCTGATGCAGGCGTCTGGCCCGCGTTACGATATGGAGCGCTTCGGCGTTGCACCCCGCGCGTCACCGCGCCAGTCTGACGTGATGATCGTTGCCGGTACACTTACCAACAAGATGGCGCCTGCTCTCCGCAAGGTCTATGACCAGATGCCGGAGCCACGCTACGTCATTTCCATGGGCTCCTGTGCCAATGGCGGTGGTTACTACCATTATTCCTACGCTGTGGTTCGCGGTTGCGACCGTGTGGTGCCTGTCGATATCTACGTGCCAGGCTGTCCCCCCACGGCAGAAGCGCTGCTTTACGGCGTGCTTCTGCTGCAGAAGAAAATCCGGCGTACCGGTACGATCGAGCGTTAAGGGCAGAGGACTTTATTTATGAGCGAAGCTCTCAACGATCTCTCGGCCTATGTGAATGAGGCGCGCGGTTCCCTTTTGGAATCGTCTGTCATTGCCTATGGCGAATTGACGCTGAACACGACGCCGGACAACATTATTGCGCTTCTGACGTTTTTGCGTGATGACGTGCAGTGCGGTTTCGTCAACATCATCGACATCTGCGGTGTGGATTGGCCGAGCCGCGAAAAGCGTTTCGACGTCGTCTATCACCTCTTGTCGCCGCGTCAGAATTTGCGTGTCCGCATCAAGCTTCAGGCAGCCGAAGACGAGGCAGTACCATCGGCGACGTCAGTGTTTGTCGGCGCAGAGTGGTTCGAGCGTGAAGCCTGGGATATGTATGGCATTCCATTCGAAGGCCATTCAGACCTGCGCCGCATTCTGACCGACTATGGTTTTGAAGGTCATCCGCTGCGCAAGGATTTCCCGGTCACGGGCTTTGTGGAAGTGCGCTATGATGATGTGCTGAAGCGCGTTCTTTATGAGCCGGTCGAGCTGAAGCAGGAATTCCGTAATTTCGACTTTCTCTCCCCTTGGGAAGGAACAGACTATGTTCTTCCGGGCGATGAAAAGGCCAAGTCATGACAGAACATAACGTTCGAAATTTTACGATCAACTTCGGCCCGGAACACCCGTCCGCGCACGGCGTGTTGCGTCTCGTGCTCGAACTCGACGGTGAAGTCGTTGAGCGCGTCGATCCGCATATCGGCCTTCTGCACCGCGGTACCGAAAAGCTGATCGAGACCAAGACCTATTTGCAGGCTCTGCCCTATTTCGACCGCCTCGATTACGTTGCGCCGATGAACCAGGAGCATGCTTTCTCGCTAGCTGTGGAAAAGCTGCTGGGTCTTGAGATTCCGATGCGCGGTCAGTTGATCCGCGTTCTCTTCTCGGAAATCGGTCGCATCCTGTCGCACATCATGAACGTCACGACGCAGGCTATGGACGTCGGCGCTATGACGCCGCCGGTCTGGGGCTTTGAAGAGCGTGAAAAGCTCATGGTGTTTTACGAGCGCGCTTCGGGTGCCCGTCTGCATGCCGCCTATTTCCGCCCGGGTGGCGTCCATCAGGACCTGCCACCTGAACTGGTCGATGATATCGGCAAGTGGTGCGATCCGTTCATTACCTTCCTTGACAATGTCGAGGGACTGTTGACCGACAACCGCATTTACAAGCAGCGTAACGTCGATATCGGTGTCGTGTCGCTGGAAGATGCGTTCGCCTGGGGCTTTACCGGCGTCATGGTTCGCGGTTCCGGTGCTGCCTGGGATCTGCGTCGCGCGCAGCCTTACGAATGCTATTCCGATCTCGAATTCGACATTCCCGTCGGCAAGAATGGCGATTGCTATGATCGCTATCTGATCCGCATGCAGGAAATGCGCGAATCGGTCAAGATCATGAAGCAGTGCGTCGAGCTTTTGCAGGGCAAGCATCGCGTCGGCGCCGTGTCGTCGCTTGATGGCAAGGTCGTTCCGCCAAAGCGTGGCGAGATGAAGCGTTCGATGGAAGCCTTGATCCACCACTTCAAGCTCTACACCGAAGGTTATCACGTTCCAGCCGGCGAAGTTTACGCAGCCGTCGAAGCGCCGAAGGGCGAGTTCGGCGTCTATGTGGTCGCCGATGGTTCGAACAAGCCTTACCGCTGCAAGATCCGCGCGCCGGGTTACGCACATCTGCAAGCCATGGACTTCCTTTGCAAAGGCCACCAGCTTGCCGACGTGACGGCTGTTCTCGGCTCTCTGGACATCGTGTTCGGGGAGGTTGACCGCTGATGCGTCTGCCGCTGGCCATATTGGCTCTTGTTGCCGCAACGTCACCCGTTTTCGCCCAGACGGCGGAAGAGGGCGTGTCGTCGCAGGCAAGCGGCGGTTCATCATCTGTCAAGCAACTTCTGTCACAGGGATACGAGATCAAATCCTCGCTTCCCAATGGCGGAAAATTCATTGTGTTCATGCAAAAAGACAAAACGGCCTATGCCTGCGAATTCGTCACGGTGACGAAATCGCGGTGCGAGTCGTTAAACTGATGGGGCGTGAGGAAGTATGTCCGTTCGTCGACTAGCCGAAGATCAGTTCCAGCCCACGGGTTTCGCGTTCAACGCGGACAATACCGCATGGGCGGAAAAAACGATCCAGAAGTATCCTGAGGGACGCCAGCAATCTGCGGTCATTCCGCTGTTGATGCGTGCGCAGGAGCAGGACGGCTGGGTCACCCGCGCCTGTATCGAAAAGATCGCCGACATGCTGGATATGGCCTATATCCGTGTGCTCGAAGTTGCGACCTTCTATACGCAGTTCCAGCTGAAGCCGGTTGGGACGAAGGCGCATATTCAGGTCTGTGGCACCACTCCCTGCATGCTGCGCGGTTCCGAAGCGCTGATGGATGTCTGCCGCCACAAGATCCACCATGATCCGCTGACCCCCAATGAGAGCGGTACGCTGTCGTGGGAAGAAGTCGAATGTCAGGGTGCCTGCGTTAACGCGCCAATGGTCATCATCTTCAAGGATGCCTATGAAGACCTGACGCCTGAGCGTCTGGAAGAGATCATCGACACGTTCGAGGCAGGCAAGGGCGACACCGTTAAGCCAGGCCCGCAGATCGACCGTCATTTGTCGGCACCGATCGGCCCTCTGACGACCTTGACGGAAGAGACAAAGCCGGACCGCTCCAATCTCGACAAGCCAGCCGAAGCGCCTGCAGCGGCTGCTCCAGCCGCGACACCGGCACCTGCACCTTCCGAAGCTGCAAAGCCGAAGACGACGGCACCGGAGTCCGATGCGAAGCTGAAGACGCCGGTTACCGATCCAAAGGCATCTGAAAACAATGCCAAGGATGCGGCCAAGGAAGGGTCTGGCGAGACGAAAACCTCGCCAAAACCATCGCTGGAAGACAAGAACCGTCCTGCCAAGATCGAAAGACCCGCAAAGGCCGATGATCTCAAGCTCATTTCCGGTGTTGGCCCGAAAATCGAGGCGACGCTCAACGAGCTCGGCATCTTCACATACATGCAGATTGCTGGCTGGTCTGCGGAAGAGCGTGCTTGGGTCGATGGTTATCTGAATTTCAAGGGTCGTATCGATCGCGATGATTGGGTACGTCAGGCCGAGGCTCTCGCCAAGGGTGGCGAAGCCGAATACATCAAGGTCTTCGGCAAGAAGCCGCGGTAAAGAGGTCAAGCATGTTAAAAGATCAGGATCGCATCTTTACCAATCTCTACGGCCTCAAGGACACCTCCTTAAAGGGTGTGCTTGCGCGCGGTCATTGGGATGGCACAAAGCAGATTATCGAAAAGGGTCGTGACTGGATCATCAACGAAATGAAGGCATCCGGCCTTCGTGGTCGTGGTGGTGCTGGCTTCCCGACAGGTCTCAAATGGTCCTTCATGCCGAAGGAAAGCGACGGCCGTCCGCATTATCTCGTCGTCAACGCCGACGAATCCGAACCCGGCACCTGCAAGGACCGCGAAATCCTGCGCCATGATCCGCATACGCTGATCGAAGGCTGCGTCATTGCCGGTTTCGCCATGAGCGCGCATACGGCCTACATCTATGTTCGCGGCGAATATATGCGCGAACGCGAAGCGCTCCAGGCGGCAATCGACGAGTGCTATGACGCCGGTCTGCTGGGCAAAAACAACAAGAACGGCTGGGATTTCGACGTCTACGTTCACCACGGCGCGGGTGCATACATCTGCGGCGAGGAAACGGCGCTTCTCGAAAGCCTCGAAGGCAAGAAGGGCCAGCCGCGCCTCAAGCCTCCTTTCCCTGCCAATATGGGCCTCTATGGCTGCCCGACCACGGTCAACAACGTCGAGTCCATCGCCGTTGCCCCGACCATTCTGCGTCGCGGTGCATCGTGGTTCTCGTCCATCGGTCGTCCGAACAATGTCGGCACCAAGCTGTTCATGGTCTCCGGCCATGTCGAGCGTCCGTGCACCTTCGAAGATGCGCTAGGCCTGTCCTTCAAGGAACTGATCGAGCGCCATTGTGGCGGCATTCGCGGTGGCTGGGACAACCTTCTCGGCGTCATTCCAGGCGGCGCATCGTGCCCCATCGTTCGCGGTGAGGACATGAAGGACGCCATCATGGACTTTGACGGCATGCGCGAAGTGAAGTCGTCCTTCGGCACCGGTGGCATGATCGTCATGGACAAGTCCACCGACGTCATCAAGGCCATCGCCCGCATCGCGGCCTTCTTCAAGCATGAAAGCTGCGGCCAGTGCACGCCTTGCCGCGAAGGCACGGGCTGGATGTGGCGCGTGCTGGAACGCATGGTCAAGGGCAATGCGCAGAAGCGCGAAATCGACATGCTGTTCGAAGTGACCAAGCAGATCGAAGGCCATACCATCTGTGCGCTGGGTGATGCTGCCGCATGGCCGGTTCAGGCGCTGATCCGCAATTTCCGTCCGGAAATAGAAAAGCGGATCGATGAATATACCTACAGGGCCATGGATGATGGCGCTGTGCTTGAGGCTGCTGAGTAACACCGGCCAAAGTAACGCCTTAAAGGGTGTTGCGAGGGGCGGGGATCGGGTGTACCGGTCCCTTACATCGTTAAAGTATTCGGCACTTTTTGAGTCTAAGCCGAATGCCATCAGGATTTGTCTTGGACCGCATAATGATGCGCGACGGACAGGCAACAGGACGTAAGTAGGACCATGACAAAGCTCAAGGTTGACGGTAAAGAGATCGAGGTTCCGGATCATTTCACGCTGTTGCAGGCGTGCGAGGAGGCTGGTGCCGAAGTTCCGCGCTTTTGTTTCCACGAGCGTTTGTCGGTTGCGGGTAACTGCCGCATGTGTCTCATCGAGGTGAAGGGCGGACCGCCCAAGCCTGCAGCATCCTGCGCCATGGGCGTTCGCGACATTCGCGGCGGACCAAACGGCGAATTGCCGGAAGTTTTCACCAACACGCCGATGGTCAAGAAGGCCCGCGAAGGCGTGATGGAATTCCTGCTCATCAACCACCCGCTCGATTGTCCCATCTGCGACCAGGGGGGCGAATGCGACCTCCAGGACCAGGCGATGGCGTTTGGTATTCCGGGCTCGCGCTATTCTGAAAACAAGCGCGCCGTGGAAGACAAATATATCGGACCGCTCGTCAAGACGGTTATGAACCGCTGCATTCACTGCACGCGCTGCGTACGCTTCACCACAGAAGTCGCCGGTATCTCCGAACTCGGCCTGATCGGTCGCGGTGAAGATGCCGAGATCACGACATATCTGGAACAGGCGATGACATCCGAGCTTCAGGGCAACGTCGTTGACCTTTGCCCAGTCGGCGCGCTGACCTCCAAACCTTTCGCCTTCACCGCCCGTCCGTGGGAACTCGGCAAGACCGAAACCATTGACGTGATGGATGCGCTGGGTTCCGCCATCCGTGTCGATACCCGTGGACGCGAAGTCATGCGCGTCATGCCGCGTGTCAACGAAGCCATCAACGAAGAGTGGATTTCCGACAAGAGCCGCTTCATCTGGGATGGCCTGAAAACCCAGCGTCTTGACAAGCCCTACGTTCGTAAGGACGGTCGCTTGCAGCCAGCCACATGGGGCGAGGCTTTCGGCGCGATCAAGGCGGCTGTTGCTTCCACATCCGGTGAAAAGATCGGCGCTATCGCTGGCGATCTGTCTTCTGTCGAAGAAATGTTCGCTCTCAAGACACTGATGGCATCGCTTGGTTCGACCAATGTCGATTGTCGTCAGGATGGCACGGCGCTCGATCCTTCGCTCGGTCGCGCCAGCTATCTTTTCAACGCCACCATCGAAGGCATCGAACACGCCGACGCGTTGCTGATCATCGGCTCCAACCCGCGCTACGAAGCCTCCGTTCTGAATGCTCGCATTCGCAAGCGCTGGCGCCGTGGCGGCTTCCCGATTGCGGTCATCGGCGAAGCAAGCGAGCTGCGTTACGAATACGAATATCTCGGCTCCGGCACGGACACACTGTCCGATATGGCCTCGGGTTCGCACAGCTTCATCGACAAGCTGAAGGCAGCCAAGAACCCGATGATCATCGTCGGGCAGGGCGCTCTGTCGCGTGAAGACGGTGTGGCTGTGCTGGCTGCGGCTGCAAAGCTTGCTGTTTCCGTTGGCGTCGTTTCGGCTGAATGGAACGGCTTCTCGGTTCTGCACACGGCAGCAGCGCGCGTCGGTGGTCTGGATATCGGCTTCGTTCCGGCTGACAAGTCTGCGAATGCTGCGTCTATCGCTGCATCGTCAGAAGTTCTCTTCCTGCTCAGCGCAGATGAAATCGATCTGTCTACGAAGACCGCAAAGCTGACCGTCTATATCGGTTCGCATGGTGACGCTGGCGCAATGGCTGCCGATGTTATCCTGCCGGGTGCTGCCTATACCGAAAAGTCTGGTATCTGGGTGAACACCGAAGGCCGTGTCCAGATGGGCAACCGCGCCGGTTTTGCACCGGGCGAAGCCCGCGAAGACTGGGCGATCCTGCGTGCACTGTCTGATGTTCTCGGCCACAAGCTGCCATTCGACTCTTTGTCCGCATTGCGTGCTCAGCTTTATCTCGCGCATCCGCATTTTGCCGATGCTGACGAGATTGCCGTGGCTGACGTCGCGGGCATCGAAGCGCTGGCCACCAAGGCTGGCACCCTGAGCAAGGCGGGCTTTGCCTCGCCGGTGAAGGATTTTTATTTGACGAACCCGATTGCGAGAGCGTCAGCCGTCATGGCCGAATGTTCCGCATTGGCCCGCAACAACTTCAAGGCTGCGGCAGAGTAAGGGTAGGGGACTATGGAATCGTTTTTCTGGAGCTATGTCTGGCCAGCGCTGATTATTGTCGGCCAGTCCCTGCTTCTTCTCGTTTTGTTGCTGGTGTCGATCGCCTTCCTTCTGCTTGCCGACCGTAAGATCTGGGCAGCGGTTCAGCTGCGCCGCGGCCCCAACGTTGTTGGTCCCTTCGGCCTTTTCCAGTCGTTCGCCGACCTTTTGAAGTTTATTCTGAAAGAGCCGGTCATTCCATCCGGTGCCAACAAGGCCGTGTTCCTGCTGGCGCCACTGGTTGCCGTGACGCTTGCTCTTGCGACCTACGCCGTCATCCCGTTTGCTGATGGCTGGGTCATCGCCAACATTAATGTCGGCATTCTCTACATCTTTGCGATCTCGTCGCTTGAAGTTTACGGCATCATCATGGGTGGCTGGGCTTCGAACTCGAAGTATCCCTTCCTCGGCGCGCTTCGTTCTGCTGCGCAGATGGTGTCCTATGAAGTCTCCATCGGCCTCGTCATCGTCACCGTTCTGCTGTGCGTTGGTTCGTTGAACCTGACGGATATCGTGAATGCCCAGCATTCGGGCATTGGCACGTCGCTTGGTCTCCCTGCGTCGTTCCTGGATTGGCACTGGTTGCCGCTCTTCCCGATGTTCATCGTCTTCTTCATCTCGGCACTGGCCGAGACCAACCGTCCACCCTTCGATCTTCCTGAAGCGGAATCGGAACTTGTGGCCGGTCACATGGTGGAGTATGGCTCCACCCCGTACATGATGTTCATGCTGGGCGAATATGCTGCCATCGTTCTGATGTGCTGCCTGACGACCATCCTGTTCCTGGGTGGCTGGCTTCCCATCGTGGATGTGTGGTTCCTGAACTGGGTGCCGGGTATCGTCTGGTTCATCCTGAAAGGCGGCATGGTCTTCTTCATGTTCGGCTTGGTGAAGGCATTCGTTCCACGTTACCGCTATGACCAGTTGATGCGTCTGGGCTGGAAGGTTTTCCTTCCCTTGTCGCTCGCCATGGTCGTGATTGTTGCATTCGTACTCAAGCTGACGGCGGGGGCATAAGATGTCCCTAGTCCTCGCTTGCAGATTTGGAGGTTGAGATGGCCAGTCTTTCACAAGCCGTCAATTCACTGTTCCTCAAGGAATTCGTTGGCGCCTTCTTCCTGACGATGCGTCACTTCTTCAAACAGAAGGCGACAGTGAACTATCCTTTCGAGAAGGGTCCGGTGAGCCCGCGCTTTCGCGGTGAGCACGCGCTTCGTCGTTATCCCAACGGTGAAGAACGATGCATCGCCTGCAAGTTATGCGAAGCGATCTGTCCTGCCCAGGCCATCACCATCGAAGCTGGTCCACGCCGCAACGATGGCACGCGCCGCACGGTTCGTTACGATATCGACATGGTAAAGTGCATCTATTGCGGCTTCTGCCAGGAAGCATGCCCGGTCGATGCCATTGTCGAAGGTCCGAACTTCGAATTCGCGACGGAAACCCGCGAGGAGTTGTATTTCGACAAGCAGCGTCTTCTCGATAACGGCGACCGTTGGGAACGTGAAATCGCTCGCAACCTTGCTCTGGATGCGCCTTACCGCTAAGGCAGCATGGTTCCTTCGGAGCGCTGCTTCGGAGTAGGTAAAACAGTTACTGCCTGTCGGTTTTCGCTGACGGGAATGAAACGGGCATGCGGCTTCAGGGTCGCGTTTGTCCGGTGAGGACAAAAAGGCACCAACATGGGTCTGCACGCTGTATTCTTTTACATTTTCGCCTTCGTCGCCGTGGCGTCTGCGTTTATGGTCATCGCCTCGAAGAACCCCGTTCACTCGGTGCTGTTCCTCATTCTGACCTTCTTCAACGCGGCGGCTCTGTTCCTGCTGACAGGTGCCGAGTTCCTCGCCATGATCCTGCTGGTGGTTTATGTCGGCGCTGTGGCGGTGTTGTTCCTCTTCGTCGTCATGATGCTGGATGTGGATTTTGCCGAATTACGCTCCGGCGTGCTGCAATATGCGCCGATCGGCGCATTGATCGGCATCATTCTGGCGGCAGAACTTATCATCGTGGTGGGTGGCAGCGTGCTCAACCCGCAGGCAGCCAAGTCTATCACAATGCCGATCCCGAACCCGCTGGAGCGCGCCAATACGGCAGCCCTCGGTGACGTGCTCTACACGAACTACATCTACTTCTTCCAGCTTGCCGGTCTGGTGCTGCTGGTGGCCATGATCGGCGCCATTGTGCTGACGCTGCGCCATCGCACAGACATCAAGCGACAGAACATTGCCACGCAGGTTGGCCGCGACCCGAAGACCGCCGTCACGACGGTCAAGGTCAAGCCGGGTCAGGGCATCTGAGGCGCGAACGGATCCAAGGAAAATCATATTATGGAAATCGGTCTTTCCCATTACCTCACGGTCAGCGCGGTCCTCTTCACGATCGGCATCTTCGGCATCTTTCTCAACCGCAAGAACGTCATCGTCATCCTCATGTCGATCGAGCTCATCCTGCTTGCGGTCAATCTCAACATGGTTGCGTTCTCGTCGTTCCTCAACGATATCGTCGGCCAGGTCTTTGCTTTGTTCATTCTGACCGTCGCGGCTGCGGAAGCTGCCATCGGTCTTGCAATACTCGTTGTCTTCTATCGCAACCGCGGATCGATTGCCGTGGAAGACGTCAATATGATGAAGGGCTGATAAGGCTATGATTTACAAAGCTATCGTCTTTCTTCCGCTGATCGGCTTCCTGATCGCTGGCCTTTTCGGTCGCTCCATCGGTGCCAAAGCTTCGGAATATGTCACAACCGGCCTCATGATCATCGTTGCGGTCCTGTCGTGGGTCGTGTTCATAAATGTTGCGCTGCTCAGCCATGAGCCCGGCGAAGTCATCAAGGTCACCGTGCTGCGCTGGATCCAGTCTGGTGGCATCGATGTCGAATGGGCCTTCCGGATCGACACGCTGACAGCAGTCATGTTCGTCGTGGTCAACACGGTGTCGTGCCTCGTGCACCTGTACTCCATCGGATACATGCACCACGATCCCCATCGTCCGCGCTTCTTTGCTTATCTTTCGCTCTTCACCTTTGCCATGCTCATGCTGGTCACATCCGACAATCTGTTGCAGATGTTCTTTGGCTGGGAAGGCGTGGGTCTGGCGTCCTATCTGCTGATTGGCTTCTGGTACAAGAAGCCATCCGCCTCTGCCGCTGCCATGAAGGCCTTTATCGTCAACCGCGTTGGTGACTTCGGCTTCCTCCTTGGCATTTCCGGCCTGTTCGTGCTGTTTGGCTCGGTTAATTTCGAAACGATCTTTGCAGCTGCCGGTACGTATCTACCTGCGGATGGCGCAGCCTCCACGGATGTTGTCATCAACCTGTTCGGCATGCAGCTGGACAAGGCGCATGCCATCACCGGCGTCTGCCTGCTCCTGTTCATGGGCTCGATGGGTAAGTCGGCGCAGTTCCTGCTGCACACCTGGTTGCCAGACGCGATGGAAGGCCCGACACCTGTATCGGCGCTGATTCACGCCGCGACCATGGTGACGGCTGGCGTTTTCCTCGTTGCCCGCATGTCGCCGATTTTTGAATTGTCGCAGACGGCGCTGACCTTCGTTATGCTCATCGGCGCGATCACTGCCTTCTTTGCAGCGACGGTCGGCCTCGTGCAGAACGATATCAAGCGCGTCATCGCTTATTCGACCTGTTCGCAGCTCGGCTACATGTTCGTGGCGCTCGGTGCAGGTGCTTATGGTGCGGCGGTCTTCCACCTCTTCACGCACGCCTTCTTCAAGGCGCTGCTGTTCTTGTGCGCCGGTTCGGTTATCCACGCCGTCGATGGCGAGCAGGACATGCGTCACATGGGCGGTCTGCGCAAGCACATCCCCATCACCTTCTGGACGATGACGGTCGGCACGCTGGCGCTGACAGGCGTCGGCATTCCCGGTACGATGTTCGGCTTTGCCGGCTTCTTCTCCAAGGACGTGATTATCGAATCCGCTTACGCGTCGCACAACGTTGTCGCCGGTTTCGCCTTCACGCTGCTGGTGATTGCTGCCCTGTTCACCAGCTTCTATTCCTGGCGTCTTGCGTTCATGACCTTCTTCGGCAAGCCACGCGCTTCCGCTGATGTCATGCACCACGTCCATGAATCGCCGATGGTCATGCTGATCCCGCTCTTTGTGCTTACGGTCGGTGCGGTGCTGGCTGGCGTTGTCTTCGAAGGCCATTTCTTCGGTGAAGAATATGCCGAATTCTGGAAGGGCGCATTGTTTATGCTTCCCTCCAACGAAATCCTCGAAGAGTTCCACCACGTTCCATTGTGGGTGAAGTGGAGCCCATTCGTCGCGATGGTGCTTGGTTTCGTGACGGCTTGGTACTTCTACATCAAGTCGCCTGAAACGCCGAAGCGTCTGGCCGAGACCAACCGTGGTCTTTACCAGTTCCTGCTCAACAAGTGGTATTTCGACGAACTCTACGATTTCCTCTTCGTTCGCTCCGCAAAGGCGCTTGGTCGCTTCCTGTGGAAAAAGGGGGACGTGGCGGTCATCGACCACTACGGACCCAACGGTATTGCCGCGCGCGTGGCTGATGTGACCAACCGCGTCGTTCGTCTGCAATCCGGTTACCTCTATCATTATGCCTTTGCGATGCTGATCGGTATTGCCGGGCTTGTCACCTGGATGATGCTCGGGAGTGCCCTGTGATGACCGATTGGCCTATTCTTTCAACGGTCACCTTTCTGCCGCTCGTTGGCGTGGTGCTTTTGCTTTTGACAAATGAGAACGGCCCCTTTGGACGCCGCAACATTCTCAACGTATCACTGCTGACGACGGTGTTTACCTTCGTTCTGTCGCTGTTCATCTGGATCGGTTTCGACAACTCGAACCCGGGCTTCCAGATGGTTGAAAAGCATGCTTGGTTCGGCAAGATCGCTGCCTATCATCTCGGCGTCGACGGCATCTCCATGCTGTTCGTTATCCTGACGACTTTCCTGATGCCGTTTTGCGTTCTTGCAAGCTGGAATTCCATCGAGAAGCGTCTCAAGGAATACATGATCGCCTTCCTTCTCTTGGAAGTCGTCATGGTCGGCGTGTTCGTCGCGCTCGATACGGTTCTGTTCTATGTCTTCTTTGAAGCCACACTCATTCCGATGTTCATCATCATCGGCGTGTGGGGCGGTAAAGACCGCGTCTACGCTTCCTACAAGTTCTTCCTCTACACGCTGCTGGGTTCGGTTCTGACGATGCTCGCCATCATGGCGATGTACTGGCAGGCTGGCACGACGGATATGACGGAACTTCTGAAGCACGGCTTCCCGGCTGGCATGCAGACATGGCTCTGGCTCGCCTGCTTTGCTGCCTTTGCGGTCAAGATGCCGATGTGGCCTGTTCACACATGGCTGCCCGACGCCCACGTTCAGGCTCCGACGGCTGGCTCGGTCATTCTGGCCGGTGTCATGCTGAAGCTCGGTGGTTACGGTTTCATCCGTTTCTCGCTGTCGATGTTCCCGATTGCGTCTGATCACTTCGCGCCCTTCGTCTTTACGCTGTCTGTCATTGCCATCATTTACACATCGCTGGTCGCGATGATGCAGGACGACATCAAGAAGCTGATCGCTTATTCATCGGTTGCCCACATGGGCTACGTGACGATGGGTATTTTCGCCGCCAATGTTCAAGGCGTGCAGGGTGCCATCTTCCAGATGCTGTCGCACGGCATCGTCTCCGGCGCGCTCTTCCTTTGCGTCGGCGTTGTTTATGATCGTCTGCATACCCGCGAGATTTCCGCCTATGGTGGTCTCGTCAACAACATGCCGAAATATGCCGTGGCCTTCATGGTCTTCACCATGGCCAATGTCGGCCTGCCCGGCACATCCGGTTTCGTTGGTGAATTCCTGACGATCATCGGCGTGTTCCGAGCCAACACCTGGGTCGCGCTGTTTGCGGCAACGGGCGTCATCCTTTCCGCCTCCTATGCGCTATGGCTCTATCGCCGCGTGATTTTCGGTGCGCTGGAAAAGGAGAGCCTGAAGTCTTTGCTCGATCTTTCGACCCGCGAAAAAATCATTCTCTACCCGCTGGTTGCGCTGACGATTTTCTTCGGCGTCTACCCGGCACCGGTTTTCGATGCTACGGCAGCGTCGGTGGACCTTTTGATCAATAATTATACGGCCGCATTGCAGGCAGCGCAGAATGTTGCGCTTTCTCTGAACTGACGACAGGACCCGTAGGACATGACCGCTGAAATTCTTTTTGCCAGTCTGCGCATCGCGACGCCCGAGCTGATCCTTGCGGTCGGCGCTCTGGCGCTGCTCATGATTGGGGTCTTCTCCGGGGACAAGTCGACCAATACGGTCATGGGTCTCTCCGTGGCTCTTCTGGTCGTCGTCGGTCTGTGGATCATCTTCGCACCGGCAACCGGCGTTGCCTTTGGCGGCGTCTATGTCGCGGACGCCTTTGGCAACTTCATGAAGGTGTTGGCGCTGATCGGCTCTATCGTCGCCATGATCCTGTCAGTGGGCCACGGTCGCGTCGAACCGATTGGTCGTTTCGAGTATCCGGTGTTGCTGCTTCTCGCCACACTCGGCATTCTCTTGATGATTTCGGCCAACAACCTGATCTCGTTGTACATGGCGCTGGAGCTTCAGTCGCTGGCGCTCTACGTCATCTGTGCCATTAATCGTGAAAGCCTGCGCTCCACGGAAGCCGGTCTGAAGTATTTCGTTCTTGGCGCTCTGTCTTCCGGCATGCTGCTTTACGGCATGTCGCTGGTCTACGGCTTCACCGGCAACACCGGTTTCAACGAAATCGCGACGGTGCTGGCGTCCGAGACCCGCTCGCTCGGCCTCGTCTTCGGTCTGGTCTTCGTTCTCGCCGGTCTGGCCTTCAAGATTTCTGCGGTACCTTTCCACATGTGGACACCTGACGTTTATGAAGGTGCACCAACGACCGTTACGGCGTTTCTTGCGGCTGCTCCAAAGGTCGGCGCGATGGCCATCTTCGTTCGTATCGTTGTCGATGCGTTTCAGCCGGTCTTTGCCGACTGGCAGCAGATCGTCGTCTTCATTTCGATTGCATCCATGTTGCTTGGTGCTTTTGCCGCTATCGGCCAGAAGAACATCAAGCGCCTGATGGCCTATTCCTCGATCAGCCACATGGGCTATGCCCTTGTCGGTCTTGCTGCCGGAACACAGGCTGGCGTTTCAGGCGTGCTGATTTACATGGCAGTTTACATGGGCATGACGCTCGGCACCTTCGCCTGCATTCTTGCCATGCGTCGCAAGGATGTCGGCAATGTCGAAAGCGTGGACGATCTTGCCGGTCTCGCAACCAGCAACCCGTTCATGGCACTTGTGCTGACTATCATGATGTTTTCGCTTGCTGGTATTCCGCCGCTCGCTGGTTTCTTCGGTAAGTACTACGTCTTCCTTGCAGCTATCGAAGCCAAGCTTTATCCGCTGGCCGTCATTGGTGTGATTGCCTCGGTTGTCGGCGCTTACTACTACCTGCGCATCGTCAAGGTCATGTGGTTCGATGATGCCAAGGACGGCGGCTTCGAAAAGGCATCCGGTGAACTGCGTATCGTTTACGCTCTGTCCGGTCTTTTCGTCCTTGCCTTCATCGCCTTTGGTGGTGCACTTGGCAACGCGGTTGATGCCGCAGCCAAGACGTTCTTTTGACCGAGACGTTGCGGAAAGCGGGCCTGAGGTCACTGGATGATTTCCGGCACGAAGCATTGGTGGAGACGTCATCCACCAATGTTGAATGTTTCAGTCGCGCCAGAGCAGGTGATCCAGGCAATCTCTGGATCACTGCTGGCAGGCAGACCGGCGGCCGGGGGCGTCGTGGCAGGCCGTGGGTTTCAGAACCCGGCAACCTCTATGCTTCTCTTCTTCTGATCGATCCAGCGCCGATGGAAAGCATCGGCGCATTGCCTCTTGCCTTTGCGCTGGCCGTTTACCGGGCCGTCGCTGCGGTCCTGCCACCTGATGGTGCTCCGCTTGAAATCAAGTGGCCGAACGACATTCTCATTGGACGCAAAAAGACCTGCGGCATTCTCATGGAGGCCGAAACCTTGGCCGATGGGCGCACGGCTCTTGTCATCGGCATTGGCATCAACATCGCCCACATGCCTGATAATCCGGCATACCCGGTCACGCGACTGGGTGAACATGGCGCGTCCTGCGGTCCAGACGAGCTCTTCGCGCATCTGTTTGGCGAGGCGGCTCGTGTTCTTGCGATATGGAATCGCGGGCAGGGCGTGAGCGAAATCGTACGCCTGTGGCGTGCTGCCGCCTGCGGGATAGGCGAGCCGATCTCAGTCAATCTGCCCAATCGGTCTATTCGCGGGCGTTTTGCCGGAATTGATGATAATGGTTTCCTGCTGCTGGAAGAAGATGATGGCCCGTTGCGCGCCATCGCTGCCGGCGACGTATTTTTCGGCTGAACTGCACCGTGCGCAAACGCGCCGAAGTTTGCCACTCGAATCTGGAGCATGTCTGCTGCTCGGTAAATGCAGGACGCCCTTTCAGCCCCGCATCGGCTGTGTCGGGTCGCAAGATAAAAACCGGTGCTTATCGCTTTACCCGCGCGCGCTTCAAGGCGTGGCGGTCGCGATCATGATTGGACAAAACACAGAATGACGACAAAAGACGAATTTGTATTCCTGCCGCTTGGTGGTGTCGGTGAAATCGGCATGAACCTGGCGCTTTATGGCTATGGCCCCGCGACCAAGCGCCAGTGGATTATGGTCGATTGCGGCGTGACCTTCGCAGGTCTCGATCTGCCCGGCATCGATCTCGTGCTGCCCGATATCAGCTTCATCGAACAGCAGCGTGGAAACCTCAAAGCCATCATCATCACCCACGCGCATGAAGACCATTACGGCGCGTTGAACGATCTGTGGCCGAGCCTCAAGGTTCCCGTCTATGCATCGGGCTTTACAGCGGGCATGCTGGAAGCCAAGCGCAATTACGAAGGCACCCGCGCCGAAATCCCGATCACGCCATTCAAGGCGGGTGACCGCATCAATGTCGGCCCGTTCGAGATCGAGGCCATCGGTGTCAACCACTCGATCCCCGAGCCCATGTCGCTCGTCATCCGCACCCCGCTCGGCAACGCCGTGCATACCGGTGACTGGAAGATCGACCATGCACCATCGCTTGGACCTTTCACCGATGAGGCACGCTTCCGTGCGGTCGGTGAAGAGGGGGTTCTGGCGATGATGTGCGATAGCACCAATGCGCTGCGCGACGGCGTTTCGCCCTCGGAAGAGCAGGTGTCGGAAGGCTTGCGCCAGATCATCGAAAATGCCGAGGGACGCGTGGCGATCACGACGTTTTCGTCCAATGTCGGACGCATCCGCTCCATCGCGCAGGCAGCCGAACGGGCTGGTCGCGAAGTGTTGCTCCTCGGCTCATCGCTAAAGCGCGTCGTCAATGTCTCGCAGGATCTCGGTATCATGGAAGGCATCAAGCCGTTCCTGGCCGAAGATGAATTCGGCTATATTCCCCGCAACAAGGTTGTCGTCATCCTCACCGGCTCGCAGGGCGAATCGCGCGCAGCGTTGGCCAAGCTGTCGCGTGACGAGATGCGCAACGTCGCTCTGGCCTCTGGCGATACGGTGGTGTTTTCCTCCCGTGCCATTCCAGGCAACGAAAAAGCCATTCAGGATATCAAGAACGGCCTGATCGAGCAGGGCGTTCACATCGTTACCGACAACGAAGCGCTGGTTCACGTGTCGGGCCATCCGCGCCGCAACGAGTTGCTGCAGATGTACGAGTGGGTGAAGCCGCAAATTCTGGTGCCCGTGCATGGCGAGGCCGCCCATCTGGTGGCGCAAAAGGAACTGGCCGAGCAGGCTGGCGTCGGGCAGGTCCCGAAGGTTCGTAACGGCAATGTCCTGCGCCTTGCGCCCGGTCCAGCCGAGGTCATCGATGATGCACCGCATGGCCGCATCTTCAAGGATGGCCGTCTGCTGGGTGACTTCGAGGAAATGGGCATTGGCGACCGTCGCAAGCTTTCCTTTGCAGGCCACGTTTCGATCAACGTCATCCTGGACAGCCGTTTCGATTTTCAGGGCGATCCCGATGTCGTCGCCTTTGGCCTGCCGGAGTTCGATGACGAAGGCGAAGCCATGGAAGACACGCTTTACGACGCCGTTCTCAGCGCCGTCGAAAGCATGCCGCGTGCACGCCGGAAGGACCTGAACGTCGTCAGGGAATCGATTCGCCGTGCCGTTCGCTCCACCGCCAATCAGGTATGGGGGAAAAAGCCCATAGTGACTGTCTTCGTGACGAAGGTGTAACCTCTGCTTGAAGGTCGAGGCGCCAGGTGCCTCGACCACCATTTTCAGGAGGGAAGTCATGCTCGGACGTATCAACCATGTGGCACTTGCCGTGCCAGATCTGGCAGCAGCGGTGGCAACCTATCGCGATACGCTGGGTGCCGCGGTCTCCCAGCCGCAGGCTTTGCCGGACCATGGCGTGACGGTTGTGTTCATTGAGCTGCCCAACACGAAGGTGGAGTTGCTGGAACCGCTCGGCGACGGATCACCGATTGCCGCTTTTCTGGAAAAGAATCCATCCGGCGGCATGCATCACATCTGCTATGAGGTCGATGACATCATCAGTGCTCGTGACCATCTGAAACAACAGGGGGCGAGGGTGCTGGGCAACGGCGAGCCAAAAACCGGTGCGCATGGCAAGCCCGTCATTTTTCTCCACCCGAAGGATTTCTTCGGTACTTTGATAGAGATTGAACAGGTCTGAGTCGGCCAGAGCGCTGTCCGCTCACACTACGATACGATGGGGAGGTTTTGAATTATGCCTTGGCTTTCGACTTTTGCCGTTTTTTTCATCGTCTGGTGGACGGTGCTGTTCATCGTTCTTCCGATTGGCCTTCGCACGCAATCCGAAGATGGGAATGTGGCGCTTGGAACGGTTGCCAGTGCGCCTGCGCGGTTCAGCGGTGGCAAGATGGTGTTGCTGACAACGCTGATCTCATTGCTCATCTGTGGAGCCTGGTATCTGGCTACGTGGTATTTTGGCTTTACCATGGACGATCTGCCGCGCATCGTTCCTGTTTACGACTGATCCCGTCTCCAGCTGTCATCTGAACAGGCCATAGAAGGAGCTGAGCGTCTTTGCTTCGGCGCTCGCCAGGTTGACTGCCGCGATTAAGCCGAAATCTGCTTCGCTTTTCATGTCATGTGAAATGAAGGCAAAAAAAAACAAGGCATTTCAGCCTTGTTCTTTAGTTTCGCGTGATCTGTAACCGTTTCCGGGGCTGCGCCTGAGCGCGCCTAAGATCTCATCCTCCCAAGACTGACCGCGAAAATGACAAGAATTTAAACTTCCTGCCTCTTTTGTGAGCTAAAACTAGCTCAATCATAGGCAGTTGTCATCAGATTTTTTGCATTTTTGTTACAGTCGGCAGAAAATTCCTCCTGAAGCGATATGTCGCACCTTAGGGGCAATAATATTCCTCCTGAAACCGTTCAGGGGCGAAAGTCGTCTCACAAAGTCGCCCCAGAAGCGCCACGAAGCACAAATCTACCTGACGCTCTTCTGGCGAGGAGCTGCATAAAAGCCAGAATTACGGCCTGCAAAGAATCGTCGGGCATAGTTGTGATCAGGGGTTCAACGCGCTCAAGGGCGGGTTTCTTTCTGGTTCGGAAACGGCTATGTACGGCGCAAATGTCCCTTTATTCCGGCGATTCCCGAGTAAAATCGGTGTCTCGTCACAGAATGGAAACCACCATGCGTCTTAGCCGTTACTTTTTGCCCATCCTCAAGGAAAATCCCAAGGAAGCGGAAATCGTCTCGCATCGCCTCATGCTGCGTGCGGGCATGGTGCGTCAGCAGAGCCAGGGCATTTATTCCTGGTTGCCGCTGGGCAAGCGCGTGCTTGATAAGGTCAACAAGATCGTTCGAGAAGAACAGGATCGTTCCGGCGCGATCGAGCTGTTGATGCCGACGCTTCAGAGTGCTGATCTGTGGCAGGAAAGCGGTCGTTACGAAGACTACGGCAAGGAGATGCTGCGCATCAAGGACCGTCAGGACCGAGCCATGCTTTATGGCCCGACCAATGAAGAGATGATCACAGACATCTTCCGCTCCTATGTGAAGTCCTACAAGAGCCTGCCGCTGAACCTTTACCATATTCAGCTCAAGTTCCGTGACGAGGTTCGTCCGCGTTTCGGCACCATGCGCTCGCGCGAATTCCTGATGAAGGATGCCTATTCCTTCGACCTGACCAAGGAAGACGCGATCCATTCCTATAACAAGATGTTCACCGCATACCTGCGCACCTTCTCGCGTTTGGGTCTGCGCGCCATTCCCATGCGCGCCGATACTGGCCCCATCGGCGGCAATCACAGCCATGAATTCATCATTCTAGCCGACACCGGTGAATCGGAAGTGTTCTGCCACAAGAGCTTCCTCGATCGTGGCATTCCATCTGATGATACGAACTTCGATGACGTCGCTGGTTTGCAGGGCATTTTCAACGAATGGACGACGGATTACGCCGCCACATCGGAAATGCACGACGAAGCAGCATTCAACGCTATTCCTGAGGGCGAGCGCCTGTCTGCCCGTGGCATCGAAGTCGGTCATATCTTCTATTTCGGCACGAAATATTCCGAGCCGATGGGTGCCAAGGTTCAGGGTCCAGATGGCAAGGAACATCTTGTCCACATGGGTTCCTATGGCATTGGCCCGACACGCCTTGTTCCCGCCATCATTGAAGCATCGCATGATGAGAACGGAATCATCTGGCCGGATTCGGTTGCGCCTTTCGACGTCGTCATCATCAACATGAAGTCTGGCGATGCTGCCTGTGATGCGGCTTGTGAAAAGCTGTATTATTCGCTCTCCAACGCCGGCAAGGATGTTCTTTACGATGACACGGACGACCGTGCAGGGCAGAAATTTGCGACAGCCGACCTTATCGGCGTGCCGTTGCAAATCATTGTCGGCCCACGTGGGGTTGCGGCCGGTGAGGTTGAAGTGAAGAACCGCAAGACCGGCGCACGCGAAACCGTGACCGTCGAAGCCGCAATGAACAAGGTGCTTGGCTGAAGAGCCAACAAGGAGAAGACATGGCAAAAGCCGAGGCTGATAGTGGTGCAGGCTCACCCGTAAAGGGAAAGTCCGCCCGGCCATTTTCGGCCTTCGAGCGTATGGTGGCGTGGCGCTACCTGCGCTCGCGCCGCAAGGAAGCGTTCATTTCCGTTATCGCGGGCTTCTCCTTCGTCGGCATCATGCTCGGCGTGGCGACGCTGATCATTGTGATGGCTGTGATGAACGGTTTCCGCACGGAACTGATTTCGCGCATTCTTGGCATCAACGGCCATATGATCGTGCAGCCGATCGATTCACCACTGAAAGACTATGACGCTCTGGCAAAGAGATTTGCAGGCGTTCCCGGCGTCACCATGGCCTTGCCACTGGTCGAGGGGCAGACGCTGGCCTCCGGTCGCGGCGGTGCGGGCAGCGGCGCGCTGGTGCGCGGCGTTCGTGCCGAGGATATGGAAAAGATCAAGGAAGTCTCCGGTAACATCAAGGCGGGCGATCTGGTCGGCTTCATGTCGGGGCAGGGCGTTCTGGTCGGTTCACGCCTTGCGTCTCAGTTGGGCGTAACGGCAGGTGACCAGATTACCTTGATATCACCGGAAGGTGACGTGACGCCAATGGGCGTCAATCCGCGGGTAAAATCCTACACGATCGCCGGTGTCTTCGAGATCGGCATGTCCGAATATGATGCCTCGATGATCTACATGCCGCTTTCGGAAGCGCAGCTCTATTTCAATCAGGAAGGCATCGTTCAGTCCATCGAACTGTTCGTGACCCACCCGGATAATGTGGATGGCATCCGGCCTCTGGTGGAAGCGGCAGCTGAGCGGCAGATTTATATCACCGACTGGCGACAGCGAAACCAGACGTTCTTCTCCGCCTTGCAGGTGGAGCGCAATGTCATGTTCATGATCCTGACGCTGATCGTGCTCGTGGCGGCGCTCAACATCATCTCGGGCCTCATCATGCTGGTGAAGGACAAGGGCAGCGATATCGCCATTCTGCGCACCATGGGCGCCAGCGGCGGCTCGATCATGCGCATCTTCTTCATGACGGGTGCTGCCATCGGCATGGTCGGCACCTTTGCGGGGGTCGGACTTGGGGTTCTCGTCTGCCTCAATGTGGAATCGATCCGGCAGTTCTTCTCCTGGATTTCAGGAACGGTTCTGTTTGATCCGCAGCTTTATTTCCTCAGCCAGCTTCCGGCGGAAATGCAGTTGAGCGAAACGCTGACCGTTGTTGCGATGGCGCTGACCCTGTCGTTCCTGGCAACGATTTTTCCGGCATGGCGGGCTTCCAAGCTCGATCCTGTGCAAGCCCTGCGTTACGAATAAGGACTGCTTCACACCATGGCAAAGAAAACAGCGTTGCGGCTTTCCGGCGTGGAACGGACTTACGGTCAGGGCGAGACCAGCCTTTCCATTCTGAAAAATGCCGATCTCGAATTGAGAAGCGGCGAAATCGTCGCTCTTGTGGCGCCATCCGGCACGGGCAAGTCCACCCTGCTGCATCTGGCAGGTCTGCTGGAGCATCCAGATGCCGGAGAGGTCTTCATCAACGGTCGCTCCTGTGGCGATCTGTCAGACGAGGAACGCACCTCCATCCGTGGAAGCGACATCGGCTTCGTCTACCAGTTCCACCATCTGCTACCGGAATTTACGGCGCTCGAAAACATCATGATGCCGCAACTGATTTCCGGCCTGCCGCACGGCGAAGCAAAAGAGCGGGCAGCCGCTTTGCTGGATTACATGCGCATCGGTCACCGTGGCGATCACCGTCCCTCGGAACTATCAGGCGGCGAACAGCAGCGCGTGGCGATTGCGCGCGCCGTGGCCAATGCGCCACTTCTGCTGCTGGCAGACGAGCCGACGGGTAACCTCGACCCTGAGACGGCGTCATACGTGTTCGGCGCCCTGGAAGCGCTGGTCCGCCAGTCGGGGCTCGCAGCCTTGATCGCGACCCATAACCACGACCTCGCAGCTCGCATGGACCGCCGCGTGACGTTGAGCGAAGGCAAGATCGTCGAGTTCTGATCTTTCCGCGGTCACGCGCTGACCTTCCAATTCCGACACATCCATGAACCCCGTGCAGCATACGCTGCGCGGGGTTTTGTCATTTGGACTCAAAGGCTTGCCGCGAATCGCATGCGGAACCGTCGCGACTCCCGATGCGTTGACAAGTCACTACCCTGAAAAAAGCCGTTGACAGTGAAACGAAATGAGAACAAAGTTAGAACATAAAGAGTATGGAGAGACAAATGACCGACATCATCCGTGACATCGCAGCCTTCGCTTCCATCGCAGTTTTCGTCACCAGCTTCTCGGTAATCCTCACTTCTATGTGATACGCAGCCGTCATTTCGAGGTGAAATGACCGTGTAAACTACCTCCAGGCAGTGGACATTGCCTTCAGGAAATCCGAAAATCCGGTTGATTCAGAATGACGGGATGACGGTAAATGGGCGAGATTTTGGTGAGCGGCGAGATGGCCGGCAAAGAACTGAAAACGCCCGGCTTCGTTCACCTTCGTGTGCACTCTGCCTATTCTCTTCTTGAGGGCGCGCTGCCCTTGAAAAAAATAATGGCGAAGGCTGTCGCTGACAGTCAGCCTGCCATCGCAATCACCGATACCAACAATTTGTTCGTCGCGCTGGAGTTTTCCGAGAAAGCCCGGGATGAGGGTTTGCAACCCATCATCGGCTGCCAGATGTCGATCGATATGCAGGATGCCTCCGATGACAAGCGGGGGAACAACAATCTTTCCAAGTTGCCAGCCATCGTTGTCTTGGCTGCGAATGCTGGAGGATATGAGCGGCTCGTCGATCTCATCAGTCGGGCTTATCTGGATGGCGAGGATGCAGGTCCATCCGTCTGCATCACCAAGAGCTGGCTGGAAGAGGGCGACAACTCCGGTCTCATCGTCTTGAGCGGTGCGTCCGGCGGTCCTGTGGATATGGCGCTGAAAGACGGTCATGCCGCACAGGCAACCAGACGACTTCTGGCACTGAAAGACTTATTCGGTGACCGGTTCTATATCGAGTTGCAGCGTCAGGGTCACTTTGACCGCAGCCATGAGCGCCGCATGATGATGCTGGCTTACGAGCACGACGTTCCGCTTGTCGCCACCAACGAAGCATTCTTTCCGACACGTGCCGACTATGACGCCCACGATGCGTTGATGGCTGTGGCGCACAACGCCATCGTTTCCGACGACAGCCGTTTCCGCCTGACGCCCGATCACTATCTCAAAAGCCGCGAAGAGATGATGGCGCTGTTTGCCGACATTCCCGAAGCGCTGGAAAACACGGTCGAGATCGCGCAGCGCTGCTCCTACGTGCTGAAAAAGCGCGGGCCGATCCTGCCGCGCTTCACCGGCGCCAGCGAAGACCCCGATGAAGCCGACCGTGCCGAAGGTGCCGAATTGCGTCGTCAGGCCGTGGAAGGTCTGGATGAGCGACTGGCGGCGCTTGGCATGGCACCAGGCTATACCGAACAGGAGTATCGCGACCGGCTGGATTTCGAACTCGGCGTCATCGAGCGCATGAAGTTTCCCGGCTACTTTCTCATCGTTGCCGACTTCATCAAATGGGCCAAGAATCAGGATATTCCGGTCGGCCCGGGCCGTGGCTCCGGTGCGGGCTCGCTCGTCGCCTATGCGCTGACCATCACCGACGTCGATCCGCTTCGTTTCTCTTTGCTGTTCGAACGCTTCCTCAACCCGGAACGCGTCTCAATGCCCGACTTCGATATCGACTTTTGTCAGGATCGCCGCGAAGAGGTGATCCGCTACGTGCAGAAAAAATATGGTCGTGAGCAGGTGGCGCAGATCATCACCTTCGGTTCGCTGCAGGCTCGTGCGGCGTTGCGCGACGTTGGCCGTGTTCTGGAGATGCCCTATGGCCAGGTGGACCGCATCTGCAAACTGGTGCCCAACAACCCGGCCAACCCGACGACCTTGTCCAAGGCCATCGAGGAAGAGCCGCGCTTTCAGGAGGAGGCGGACAAGGAGCCGGTCGTTGCCCGGCTTCTGGATATCGCCCAGAAGATCGAAGGCCTCTACCGACATGCCTCGACCCACGCTGCCGGTATCGTCATCGGTGACAGGCCGCTGTCCAAGCTGGTTCCGATGTATCGCGATCCGCGCTCGGACATGCCGGTCACGCAGTTCAACATGAAATGGGTTGAAAGCGCCGGACTGGTGAAGTTCGACTTTCTGGGCCTGAAAACGCTGACCGTCTTGAAGGTCGCGGTGGATTTCGTTGCCAAGCGTGGCGTCTCGGTTGATCTGGCAGCGATTCCGCTGGAGGACCAGAAGACCTACGAGATGCTGTCACGCGGCGAAACCATCGGCGTGTTCCAGGTGGAAAGTGCGGGCATGCGCAAGGCGCTGATCGGCATGCGCCCGGACTGCATCGAGGATATCATCGCGCTGGTCGCTCTTTATCGACCCGGGCCGATGGAAAACATTCCGGTCTACAACGCCCGTAAACACGGCGAAGAAGAGATCGAGTCGATCCATCCCACCATCGATCATCTGCTTAAAGAGACGCAGGGCGTTATCGTCTATCAGGAACAGGTGATGCAGATCGCCCAGGTTCTATCCGGTTATTCGCTTGGTGAAGCCGATCTTCTGCGCCGCGCCATGGGTAAGAAGATCAAGGAGGAGATGGACCAGCAGCGCGAACGTTTCGTTGAAGGCGCGATGCGCAACGACGTGTCGAAAGCGCAGTCCAACACGATTTTCGATCTTCTGGCAAAATTCGCCAATTACGGCTTCAACAAATCCCATGCCGCCGCCTACGCCATCGTCTCCTACCAGACGGCCTATATGAAGGCGCATTTCCCTGTGGAATTCCTGGCGGCCTCGATGACGCTGGATATGGGCAACACCGAAAAGGTCAACGACTTCCGTCAGGATGCGGGACGAATGGGAATCGAGATCGTCGCACCTTCGGTGCAGACATCCCATCGGCGCTTCGAACCCGGTGAAAACCGCATCTATTATTCGCTGGCGGCGCTCAAGGGTGTTGGCGAAGGTGCTGTCGATCATATCGTTGAAGCGCGCGGCGATACGCCCTTTGCCAGCCTTGAGGATTTCTGCCTGCGCATCGATCCGAAACAGGTCAACCGCCGCGTTCTCGAAAGCCTCATCAATGCCGGTGCCTTCGATTGCTTCGGCAAGGATCGCGCCGAACTGATCGGCGGGCTCGACCGTATCATCGGCTATGCGCAACTGGCGCAAAGCCGCAGGGTCAGCGGCCAGCACGACATGTTTGGTTCAGGTGGCGCGAGTGGCCCGGAAAAACTCGTGCTTCCCGCCTACCAGCCTTGGCTCGCATCTGAAAAGCTGCTGCGGGAATATCAGGTGCTCGGCTTCTATCTGACGGCCCATCCGCTGGATACGTACCGCGCCGTCCTCGATAAGCTGCGTGTTCAGAACATTGCCGATTTTACTGCCGCCGTGAAACAGGGCGCAACCGCTGGCCGTCTGGCTGGCACCGTCACCGGGAAGCAGGAACGCAAGACAAGAACCGGCAACAAGATGGGCATCATCACGTTTTCGGATGCGTCGGGCCAGTATGAGGCCGTGCTGTTTTCCGAAGGACTTGCCCAGTATCGTGATCTGCTTGAGGTCGGAAAGTCTCTGGTCATCACCGTTCAGGCTGAAGAGCGGCCTGAAGGTATCGGCCTTCGCATACAGACGGCGCAGTCGCTGGAGGAAAAATCCGTGCAGATGCAAAAGGCCTTGCGGGTCTTCATCCGCGATTCCAGGCCGCTTAAAACTCTGGTGCATCATCTCAACAGGGGCGATGGCGCGGTTTATTTCGTCGTTATCAAGGATGACGGGCAGCGCGAAATCGAGGTCGAGCTACCGGGCAAATATCGAATCTCGCCGGAGATCGGAGCGGCATTCCGCTCCGCTGCCGGCGTCATCGACGTCGAGCTAATCTAACTCGAATACAACCATTTCGCGTGGTTTTTTAAACCAGTTTCAAAACAGGCTATTGGTGGGGTAGGCGTTGCTGCCGCGATCGCTGAAGCCGTGGCGCGACAGGCACGCTCTGAGTGCGGCGTTGTAGATGTAGGGTGTCGCGTCCAGAGTGCCGCGCTGCGGCGTGCTGGCCTCGTAGGTGCAATTTGCCAGTGCGCGGTCGTAGACTTGCAGGATAATGGGGTCGCTTGTCACGTCAGGTCCGGCGTAAACCCTGTAGTTTTGCGGCGCTTCGGCTGCCGATACGCACGCAAATCCCAAAATTGCTGCCGCGACATATTTGATGTTCATTTTGCTGGCTCCACACACAATAGGATAAGCCAGTTGAACGCCAGTTTTCAGACTTCGTTCCCAAATTCCTCACCGGAAACGGTCGCGTCGCAACCCATCAATCGCGGGTGACCGTGATGAAGTCCGTTCCCTGGCCGGTTTCCATGCCGTGACTGAGATCGGAAACGGTGATGGAACTCCCAGTGGAAAGCGCCACCTCCAATTGCTGCCTGATATCATCAGGTATCTCGATACGGTCGAGAACCGCGCTCAGCTCATCGTAGGCACCGGGCGCATCATCGACCTCGATACCAAGGCGCTTTTTTGCAGATGTCGGGAGGTGATTTTCCAGTGTCAGACCGTTCCATTGCGCCTTGCCATGGTCACGATCGATATCGACGACTTCGAAGAAATGCGTGCCGAGTGCGATCTGCAGGTCCTTGATGTGGATCGGTGCCTCGAACAGAGGCTTGAAATCCTGCCGCACCATGATCTGTCCGTTTGGCGCCTCGTCTGCACCAGCCGAGGCATAGAGGGCATCGACAAAACTGTCCGTTATCAGCGGTCCGGTTGTTTTGAGCGACTTCCAGCGCTTGAAACCATTGATGGCGTTGACCGTCATCTGCCCGGCGTGACCATCGGGGACACCGGCATCGAAACCGATCTCGGTCAACAGACGCTGCACGTCCATGATCTTTTCACGGTCACCGCGACGGGTGATGAGAATGCGCAGAGGGGCACCTTCCGCTTCGCGTATGACCTTCGGCTTGATGGCGCTGGTCGTCTGGTTGACCGCGACTTCCACCAGCTTCAAAGACGAATCGAAATTGGCCGGACGCAGTTCGACGTCTGAGAGCATCAGGCCGTCCTTTGCCTTGGTTTTGGGCTGCAGAAGGGTGGGGTGGTCGATGCTGCGCAGGGCCACGTCGTCATTGGAGATGATGACATGCACACCGCGCGCCGTCATGCCATAGAGCGATGTCGCAAATTTTGCGGGCAGGCGAATACAGCCGTGCGAGGCGGGATAATTCGGCACACGCCCCTCGTGAAGGGCGATGCCGGACCATGTCAGCCGCTGCATAAACGGCATGGGAGCTGCGGAATAGATGTTGGATTCGTGATATTTCTTCTTGTCCAGAATGGAGAAAATCCCGCTCGGCGTCTCGTGTCCCGGTTTGCCGCTGGACACCTTGGACGTTGCGATCAATTCGCCGTCTTCATAGAGGCTCAGCTTCTGCTCGCTTTTGGAAACGACGATCTGCATGCTGCGCGCATCGCCAGCGAGGGCAGATTGCACCAGAACGGAAGTCGAAAGGAGGCAAGCTCCCACAAACGCACGCAACATCATGTTCACTCCAACGCAATACAAACATGCCTCCGGAAGCGGCAGGCACGGGAGCCTAAGGGCAAGTTTCAGAAGCATAGCCGGTGGGATTTAAGGAAAGTTTTAAATAGCGTTCACGACGCTGTGTAAGCGACTTATTTTTTGGTGCCGAACGTATAGCCGGTTTCCACTGCACCCTTGCCAAACTTATCGCGAAGCTTGTCCATTGCAGCTTCCGCTGCGGCGCGGCGTCCGGCATGTTTGTCCACGAGGTCCGGCGGGTCGGCAAGGCCGGGGTCGCACAGATCCGTCACGCCAATGCCGATCAGCCGAAACTTCGTGCCATCGGCCTCTTTTTCCAGAAGCGAGATGCCGGTGCGAAATATCTTGTCGGCAAGCTGCGTCGGGTCTTCCAGGCGCTTGTTGCGGGTGCGGGATTTGAAGTCCGCCGTTTTCAGTTTCAAAACCACCGTATGGCCCGCAACCATATTCTTCTTCAGCCGCCACGCCACTTTTTCCGAAATAGAGCGCAGGATCGGCACCAGGTCTTCGTAACGCGATATGTCGTTGAAGAAGGTCGTTTCGGAAGACACGCTTTTGGCGGGGTCATTGGTGTGGACATCGCGGTCATCTATACCGCGTGACAGGCGAAACAGCCGCTGGCCCATGGAGCCGTAACGGCGCATGAGGTCGCTTTCCTGCATCTCCTGCAGCTGTGAAATCATGCGGATGCCGTCCGCTTCCAGAGTTGCAGCGAAGGCCTTTCCGACACCCCATATCGTCGTGACAGGGCGGGTGCCGAGAAAGGTCATCGCCTCTTTCTCGCCGATGACGGAAAACCCGCGTGGCTTTTGCAGATCGGACGCCACCTTTGCCAGAAACTTGCAATAGGACAGCCCGACCGAAACGGTAATCCCGATTTCCTTTTCCACACGCCTTGCGAAACTGGCGAGAACACGGGCAGGCGGGTCGTGGTGCAGTCTTTCGGTGCCGGACAGGTCCAGAAATGCCTCGTCGATGGAAATCGGCTGAACCAGCGGCGTCAAATCCTGCATCATGGCGCGAATTTCACGTCCGACACGAACGTATTTTTCCATGTCCGGCTTGACCACCACCGCCTGTGGGCAGGCCTCCAGCGCCTTGAACATCGGCATCGCAGAGCGGACGCCGTGAATGCGCGCGATGTAGCACGCCGTTGAAACCACACCCCGCTTACCGCCACCTATGATCAAAGGTTTGTCGGCCAGTTCCGGGTTATCGCGTTTTTCCACGGATGCGTAAAACGCATCGCAATCGATATGAGCAATGGGAAGATCATAAAGCTCGTCATGGTAGACGAGGCGAGGACTGCCACACCTGCGGCAACGCCTGACACCAGCCGGCTGGCCAGCCAGACAGTCTCGGCAGAAACCGGGATCATAGTTCAAAAGTGCAGGGGCCATGGCTCGGAAACAAAAAGGGAACATCGCCGACCATAATATGTTATTGAAGTACTCTCAAGAGACCGTCACCGGTCATACCGGATCAATACTCGCCCGAACCAAGTCCCGGCCCGGAGAACTGATGCCATGCCGCCGCGACGTCCTCAGGCTTGGTGTCGGTGGCTTCGCAGAACGCCATGAGGTCCGGTTCGTGGCTCATGACGAAATCCGTGAGGCCGGCAAGAAAGCCGGGATCGTTGACGGACTGGCGCAACATGTTGGGCTGGAGGCCTGTCAGCGCCAGAAAACGGGCAAGCATATCCGGCTCGCTTGCCAGCCAGCCAAGTATGGCGACTGCGATTTCATGGCTGTCTTTCGGGGCAGTCCTGTTGTTTTTCGGGTCGTGCGACATTTGTTTACTGAAGTTACCTATTTCTCAACCAAATCTCATTAGCGTACCGTTCTGGGGGATAATGGAATCGGTTCTCCGGACACCCTATATGTCCATGAATAGGTTTCAAAGCGAAACGAGGACTGGTCCATGCCCAAACAGGTCATGATAGTTGAAGACAACGAGCTGAATATGAAGCTCTTTCGCGACCTGATCGAGGCGTCTGGCTATACCACTATTCAGACTCGTAATGGCATGGAAGCGCTGGATCTGGCGCGCAAGCACCGTCCCGATCTTATTCTCATGGACATCCAACTCCCGGAAGTGTCTGGCCTTGAAGTCACGAAGTGGCTGAAGGAAGACGACGAACTTCACGTCATTCCCGTCATCGCGGTCACCGCATTTGCCATGAAGGGTGACGAGGAGCGGATTCGTCAGGGCGGCTGCGAAGCCTATGTTTCCAAGCCCATTTCGGTCCCGAAATTCATTGAGACGATCAAAACATATCTTGGCGACATGTGAAGCAGGGTTAGGCGAATGACTGCGAGAATTCTGGTCGTTGATGACATCCCAACGAATGTGAAACTGCTCGAAGCGCGGTTGTCGGCAGAATATTTCGACGTCATATGCGCAGATAACGGTGCCAAGGCACTGGCCATTTGCAATAGCGAACAGGTCGACATCGTCCTTCTGGATATCATGATGCCAGACATGGATGGCTTTGAGGTGTGTGAGCGCCTCAAGGCCAATCCTGTGACCGAGCATATTCCTGTTGTCATGGTCACTGCGCTCGACCAGCCATCAGACCGCGTGCGCGGTTTGAAAGCCGGTGCCGACGATTTTCTGACCAAGCCCGTCAATGATCTACAACTCATTTCCCGTGTCAAAAGCCTCGTGCGTCTCAAGACCATGAGCGACGAATTGCGCACGCGCGCGCAGACCGCCAAGACGATCGGTGTCGGCGATCCCATTTCCGACGATGTCCAGATCGAACAGCCGGGCCGCGTGCTGCTGATCGACGGTCGCGCCAGTTCGCAGGAGCGGATCATAAAGGCATTGAAGCCTGTCGCAGATGTCTTTGCGCTGACGGAGCCTGGTGAGGGTTTGTTCGAAGCCGCTGAAAACGACTATGAGATGGTCATCGTCAACTCCAACTTCGACAATTTCGATCCACTGCGGCTTTGCTCGCAGCTTCGCTCTCTGGAACGCACACGCTTTTTGCCCTTGCTGCTGGTAACGGAGCAGGGCGATGAAGCGATGATCGTGCGTGCCCTGGAACTGGGCGTCAACGATTACATCGTTCGCCCGATCGATCCGAACGAGTTGGTGGCGCGCACCTTGACGCAGATCAAACGCAAGCGGTTCAACAACAGGCTGCGTGAAAATCTCGACCATACGATGGAATTGGCCGTCATCGATGCCCTGACCGGTCTGAACAATCGACGCTATCTTGATAATCACCTGAAAATTCTGTTCACCCGTGCCGCAACGCGCGAACGGCCCTTGTCCGTCTGCATTACCGATATCGACCGGTTCAAGCACGTCAACGACACCTATGGTCACGATGCGGGCGATGAGGTCCTGCGTGAATTCGCAACGCGATTGCGCTCCACTGTCCGAGGTGCGGATCTGGCATGTCGCTACGGTGGTGAGGAATTTGTTGTGGTCATGCCGGATACGCCGGTGGAGATGGCCGCAGCCGTCGCCGAGCGCCTGCGCTCTATCATTGAGGACCGGCCATTCGTTCTCCGCTCCGGTCGGGAGCTTCATCTGACGGCGTCTCTCGGCATTGCCACGAACACCAGTTCGATCGAAACGCCGGAGCAACTGATGCGGCAGGCAGACTTGGCGATGTATGAGGCGAAAAGCGCCGGTCGCAATCGCGTCGTCGCTTCCGCCGCATAGGTTTTCAGCCGGACTCACGGCGCAGGCCGAAAGTTATCCACAATAATGATGTCTATTTATAGCGTCGCCGATGGCAGGCTCTCGCGGTGATATCATCAAGTGATACTTCCGGGTTTTCGTCACTAAGCCAAAAAAGCCCTCAGGGCTCGTAGAATAGATTTGTATTTGAAATCTTCCTGAGCACCCTTAGCTTTGTAGATCTCTGACCATTTCCACGGACCATCCGAATTTTTGATGGACAGATTTTTTAAGTAGAGCAGTTTTCCCGGTAATACTACTAGTACTTATTATGTATCCTTATGCTCTACTTTAGGGCAGCCTATGTATCACCTTGGGATATTTAACCATATGTGCAGTTTTGAGACCGATTCGATTAACGGTCTATTGATTTTGTTCAGGTGCTGAGCAACACTTAATCAACAAGATAACTTCCGCCCTCACAGCGCGTTTTAGTCGTTGCAAAGCAAGCGGAAGCGGTCGTTCTTCGGGTGATGTCTTTCTATCGTGGACAGTAACTCGTTTGAATACCCCATGGTGCTCAGGTCCGCCGCATCTCCTGGGTCTTGGGGCTGGTCGACCGGAGACGCATTGAACGGTTCCTCGTACTGTCGGTGCTGTCCCGGTCGACCCACTCTTTACTTTCCACTCGAAACGTATCGAACTTTCCAGCATCCGCCTGCCGGAGGCTTTGGCGAGATCGCATATCCAACGCGGGTTGGCGCATCACAAAAACAAAAAACGCGCCTCGAAGGGCGCGTTCTTGTGGATGCTATGCGAAGGAAATTACTTGATCTTCGTTTCCTTGAACTCAACGTGCTTGCGTACGACTGGGTCGTACTTCGTCTTTGTCATCTTGTCCGTGAATGTACGGCTGTTCTTCGTAGTGACGTAGAAAGTACCGGTGTCGGCCGTCGACAGCAGCTTGATCTTGATTGTTGTAGCTTTCGCCATGGTCGTCCTGCCTTTAACAAATTAGTGAGCCGGGACCTGTTCGACCCCGGCTAAATCTGGCGCGAAACTACGGATCGCGCCCGAAAAGTCAAGTCTGTTTTGATCCGAAAACCGAACGGGCAATGGAAAGAGCCACGTAAAGGCCGAAAAACATCGCCAATGCCCACGCAAATCCATCTGTTCCGAGAACATCCATGGAAATGCCGACCGTCTGTGGACCAGCGATCGTGCCGACGGCGTAGCAGAAGATGAATGCCGCGTTCGCAGCGACAAGGTCCGAGCCTGTCAGGCGCGAGCCCAGATGCGTCAGGCCGACCGTGTACATGCCCGATACGCAGCCGCCCCATAGCAGCAGCATCGATGCCAGCAACATCCAGTTATCCACCAGCAAGGGCAGGGCAAGCGTCCCGATGACGCCTGTCAGCGCCATGAGCCCCAAAAGGACGCGCCGGTCCTTGATGCGATCCGAAAGCATGCCGATGGGAATCTGGAACGCCATGTTGCCGATGGCCATTACGGTCAGCAGCAGCGCGGCCTGCGACTCGCCAAAGCCTTCACGTGTCGCGTAAACGGGAAACAGCGACAGCCCGCCCGCCTGAACCGAGCCGTAGACGAAAGCTGCCGCAGACGCCATCGGCACCAGCCAGATGTAGCGCACGAAATGATGGGCGGGCTTCTCGTCCAGATCCGGGCTTTCGTGGCGCGCAAGATAGATGGGGATTGCGGCCATGAGTATGATGCCGCAACCGACGAGAAACGGCGTGATTCCATCACTGCCAAGTGCGGAGAACAGCAATGGCCCGCCGGCAAAGCCCACCGCCATGCCCGTTGCATACATTCCCAGCACCAGACCACGCCGTTTCGGCGGCGCTGCGGCGTTGATCCAGAACTCGGAAAGAATGAACAGCATCGTCGTTGCGCCGTGAAAGACGATTCGCAGCGGGAACCACATCCAGAAGGCATCGGCGAAATAAAATCCCAGCGCGCTGATGGCGGATACGACGACAGCCGTCATCATCGTGCGTGCAACACCGAAATCATGCGCAAGGCGACTGGTCACCGGTGCTGCCATCATGGCGGCCACGCCTGCCATGGCAGTGTTGAGACCGATCATCGTGGATGAGATTCCGCGCTTCTCGAGGATGATGCTCAGAAGCGGCAAGCCTAGTCCGATGGCGATGCCAACGGCGCTGATGGCGGATATTGCGGCAATGAGCGATGGCCAGTGAATGTCGTCGGCGTCGCATTTGGGATGGGACATGGAGACCTTTTATAAAAAGCCACGAATAAATATGCCGCGACGCTCGAAATATTGTCGCACCGGGCTTTCGAATTGCAATGAAGGATCACCTATCATGAACTTTGTGACATCTTCGAGAACCATACGCGTAATCGGGGCCATGTTCAGACTGTTATTGTCACAAATGTCAAGCCATTGCAGGTCCAGCAGCTCTTCCGAATCGCTGATACAGGCCGGATCAATGCCGACTTCATCCGTAAAACAGCAGAAAAAGCGCGTGTCGTAACGTCTGACTCTACCGGGCGGGGTGATGGCGCGTGCCACGAAACGCAGCCTAGATAGGTCAGGCCTTTGTGGCTCGCCTGCGCCGGCACCGAAACGCAGGCCTGTTTCCTCATGCAGCTCGCGAATGGCCGCCAGCGCCAGTGCGCGCGCTCCTGATACCGTCAATGGCCGGGAGGAGGCCCGGATAAGCCTGTCACGGACGGCTGGGTGTAGATCGCCGCTATAGGGCAAAGCGTGGTCGCGGGCATCTCTTCGCCCGCCAGGAAATACGAAGACATCCGGCATGAACACATGCGCGCTGCTGCGTCTGCCCACCAGCACACGTGCGGTTCCTTTCGACCTGTCGAGAAGAAGGATGGAGGCTGCGTCCCTGGGACGCATGTAGGGTGAGGTTTCAGGCGATGGTTTGGAACGCATTGGCAATGCGCGGGATCAATGAGACGAGCCGTCGATCTGCTTTTTCTCCGGCTCATTGCTGAAGCCGTGCATCTTTAAGGCCCATTGAAGACCGATGACGCCGCCCTTGATGGGCTGGATCGTCAGCAATGCAACCAGAATGGTGATTGGCACCCAGATGGCGAAATGAACCCACATCGGCACCAGAAAAACCGTATCCGTCATCATGAAGCCGCCAACGGCGACGTGGCCGAGAATCATGATCGAGATATAGGGCGGCAGATCGTCGGAACGCTGGTGGTGCATGTCTTCACCGCAGGAGGCGCATTCATCCACCGGCTTCAGCCACGCCCGAAACAGGCGGCCGTTGCCGCAGGCGGGGCAACGGCTGAGAATGCCGCGCATGATCGAGCGGCCCAGCGGACGGTCTTCCGGTGTCCCACCATACTGTACTGTCTGCGTTTCGGTCGTTGTCATGCGCTTGTCCCCTGGACGTGTTATCGGCGTCTGCGTGGTGGCCTCGTGCCGGGTGTCGGGCCGCTGGTGCGGCGTGTCGTCTTGTGGAAGGACCGTGTCGCGGTTGGCATCTTCTTGCCATCGCTCAACATTTCGAACCGCAAGGCACCGGCAAGCGGCACGGCCTCAGCAAGGCGAACCTGAACCGTATCGCCCAGCTGATAGCCAAGTCCGGTCTTTTCACCTGTCAGAGCCTGATGCGCCTCGTCATAGATGTAGTAGTCCGTACCCAGTGTAGATATAGGAACGAACCCGTCAGCACCAAACTGTGGAAGCGCGACAAATAGTCCCGCCTTGGTGACACCGCCGACCCGGCCCTCGAATTCTTCCCCCACACGCTTGGAAAGATGATGCGCGATCAGCCGGTTGACCGTATCGCGTTCCGCCGCCATGGCGCGGCGCTCGAAGGTCGAAATTTCGGCAGCCACATCGGCAAGCGTCGCCTCTTCCTGCGGTGTGATGCCGCCTTCGCCAAGGCCCAGCGAACCCACGAGCGCACGGTGCACGATAAGGTCGGCATAACGTCGAATTGGTGAGGTGAAATGGGCGTATTTCATCAGGTTGAGGCCGAAATGGCCGATATTGTCAGGGCTGTAGATCGCCTGGCTCTGCGAGCGCAGCACCATCTCGTTGACCATAATCTGATGCGGCGTATCGACTGCGCGCGCCAGAATGCCGTTGAACGAATTGGCGCGAACCTGCCCGCCCTTCACCAGCGAATAGCCGATGGTGGTCAGGAACTCGCGCAGCACTTCCTGCTTGGCAATCGTCGGGGCGTCATGCACGCGGTAGACCAGACGCTGCTTTTTCACTTCCAGCGTTTCAGCGGCGCACACATTGGCCTGGATCATCATCTCTTCGATCAGCTTGTGCGCATCGAGACGTTCGGGAACATGCACACGGTCGACCGTGCCATCGGCTGCCAGAATAATCTTGCGCTCCGGCATATCCAGCTCAAGTGGCTGGCGACGGTCGCGACCGATCTTCATCACCTCATAGGCGTGCCAGAGCGGACGCAGAATAGGCTCCAGCATCGGGCCGGTCTTGTCATCAGGGTTGCCGTCGATGGCGGCCTGCGCCTGCTGGTAGGAGAGCTTGGCCGCACTCTTCATCATGATGCGGTGGAAGGTGTGGCTGGCCTTGCGGCCTTCCTTGGAAAACACCATGCGCACGGCCAGCGCCGGGCGATCCACGCCTTCTTTAAGCGAGCAAAGGTCATTGGAAATGCGCTCTGGCAGCATCGGCACCACGCGGTCCGGGAAGTACACCGAGTTGCCGCGCTTCAGCGCTTCGCGGTCCAGCGGCGAGCCGGACCGGATGTAGTAGGAGACATCGGCAATCGCTACGGTCACGATCACGCCATCCGGATTGTCGGGCGAGGGGTCCAGCTCCGCATAGACGGCGTCGTCGTGGTCCTTGGCATCGGCGGGGTCGATGGTGATGAGCGGCAGTTTGCGCCAGTCTTCACGATGCGCCATGGTTGCCGGCTTGGCCGCATCCGCAGCCGCCAGAACATCCGACGGGAAGATGTGCGGAATGCCATGGGCGTGAATGGCAATCATCGAGATCGCCTTTTCCGACGCAACCGAACCCACCACGGAAAGCACCTTGGCGCGTGGAAGACCGTATCGACCGCTGTTGCGCGAGGTTTCAACTTCAACCAGATCGCCGTCCCTGGCATCGCCCACGCCATCGGGATCGATGACCATTTCATCGCCACGACGCTCGATCGGCATCAGGCGACCGCCGCCACCCGGCGTTTCCTTGAAGACACCGAGCGATCCGCCCTGACGTCTGTCGATCAGCTTGATGATGCGCGCCGTATAGGCCGGGCCGCCGACGTCCTTGGAGGGGAAAATCTTTGCCAGCACCCGGTCACCAATGCCGCCCACCGGGGCCTTGCCCTTTTGGCGGTCGGCAGAGGATTGGCGGATGATGACGGCAGGTGCCGCTCCGTTCTCTTCCGGCCATTCGGCAGGACGACCGATCAGGCCGCCATCCTTGTCGCGGGTGGTGATGTCAAGAACCGTCACAGGCGGAAGGCCGCCCGGGCGCATCAGCGACTTGCGGCTCTTGTGCACCATGCCATCGGTCTCAAGCTCCTTCAAAAGAGCCTTCAGTTCGATGCGCGTCTCGCCCTTCAACCCGAAAGCCTTGGCGATCTCGCGCTTGGAGGCTTGGTCGGGATGTTCGGCGATGAACTTCAGCAGCACATCGCGCGGTGGAACCTGACCATGGATGATGCCAGCAGATTCGAGAACTTTTTTTCCGCGACCGGTGCGGCCGAAGCCATCGCCCGCCGAGCCGGATGTCTTACGCGGTGCCTTGCTCAAGATTCTGCCTTCTTCGCTTTGGGAGCGGCCTTTGCTTTGGCCGCTGTTTTGGGCTTTGCAGCCGCTTTTGGTTTTGCCGCAGCCTTTGGCTTCGCCTTGGCTTTGGTCTCGCCATCGGCGCTCGCAGCCTTGGTTGTCTTTTTCGGCGCTGCCGCCTTCTTTGCCTTCACGGGCTTGCCATTGCTGCCGGTGCCGGTTTTGGCGATGCGCTCGGCAATCAGAACCAGCGCTTCATCCAGCGTCACTGTATCAGGTGCCTGCGCCTTGGGAATGGTCGCATTGACCTTGCCCCAGTTGACGTAAGGGCCGTATTTGCCGTCACGAACGGTAATTGCACCGCCATCCGGGTGGTCGCCCAGTTCCTTCAGTGCTGCTGGTGTGGCAGAGCGCCCGCGACCCGGCGATGCCTTCTTCTCGGCAATCACAGTCACAGCCCGGTTCAGGCCTATGGAGAACACATCCTCGATGCTTTCGAGGTTGGCATAACCACCATCATGCAACAGGAACGGCCCGTAACGGCCAAGACCTGCCGAAATCATCTTGCCCGATTCCGGGTGCTTGCCGATATCGCGCGGCAGGTTGATGAGCGCCAAAGCCTTCTCGTGGTCGATGTCTTCAGGCTTCCAGCCCTTGGGCAGCGACGAGCGCTTGGCTTCCTTGCCTTCGCCACGCTGAATGTAGGGTCCGAAACGACCCGACCGCAGCGTCAGTTCTTCGCCCGTATGCGGGTCCGCACCCAGCGCCTTCGGCTCGTTCAAGGCCGCAGCTTCCGCCTCGGCGCCATCGGAGTTCAGCTGGCGGGTGAAATTGCACTCGGGGTAGTTCGAGCAGCCGACGAAAGCGCCGTATTTGCCGAGCTTGAGCGACAGGTTGCCGGTGCCGCAGACCTGGCAGATGCGCGGATCGGAGCCGTCTTCGCGGGCCGGGAACACCAGCGGTGCCAGAACCTCGTTCAGGGCATCCAGCACGTTGGTAACGCGCAGTTCCTTGGTGTCTTCGATCTGGGCGAAGAAGTCCTTCCAGAAGTCACGAAGAACCTGTTTCCAGTCCAGCTCGCCCGCAGAGATCCGGTCGAGCTTTTCTTCCAGATCGGCGGTGAAATCATATTCCACGTATTTCGTGAAGAAGCTTTCGAGGAACGCCGTCACCAGCCGTCCGCGCGAATGCGGCACGAGCTTGCGCTTGTCGACGATGATATATTCACGGTCGCTCAGCGTCTTCAGTGTCGCCGCATAGGTGGAAGGACGACCGATGCCGAGCTCTTCCATCTTCTTGATCAGCGACGCTTCCGAATAGCGCGGTGGCGGTTCGGTAAAGTGCTGGCTGGCGTTGATCTTCTGCTTTGCAAGAGCTTCGCGGGCATTGATCTGCGGCAGGCGGCCATCTTCGTCGCCATCGTCGCTCTGCTCGCCATCTTCCTTCTGGTCGGTATAGGCGGCAATGAAGCCATCGAAACGGATGACCGAACCGACGGCGCGAAGGCCAGCCTTTTCGCCCTTGTTGTCGGCCAGAATTTCAACGGTCGTACGCTCGATTTCAGCAGACGCCATCTGGCTCGCGATGCCACGCTTCCAGACAAGTTCGTAAAGCCGCAACTGATCGGAATCCAGGTACTTCTTGACCTGATCGGGCGTGCGGCTGAAATCGGTCGGACGAATGGCTTCGTGCGCTTCCTGAGCGTTCTTGGCCTTGGTGGAATAAAGGCGCGCCTTGTCCGGCACGTAACGGGCACCGAACTGGTCGCCGATTGCGCTGCGGGCAGCCTCGATCGCTTCCGGTGCCATCTGCACACCGTCGGTACGCATATAGGTAATGAGACCGACAGTCTCGCCGCCGATGTCGATACCTTCATAAAGCCGCTGCGCCACCTGCATCGTGCGCGAGGCGGAAAAGCCCATGCGCGAGGATGCGGCCTGCTGCAATGTCGATGTCGTGAAGGGAGGGCCGGGGTTGCGCTTGACGGGCTTGGCCTCGACCGTATCGACGGTATAGGTCGCGCCCTCCAGCAATGTCTTCAAACGGTTGGCGTCATCGCCGGTCTTCACCGATCGTCCTTGCAGGCGCTTGCCATCGGCAGACACCAGCTTTGCCTCGAAATCATCGCCGCGCGGCGTCTTCAACAGCGCGGATATATTCCAGTATTCCTCGGAAACGAACCGTTCGATTTCCGCTTCCCGGTCGCAGACCAGACGCAGCGACACGGACTGAACACGGCCAGCCGAGCGCGCACCCGGCAGCTTGCGCCACAGAACGGGGGAGAGGTTGAAGCCGACGAGATAGTCGAGCGCACGGCGGGCCAGATAGGCATCCACCAGGGGAACGTCGATGTCGCGCGGATCGGCCATCGCATCGAGCACGGCCTTCTTCGTGATGGCGTTGAACACGACGCGCTTTACCGGCTTGTCGCCGATCACCTTCTTCTTCTTCAACAGATCGAGAACGTGCCAGGAAATGGCTTCACCTTCGCGATCCGGGTCGGTCGCCAGAAACAATCCGTCGGAGGCCTTTACAGCATCGGCGATTTCTTTCATGCGCTTCTGCGAGGCCGGATCGACCTCCCAGAGCATTTCGAAATCCTGATCGGGAAGCACAGAGCCATCTTTCGCGGGAAGATCGCGAACGTGGCCGAACGATGCCAGCACCTTGTAGCCTGAGCCGAGATACTTGTTGATCGTCTTTGCTTTTGCCGGGGATTCTACGACAACGACATTCATATTTTCTTCTTTCGGAACTTGCCCGTTAACATGCCCTGCCGCTTCTGACCCGCAACAACGCTACCTTTATTTCGACATGGACAGGTAATGCGCTTGGGTCAAGAGGCAAGGGGCGTTTTTCTGCCATTACAACACGATGCAACCTTTCGGGGATTTAATTCTCATTTGCAATTAAAGATAAACAAGTTATGGTTGCTCAAGTTGAGCGACGCTCTTTTTCATAACGTCACTTTCCACTGGTTCAATTGAGGTCAATATGGTCGTCAGCGCACAAAACAGCAGCGAGAGCAGGGAGCAGCAGACATCGGAAAATCTCGCCTACATCAGGCAGATGCTCGCTGAATTGCGCACAGTCAGCGAGCGTGAAGGCGCCGACATGCTCTGTTATCTCATAGAAATGGCTTATATTGAGGCGGGCGACATCCAATCGGGCCGGCGAGACCTTTCAGTCAGCCATGACAAGCGAAACGCGACCCGCAGAATGCCGATTTAACCGACCGGCAATGTCCAGTTCCAGCAACACGAGATAGACGGTTGATGCTGGCAACCCCGTATGACGAATAATGTCATCCGTTTCCACGGGTGACGGTCCGAGTGCGGACGCAATGATGCTGCGGTCATCGTCGCCGGGTGGTGATATGTCGATGTCCTCGGAGCTTTCATTCGCCACATGTTGAATGGGCAGCATCGGCTCCATCAAGGGCCGCAGCGCATCCAGTATGTCCGCAGCCTCCGTCACCAGCATCGCGCCATCCTTGATCAGCCGGTTGGTGCCGTGGCAACGGGCATCCAGCGGCGAGCCGGGGACCGCGAAAACCAGGCGCCCGAATTCGCCAGCAAGCCTCGCCGTAATCAACGAGCCGGATCTGTCAGCCGCTTCCACGATCAGCACGCCCATGGAAACGCCCGCAATCAGGCGGTTGCGACGCGGAAAGTCGCGGGCACGTGGCTCCCAACCGAATGGCATCTCACTGATGCTGGCGCCGTCATTGCTGTAGATCTCATCCAGCAGCCGCAGATTTTCTGGCGGATAAGGCTTGTCCAGCCCGCCCGCCAGCATCGCCACGGTGCCGGTGGTCAGGCTTGCGGCATGGGCCGCGGCATCGATACCACGGGCGAGACCTGACGCAATCGTATATCCGGCCTGTCCGCATTGCCGTGCCAGCATGGCCGCAAATTTCGATCCATTGATAGAGGAGTTGCGGGAGCCGACGATGCCGATGGATGGCCGAACGGCGGCGCGACCCGAACCTTTCATCGAGATGATCGGTGGCGCACCGTCGATCTCGCGCAGCGCCGGTGGATAATCCGGCTCGCCAATACCGACGAAGCGCGCGCCGAACTTTGCTGCGGCTTCGATTTCCCGTTCGGTATCCGGCACGGTTGCAATACGCGGACTGCGGGCCGAACCACCTCGGCGCGAAAGATCGGGTAGGGCGTCCAGCGCTTTTTCCGCGCTTCCGAAATGATTGATGAGTTCGCGAAAGGTGACGGGGCCGATATTGTCGCTGCGGATCAGCCGCAACCATGCAATGCGTTGCCGGTCGGTCAGCGGAATGCCGCGTTTAATATCGCCATCATGCGGCATATCTCACCCCCAATGAGGGCGAGACTTTTCGTCTCAGCCCTTCTTCCCGATCTTGCTTTCAGTGCCCGCCAGCAACCGCTCGATATTTTCCCGATGCATGAACCAGGAAATAACGCTGAGCAGCGTTACCAGCAGAGCCGTCTTCTCAGGTCCTAATATCCACAATGCAACCGGAATGACAAGCATTGCAACCAATGCGGAAAGAGATGAGTATTTCGTGAGGAAAGCCGTCGCAATCCAGATCGCGGCGAAGGCCAGCATCATGAGGGGCGCAACGCCCAGCAAGACGCCAATGTAGACGGCGACACCCTTGCCACCCTTGAAGCCCAGCCAGACTGGGAAAAGGTGGCCAAGAAACGCAAAGAAACCGGCAACCAGCGATGCTTCATGGCCCCACAGCGCATTGGCAATCAGCACCGCCGCCGTGCCCTTCAGGGCGTCCAGCAGCAATGTCGCTGCGGCCAGCTTTTTGTTTCCGGTGCGCAAAACATTGGTCGCACCGATATTGCCGGAGCCGATATTGCGAACATCGCCCAGTCCGGCCGCCCGCGTCAGGATCAGGCCGAACGGGATAGACCCCAGCAAATAGCCGATCACGGCAGCAAGGGCGAGAAGTGCTGGCGCCGTCTGCCAGTCAGTCAATGCGTTCATTCCGATGTCCCCTAGGTCGTGTCGTTCTTAGTGTGTGGAATGAACCAGCTTGCCTGCAACATAGGTCGCAACTGTGCGGCCAGTAAAGCGGGCGTCTTCGAATGGCGTGTTCTTGGACCTTGATACCAGATTTCTCTCGGATACGAGCCATGGCTCGTCCAAATCGATCAGCGTGATATCGGCCTTTGCCCCTGGTTTGAGCGTTCCCGCGTCCAGTCCGAAAATCCGGGCGGGGCGGGTGGACAAGGCGTCGATCAGGCGCATCAGCGGCACGTGGTCGCTGTGGTAGAGACGCAGTGCTGCCGACAGCATGGTTTCGAGACCGACCGCACCGCTTGCTGCGTCCGAAAACGGCAGACGCTTGGTGTCGACATCCTGTGGGTCATGCGAGGATACGATGATATCGATTGTTCCGTCTTTCAGCGCTTCAACCATCGACATGCGGTCGTCTTCGGAGCGCAGTGGCGGCGACAGCTTGAAGAAGGTGCGGTACTCGCCAATATCGTTCTCGTTGAGCGTCAAATGGTTGATGGAAACACCGCAGGTCGCTTTGACGCCCCTGTCCTTGGCAGCTTTCATCGCATCGGCAGATTCGCGCACGGAAATCTTGGCGGCGTGGTAGTTGGCCCGCGTCAGTGCGGCGATGCGCAGATCGCGTTCCAATGGAATGATTTCCGCCTCTTTCGGAATGCCGGAAAGACCGAGCCAACTGGCAAGCAGCCCTTCATTCATATCGCCATGGCCGATATACTGGTCGCGGGTTTCCAGTGCTATCACCGCGCCCAGCTCGCGGGCATAGGTCATCGCACGGCGCAGTACGGCCGTATCCGACAGCGCCTTGCGGCCATTGGTGAAGGCAACGGCACCTGCCTCCTTCAGCATACCGAACTCCGTCATCTCGTCACCGCGCAGCCCCTTGGTCAGCGCCGCTGCCGGATAGACATGGACCAGCGCCTTGTCGCGGGCCGTCTTCTTCACGAATTCCACCAGCGCGATGTCGTCGATCACAGGGTCGGTATCCGGCATCACGATCATGCTGGTCACGCCGCCCGCTGCCGCTGCGCGTGAAGCGGATTCGATGGTTTCCCGGTGTTCCGCACCGGGTTCGCCGACGAAGACGCGGGCGTCGACCAGACCCGGTGTGGCAACCAATCCTTTGGCATCGCGCACTGTCGTCCCTTCCGGGAAACCCTGATTCTGCGCGTCCTTGCCAGCTGCAAGGATATTGCCATCGGCCCCAATGATGATCGTTCCGACCTCGTCCAGATTACGTGAGGGATCGATGATGCGGACATTTTTGAGAACGGTGCTCATACGCGCTCTCCCTGATTTTGCGAAAGAAGAAGGGTTTCCATAACCGCCATGCGCACCGCAACACCCATTTCCACCTGGCTTTCGATCACGCTCTGCGGACCGTCCGCCACTTCGGACGAGATTTCGACGCCACGGTTCATCGGGCCGGGGTGCATGACCATGGCGTTTTCCTTGGCAGCCTTCAGCTTTTCGGCATCGAGCCCATAATAATGGAAATATTCGCGCACCGAGGGCACGAAGGAACCGGACATGCGCTCTCGCTGCAAACGCAACATCATCACCACGTCGGCGCCTTTCAGCCCCTCCTTCATGTCGTGATAGACTTCCACGCTCATATCCGCGATGCCCGCTGGCAGCAGTGTCGGCGGCGCAACGACGCGCACCCGTGCACCCATCTGGTTCAATAGAATGATGTTGGAGCGGGCAACGCGGGAATGCAGCACATCACCGCAGATCGCCACCGTGATGCCAGACAGCCTGCCGATGGTGCGGCGGATCGTCAGCGCGTCGAGCAGCGCCTGTGTCGGATGTTCGTGCTGGCCATCACCGGCATTGACCACCGAGCAGGCGACTTTCTGCGCCAGAAGGGCGGCTGCACCGGCAGAGGAGTGGCGCACCACCAGCACATCGGGGCGCATGGCGTTCAGCGTCATGGCCGTGTCGATCAGTGTCTCGCCTTTTTTGACGGAAGAATTGCCGACCGACATGTTCATGACATCGGCACCCAGGCGCTTGCCGGCAAGTTCGAACGACGACTGCGTGCGGGTGGACGCTTCGAAAAACAGATTGATCTGCGTCAGCCCTCGAAGGGTCGAGGTTTTCTTCTCGCGCTGGCGGCTGATCTGCACTGCCTCGTCGGCCTTGTCGAGAAGAGTGGTGATATCCTCATGGGATAGCCCCTTTATGCCCAGAAGGTGGCGGTGGGGAAAATAGGCCATAGGAACTCTCCTCCGGGTCGCAATAGAGCTTGTCGCCGCGCTGCGGGCTTGGTCCACGGGTCTATAAAGACAGGTGGCTTTGTCGGCAAGCATGCGATAAGCCGGGGCCACCGAATACATGCAATAAAATGCGAATCCCGATATAGCCACGCGATGACGAATATGAACCGGACCGAAGAACAGCTTGCCGATCTGAACCAGCCTAACCTCTGGTCCGGCATCAATGCCTATCGCTCAGACCCGTTGATCGTGGATTTGACATCAGGTCTTTCGCGCACCCTGCGCGATGAATTCGACCAGATTGGGCGCTACGTGACATCGGCGGAGGCGCAGGAACTGGCCCGCATGGCCAATGTCAGTGTGCCCAAGCTGCACACCCACGGCCCACGCGGCGAGCGTCTCGATCAGGTGGAGTTCCACCCGGCCTGGCACGCCTTGATGCGCCGTTCCATGTCGTCTGGCCTGCACAGTAGCGCCTGGGAAAACACGCCCGAGACACGCGGCAACGAGCACAAGGCCCGCGCCACGAAATTCTATCTCACGGCACAGCTCGAGGCAGGTCATCTCTGCCCGCTGACCATGACGCACGCCTCCGTCGCCGCGCTCATGAGCTCGCCTCGCGTGCAGAAGGAATGGGCGCCGAAAATCCTGTCGCGCAAATATGATTCGTCGCAGAAACCCGCCATGCAGAAGACAGCCGTCACCATCGGCATGGGCATGACGGAAAAGCAGGGCGGCACGGATGTGCGCGCCAACCGCACCACGGCAGAGCGGGTCGGTGAAGGCATCTATCGCCTGTCTGGCCATAAATGGTTCCTGTCGGCCCCCATGAGCGATGGCTTCGTCATGCTGGCGCAGATGGGCGATGGCATGGGCTGTTTCCTCGTGCCGCGTTTTCTGGAAGACGGTTCGGCCAATGGCCTGCATTTCCAGCGGCTGAAGGACAAGCTCGGCAATCGCTCCAATGCTTCTGCTGAGGTCGAATTTACCGATGCCTTCGGCTATCTGCTGGGCGAGCCCGGCGCCGGTATCCGCACCATTCTCGATATGGTGACATTGACGCGGCTGGATTGCGCGCTGGGCTCTGCGGGCATGATGCGCGCCTCTCTGGCGGAAGCGGTGCACTTCGCCCGTGGCCGAAATGTTTTCGGCAAGCCGCTGGTCACCCAGCCGGTCATGACACGTGTGCTCGCCGATATGGCGCTGGACGTGGCCGCTGCAACCGCGCTCTCGTTCCGCCTGGCGTCTGCTTTCGACGCGGCGCGCAACAACCCGGCTGAGGCTGCCTATGCGCGTGTCATGACGCCGATCGTCAAATACTGGTGCTGCAAGATCGCTCCGGCCTTGATCTATGAAGCCATGGAAAGCCTTGGTGGCAACGGTTACATAGAAGACCGCCCCATCGCCCGCCATTATCGCGAAGCGCCGGTCAATGCCATCTGGGAAGGCTCCGGAAACGTCATGGCGCTGGACGTGCTGCGTGTTCTCCAGCGCGGTAAGGATTTGTTCGACCTCGTCTTTGAAACGCTCGAGCGCGATCTCGGTCCTTCCGGCAAGAAAACCACCGAAGTCCTGCGCGCCGCTATCGCTTTGTGCGAACGCGACGAAGGTGCCGCCCGCCTGCTGGTCGAACAATTCGCACTCGCCGCCGCCGCCGCAGAACTCTGCCGCATCGGTGCCGGTCGCATCGCCGACGCCTTCCTCGAAACACGCCTAGCAGGCGGCTGGCGCCACACTTACGGCATGCTGGATAGCCGGTTCGATGCGACCTACATCATCGATCTGCTGTATCCGCCGGCGGCCTGAGCGAGATTTCCTCCGCGAATCCCCGTTCCTTGTGTCATCCACAAGAACCTTGGGCTTCCAACCGTCTATCGCATTGTCCTCGAATTAACCCTTTGCTAACTGCGTTGATGACGTCACCACGCGGAGAGTTGCGGGAACATGCTGGCAATTGAAGATACTGCTGTTGAGGCTGTCCCTGAAAAGCGCGTAAAAGACCGTGCTGCGACCGAGAAGGCCATTTTCTCCGCTGCCAAAGCTCTGTTGGCGCAGGAGGGGTTTCAGGGGTTTGGCATCAACGCGGTGGCGCGGCGGGCAGGGTGCGACAAGCAGCTGATCTATCGTTATTTCGGTGGCCTGGAGGGCTTGGTCACAGCCATCGGTGAAGATCTGGTTTCATGGGTGAAGGATCGCATTCCCGAAGACACCGGCGGCATGTTTCTGCTGACCTATGGCGACCTGATGGAGCGGCTGGCGCTGTCTTATCTCGATGCGCTGCGCAGCGATCCGCTGGTCTGCAAGATCATTGCCTGGGAAGTATCCGAACATACGCCGCAGGTCAGGCAACTGGCCGACGCTCGCGCAAAGGCATTGTCGAAATGGTTGGATAAAATGCGTGGCTCGCTGGAGGCGCCGAAGGGGGGCGATACCGCTGCCATCAATGCAGTCCTCTTCGCCGCCATCCAGCATCTGGTCATCAGTGGTGCCACAAACGGGCAGTTTGCCGGTGTTGCGCTGAAAACAGCGCGGGATTGGGACAAGATCGGCACGGCCGTGAAGCGGATCGTTCGCGGCGTTTACGGTTGATTGAGGCCGTTACCTGTTCCTGAGCGCCCGGTTGGACCTTAATGCTCCATCACGCGTTCTTACGCTGAGGGGACGAGTTTATCCACAGCCCTTCATATTTCGTTAACCATAACCGCAACTTTTATTTGCCCGCTCAAGGGGCAAAGATCATTATATTAAGGAATTATTAACCATGCGCCTGTGGGCGTATGAAAAGGAACCGCCGTGCCCCGCTGGATATCCTTGACCGTCATGATGACGTTCTTTGCAATGCTGCCGTTGGACATCGATGTGCCGACCGTGAACCTGTGCCTCATGGCCTGTCTGCGCTGGGCAGTCATCGCTGCCGTGCCGGACACCTTCTTTTGGCGAGGTCAGACAGCATGAAGTGGTTTCTGATCCTGTGGGCTGGCCCCGTTGCGTTTTTGGGTGCGTGGTACTTCCTGTCCTATTACGACATGAGCTTCGGTTTCTTCATGCTCACACGTGAAAGCCACGATCTGGTCTTCCAGATTTACGGCAACGTGCTGGGTATCGCGCCGGAAAGCATACCGCCGCTCGTTGCGCGCGCCATCGCATTCGATAGCCTGATCGTTTTTGGCATTATCGGTTTTCGCAAGCGCAAGGACATTTCCGCCTGGTGGCGCCGCCGTTACCCCTCGAAAGAGGCGGCGTCCCTGCCCAGAGCCGACAGCCTGTCCAGCGCTCCCTGAAGAATGAAGCTTGCCGCCGCCGAATCGATCCGTTGCGCACGTTTTGCGCGGGATACGTCCATCTCCAGAAGCGCCCGCTCGGCAGCCACGGTGGACAGCCGCTCATCCCAGTAGACGAAGGGCAGTTCGGTCTTCTCGCTCATGGCGCGCACGAAGGCGCGTGTAGCCTGAACGCGCGGCCCGGCTGAGCCGTCCATATTCGTGGGAAGGCCGATGATGAACGCGGCCACTTTTTCTCTGGCCGCGAAATCCAGCAACACCTGCGCATCCGCGGTAAATTTCACGCGCTTCAAAACCGGGCGAGGGGTTGCGAAACGTCGCGACAGATCCGACATCGCAAGGCCGATCGTCTTGGTGCCAAGGTCCAGCCCGGCAATGGCCTGGCCCGTCTGCAAGACGTCTGCAAGTTCTTCGATCGTTAGCGTCGCCATGGCATCGTTCTCAGCGTTTGCGCACGAATTCGGTGCGCAGCACGAGACCCTTGATCGCGTCGTGCCTGCAATCTATTTCTTCGGGATTATCCGTGAGGCGGATAGACTTGATGACGGTGCCCTGCTTCAACGTGGTGCCGGCACCCTTGACCTTCAAATCCTTGATCAGAGAAACGGAATCGCCATCGACGAGAATGTTGCCTGCGGCGTCGCGCACTTCGTTGGCTTTGGCCGCCTGTGCTGCAACTTCGGAGGCAGGGCGCCATTCACCGGTCGCCTCGTCATACACATATTCGTCATTATCTGTCGTCATCTTCGCAATCCGAAAAGGTGGGTCGTCCCATGATATGGCCCGTCCTATGTCATACTCTACAGGCAATACAAAGGAGAACTTCATGAAACTCACCTGGCTCGGCCATGCCGCATTTCGCCTCGAAACCGGCAACGCCAAAATCCTCATTGATCCGTTTTTCACGGGAAATCCCAGCTTTGCCGGCCAGAATGCCAAGGATGTCGCGAGCGGTATCACGCATATTCTCCTGACCCACGGCCACGGCGACCACGTTGGCGACACTATTCAGCTGGCGAAAGACACCGGTGCGACCGTGTTCGCCAACGCCGACCTTGCCTCATGGCTGAGCTTCAGAGGAGTGGAGAAAATCGAGATGGGGGGTACTGGCGGCACCGTGACGTTCGATGGCTTCTCCGCCACCCTGACCAATGCGCTGCACTCCTCCGCGCAGATCACCGAAGACGGCATTTCCCATTCCCTCGGTAGCGCCAACGGCCTGATGCTGCATTTCGAAGACGGCCCGACCGTTTACCACATGGGCGATACAGACATTTTCTCGGATATGGCCCTGATCAACGAGTTGCACGAACCCGATATCGGCCTTGTCCCGATTGGCGATCGCTTCACCATGGGCGGTGCCGTGGCGGCTCTGGCCTGCCAGCGCTTCTTCAAGTTCCGCAACGTCATACCCTGCCACTACGGTACATTCGGTATCATCGATCAGACGCCGGAAAAATTCCAGACCGGCATGGATGGCTCCCAGACCCGTGTCGATGTGCCGGGCGTCGGTCAAGCGCTGACGTTCTGACAAAAAAGCCCGACAGGCAAAACCTGTCGGGCTTTTAGATTCTGACCTCAAGCGATCTGCGGCTCGACACGCCCCGTCTGCACGGGCCGGGATGGCGCGGATGGAATGCTGCTCAGCGCATTCTTCCACTCGCTCAACGCTGCCACACGCCGTGTGTGGCGCGGGTAGAGCGAGAAGATATGGAGGAAGAACCCTGCAATGGACGGCACCATCTTGTCCTGCTCTTCAAAGGCATTCGGGTTCATCTGTTCATTCAGCTTGGCGCTGCCGCAGGCCAGCATTTGAAGAGCGGTGCGGGAAGACTTCAGGTTGCCGGAAACCACGAGGCCAACGCGGTCGCAGGTCAGTTCGCGCGCGCGGGAATAGGCCTGACCAAGAAACGGAATAACGAGGCCGGGCAGGCGCAGGAAGCTCCATGGCTCGTCCAGATGGCCCGCAACGTGGTGACCCAACTCGTGGCCGATCACGAACCTTACCTGTTCTTCATCGTCGGAATCGATCAGGGCAGATGTCAGCCATATGTAGCGTGTGCGACCAACAAGCGTGAGCGCCATGGCATTCATCACGCCGCTGGAATTGTAGACGAAGGCTCGCGGCACTTCTTTCAGCCCCAGCTTCTGTGCGCCTTCGGCGACCATCTTGTGGAGCTGCGGAAACTGCTGTTCGCTCACCAGCACGTAATGGCCCATCATATAGGCTCGGACCAGAGAGCGTGCGACGTAGGAGAAAAACCAGATGATGAGAATATAAAACAGGACAACGAAGAGAATTGCGATGCTCTCCGTTGTCGCGACGTAGAGGATGCCAGCCGCAACCGCCAGCCAAACCAGCGTGCCGATGAGCAGCGTAAGAAAACCGTACGTCTTTTCCTTCGAGTGACGCACTTTCGATATGTCGAAATTCATATTTAACCCCCGTTAAACAGCATGATCGAGACGTGATAAGGCTTAAAAATGAGCGGCCCCACCCGCTTCCTGCTGCAAATGACATGTTGATAGGCGCAATGAGGCGATACACCCCGCGCGAAAACTCGCCTTTAGATAATAAGTTCCCGTATAAGGCGAATATTATTTCCGGCCTTGTTTCGGTGGCGGATGATGGTTGCGAACTGCGGGCGCGGTCATTATAGCGGGTAGGAAAATTCTTGACTGGAGTAGAACCATGTCCGTCGATCTCGCCACCGTGAAGCGCGTTGCGCGCCTAGCCCGTATTGCCGTCAGCGAAGAAGAAGCCGAGAAAATGCTTGGCGAGCTGAATGGCATTCTCGGTTTCGTGGAGCAGCTTTCGGAAGTGAACGTCGATGGTGTCGAGCCGATGACATCAGTGACCCCGGTTGCGATGAAGAAGCGCACCGACGTCGTCAGCGATGGCAGCAAGGCCGAGGATATCGTGGCCAACGCGCCCAACACCGATCGCAATTTCTTCCTCGTTCCGAAGGTGGTCGAATAGGCTGCACCAGCCCGTTTCCACTTGCCTGATCTAAAAGTTTTTGCCCGATCTAAAAGTTTTGAAAGCCGTTGCCGATATGACCGACCTGACCAGCCTGACCATTGCCGAAGCCCGCGACAAGCTGAAGGCCAAAGAGTTTTCCGCCGTTGAACTGACGGATGCCTATCTCGTCGCCGTCGATGCTGCCAATGAAGCGCTGAACGCCTATGTTGCCGTCACGCCTGAAAAGGCGCGCGAGATGGCTAAGGCCTCTGACGAAAAGCTTGCCGCTGGCAATGGCGGTGCGCTGGAAGGCATTCCGCTTGGCGTCAAGGATCTCTTCGCCGTTCGTGATGTCCACACCCAGGCCTGCTCTCACGTGCTGGATGGTTTCAAACCGAAATACGAATCCACCGTCACACAGAACTTGTGGGATGCCGGTGCCGTCATGCTCGGCAAGCTCAATATGGATGAGTTCGCGATGGGCTCGTCCAACGAAAGCTCCTATTACGGCCCGGTCGTCAACCCGTGGCGCGCCAATGGCTCGGACAAGAAGCTCGTGCCCGGCGGCTCCTCCGGTGGTTCGGCTGCCGCCGTTGCCGCGCATCTGTGCGCCGGTGCGACAGCCACCGATACCGGCGGCTCCATCCGCCAGCCCGCAGCCTTCACCGGCACTGTCGGCATCAAGCCAACCTATGGCCGCGTTTCGCGCTGGGGCGTTGCCGCCTACGCCTCTTCGCTCGATCAGGCCGGACCGATTGCCCGCGACGTGCGCGATGCCGCCATTCTGTTGAAGTCGATGGCCAGCGTCGATGCCAAGGACACCACATCCGTCGATCTGCCGGTGCCGGATTACGAGCAGGCGATCGGCCAGTCCCTGAAAGGTCTCAAAATCGGTATCCCCAAGGAATATCGCGTCGAGGGCATGCCCGAAGAGATCGAAAAGCTGTGGGCGCAGGGCATTGCATGGCTAAAGGATGCCGGTGCCGAAATCGTCGATATCTCGCTGCCGCACACGAAATATGCGCTACCAGCCTATTACATTGTGGCACCTGCCGAAGCCTCATCCAACCTTGCCCGCTACGATGGCGTTCGCTATGGCCTGCGCGTAGACGGCAAGGACATTGCCGATATGTATGAAAAAAGCCGCGCTGCCGGTTTTGGCTCGGAAGTCAAACGCCGCATCATGGTTGGCACCTATGTACTGTCTGCCGGTTACTACGATGCCTATTATCTGAAGGCCCAGAAGGTCCGCACGCTCATCAAGCGTGATTTCGAGACCGTCTTCCACGACGGCGTCGATGCGGTTCTCGCCCCCATCACCCCATCGTCGGCTTTTGAAATCGGCGACAAGGAACTGGCTGCCGATCCGGTCAAAATGTACCTTCAGGACGTCTTCACCATCACCGTCAACATGGCCGGTCTACCCGCCATGTCGGTTCCAGCCGGCCTCGACGGCAAGGGCCTGCCGCTGGGCCTCCAGCTCATCGGCAAGCCGTTCGAAGAGGAGACGCTGTTCAAGACGGCCTATGCAATTGAACAGGCAGCGGGCAAGTTCACGCCTGCGAAGTGGTGGTAAGCGGACTTAAAATTCGAGCCATGACGGAGGCCGATCGCACAGCGGTCGGCCTCGTTGGTTTCGCTGCCTGGAAATCCAGCAGTGCTTTCGAAAATGCCTATCTCGATCCCGTGGTGATCGAGCGCGTGCGCGGCGAATTCCAAAGCTTCGCCGCAGAAACCCGATGCAATATCGCCATTGCCGAGATTGATGGCGCACTCGCCGGGTGGGGTGCGCGTGCGGGTGAGCCCGACTACATTTCCGACATCTGGATCGACCCTGATTTTCAGGGGCAGGGCATTGGCCGGGTGCTGGTCGAGCATTTCCTCAACGAGATGCGCAACTCGGGCATTCCCATTGCCAGGATTGCGACACATGCCAGAAACGTCAACGCTATCAGGCTTTATGAGCGGTGCGGTTTCGAGGTGGTCTGGCAAGGCACCCAGTGGTCCGAGACCATGCAGGTGGATCTGCAGAAGGTTCGGCTGGAGCGGATTCTGTAAGGTTCGGGCAGATCGTTAGTGTTTATCGGTGGCGCTCACCCCCCCCTGTCCTGCCGGCCATCTCCCCCATAAGGAGAGAGAT
>UCJU01000013.1 GCA_900472925.1 Hyphomicrobiales bacterium
GGCAGGGCAGAGGGGGGTGAGCCAAACCCACAAACCTCCACTTTCCCCACCCAAAAAAATAAAAAAAGTTTTCTCCACGCTCACCAAACCCATGCCTACAATCTCCCCACCTTCGCGGCTGGAGTGTTTTCGCGAGACACTTTCTGGCAGGCGCAGGGTGGTGATTGTTCGCAGACGTGCGGGTGGTCATAAAAGGTGATGTCCTGTGGGCGCGCCTGCCTCATGGTACGAAATTCCATTAACGGGTTTCGGACGATGGGGCAGGGGCGGTTCACAGGAAGGCGACACGTCGGCCCGGCATCTTCAAGATACGGTCTGGCGGTTTGAAAGAGCGGAGCCACGCAAATGCGGAGCCGACGATAAACACCATACCATAGACATTTCCGCATTTGCGTGTGTCTTCGAGGCGGTGATGATGAAGCAAGCCACGGGCGGATGACGCCGCGTGAACGGCGAAGCATGCCGAGCTATTACGTGAGGTCGGAGCGTTGGGTCAGGTTTCGACGCGCTATGGACCACATGATTGGAGCCATAAAAAAGCCGGTCACGAGAACCGGCTTTTTTCAAAAGAATCAGACCACTTAGATCGCAGCTGTCACAATGAACTCGACCTTGTAGTCCGGTGTCGCCAGCGCTGCTTCGCTGGTGGCGCGGGCTGGTGGGTTGGCCGGGTCGATCCAGCTTTCCCAGATGGCGTTCATTTCGCCGAAGGTGGACATGTCGGAAATGTAGATGATGGTCTGCAAAATCTTCGACTTGTCGGAACCGGCAAGAGCCAGCAGGCGGTCGACTTCGGCAAGAGCGGACTTGCTCTGTTCGGTCACGGATGTGCCTTCACCCACCTGACCGGCGAGGTAGACGGTGCTGCCGTGAACGACGGCGCCGCTCATGCGCTTGCCGGGTTCGATACGCTTGATGCTCATGCTGGAAACTCCTTCTGGTACTTCTGATAGAACGGATGGATGCGGTCAGGATCAGCCGCGGATGTGATGGGTCTTTTCGTAGATCGCCGTGGAGCGCGCGCCGGACCGGCAAAAACCGAGCATCGGACGCTGAAACTCATCCAGGGCATCAACCATGCCTGCCACGGCATCGGCATCCACGCCAAAGCGACCGACCGGCACATGCGCAACGGCGATGCCCAGCTCTTGGGCGCGTTCGGCAATATCCGCAAACAGCGGCTGGCCGTCTTCTTCACCATCCGGGCGGTGGCAGACGATGGATTTGAAACCCAGCGCCTTGACCTCGTCGAGGTCGGCAACGCTGATCTGGCCGCTTACGGAATATTCGTCGTCAATGCGCCTTATATCCATTTTCGTGTCCTCCGATAACCATGGCAACCCGGCATATTTTGCCGCGCCGTTGCAAATTTCGCATCCGGTGTAAGGGCTTAAATCGGGTGCGTCAATGACAAGCCATTCCAATTAAAGACCGGCTTAGAGAATAGAAAAGCGCAGGCCGTATGTCCTGTTCTCCCCCGGCTTCAGCATGTGAAACTCGCCTGCCGCCTCAAGCTCCGAACGGCCAACCCAGCGGTGCGATACCGGTTCTATGCCCATGACATCAGCCGGTGCCTGCTGGTTTCGCCACATCTGCAAATAGGGAAGCGTGTCCGTGCGAAAGCTGACCTTGAGCGTTCGCCCGCCAATGGCTGCAATCGGTCCGAGCATCATGGTGGCCCAGCCATTGCCGTCATCGCCCGCTGGCACGCAGAAGACGCCGCCCGGCTCCTCACCGAACCGCCAGCCGAAGCCACCGCTCTCGAACATCGCGCCTTGCAGCTTCACGGCATCATCGAACAGCCTTGCGCCGACATTCATGTGGTACATGTGGAAGACGGGCCGTGTCGTGTCACTGGTGTTTGTCACGCGGTCGTTGAGGCTCACTTCGCCCGTTTCGCCATCGATGGTCCACTCGCGTTCCAGAAGCGCCGTGCCGCCATCCGCCAGGCGTAGCGGAACCCTTGCCCCGGCATTCGCATTACCACCTTCAGTAGACCAATGCGTTATCTCGACAGGATGGGAGGAAAACGAACCATGCAGAGGGTATTTTCTTCCGCTCGCGTCATGCTCGATGGGCTCGGGATGGCGGATGTGGTCGGGACCGCAGGTGAACAGAAACCCCTCTAGCGAATGATCGATGCGGGGATCGCCATCATCGGGGATGGCACGTCCAGGAGCAATATCCATACCATCGACAACGCAGGCGCCGATATCGAACAGAGATGTTTCATCAAGGAAGATGGCGGGAGATTTTCCGGCTTTCAGCGCTCGCATTGTCGCTCCTTCACTGACCTGTTGACGTCGCAATCACGCAAAATCTATCGCAGCGACGGGAAATTAAGATTGCTTTAACCGCGAATTCATCTTTTTCACAATAGGGTCAAGATTAACGTGTGTGTATTGGGAAGAACCCAAGGGATCGCAGAATCGTGAAACTTTTAATTAACGCAATGTTCGGTCTCGCCGTAGCGATGACACCTGTACTCCTGCCCGCTGAGGCCAGCGCGCAGCAACGGCAGGTGTATCAGCAGCAGCCCACAATGGTCTCGCCTGATGGGCGGGTTCTCGATTTCATGCCGGAGCGTGGCGACATCGTCATCAGCCGCGACCGCATGGGCCGCACCGTGTATTACGATCGGTACGGCAACCTTGTCGCGACGGAAATGGAGCAGGGCGCGCCGTCTCGCCGTGCGCCGCAGCAGGACGCCTATCGCGATCCCTACTACAATCAAAACGACAACTACTACCCGCCAGCACCGAGCCAGAACCGGGAGCCGCAGCGCGACTATGGCTATCAGGGCCAAGGTCAGGACTACCGCCAGTACCGCGGCGATGGAAGTGACACCGACCCTTATACTGGCTCTGTCGAAGGACCGGGCGCTGTCGAAAGCGCACCGCTGGACCAGCCTATGCCGGGCGAAAGCACGGTATCGGCCGTGCCGCAGCCGGACCATCTGGTCGAGCGTAACCAGCCGGTGACCGCTCCGGTCAACCGCTCGCGTCAGGAGATCGTGGCGCTGCAGGTGTTTCTTGACCGCGAAGGCATCTCGCCCGGCGTCATCGACGGAAAGATGGGCGATAACGTCAACAAGGCCATTGCCGCGTGGCAGGAGATGACGGGCGACCGTCTGGACCCCAACAACACGGATGATATTCTGGAGCGCCTGCGCAACACCGGCGGGCTGGCGATTGTCGATTACACGATCACCGCAGCCGATGCGGCTGGCCCTTACGTTGCCTCCATTCCTGAAGACTATGCCGCAAAGGCGCAGCTTCCGGCCATGGCGTTTACGTCGACATCCGAAGCCCTTGGCGAACGCTTCCACATGGATGAGACCTATCTGAAGGAACTCAACCCGGGCGTCGACTTCACTGTGCCCGGCACCATCATCAAGGTCGTCAATCCCGGCCAGCCGAAGACGGGTCAGGTCGCGCGAATCGTTGCCCACAAGGGCATCAAGCAGGTCTTCGCCTATGACGAAAGCGGCGTTCTGATTGCGGCCTATCCAGCCACGATCGGTTCTTCGGACACGCCTTCACCGTCTGGTACGCACACGGTGGAACGCATCGCGCTCAATCCCGGTTATACCTACAACCCCAAGATCAACTTCCAGCAGGGCCAGAACAGCCAGATCCTGCAGATTCCACCCGGTCCCAATGGTCCTGTGGGGACCGTCTGGATTGCTTTGTCGAAGCCGACCTACGGCATTCACGGTACGCCGGAGCCATCCAAGATCGGCAAGACCAACAGCCATGGTTGTATCCGCCTGACCAACTGGGACGCGACGGAACTGGCAAAGATGGTTCGCCCCGGTGTGGTGGTGGAGTTCGCCGAGTAAGATCTTACGCAGACATACAAAATGCCCGGCTCGAGTGCCGGGCATTTTTGTTTTAACCAGTCATCCAAGTTTCGGGTCTGGCTTTCCCGACCGGCGCTCGGTCAGGAAGTAGACGAAGGCAAGGGCAGGCAGTGCAAAGCCCAGCCATGAGGCAGCTGTCCACTGGCCCTGTGAATAAGCCCAGCCGCCAACCGCTGAACCGATGGCGCCCCCCATGAAGAACGTTGCCATGAAGATGCCGTTGAGGCGGCTGCGAAATTCCGCAGCCAGCGTGAAGATGGCGCGTTGTCCGAGCACGAGATTTGTCGTGACCGCAAAGTCCAGTACGATTGCCGCGACGACCAGAAGCGCCAGTGCCAGATGTGAGCCTTCCGGCGCAATGTGGGTGATCAGGAACGATGCCATTCCTGCCAGCAGTGCGGCCATGGTCGCAGCCCATGTCAGGCGACGATCAGCGAGACGTCCGGCAATCGGTGCCGCGATGGCACCGGCGGCACCTGCCAGCGCAAAGAGCGCAATCTGCCCCTGCGACAAACGGAAAACCGGACCGCTGAGATAAAGAGGCGTGACTGTCCAGAACAGGCTGAAGGCTGAGAACATGCCGGCCTGATAGATGGCGCGCCGTTGCAGGAGAGGGGTGTTCACCGCCAGCTTTGCCATGGATGCCAGAAGAGTGCTGTAGGGCAGTTTCGCATCGGGCACACGGCGTGGCAGCAGGCGATAGAGCACCAGCGCCAGCACGGCCATGACGATAGCCGACATCAGAAACACGCCGCGCCACGAAACCAGTTCTGACAGCACGCTTGATAGTGGCCTCGCCATCATGATGCCGACCATCAACCCGCTCATGATGCTGCCGACCACCCTGCCACGACTGGCATCCGGGGTCATGTGCGCGGCCATCGGCAGGATCATCTGCACGGCGACGGAACTGATACCGACCAGAAAAACAGCCGTGAGAAATTGCGACGCGTGCGGTGCAAGGGCCGCGGCAATCAAAGCCGCGACCGCCATGAGAACGGTCGTTACGATCAGCTTCCTGTTTTCGATCAGGTCACCCAGCGGCACGACGAACAGCAGACCCAATCCGTAACCGATTTGCGTCAGCGTTACGATCAGCCCGGTTGCCCCGGCGGAAAGGCCAAGTTCCGCGCCGATAACACCAGCCAGTGGCTGGGCGTAATAAAGGTTCGCAACGATCAGACCGCAGGCGCTGGCCAACAGAAAAATCATCGCGGAAGAGATCACCTCTTCCTGTGCAGCTCGGGAACCAAGCGCTGTAGATGTCATGTTCATTCTCCAGATTAGGAAATATTCATTTCCAAAATAAACGTAAAAATCAGTCGAAAACCTTCATGGCCGTGTCGACCACGGCGTCCAGCTCCGTCTTTGTCAGCCCGGTCTTTCCGACCACCCGCAGGCCGTAGATCAGGCAGAGCACGGTCTTTGCCAGAGCGCCCGCATCCAGGGCGCTCGACACCGACCCATCCGCCTGTCCCTCCCGCACGAGGCGGCACAATATGGTCTCGCGCGCACTGATCGCACCGCGCACCACGCGCGCCATATCCTCGTCAAGAGAGGCCAGATCGGCGGCAGCGCCGACGACGAGACAGCCCTGTTTGCCCGACTGTCCCATACAGGCGTCAGCATAGAAATTCATGGCCGCCCGCAGTTTCTCACGCCCGGTTTTACCGGTTCCGACAGTCGCCTCGAAACGCTGCGTCTGCACCAGCTTGTAGCGCTCGACGGCGGCGATATAGATGTCCTTCTTGTCCTTGAAAGCCTTGTAGAGACTGCCCTGCGTCAACTCCATCGCCTGAGTGAGGTCACCCACGGATGTGGCATGATACCCACGCTCGGCGAACACGCCGATGGCCTTGTCGATGGCGAGATCGACATCGAATTCCCGCGGACGACCGCGTTGGCGCGTGAGAGGCGATTGTAAGGAGGCGTTTGTCATGACCGCAATATAGGAAACAATCATTTCCAAATCAAGCGGAATTTTGCGCCCGGTCGCAAAGCGTGCCGGGCGCAGAAACTGTGGGGGTTAGTCAGGCGGCTCTTCGACCGAAGAATTTTCCATCGCGGTCTGAACGCACGACGCGAACCGGCATCAGACGCAGGACTTCGTAGGCGAAATTGCGGACATTCTCCATCGCCTTTTCGACGTTGCTGACCTTCTGCCCGTCGAGCGCTTCGAGCGTGCCACCATAATCGAAAATATCGCGGAAGGCGGCGCGTTCGGCAATCGGCGTGTTCAGAACGCGGACGTTCTTTTCCGCCAAGAGTGCTTTGACCAGCAGCATGGAGCGCGTGCTGATCATGGCGTTGACGCGGGTGAGCACGACGGAATGATCGATCTTCATGCCCATCTTGCGGTTGAGAAGCTCTATATGCTCCAGCACTTCGGATGCGCCACGGGCATCCATTGCCGAACCCTGAACGGGGATCAGCACGTGGTCGGAAATGCCCAGCGCCATCGTCAATAGCGGACTTTTCGTGCCGGGGAGATCGATGATGAAACAGTCCGTATTGGCTCTGTTGTCGCGAATATGCGTTTCCATCGACGCCATGGTGACATGGGAGATCACCGAGAGGTTCTTCATCTCGCCCGACATTTCAGACCACCGCGAAATCCACAATTGCGGATCGGCATCCAGCACGGTTACGCGGTGACCCATACGGGCGAGTTCGGTGGCGAGCAACAGCACAGCCGTCGTCTTGCCGGCGCCGCCCTTGGTATTTGCGAATGTGATAACTGGCATAAGGGCCCCCGAATATAGAGCCTGATTTCATCGCTCTTCAAAGCACCGCGACATTCATGGTGCGAACCATATTGTTAACGAAGATGGTTAACGAAATGGAAATATCAGCGATTGCTTATTGCGAAAGTGGGGAATGACACGGTCGAAGGCAACCCATTGCTCCAAAAACACGAGTTCCGCTTTGATCTGAATCGTTTATCCCTATCCCTTCGATGTTTGAGTCAGCACCTTCGCAAGTTGATCCACGCTTTCTATGCGCTCCTCAAACCACAACCGCGCAAGGTCGCTGGCCGAAGCGAGGTTGATTCCATCCGGGTCGATCGAGGTGATTTTCCAAGCCCCGGATTTTTTGCCTGCCAGCGCCGCCAGTCTGGAGGCTTTGCCCCTGATGGCGTTCAGGCGGGTGACTTCCGCCTCCAGTCCGTCTGCATCGGAGAGATCGGTGCGCAAATCCGATGGCGTGATGTTGCTGGCATTGCGGGCAGGGCCGCCGTTGATTTGCACGCCTTCGATATTCAACCGGTAAAGCTGCGTATCCGGCAAGGAGAGATAGAGCTTGGCTTTGGGGTAGCGTGCGATATAGCGCGCCTTTGCGAGCGGGACGTCTGCCTCACCAATGAGTTTGGCTTTTCCCACCAATGTCAGTCTCGGGAGCGTCAGCGCATCGCCCTTGTTGAAAGGAGCAAGCACGAGCGAAATGCGCGGATCGGCCTCGATATTGCGGGCGTGGAGCGCGAGGCGGGCGGTGAAGAAAAACGGGGTGCCATCCGGTTCGACAGCGATGTTGGTGGCGGTGTTGTAGGGATAGCCACTCCCCGGATCGAGTGTGGCGAGACCGGCGGTGCGGCAGGTGTGCAGCACATTGCGTGCAACGCGCACGGCTTCGAACGGGGCACCGGCGGAGGGTTCGATCGTTGCGTTGCGCGGGGTGATGGGTGGGATTGTTTCTGGCATGTCGTTTCTTGACCTAGAGGCTGCTTGAAAAAGCATGAAACCTTTCCGTCGTCATCCTCGGGACAAGCTCGAGGATGACGACGGAGAGGTTTGCCAGATCATTCTCAAAATTCACAACAAGATTCACATCATGTCAGTGACTTGTCCACCGCCGAACATCACGTCCGCTCCCTGATCTGCGTCAACGTCCGCGCAGGCGTAATGGCCTCGGCATCCAGCTTCACCTCGATGATGGCAGGCTTACCGCTGGCACGGGCACGTTCATAGGCCGGGCCAAAATCTTCCGTCTTCTCCACCAGTTCACCGTGGCCGCCATAGGCTTTTGCGAAGGCAACGAAATCGGGGTTGACGAGATCGGTGGCGCTGACACGGCCGGGATATTCGCGTTCCTGATGCATGCGGATGGTGCCGTAGGTGCCGTTGTTGATCAGCAGGGTGATGATCGGCAGGCCGTAGCGTACGGCGGTGATGAATTCCTGCCCGTGCATCATGAAGCAGCCATCGCCCGCAAAGCAGACCACTTCGCGTTCCGGGAACAGGTGCTTGGCGGCGACCGCCGCGGGCAGGCCGTAACCCATGGAGCCCGAGGTGGGGGCCGATTGCGTATTGAAACGCTGGAAGCGGTGGAAACGGTGCAGCCATGTGGCGTAGTTGCCAGCACCATTGGTGAAGACGGTATCGGCGGGCACATTGGCTTCGATCCACTCCATGATCGGGCCCATATGGACATTGCCGGGGCCGGTCTTCGGTGGCGTCGACCATTTTAGATAGGCGTCGTGCATGGCGGCAGTGCGGTCTGCCCAGACGGGGTTCTGGGGAGCATCGACGCTTTCCAATGCGTCAACGAAATCGCTGGTGGAGGCGCAGATGGCGAGATCGGGCCGGTACATGCGGCCAAGCTCTTCGGCATCCGGGAAGATATGCACCAGCGTCTGTGACGGGTAGGGGATGTCAAGCAGCGTATAGCCGGAAGACGGCATTTCCGACATGCGGCTGCCCAGGAGAATGACGAGATCGGCCTCCTTGATCTCCTTCGACAGCGCCGGGTTGATGCCGATGCCGACATCGCCCGCATAGGAGGGGCTGAGATGATCGAACAACATCTGGCGGCGGAAGGAGCAGCCCACGGGCAGCTTGAAGGTCTCGGCAAATGTCTTGAATTTCGCCACGCTGTCTTCCGTCCAGCGCGTGCCGCCGACGATGACCACGGGACGTTTGGCGTTGCTCAGAAGCTCTGCGAATTTTGCCATCTGCTTGGCGCCAGGGTGGTTTTCGACCGGCGTGTAGGGCTTGGCTTCAGGTGCCTCCACCAGATCGACCAGCATATCCTCGGGCAGGCTTAAGACCACCGGGCCAGGGCGACCGGAGGTGGCGATGGCGAAGGCGCGGGTCACGAATTCGGGGATGCGGCGGGCATCATCGATTTCGCCGACCCATTTGGCGAATTCGGTAAAGGCGCGGCGGTACTCGACTTCCTGAAAGGCTTCGCGTTCGCGCGCATCGCGCTGCACCTGGCCGATGAAGAGGATCATCGGAATGGAATCCTGCATGGCGATGTGGAGGCCTGCTGATGCGTTGGTGGCACCGGGACCGCGTGTGACCATGCAGATGCCGGGTTCGCCGGTGAGGCGACCCCAGGTGTCGGCCATCATCGCAGCGCCACCTTCCTGACGGCACACAACGGTTTCGATGCCGCTTTCATAGAGTGCATCCAGCACCGCCAGATAGCTCTCGCCAGGTACGCAGGAAACGCGCGAGACTCCATTGGCTTTCAAGGCTTCGACAATCAACTGTCCACCGGTTCTTTTCATGGCGCAATGGTCCTTTCGATATCAGCCAGTTCGGCCATAACGTCGTCCTGATGTTCGCCCAGACGCGGGCTGGGTCGTTCGTAGCGCAGAGGCGTTTCCGACAAGACGATAGGTGTTCTTACACCAGGAATGACGGTGCCGTCTGCTGCCTGAAGATCGACACGCAGGCCGCGCGCCTGCACCTGAGGATCCGCAAACATTTCCTCGATGGAATTGATGGGGCCGGCGGGAACGGAATTGGTTTCGCAGGCGGTCAGCAGATCGCGCTTCATCCACTTCAGCGTCTCGGTGGAAACGATCTGCCGAACCTCGACCTTGTGGGCAACGCGGGCCTTGTTGGTCGCATAGCGCTCATCATCGGCAATGGCATCGATGCCAAGGATTTTGCACAGGCGACGGAACTGGCCGTCATTGCCAACGGCAAGGATGAGGAAGCCGTCAGCGGTCGGCACGACCTCGTAAGGCGAAATGTTGGGATGGGCATTGCCCAGCCGCACGGGAGCCTTGCCGGATATGAGGTAGTTCATGTTCTGGTTTGCCAGCACGGCGGACTGCACATCGAGCAGCGCCATATCGATATGCTGGCCCTGGCCGGTGCGCATGGCATGGATGAGAGCGGCCTGAATGGCGGTGACGGAGTAGATGCCGGTGAAGATATCGGCCACCGCCACGCCCGCCTTCATCGGCTGACCATCCGGCTCGCCGGTGATCGACATGAAGCCGGACATGCCCTGAACGATGTAGTCGTAACCGGCAAAATCCGCATACGGGCCGGTCTGCCCGAAGCCGGTGATGGAGCAATAGATCAGCTTGGGGTTCAGCGCCCGCAGCGACTGGTAATCCAGCCCGTATTTCTCCAGCCCGCCACGCTTGAAATTCTCGATGACAACATCGGCGGTTTTGACCAGTCGCCGCACAGTCTGACGGCCTTCCTCGGTCTTCAGATCAACCGTGATGGAACGCTTGCCACGATTGGTGGAGTGGTAATAGGCGGCGGAGAGATTATCGCCATCCTTGCTTTCCACGAAGGGAGGTCCCCAGGCGCGGGTGTCGTCGCCTCCATCGGGGCTTTCAACCTTGATGACGTCGGCCCCCATATCGGCCAGCATCTGCCCCGCCCATGGCCCCGCCAACACGCGGGCGAGTTCGATGACACGAATGCCGGTCAGCGGCGGTTGTTTCTTCTTGGAAGGTTCGGCCATGTCTTTCTCACAATTTTCAGAAATTTATAGACGGACGAACTTTTGCGCGCATGTGAAATTATCTCATGAGGCCATTCCGTTTCGGCAGTGAAATCTCGTTCCTGTGAGGAGCACGCACGAGGAAAGGGCATTACTCCGCGACACCCCGTGCCCAGGCCGCAAAGTCTGCCGCCGGAACCTCCCAGCCGATTTCATTCAGGGTTTCGTGGCGCATGCCTGGGTAGACATGGTCTTTGACATTCACGAAGCCTGCATCGCGAAATTGTTTCGCCAGCCAGACGATTTCGCGGCCATTGTTGGTGGCGGCGTCTTCGTTGCCGCTGACGAGGAGGATGGGCAAAGTTTTGGGCAGGCGGGAGATGAGTTTGGGTCCGCGAAACGACATTTCGAACACGTCTTGCCACAGAGAGACGCTGGCTTCGAACTGGCAGAGCGTGTCGTTGACATAGGCATCGACGGCAGCCTTATCGTGGCTCAGCCAATCCGCCGACGTGCGCTTTTCCGGCATTTTGCTGTTCCAGATTCGGAAGGTGGCCTTGGGCAGGATGGCACTTGGTACATCCGAGCCCTTCAGCATTTTCTCGATGCGCAGAATGACCTGGCCCAAGCGGCCCATGACGCCGGGGTTGAGGTTTGAATTCCAGACCGACAGGCCATCGAACGCATCCGGGTGGCTGACGGCGGTGTTGAGCGCGATAAGGCCGCCCATGGAATGCCCAAGGAGAATGATGGGCAGACCCGGATGGCGCTCGCAGACCATGGTTCGCATGGCCAGGACATCGCTGATGACCTTCGCCACGCCGTCTTTCCAGGCGAACCGGCCAAGCGGCGCATCGTCCGCCTTGGTGCGTCCGTGGCCGCGATGATCATGGGCGTAAACCTCGAAGCCCTGTTGGGCCATGACCCCGGCGAAATGGCGGTAACGCCCGGCATGATCGACCAGGCCATGGCAAATCATCAGGACACCCTTCGGCTGGCCATGCGCCGGTTCGTGCCGGTAGGCGATGGAAGCGCCCGATGGGCTTGCCAGTCGATTGATTTCACTGAAGGCCATATCGTCCATTCATCTCTCCGCGGCGCTGCTTATTCTTGGGCAAGAGGTTGCTCCCAGGCCCTATTTACCCTACATAGCGGCAAATTTCCCATTCGAATTTTCAAATCTGACGCGGAGCATTCGCTACAATGGCACGTCAATTCATCTACCACATGTCGGGGCTGAACAAGGCTTACGGCGCCAAGAAAATCCTTGAGAACGTCAACCTGTCTTTCTATCCCGATGCCAAGATCGGTATTCTCGGCCCCAACGGTGCCGGTAAATCCACCGTGCTGCGCATCATCGCCGGTCAGGACAAGGAATTCACCGGCGAGGCATGGCTCGCCGAAGGCGCGACCGTCGGCTATCTCGAGCAGGAACCGCATCTGGACGAGACCAAGACAGCGTTCGAAAACGTCATGGTGGGCGTGGCCGACAAGACGGCTGTGCTTGAACGCTACAACGAACTGATGATGAACTATTCCGACGAAACTGCGGACGAAGGTGCCAAGCTTCAGGACATCATCGACAGCCAGAACCTGTGGGATCTGGAACAGCAGGTCGAAATGGCGATGGAGGCCCTGCGTTGCCCGCCGAAGGAGAGCGACGTTTCCACGCTTTCCGGTGGTGAGCGCCGCCGTATCGCACTGTGCCGCCTGCTTCTGTCAAAGCCGGACCTGTTGCTGCTCGACGAACCGACCAACCACCTTGATGCCGAAACCATCGCATGGCTGGAAAAGCACCTGCGCGACTACCCCGGCGCCGTGATGATGATTACCCACGATAGATACTTCCTGGATAACGTCACCGGCTGGATTCTCGAGCTCGACCGTGGCCGCGGCATTCCGTACGAAGGCAACTACTCTGCCTACCTGACGGCCAAGGCCAAGCGCATGCAGCAGGAAGCTCGCGAAGATGCGGGCCGCCAGAAGGCGATTTCGCGCGAACAGGAATGGATCGCATCCAGCCCGAAGGCACGTCAGGCCAAGTCCAAGGCGCGTATCAAGTCCTACGAACAGCTGGTGGATGCCGCCGACAAGCAGCGTCCCGGCGACGCGCAGATCATCATTCCGGTCAGCGAGCGCCTTGGCAATGTCGTCATCGAAATGGAAGGCATCACCAAGGGCTTCGAAGGCCGCACGCTGATCAACGACCTCTCGATCAAGCTGCCACCGGGCGGTATCGTCGGTATCATCGGCCCCAACGGTGCCGGTAAGACGACGCTGTTCAAGATGATCACGGGTCAGGAAAAGCCGGACAGCGGTTCGGTTCGCATCGGTGAAACCGTGCAGCTTGGTTATGTCGACCAGAGCCGCGATGCGCTGGATGGCAGCAAGACCGTGTGGGAGGAAATTTCCGGCGGTGCCGAAGTCATCAAGCTCGGCAAGTTCGATATGAACTCACGCGCTTACTGCGGTGCCTTCAACTTCAAGGGTGGCGACCAGCAGCAGAAGGTGGGCAACCTCTCCGGTGGTCAGCGCAACCGCGTGCACCTTGCCAAGATGCTGAAGGCGGGCGGCAACGTTCTCCTCCTCGACGAACCGACCAACGATCTTGATACGGAAACGCTCGGCGCGCTGGAAACAGCGCTCGAAAACTTCGCCGGCTGCGCCATTATCATCAGCCACGATAGAATGTTCCTCGACCGCCTTGCCACCCACATCCTCGCTTTCGAAGGCGACGGCCATGTGGAATGGTTCGAAGGCAACTTCGAAGACTACGAACAGGACAAAATCCGCCGCCTGGGTGCCGATGCACTCAACCCCGGCAGCCAGGCCTATAAGCGCCTGACGCGTTAATTGCCCGCAAAACGAGCAAAATAACTGGCCGCTGCCTCATTTTAAGGCGGCGGCTTTTTGTTGTGTGTTGCGTTCTCGACGCTGTACTTTGCAATGCTACCTAATTTAGCGATTTCTTGTCGCCTTTACTTGTTTTTTCAATATTCTTTAACGGATTCGGTAACTAATATTCGTGCGCCTATGAGTTGCGTTACGTCGGTGACATGAGGTCACGTTAGGAGCCCCCTCATGAAACTCGTCGATATCCCCATTAGCAAAAGGCTCTGGGCTGCTGTTATTCTCCCCATGCTTGGTGCAGGCTATCTGTGTTATGTACAGATATCCGAGCGTCTCGGTGACTATCACAATATGAATGACGTCGTGGTCATCGGCGATCAGCTCAAAAAGTTGAGCAACATTGCCCATGCGCTTCAGGTAGAGCGCGGCATGACATCAGGGTTCATCGGCTCCAAAGGCACCAAACAAGCCAGCGAACTTGCCTCTGCCCGCAAGAATACGGATGCAGCGCTGAATGAATTTCCTGCCGTATCGGCGGCTTTGAACGAGGTTACGGGCGGTGCTGCGACCGTCGAGCAGGCAGCTGCAAAGGACAGTCTGGCGGCAGCCGTCAACATCCGCAGCACCGTCGACAACCTTTCGGCAACTGGCGGCGCGGCCTTCGCGGCCTACACATCGGCAGTCTCCAGCATCATCGCCATCGCTGACGATCTTGCTATCGAGACCGGTAATCCTGAAGTCTCCAGCCGTATTGCGGCTTTTGCCCAGTTGCTGCACGCGAAGGAAATCGCCGGGCGCGAGCGGGGTCTCGCCAATGGGTTCATTGCGGTAAAGCGCATGGACCCGGCCCGTTTTGCGGAATTTGCGTCCATGGCGGGCGGTCAGCAGGTGCTGATCACCGCGTTTCTGTCCGAGCAGAACGCCTCCCTGCAGAAAAGTGCCGCAGCGCGCCTCGACAATGTGTCGAAGGCCGTCGCGGATTTCCGTGCAAAGCTTCTGGCCAATGGCGAGAACGCGGATCTGAGCGCGCTCGATAGCGCAGCCTGGTTCGCCGCAGCCACAAAACGCATCGAAGCGTTGAAGCAGATCGAAAACGAGACCATCGACGACATTTCCGCTCTGGCAAAACAGAATGCAAGTGCGGCATTCAACACGCTCGTTCTCATGGTCGCCATCACGCTTTTCTGCGCGCTTCTCATGATCGCGTTTTCCACGGTCATGGCGATGACGGTCGTGCGGCCCATTCGCCAGATCGTCAATGCCATGGGACGCCTTGCGGCAGGGCATGTCGACGACGCGGATATTTCGTCTGGCCGACGCGACGAGATCGGCGAGATGGAGCAGGCGGTCGAAGTGTTCCGGCAGGCTGCCATCCGTAACCGCAAGCTTGAGGCAGCCGAGGCGGACAACCGCATGCGGGCCGAACGGGAGCGGACGGAGATGCAACGGGTGGCCGAAGCGGATGCAGAAGCGCGCCTCGTTCAGGCCACGAGCACCTTTGCCGCCAGCATGAAGAAGCTGGCAGCGGGCGACATGCTGTGCGAAATGCACGATCCCCTGTCGTCGCAGTTCGAGGCCTTGCGCAACGATTTCAACAGCGCCGTTCGCCAGCTGCGCGAGACCTTGACGGGTGTCGGGCAGTCGGTGTCCACCGTCACCGGCGGGTCGCAGGAAGTCTCTTCGGCCTCCGATCATCTGTCCAGACGCACCGAGCAACAGGCCGCGTCGCTGGAAGAAACGGCTGCGGCTCTGGACGAGATCACCGCCAACGTGTCCTCCACCTCCAAAAGAACGGCAGAAGCGCGTGCCGTCGTTCGCGATGCACGCCAGAAGGCGGGCAATTCCAGCGAGGTCGTTCAAAACGCGGTCGCTGCCATGGGGAGGATCGAGGATTCCTCCAAACAGATCGGCCAGATCATCGGCGTCATCGACGAGATTGCCTTCCAGACCAACCTTCTGGCGCTGAATGCGGGTGTGGAAGCTGCGCGTGCCGGGGAGGCGGGCAAGGGCTTCGCCGTCGTTGCGCAGGAGGTGCGTGAGCTTGCCCAGCGCTCCGCCAAGGCGGCCAAGGAAATCAAGCAGCTCATCGGCAATTCGGCGCTCGCTGTCAGCGAAGGCGTTCGTCTGGTGAATGATACCGGCTCGGGCCTGTCTGAAATCGCGCAACTGGTCCAATCGGTGAATGCCCATATGGAGGCGATCGCCACGGCGGCTCAGGAGCAGTCAGCCGGGCTTGTGGAGGTCAATAACGCCGTCAACACCATGGATCAGACCACGCAGCAGAACGCGGCGATGGTCGAGGAAATGAGTGCTGCCGGTGTTGCTCTGGCGCAGGAAAGCGTCAAGCTCAAGGATCTGCTGTCGCAATTCCAGCTTGGCCAGGCGACGGAACAACTGCGCAGCATGGGAGACGCCATGCGCCGTGCAGCTCCGCCTGTGCCAATGCAGCATGGATCCGCTGTGACCAAACGGACGGCTGCGGCCAGCCACGGCAATGCTGCCGCCGCTGTGGCTTCGGAGTGGACCGAGTTTTGATCGGCCACTGCGGCTTGCGCTGCGGATTTTCTCAGGGGCACAAATAAAGAGCGTTTTCCATCGTTGGGAAACGTTCTTTATGTCATGGCGCAGACCTGTTTACCGTCGCGGACCCTTGCGGCGGGTAGGGAGGGTGTTGCGCCATTTTTTGTTAACCCATACAGAGATCGCCGATTTGCACGCTTGCGACACGATCTGAAATCGTATAAAGATATCTTTATATGTTGATTGGTTTGAGGTTTGTGAATTGGCTCTAGGGCTTGATAATCTGGTTGGGCTTTTGAAGGCGGCGGGGGAGCCGACGCGGTTTCGGTTGTTGGCGCTTCTGGGCGCGGGCGATCTGACCGTGACGGATCTGACCGAGATTTTGGGCCAGTCGCAACCGCGTATTTCGCGGCACCTGAAGCTTCTGGCCGAAGAAGACCTGATCGACCGTTATCAGGAAGGTGCTTGGGCATACTTCCGTTTGAAGCAGGATGGCAAGGCCGCCGAGCTGGTCAAGCAACTTCTTTCCGTCGCATCTCCCACAGACGCCGTTCTTCTGCGGGATTTCGAGCGGCTTTCCGCCGTCAAGCGGGTGAGGGCGGAGCGGGCGCAGGATTATTTCAGCCGCAATGCGTCTGCCTGGGACGAGCTTCGCCGTCTGCACGTCAGCGATGACGCTGTGGAAAGCGCGCTATCGAAACTGATCGGCACGACGCCGGTCGATTCCATGCTCGATCTTGGCACCGGCACCGGCCGCATTCTTCAGCTTCTTAGTGGCATTTACCGCCGTGCCATCGGCATCGATGCCAGCCGCGATATGCTGGCGGTTGCCCGTTCCAATCTGGATAAGGCAGGAGTCTCACATGCCTCCGTGCGCCATGGCGATATTCTGAACCTGCCGCTGGAGAGCCAGGATTTCGATCTCGTGGTGGTTCATCAGGTGCTGCACTTCCTCGATCAGCCCGAAATGGCGATTGCCGAGGCGGCGCGTATGCTGCGCCCGAATGGTCGGCTGGTGATCATCGATCTGGCACCGCACAAGCTGGAATATCTGCGGGAAGAGCATGCGCATGTTCGCCTTGGCTTCTCGCATCAAACCATGGACGAGTGGCTGAAAAAGGCGGGGCTTACGCCCGAGGGGGCGGTCGATTTGCATTCCGGCAACGCCTCGGCCCAGTCACTCGACGTAACAATCTGGGTTGCGCGCGATCCGCGTCTGCTGATTGCGGGCGAACGGGCGATCGACGCACCACTTCTATCAGCCGGGAGGGCATGACATGACAAAAACAGAGACGGACCGCAAAACGGGCGCAAATTTCAAGCTCTCCTTCGAGTTCTTTCCGCCCAAGAACGCCGATATGGATGTGCAGCTTTGGGAGACGGTCGAGGAACTGTCCCGCTGGAACCCGGATTTCGTTTCCATAACCTATGGTGCCGGTGGAACGACAAAAGCGCCGACACTGGTGGCCGTTGAGCGGATGATCTCGGTTGCCGGTTTGCCGACGGCCTCGCACCTGACCTGCGTGGATGCCAGCAAGCAGGAAGTGCACGATGTCGTCGACGAGTTGCGCGGCATCGGCGTCAAGCATTTCGTGGCCCTGAGAGGCGATCCGTCCACAGGTCCTGGCACGGCTTACAAGCCGCATCCCGATGGCTATGAGAATGCCGCAGCGCTGGTTCGCGGTTTGCGCGAGATCGACGACTTCCAGATTTCGGTTTCAGCCTATCCCGAAAAACACCCGGAAAGCGAAAGTACCGATGTCGATATCGATATGCTCAAGCGCAAGGCCGATAATGGTGCGACGCGCGCGCTGACGCAGTTCTTCTTCGATAACACGATGTTCGAGCGTTACATGGAGCGCGTGACCAAGGCTGGCATCACCATACCTGTCGTTCCCGGCATCATGCCGATCCAGAACCTGACACAGTTGAAGCGGTTTGCAGGCCGTTGCGGCACCAGCATTCCCGCGTTTCTTGATGAGCGGTTTGCCGGTCTCGACGAAAATCCGGTCGAGCGCGCAAAGGTGGCGGCGGATGTGGCCGCCGAGCAGATTATCGATCTGCAGCGCCATGGCATCAACGAGTTCCATCTCTACACAATGAACCGTGCGCCGCTGGTGAATGCGGTTCTGGAAAATGTCGGCTTCCAGCCGTTGAAGCAATCGGCTGCTTAAGCCGCATACAATCCCAAATGAAAAAAGCGCAGGTTCTGAACACCTGCGCTTTTTTAATGGCTTATGATAATCAACGACTGGGTGTGCGTTTTAACCCCGAAGTCGCGTGTCAGATGAAAAGCATCACTCCGACAAACGCAAACGCTACACCGACTGCTAAGGCATTTAGAGAATTTGATAGTGCCATGCTCTGCCTCCATTGTGTTGACAGTAATCATTATGACCCTTTTGTGTCTCTTGGAAAGCAGTTTCTATGATGCAGTGCACACGAAAGAGCCAATATTTCCGAGGGGTTGGCTCCAATACGTTGAAAAACAACTTATATTACTGTTTGAAAAATTCGGTGCGATGAAGCCGCAAACGTAAACGGCCATGGTTAATGCCATGGCCGTTTGGTCGATTCTGCCAGAGGTGGTCGATCAGAGAGCGTCGAGAAGCGCGCGGGTTGGCCAGCCATCGGCGGGCAGGCCGAGACGCTGCTGTTCACGCTGAACCGCGATGCGCGTGCCGGAGCCGAGGATGCCATCGATCTTGCCGACATCATGCGTTTTGCCGTCCAGCTTCGTCTGCAGTTCCTTCATGGCCACATCATCCAGGCCTGGCTCAGGGTTGCCCTTGGCATACACCGGTGCGCCCATGAAGCGGCTTGCGAAATACGCGGCTGAGGTGGTGTAGATGAAGGACTGGTTCCACTCCAGATAGATGTTGAAGTTAGGGTAGGTGATGAAGGCCGGACCCTTGCGGCCCTGGGGCAGGATGAGCGCTGCAGGGAGGGTACCGAAGCTCTTGTTGCCATCCTTGGGGGTAACACCGAGGTTGAACCATTCGTTGGCCGTCAACGTACCGCCGAGGCCGGATTTTTCCCAAGGGAGATTGTCAGGCACGGAAACTTCCTGAATCCACGGCTCGCCCTTTTTGAAGCCGAGATGCTGGATGAACTTCGCGGCTGTCAGGATCGCGTCCTGGCTGCTGGACTTGACGTTGATGTGGCCATCGCCATCACCATCCACGCCGAAGGCGATAATGTCCTTTGGCAGCATCTGGACCTGGCCGATTTCACCAGCCCATGCGCCGGTGTTGGTGGCGGGGTCGAGATCGCCGTGCTGAACCATTTCGATGAGCGCGATGAGCTGCGGGCGGAACAGTTCCGGGCGACGGCAGTCATGCGAGAGGGTGACGAGAGCGTTGCGGGTGTTGAAATCGCCCTGAACGGCACCGAAATCGGTTTCCATGGCCCAGAAGGCAGCGATGACGCCCGGGGGAACGCCAAACTCGTCTTCTGCGCGTTTGAATGTGGTTTTCAGCTCCTGGATTTTCTTGCGGCCCATATCAAGCCGACCCTGGCTGACGGTGCGCTGGGAAAATTCGAGGAAGGTCTGACGGAAGACGCCCTGGGCGCGGTCACGCGACAGCACCTTCTGGTCGATCTGCGCGCCAGCCAGCGCCTTGTCCACGGCTTCTGCGGGAACGCCCTTGCCGATGGCTTCGGTCTTCACACCTTGCAGGAAGGTGTTGAGATCGCCACCGCAGGCGACCTGCTTCGGGTCATCCGGCGAGGTTACGAGGGGGACGGCCAGTGCCGAGCCGCAAGACAACGTAAAAAGGGTGGCAGCAAGTGCGAAGCTGCGTGGCGAGAAGCTGAACATCAGAATTCCTCAAATGTGCGATTAGACCATGCGTTCGCCAAATTTTATGGCGGAAGCGTGGGCAAGACGATGGAAAAGCGTCAAACACGCGTGTTTCCGACGCCTTGCGATCCATTCACAGCACATCTGCTGGAATTGCCGCAAAAATCAAGTTGAAATCTCTGAAATCAGCCGCGCGGCTGGTTGGCGGATGCCACCCATGTACGCCAGTTCTTTTCCGAGCCCGCGAAGACATTGATATCCGTTGGCGTGGAGATGCCGGGGATGACGCCGGTGCCGGTATATTGCCAGAACGCCCACTGGCGGTCGCTGTAGATTTGCGCCGGATGGGCAGCGACGGAGCGGACCCAGAACGGGTAATTCTTGAACTGACCGACGAGATTATCGCGGTGGAAATCGACGCTGGTGTAGATGATGGGGCGCTTGCCGTAATGGCGTTCGATGCGGGTGAGGAACTGCTGGATCTCGGCACGGACCACCTCTGGTGACGGTCGTGTCTTGCAGGTGGGGGAGGCGGGGTTCCATTCCACGTCCAGCACCGGCGGCAGCTTCATGGATTCCTTCGGCACGCTGCGAATGAACCAGTCGGCCTGCGCATCCGCAGTCGCGCAGAAATAATAGAAGTGATAGGGCGCGTGCGGCACACCTGCGGCAGAGGCCTTGCGCCAATATTCATCGAAGCGCGAATCGATACGATCCGTGCCCTCGGTTGCCTTGATGAAGGCAAAGGACACACCGGATTTGCGAACCGTTGCCCAGTCGATATCGCCATTCCACTTGGACACGTCGATGCCGTGTACCTCGTGCTTGTGCGGCGAGCGAGCGCCGAAATCCTGCGGATCATTATCCTTGAAGCGCGGCTTGGCGACGGATGCCGTCTCCAGGAAATCGTAACTGGTGGAAGTGCAGCCGCTCAACAGGAGAATGGACGCGAAAAGAGCCGGTAGTAGCCGCTGCATGATGATCCCAGTGAAACGAATGAAAGCCCCGCCGAACGCCTCCGCAAGAAGCGCCGTAATCTCCTGTTTACCATAACAGGGTAAACAAGCCGTTATGGCAAGACTGGCGGCGGGAAATTCTGCGGCTTAGTGGTATCGCATAGGGCAGTGGGTGTGGCTTACCCCCNNAGGACAGAGGGGGGTAAAGCCACACCCACTGCCGTTATCTATGTTTCGACTTCAGCCCTTCGGCAGTGTCAGCACACCGCGCCACGCGTAACCTCGCGCAATCGGCTGGAACTCCAGCGTTGCGTTGTGACTGCCAGCCAGAGCTTCCAGAACATAACGCATGTTGGCGCGGGGCGTGACGTGGAACTTGGTGAGCCATGCCTGAAGCAGGGTGCGGAAGGGGCGGGGCAGGCCTTCCTGCTGCCCGAAGTCCACGATGTGCAGAGAGCCGCCGGGTGCGAGTGACACCAGCGCCCGTTCCACGGCCTTTTCCCAGTCCGGTATCATCGACACGGCATAGGAGATCATGATTCGGTCGAAGCCGTCGTTGCGGGCAAATTCGCTGAGCCGGAAGGTCGTTGCGTCAGACACGCGCAGGACCGGCCGTTCCGGCTTTCCTGCGAAATTCTCGGCAGCCGTCGTCAGCATTTCCGCCGATATATCCAGGCCGTATATCTTTGCGGTGGGGAAGATCTTCGATGCGCGAAGAAGATTGCGGCCGGTGCCGCAGCCGATCTCCAGCAGGCTACCGCCCTGGGGAATGTCGAGCTTATCGATGGTGGTATCGCGGCCCAGCAGGTAATATTTGCGGGTGATATCATAAATGTGCCGCTGGTGGCGGTACATGCGGTCCATCAGGTTTGCGTGGTTGGCATCCCCCAGGCTGATATTGTCGCCGATGATCTTCATGCCTGCGCCCTCTGATAGATATGGAAGCCGCCATAGATGGCCGAGCGGTCACGCGCGTTGAGTTCCTGCGAGCGCTCACCGACATAGGACCATTGCGCGGCGACATCCGGCGACAGACGACCCTCAATCACGCTCTTTTCGGCGGCGGTACGGAAGATGACGCGGGCGTCCGGTGCTGCGGTGCGGCTGATCTGCGACCACAACTCGTTGATCTGCGGGTCCGTCATCCAGTCCTGCGCATCGAGAAGCACGTAGCGATCCACGGAAGAGGCTGGTTTAGCGGCGAGCAATTCGGTGAAGGTCGCGTGGTGAACATGCACTCTCGAGGCGTTTTCTCGAATGGCCTTGTAATAATCGCGGCGCAGATAATCAGGCAGGTTGCCTTCCTGTGCTTGGGGGTAACGCCGGGCGAAAGCCTGCCAGGCGAAGTAATTGTCCTTGAGCGGAAAATCACAGGCCAGTTTTTTTAGCCGCTGGCGCAAGACCGGGGCAATAGTGTTGCCATCCGAAAGGCTGGCGAGTTCGTCATACTGGCGCGGCGGAATGCCGAGACCAAACAGCGAGCTTTTGCGCTTCGTTAGCCAGCGGATGACAGGCTTGTCGAACAGGGGAGCCACCTTTTCATCGAAGAACTGGCGTTGCTCATCCATGGATCGCGTATTGGCCATCTCCTGAAGCTTCACGCCATGCAGACGTGCCAAGACATGGCCGACGCCGATAAAGCGGCCCAAGAGGCCCGTGCGATAGATATTGCGGTCGAAGACCGAGATGCGACGGCGTCCGCTCAGCGTGCGCTTGGACCAATAGGCGCGCGTCTGTGCATCGAGGTTCGGTGCGATGAACTGATCGTAGCCGCTGCTGTTGGAGCGCACATTTGCGACGCCGAACTGGCGCACGACATCGCCGTGACCCGGCAGATGGCGGAAGGCAGCGAGCTTCAGCTTGTTGAGTGCGATGTGATGCGGATTGAGATCGACCACATCGATGCGTGATGGATTGCGCGAGAGGTAGGCCAGCACGTTGCAGCCGCCTGAACCGATGGTGACGATGCTGTGACCATCACGCAGTTCCATGGCCTGCATATCGATTTCAGGGTCTTCCCATATCTGCGGGTAGACCAGTCCGGAAAACAGAACGCCGAACAATCTCTCAGACAGGCCACTGGTGGACAGCGCCTTGTGCTGAAGGAGTGCTGACTTGAGTTTTACGTTTTTGCTGAAACCGGTTTTTGGCGCGACACTCGTCATCTGATTCCACCTCTCATTCGGTTGAGAGGCGTTTAGCGCCGAGACGCAACAGTTTGATGACGGGGGGTGATTGCCATATTCGACGGCAGCGTGTGGGGCTCACCCCCCTCTGTCCTGCCGGACATCTCCCCCTCAAGGGGGNNAGGACAGAGGGGGGTAAGCCCCACACGCCGACGTGCAATTTTGGATAATGAGAGACGGCTCGTCCTACTTGCGCAGAACGTGCAGCAAGCCTTTGCGCTTGGCATCGTAGTAATAGCCGCGGGCGTAGAGGCGCACGGCATTGTCGCGGTCGTTATCGGCCACGAGCCAGGCACCGCGCAGGTACTTTACCGCATATTTCAGGTTGGTTTCGGCGTCGAACAGGCCGGAGGCGGGGCCATCGAAGCCCATGGACCGGGCTGTGGCGTGCTTGATCTGCATCAGGCCGAAATGACCGCCATTGATGGCGTTGGGATTGTAGCGGCTCTCGCGCATCACGACGCGGTGCACGAGATCTTCCGGCACCTGATACATCGTTGCATATTTGGTGATGAGACCGCTGAGCTTCTGACGGCCAGCCATGGACGGCGCGTCCAGCGATGGCGTCAGGCCTTCGCGGGTGCTGATGGCGGCGAGCGCTGCGTTTTGCGGGGCCGAGGCATAGGCCAGCATGGCACCCTGTGGTTTCGGAACGGGGATGACGCTTTGCTGGCGCATCATCTCTTCCGTCAATGGAACGGCGGCTGCCGAGGGGGTGCCGGGTGCGCCAGGGGCAGGAGGGAAGCTGCCCTTGAGTGCAACGACCTGTGGCAGGGCAGAGGTGGCAGTCTGGTGGGTCAGGGCGGCTGCTGCAGGTGTCGTGGCTACCGGTGCTGCAAGCGCGACTTGCTGGGTTGCTGCCTGTGGCTGGATTTGTGCGTCGATGGCTGCTGCGGCTGCAATTTCAGAAGCCGGTGGAAGCGCTATGCGCGCGCCCTTGGCTGTCGCCACCGTTGGAAGGGTTTCAGCAGTCGCATTTGCGGCAACCTCTGTCGGGGTAGAGGATGCGCTTGCCGTGCTGGCGTTTGGAGTGCTTTGCGCCGCCGTAGCGGAGGCGATGTGAGGCTTGGCGACATCGGCCTTGGATGCGACTTCGACACTGGTGCAGCCCGCCAATGTTAGCGCAACAGCCACGGTGGATGACAAAACAACGGCCGATTTTCGGCGAAAATTGCCTTCAACTTTCATGCATCCGCCCTTGAATGTGCCTGTGGCTCGATACCCCCGTTTCTCGCGAAGCAGGCAGTCCCTATCGGCGATCATTAACCTATCGTAAGGATTCCGGCAAGCAATGACTTATATTCGGGTTTCAGGCAGCGATCCGGCGGTATCCGGCGGTGACGGCACGCCCTGCAATGAAGTGCGTTCTTTTGGGGTTGAGCCGCTTTTTGGTGGCCGACATGCGTCGGACGGAGGTGATGGTCAGCCGCGCGAAAGCAGCCTGGAATACGAGGCAAACGACTGTCAGGACCAGAACCGCCGCCTGCATTTGCAGCACCATTTCAACGACATCCCGCGTGCCATTGACGAACTGCACCAGGAAGGCAACGAAGAAGCCGAAATAGCGCAGGCGCAGGGCCGCGATGACAAAGCAATCTGTAAAGATGGTGCCGAAGGTCTTGCCGCGCAGATTGTCGTTATCCGCATTCGATTCACGCGCTGCCGGCGTTGCCAGTGTCCACAGGCTGAACAACATCAGCCAGCCAGTGCCCGCCCATTGCGCGATATCGAGAAGAGGAGAGGGGAGAAATTCCGAGCCTGCAACGACAATGGATGCTGCGGTGACCGTCGTGACGATGCCGAGTGTCGCGCCCATGACGGCGGCGACAAGAACGCGTTTGCCGCGAATGGCGACATAACTCGCGACTTTGAAGGATATGGGCGAAGGTAATGCGAACAGAATCACACAGGCTGTGCAAAAGACCAGCCAGACTTGTGCGGACATATGCGTTCTCCCTTGCCCTCCCCGACGTCATTTTTTATTAACCTACAACATCGGCCCAGAAACCGAAACGGATTTCTGGGCTCTGTAGAGATAACGCTATGAGCGGTGTGTTTCCGCCACAGTCCATTAGCGTAAACACATAATGCGGCGTAAAGAAGCGCTCGCCGGAAGGATCAGGCAGACTTGTAGGGCTGGCCGATGTGATCCATGACGTCACCGAACCATGGAGTAGCAAGCTCGAAATGCTTGCCGCCCTTGATGCGCGGAAACTCAATGGTGCGCAGCTTGCCGCCCTGATCCTCATCATGGCCGGTAACGCCGGATACCTTGTTGAGCGCGCTTTCCACCGCCAGATCGACCATGCTCTGGATGAGGCGAAGGTCCTGACCGTTGGCCGGGGCGGAGCGGGCGTAGTAGCCGGACTTCTGCACCATGGTGCGTTCTGCGCCGATGAGGCTGGCGAACTGCTTCTGGAACCAGCCGCCGACATTGATGGTATCGATCTTGACGTGACCAAAGGCATCGCGCTTGACGGTATCGCCAGCCGCTTCCCGTTCGGCGACGATCGAATCGAGACCAGCGCCTTCCGAAACGAACAGGGTGACGAAGCCGGTATCGTTCATGATCTTTTTCAGGCGTTCTGCCTCGGCCTGAATATCGAATGCCATTTCCGGCAGATAAAGGCCGTCGATGCTTTTCAGCTTCTCATCCATCAACAGACCTTCGACATACTCATTGCCCTTCGTCTTTTGAATATAGGCGCGGGCGGTCGCAGCCGTCAGCCAGCCGCAATGGCGGCCCATAACCTCGTGAATGACGAACGTCTTCGGCGCAGCGCTCTGCTCGTTGCTGACATTGTCGAAGAAGTTTGCGCCGACTTCGGCTGCGGTCCATGCACCCAGCGACTGCTTGATGGGCACCACGTCGTTGTCGACGGTCTTGGGCAAGCCGACGACGGTGAGGTCATAGCCGTTGGCGCCGAGATAGGCGGCGAGATCCGCCGCCGTGGTATTGGTGTCATCGCCGCCGATGGTGTGGAGAATTGTGACGCCATCGCTGGCCAGACGGTCGGCTGCCACCTTAAGCGGGTTCTCACCTTCCTTGACGAGGCCGCGCTTGGCGCAGTCTGCAGCGTTGGTGAGCTTTACGCGACTGTTGCCGATGGGCGAGCCGCCATAGCGGTGCAGAAGGTGCGCTTTTTCTCGCATGTCTGCGGTGATTGCGATGCTGTCACCCAGAAGAACGCCCTGATAACCGGAACGATAGGCCACGATGTCGATATCAGGCGCGATGTCGCTGTAGCGTTCGATCAGGCCACCCACGGCAGATGAAAGGCAGGGCGCAAGACCGCCTGCGGTCAACATTGCGACTTTCTGTTTGGCCATCGTGGCACTCCTTCGTGTTCATTCCAAAGATGTCGTGTGGCAAATGGATGGGGCAGCGAAACCGGCATGTAAAGTGAATTTCTCAAGAAAATCGGGCATTTCGGGCCATTTTTCAACGTCAATAGCGGCGTCGGTCGATCTAATCGTTTCAATTGCGTCTCTTCGGTCAACGCCATGAGCAGCTTGTGGAAAACAGTATGAGCACAGGCATGAGCCCGCCGATTGACGCTAACGAGCCGCGTTTTAAGATGAAAAAAAGTTAATGGGCCGCGACCTTTATGCATATTGCATTCGTCAAGCCGGGCTCTATGCTTGACGTCATGATGTACGATTTTGCCTGTTTGCAACTTTCATCGCTGTGGGAACGGCTGCTCGGCGCTATAGGCGATGCGGCTGGCAACGTGCTGGGGCGCGTCATCGAAGCTGTCAGGACGGTGTTCGAGGGCGACCCTGAAACACGCAGACAAGTGTCTTTTTCCGTCGCCATCATTGCGCTGTCCGCCAAGATGGCCAAGGCCGATGGCATGGTCAATGATGCCGAGGTTCAGGCTTTTCGCCAGATTTTCGATTTTCCCGAAGATGAAGCCAAGAACGTTGCCCGCCTTTATAACCTCGCACGCCAGGATGTTGCGGGTTACGAGGCCTATGCGGAGCGGTTGGCAGGGCTTTGCGGCTCTGGCGATCAGAACTGCGAAATGCTGGAGAGCGTCGTTGACGGGTTGTTCCACATTGCCAAGGCGGACGGCTTGATTCACGAGCGCGAGCTTGCCTTCCTCGGACGCATTTCGGAAATCTTCCACATCAGCGAAGATCATTTCGAAACGATCATGGCACGTCACGTGCACATGGAAGGGCGCGATCCCTACCGGGTTCTGGGCGTTTCACCCTCCGATGAGTTTTCCGATATTCGCAAACGCTATCGTTCGCTGGTGGCGCAACACCATCCCGACAAGCTTATTGCGCGCGGTGTTCCGATGGAACTTCATGCCGCCGCCAATGAGCGTATGGCGGCACTGAACGCGGCCTACGCGGCCATCGAGAAAGAACGCCGCGTCGCATGAGTGAATTCGCAGCGGATTATGCGGGCGCCTCCGTCGTGCCGTCGCCGAATCATGGCGAGCGGGAAGGGGTTGATTGTCCCGACACGATTATTCTCCACTACACAGGCATGAACAGCGCCGATGGCGCATTGGCGTGGCTGGCCAACCCCGAAAGTCAGGTTTCAAGCCATTACTTCGTTTACGAAGACGGTCGCGTCGTTCAAATGGTGCCGGAACGCCGACGGGCATGGCATGCGGGCAAGAGCCTTTGGCATGGGGCGGCCGATATTAATTCCCGTTCCATCGGCATCGAGATTGCCAATCAGGGTCATCCGGCCGGATTGCCGGAATTTCCCGAACCTCAGATCAATGCGGTCATCGAATTGTGTCGCGATTGCGGCGCGCGCTGGTCCATTGCGCCGGAGCGGGTGCTTGGGCATTCCGATATCGCCCCCATTCGCAAGATCGATCCGGGCGAAAAATTTCCATGGGACATCCTGTCGCAGAACGGTGTGGGCCACTGGGTGACACCCGTACCCATTGGTGGCGGTCGTTTCTTTCAGCGCGGCGATCATGGCCAGCCGGTGGAAGCCTTGCAATCGATGCTGTCTCTCTATGGATACGGCATTGAAATCGATGGCGTTTACGGTGAGCAGACCGAAGGCATCGTGGCTGCTTTTCAGCGCCATTTCCGACCCGCTCTGGTGGATGGCATCGCCGATGTCTCGACCATCGACACGCTGCACCGGCTGATTTCAAGCCTGCCGAAATTTCGCAGCGCTTAAGGCGTTTTTTTAGAAAAATCGTGCGCGAAAATCGATTTGGCCAAGCGCAATTTCTGCGATGCCACAGTATTTCCTTATTGTGTCCCTCTATAACCCCTCATCAAACCGCGACCTGTTCCGTTTCGAACAGAGCTCGTCAACAATAATGATGAGGACTTTTGCCGGATTGTTCCGATGAACTCTCCCGTTGGCTTTTCTATGCATTGAAGCCCCCGAAAGTCTTCGTAGCGGAGACCCGTTTTACTGATGAGAAGTGTGCTGTTTGCTGTGTCAGCCTGTCTTTCCATGTTCGCGGCACAGAGTGGTATCGTTTTGGCCGAAGAGGACGTGAAGACACAAACCATTCCGCTGGAAACCTATTTCCGCAAACCCGGCTATCCCATTCCCGAGAAGTCTCTTCCGACAGGTTTGAAGAACGAATATTCAGATCTGATCGTCAAATATGCCAAGCGTTACGGCGTGCCGACCAATCTGGCGCATGCCATCGTTTCGGTTGAGAGCAAGTTCAACCCGAAGGCACGGGGAAGTGCTGGCGAGGTCGGGCTGATGCAGATCAAGCCCGCCACGGCGCGGATGATGGGCTATCGCGGTACCACCAAGGCGCTTTACGATCCCGAGACCAACATCCGCTGGGGCATGCAGTATCTGGCGATCGCTCACCAACTTGGCGGCAGCCAGGTGTGCAGCACGATTTTGCGCTACAATGCAGGCCACGGCGCCACACGCATGAACCCGGTATCGAAGCGTTATTGCGGCAAGGTGCAGGCGCTGTTGCAGGGTTGATGCCGTTTTGCTGCTTTTGAAACACGTCTGATTTTGCTAGGCAGCGGTGACGTGAGCGGGAGTGGGGCCATGGTTGATTTCAAATATATCGTTGTCGGCGCCGGTATGATGGGTGCTGCGGCTGCGCGCCATCTTTCCGCCGCGGCCGATGGTGTGGCGCTGATCGGGCCTGCCGAACCGCAGAATATCAAGAGCCACAAGGGTGTGTTTTCCAGCCATTATGATGAAGCGCGAATCACGCGCGGCTTCGATGGTGATCCAGTCTGGGCCGAACTGGCGAAACGCTCCATCGGGCGTTACGCGCAGATCGAAGCGGAAAGCGGCATTCGGTTTTATCATGAGGCGGGTTGCCTGTTTACAGGCAATGGCAAGGGTTTGGGCGGCGACTATGTCTCAAGCGCCATGGCGGCACGGGACAGGTTGGGGCTGGAGGTGGAGGTGTTTGGCTCCTCCCAACTGGGCCAACGCTTCCCGATGTTCGATCTGCCTGACGATCAAAAGGGTTGGTTCGAGCCGCGCAATGCGGGCTACGTCAATCCGCGTGCTTTGGTGAAAGCGCAGGTGGCTTTTGCTCAGACGCAGGGAACCAGGCTCATCCGCGAAACGGCGATGCGCATTCAAGACACCGGTTCGGGCGTTGAAGTGATGACAGATGTGGGAAATCGTTACATGGCGGGGAAGGTCGTCGTCGCTGCCGGTGGCTTCACCAATATGGCCGATCTGCTGCCATCGAAAGTCGACATGGCAGCAACGGGCAGGACCATCGCGTTTTTCGAACTGGACGAGGAAAAGCAGCGGGTTTTTGCGGCCATGCCTTCGACCATTATGCTTGCCGAAAATGCGGACGACATCGTCTACATCCTACCGCCGGTGAGATATCCCGATGGCAAGGTCTATTTGAAAATCGGTGGCGAGAGCGAAAAGGGCAGGCTGGAAACGCTGGGCGAGGCGGTATCGTGGTTCCATTCGGATGGGACGGCAAGCGAGGTCGACTTTCTGGTGAAGCGTGCCATCGAGTTGATGCCCGAGCTTGCGGGTTGCCCCGTCACATCAGGCTCCTGCGTCGCCTCCATCACGCGTACTGGTTATCCCTATATCGGCTACACGCAGTCATCGAACATCGCCGTTTTAACGGGCGGAAATTTCGTTTCGGCGAAGTCTTCGGATGAGATCGGACGGTTGGGTGCGGTGTTGTTGCTGGAAGGGCAATTGGTGGAAGAGGATTTTGCGGCGCAGATGGGGCCGGTGTTTGTTTAAAATGGATGGTGGTGGGTGTGGTTTACCCCNNAAGGGGGGAGATCGACTCGTTGTTAACTCTCGGCCATCTCTAATGTTGAGAGTGAAGCTGGGTTCGTGCGCCCAGCCAATCTCCCTCCTTGTGGGGGAGATGGCCGGCAGGCCAGAGGGGGGTAAGCCACACCCGCCAACGCACACTATCAGCCACAAACCCTCTGGCATCGATTCCGCAAACGGCTACAACTCTTTGGAATGGAATCGAAACTCGGCGAGTGCGGGCATGGCAAAACAGTTCAAATATATCGTGGTCGGTGCGGGCATGATGGGGGCTGCGGCGGCTCGGCATCTGGCGGACAGCAATGATGGTGTGGCGCTGATCGGGCCACGCGAGCCAGCCGATATCAAAACGCATCAGGGCGTTTTCGCCAGCCATTACGATGCGGCGCGTATTACCCGAACGATCGACAGCAACGCGGATTGGGCACGTCTGGCCAATCGCTCGATTGCCCGTTACGCGGAGATCGAGCGCGAGAGCGGCGTTGCGTTTTACGGAGAGGTCGGTTGCCTCATCGTCGGCAAGACACGTGGTACCGGTTTCACCTATATCGAGAATGTCTGTGCATCTGCCGATACGCTGGGTGTTGCAACTGAGATTCTGGATGATGCGGAACTTGCCGCCCGCTTTCCTTACTTTGTTTTCGAGACCGGCTGCGAAGGCGTGTTCGAAAAGAACAATGCCGGATATGTCAATCCACGCGAACTGGTACGGGCACAAATTACGGTCGCTGAAAAGCGTGGCGTGACGCGGTTCGACGACATTGCCATCAGCGTGCGCGAGGAGGGCGGGGTTGCAACGGTGAGGACTGCGTCCGGTCAGGTCTACACCGCGGATAAGGTTCTGGTTGCTGCGGGCGGCTTCTCCATCGCAGAGGGACTTTTGCCGCAGGCGCTGGCGATGGAGGTTTATGCGCGAACCGTCGCATTCTTTGAAATTCCCGATGACGAGCTGCATCGCTATGCCGGAATGCCATCGCTGATCTATGAGCCGGGAGATCCGCGCAAGCACATTTATCTTCTCCCGCCGGTGCGCTACCCCGATGGCAAGTTTTATCTGAAGATCGGTGGGGAACCGGATGATGTTTCCGTGAAAACGGACCAGGAGATACGCAACTGGTTCCGCTCGGGTGGAAACGCCAGCGTTCGCGACAATTTTTCCGACATTATCGAGACGCTGATCCCCTCTATCGACCGTTCACGGATTTCCATGGCGGCTTGCGTGACGTCTTTCACGCCAACCGGCTTTCCGGCGATCGGTTATACGTCGTCGCCCAGCATCGCGGTTTTGACCGGAGGCTGCGGCAGTGCGGCCAAAAGCTCGGATGAAATCGGTCGCCTGGGCGCGCAGCTTCTCGTTGAAGGGCACATCATCGACGGGGATTACACGGCGGATTTCGCGCCTGTTTTCTGCGCGTAAAAATTCGTTTGCGGATTTTCCGGTGGCTTTCGTTTCTGAACCCGTCTAAGGAGCCGGTGCCAGTTGGCCGGGCAGCCGCGCTTTACCAATGTCGAAAGACGGTAGGGTGAGGAAAGTCCGGGCTCCACAAAGACACGGTGCCGGATAACGTCCGGCGGGGGCGACCCTAGGGAAAGTGCCGCAGAGAGTAGACCGCCACCTTTCAGGTGGTAAGGGTGAAAGGGTGGGGTAAGAGCCCACCGCGCCGCTGGTAACAGGGGTGGCATGGTAAACCCCACCGGGAGCAAGACCGAATAGGGATGACGTGGGGTGCGCGTAAGCGGACCTACAGCCGGTTTTTGGGCGAGTCATCCGGGTGGGTTGCGAGAGGCGGTGTGCAAATGCCGTCCCAGATGAATGGCTGCCACGTTCCGGGTCAAACCGGGGCCATACAGAACCCGGCTTACAGGCCAACTGGCAAATTCCTTTTTATTACAGGTCCTTACGTTGCGTCGCCGCATGGCGCGCGTAAGTATCTGTTATTCCTAATTAAATAAGATTTCAGGGGTGATTTTTTATTATCGCCTCACAAGTGCTTGAATGAACACGGTAAACCATTCGTTAAACTTAACGGGATATGAATATCCGATCCGAAGCTGGTATCTCGCTGGCTTCTCCCATTGACGCCCAAAATGTCCCATGGTATCCCAAATGCACACCACAAAGGGTCGTGTTTTTGACCCGCAATCTCTGAAACGGAGAGGCCTGCAAGGGTCCGATGGGCATTACGTCCTACCGGTCAGCGATTTGTCGTGCGTAACGGTGTTGCCTGTTGATGCGGGTTTCGGCTCTGCATCAGGTAGTTTCGGCGAGTTTTGCAATGGGTCGCTTTTTATCGAACGTGACGAACAGGATCGACGCCAAGGGGCGCGTCTCGGTTCCGTCGCTGTTTCGTTCGGTGCTGACGGAGCGTGGCATTCAGGAGCTGTATTGTCTCCAGGATTTCGCATTTCCGGCCATCAGCGTGGGCGGTCCGGACCTGCTCGAACGATACGAACGGCAGATCGCGTCGATGGATGCTTTCTCGCCGGAGGCGAACGCAATGTCGCTGCTGGTTCACGGCGGCGGCATTTTCATGAAGCTCGATGCGGAAGGGCGGTTGATGGTGACGGATTTCATTCGGGAATTCGCCAACATCACGACCGAGGTTACCTTCGTGGGTCGAGCGGATCATTTTCAGTTGTGGCAACCGGACGCGTTTTACGAGGCGCAGAAGGCTGCAAGAACGGGGCGCAGTTTCACGGCTGCCCGCCCCGGATAGGACGGGGAAACGGAATGGCGGCGAATCCTGGCGAACAATCTTCTGATGCCGGTGGCGGACCGGTTCGCCACATTCCGGTTCTCCTCCATGAGGTTCTGAAAGCGCTGGAGCCCGCGCCCGGCAAAGTCATTCTCGACGGCACGTTCGGCGCAGGCGGTTACACGCAGGCCATTCTCGACCAAGGCGCGCATGTTATTGCGCTCGATCGTGACCCCAACGCCATCTCGGACGGGCAGGCCATGGTCGCCGCCAATGGCGGTCGTCTCTCACTCATCCAGTCGCAGTTTTCCAATCTTGCAACGCATGCGCCAGCCGAAGGGCTTGACGGCATCGTGCTCGATATCGGCGTTTCCTCCATGCAGATCGATGAAGCCGAGCGCGGCTTCTCGTTTCAGAGAAACGGTCCGCTGGATATGCGCATGTCGTCCTCCGGTGTTTCGGCTGCCGATGTCGTCAATCGTTGCAAGGTCGGTGACCTCATTCGCATCTTCGGTTTTCTCGGTGAGGAAAAACAGTCGGGTCGCATCGCCCGCGCCATCGAAAAGAAGCGTGCCGAAGAGCCTTTCCGCACCACGCGTGATCTGGCCGGGTTGATCGAGATCGTCACGCCGCGCAAGGCGAAGGACAAGATCCATCCGGCAACGCGTGTGTTTCAGGCGCTGCGCGTGTTCGTCAATGATGAACTGGGCGAGCTGGCGCAGGCTTTGTTTGCAGCCGAGCGGGCCTTGAAGCCCGGCGGCCGGTTGGTCGTGGTGACGTTCCATTCCCTTGAAGACCGCATCGTCAAGAAATACTTCGCCGATCGCTCCGACCGTGCGGCGGGCTCGCGTCATATGCCGATGCTCGCAGCCAAATCGGCGATTTTCGATGCGCTTGGCAAGCCGATGATTGCCGCCAGTGACGAGGAGGCGGATATCAACCCGCGCGCCCGTTCCGCCAAGTTGCGCGCCGGTATCCGCACGACCGCACCCGCGCGGCCAGCCGATATTTCGATTTTCGAGCTGCCCGATCTCACAAGCCTCGAAAAGATGGGAGGCTGACATGCTGCGTACGCTCGATTTCATTTTGATGGGTGTGATGGTGTCTGCCGCCGTCGTCACCTATTCGATCAAGCATCAGGCCGATTTGAAGCTGGAATCCGTCAAGAAGCTGGAAACCGAAATCAAGTTGGAAAAAGACACCATCGATCTTCTGCGTGCCGACTGGGCGCTGCTGACGCAGCCGAACCGTCTGCACCGTCTGGTCAATGCTTATCAGGGCGATCTGGCGCTTGCGCCGACGGAGCCAACGCAGCTTTCCCAGCCGAAAGAATTGCCGATGCTGCGCTCGCAATTGCCGCAGCCACCGGAGCCGCAGGGCATGAGTGTGGAAGATGTGATTGCCGCGGCCATGAGTGGGTCCAAGCCCGGCGCGACGCTGGGCGGTGCAAAACCCAAATCCAAGCCAGCCGGACAGATCGTGGCAACTGGCGGCACACCCGTGCCGCAGCCGCGTGCACGGGCTGCGCGCCCTGCACAGCCGATGCCGCCTGCGCGCACAGCGCCGGGCGACGAGAGCGGCGACATGGATGAAACAATAACTGGAGCGGTAGACTGATGTCATTTCTGTCACGCGTCATGGTTCTGAAAAGCAGGGCTCATTTTTCCGCAAGCACAAGCGGCTTTGCCGACCATGCTGCCTTTGAAGGGTTGCGCAAGCGGCGCGCCACACAGGCAAAAACCCGTGTCGGTCTGCTGATCTTCGGTTTCGTCGCATTCTACGGTGTGATCGGTGGACGTCTCGTCCAATACGGCATGACCCAGCCGGAAACCGTTTCCAGCATCGCGCCCGCAGACCGGTTGATGGCCTCGCGTCCTGACCTTCTCGACCGCAACGGCGAAGTGTTGGCGACCGATATTCGCACCGTTTCGCTGTTTGCCGAACCGCACCGCATTGTCGATGTCGATGAAGCCATCGAAAAACTGCAGACGGTTTTGCCTGATCTCGATACGCGCGGCACCTATCAGAAACTGAAATCCGAATCACGTTTCCAGTGGTTGCGTCGTCAGTTGACGCCCAAGCAACAGAGCCAGATTTTGGCGCTCGGCATTCCCGGTATCGGCTTCCGTCCTGAGAAGCGCCGCTTTTATCCCGGTGGCGCAACGGCGGCTCACGTTGTCGGTCACGTCAATATCGATAACCGTGGCGTTGCGGGTATGGAGCGTTATCTCGACAGCCAGGGTCTTGCTGACCTGACGGCGCTTGGCATGACGTCGGACCAGCCGCTTGAGCCGGTGAAGCTTTCCATTGACCTGCGTGTGCAGGCGATTGCCCGTGAAGTCGTTAGCGAATGGATCAAGAAGACCGAAGCTATCGGCGCTGGCGCCGTCGTCATCAACGTGCATACGGGCGAAATCCTCGCCATGGTGTCCGAACCTGATTATGATCCCAACAACCCGGCTGAAGGCGCTAAAGAGGGCTGGCTGAACCGCATGTCGAACGGCACGTTCGAGATGGGTTCGACCTTCAAGTCCTTTACCATCGCCATGGGTCTCGATTCCGGCAAGGTCCACCTCAATGATGTGTTCGATGCGCGCGCGCCGATCCGCATCGGCGGCTTCACCATCAAGGACTTCCACGGCAAGGGCCGTATGTTGTCCGTTCCTGAAATTTTCCAGTACTCGTCCAACATCGGTACGGCAAAGATCGCCGACACTGTCGGCATCGACGGCCACAAGGAGTTCCTGACCCGGCTGGGACTGCTGTCGAGGATGAAGACGGAACTGCCGGAGGTGGCCATGCCATCGCAGCCGCGCACATGGAAGAAGATCAACTCCATCACGATTTCCTTCGGTCACGGTGTGTCTACCACGCCGTTGCAGACGGCGATTGCCGGTGCGGCGCTCGTCAATGGCGGAAAACTCATCCAGCCAACCTTCCTGCCTCGCACCAGAGAACAGGCAGACCAGGTTGCAACGCAGGTCATGAAACCGGCGACCAGCAAGGACATGCGCTTCCTGTTTGACTGGAATGGTACGAAGGGTTCCGGCCGCAATGCCCGCGTCGAAGGTTTCGATGTCGGTGGCAAGACCGGTACGGCCGACAAGGTCGTCAACGGGCGCTATGCGCACGACAAGAACTTTAACGCGTTTCTTGGCGCGTTCCCGATCTATGACCCTCAATACATCGTTCTGACCTTTATCGACGAACCCCGTACCGACAAGGGCAATGGCGCGGCGATTGCAGGTACGACGGCGGCGCCTATGGTGAAGGATATCATCAGTCGCTCCGCCGCCATTCTCGGTGTAAAGCCGAAGTTCGGCAGCGACGGATCGGCCTTGCTGGTGTCTTATTGATTGGTACATCTCATGAAGGACCGGCGAATCGCGCCGGGGGGACAAGACGGACATATCGATGAATTTGCGAGACCTCTCCGGGACGGAGTTTCCGGAACTGAACGAGTTGCTGCGGACTGAGACCGGAGCGCTGGATATTTCCGGGATTACGGCGGATAGCCGCAAGGCCCAGCCGGGATCACTGTTCGTGGCGGTTTCCGGGACCAAGGCGGATGGTAGCACTTATGTGCAGGACGCAGTGGCCAAGGGTGCGGTTGCTGTTGTTTCCAGCCACGTCATGGATGCGGGTGTTCCAGTTCTCGTTGTCTCCGACCCGCGTCGTTATCTCTCTCTTTCCGCCGCTCGCTTCTATGGCAATCAGCCTGAGACGATGATTGCCGTGACAGGCACGGCCGGGAAAACCTCCGTCGCTTCCTTCATTCGTCAAATCTGGGCTTTTGCAGGTCATGCTGCGGCACAGATCGGTACCACCGGCGTCATTGCGCCCGGTCGCGAAGAGTATGGTTCGCTGACGACGCCTGATCCGGTTTCGCTCCATGCGCTCTTGGCCGAACTTGCGTCTGAAGACGTGACCCATGCGGCCATGGAAGCCTCCAGCCACGGCCTCGACCAGCGCCGACTGGATGGCGTGAAGCTTGCTGCCGCCGGGTTTACCAATCTCGGTCGCGACCACATGGATTACCATCCGACCATTGAAGACTACATGGCCGCCAAGATGCGGCTGTTTGATACTTTGTTGCCCAAGGGTTCGCCGGTCGTCGTCTTTTCCGACGATGCATGGTCGGACCGCGCTATCGAGGTTGCCAGGGCTGCGGGCCACGATGTGCGCACAGTTGGTCGCAAGGGTGATTATCTGGCGCTGAAACGCGTCGAGCATTTCCGCCACAAGCAGATGATCGAAGTGCATCATCAGGGCAAGATCTACGAAGTCGATATTCCCCTGGCCGGTGATTTTCAGGTCGCCAATGCGCTTGTTGCTGCAGGGCTTGCGATCTCGACCGGTGTTTCCGCATCGGTGGCGCTCAAGGCGCTGGAAAAACTGGTGGGTGCGTCTGGCCGTCTTGAACTGATCGGACAGACGAAAAACGGTGCTCTGGCCTATGTGGATTATGCCCACAAGCCCGATGCGCTGGAAAATGTACTGACTTCGGTGCGCCCCTTCACATCCGGTCGCATCATTACCGTTTTCGGTTGCGGTGGAGACCGCGACAAGGGCAAGCGCCCGATCATGGGCGAGGTCGCGACCCGGCTTTCCGACATCGTCATCGTCACCGATGATAATCCGCGCTCGGAGGAGCCGCAGACCATTCGTTCCGAAATCATGGCGGCGGCACCCGGTGCGCTTGAAATTGCAGATCGGGCAGAGGCAATCAGCCACGCCGTTTCGCTGTTGGGGAATGGCGACACTTTAATTGTAGCGGGCAAGGGGCATGAGGAAGGTCAGATTGTTGGCGGCGTGACGCTGCCATTTTCGGACCATGAACAGGTGCGTACTGCGCTGGAAGGATTGTAGATTTGAACTGGTTATGGACAGTCCCGGATATGGTCTCCGTCATGGCAGGCCGTCCGGTCGGCAACCTGCCGCAAGGCATTACAGGCATTTCCATCGATAGCCGCTCGGTGCAGGAGGGCGAAGCCTTCTTCGCCATCAAGGGCGACCGGGTGGATGGCCATGATTACGCAAGTTTCGCCGTGGCCAATGGGGCGGGGCTTCTGGTCGTTTCCGAATCCAAACTGCCAGCGCTTGGCCGACTGACGGTGCCGATGATCGTCGTGGAAGACGTTTTGGCGGCGTTGGTCAAGCTTGGCATCGCGGCCAGAGAGCGGACGTCGGCGCGTATCATCGCCGTGACCGGTTCTGTCGGAAAAACCACGACCAAGGAAATGCTGCGTCAGGTGCTGGCGCCATCCGGCAGGGTTCATGCCGCCGTGTCGTCGTTCAATAACCACTGGGGCGTGCCGCTGACATTGGCGCGCATGCCTGCCGATACGGAATTCGGAATTTTCGAAATCGGCATGAACCACGCGGGCGAAATCAGTCCGCTGGTCAAGCAGGTGAAGCCGCATCTGGCCATCATCACCACCATTGCAGCGGCTCATCTCGGCAACTTCAACAATCTCGAAGAAATCGCCGCTGCCAAGGCGGAAATCTTCGATGGCGTGCTGCCGGGCGGCGCTGTCATTCTCAACCGTGACAATGCGCAGTTCGAGCAACTGGAACGAGCCGCATTCGATGCGGGCATCGAGCACGTCCTGACATTCGGTCAGCATGCCAAGGCCGACTTCCGTCTGGCCGATTTCGAAAGCACGCCTGATGGTTCCACGATATGGGCCATCATCAATGGCGAGACCAGCGAATTGCAGATCGGTGCGGCTGGACGGCATATCGCAGAAAACGCCATGGCCGCCATCGGCACGGTTGCGGTCCTCGGCGCGGATATCGAAAAGGCATTTGCGGCGCTTGGAACGTTGGAGGCCGTGAAGGGCAGGGGGCAACGCCATCGCCTCTCCGTCGCAGAAGGCTCGTTCCTGATGATCGACGAAAGCTATAATGCCAATCCCGCTTCGATGCGCGCAGCCATTGCGCTGCTGGCGGCGGCGGAGGTGAGTGGCAACGGACGGCGCGTTGCTGTGTTGGGTGATATGCTCGAAATGGGCGAATTCGCGGCTGAAGTGCACGAGGAATTATCCGGTCCGCTTCTGTCTGCGGGCATCGAGCATGTATGGCTTGCGGGTGAGTCGATGACGGCTCTGCGCGATGCCCTGCCGGAAAGCGTCAACGTAGCGTGGTTTCCGACAACCGCTGAACTCAACGAATTCGTTCTTAAATGGGTACAGCCGGGCGACGTATTGATGATAAAATCGTCACTTGGTGTCGGTTTCGGCAAGATCGTAGCGGCCCTTCTTGACAAGTATCCGGCATTCCCCGAGACGGGACGCCAAAGCTGAGCGTTGGAACCGGACCCAAAGCGGGTCTTCGGTTAAACAGTGCTGAAACGACAACTTGAAGCGGCGCAGGCACCCGCGTTTTGCTGCCCGCCGCTTTAACGGCCTTTTGAAAGGGCAAACATGCTGATCTGGCTCGTCGAACTGTCGGACAAAGTTCAAGTCTTCAACCTGTTCCGGTACATCACCTTCCGGGCGGGTGCGGCATTGTTCACGTCTGCGCTCATCGTCTTCCTGTTTGGCCCCGCTATCATCAATTCACTGCGCATTCGCCAGGGTAAGGGCCAGCCGATCCGTGCAGATGGCCCGCAGACCCATTTCAAGAAGGCCGGTACGCCGACCATGGGTGGACTGATGATCCTTGCGGGTATTCTCGGCGGTTCGCTGCTGTGGGGTGACCTGTCCAACGTTTACGTCGTTGCGGTTCTGATGGTCACGCTTGGCTTCGGAGCCATCGGTTTCTACGATGACTATCTGAAGGTCACAAAGCAGAGTGACAAGGGCTTTTCGGGCAAGGCGCGCCTTGGCATCGAATTCGTCATTGCCGCGATTGCCGTGTTTTTCATGATGGAAATAGCACTCGCCACCGCGCCACATGGCGGGACGCTCGGAAGCTCGATTGCCTTTCCGTTCTTCAAGGAGTTCGTTGTCAATCTCGGCTATTTCTTCGTGCTGTTCGGCGCATTCGTGATCGTCGCTGCGGGCAATGCGGTTAACTTGACAGATGGTCTCGACGGTCTGGCCATCGTGCCGGTGATGATTGCGGCTGCGACCTTCGGCGTCATCTCCTACCTCGTCGGAAACGCCATTTTCGCCAATTACCTCCAGATCAATTTTGTGCCCGGAACGGGTGAACTTGCGGTTATCGTCGGTGCCGTCATCGGTGGCGGACTTGGCTTCCTGTGGTTCAATGCACCGCCTGCGGCCATCTTCATGGGTGACACCGGTTCGCTGGCGCTGGGTGGCCTGATTGGCTCCATCGCGGTTGCCGTCAAGCACGAGATCGTCATGATCATCGTCGGTGGCCTCTTCGTCATGGAAACGCTGTCGGTCATCATTCAGGTGTTCTGGTTCAAGCGCACCGGCAGGCGTGTGTTCCTGATGGCGCCGATCCACCACCATTTCGAAAAGAAGGGCTGGACGGAAAGCCAGGTGGTTATCCGCTTCTGGATCATCTCCGTGGGTCTCGCCATGCTGGGCCTTGCAACGCTGAAACTGAGATAATCGAATGATCCCTGTCACCTCACTTGCTGGACAAAAGGTTGCCCTCTTCGGTCTCGGCGGCTCAGGCCTCGTTACCGCGCGGGCGCTGGTCGCCGGTGGTGCGCAGGTGACGGCATTCGATGACAACCCGGATAGTGTCACCAAGGCTCAAGCCGAAGGTATTCACACGGCCGATCTGCGCAGCCTTGACTGGTCGAAGCTTGCCGCTTTCGTGCTGGCACCCGGCGTGCCGTTGACGCATCCGAAGCCGCACTGGTCCGTCGATCTGGCGCGTGCGGCAGGCGTTGAGGTGATCGGCGATATCGAACTCTTCGTGCGTGAGCGCCGTGCGCATGCGCCGGATTGCCCGTTCATCGCGATTACCGGCACCAACGGGAAATCCACCACGACGGCGCTGATTGCCCATATCCTGACATCCTCAGGCCGCGATACGCAGCTCGGTGGCAATATCGGTACAGCGATTTTAAGCCTTGAGCCGCCTAAACCGCAGCGCTTCTATGTGGTCGAATGCTCGTCCTACCAGATCGATCTGGCCCCGACGCTGAACCCGACCGCTGGCATTCTGCTCAACCTCACGCCCGACCACCTTGATCGTCACGGCACGATGCAGCATTATGCCGATATCAAGGAGCGGTTGGTCGCGGGCAGCGATACGGCCATTATTGGTGTCGATGACAGCTATTGCACGCTGATCGCAGACCGCATCGAACGCGCTGGCGTCAAGGTGTCGAGGATTTCCAAGCGCCACGTGGTGGCGGACGGTCTCTATGCCGAGGGTAGCCGCATCATGAAGGCCGAGGGGGGGCAGTCCTCCCTGCTGGTCGATCTCGATGGTATCCAGACCTTGCGCGGCAGCCATAATGCCCAGAATGCAGCAGCGGCAATCGCTGCCTGCCTTGCGGTCGGGGTATCCGTCGATGAGGTGAAGGCGGGGCTGAACTCCTTCCCCGGTTTGAAACACCGCATGCAGCCGGTTGGCCGTCGTGGCAACGTGACCTTCGTCAATGACAGCAAGGCAACCAATGCGGATGCGGCGGCACCGGCTTTGTCCAGCTATGACCGGATTTACTGGATTGCGGGCGGTCTGCCGAAGGCCGGCGGCATCAGCAGCCTTTCACCCCTGTTCTCCCACGTCGCAAAAGCGTATCTTATCGGCGAAGCAGCACCTGATTTTGCCGCAACGCTGGGTGAGAGCGTGCCCTACGAAATTGCAGGAACGCTCGACAAGGCCGTGGCGCATGCGGCAGCGGATGCGCAGGCGGATGGCAGAGATGGAAATGTCGTGATGTTATCCCCGGCTTGCGCAAGCTTCGACCAGTACAAGAATTTCGAAATTCGTGGTGATTCGTTCGTTTCGCATGTCGCGGCACTGGATGGCATCACGATGTTGGTTCGCTCGAACAAGGGAGGCTGAAGAAATGGTAAGCCGTATTGACCGTGGACCGGTCGCGGAATGGTTCTGGACCATCGACCGTTTCTTCCTGACGGCGTTCATTGCGCTGATGGGCATCGGCCTGATGCTGTCCTTTGCAGCGTCCCCTGCGGTCGCAGAGCGCATTGGCCTCAACAGCTTCTTCTTTGTGGAGCGTCAGGCCATGTTCATGGTGCCATCTTTGGCGATCATGCTCGGCCTGTCGTTTCTGTCGCCGCGTCAGGTGCGCCGTGTTGCGGTCATCATGCTGATTGCCGCGCTGTTGATGATGATTTTTGCCCTGTTCTTCGGGATCGAAGTCAAGGGCGCGCGCCGCTGGATCTCCATCGGCTCCTTCTCCATTCAGCCGTCCGAATTCATGAAGCCGGCCTTCGTGATCGTCTGTGCCTGGTTGTTTGCCGAGCGCGCCCGTCACCCTGAAATTCCCGGTAATCTCTTTGCCATCATCACCTTCGGCATCGTGGCAGCGCTTCTGATCGCGCAGCCGGACTTCGGTCAAACTATTCTGACGTCCGTTGTGTGGGGCGGCATGTTCTTCATGGCCGGTATTCCGTGGTTCTGGATCATCATGCTTGGCGGTCTCGGCGTCGGTGGTATCGTCACGGCCTATCTCATGCTGCCGCACGTGGCCGGTCGTATCGACCGGTTCTGGACGGGCGAGGGCGACACCTTCCAGGTGGATACGGCCCGTGAAGCCATCATTCGTGGCAACTGGTTCGGCCAGGGGCCCGGCGAAGGCATCGTCAAGCGTATCATCCCAGACAGCCACACCGACTTTATCTTCTCCGTTGCGGCGGAAGAGTTCGGCATTCTGTTCTGCATGCTGCTCGTCGGCATCTTCGCTTTCATCGTATTGCGGGGCTTGAGCCACGCCTTCAAGGAAAAGGATGACTTCGTCCGTTTCGCCGTCGCCGGTCTCGTGCTGCAGATCGGTATGCAGTCGATGATCAATATCGGTGTTAATCTGGAACTCATGCCTGCCAAGGGCATGACCCTGCCACTAATTTCCTATGGCGGTTCTTCCATGATGGCGATTTGCGTGACTGCCGGTTTCCTGCTGGCGTTGACCCGCCATCGCCCTGAAAAACGTGCGCAGGAGCGCAGTTTCTTCCGGGTCAATGCAGGCCTTCCTGCGGAGTAAAAATATGAGCAAAGGTATTGTTCTGCTAGCCGCCGGGGGAACCGGCGGCCATGTGTTTCCGGCAGAGGCGCTGGCATACGAGTTGAAAGCGCGCGGCTATTCAGTGCATCTGGTGACCGACAGCCGCGCCGAACGTTACGCTGGCAAATTTCCCGCCGACGAAATCCACGTCGTGCCATCGGCCACCATCGGCTCCAAGAACCCCATTTCCGTTGCCAAGGCATTGCTGAAACTGTGGACCGGCCTTCGTGCCGCCCGCCGTCTCGTAACCAAGCTAGAGCCGGTGGCCGTTGTCGGCTTTGGTGGCTACCCGACCGTGCCGCCGCTTCTGGCGTCGACCGGCCTTGGTGTGCCGTCGCTGATTCACGAACAGAACGCCGTGATGGGCCGCGCCAATAAGGCGCTGGCCAAGCGCGTGAAGGCTATAGCGGGTGGTTTTCTGCCTGAGACGCAAGGGGAATATGCTGCCAAGACGGTGACGACGGGCAACCCCGTGCGTCCTGCCGTTCTGACCGCTGCCGATGTGGCCTATACGCCGTCCCATCCCGGTGAGCCGTTTCAACTGGTCGTCTTCGGTGGAAGTCAGGGCGCGCAGTTCTTTTCCGGTGCCGTTCCTGCGGCGATCTGCCTGATGCCAAATGACATGCGGTCCCGCATTTCGGTGACACAGCAGGCGCGACCCGAGGACAAGGACAGCGTCATCGCCTCCTACAAGAAGCTGGGTGTCTCCGCAGATGTTTCGCCGTTCTTTGGCGATATGGCAGAGCGCATCGCCGGGTCCGATCTTGTCATCAGCCGTTCCGGGGCTTCGACGGTTTCCGAACTTTCGGTCATCGGTCGCCCGTCTGTTCTCGTTCCCTATCCGCATGCGCTGGATCATGATCAGGCGGCCAATGCCGCAGCCCTTTCGGCAGCGGGTGGGGCCAGCGTTATCAAGCAGTCGGAACTGACACCGCAGAAATTGTCTTCGCTGCTCAGCGATGCCATGAACGACCCCGAACGATTGGCAAGCACGGCAGCGGCTGCGAAAGCAACCGGCAAGCCGAATGCCGCTGGCGCTCTTGCTGATCTCGTCGAAGCTATTGCGCGGGGACAGCCGGTGGCGCAATTCAAAACAAAAAATAAAGGAGTGCATCCATGAAGATGCCGAAAGCCATTGGTCTTGTCCATTTCATCGGAATTGGCGGGATCGGCATGAGCGGCATTGCCGAGGTTTTGCACAATCTCGGCCATCGCGTTCAGGGTTCCGATCAGGCAGACAGCGCCAATGTGCAGCGTCTGCGTGACAAGGGCATCGACGTTTTCGTCGGCCACACGGCGGACAACCTCGGCGATGCCGAAGTCGTGGTCGTTTCCACCGCCATCAAAAAGAACAACCCCGAACTGATCGCGGCGCGTGAAAAGCACCTGCCGATCGTTCGCCGTGCCGAAATGCTGGCCGAACTCATGCGCTTCCGCAATGCCATCGCCATTGGCGGCACGCATGGCAAGACGACGACGACCTCCATGGTCGCGACGCTGCTGGAAGCGGGCAATCTCGATCCGACCGTCATCAATGGCGGTATCATCAACGCTTACGGCACCAATGCGCGCATGGGTGAGGGCGAGTGGATGGTGGTCGAAGCCGACGAATCGGATGGCACGTTCCTGAAGCTGCCCGCCGACGTTGCCGTCATCACCAATATCGACCCCGAGCATCTCGACCATTACGGCAATTTCGATGCCGTGCGCGAGGCCTTCCGTCAGTTCGTGGAGAACGTGCCGTTCTATGGTTTCGGCGTGCTGTGCATCGACCATCCCGAAGTGCAGACACTCGTGGGCAAGATCGAGGACCGCAAGGTCATCACTTACGGTGAAAACCCGCAGGCCGATGTGCGTTTCTCCAATGTTCGCATCGATGGCACGCGCTCGATTTTCGACGTCGAAATCCGCCGTCGCCGCACCGGCAAGGTCTTCAACTTTACCGATCTCGTGCTGCCGATGCCCGGTCGTCACAACGTGTCGAACGCGACGGCGGCCATTGCCGTTGCCAACCGTCTTGGTATTTCGGTCGAAGACATCAAGAAGGGGCTGGCCTCCTTCGGTGGCGTCAAGCGCCGGTTTACGCTGACGGGTGAGTCCAACGGCGTGCAGGTCTTCGATGATTACGGCCACCATCCGGTCGAGATCAAAGCGGTGCTGAAGGCTGCGCGTGAGGCTTGCAGCGGGCGCATCATCGCCGTGCATCAGCCGCACCGCTATTCGCGTCTTTCCAGCCTGTTTGAAGATTTTGCACATTGTTTCAACGATGCTGACACAATTCTTCTTGCTCCGGTCTATGCGGCGGGCGAAGATGCAATCCAGGGTGTGAACTCCGAGACGCTTGTTTCAGCCACACGGGCTGCCGGTCATCGCGATGCTCGCTATCTCAACTCCCGCGACGATCTGGCCAGGACTGTCGCATCTATCGCGAAGCCGGGTGATTTCGTGGTTCTTTTGGGGGCAGGTAATATTACGCAATGGGCAGCGGCGCTGCCCTCGGAATTGGATAGCATATCAGGAAAGTCTGCATGAGACAGGTGGATGGGGTAAAGTTGCTGGAGAGACTCGGCGACGGAGTAAAGGAACTCAGGGGACGTTTGACGCCGGATTCGCCGATGGATCGCGTAACGTGGTTCAGAGCAGGTGGTCTGGCGGAACTGATGTTCCAGCCCCATGATACGGACGACCTTATCGCATTCCTCAAAATTCTGCCCGAAGACGTTCCGCTGACGGTTGTCGGTGTCGGTTCGAACCTGCTGGTTCGTGACGGTGGCATTCCCGGTGTCGTCGTGCGCCTGTCCGCCAAGGGCTTTGGTCAGGTCGAACTGGCGGGCGAAAACCGCATCAAGGCCGGTGCCATCTGCCCGGACAAGCATATCTCTGCCATGGCCATGGATAACGGCATAGGCGGGTTTCATTTCTACTATGGCATTCCCGGCTCCATCGGTGGCGCGTTGCGCATGAACGCCGGTGCCAATGGTGGCGAAACACGCGACCGCGTGGTGGAAGTCTATGCGGTCGACCGCAAGGGCAACAGCCACGTGCTGTCCAATGCCGACATGGGCTACAGCTATCGTCATTCGGAAGCGTCTAAGGACCTGATCTTCACTGGGGCGCTGTTTGAAGGGCATCCCGAAGACCGCGCGAAAATCCGTGCGGACATGGATGCGGTTCGCCTTCACCGTGAAACGGTTCAGCCCATCCGCGAAAAGACCGGCGGCTCGACCTTCAAGAATCCCGAGGGACACTCGGCCTGGAGCCTCATCGATGAGGCCGGCGGTCGCGGCATGGTCATCGGCGGCGCGCAGATGTCATCGCTGCACTGCAATTTCATGATCAACACCGGCCATGCGACTGGTTATGATCTGGAGTATCTCGGCGAAGCAGTGCGCAAGCGCGTGTTCGAACATGCAGGCGTTCGCCTGGAATGGGAAATCAAGCGACTGGGATTGTTCATGCCGGGACGTGAGGTTGAGCCGTTTTTCGGGGCGTGATTCACCCGAAAACACGAAATTCAAAGCATAAAAAACCCGCGAAGTCAGTGACTTCGCGGGTTTTTCTTTGTGTTTGATTCAAGGCTTAGACCTTGTCTTTGCCGGACATCAGAATGCAGGCCAGCGTGATGATGGCGGCTGCGCAGAGGTAATAGCCGACATAGGTCATGCCGTAGTTCACCTGCAGCCAAGTGGCGATATAGGGTGCGAGCGACGCACCGAAAATGCCGGCCATGTTGAAGGTGATCGACGAGCCGGTATAGCGCACCGTGGTCGGGAAGGGGGCAGCAAGTGCCGTTCCGATCAGACCATAGGTCATGCCCATCAGCGCCATGGAAAGAGCTGCGAACACGAAGATGGAGCCTTCGCTACCGCTCATCAGGCTTGGCAGCAGGAACGAGAACGCCGCGATCAGCACGGTGGTGAGGATCAGGATCTCGCGACGACCGAAGCGCTCGGCCAGCTTGCCGGCGAAGGGAATGAACAGACCGAAAACGATCGAGCCGACAATCTGGATTTCCAGAGCGTCGAGGAACGGAATCTTCAGGATCTTGACGTTGTAGGACAGGAGGTAAGCGGTGCCGATGTAGAACAGCACGAAGGTGGCGAGTGCCACGAATGTGCCGAGCGCCAGGCTGCGCTTGTGGTTGCGGAACAGCTCTGCGACCGGAACGGCAACGCGCTCGTGGCTGTCGATGGCTTTCTGGAACGCAGGTGTTTCCGTGATTGACAAGCGAACCCAGAGACCGACGGCGATCAGGATGATCGACGCGACAAAAGGAATACGCCAGCCCCAGCTCAAAAGCGCTTCTTGTGACATGAAGTGCAGCAGAATCCAGAAGACGCCAGACGACAGGAACAGACCGAGCGGTGCACCAAGCTGCGGGAACATACCGTACCAGCTGCGCTTGCCGGGAGGAGCATTTTCCGTCGCCAGAAGAACAGCGCCACCCCATTCACCGCCAAGGCCGAAGCCCTGACCGAAACGGCACAGCGCCAGAAGCAGCGGTGCGAGCACACCTGCGGTTTCATAGGTCGGCAGCAGACCGATGATGACGGTGGAAACGCCCATCGTCAAAAGGGCGGCGACAAGCGTCGTCTTGCGGCCAATGCGGTCGCCGTAATGGCCGAACACCACGGCACCCAAGGGGCGGGCGAAGAAGGCGATGGAGAAGGTGGCGAAAGATGCCAGAAGCGCCGTCATCGGGTCGTTGTTCGGGAAGAACAGCGTCGGAAACACGAGCACTGCGGCAGTCGCGTAGACGTAGAAATCGAAGAATTCGATGGTCGTGCCGACCACGCTGGCAGTAAGAACTCGTGCAGGCGAATTTGTCTTTACATCGTTCGGAGTGTCAGCGGTCGGCGATATTTTAGATATCGCGTCGGTCATTGTTTGGATTCCGTTGTTAAGTAACACTTATCACTGTTGAAGAGATTGCGGTCCGTTAGCGCAATTTTCCGTCTTTTGGAACGCCTGAAACGCAATATCTCACAAAAAGATGGGATTTGGAGGCCTGATTCTGATCCAAGACGTGATGAATCGCGCGTCACGTTCGGATGCCGCATATGCCGGCTTGCGCTTCCGAAATTGCCTGGGGAAAAGAAGGTCACGTTAACGAATCGATCTTGCTTTTCAGCGTTTGGCTTCAAGCGCACGCAACTGTTTTATTTTATAATCTTCGAATTCTGAATCTTGCATTGCGCACAACTCTCTGATTCCAAGGAAGGAATCCGAACCTCGTGTGATTCTTTAACAAAAATTGCATCTGGCTTGGCTTCGGTTAACGAAAGTAAACACTTCATTAACCTTAATGCCGCTTAAGTGTTTGGAACGGAGCGGGCGAGCGAATCGTGGAGCAGTTCGGTGCTCCCTGGGTTTCGTCCGAGTGTTTTTTTGTGTCAGAGGTTTTTATGAGCGGCAAGCACGTAGCTGTTCTTATGGGTGGGTTTTCTTCCGAGCGGCCAGTCAGCCTCTCGTCCGGAGAGGCTTGCGCATCGGCTCTGGAAGGCGAGGGCTTTCAGGTTACGCGGATAGACGTGGACCGTGATGTTGCCGCCACGCTTTCGCGGCTGCGGCCGGACGTCGTTTTCAATGCGTTGCACGGCCCCTTCGGTGAAGACGGCACCATTCAGGGCATTCTCGAATATCTTGAAATTCCCTACACCCATTCCGGCGTGCTGGCCTCTTCTCTGGCCATGGACAAATCGAGGGCGAAGAAAATTGCGGCTGCATCCGGCATGCCGGTTGCTGCTGAAAAGGTCATGAGCCGTTTTGACATCGGCAATCAGCACCCCATGAAGCCGCCTTACGTCGTAAAGCCCGTGCGTGAGGGCTCCAGCTTCGGCGTCGTGATGGTTCAGGAAGATCAGTCGCACCCGCCGCAGGTCATCGGCTCCTCTGAATGGCGCTACGGCGACGAGGTCATGGTCGAGCGCTATATCCACGGTCGCGAGTTCACCTGCGGTGTGATGAATGGCGAGGCTCTGGGTGTGACAGAAGTCGTACCGGTGGGGCATGCCTTTTACGATTACGATGCGAAATATGCCAAAGGTGGCTCAAAACACGTCATTCCCGCGGAAATTTCACCAAAAATTTACCAAAAAATTCAATCATTGGCGGTTATGGCGCATCAGGTGATCGGGTGCCGTGGCGTGAGCCGTTCGGACTTCCGCTACGACGACCGTTTCTCAGAAGAAGGCGAACTTATCTGGCTTGAGGTCAACACCCAGCCGGGTATGACGCCAACCTCCCTCGTGCCCGAAATGGCAGCTCATGCCGGACACACCTTTGGTGATTTGGTCCGGTGGATGGTGGAGGACGCATCGTGTTTGCGATGAACAGCAAAAAATCAGCTGCCAAAAAGCGTGGGCAGTCGGCTTCGGCTTCTGTCGATGAGCGGATGGTTTTGCCGCGCCCGCTGCGCAAGGGCTTTCGCTTCGCCGTTTCGCTGGCCACAGGACGCGTCCATATTCCTGCGCATACGGGAACGCTTGCGACCATGGCATTTTTCTCCGCCGTCGGTCTCTATGGCATGTCGCTGGGTGGGCACACGGATGTCGTAGCCCAGGCAACCACATCTGCCGTCGGTTTTGCGATCGAAGACGTCAAGGTTTCCGGCAACGTCCAGACGTCTGAAATCGATGTGTTCCAGCTTCTCGGGCTCGATGGCGCGACATCGCTGATCGCGCTCGATGTGAACGCCGCTCGCAAGAGACTGGCCGATTTGCCCTGGGTCGAGGATGTGGATGTCCGCAAGATCTATCCAAAGACAATCGAAGTGCGTCTGAAGGAACGTCAGGCCTTCGGCATCTGGCAGCATGGCACGGAGCTTTCGCTGATCGAAAAGAGCGGCAGTGTCATCGCGCCGCTGCGTGACAACAAATATGCGGGCCTGCCGCTGTTCGTCGGTCGTGATGCTGAAACGGGCGCCGCCGGTTTCGTGGACGAACTGGCCGACTGGCCTGAAATTCGCAACCGTGTTCGCGCTTACGTTCGCATTGCCGGACGTCGCTGGGACCTGCATCTCGATAACGGCATCGTCGTGAAGCTGCCGGAAGAGAACGTTCCCAAGGCGCTGCAACTGCTGTCGCGTATGGATATGGAAGAAAAAGTTCTGTCGCGTGATGTGGCCGCTGTCGATCTGCGTCTGTCGGACCGCACGACCGTACAGCTGACCGAAGGTGCGGCAGAGCGCCGCCAGAAAGCCGTCGAAGCACGCTCCAAGACACTCAAGGCGGCGGAGAAGAACACATGAGCTTATTCGGTTCTTCCCATTTCGGCCTGCCGCGCCTGAAGCCTTTGTCCTCCAAGCGCACCCATGTGGTGTCGGTGCTGGACATCGGTTCGACCAAGGTCGTGTGCATGATCGGTCGTCTCACACCGCGTGAAGAGACCGAAGTGCTGCCCGGTCGCACCCATAAAGTCGATGTCATCGGCATTGGCCACCAGCGTTCGCGCGGCGTCAAATCCGGCGTCATCGCCGATCTGGATGCGCTGGAAGGTGTCATTCGTCTGGCGGTCGATGCAGCCGAGCGCATGGCTGGCCTCACCGTCGATAGCCTGATCGTCAACGTTTCCGCAGGCCGTCTGGCCAGCGACATCTATACCGCCAGTATTGATCTGGGTGGTCAGGAAGTCGAATCGGGCGATCTTCGCAAGGTTCTGATCGCTGCCAGCCAGCAGTCTCTGCGCCAGGACCGCGCCATTCTGCATTCGCTTCCGACCGGTTATTCGCTGGATGGCGAGCGTGGCATTCGTGACCCTCTCTCCATGTATGGCGATTTGCTGGGCGTGGACATGCATGTGGTGACGGCTGAACGCACCGCGCTGAAGAACCTCGAGCTTTGCATCAACCGCGCTCACCTTTCGGTCGAAGGCATCGTTGCGACCCCTTACGCCAGCGGCCTTGCAGCTCTGGTGGATGATGAAGTCGAGCTTGGTTGCGCAGCCATCGACATGGGCGGCGGTACCACGACGATTTCGGTCTTTGCAGAAGGACGTCTGGTTCACACCGATGCCATCGGCCTTGGCGGACATCACGTCACCACCGATCTGGCGCGTGGCCTTTCGACCCGTATCGAAGATGCGGAGCGCCTGAAGGTCGTACACGGTTCGGCGCTGGCCAACGGTTCCGACGACCGCGACCTGATTGCCGTGCCACCGATTGGTGAAGACGACCGCGACCAGCCTTCGCAGGTTTCACGCGCGCTTGTCAGCCGTATCGTTCGGGCGCGCATCGAAGAGACATTGGAACTGATCCGCGACCGTATCCAGAAATCGGGTTTCTCCCCGATTGTCGGCAAGCGCGTGGTTCTGACCGGAGGAGCCAGTCAGTTGACCGGCCTGCCGGAAACGGCGCGGCGCATTCTTGCCCGCAACGTTCGCATCGGCCGCCCCATGGGCGTGTCCGGCCTGCCGGTCGCGGCCAAAGGCCCGGCCTTTTCCACAGCCTGCGGGCTGATGATTTATCCGCAAATCGCGGACATCGAAATCCATGCGGCGCAGAACGGAATGTTCTCGCCGTTCGGAACAGGTAGTGGCCGGATCGCCCGCGTAGGGCAATGGCTGAAGGAAAGTTTCTGACCTCTGTCTGCCCATCGGGCAGGGGACTGAGTAAGTTGATTAAGAATTGGCCTGCAGGGCGATGCGGCCAGAGAAAGAAGGAATGTTAAAATGACGATACAGCTGCAAAAGCCGGATATCACCGAGCTGAAGCCACGCATCACCGTTTTCGGTGTTGGCGGTGGCGGCGGTAATGCTGTCAACAACATGATCACGGCTGGCCTCCAGGGCGTCGACTTCGTCGTTGCCAACACGGATGCGCAGGCTTTGACAATGACGAAGGCCGACCGGGTTATCCAGCTCGGCGTCAACGTCACCGAAGGTCTGGGCGCTGGCTCCCAGCCGGAAGTCGGTCGCGCTGCTGCCGAAGAGTGCATCGATGAAATCATCGACCACCTGAACGGCACGCACATGTGCTTCGTCACCGCCGGCATGGGCGGTGGTACCGGTACCGGTGCTGCTCCTGTCGTTGCACAGGCTGCCCGCAACAAGGGCATTCTGACGGTTGGCGTCGTGACCAAGCCGTTCCACTTCGAAGGCGGCCGCCGCATGCGTCTGGCCGAACAGGGCATCGAGGAACTGCAGAAGTCCGTCGATACGCTGATCGTCATTCCAAACCAGAACCTCTTCCGTATCGCCAACGACAAGACCACGTTTGCTGACGCCTTCGCGATGGCCGACCAGGTTCTCTACTCCGGCGTTGCCTGCATTACCGACCTGATGGTGAAGGAAGGTCTTATCAACCTCGACTTCGCCGACGTTCGCTCCGTAATGCGCGAAATGGGCCGTGCGATGATGGGTACAGGCGAGGCTTCCGGCCAGGGCCGTGCCATGCAGGCTGCGGAAGCGGCGATTGCCAACCCGCTGCTCGACGAAACATCGATGAAGGGTGCTCAGGGTCTCCTGATCTCCATCACCGGTGGTCGCGACATGACGCTCTTCGAAGTCGACGAAGCTGCGACCCGTATTCGCGAAGAAGTCGATCCAGACGCAAACATCATTCTCGGCGCAACATTCGACGAAGCGCTGGAAGGTCTCATCCGCGTATCCGTCGTTGCCACGGGCATCGACCGCGTTCCGGGCCAGATGGAACGCAACGCAGAAGAACTGCGCCAGGCCGCGGCTGCAAAGCCACTTATCCGTCCTTCCGCGGCCGTTGCTTCTGCTCCGGCCGCAGTTCAGCCTGCCCCAGTCATGCAGGCACCAAAGACCACCGTAGACCCTATTGCCCAGACCATTCGCGAAGCCGATATGGAACGCGAACTGGCACTGGCGGCCGCTGAACAGCGTCTCCGTCAGGCCCAGGCAGAAGCCGAATTCCGTCCTCAGAGCAAGTTGTTCGCAGCTGCTCCAGCGGAAGCACCGGTTGCTGCTCGCCCCGCAGCACCGGTGCACACCGCACCGGCGCCTGCTTACCATGCACCGGAACAGGTGGCAGCACCTGCACCGCGCATGCAGCAGGCCCCGGCGCCGGTCTATCACGAGCCAGCCCCTGTCGCCCGTGCGCCTGAGCCGGTCCGCATGCCAAAGGTCGAGGATTTCCCTCCGGTCGTCAAAGCCGAGATGGATCACCGCGCCCACGCGGCATCTGCCGCACCAGAAGAGCGTGGCCCTATGGGCCTTCTGAAGCGGATCACCAATTCGCTCGGTCGCCGCGAAGAGGAAGAAACCGTTCCTTCCGACATGACGGACGCACCGAACGTGGCTCCGCAGCAGCGTCGCCCACTGTCTCAGGAAGCCAGCCTGTACGCACCGCGTCGTGGCAATCTGGACGATCACGGCCGTCAGACACCATCGTCTGCCAGCCAGCACGAAGACGATCAGCTTGAAATTCCGGCCTTCCTGCGCCGCCAGTCCAACTGATCTTCTGATTCTCGATTAAGCCAATACCCGGGTCCGCAAGGCCCGGGTATTGCTGTCTTGAAGGCTGTGATCTGTGCCTGTTAGTTTAAATTTTTCAAAGCTTTGAGTCTGTTACAAAACGAAATCAACAGTGATTTGAGATAGCGCCGCACTGTGCGTATGTATGACCATGAAACGAGGACGTAACGCGGCGGAGCCGCTAGCTATGCGCCTCGGTTGAAATTTGGATCATGCCGGTTTATCCGGCAGGTCCACATGAAAAGGCTTTACTCGCATGACCATCGGACTGCTCGGTTTCCAGACAACGATCGCCAACCCCGTTCAGCTTAAGGGCATTGGTGTTCATTCGGGCAACCCGGTATCGATGACATTTCAGCCTGCGGAAGCGGGCACAGGCATCGTTTTCAGCCGCCAGCATGAGAATGGCAACACCACCGAACTGAAGGCCGTTTCGGCCAATGTCGGCAATACGGATCTCTGCACGGTTCTCGGTCGTTCGCTGCCACAGTCGATCTCGACCGTCGAACACGTCATGGCCGGTATCTACGCCATGGGGATCGACAACCTCATCGTTGAGGTCGATGGTCCTGAAGTTCCGATCATGGACGGTAGCTCTGCGCCCTTCATCGAAGCCATCGAATCAGTCGGCATCACAAATCTTGGCGTGAAGCGTCGTTATATCCGCGTTGTGAAGCCCGTTCGTATCGAAGCCTCTGCATCCTGGGCCGAGTTTCGTCCCTATGACGGCACACGTTTCGAAGTCGAGATCGATTTCGATACGCCGCTGATCGGTCGCCAGATTTGGAAGGGCGATCTGACACCCAATACCTTCAAGAACGAGCTTTCGCGTGCCCGTACTTTTGGCTTCATGCGTGACGTCGAGCGCCTGTGGGCTGCCGGTTATGCGCTGGGCTCTTCGCTGGAAAACTCGGTCGTCATTTCCGATGACAACACGGTCATCAACATGGAAGGCCTGCGTTACGCCAAGGATGAGTTCGTGCGTCACAAGACGCTGGATGCCGTTGGTGATCTTGCTCTCGCTGGCGCTCAGTTCATTGGTTGCTACCGCTCCTATCGCGGTGGGCACAAGGTCAATGCCAACGCGTTGAAGGCACTGTTGAGCGATCCGTCTGCCTATGAGATCGTTGAGGCACCGGCTGTGCGCAGCCCGGTTGTCCGCGCGCGTGAATTCGTGCCCGTCCAGCAGCTTGAGTTTGCTCCCTGGTCTGCATGATCTGGAGTTTATCGAAGAAGAGCCGCCCACCGGAGCGGCTTTTTCGTATGTGGGCCAAATATAATCATCGACGACAGGGTGCCGCGCCATAAAAATGCGTTATTGCGTCATCATTGCGTTGCCCTGCGGACGCTTTTATGGCTAGAAACGCCTTTGGAAAAGCCGATGTTCTGTATTTACGCGGAAGTGGGAACTGACGAATGAAGCGTGTAGTGTCTGGTGCAATGAATGGAACGGTACGGGGAGCACTCGTATCGCTGATGCTGATTGGCGCCGGAACGCTGGTAACGTCTTGCCAGTCTGACCCTGACATCGACATTACCAAGCTCGGCGTCGAGACCGATCCGCCGGATGTGCTTTACAAGCAGGGTCTTGCCAACATGAATGCTGGCAACATGACCGAAGCCGGTCGCAAGTTCTCCGCCATCGACAAGCAATATCCATTTACCGAATGGGGCCAGAAGGCTCTGGTGATGAACACCTTCATCGCAACACGTCAGAACAAGAACGATGCGGCGATCGCGTCCGGTGCGCGCTTCCTCAAACAGTACCCACGCGCCAAGGATGCCGCATACGTTCAGTACATGATCGGCCTTGCCTATTCCAAGCAGATTGCCGATGTGACGCAGGATCAGCGGGCTGCGCAGCGCACCATCGAAGCCATGAACAAGGTGGTGACGGATTATCCGACATCCGAATATGTGCCGGATGCACAGGCGAAAATCCGCTTCGCGCGTGACCAGCTTGCTGGTCGCGAAATGCAGGTCGGTCGTTATTATCTGGAGCGCAAGGAATATCTTGCTGCCGTTTCGCGTTTCCGCATCGTCGTTGAGCAGTATCAGAACACCAACCAGATCGAAGAGGCCCTGGCACGTCTGACTGAGGCCTATTACGCCATGGGTCTGGTGGACGAGGCGCAAACGGCGGCTGCGGTTCTTGGCAACAACTATCCTGACAGCCAGTGGTACGGCGATTCGTACAAGCTGTTGAAGGGGCAGGGGCTTGAGCCACGCGAAAACAAGGAATCCTGGATTTCCCGCGCCGGCAAGAAAATTGTGGGTGCCTGAGAGCAGAGCATAAGACATGTTGGTCCAGCTATCGATCCGCGACATCGTTCTGATCGAACGGCTCGACCTAGGGTTCGAGGCCGGCCTTTCCGTGCTGACTGGCGAGACGGGCGCGGGTAAATCCATTCTTCTCGACAGTCTGTCGCTTGCCCTTGGCGGGCGTGGCGATGGCGGCCTCGTGCGCCACGGCGAGGACAAGGGGCAGGTCACGGCCACCTTCGAAGTCGGTATGGAGCATCCAGCCCGCCTTTTGCTGCGCGACAATGGTCTTGACGACGATGGCGATCTGATTTTCCGCCGCGTGCAATCTGCCGATGGTCGCACCAAGGCCTATGTCAACGATCAGGCCGTTTCCGTTCAACTGATGCGCCAGCTTGGCCAGCACATGGTCGAAATCCATGGCCAGCATGACGACCGCGCGCTTGTCGATACCAATGCTCACCGCACTCTCTTGGATGCTTTTGCCGGTTTGACGGATGACGTCGTGTCGGTTCAATCGCTTTACCGCACGTGGAAAGATGCCGAGCGGGGCCTGAAGGTTCACCGCGCCAAGGTGGAGGCTGCTGCCCGCGAGGCGGATTATCTGCGCTCATCCGTCGAAGAGCTTGAAATTCTGGCGCCAATGGATGGTGAAGAAGACGAGTTGGCCGAGCGTCGCGCCGTCATGCAGAAGTCGGAGCGCATCGCAGGCGATATCGCCGAAGCGAGCGATTTTCTGAACGGCAACGCTTCGCCCGTGCCTGTCATTGCATCGATGATGCGACGTCTGGAGCGCAAGAGCCACGAGGCGCCTGGTTTGCTGGAAGAAACCGTGCAGCTGCTGGATGCGGCGCTGGACAACCTTTCCAATGCGCAGATGGAAGTCGAATCGGCTCTGCGGCGCACCGAGTTCGATCCGCGTGAGCTGGAGCGTGTCGAGGAGCGCCTGTTTGGCCTGCGCGCGGCTGCCCGCAAATATTCTGTGCCCGTCACCGAGCTTCCGGCCCTGGCCGAGCGCATGGTCGCCGATCTTGCCGATCTCGATGCGGGTGAAGAAAAGCTGGCCCAGCTGGAAAAGCATCTGGGCGTCGTGAAGGCGGATTTTGACCGGGCCGCACAGTCGCTCTCGGAAAAACGCCACAATGCCGCCTCGGCTCTTTCCGACGCCGTGATGGCCGAGCTTCCGGCATTGAAGCTGGAACGCGCGCGCTTTACCGCCGAAGTGACGAGCGACGCGTCCTCTGGTGCCGCGGATGGTATCGACATCGTTGAATTCCACGTTCAGACAAACCCCGGCACGCGTCCCGGCCCAATCATGAAAGTGGCATCAGGCGGCGAGCTTTCGCGCTTCCTGCTGGCATTGAAGGTGGCACTGGCAGACCGTGGTTCGGCGCCTACTCTGGTTTTCGACGAAATCGATACCGGCGTCGGTGGTGCCGTGGCGGATGCCATCGGCCAGCGACTAAGGCGTCTGTCGAAAACGGTGCAGGTTCTGTCCGTCACCCACGCGCCGCAGGTGGCGGCCCGCGCTGCCACGCATCTGTTGATCTCCAAGGGACCGTCAGGCGACGGCACCGAGCGCATAGCCACCCGCGTCACCACAATGCAGCCAGAACACCGCACGGAAGAAATCGCCCGCATGCTGGCTGGTGCTTCGGTGACGGATGAGGCGAGGGCCGCTGCCGCGCGTCTTCTCGCGGCCAAGGACTAACGACTGACGGCCACGGCCACCCCCGAACCGATCATCACACCACCAGCGGTGCGATTGACCCGGCGCACGATTTTCGGTGAACGCAGCAAGCCGCGGGCGCGAAGGGCGAGTGCCACATGGCCGCCGATGACGATGGTTTCCACAAACAAAATGACGCTTGCCAAAGCGGCAAGATGATCGACTGTCAACGATGCTCCAACGACGTTGGGCAGTAGTGCGACGTAGAACAGCGGCATTTTCGGGTTGCCGAGATTGAGTGCCATGCCGGTCGCGAAGATCGACAGCAAGCTGCCGCGTGCCTTGAGGGTTTGCAGGTCGGGCACCACGGGTTCTGCCGTCCATAATTTAATGCCCATCCAGATGAGGTAGGCCGCACCGGCGTATCGAAGGACGGTCATCACCACGCCCATTTCGGAGGCCAGAATGGAAAGCCCAAAAGCGGCAAGTGTCAGGAAGATCAGGATGCCCGCGACGGTGCCAGCCCCATAGGCCAAGCCGGATGCCGCGCCATGCGTGATGGTGCGGGCGACGATGGTCATATTATCGGGGCCAGGACTGGCCGCGAAGACGAAGAAGGCAGCGGCGAAGGTCATGAGTGTCATCAAGTCCATGCGGTTGATCCCCGTGTGATTCACTCCCGTTTTTTAGATTACCGCAAAGCAGGATGTTGAAAAGTGGCCCACCTTCGTTAAAACCGAAATCTGTTCACGCACGAGGCCTGCCCGATGTCCCAAGATCAACCCCCCGTGGAAAAACTGTCCGAGCTCGAGGCGTCTGCCGAGCTTGCCTTTCTGGCTGCTGAACTTGCGCGGCATGATGCGCTGTATCATGGCAAGGATGCACCGGAGGTGTCCGACGCTGAATATGATGCGCTCAAGCGCCGCAACGATGCGATCGAGGCTGCATTTCCGGATCTCGTGCGGGCGGATAGTCCATCGAAGAAGGTTGGCTTTGCGCCGTTGGCTACCTTCGCGCCCATCGTTCATGCGCGTCCCATGCTCTCTCTGGACAATGCCTTTTCCGATGATGACGTGCGCGATTTCGTGGCCTCGGTCTATCGCTTTCTCGGCAACATGCCCGATGGCGAGATTGCCTTTACCGCAGAGCCGAAGATCGATGGCCTCTCCATGTCGATCCGTTACGAGAACGGCAAGCTGAAAACGGCGGCGACGCGTGGCGACGGCACGACGGGCGAGAATGTGACTGCCAACATCCTGACCATCAAGGAAATCCCTAACAGCCTGCCCAAGGGCGTGCCTGACGTGGTGGAGGTGCGTGGCGAAGTCTATATGGCCAAGAGTGATTTTCTGGCGCTGAACGCGCAGATGGAAGCCGATGGCAAGCAGAGCTATGTCAATCCACGCAACACGGCGTCCGGCTCTCTGAGGCAACTCGACGCAACTGTCACCGCCAAGCGAAAGCTGCGCTTCTTCGCTTACGCCTTGGGCGAGGTTTCCGATGGCGGCCAGCCGGTCCGCATTGCTGATACGCAGTTCGGCATCGTGGAAAAGTTCAGGGAGTGGGGCTTTCCGGTCAATCCCTTCATGAAGCGATTCACGTCAGGCGAGCAACTGATTGAACATTATCAGGAAATCGGCATCGCTCGACCTGATCTGGACTACGATATCGATGGCGTCGTCTATAAGGTCGACCGGCTGGATTTGCAGGAGCGCCTCGGCTTCCGATCCCGCAGCCCGCGCTGGGCAACTGCGCATAAATTTCCCGCGGAACAGGCGTTCACGACCGTCGAAAAAATCGAGATACAGGTGGGCCGCACCGGTGCCTTGACGCCGGTTGCGCGGCTGACGCCGATCACGGTCGGAGGCGTGGTGGTAACCAACGCGACGCTGCACAATGCCGACTATATCGAAGGCATCGGCAATAATGGCGAGCGTATTCGGCCCGAGGGGCATGATATTCGCGTGGGCGATACGGTCATCGTGCAGCGGGCGGGGGACGTCATTCCGCAGGTGCTGGATGTGCTGCTCGAAAAGCGCGACGCCGGTTCAAAACCGTATGAATTTCCAAAGCAATGCCCGGTTTGCGGCAGTCACGCGGTGCGTGAGCGCAATGAAAAAACCGGCAAGCTCGATTCCGTTACCCGCTGCACCGGCGGCTTTGCCTGCTCGGCACAGGCGAAAGAGCATCTCAAGCATTTCGTGTCCCGCAATGCCTTCGATATCGAAGGTCTCGGCACCAAGCAGATCGATTTCTTTTTCGAAAGCGAAGACCCGGCGCTGTCGATCAAAACCGCACCCGACATTTTCACGCTGAAGGCGCGGCAGGAAGGGTCGCATCTCACCAAGCTGGAAAACATCGATGGCTTCGGCAAGACCAGTGTCAAAAAACTGTTCGACGCGATTGATGCGCGCCGCGAAATCGATCTGCATCGCCTGATTTTCGCTCTCGGCATTCGCCACGTGGGGGAAACGACGGGAAAGCTTCTGGCCCGGACCTACGGCACCTACGCCCATTTCGAAGAGGCCATGAAAGCTGCCGCCGATCTGACCGGCGATGCCTGGGCAGAACTCAATAGCGTTGAGGGAATTGGCGAGGTGATGGCGCGCGCCATCGTGGAATTCTACAAGGAGCCGCGCAATCTCGACGTCATCGACCGGCTGATGAAGGAACTGCGCCCGAAGGAGGCTGAACAGCCGACGACGGAAGGGAGCCCGGTTGCAGGCAAGACGGTCGTCTTCACCGGCTCGCTCGAGAAATTCACCCGCGACGAGGCCAAAGCCCGCGCCGAAAGCCTCGGTGCCAAGGTGGCCGGTTCCGTTTCAAAGAAGACCGACATCGTGGTGGCCGGTCCGGGCGCAGGCTCCAAGCTGGACAAGGCACGCGAGCTTGGCGTGCAGACCATGGACGAGGATGAGTGGCTGGCGCTGATCGCGGGGTAGCACTGCCTTATACGGTGGCGTGACATCGCCTTACACAACGTGTTTTCGTCTAAATAACCGCCCATCAATTGCCACAAGCCCAGCAGCAATCATCGCCATGCCGATGAAATGCTTCGCTTCCAGCTGTTCGCCCAGCACCAGAGACCCAAGGAGAATAGCGCTGACCGGGATGAGGAAGGTGACGAGGGCGAGGTTGGTGGCGCCGACGGCGGAGAGGATGCGGAAGAAGATGAGGTAGGCGAGCGCCGTGGAGAGAAGGGCGATACCGAGCAGGGCGGCCCAGACTTCGCCGCTTGGCATGGCCAGCGACCACGGCTGGTCGATGATGAGGGCCACGGGGATGAGCATGATGGACGATGCTGAAATCTGGCCGGTTGCGGTGACCAGTGGTGGTACGCCCATGGACTTGAAGCGGCGGCCAAAAATGCCTGCGAAGGCGTAGGAAATGGCCGCGCCTAAAATGGCGAGCTGGCCCCAGAGGCTGGAGCGTTCACCGGTCAGTGCTGCCGGGCCGATCATGGTAGCGACCCCGGCGAAGCCGATGATGATGCCCGAGAGCTTGTTGATGTTCAGCTTTTCATCGCTCGTCAGCATATGTGCGACGATGAGGGTGAAGAGGGGCGTCGTGGCGTTGAGAATGGATGCGACGCCGCTGGCAATATGTGTCTGACCCCAGACGATGAGGCAGAAGGGAATGGTGTTGTTGAGCAGACCCATGCCGAAGAAGGCGCGCAGCACATGTGGCGCTTTGGGCATGCGATAGCCCATGATACGACAAACGGTGAGCAGTGCCAGCGCGGCGATAGCAACGCGCAGTGTGACAATGGTCACGGGTGGCAGTTCCTTCACGGCGATGCCGACGAAGAAGAACGATCCGCCCCAAAGCACAGAAAGCGCGACCAACAGCGCCCATTCTGTCGCATTCATCTGTTTCTGCACGGCCACGTTTGATGCCCCCTCGCCATATCAACCCGGCTGTTGTGTAATCCGCTGGCATGCGCGTGACCACCCGATTTCTGTGAGCGGTTCATTTTCGCGATGGTTTGCTTTATGCCGTGCGAATAGCAAACGGGAATCACTCCTTGAAGACCATCGCCATCGATTTCGAAACCGCCAATGAAGAGCGTGGGAGCGCTTGCTCCGTCGGTCTGGCTTGGATCGAGGATGGACGGATCGTGCGGGTGGAGGAGCGGTTGATTCGGCCCAGAGATATGCGGTTTTCGCCGTTCAATGTGGCCATCCATGGTATCAAGCCCGGTGATGTGGAAGACGCGCCGGAATTTCCCGAGGTGATGGACGAGTTTGCCGATGACCTGCACGACTCGACGATGATCGCGCACAATGCCGCCTTCGATTTCAGCGTCATGCGGGCGAGTTTCGACAAGTATCGGCAGAGCTATCCGCAGCTATCCTATTTTTGCAGTGTGAAGATGTCGCAACGGGTCTGGCCGTCGTTGCCGTCGCACAAGCTCAATATCATTGCTCACCATCTGCAACTGCGCTTTGTGCACCACAATGCCGCCGAGGACGCCGTTGTCTGTGCTGCGGCATCGATCGCGGCGGCCAAAGCGCTCGCCGTCGAGCACATCCATCACATACCCGAAAAGATCGGCATGGTGGCCGGGCGGCTTCACGCCACTGGCTATGCGCCGTGCACGATGAGAAAACGCTGACGCGGCGGGCTTGTTGTCCGCCTGGGGACACCTATCTCTATGTCAGCTTATGGAGGGCTTAGGGTTATGGTTTCAAAGGTACTTTGCGCGCTGGGCGTTGCCGCTTCTGTTGTTCTACCCATCGCTGCCTATGCGCAGGTTGTCGGCAAGGTCGGGGTCGACTGGACCGGCAACGACATCGTGGTCGAGGCTATCGCCGATCCCAAGGTCAAGGGTGTGACCTGCCACGTTACCTATTTCGACCGTGGCGTGATCGACCGCTTGAAAAACGGCAACTGGTTCGAAGACCCGTCCAACAACGCCATTTCCTGCAGTCAGACCGGGCCTGTGGAAGTGGGCGATATCGATCTCGACAAGAAGGGTGAAGAAGTCTTCCGTCAGGGCATGTCGCTGGTGTGGAAGAAGATGGTCGTCAACCGCATTTACGACAAGGCGAACGACACGCTGGTCTATCTCGTTCACACCCGCGAGTTGACGGATGGTTCCGCCAAGATGGCGATTTCCACGGTCCCGCTTTATGGGCAGACGGTGACGTGGGAGAAGGGCAAGCCGTGAGGTCTCTCCGGCCACAGTGTATTTCATACCCGCCGCTGGACATATGACAGATGTGAGGTAACGGCCTCATGAGCAAAGAAAACGGCGAGCTTTGGGCTCGCCGTTTTTCATATTCATGTCGAAATGAGCTGGCCTCAGGCGGCTTCGCGTGAAAGCTCGTCGGCGATGACGGTGTCGAGGTTGAGGAAGCAGACCATGCTCTTTTCCAGGGCCACGATGCCGCGGCAGAAATCGCGCTGCTCTTCGGGGATGATTTCCGGTGCGGGCTGCAGGTCTTCGGATTTGATGGTCATCATGTCGGAGACCTGTTCGACCAGAAGGCCGACCAGCTTGCCGCCGATATCGGTGACGATGATGGCGGAGCGCTCGGAGGGCTCGGTCATTTTCATGCCCAGACGGCACGCCATGTCGATGACGGGAATAACCGCGCCGCGAAGGTTGATGAGGCCCAAAACATAAGGCGGTGTGTGCGGCATCGGGGTGACCGGTGCCCAGCCGCGAATTTCGCGGATCGCCATGATGTCTATGCAGAATTCCTGATCGCCGAGATGGAAGGAAACGATTTCAAGGTATGCGCCGGATTGCTTGATGGCGTTTGACATGGTTTGAACTTCCTGACGGCTCTCTGGCTGGCCGTTTCGATTTGGGAGGTATGCGGCGTCGGAAAGACTTCCTGATGACATCATGTCGTGCGCGTAAGCGACCGCTGGCGATCATAATGCCCGAAAACAATTTAAACTTTTCCTAACGAGCAGTGGTCAATAGCCAGTATAAGTGCGTTATTTACTGTTTCATGCGGTCTTGTTTGGCGTTATAAACACGCATGAAATCTTTACTCGCAGGTCAGCTGAAATTTCTTGGCGTAGCGGTTGCTACGGGTGCAGCATTGTTGCTGGCCGTTCTGACATTTCAGGGCTGGATGCGGCACGGGACGGATATTTTTCTATCCGCTGTCCAGAACGGCATCGCATGGTGCCTTTGAGCGTTTCCATGTTTGAGACAAAACAGCGCGGCTGGCGGATTCTGGCCTTTCCAGAATTGCCGAACTTCGCTGTCCTGAGCTAGAAGTCTGTCAGGAAGCTGGCTGATTGCTGATCGGGGAATGGCATGAAAAATATTCGCATTGCGCTTTGGGGTGCTGTCGCTGTTCTGCTCGGCGTTATGGGCTGGCTGACGATGGAGCTGACCAAGAGCCGCGATCAGATGGTCGAGGAAGTCTATGGGGTTCCGTTCCAGCTGGTTGCTCAGAACGGCCAGCCGATTACCGAAAAGGCATTTCTGGGCAAGCCCACGGCGCTGTTCTTCGGCTTTACCCATTGCCCGGAGGTCTGCCCGACCACGCTGTTCGAATTGAACGGCTGGATGGAAAAAGTGGACCCGGCGGGTGACAAGATGCAGGCCTATTTCGTTTCCGTCGATCCGGAGCGGGATACGCCCGAAGTCCTCAACCAGTATGTTTCCAATGTTTCCAAACGCATTACAGGTGTGACCGGTACGCCTGACAAGATTGCCGAGACGTTGAAGGGATACCGTATCTACGCCAAGAAGGTGCCGGTGGATGAAAAGGATCCAAACGGCGATTACACCATGGATCACACGGCGTCTGTCATCCTCTTGGATGCGCAGGGGCGTTTTGCTGGAACCATTGCTTATGGCGAGAACCCCGATACGGCCATCCAGAAGCTGCAAAATCTGACCAAGACCTGATTTCCAGCCAACAATCTCGCCACATGTCCATTGGACTGCGACCGCTTTTATGGCAAAGGCTGACGGTTGAAGCATCTGTATAGAAAGTCTCAGCCGTGAGCGAAATCCGTCTTTATGTGTCCACCACCGAAGTTCAATCGGGTGAAGTTCTGGATTTGCTATCGGAGGTGTTCGGCGAAGAAGACATCGCCATCGCCAATACCGAGGTGGATGAGAAGCGCGACATATGGGAGACATCCGTCTATCTGCTGGCGGATGACGAAGACGACATTCGCAGCCGTATCGACGAGGCGCTGAAGGCTGTTTTCCCGCATCTGACTCTGGTACGTGAAGTCATCCCTGATGTCGATTGGATTGCCAAGTCGCTGGAAGGGCTGACGCCGGTGCGGGCAGGGCGGTTCCTCGTGCATGGGTCTCATGATCGCGATAAGGTGCGCACCAACGATCTCGCCATCGAAATCGAGGCCGGTCAGGCCTTCGGCACTGGCCATCATGGCACGACAGCGGGCTGCCTCGAGATGATCGAACAGGTCTTGCGGGCGCGCACCATTCGCAATGCGCTGGATCTGGGCACCGGCAGCGGTGTTCTTGCCATTGCGGTTGCCAAGATGCGGCCAGTACCGGTATTGGCGACTGATATCGATCCCATTGCCATCAAGGTGGCCAAGGAGAATGCGCGGCTGAACGGTATCGTGTCGGGCATGTCGCTGGAAACGGCGCCGGGCTTTCACTCGGATTCGTTTCGCAAGCATGGCCCGTTCGACCTTATCATCGCCAATATTCTCGCCCGCCCGCTGATCAAGATGGCACCGCAACTGGTGACCCATCTGGCGCCCGGTGGCACCGTCATTCTCTCCGGCATTCTGGCATCCCAGCGGTGGAAGGTGCTTTCCGCCTATAATGGCATGCATCTGAGCCATGTCCGCACGCTGTGGCGCAACGGCTGGGTGACGATCCATCTGCGCAAGGACTGAAACACGCGCCTTGTGTCTGGACGTTGGCAAGTGTGACGCGATAAGGTCCGCTCCGAAATCAGGCATTCGGAAAGCAGTTCATGTTCCAGTCATTCGAAAACAAATCCACGCCGCACTTCGGCAAGTCTCGTGTCGAGGCTCTTCGTGCAACATTCGATGCGCTTGGCATCGACGGCTTTCTCGTGCCGCGTGCCGATGAATACCAGGGCGAATATGTACCCGAATCCGCGGAGCGGCTGGCGTGGCTAACAGGGTTCACCGGTTCCGCCGGTGTCGTGCTGGTCACGCGCAACGAGGCGATTGTGTTTGTCGATGGTCGCTACACAACGCAGTTGGTCTCCCAGGTCGACCCCGCCGTTTTTCGTGGCGGTGATCTGGTTGGCGCGCCGCCCGCGAAATGGCTTGCCGATAATGCGCCGCACGGCTTTCGTCTTGGCATCGATCCCTGGCTGCATACCGGTGCGGAGCTGAAGCGTTTTGAGACTGCATTGTCTGAAAAGGGCGGTTCAGTCGTCTTGCTGGAGACAAATCCGCTCGATCCCCTGTGGGAGGGCCGTCCTGCCGAGCCTCTGGAGCCGGTGACGATCCAGCCTGATAATGTGGCCGGTATTCCCGCGCATCTGAAGGTGACGACCATCGGCGAGATCGTATCTGGCCGAAAGGCCAATGCGGTGCTGATCACCGATCCGTCCTCCATCGCGTGGATATTCAATATTCGCGGTAACGATGTGCCGCACACGCCACACCCGCTGGCGCGCGCCATCATTTATGCCGATGGCAGTGCCGATGTGTTTCTGGATGAGCGCAAAATAAATGATGAGGTCAAGGCTCATCTCGCGCCACTCGCCAACCTTCTGTCGCCAAAAGACATCGAAGCGCGTTTGCATGCGATTGCCAGTGCGGCGGGCCGTATTCTCGCTGATGTGGATGTGACACCGGTTGCATTGACGCTTTCGATTAAGGAAGCGGGTGGAGAGGTGGTTGAAGCGTCCGATCCCGTCAAACTGCCACGCGCCTGCAAGAACGAGGCGGAACTTGCCGGCTCAGCCGCCGCTCACGTGCAGGACGGTGTCGCCATGGTTGAATTTCTGGCGTGGCTGGACAAGCAGCAGCTAGGCACGCTGACGGAGATCAAGGCGGTGACCGCGCTGGAGGCTGTGCGGGCAAGGGTAGGGCAGACGTTGCAGAACCCGCTCAAAGATATTTCCTTCGATACGATTTCCGGCGCTGGCGAAAATGCCGCGATCATGCACTACCGCGTAACGACGGATAGCGACCGGCCATTGAACGACGGCGAGATGTTTCTGGTCGATTCCGGGGCGCAATATGTCAACGGCACGACGGATATCACGCGCACGGTCGCGATCGGCACCGTGACCGAAGAGCAGAAGCGTTTCTTCACGCTGGTTCTCAAGGGCTTCATCGCCATCAGCGTTGCGCGTTTTCCCAAGGGGACGCGTGGTTGCGATCTCGATCCGCTGGCGCGCATCGCGCTTTGGAAGGCAGGCGCAGATTACGCGCATGGCACGGGCCATGGCGTCGGCTCCTACCTTTCGGTGCATGAAGGGCCGCAGCGTATTTCCCGTGTGTCGCAACAGGAACTTCTGCCGGGCATGATTTTGTCGAACGAGCCGGGATATTACCGCCCCGGCGCATTCGGCATTCGCATCGAAAACCTGATCTATGTGCGTGAAGCGGAGGAAGTCGACGGCGGTGATCTGCCGATGCTGTCCTTTGAAACGCTGACATGGTGCCCTGTCGACCGGCGTCTCATTGTCACCTCGCTTCTGACCGACGAAGAGCTGGAATGGTTGAATGCCTACCATGCCACGGTCAAGGAGAAGCTACTGCCGCTGATTTCGGACGCAGAGGTGCAGCAATGGCTGGCGGCTGCGACCGAGCCGCTTACGCGATAGAGGCGTATCGCATCGCCACGACGAGCGCCCAGCCTGATATCAGCATGATCAGGCCGGGATAACGCAGGCCGACGATCAGGGCGAACGCCATGCCAAGCTTGACCTCGTATCCGCCTTCGAAAAAGGCGGGTGCGACGAGGGTCGTGAGAACAGCCACGGGAACGGCGTTGAGACCGGCCTCTACGCGCGGTGGAATGGTCTTCATCCGCACCATCAGCACATAGCCACCAATGCGGGTCAGATATGTCGCGAGGGTACCAGCAACGATGATGATCAACGTCTGCGGATCGAACAAACCGTTCATCATACTGTCTCTCCGCCATCGACAATTGTTTGCGGCTCGCTCTTTGCTGGTGGCAGGATGATAGCGAGCAGGATGCCGGTCATGGCACCTATGCTGACATGCCAGGGTGAGCCGACGTAATGATAGGCGGCGATGGCGCCGATGGCACTGGCCAGCATGACGGGGTAAAAGTTGGCGCGGGTGCGAAAACCCAGCACCATTCCCATGAAATAGATCGGCAGCAGCACATCGAAGCCTGCAGACTTGGGATCTCCGATCAGATTGCCGAGGAGCGTGCCGGCAATGGTGGAGAGCATCCAGCCGACATAGACGATCAGCGCGTAGCCCATGTACCAGGAGAAATCGACCTTACCCTTGAGTTCCTTCTGGCGCACGGATTCGGCAAATTGCGGATCGACCAGAAAGAAAAAGCCGAGTGCCTTTCGCGCAATCGACCACTCCGGGACGATGCGGACCATGGCTGCCGAGTAGAGCACATGGCGGAAATTGACGGCGAAAATGGACAGGACCACGAGCCATGCCGGGAGGTTCTGATTGAACAGTTCGATACCGACCAATTGGCTGGCACCAGCATAGATGCTGCCGCTCATCAAAATCGCTTCGGCAACCGTCAGGCCGTTATCAATCGCCACGGCACCGAAAAGCGCGCCGAAGGGCAAGACGGACAGGGTGACGGGCAGACCACGTTTGACGCCGGACGGAAAGTTGGACACTGACATATGTTAGAAGCTCCGAATTTCCATTGCTCCTAGCGTCCTCTTTGTCATCTGACAAACGAATTGCTGGAATAGATTGGATTGATTTGATTGAAGTATCGATGACGCTTCCCGTCACCCAAGGAGCCTGTGATGAAAGACTTGAAGCTGGAAAAGCAACAGAAGGCGGATATGGTCACGGCGCTGCGCGGCTTTCTGGCCGATGAACTTGATGTGGATATCGGCGCTCTTCAGGTCGATATGCTGGTGGACCATCTCGCCGAGGTGATTGGCCCCGTGTTTTACAACAGGGGTTTGCGCGATGCGCATGAAGCCGTCTTGCAACGAATGGAATATGCCGCTGCCGATATCGACTTGCTGGAGCGGGCAATGCCGCGCGGATAAGTCGATCGATCAGTCGTTCAGAATATCATTGCTGTTGACGATGGCCACGCCTTTGGCCCGCATCGAAGCGATGGCGTTTCGGATGCCTTCAGGATCGATCCCGCGACTGGCGTCCTCGATGAAGCGCACCTTGACATCCGGCAACATCTCCACGGCATCCAGAGCGGAAAAGCTGACGCAGTAGTCCGTTGCCAGTCCGCATAAGTCCAACACGGTCACGCCCTGGCGCTCCAGGTAGTCGGACAGGCCGGTGGTCGCGTGCTGGTCGTTATCGCGAAAGGCGGAGTAGCTGTCCACAGCGGGGTTCTCACCCTTTTGCTGCACATAGTCGAAGGCTTCTGTGTTCAAATCGGGATGGAACTCCGCATCCTGCGTTCCCTGAACACAATGATCCGGCCACAGGACTTGCGGTTTGCCGGAAAGCTCGCCCATCTCGAACGCCTGTTTGCCGGCGTGCTGCGAGGCGAAGCTGCCATGATTTGCAGGGTGCCAGTCCTGCGACGCGACGATGAGGTCATACCCACCATTGTCGATCAGCGCATTGGCAATGGGCACGATCTTGTCGCCATCCGCAACTGCAAGGTTTCCGCCCGGGCAGAAGCCATTCTGGATATCGATCAACAGCAGGGCCTTCATTTTTTGTCCTCCAACGTAACGCGAAGATGGCAAGCGAACGGAATTGGATCAAGCCAAAACGCCAACGCACATTGCTATTTGTTAACGTTTGATATTACGTTGCCGCAATTCTAGCAAAATCGGTATATAACCGAGCATTATCGGTGGGAAGAATCAGTTACCGTCCATATCGAACTCTCTAGAACGCGTCTCCTTGTACCATTCACGGCATGATATTCCGTGGCGTGTGGTAACTCGGTAGGCGGGCTTTGGAGAAACGCATGCAAGCTTTCAAAGAACTGCGTTTTCAGGGGACTTGTAAAGACTTTGGTTACCATAATTCGGCATGCTCTCAACCTGTTAGCAACGATGCTGGCGCACCTGGCGTCCAGACTTCGCGGCGTTCACACGATGACCGGTGTCAACCGGTCTTGCGTAACCGGTTTGAGTAAAATGTATCATGGCGTCATCACTCGTGGCTCGTAACGAAGTGCGCGTTGGCCGCGCTTCCGTCACTGCAAAGCGCAAGCCTGCTGGCTTGGGCAAGTTTTCCGCCATGCTGGGCGGGGGCGTGCTGGCAAGTGTCTGTGCCGTCACGGCCTTTGCGTCTCTGCATGGCATGGCGCAAGCCTCCCATGGGGTTAAGCCCTTCGACAAGCTGCTCGTCGCCGGTCTGGAGCGCACGTCGCTCGAGGCGGCTGAGCGGAATGTTCACATTCGCAAGTTTTCCCGTCTTTCCGAAAATGGTCACGGCAGCCAGAAGGCTGTGCGGCTGGCAGCAGAACATCATATCGGAGCCAAGGCTTTTGCCGAGCGTTACGGTGCTTCCGTTGCCATGAACGCGCATGCGCAGGCCGCTGCTCAAGCCCTGGCTGCGCTGCGCCCATCGGCAATCGTCGATTCGGCACTTGGTCGCAACACCGAACTTGCCATGCTGGAAACGCAGGCAAAGGAGCACCCTGCTTTCGAAGTGGCGCTGGGCAAGCCTCAGACAACAACCGACGACGAAATCGATCTGCTGCCAGAAACCGTTCCGCTGCCGAGCTTCCGTCCGGAGATTGCCCGTACGGTCGATGTCGAGCCGACACCGCGCCCGTCGGTTCCATCTCCTGCGGAAAAGCAAGTGGCGTCCGTGCCTGCTCCGGCACCTGCGCCAGCGCCCGTTCAACAAAGACCTGCAACCAACATGGTGGCTTTCGCGCGGCCTGATAATCCGATGCGTGAAACCAAGATGGATGCGGTTCCGTGGCCAGACCGCGGCAATGGTACGGCCATCTATGATATTTCCGCCGGTGTCGTGCATCTGCCAAGTGGCGAGAAACTCGAAGCGCACTCCGGCATTGGCAAAATGCGTGACAATCCTGATTTCGTGCATGTCAAAATGCGCGGTGCGACACCTCCATCTGCCTATAAGCTGACGATGCGCGAATCGCTGTTCCACGGCGTCGAGGCCATTCGCCTTACACCTGAAAGCGGTGTGAACCCGCACGGCCGTAACGGTCTTCTGGCCCATACCTACATGCTGGCACGGCGTGGCGAGTCCAACGGCTGCGTTGTTTTCAAGGATTACACACGCTTTCTGGCCGCGTTCAAACGGGGCGAAGTCAAGCGCATCGTGGTCGTGCCGAAGCTTTCGGGACGCTCTTCCATGACGGCGGAAGGGACGACGAAGAGCAGTGGCAAGACATTGTTCGGCATGTTCTCCGGTCGCGGTACGGATTCCTGACGCAGATCAACGCTTGCGCTGCGTCAGCACCATGCCTGCAAGGATGAGCAGCACGCCCAGCGCGCTCGCCCATGCTTTCGGCGGTTGATCACTGAAAAGATCCAGCACAACGCCTGATACCATCTGACCGCTGATGACGAGAAGTGCGGTGTTGACCGCGCCGATGCGCGGAATAAGCCAGCTTCCGGATGCGATGAAAATGACGCCGATGGGTCCGCCAATGAAGGCGTACCACGGAGCGTCCGCAGCACCCGACGGCAAAAGTCCGCCAATGGCGAGGCCGAGCGCCGTCAACACCACGAAGCCGACCAGATGATTCCACAGCGACGCAATCAGCGGTGAGTTTGACAGGCTGAGGCGACCGTTGATCTGACGGCTTAGCGATACGAAGACGCCACCTGCAAAGGCCACTGCAATCCACATGATCATGCGGCTCTCCCCACGAGAACGATGAGCGCGCTACCGGCGAGGATAAGGGCCACGGCACAAAGGTCACGTCCATCTGGACGGCGTTTCGGCAAGCCGAAAAGACCCCATAGATCTGCCATGAGGCTGAAAATGACCTGGCCTCCCAGACCGAGGGCAATGGTGCCGGATAAGGCGAGCCGTGAATTCACCGCGCTGGATGTGAGCATGACGATGGCTGCACCGACGACGCCGCCAGAATAAGCCCAGAACGGTGCCTTCGGTTTTGGAAGCCGCTCACCCTTCGGTTTCCTGTAAAGGATGGCGAGATAGATGAGAGCAGCGACCGTGCCTGTGCCATGGGCAGTCCATGAGGAAAACAGCGCATTGCCGTAATGTGCCAGCATGCCGTTGAAATGGACCATCAAGGTCAAGAGGCAACCGCTGGCAAAAGCTGCAGCAAGGTAGAGCGGGTTCAAGCCCGTATGGGTCTTTTCAATCATGATGGCCAATGCTTGAGAGGGTGATTCAGCTTTAGCCGATATGTCCTTGAAGCAAAATCGAATTTCGCTAAAAACCGGAAGGTGGCCGCATTTTATCGGAACCAAAAACCACGTCGGTTGTTAAGTGGTCATGAAGAAAACGACCCGCAAACCACTGAACCGCATGACCATTTTTGTCATCTCGATTTTCATTCTGGCGATCATTGTCGCCGCCATTTATTTGATTGGCTTCACGCCTGGTGAGACGCCTCCGGTTTGATGACCGATATCTCAGCGTGTGCTGTGATGCGTTTTGGATATTGCGATGGCCTGTCATTCGTGAGCCACGAAAACACCAAGCGTGAGCCCCTGAACAGGAACCGCGTGACTTCCAAATAGGCGCGCACGGGCAGTACTGTGAAATATCTCCACTTCGGCAAGCGAAATGCACGCAGCCCGCGTTGAACCTGGCTTTCGCATTCTGCATCCTGACTGGCGCAGAGGGGATAGACGAAAGCTGATTTCAGCCCTGCAAGATATTCCAGATCGTAAGCGATATCGTAGGCCAGCCGCATCGGCACAAGCCTCGTGGTCATCCATTTTGCCGCTTTGCGGTTGATGATATAGGCGCCCGAGCCCTTTTCCCGGGTCAAGGTTATCGCCAGCGACTTTTCGTCGGATATGCGCTTGAATGGAAACTTGCGGCCGTTGCTGACGGTCGAGAGCCGAAGGATGTCCCAGTGGTCCGAGTGCTCTATTGCGGTGTCGATCGTCTGGACGAAATCGCTTTCGAAAGTGACGTCGTCCTCGAGAACCAGGGCGAAATCGGAATCACCTTTCAGAAACGTTTTGGCGCAGTTGATGTGGCTAAGATAACAGCCGACCTCAGGCGGCGACGTACGTCTGCCATGCATAAGCATGTAGGATAATTCTGAAAACTCCGGTATCGGGAAGGTCAGCTTTCTGCCGTCAGTCGCTTCGATCCGCTCCACCGGGAGACCGAGTTCACTGATTTTGGAGAACATGGCGTCACGTCGTTTCTCGGCGCCGCTGAGGTTTATGAGGTAAACATCAAGTTTAAAATTAGAATTCAGTAAAGAGTACACGGATTCCCCTAAGCACAGCGGGCCATATATGGAGAATCTATTGCATTTATCTGTTTTAAAGTGAATATCCCGCACTGTCGGACCACAGGAAACTATGAATTCCCGTGACCCAGAAGGCAGCGCCTCAAACCCGCTCCACGAAGCCGTCCAGAACGCGCTTTTGCCCGGCGCGGTCGAAGTCGATGGTCAGCTTGTTGCCCTCCACACCTGCAACATTACCGTTTCCGAACTTCATGTGAAAGACGCGGTCGCCGATGAAGAATTTCGATGGTGTGTCGGCTACGGATTTCGCCACCAGTTCGCCATCGATAGTACGGCTTTTCGGGCCACTCTCGCCGTAGCCGATGCGCTCTACCGCGTGGCCGGAACGACTGCCCCAATTGTCGCGGGTGGCATCTGACTTGTTGGCCTGCGCGCGTTTCCAGCCCGGCGTCGAATAATTGTTGGTGAACGGATCTGCCGCGTCGAAACGCGACTGGCCGTAGCCGCCACGTCCACCATAACCACCGTAATTGTTATCCGACGCCGACACCTCAACATGGTTAGGTGGCAATTCTTCCAGAAAGCGTGACGGGATCGTCGCCTGCCACAGGCCATGAATACGACGGTTGGAGACAAACCAGATGTGGCAGCGGCGCTTGGCACGGGTGATGCCGACATAGGCGAGACGCCGCTCTTCCTCCAACCCGGAACGGCCGCCTTCATCCAGTGAACGCTGGTGCGGGAAGAGGCCTTCTTCCCAGCCGGGCAGGAAGACCGTCTCGAACTCAAGCCCCTTGGCGGAATGCAACGTCATGATAGAGACGGCATCGAGTTCGGCGTTCTTTTCCGTGTCCATCACCAGTGCGACATGCTCGAGAAAGCTGCGCATGCTCTCATAGGCTTCCATGGAACGGATGAGTTCTTTCAGGTTTTCCAATCTGCCGGGACCTTCGGCGGTCTTATCCGCCTGCCACATGGCGGTGTAGCCGCTCTCATCGAGAATTTGCTCCGCTAGGACAGTGTGTTCGGTGTTCTCGAGCAGCGTCTGCCAGCGTCGGAAATCCTGGACGACATCGAACAGTGCCTTGCGCGCCTTCGGCTTCAGCTCATCGGTTTCGATGATGTCGGCAGCAGCAGCGAGCATGGGAATGTCGCGCGCGCGCGCATAGTCATGCAGGTTGCGCACCGTGGTGTCGCCGAGGCCGCGCTTTGGCGTGTTGATGATGCGTTCAAACGCCAGATCGTCGGCGGATTGGCACACGAGCCGGAAATAGGCGAGCGCGTCGCGTATTTCGAGGCGCTCGTAGAAGCGTGGACCGCCGATGACACGGTAGTTCAGGCCCAGCGTGACGAAGCGATCTTCGAACTCGCGCATCTGAAACGAAGCACGCACAAGGATGGCCATGTTGTTGAGCGGGTGCTTCGTGCGCTGAAGTTGCTCGATCTCTTCGCCAACGGCGCGGGCTTCCTCTTCCGAATCCCAGGCCGCGTGAACCACGACCTTTTCGTCGTCCGGTTCGCTGCGATCGGTGAAAAGGGTCTTGCCGAGGCGGCCCTCATTGTGGGCGATCAAATGTCCGGCAGCGCCGAGAATATGCTCGGTGGAGCGGTAGTTCCGCTCCAGCTTGATGACTTTTGCGCCGGGGAAATCCTTGTCGAAGCGCAGGATATTGTCCACCTCCGCACCACGCCAACCATAGATCGACTGATCATCGTCACCCACGCAGCAGACATTCTGCGGCTCGCCCTTGGGGCGCTGCGCCAGCAGCCGAAGCCACATATACTGGCAGGTGTTGGTGTCCTGATACTCGTCCACCAGAATGTAGCGGAACTTCTGGTGATACTCTTTCAAAATGTCGGGGTGGTTGCGAAAGATCGTGATCGGGTGCAGCAGCAGATCGCCGAAATCACAGGCGTTCAATGTTTTCAGTCTTGCCTGATAGGCGGCGTAAAGCTCACGGCCCTTGCCATTGGCAAAGGCGCGGCTGTCGCCTTCTGGAATCTCCGGCGGGGTCAGCCCCTTGTTCTTCCAGCCATCGATCATGCCTGCGAACTGCTTGGCAGGCCAGCGCTTGTCGTCCAGACCCTCGGCCTGGATGAGCTGCTTCAACAGTCGCACCACATCGTCGGTGTCGAGAATGGTGAAATCGGATTTGAGGCCCATCAGCTCCGCATGGCGACGCAGCAGTTTAACACCGATGGAGTGGAAGGTGCCAAGCCACGGCATGCCTTCGACTGCCCCGCCGACGAGAACGCCGATACGTTCCTTCATCTCGCGCGCGGCCTTGTTGGTGAAGGTCACGGCCAGAATCTGGCTGGGATAGACGCGGCCCGTTGCGAGAATATGGGCAATGCGGGTGGTCAACACACGCGTTTTGCCCGTACCCGCACCGGCCAGAACCAGAACGGGGCCTTCCAGAGTTTCGACCGCTTCACGCTGTTCCGGATTCAGGCCCGCGAGATAATCGGGCGCAGCGCGTCCCTTATCACGCGCTGCCATGGCCTGCGCGGCAATGCCCAAACCACCGGCGGCGGGTGCAGCAGGCTGGCGGCGTGGCTCGGAGGGTTCTTCATCGAAGAACGGCATATCGTCGAAACTGTTACTCATAGAGCCCAATGTAGTGATTCGGGATGGAAAGGCCAGAACCGTGTTCTGCTTTTATTCCACTTTCAACCACCAAAACGCCTATTCCAAGGCATTTTCACGCTGACATCGCGTCCGCATCGAAGGCAGCGTCTACGGGAAGTTGCAGCGCGACCGCAAGCTGGTTGGTCTTGCCCGCGAGCGCCACGACGCGCATCAAATCCGCATGCTGTTGCGCCGTCGTGCCTTTCGCTTTGGCCGCTGCGGTGTGGGAATGAGCGCAATAGGAGCAGCCGTTTGTCACAGATACCGCGATGTAGAGCATTTCCTTGACGAGCGGGTCGAGCGCAGACGGTGTTGCCATCACGGCTTTGACCTCGCCCCAGGTCTTTTCCAGAAGGTGGGGATCAAAGGCGAGATAAAGCCACATGTTGTTGATGAAATCGGATTTCCGGGTCATCCTGATATCATCGAAAACCGCTTTTACCCGCGGGTTCGCCTCTGGGTCCTGTGGCTTCGATACGGTAGTCATCGCTCATCTCCTCCAAGGTGAAACCAAATTCGGTTCAGTTTGCTGAGGCCATGGACCTCTGTACAGGCTTGAATGCGTTCAGCTTTAGAAAAGCGTCGCAAATTACCATTATGTAAGAAACGGATTTGTGCGTTGCGTTGTTTAGGGCATGCAAGGATACTGCCGCCAACTATAAAAGGGGCCGCAATCTATTGATATGCGGTAGCGAAGAGTTTCAATTCGGAGAATTATATGCAGCTTTGGAAGCAGGTCGGTGTCAGTCTGGCTGTCGTGGGCGCTGGTGTTTGTCTTTGGGCGTTCATGTCGCCCGATGGCAGAAATGTGCTTGCGAAAGTCGGGCTTGCGAGTGCCGAGCAACCTGCGACCCAAACCGCTGCTGGTCCTGGTGCGGGGCGCGGGCAGGGCGGTGGCCGAGCAAACAGCGCAACTTTGGTGGCTCTTGCACCGGTAAAGACCGGCACCGTCAACGACAGGCTGAACGCCATCGGCAATGGCGAGGCCATTCAGTCCGTCGTGGTCACGCCGCAGGCGTCTGGGCTTATTTCCGAAATCCTCGTATCCTCCGGCCAGAGCGTCAAAAAGGGCGATGTGCTGGCGCGGCTTGACGATGACGAGCAGATTATCGAACGTGAGAAGGCGCAGGTCTCATTGAAAAGTGCGGTCGAGAAATCGACGTCGTACAGAAATCTGCGTTCCGTGGCCCGGCTGGATGTGCTCGATGCGCAGATTGCCGAAGAGTCCGCCAAGCTCGCTGTCAGCACTGCCGAGCTGAATTTCAAGCGCCGCAACATCGTGGCACCCATCGATGGCATTGCCGGTATCGTCGCCATTAACATCGGTGACAATGCCACGACGCAGACCAGCATCGTCAGCATCGATGACCGCACGAAAATTCTCGTCAACTTCTGGGCTCCGGAGCGTTTTACGACCGCCATCAAGATTGGCATGCCGGTGGAGGCGACCTCCATTTCCCGCCCGGGCGAGACCTTCAAGGGCAAAGTCGAGGCCGTCGATAACCGTGTGGATGAGGCGAGCCGAACGGTTCGCGTTCGCGCCGTGTTCGACAATGCCAATGACGAATTGCGCGCGGGCATGTCCTTTGCCGTGACCATGGGCTTTACCGGCGAAAATTATCCATCCGTCGATCCGCTGGCCGTGCAGTGGGATGCCGAAGGTTCCTATGTGTGGCGGGTGAAGGATGACAAGTCGCACAAGGTTCGTGTTCAGGTCGTTCAGCGCAACCCGGATTCCGTGCTGGTCAAGGCGGATCTGGCGCAGGATGAGCCCGTCGTGATCGAGGGCTTGCAGCGCGTTCGCGAAGGTGGTGCGGTGCGCACCGCAGGCCAGAAGAAAGCACCGGAGGTCGCCAGCCGATGACAGAGCAGACGCCTTCCGGTGGAAATGATTCCAAGCTGGCCTTTACGGCGCTCTTCGTCCGTCGTCCTATCCTCGCCGCTGTCATCAACACGCTTCTGGTGGTTGCTGGTCTTGCCGCGCTTGTGGGCGTTGACGTGCGTGAACTGCCGGATGTCGACCGTCCGGTGATTACCGTGCGCACCACCTATGACGGCGCATCGCCGCAAACCATCGACCAGGAAGTGACGCAGAACATCGAGGGCGCCGTTGCGCGCGTCAGCGGCGTGAAATCCATTTCCTCGGCATCGCAATTCGGTACAAGCCGGGTGACGATGGAATTCAACGACAACGTCGATATCGCCGTTGCTTCGAACGACGTGCGCGATGCCATCGGTCGCATCACCAACCAGATGCCTGACGATGCCGACGAACCGCAGATCATCAAGGCCGATTCCGATAGCCAGCCGATCATGCGTCTCGCCGTCACGTCCTCCAGCCTCAGCATGGAAGACCTGACCAAACTGGTCGATGACGAGATCATCGACCGTCTGGCAGCCGTGGATGGCGTGGCCGACGTGGAGCTTTATGGCGATCAGGAAAAGGTATTCCGCATCGATCTCGATCAGGGTGCGCTCGCCAGCCGTGGCCTGACCGTGACGGATGTTTCGAATGCGCTTGGGACCGCTGCGCTGGACGTTCCGGCCGGATCGCTCAAAAGCTCGACGCAGGACATCGTGGTTCGCGCCACTGCCAGCCTGACGAAACCCTCCGAATTTGAAAATCTTATCATCAAGGATCGCGTGCGTCTTCGTGATGTCGCCAGTGTCATGCTGGGCGCGAATGATGAGACGACTTCCTTGCGGTCCAACGGCGTCCAGGGCGTGGGTCTTGGCGTTATCCGTCAGGCGCAGTCCAATACCCTGAACATATCGACCGGCGTCAAGGCTGCCGTCGCGGCGATGGCACCCAACCTGCCTGAGAACACCCGCATCGTGGTGACCAGCGATGACGCGGTGTTCATCGAAGGCGCGCTGCACGAGGTCCAGCTTGCCCTCGGCCTTTCCGCTCTGATCGTCGTCGTGGTCCTCTACCTCTTCTTCCGGGATTGGCGCGCAACGCTCATCCCTGCGATTACCATGCCAGTGGCGCTTATCGGCACCATTGTTGCGATCTACATGGTCGGCTTCTCGGTCAACATTCTGACGCTGCTTGCCATCGTGCTGGCCACTGGGCTTGTGGTGGATGATGCTATCGTCGTTCTCGAAAACATCGTGCGCCGTCGCTCCGAAGGGATGGGTCCGCGGGCGGCTGCCGTTCTCGGCACGCAGGAGGTTTTCTTTGCGGTCATCGCAACGACGGCAACGCTTGCCGCTGTCTTCATTCCGCTGTCGTTCCTGCCGGGACAGCTCGGCGGCCTGTTCCGCGAATTCGGTTTCGTGCTGGCCTTTGCGGTTGGTCTGTCTTCGATCGTCGCGCTGACGCTCTGCCCCATGCTGGCATCGCGGATGCTGAAAAATGGCGTCAAGGAGCCGACCGGGCCGCTTGCCTGGTTCGGCAAGGTATTTGCGTCGACCTATAAGAGCACGCTATCGGCCTGCCTCAACAACCCTTTGATCGTCGTCATCGTTGCACTCGGTTTTGCTGGCGTGTCGTGGATTGCGTTCGGCATGGTGCAGAACGAGTTGACACCACGCGAAGATCGCTCCTCTGTCACGTTGCGTGTCACCGCTCCCCAGGGCGTCAGTCTTGAATATACGCGTGACCAGTTGCAGCGCATCGAAGAAAACCTGCAGCCTCTTCGCGACAGCGGCGAAATCCGCAATATTTATTCCATCACCGGAATGAACGGTTCATCCAATACCGGCTTTGTTGTTCTGACGCTGGCGCCTTGGGCTGACCGTGAGCGCACCCAGAACCAGATCGCGCAGGACATCAACGCCGCAGCGCAGACAGTGCCGGGGCTTCGGGCTTCCGCATCGCAGCCCAACAGCCTGCGTATTCGCGGCGCTGGCAACGGTCTCAGCATGGCCATGATCGGCACCAACTATTCGGCGCTGACGGAAGCCACGCAAAAGCTGCTGTTATCCATGGAAGAAAGTGGCCTGTTCGACACGCCACGTTTCGAAAACGAGCCCAATCAGGCACAGTTGTCCGTTTCGATCGATCGTGAGCGAGCGTCCGATCTGGGTATCGACATCACCGGACTGTCAACGGCCATGCAATCGCTTCTCGAAGGCCGGTCCATCGTCGATGTCTTCGTGGATGGCGATGCCGTTCCCGTGCGGCTGTTGTCCTCGACGCGCCCCATCAATGATCCCACCGATCTGGAAAATATCTTCCTGAAGGCGAAAGACGGGCGCATGGTGCCGATGTCGATCGTCGCATCCTTGAAGGAAACGGCTGTTTCACCGCAGCTCAACCGCGAACAGCAATTGCCATCGGTGGGCTTCACGGCAAACCTGAGAGAAGGCGTATCGCTGGGTGAAGCTGTGGCCAAGGTCAATGAGATGGCAGGTTCCATCATGCCCGCAGGCGCACGTCTTTTGCCACTGGGCGAAGCCGCCACTTTGCAGGAAAACTCCAGCGGCATGCTGCTGACCTTCGGCTTTGCCATCGCGATCATCTTTCTGGTTCTGGCAGCACAGTTTGAAAGTGTTCTGAGTTCCGTCATTATCATGTCGACGGTGCCGCTCGGCCTTGCCTGCGCGGTCATAGCCTTGCTGTTTACCGGCTCCAGCCTCAATGTGTATAGCCAGATCGGTCTGGTGCTTCTGGTGGGCGTGATGGCGAAGAACGGCATCCTGATCGTGGAATTCGCCAACCATCTACGTGACCAGGGCGCCAGCGTCCGTGAGGCCATCGAAAAGGCCTGCAGCATTCGTCTGCGTCCTGTGATGATGACCATGATTGCCACCATTCTTGGCGGTGTACCGCTTGTTCTGGCGCAAGGTGCCGGTGCGGAAGCGCGTATTGCGCTCGGTTGGGTCATCGTCGGCGGCCTGGGTTTTGCGACGCTGATCACGCTTTATATCACGCCGGTTTCCTACCTGTTGATTGCGCGCTTCGCCAAGCCGCAGGCCGATGCCGAGATACGTCTGCACCGCGAACTGGAAACGGCCATTCGCCGCCGCGCCATCGAAGAGGACAAACCGCTGCTGGCCGCAGAATGAGTTGATCCCGAGCGCGCGTTTCCGAAAACGCCAATGCTGGACAAACGCAAAGTGGTGTCACATACCAACCGGGCTTACCCTACAGGTGAGTCCGGTTTTGCATTGCAGTGGAGACGATGATGGCTTTGAAGGATGTTGTGTCCGGAACGAGAAACGAAGCAGGTATTGCTGCCGTTCTCGACAGTCTGAAACAGCTGCTTGGTGAGAAGCTTCAGACCGGCCACTCCTTTCGTGAGCAACATGCCCACACGACGACATATCTCACCACGCAATTGCCCGACGGTGTGGTCTTCGCCGAAACCACCGATGACGTGAAAGCAGTCGTCAAGGCGTGCGCGCAGCACAAGGTTCCCGTGATCGGCTTCGGTGTCGGCTCGTCACTCGAGGGGCAGGTAAACGCCCCCAGCGGCGGTATCTCGGTTGATTTCAGCCGCATGAACCGCATCATTTCCGTCAATGCCGAAGACCTCGACGTCACCGTCGAGCCGGGTGTGACGCGTGAACAGCTCAATACCTATCTGCGTGACACCGGCCTGTTTTTCCCGATCGATCCCGGTGCCAATGCCTCCATCGGCGGCATGGCATCGACCCGTGCTTCCGGCACCAACGCCGTTCGCTACGGCACGATGAAGGATAATGTGCTGGCGCTGACGGTGGTAACGGCCGATGGCGAGGAAATCCGCACAGGTCGGCGCGCGCGCAAGTCGTCGGCAGGATATGATCTGACACGGCTTTTCGTCGGTGCCGAAGGTACGCTCGGGCTTATCACATCCGTGACGCTGCGCCTGCAAGGCATTCCAGAAAAGATCACCGGTGGTGTGTGCACGTTCGATACGATCAAAGCTGCCTGCGATGCGGTCATCATGACCGTGCAGATGGGCATTCCCTTTGCGCGGATAGAGCTTCTCGACGAGGTACAAATCCGCGCCTGCAATGCCTATTCCTGCCTTTCCTATGATGAAAAACCTACACTGTTTCTGGAGTTTCACGGTACGGAGGAAACCACGGCCCTTCAATCCCAGCAGTTTTCCGAGGTCGTGGCGGAGTGCGGCGGGGGTGAATTTCGCTGGACAGGTGATGCGCAGGAGCGTGCCAAGCTGTGGAAAGCCCGCCATGATGCCTATTGGGCGTCAAAGGCGCTGGCGCCACATCTTGATGCGCTCTCGACGGATGTCTGCGTGCCCATTTCCCGCTTTGCGGAATGCGTGACCGAGACGCAGCAGGACATTATCGACAACGGGATGCTCGCGCCCATTGTCGGCCATGCGGGCGACGGGAACTTCCACGTTCTTGTGCTGTTCGACGGCAAGGATGCCACCAGCATTGCCAACACAGAAGCCTTCGTGGCGCGGTTGAACCGGCGGGCGATTGCCATGGATGGCACCTGCACCGGTGAACACGGCATAGGGCAGGGGAAAATGAGCTTTCTGGAAGAAGAGGTTGGAAACGCACTGGATATGATGATTGCCATCAAGCGGTCACTTGATCCGGATAACATCTTCAATCCCGGCAAGCTTTTTCGCAGCCATAAACCGTAGGAATGTGTTGCGAAACCTGAAATGGAGCTTGCTCTGTCAGGGAAAAAAGATAGTTTTCATCGTCATTTAAGGGAGACGCGGAGTCGTGCTCGGACGCATATTGGTTTTTCTGGGCGGACTGTTGGTGGTGGCGCTGTTTGCAGCGCTGCTCATACCCTATTTCATCGACTGGACGGATTTTCGGCGGAACTTCGAAGATCAGGCGAGTCGCATCATCGGCAAGAAAGTCGTCGTGCATGGCCGTGTCGAAGCGCGGCTGTTGCCTTTTCCATCCGTTACGCTGCATGATGTGCGCGCCGGTATGGATGCCGATGGCTCTCCGCAAATTCAGGTTGCCCGCTTCTCCATGGATGCGGAGCTCGCGCCCTTTCTTTCGGGTGAAGCGCGTATCTTCGACATGCGTATCGAAGAACCGAAAGCACGCATTCGGCTTCTGAAAGACGGTACGCTGGACTGGACGCGCGGAAGCCGCGCCGTCATTCCCGCAAAGACCGTCGTTCTGGAAAATGTCAGCATCGAAGGCGGGCAGATCGAATTCATCGATGAGCAGTCCGGTCGCAACCGCACCGTGACGGGGTTGACTGCGGATATGTCTGCGAAGTCTCTCGCCGGTCCGTGGCGGGCCGATGGCCGCGCTGCAGTCGATGGCCATGCCGGATCATTCTCGCTTTCGAGCAGTGAGCCGGATTCGACGGTGGGGCGCATGGGTCTCCGTCTTCGTATGCTGCCGGACGAGCATCCTGTCGAAATCGATCTCGATGGCGCGATTGCCGCGACCGAGGGGCGCCCCGTCTATAGCGGCTCCTTCACCTTCAATTTCCGTCAGGACGACAAGCAGAAGCAGCAGAACGCTCAGCCGATGTTTTCCGCACCCCGCACCCGCGGGAGCTTCGAGCTGACCAATGGGCGGGTTCGCGTGCCGAGCTACCGCATGGAGCTGGGCGGCACTGAAAATCCCTATATCATCACCGGCGAGGCGACGCTGGACACCGGGACTGCTCCCGAATTTCTTCTGACCGCCGATGGTCAGCAGATCGATTTCAATCGCTTTGCGCCTGCCCCTGTCCAGACCGGCAAGACATCGCGCGTGCCGACCGTTCCGGTTCGCCAGCGCATAGAGGCCTTTGCCAGCCTCATTGCCCGCATTCCGGTGCCGCAGGTGCCCGGGAAAGCCAGTATCCGGCTTCCGGCGCTGGTGTCCGACGATACCACCATTCGCGATATCAGGCTCGATGTTCGCCCGAATGGGGCTGGATGGCAGGTGGAAAACGCGGTTGCCGTACTGCCCGGTCGCACCCAGCTAGAGGCGAAGGGATCTTTGACGCTGACGGGTGGCCCCGCCTTCAACGGTGACCTGTTGCTGGCGTCCAACCAACCATCGGGACTGGCCAATTGGTTGTCCGGCACGGTCGATCCGGCGATCCGCCAGCTCAACGCCGCCGGTTTTTCCTCCAAGGTGTCTCTCACCACGCAGGCGCAACGTTTCGAAGATCTGGAACTTGCCATCGGGCAGGCGACGCTCCATGGGCGTCTTGAACGCCAGTCCATCGACAAGGGTGCGAGCATAGATATCGATCTCGCCGGTGATGAGATCGATGTGGATGCCTTGAGGGCGCTGGGTGGTCTGGTGCTCGGCGATCAGGTCGGCAGTTCGATCATGGATCACCGCATCGCAGCCAAATTCAAGGCCGACCGCTTCAATATGGCAGGTGTTACCGCCAACCGGGTGGAAACCGAGTTTACGTTGGCAAGCGGTGTTCTTTCGCTGGACAAAATGACAGCAGGCGACATTGCTGGAGCCGAAGTGCGCGCGAAAGGCCAGTTGAAAGGTTCACTCAAGGAGTTTGCAGGCAAGGGTACTTTCAACCTCCATGCAACCGACATGCAGCCTGTATTCGCTTTGCTGCGCCAGAAATTGCCGTCTCATCCCGTTGTCGATCGTCTTGTTCGAAGCGCGCCCTGGTATGCGAATTCCGACATTGCGGTTGATCTCTCGGTCGATAGCAATGCGGGCGGCGCCAATGCCGCTGTCTCCGGCACCATCAACGGCAGTCGCGTGTCTGCCGTGGCAAAGCTTCCCGATGTTTTGGCCGATACGGACGACAAGGCGCTGACGCTGGAAGCGGTGCTCAAGAACCAGTCGACGGCCATTCTCTTTGGTCAGGCCGGGCTTGACCCCTTGCCGTTCGATGCGGATGGGGAAGGGCTGCTGTCGCTGAAGCTGAACGGCACGCTCGGCTCGCCTGTACAGACGGATTTCCGCTTCTCAACGGAGCGCACCCACTTTTCCGCCAATGGAAGCTTCTCTCTGACGGCTGCGAATTTTGCCCAGGGTAACGCCGATATCGCTTTGGAAAGTGCCGATATCGAGCCCTATCTGATCATGAACGCCGTCGGTCTGCCGCAACTGGGTGGCGGGATGGCGACCAAGGTCAATGGCAAGCTGGCGGTGGATAAGGAAAAGGCCACTCTTGCCAACCTGTCCGGGCAGGCGGGCGGCAATGCATTTTCCGGTAATCTCTCGGTCTCGAAAGCCGCACCTTACAAGGTGACGGGAGACCTCGCTCTCAACGCCATCGATCTTGCGTGGCTGGGCGACACGATCTACGGCCCGGTCATCGACCCGGAGACCGGCGCACTGAGTGCAAAGCCGGTTTCGCTCCCGGCGTTTCCCAAGCTCGATGCATCCGTCGCGGTCAAAGCTGCCAATTTCGATACCGGGTCATTTGGCGTCGTCACGGGTTCGTCCTTCGCGTTCAACCATGCCAATGGCGTATTGTCGCTTGATAATCTGGCAGGCGACTGGATGGGCGGCAAAGTCTCGGGCCGTCTCTCCATGGCGACCGGCGAGGGGGCGGGCATATTCCGTACCAAGCTCTCCGTTTCGGCTGCCAACCCTGAAAGCGTTATGTGGAAAAGCGGCCAGACGCCCGTGGCGGCCGGTCGGTTCGGATTGGATTTGACGGCGGAGGCGACTGGCAAGAGCGTTAGCGAGTTGTTGTCATCGGCTGGCGGTTCTGGAGAAATTCGCACCAGCGGATTGGTCCTGCGGGGGCTGAACCAAGCGGCGTTCCAACCATGGATACAGGCGGCCAAGGATATTCAAGGCCCGGTCGATGCCGCAAAGGTTCGCCCCCTGGTGGATGCTCATCTCTGGCAGGGAGAAATTCCGCTGGGTGAAGTCGCAATGCCCTTTACGCTCAGCGATGGAAATCTGCGCATCCAGAATGTCACGGCCAAGACGCAGCAGATGTCTCTCAATGGCGATGTCGCACTCGATATTGCAGATGAGACGATGACAGGCGGCCTCGATTTGCTATTCAATCCCGGCACGGAAGAGATTGCCGGTGCCGAGCCGTCGATCCGGTTGAACTATACCGGTCCGTTGAGGCAGCCGGCATTGACGACCGACGTTTCCGGTTTGACGGCGTATCTTTCGATGCGCGCTTTCGAACTCGAACGCCGCCGTGTCGAAGCCCTGCAGGCCAGCATCATGGAAAAGCAGCGCCTGCGTCGCGAAGTGGCGCTCTATCGCTTTCAGGCAACGGAACGGCAGGCGGCGATTGAACGCGCAGCGGCAGCGGAGCAGACGCGGAAACTCGAAGAAGAGCGCTTGCGTGCGATGGCGCAGGAGCGACTTGAAGCCGAAAAGGCAAACCAAGAGCGCCTGCAACGTCAACAGGACGCGCAACCCAAGCCGCAGCCCGGCCCGGTTTTCACGGTTCCCCCAACCGGCGAAAACTTCCGCGCACCGCCAAATGGCGGAACGCCGTAATAGGCGTTTCGTGACGGTGTCCGACTTTGGTTATGGCGGTTGAGACTGATTGATTACTGCGTCTTCAGCCAGTTCAGAACGTAGACGCGCAGCGATGACGAGAGATTGCTGCCTTCGGGGCGCTTGTCGTCTATTTCGGCCAGAAGGGCCGCGAAGCTCATTTTTCTCTTTTCGGCGATGATGCGCAACTCATCCCAGAAGGCGTCTTCGAGAGAGATGCTGGTGCGGTGGCCGTGGAGGGTGGTGGAGTGCTTGCGAATCAAATCTGTGGCTTTCCAAACTGATATAACATGCTGTCAGTTTGATTCAGGGTTCGCGCCTAAGCTGATGATTTTGAATCTGCTTCATTCTGCTAGCGTTCAATAACGCCGCTTGTCCCGGGTAAGTTCCGCCGCTCAGACAGGCGGCGGTGCCGTCATTTTTGGTTGAAAAGCCATGACGGGAGGTCCTGCCTGCCCGTCATGTCCAATTGCCCTGTGACCTACTCGAGCGGTACCGCGACGAAGCGCAGGTTGCCTTGAGCGTCGGCCACCATCATATGCGCATTCTTGCGGCCAGCCGATTTCAGGCCGTTGACGCGCACCAACACGTCGCCGGGAACTTCCATGAAATCCTGTCCTACTTCAACGATCACGTCGCCTGGCTCGATGCCCTTCTGCTCGGCAACCGAGCCGGGATCTATGCTTGCGACGAGGACACCTTCCACGCTTTCCGCGATGCCTTTTTCGGTACGCAGCTCAGGGGTCAATGCCACGAGGTTCATGCCCAGTACCGCCTGCGGTGCCTCGCGCTCTTCGGTCGGCTGTTGTTGTTCAGGCTGGTCCTTGCCGTTTTCGTTTGGCTCGGCCATCTCGCCATCGCCATCTTCCGGCATGGCGTTATCGCTGCCCGCCGCTGGCTGCTGATCTTCTGCGCTATCCTGCAACTGACCAAGCTTGACCTTCACGGTCTGCTCCTTGCCATCGCGCAGGACGACCACATCGACTTCCTTGCCCACCGGGCTTTCGGCAACGACCCGGGGCAGGTCGCGCATCTCGTGAATGGCCTTGCCGTCGAAGGTCAGCACGACATCGCCCGGCTGGATCGGGCCTTTCTCGACCGGTCCGCCCTTTACAACACCCGATATCAGGGCGCCGCGTGCGGCATCCATACCCAGGCTTGCGGCGATGTCATCGGTGACGGGTTGAACGCGAACGCCCAACCAGCCACGCCGAGTTTCCCCGAATTCGATCAGCTGCTGGACGATGTTCTGCGCAAGCTCCGTCGGCACAGAAAAGCCGATGCCGATGGAGCCGCCGCTCGGTGAGATAATGGCGGTATTGATGCCGATAACCTCACCCTTCATGTTGAAGAGAGGGCCACCGGAGTTGCCCTTGTTGATGGCAGCATCGGTCTGAATGAAGTTATCGTAGGGGCCGGCATTGATATTGCGACCGCGCGCCGAAACGACTCCGACGCTGAGCGAGCCGCCGAGGCCGAAGGGATTGCCGACGGCCATGACCCAGTCACCGATGCGCATGGTGCGGGAGTCCCCGAACTTCACGGCTTTCAATGGCGCTTTGGGCTCCACCTTCAGAACCGAAAGGTCGGTCTTGGTGTCGGTACCGACAAGCTTTGCCTTGAGCTTGTTGCCATTGGGGAAGATGACTTCGATATCGTCGGCACCTTCGATGACATGGTTGTTTGTCACGACGTAGCCGGCGGGATCGATAACGAAACCGGAACCGAGCGAGCTGACCTTGCCGCCATTATCGGGCTTCTGATTGTCGAAATAATCCTTGAAAAATTCCTGGAATGGAGAGCCATCAGGGATTTTCGGCGGAGTAGGGCCTTTTCCTTCCCCCTTTACGCTTTGCGACGTCGATATATTCACGACGGCATCCAGAAGCGGGGCAGCGAGATCGGCAACCGATGCAGGCCCGTTGCTTTGTGCTCTTGCACTGACCGGAACAGCGATCCCGCCTGCGATGATCGCAAGTCCCGCCACGGCGGCGATGCTGCTGCGGAGAGAAGAAAGAGTGGTGACGGGCATACGGCGTCCTCGTATCTTGCAAACTTGGTCTCAAGTTTAATAGCCAAGCATAAGGCGGAATGATGAAGTGTAGAAATACCTTTTCGTGATTGAGAGATAAATCCGCTTGGTCATCCACGAATAAGTGTGGCCAACCTTCACAAACAGCTTATCTCTCAATCAACGATGAAAAGCCTGGCGCCTGTGGTGGTCGAAGAACGGTGGGGCTCGGCATTGTCAGCCACCTGATAGCTCATTCCAGCCTTGAGGAGGAAGGTGCGGCCATCCTCCAGCTCGGTGTTCAATTCACCTTCCAGGCACAGCAAAATATGGCCTTTGGTGCACCAGTGGTCGGCGAGATAGCCCGGCGTATACTCCACCATGCGAACACGGATATTGCCGAAATGGCGGGTGCGCCAGGTGGCACTTCCGGTTTCACCGGGATGTTGCGTCGGCTCCACGTCCGACCAGTCCGTGGTGCCGAAGGGTATATCGCCGATATCCAACACGATCTCCGTATTTTGAAAATTCGATTTTCGAATGCGCGACGATCTGTTCGATGTGCCAGCGGAAAATAGAAAAAGGGCCGATGTTTCCACCGGCCCTTTTGTGTTGATGTCAGCGACCTCAGTTGGCCGGTGCTGCTGGCGGCGTTGGTCTTGGGGATGCACCGTTGATGTCGTTGAAATAACGGAAAAACGGCGAGTCCGGAGACAGAACCAGCGTCGTGCCGGTACCCGTCAGGGAGCTGGCATAGGCTGCCATCGAGCGATAGAACTCGAAGAAGCTCGGATCACGCTGGAAGGCTTCACCGAAGATGCGGTTGCGTTCCGCATCGCCTTCACCTCGGAGCACTTCCGACTGACGGCCTGCGTCGGACTCCAGTTCGACAACCTGACGGTCGGCGATAGCGCGACGGCGTTGTGCTTCTTCGTTACCACGAGCGCGGATCAATTCCGCTTCCGCCAGTCTTTCGGAGCGCATGCGCTTGAAGGTATCAAGCGAAACGTCCTGGCTGAGATCGGTGCGACGGATACGCACGTCCACGATGCTCAGACCCAGCGATTCAGCATCCGGACGAAGATCGTCACGCACTTCCTGCATCATCGATGCACGGGCATCCGACAGAGCGGATTCGAAGCCACGCAGACCATAAACCCGGCGAAGAGACGAGTTGAAGCGTGTCCGCAAGCGATCTTCAGCCACGTCCTGATCACCACCGGCAGCCGCCAGGAAGCGACGTGCGTCCGTTATACGGTAGACGAGAAAGGCATCGACTTCGTAGAACTTGCCGCCCGATACCTGAGCCCGAATGTTTTCGTAATCGAGACGACGTGCGCGATTTTCAACATATTGTACCCGGTCGAACTGCATGAACGGGAACGGCATCTTGAAGTAAACGCCCGGTTCGCTTTTGACATCGTGGATCTGGTTGAAGCGCAACACCACCGCCTGTTGGCGCGGCGTGACGATGTACATCGAGCTATAGAGGAAGAAAAGAACGACGGCGAAACCGACGAGAAGAGCCATGAGACGATTGTTCATATCAATTGCCTCCCCTTGGTGCCGCATTCGGAGCGTTGCGCATGATCTCGTTGAGAGGCAGATACGGCATCACGCCCTGCTTTTCATCGATAATGACCTTGTTGGATCCCTTCAGGACCTGTTCCATCGTTTCAATGAACATACGTTGACGGGTCACTTCCGGAGCGCTGCTGTACTGGTCGTAGATGGAGATGAAGCGCTGGGCTTCACCGCGTGCTTCGTTGACGACACGGCTCTTGTAACCGTTTGCTTCTTCAACGATCTGTGCTGCCTGACCACGTGCTGCACCCAGCTTCTGGTTGGCATACTGGTTGGCTTCGGAAACGAAACGATCTTCGTCCTGTTCCGCGCGCTGAACTTCGTCGAACGCATCAGCCACTTCGCGCGGCGGAGCCGCATCTTCGATGGAAACGGCATTGACGGCAACGCCCGCACCATATCCATCCATCGTGCTCTGGATGATCGTCTGCACTTCCATGGCGATCTGCTGGCGATTGTCGCGGAAAATATCCTGAGCCGGCCGACGGCCGACGATCTCGCGCATCGCGCTTTCAGAAACCTGCTGCAGGGTTTCAACTGGAGCTTCGATGTTGAAGAGGAAGGATTTCGGGTCGGTTACCGTGTAAAGAACGGAGAACTGCACGTTGACGATGTTCTGGTCGCCCGTCAGCATCACGCCGGTCGCCGCAGCACTCGTCGTGCTGGCGTTTGATCGGACACCGATGTTCAGCTGTTGCTGCCTGATCTTGACGATTTCGACGGACTCGACCGGCCACAGCATGACGTGCAGGCCTTCTGTCGAAACAGCATCCTTCGGCTTGCCGAAACGGGTTTCCACTCCGAGTTCGTCAGGGCGAACGGTATAGACGGATTGTATGCCGACGAAAGCAAGAATGATGAGAACGAGGATGGCAACGACGCCGCCATTCATGCCGCCAGGAATGAGGTTCTTGAACCGGTCCTGACTGCGACGGATGATTTCTTCCAGATCGGGCGGGCCACCATTGCCGCCGCCACCACCGCCACCGCGTGGGCGGTTCGGTCCCTGGCCCCAAGGTCCTCCTTGGTTATTTCCCCCACCGCCGCCGTTGTTGCCGCCGCCGCCCCAAGGGCCAC
>UCJU01000026.1 GCA_900472925.1 Hyphomicrobiales bacterium
ATCATGCGCTCGCGCGGACCGAGAGACGGTGGTCCGCGCGAGCGCATGATGATGCCGCCACCACCACCGCCATCGAAGGGTGCGCATTTCCGCCTCGAACAGGGTGAAACCAAGATCGACATCAAATGTGCCGACGACGAGCCGATGAAGGCCTGCGCGGACATCATGATGCAGTTGATCGACAAGATTAACGAATAAAACTGCTTGCAACGATGGAAGGCGACGCCATCACGCGCCGCTTTCCGAAAACCAAACGGTGGCCTTCAAGCCGCGCCCCCCGGCACCGTCCTCCAGCACCAGCCGCCCCCGGAACAGCGTCGCAATCTCTTCGACGATGGATAGCCCAAGGCCTGCGCCGGGTGCCGCATTGCCATCGCCTCTGGCGAAACGCTGGCGCACAACATCCCGCTTTTCCGCAGAGATGCCGGGACCGTTGTCTTCTACTTCCAGAAAAGCCAATCCACCGACCTTCCCAACCTTGACGGTCACCTCCGCACCTTTGCCTGCATAGGCGATGGCGTTGCTGATGAGGTTACCGAGCAGTTCTCCGAGCAGAAGCGGCTCTGCTGGGATGCTGGCCGCTCCGACCAGTTCGAAACCGAGATCGATGCCCGCCTCTGCGGCAACAGGCACGTAGTCGGCAGTCACGGATTGCGCCAAGGACACGAGATCGACCTCGACAAGGCTTTGCTTTTCGCCGGACCCTGCAGCATCGATATTCGCCATGCGCAGCAGCTGCGCCAGAATATGTTCGGCATGCGCCACCGAAGCATCACCTTTTTGCGCTGCCGCTTGCGCCTCCTGCAAAGTCGATGCCCGCGCGGACAAGGCAAGCTGGGTCCGGATGATCGCCAGTGGCGTTCTCAACTGGTGGCTGGCATTACCGGTAAAGTGCCGCAACGCATCCAGTGCCGATTGCAGCCGCACCATGAAGGAGTTGACGGTTTCCACGAGGTTTTCGACCTCGACGGGCACAGATTGACGTATGGGATGCAGATCGTTGGGGCTGCGCTCGTCGATGGCTTCGCTGAGTCTGTAAAGAGGCCGCAGCGAAATCGTCACCGCAATCCACACGATGACGGCGGCACCGACGATCATGAAAAGCAAGCGCAATGCGGAGCGCAGAATGATCGCTTGCGCGAGACGACTGCGCGCAATCGTGGTTTCCGCCACGGTCACGGAAAATGGCACGGAATTGACACCCGTCGAGGCAAATCGCTGTATCGCCGCCACCCGGATCGGCTCGTTGCGAAATTCGGCGTCGATGAAGACGGGCGCATCAGCGCGCAATTTGTCCACCGACGGCAGGTTCTGATAGCCGGTCAGGAACTGACCGTTTGGACCATTGACCCGGTAAAACACCCTGTCTTGCGCGGCTGACGTCAGCATTTCCAGCGCAACATAGGGAATATCAACCTCAAGCGATCCGTCTTCCGACACCACGACACGCTCCGCGATGGCAAGTGCAGAGCCTGAGAGCACACGGTCGGAGACGATATTGGCCGTGTTGATGGCTTCGCGATAGGTATCGCCCAAGGCAATACAGCCGATGATCGCTGTGGAAATGAGAAGCCAGCCCAGCAGGCGCCGCCGCAAAGAATAGGCGGCCTGCTTCATTCCGCCATCTCCGGAAGTTTTTCCAGATAATAGCCAATACCGCGCGCCGTCTTTACCGTCAGCCCATGCGGGGCGAGGCGCTTGCGCAGGCGGCTGACATATTGCTCAATGGCATTGCCGGACAACTCGTCGTCAAAACCGGTCAGTGATTGAACGATAGCCTCCTTGGCCACCACTTTGCCCGCCCGCATGAACAGCACTTCCAGCAGTGCCACTTCGCGCGCGGGTATGTCTATGGGTTGGTCCTCTGCCGAAAAGGTGCGCGATGTCAGGTCAAAGGAAACCTTGCCGAAGCTGACGAGCGACGAGCGAAGACCGGCATTGCGACGCAGCAGCACCCTCACCCGCGCCTCAAACTCGGTAATGTCGAACGGCTTTATCATGTAATCGTCGGCACCGAGATCCAGCCCCCTGACCCGCTCTTCCGGCGTTCCGCGGGCGGTGAGGATCAACACCGCCGCCTTGTCCTGGCGCGCGCGCATGGAGCGCAAAACATCGATGCCGTCCATTTCCGGCAAGTTGAGATCGAGAATGACGAGGTCGAAACTTTCGGCAGCGATAGCGGCATCGGCAGACGCCCCATCGGACACCACGTCGACGGCATAGCCGCTCCCGCGCAACAGCGCCGACAGCCCTTCCGACAAAACCTGATTGTCCTCCACCAGCAGAATTCGCAAGCAGACGCCCTCCCCTTTGGATCGAATTTATCCAAGCCTTTCCGTCTTGTGAATGGCAAGGGCCTGCGGCATGATCTTTTCCATGCGTATTCTTCTCTTCCTCTGTCTTTTTTTTACAACTGCCAATGCGGTGCAGGCGCAGCAGATGCTTTTTCCTGCGCTCTCCCGCAAAGCCGATGCGGAAATGCTTGTCGTTTACTCTTCGCTGGACGAGCCGCTGGCAACGCCGATGATCGAGGGCTTCCAGAGGGCGAACCCGGATGTGGCAGTTTCCTACGAAGATATGCTGACGGGCGAGATCTACGACCGGATCGTGCGCGAAACGGATGCAGGCCAGAAAACCGCGGATTTCGCATTCTCCTCCGCCATGGACCTACAGGTCAAACTCAGCAATGACGGCTATGCGCAGCGGTCCGATTTGCCGATGAGCGCACGCTGGCCTGCCTGGGCCAACTGGCGCAACACGGCCTATGCGCTGACCTTCGAACCTGCCGTCTTCGTCTACCACAAGCCGAGCTTTACGACGGAAAAGCCACCGGCGAGCCGCGCCGAATTCGTGGATTATCTGGAGCGTCATGCAAAAGAGGTGCACGGGCGAATCGCCACCTATGACATAGAGCGTTCCGGCGTCGGCTTTCTGTTCATGTCTCGAGATCAGGAACAGTTCGGCGATATCTGGAATGTCATCAAGAGCATGGGAACGGCAGGCGTTAAGGTCTATTCCACCTCATCCGCCATTCTGGAACGTATCTCCGATGGCCGGTTCGTGCTGGGTTACAACATCCTCGGCTCCTATGCCGCAGACTGGGCCTCGCGCCACCCGGATGTCGGCATCGTGCTGCCAAAGGACTACACAGTCGTCATGTCGCGCATCGGGCTGGTGCCGCAGGCGGCGAAAAACGCCGAACTCGGTCGTCGCTATCTGGAGTTCTTCATGTCGAAGGAAGGCCAGACCATTATGGCGCGGCAGCTACAGATACCCGCCGTCAGCCCTGACGTGGCAGGCGACAACACCGCCAACATGATGCAGGCCATTCACGGCGCGCAATTGCGGCCGGTTCCGGTCAGTCCCGGGCTGATGGTTTATCTCGATCAGGTCAAGCGCGCCCGCATCATCGAGCGCTGGAACGAGGCGTTACGGGCCCAGTAGACGTCTTTCAAAAATTAATAGACAGTAAATGTGCTGAGGAGTTGCCAAGCGTCAGTTAGATGACAGCTTTCTGTGGTGCTGTGCAATTCTTCGTTCATCCGTGGAGGCGGACTGAAGAAGCGGGAGGATAAGTCTCACAGGACAGATGGTTCGGGTCGCTGATTGCCACCCTTGATGTCGTCCGTGCGCGCCCCTTCCGCGATCACAACAACATGCCAAAACGGCATACAAGGAGGGTTCCCTTTGAAGCATTTCCTCATCGCTTCGCTTCTCGCAGGCGCAATGGCACTTCCAGCGGCAGCAGCTGATTACACCATCATCGCACCGGCAAACCCCGGCGGCGGCTGGGACCAGACGGCCCGTTCGTTGCAGACCGTGTTGCAGGAAGACGGCATTTCCAAGCGCGTTCAGGTTCAGAACGTCCCAGGCGCTGGCGGCACCATCGGCCTTGCACAGTTTGCAAGCCAGCAGAAGGGCAACCCGAACGCTCTGATCGTCGGCGGCTATGTCATGGTGGGCGCGATCCTCACCAACAAGGCGCCTGTCACGCTGAAAGAGGTCACGCCGATTGCGCGTTTGACCGGTGAATACGAAGTCATCGTCGTTCCTGCTTCGTCCGAGATTCAGAACATCGGCCAGCTCATCGAAAAGCTCAAGACAGACCCGGGCAGCGTGTCTTGGGGCGGCGGTTCGGCTGGCGGCACCGACCACATCACGGCAGGCTTGATTGCAAAGGCTGCTGGCGTCGATCCGACCAAGATCAACTACATCGCCTATTCTGGCGGCGGTGAGGCTCTGGCCTCCATTCTCGGCGCGCAGGTCACAGCCGGTATTTCCAGCTATGGCGAATTCGAAAGCCAGGTGAAGGCCGGCACCGTTCGTCTTCTCGCCATCTCCAGCGAAGCCAAGATCGAAGGCATCGAAGCACCGACGCTGAAGGAAAGCGGCCTCGACGTCGTGATCCAGAACTGGCGCATGGTTGCAGCTCCTCCAGGCCTGACACCTGAGCAGGAAAAGGCCGTCAGCGCCGATGTCGAAAAGCTGGCGAAGTCTGCCAAGTGGCAGGAAACGCTAAAGACCAAGGGCTGGATGGATACCTATCTTGCCGGTGATGCTTTCAAGGAACAGCTTGCAAAGGACACCGCCTCGACAGAAGCCATCCTCAAAGACATCGGACTGGTAAAATGAGCCAGGGTTCATCCCCTTCCCAACCCACAAAGCGCCGCCCAGATTGGGCGGCGTTCGGCATCGCCGTTTTTCTGGTGATCGTCGCCGCCGTGATTTTCTGGGATTCGGCACGGCTTGCCAGCGTCACCGGCTACTCGCCCGTCGGCCCGGCAACCGTTCCTTACGCCATCGGCTTCTGTCTTATCGGTCTGGCCATCTGGACCGGGTTCGAAGCATGGCGCAATGAATTTCCGGCTCGCGACAGACAGGAACTGGGACCCGTCTTCTGGGTCATCGCCGGTCTTGCCGCGCAGATGCTACTGCTGAACGTCGCCGGCTTCTCGATTGCCACCGGCCTTCTTTTTGCCTTTACGGCGCGCGCCTTCGGCAAACGCAAGCTCTGGTATTCGATCCCTGCCGGTATCGTTTTCAGCTTCATCATCTGGGTGATTTTTGCGCAGCTGCTGCAATTGTCGCTGCCCGCTGGACCCTTGGAGCGGCTGTTCTTCTGACGGCCGATCCACTCGATAAACAACAAGACATGATGCCTCGGCGCCCGCATTTTAAGCGCAGCAAGGGCTTCACCCGACAGGGGGACAACTGTTCATGAGCACTTTTGATTTTCTGCTGCAAGGTATCGCCGTTGCTGCGCAACCGATGAACCTTCTCTACGCGCTGATCGGCGTGACGCTCGGCACCGCCGTGGGCGTTCTGCCCGGCATCGGCCCGGCGCTGACCGTCGCGCTGCTTCTGCCCGTCACCTACCAGCTCGATCCTGCCGGATCGCTCATCATGTTTGCGGGTATCTATTACGGCGGCATGTATGGTGGCTCGACCACGTCGATCCTGCTCAACACGCCCGGTGAAAGCGCCTCCATCGTCACGGCACTGGAGGGCAACAAGATGGCCCGCGCGGGACGTGGTGGACCGGCGCTCGCCACCGCCGCCATCGGCTCCTTCGTGGCTGGTCTGATTGCCACCATCGCGCTCGCCTTCGTTGCACCCTATATCGTCAAGCTGGCACTGGTCTTCGGCCCACGCGAATATTTTGCGCTGATGGTTCTGGCCTTCGTCACCGTATCATCCGCATTTGGTGACTCGGCACTGCGCGGCCTCACCTCTCTGTTCATCGGCTTCACGCTTGCTATCGTCGGCATCGACCAGTTGACGGGCCAAACGCGCATGAGCTTCGGCATTCCCGATCTGCTCGATGGCGTGGAAGTGACAACGCTCGCCGTTGCCATGTTCGCGATTGGGGAAACCCTGTTCATCGTGGCGCAGGGACAGAGTGGCGACGAGAAGGTCGAAGCGGTCAAGGGTTCGGTCTGGATGAGCGCGCAGGATTGGGCACGCTCGTGGAAGCCATGGCTGCGCGGAACGTTGATCGGCTTCCCTATTGGCGCCATGCCTGCGGGCGGCGCTGAAATCGGCACTTTCTTGTCCTATGCAACGGAAAAGAAGCTGTCGAAGCACCCGGAAGAATTCGGCCACGGCGCCATCGAAGGTGTTGCCGGTCCCGAGGCTGCCAACAACGCGTCTGCCGCCGGTACGCTGGTTCCGCTGCTGACACTCGGCCTGCCGACAACGGCCACGGCTGCCATCATGCTCGCTGGTTTCCAGCAGTTCGGCCTTCAGCCCGGCCCACTTTTGTTTGCAACCAACCCGCAGCTCGTCTGGGGCCTGATTGCCAGCCTGTTCATTGCCAACCTCATGCTGCTGGTTCTCAACCTGCCGCTGATCGGCCTTTGGGTGAAACTGCTGACCATTCCCAAGCCCTGGCTCTATGCAGGCATTCTGCTGTTTGCAACGCTTGGTACCATCGGCGCGAACCCTTCGGTCTTCGAACTCGGCATGCTCCTGGCCTTCGGTATCCTCGGCTATGTCATGCGCATCTTCGGCTATCCGATCGCGCCTGCCGTCGTGGGTCTCATCCTCGGGCCTTTGGCCGAACAACAGTTGCGCCGCGCATTGGCGATCGGACAGGGTGATCCTTCGGTGTTGTTCACCTCATGGATTGCGGTCGCGCTGTTTGCCGTTGCTGCCGCCGCCTTCCTCATCCCGCTCATGATGCGTATCCGCGGTCGCGGTCAGGTGCTGGGGCAGCTTGCGGCCAACGAAGACTGATAAGCAATCCTCCCAAGGACCCTGCCCCGCATTCGAAAGAGTGCGGGGCTTTTTTTATGCCCGGAACGGAATGAGCCGAGAGCTCGTTACAACCGTACTCAACGCAAAACAGTCGGGGAAACACCATGCGCGCATCCGCCCTGCTTTTCGTCGTGGCGCTTGCGTCATGCACGACAGCTCCCAGCACCGTCGAGCCCATTCCAGGCAGCATCATATACGGTGGCCAACCGCTTGATAAACTGACCAAATCTCCCATTGGCAGCACATTCAGCCACGACTTCAACTTGGGAGATGGCCGCCGGGCTTACGAGACCTATCGCATCGCGCCGGACCGTTCGCTCATTCTGATGAACCGAGTGATTATGAGCGACGTGCCGCCGGATCGTTAGGCTTTGAAAAGAACATGTATTCACAACCGCCGATAATGGAACGACTAACGCTCCCACCCGTTGATTTGCCGGACGTTTAAAAATCAAAATAATCGCGTTTCAGGAGAACGACATGAGAACTCATAAGACCCGAAACGATCTGCCTTCCAATACCAAAGCGACCGTTATAGGGCTCTTGAACGAGGCTCTTGCCTCAATTATCGATCTGTCACTCGTCACCAAGCAGGCGCACTGGAATCTGAAGGGGCCGCAATTCATCGCAATCCATGAGTTGCTGGACACCTTCCGCGCCCAGCTGGACAAACACAGCGATACAATTGCCGAGCGTGCGGTGCAACTTGGTGGCACAGCGCTTGGAAGCCTGCAGACGGTCACATCGACATCGAAGCTGAAGGCCTATCCAACGGATATTTTCAAGATTCAGGACCACTTGGACGAATTGATAGAGCGCTATGGTGACGTCGCCAATCTTATTCGCAAGTCTATCGATGAAGCCGATGATGCGGGTGACCCGAACACAGCCGATATCTTTACCGCCGCGTCACGTGATCTCGACAAATCGCTCTGGTTCCTGGAAGCGCATATTCAGGAAAAGAGCTGACCAAACCAAAAGCGCCCGGGCAACCGGGCGCTTGAACCTTTGCTCGCCAACTAATGGCGGCGCAAGACTGCTTTTCCAATGTCGCGAAGCATATCGTGATCGAGAATGCCGCGTTGGGCGCTTCTGATCAGAACTGCCGCACATTCATTGGCGACCTGACTGCTGCGATCTTCAAGGCACTCGAAACAAACGCCATCGAATATCGTCTGAAGATCAGTGACCTGCTGTGGTGACAGTTGCGTCCCCACCCGTTGAAAAGCCACATACGACAAGGCTCATCCTCCCAAAGATGCGAATTATCGATAAATATTCCTTTAGAATTATCTTTTACACCTGATCGAATCACATGTCGAATCAGATTTTAACGAATTTTCAATGATTGATTCGTTGCTACAATAAATCAGCCGCCGTTCGTGACCTCACCGCCACAGACCATCAGGATGATGCCAAGCCGACGTCAAAAAGTGCTTTTTCGATAAGATCAGCAGAGACTGGCTTCGTCAGGAAAATCGCCCCCGGTGGCAACACCCCTTCAGCGGGATTGTATCTCCCCGAGATCACGACGACTTTGATGTGAGGCCAGCGCCGATGCGCCACATTGGCAAGGCCCAGACCATTGATCGAGCCGGGCATGTCGATATCCGTCAGAATAGCATCTATGCAATCTTCGGCTTCTAGCATGTCGACCGCCTGATCGGCGGTTGCAGCCTCTTGCGCCAGGAAGCCAAGGTCCGAAACCATATCAACGAGATCCAGGCGAATAAGCCCGTCATCCTCAACGATGAGAAGCCGCGGTCCCATCGGTCAATGCTCCTGCTGGAAACTGTCGAGGTCAGCCGAAATAACGCAGCGCAGACCACAGGCATCGTAAAAAATATCGACGCGACCATTGGCGGCACCGGCAAGACCTGCCTTGATCAGCCGTGATCCCGAGCCGACACGTTCCGGTACAGAAACCTCTGGGCCATCGGTTTCCGTCCAAACGAGTTCGAACCTGTCTTTGTCGTCGCCGGTAACGTGCCAACGAATGTCCACTTTGCCATCCGGCACTGATAGTGCACCGTATTTGACCGCATTTGTAGCCAACTCGTGCAGGATCAAGGAAAGAGAAAGGGACGGTCGAGAGCCAACTCGCAGATTAGGCCCCGACACCGTAAACCGGGATGCCATCGGGTCATCGTGAATTTCGAGCATCTGATTGACCAGTTTATGGACAGTTGACGTTCCCAAACCACCCTGGATGACCGTGTCGTGCGCGGCACTCAACACGCCGATGCGAGCCGAGAGTATTTTTCGCGCAGAATCCAGGCTCTCTGCCGAACGCAGCGTCTGAGACGCGATCGCCTGAACCATGGCAAGCTGGTTCTTGAGACGATGTCCAAGCTCATGCGCAATCAGTTCCCTGTGCTTCTGCTCGGCCAGACGTTCCGTCACATCCTGCGCCTGCACGAGGATACCCGTAATCTCACCGGAAGGCGCGCGCATCGCCTGATAGACGAGATCGATAAACCGTTTCTGTTTCTGGCCTTCCGGTCCACGATTGAGTTCGACGGGGACACCCCTCGCCGAAAAGGGTTCGCCCGTCTTATAGACATTATCGAGGAGATCGATGAAGCCCTGATCGACCACCTCCGATACAGCCTCTGCAACGGACTTTCCGATGATGTCCCGGCCAATGCCGATCATCGAATAATATTCCTCATTCGCAAACTCGAAGATGTGGTTGGGACCACCCAGAGTGGCGATGCCTGCCGGCGACATTTCGAATATCTGCAGAAGCTTTTCTTGCAAGCTTTTCTGCTCGCGCCGCAGCATGATTTCCCCGGTGATTTCAGAGCAGGCGCAAAACATGCCCAGTACCGCGCCCATTGCGTCTCGCACCGGCGTATAGGAGAACGAAAAATGCGTCTCCTCCGGGTAGCCCCTGCGATGCATGATGAACTCGATATCGTCCATCGATGTGCCCTGCCCCGCATAGGCGGCAGAGATGATGGGATCTACGGCATCCCATATATCGTACCAGAGATCACGAAACGGATGTCCGAATGCTACGGGATGGCGATTGCCGCACATCGCCGCATAGCCGTCATTATAGAGCGTTGTTTGTGCCGGACCCCACACCATCAACATGGGTTGCAACGAGCCGAGCATGACGTTGACGAGTGTCTGAAGTTCGACGGGCCATGAATCAGGTGTCCCTAGAGGACTATCGTCCCAAGCAAAATTCCGGAACAAGTCTCCGCATTCACCGCCGCCTACAAATTTCAAATCTATCCCCGTACGTCTTAGGCCCCTACGCCAAGAACGTGGTCGATTGCATTTGGTTCCGTGCAACCAGACCATGGAACGACGGCCGTGCGGAAGAGTTAGAATCGCTGTTACGATATTGCGCAGGAGCGGTTCATGTCACGAGTACCGAAGCGGAATCACAAAACTTACGACGCCAGGGACCGGTTGATTCTGGCCCTGCACGCGCAGCTGAAGGCAGAGCGTGAAACGCGCGAGGCGATGGAATGGGTGATGCGCAATGGCGGGCTGTCACCGGAAGTGATGGAAGCCATGGCATCCGACCCCATTCCTGTCGTGACCGCTGAAGATATGAAAATGGTGGACAGACCGCTCCGACATTTAAGGCTTGAGAGTGGGCATGGAGGCATTCCCTCATGACACGCCGGGCGAGCTGGAAGGGCCACATCAAATTTGGTGATTTCGCCTGCGAAGTCGGGTTGTACTCCGCCATTACGTCCTCGGAGAAGATTTCCTTCAACATCGTCAACAGAAAAACCGGCAACCGCGTCGAGCGGCAGTACATCGACAGCGATACGGGGGAACCGGTCGACAAATCCGATCAGGTCAGGGGCTTTGAACTGGACAATGGTGACCACGTCATTGTTGAAGGCGATGAAATCGCGCGACTTATGCCCGACAGCAACAAGGTCATCGGTATCGAGAACTTCATTGCCTGTGATGCCGTAGACAAGCTCTATTTCGACCGGCCGTATTTTCTCGCTGCGACCGACACAGATGGAGAGGATGCGCTAAGCTTGCTGGCGCAGGCCATGCAGCGACAAAACGTCGTCGCGATTGCAGAAGCCGTGCTCTTTCGCCGAAACCGCAACCTTATCATTCGCCCCCAGGGCAAGTCACTCATCGCGACGACCCTCAGCTTCGATTACGAGGTCCGCTCGCAAAGTTCCACATTCAAATCCATCCCCGACATGACGTTCGATGATGAAATGCTGGAACTTGCCAGCCACATCATCAAGAAGCGCGCCGGACAATTCGACCCCGCTGCCTATCCCGATCGTTACAATGACGCGCTGGCGGAACTGGTCAAAGCCAAGATTGAAGGTCGCCCCATCAAGAAACACATCGAGGAGAAGCGCGACAACGTCGTTGATCTGAAGGAGGCCTTGCGCCGCAGTGCAGCCGGAGACAGGAGCGCCGCTGAAAAAGCCGCCAAGAAGTCTGCCACCAAGACCAGAACGAAAAAAGCGAGCTGACCATGGGCCTGCAAAGCTACAACTCGAAGCGCCGTTTCGACCAGACGCCGGAACCGCGTGGCACCAAGGGCGAAGGTCAGGGGTCCTCTTTCGTTATCCAAAAACACGATGCGCGCAGGCTTCACTACGACTTCCGGCTGGAAATGGACGGTGTTTTCAAAAGCTGGGCGGTGACACGTGGCCCCAGCCTGGACCCGGAAGACAAACGGCTTGCGGTCCATGTGGAAGACCACCCCTTGAGCTACGGCGATTTCGAGGGCGTCATCCCCAAAGGGCAATATGGCGGCGGCACGGTGATCCTGTGGGACAAGGGAACTTGGCACCCTGTCGGCAACGCCAAAAAAGGATACAAAAAAGGTCACCTGGAATTCGACCTCGACGGCGAAAAGCTCAGAGGCCGTTGGCATCTGGTCCGTATGCACGGAAAACCCGGCGAAACCCGAGAAAACTGGCTTCTGATCAAGGTAGAGGACGATGAAGCCCGCAGCAAGGGTGACAAGGATATTCTGGTTGAAGAGCCCGACTCCGTCAAATCCGGGCGCGGTATCAAGGACGTTGCCAAACATCCCGACGATACCTGGAATTCGAAGCCGGTCAGCAAGAAGGCGAAGGCCGCTGCCGGAGCTAGGCAGACGCATGATTTTCCAAAAGGCGCACGAAAGGCAGCGCTGCCGGATTTCATCCCGCCTGCCCTTGCAACCCTAAAGCCCAAGCCGCCTGCAGGAGACCGCTGGCTGCACGAAATCAAATTCGATGGCTACCGGGTTCAGGTTCGGGTTGATGATGGAAAAGTGACGCTCCTGACCCGCAGTGGTCTGGACTGGACCGAAAAATTCGGCCCTGAGGTCGTCAAGGCCTTCACGGCGCTCCCCGTTCAAAATGCAATCCTCGACGGAGAGATCGTCGTGGAACGCGACAATGGCGCATCGGATTTTTCTGCCTTGCAGGAGGACTTGAGCGCCGGCCGGACCGACCGCTTCCGCTATTACGCCTTCGATCTGCTCCATCTGGATGGCCAGAGCCTTCAGAATGCTGAACTGATCGAGCGCAAGCGCCTGCTGGAGAAGCTGCTGCAATCGGGCAATGCTGTCTTGCGGTATAGCGAGCACTTCGAGGAAAACGGCGACATGATCCTCGATCACGCCTGCCGCCTCAGTCTCGAGGGGGTGATATCCAAGCAAAAAAGCAGCAAATATCTTTCCGGACGCAAGGGACAGTGGGTAAAGTCCAAATGCTCCAGCCGTCAGGAGTTCGTCATCGGCGGCTTCACCGTATCGTCCAGTTCCGACCAGGCCATCGGCTCCTTGGCGCTCGGTGTCTATGATAAGGACGGCTTTCACCATGTCGGGCGGGTCGGCACCGGCTTTACGGCGGATGTCGCGGAAAAGCTGTTCCAGACCCTGAAACCGCTGACGGAAAAATCAAGCCCTTTCGCCGAAAAGTTGACGGCGCTCGCCAAGCGCGATCTGATTTTCGTAAAGCCCGAGATCGTCGCGGAGGTGGAGTTCCGCACATGGTCGGCGGATGGCAACCTGCGCCACGCGTCGTTTCGAGGCATTCGAGAAGACAAGGACGCGAAAGATATCCACCGCGAGGACACACAGGCGTCAGCAAAGCCTGTACCCAAAACCAGCGTGACGTTCAGCCACCCGGAACGGCTTTATTGGCCGAAGGACGGCGTAACGAAAGAAGGCCTTGCCGATTATTACGCCCAGGTCTGGCATCTGATGGCTCCCTATATCGTTGACAGGCCCTTGGCCCTTCTTCGCTGCCCCGATGGCATAGACGGACCCCATTTTTTCCAGAAGCATCCATGGCGTGGCACCAATAAAGCCATTGGCCAGATCGCCGACCCCAAGGACAAAAGCGGAGAACCACTGATCCGCATCACCGATTTCGACGGGCTAATGGCGCTGGTGCAGTCGGCAGCGCTGGAAATTCACCCTTGGGGAGCGACGACGCGCAGCTGGGAAAAACCCGACATGATTACCATGGATCTCGATCCCGGTGAGGATGTGACCTGGGACGAGGTCATTGGTGCAGCGCTTGAGCTAAAGCAACGTTTCGAGAAGGTCGGGCTGGCCGCCTTCGTTAAAACATCGGGCGGCAAGGGACTGCATGTCGTCAGTCCTCTGAAGCCACAGGCAGGATGGACGGCAGTCAAGGCCTTTGCCAAAACCATGGCTGTCAGCATGGCGAAGGATGATGGTGATAAATTCATCGCCGTGTCGACAAAGTCCAAGCGACGCGGCCGTATTTTCATCGACTATCTTCGCAACGGCCGGGGCAACACCGCCGTTGCTCCCTATTCTTCCAGAGCGCGACCTGGCACCGCTGTTTCCATGCCGCTGGAATGGTCCGAGTTGTCGAACGAGATAAGCCCGGATTATTTCACCGTCAGCAACATTGCACCGCGTCTTGCCTCCATGAAGCGTGACCCATGGAGCGGCTTCTTCGATGCCGCCAGACCGTTACCCAAATAGCAGAAGCGCTCAGCCCCGCTTTTCGGAAGCGAGGCTTTTCTTGAGGGCATCCATGATGTTGATGACGTTGCCGCCGGTCTTCTTGGCCGGTGCGGATTTCGATTTCGAGGCCGTCTTCCCCTTTTCCTTCGATTTAAGGAGCGCCTTGATCTTCTTTTGAACCTTGTCCTGAGCGACAGATGATTTCCACGCAATCGTGTTTTTCTCGATCCGTTTTTCCATCAGCGACAACAATTCCGAATCGAGTTTCTTTTTGGGCTGGATCGTATCGATACTGTCGCGAACCTCATCGGCGTAATGCAGCGTCCACAAAATGATGCCGTTGCCTGCAGGCTCCAGCAGAACCGCGTGTTCCCTGCGATAAATCACCAGCCGCGCAATACCGCAGACATTGTTGGCCTTCATCGCGTCTCTGATGACGCCAAATGCCTCCGCACCGATCTTGTCTTCGGGCTTGAGAAAATGCGGGCGATCGTACCAGATCCAGTCGATTGAGCCTGCCGGAACGAAAGTCTGGATATCGATGGTCTTGGTGCTTTCCAAGCCGACGGCATCGATCTCATCGTCTTCCAGCAAAACAAACCCGCCATCGTCCTTGGGAAAGCCTTTGACCTGATTTTTATCGGCCACCTTCCGATGCGTCGTGCTGTCGGCGTAATGGCTTTCGACGCGGTTGCCCGTCTTGCGGTTCAGAATATGAAATCTGACCTTCGCACTTTCCGTCGTCGCTGGTGTCAACGAAACGGCAGCCGTGACAAGAGAAAGCCGCAGATGCCCTTTCCAGAAGACGTGACGTGGCATGGCGGTGAACTCCCTCATTGACGCGTGTTCGATAAACGACGCAACGCCGACATCGTTGCCGGTTCCAGCAAAAACATCTCCCTCCACACAGGCGCGAGAACCGTAGACTGTCACGCGGTCGTTGGAACAATACGGAAGTCACCGTTGTTAGAATCGGGAAAGGCGCCACCTCAGGCCGCCGCATCCCCGGTTTCTTCCTTTTCCCGCAATGGAGACTTCCATCATGACGACACCAGAGCCTGTCCGCTACCGGGCCGAACTGGAAGACATCAAGCCTGACGAAAAGCAGGTCATCGCCGACCTGAACGAGACGTTCGACGTCATCTTGAAGCGCACTGCCGAGGACTATGGCCACGCGGTCCGCTCCGTGCATGTGAAGTCCCATGGCATTCTGGAAGGAACGATGACCGTTGAAAATGGTCTGACGCCGGAACTGGCGCAGGGGTTGTTCGCCTCGCCGGGCAGCTACAAGGTCTATCTGCGCCTTTCCACCAATGCAGGCGATATTCTGCCGGATGCGATTTCTCTCCCGCGTGGTCTGGCGATGAAGGTCGTCGGTGTCGAAGGGACGCGCATAGAGGATGCAGACGGCGAGACGCAGGATTTCGTGATGGTCAACGGCCCTGTTTTCCAGGCCCCGGACGCGAAGAAATTTCATGGCAATCTGAAGCTGCTCGCAAAGACAACCGACCGCATGGAAGGCACCAAGAAGGTTCTCTCCAGCGTGTTGCAGGGCGTGAACACCGCCCTGGAAGCCGTCGGCATCACCAGTTCCGCAGTCCAGTCCCTGGGCGGTGCACCTAATATAGACCCGCTGGGTGAGACCTATTTCAGCGTGACACCGTTTCGGTACGGAGACTACGTCGCGAAGTTTCGTCTGAAGCCGGTTTCCCATGGACTTGTGGAGCTGACGGGCCGTGAAATCGATACGAGCATCGGTGAAAACGCAATCCGCGACACGGTGCAGGCTGAAATGCGCGACACCGCTGGCGAATGGCTGTTTCAGGTTCAGCTCTGTCGTGATCTGGAGAAGCAGCCAATCGAAGACCCCACCGTCGAATGGGACGAGCAGGACGCGCCTTTCATCACCGTCGCAAACGTCAGCGTTGCACCGCAAAATAGCTGGAGCGACGACAATGTGCGCAAGGTCGATGAGGAAATGCGGTTCAGCGTCTGGACAGGGCTCGCAGCACACAGGCCACTGGGCAATATCAACCGCGCCAGAAAAGACACCTACCGGCACTCATCGCAGTTTCGCGCGGGTTTCAACCGCTGTCCCATCCATGAGCCGCAGGAATAACGGGCTTGGAAACGCGCACTCTTTCTCCAGAATGATGGATCGATAAAATGGCAGACCAAATCCCCAATCCTGAATCAGAAGGCCCTTCCGGTGGTTGGGGATCGGTCAAGTCGATCGCCCGTATCTACGGCGAAAACTGGTCCACCCCCGCCGCGCTCGACACGCTGGCGCATCTCAACAAACCAGGCGGGGTCATGTGCGTTTCCTGCGCCTGGCCGAAGCCTGCCAACTACCACCCGTTCGAGTTCTGCGAAAACGGTGCAAAGGCCACCCTATCGGATCTCACCAGTGCAAGGTGCACGCCAGACTTCTGGAACGACCACACCGTAGCGGAGCTTCGCGGCTGGAGCGACCATGATCTGGAAAAGACTGGCCGCCTCACTCATCCCATGCGCTACGACCGTCAGGCCGACCGATATGTGGAGGTTGGCTGGGAGGAGGCCTTTGCAGATATTGGACAACGCCTGAAGGCTCTGCAGCGTGACAGTGCGGTGTTTTATTCGTCGGGCCACGCCGGGCTCGAAGCATCCTATCTTTATGCGCTGATGGCGCGAGCCTATGGCAATAACAATCTGCCCCAGAGCTCCAACATGTGCCACGAGACCACTTCCGTCGGTCTCAACAAGGTCATCGGCTCGCCCGTTGGAACCGTCGTCTGGGAAGATCTCGACAAGGCCGATGCCTTCTTTTTCTTCGGGCAAAACCCTGGCTCCAACAGCCCGCGCTTCCTGCATCCGCTGCAGGAGGCCAAGAAGCGTGGCGCACATATCGTGACCTTCAACCCTGTCGTGGAGCAGGGTTTGGTTTCCTTCGTCAACCCGCAAAGCCCGGTCGATATGCTGACTGGCCATGAAACGACGATTTCTGACGAATATTTGCAGGTCAAGGCCGGAGGCGATATCGCCGCGATACTTGGCTTATGCAAAGTAGTCGTGGAGGCCGACGATGCAGCAATAGCCAATGGCGGCAAGCGCATCATCGATGTCGATTTCATTGCAGAACACACGGTGGGCTTTGACGCCTTTATCAGGTGCGTTCGCGACACCGGCTGGCCGGACATCGAACGGGAAAGCGGCTTGACCGAAGCCGCCCTTCGCAGTGCTGGCGACATCTACATCCGCTCGCAACGCGTGATCGGCGTTTACGGCATGGGACTGACGCAACATTCACAAGGTGCGCTCAACGTCGCCATGCTGGTCAATTTGCTGCTTCTGCGCGGCAATATCGGCCGCGAAGGCGCCGGTTGCTGCCCGGTGCGTGGCCACTCCAACGTCCAAGGCCAGCGCACTGTCGGCATCGCTGAAAAGACCAAGCTCATCCCCATGGACAAGCTGAAGCAATTGTTCGACTTTGATCCGCCCATGGAAGACGGCACCACGATAGTCGACGCCGTCAAGGGCTTGATGGCGGGCAATATCAAGGCCTTCATCTGTCTCGGTGGCAATCTGGTACGCGCCGTGCCGGACCAGAAGGATATGGAGGAGGCATGGAGCCGTCAGGAATTGTCCGTGATGATTTCCACCAAGCTGAACCGCAGCCATCTCTTCCCTGGCGACCGGACCTACATCCTGCCGTGCCTGTCCCGGTTGGAAATTGACAGCCAGGCAAGCGGACCACAGGCCGTCACAACGGAAGACAGCTTCTCTCATATTTCCGGTTCTTTGGGAAAAAGAACACCCGCATCCCCTCACCTCAAGAGTGAGCTGGCAATCGTAACGGGGATCGCAAAGGCTGCTCTCGCTCCCAATCCAAAACTGAAATGGGATGAGTGGACTGGAGATTACGGCCTCGTGCGCGATCTCATAGAGTTCACCTACCCCAAGGATTTCAAGGACTATAATGCAAGAATGTTCCAGCCCGGTGGGTTCTATCGCGGCAACAATGCCCACAAGCGCATCTGGAATACGGAAGAAAAAAAAGCTGTCTTTACCGCGCCGCACCGATTGAATGCGCTGTCGTTCGAAGATGCAGACGGTCGGTTCCGCCTCGTCACGATGCGCTCGAATGACCAGTTCAACACGACGATCTATGGGTATTCCGACCGCTTCCGGGGCATCGAAGGCACCAGAGACGTCGTCCTGATGTGCGCACAGGATATCGCCGAGGCAGGGCTGCAGGAGGGCCAGAAAATCACCCTCGTCAGCGATTTCGAGGATGGCAAAAGACGCGAACTTGGCGGCCTTTCCGTGCGCACGCATAACCTGCCCCCAGGCACGATTGGAGCCTACTATCCCGAGGCCAACACATTGATTTCTATAGATCATCACGACGAATTGTCCAAGACGCCTGCCTCCAAGGGCATCCCTGTCAGGATCGAAACCGAACAATCCTCAAAGTTCATTTAATTTCACTAATATGGAACGAATGGTCTGACGGGCGGTTATTGAGCCACGGAGCTGTGAAGAACGGTCCGCATGAGAGGAAACCACCATGAAGAAGATCATTCTTGCAGCAGCGCTGTTGAGCGCTACTGCCCTGACGGCTGCTGCCCAGACGACTGCACCTGCCACAACCGCGCCTGCAACCAGCACTGACGGTAACACGCCAGCGGTCGCCACACCGGAAACGAAGAACCCGACTGCACCTGTCGAAGGCGCAAACAGCTTCACCGAAGAGCAGGCAAAGACCCGCATCGAAGAAGCCGGTTACTCCGATGTCAAGGACCTCAAGAAGGACGACAAGGGCATCTGGATGGCGTCGGGCATGAAGGACGGCAAGTCCGTCATGATCGCCATGGATTACCAAGGCAACGTCGTCGCCAAGTAATGTCGCGAAAAGTGACGTCAACGAAATTCGAGGAATTTGACATGAAAACCATTACTGGACTTTTCGACGACCATTCGGACGCACGCTCGGCGGTTAACGCCCTGGAATCCGCTGGTGTACCTTCCAAGGACATCAGCATCGTGTCCAACAACACCAGTAACCATCACACCGACGAATCCAAAGCCGCCGAAGGTGCCGGCACTGGCGCAGGCATCGGTGCTGTCGTCGGCGGCGCTGGCGGCCTTCTGACCGGCCTTGGCATCATGGCCATTCCCGGCGTCGGCCCTGTCGTTGCAGCTGGTTGGCTTGCAGCCACTGCAGCAGGCGCTGTGGCTGGTGCCGTCGCAGGCGGTGCAGCTGGCGGTATCGTTGGTGCAATGACGGATAACGGCGTGTCTGAAGAAGACGCTCACGTTTATGCAGAGGGCGTTCGCCGCGGCGGCACCATCGTCACCGCGAAGGTCGATGACGGCATGGTGCCCGAAGCTGAAGCCATTCTCAAGCGCTCCAACTGGGTCGATCCGGCTGAACGCCGCATCGCCTACAATGAGCAGGGCTGGGAAAAGTTTGACGATACGCTCGATCCATACAATGCCGAGCAGATCGAAAAAGAGCGTACGCGCTATGGCCGTCCCGGCCTCTAAGTCAGACTGAATGCTCACAAGGCCGCCTCTTTCGGGCGGCCTTTCTATGTCTGGGTTGCACTGATGCAGTTCAGGTCCAAACTATGAGGAACTTTATCATGGCTAAGAAACCAGCTGCTCCCAAGTCCATGCACGACACGGACGTCGTCACCATTCACGACCAGAAAATGCAACGCGGACAGGGCGGCGAACTGCATCAGTTCGCAGAGGGCGACACGCCCGTCATGACGACGGCACAGGGTGGACCTGTCTCTGACGATCAGAACTCGCTGCGGATCGGCGCACGCGGTCCCCTGGTGGTGGATGATTTTCATTTTCGCGAGAAGATGTTCCATTTCGACCATGAGCGCATTCCAGAACGCGTGGTCCATGCACGCGGTTACGGCGCGCATGGCTACTTCGAGAACTACGATTCGCTTGCGCAATACACCAAGGCAGACCTGTTCCAGCGCAAAGGCGAAAAGACCCCCCTCTTCGTGCGCTTTTCCACGGTTGCGGGCAACAAGGGTTCGGCTGATCTTGCCCGTGACGTGCGCGGCTTTGCCGTCAAGGTCTATACCAAGGAAGGCAATTGGGATCTGGTTGGTAACAACATTCCCGTCTTCTTCATTCAGGACGCGATCAAGTTTCCGGACCTCATTCACGCTGCCAAGCAGGAACCGGACCGTGCATTCCCGCAGGCGCAGACCGCTCACGATAATTTCTGGGATTTCATCAGTCTGACACCCGAGAGCATGAACATGGTGATGTGGACGATGTCCGACAGAACCATTCCTCGCTCGCTGCGCTTTATGGAAGGTTTTGGCGTCCACACTTTCCGCTTCGTCAACGACAAGGATGAATCCACCTTCGTGAAATTCCACTGGAAGCCAAAACTGGGCCTTCAGTCTGTCGCCTGGAACGAAGCCGTCAAAATCAACGGCGCCGACCCGGATTTCCATCGTCGCGACCTTTGGAATTCCATCCAGTCAGGCGATTTCCCCGAATGGGAATTGCAGGTGCAGCTCTTCGATCAGGAATTTGCCGACAGTTTCGACTTCGATGTCCTCGATCCGACCAAGATCATCCCGGAAGAAATCCTGCCGCCGAAGGCTATCGGTCGCATGGTGCTGGACCGTATGCCAGACAATTTCTTCGCAGAGACAGAACAGGTCGCGTTCATGACGCAGAACGTGCCGCCCGGCATCGATTTCAGCAATGACCCGCTGCTGCAGGGTCGAAACTTCTCCTACCTCGACACGCAGTTGAAACGCCTGGGTGGTCCCAATTTCACGCATTTGCCGATCAATGCGCCGAAATGTCCTTTCGCGAATTTCCAGCAGGACGGTCATATGGCGATGCGCAATCCCGTTGGCCGGGCCAACTACCAGCCGAACTCGCATGGCGAAGGACCACGGGAATCGCCCAGCCGGGGCTTTCGCCACTTCCCGGCGGAAGAACAGGGCACAAAGGCACGCCTACGCCCTGAAAGCTTTGCCGATCATTACAGCCAGGCACGACAGTTCTACATCAGCCAAACGGGTGCAGAGCAGCGTCACATTGCGTCGGCTCTGACCTTCGAACTCAGCAAGGTCGAGATACCGGAAATCCGTGAACGCATGGTCTCGCACTTGCTCAACATCGATGAAACGCTGGCGACAACTGTGGCGCAGAAGCTCGGCTTCCAGTCGATGCCCAAACCTGCCGATGCGGCGATGCCAACCCGTCAGGACCTGGAGCCATCGCCTGCACTCAGCATCGTGGAGAACGGTCCCAAACGCTTCGAGGGACGTAAGCTCGGCATTCTGATCACGGATGGCGTCGATGCCGACATGCTGGCGAAAGTCAGCAAGGCGATCACGGCGGAAAAGGCATTGGTCGAGCTGATTGCACCGAAGGTCGGTGGCGTCAAAGCATCCGATGGAAGCTGGATCAAGGCTCATCACATGGTCGATGGCGGCCCATCCGTGCTGTTTGACGCAGTTGCCCTGCTGACCTCGCCAGACGGCGTCGAAGACCTCGTTGACGAAGCAACAGCCCGCGATTTCGTGGCCGACGCTTTCCAGCATTGCAAGTTCATCGGCTATGTCGATTCCGCTTTGCCGCTGCTGGAAAAGGCAGGCGTCGCAGCATCGGCTGACGAAGGCGTCATTGCACTGGCAAAAGACGGCGATGTGTCTGACTTCGTTTCGAAACTCGGCGATCTCCGGGTGTGGGGCCGCGAACCCTCGGTTAAACTCGGAAAAGCGTCCCCGCCCGTTAAAAAGTAAAAACAAAAAAGCGCGATGCCCTGGTGTCGCGCTTTTCACTTTGAGTGCCCGCTGGAAAGTTGCGATGACACAGAACTCGAAGCTCAGACGCCTCGTCGTCATCAGTGACTATCAGGACGGCGGCCCTTTCCCCGATCATGTCGCAACGATCGAACACTTCAAACACCAGTGGCAGAGTGGTGAACGTGGGTGGCCAGCGATTATCTCGGATGCGATCCCCGACTTCGAGGTTGAGGGCGGTTATATCGAGCGTCTGCCGCTAGCCTGCGTCAAAGCGGATCTCGTGGACGTTGTTGAAATCTGGACCCATTGGCGCGGCGGTGATCTGCCGCTACCGGATATGAGCAAAGCTCCGCTTCTTGTCCGGCGCGCCTTTCAACTGAACGGACCGGAGGCTCCTTTCAGCTCCAACGATATGCTGGCACATATACAGACGTTTGGCGCGCCGGATATTTTATGCGTGTGGGGACTTGGAGTATCGGAAGATATCCTGATCGCATGTGACACAAGCTATAAAATATATAATTCCATCGATGCGCCTGCATTGCGCGTGCCGCCAAATGTCAGCAGACATTTCGACCTGATCCTGACAGGTGCCGCGTGGCAATCGCGCGAGGTGTCAGGCCTTCATCCCGATATGAAGACCGCCATCCTGCCCATTGGCCCGGAATTCGCATCCGATTGCACCTTCTATCCGATCGAAGGTGCAAAGCCCTATGACGTCATCTATGTCGCTGCCGCACAGGGCTACAAACGCCATGACATTCTGTTTGAGGCTCTGGCAAAACTTCCGCGATCGATCCGCGCATTGTGCGTTTTCGGTTACGGGGAACTGAGCGATGATTTGCGGCGATATGCGCGTGAGCTTGAAATCGACGTGGATTTCGTGGGGCCACCCGGCGTTCCCTTCGCCGAAGTCAACCGCCTCATGAACCTCGCGAAAATCGGCGTTGTCTGTGGGGTCGATGACGGCGCACCGGCAATCATTACCGAGTACATGCTTGCCGGTCTGCCGGTGCTCGCAAACAGCGCGCTCAGTTGCGGCCTCCAATACATCACACCGCAAACCGGCCAGGTTGCATCCGCCGAGCAGTTCCATGAAGGCATCAGAACCATGCTCGAGAATGCTTCGACCTTCTCGCCTCGGCAGGCCGTTATCGATCACTGGGCATGGCCCCATTCTGTCCGCAAATTGCGGAAAATCATGGGAATTTCAGAGTATTAGAAAGTTTTCAATAACTCAGGAACAAACCCTATTGCCTCCGGTTTGGGTACGCCCTCAAACGCGGATGCACCAATGAATATCTCCAGTTCGATATCCTCAACACGACAGACCATGACCGAGCGCAACACGCCGCTCATTTGTTTTTCGCATTTGCGTTGGGATTTCGTTCTGCAACGTCCACAACATTTGATGGAACGCTTCGCCAAAGACAGAGCGGTGTTCTTCTTCGAGGAATTCATTCCGACCGATCACCATCTCGCTTATCTCGAAATCCATCCCTTCGAGGGAACGACGGTCAAATCCGTGCGTCCTCGCATTCCCCACTGGTGGAACGAGGATGATCGCGAGCGCGCCCTTTCCAAGCTGCTGGATGACCTGTTGGCAATGTATGGCGCCTCACGCCCGATCCTGTGGTTTTACACCCCCGCCATGTTCGGCTTTGCGCGGCACGTCGAGGCGTCGGCGGTTATTTATGATTGCATGGACGAGTTGGCGAATTTCAAATTTGCACCCCAGAGCATGAAGGAAATGGAGGCAGCGCTGATGACGCGCGCCGACGTCGTCTTCACAGGTGGCTATAGCCTTTACGAAGCGAAATCCGACCAGCATGATAATATTCATCCCTTCCCGTCCGGCGTCGATGTCACGCATTTTCATGCCGCCCGCAAAGATCGGCAGGAGCCAGCGGATCAGATGTCCATCCCTGGCCCGAAGGTCGGTTATTACGGGGTCATCGATGAACGCCTCGATCTGGCGCTGATCGAAGCGGTCGCCAAAGCCAGACCGCAGCTCTCCTTCATCTTTATTGGTCCCGTCGCCAAAATAGCGCCCGAGGATCTTCCCAGAGCATCGAACATTCACTACCTCGGCCAGAAAGACTACAGGGAGTTGCCCGCATATCTTTCGGGATGGGACGCCTCACTGATGCCCTTTGCGCTGAACAGCTCGACGCAATTCATCAGCCCGACGAAGACGCCGGAATATCTCGCTGCCGGCCGCCCCGTCGTCAGCACACCCATCACCGATGTCGTGCGCCACTATGGGACTGTCGACGGTGTCTTCGTTGCCGCCGATGCTGACGCATTTGTCATAGCCTGCGACGACGCGCTGGCATTGAAGAAATCCCCACAAGACTGGCTCACCCCTGTCGATGTGATGCTTGAGAGCTCATCCTGGGACAAGACGTTCCTGCGCATGACAGCCTTGATGGACGAAGTGGTCCTCAAACACTCCTATCCCACCGTGCCTGCCCCCAACCGCAAGCCGAGCTCTCTGACGTTGCACAACGCTGTCGCGGCTGTCAGCGGCCTATGAGCAACGATCGTCATAGGATCGTTCTCGCAACCGACAGTCTCGATCCATCCGGCATGGGTGAACACATGCTGACGCTCGGTCGAGCGTTGGATGATGGGTGGGATGTCACCATTGCAGCGCCATCAGGCACAGCAGACGAGTTGATCTCGCGGGCCGCGCGTCACGGGCTAGCCGTCAAAAGCTTCCGCGACAATGCGGAGTTTGCGCAGTGGCTGAAGACCTCACAAGCCCGCCTTCTTCATGTCCATGCGGGGATTGGTTGGGAAGGCCACGAGACTGCCAGAGCCGGTATCGCCTGCGATATCCCCGTCATCAGAACGGAGCACCTCCCCTATCTTTTGACGGATGCGGATCAGAAGCGCGAATACGACCAGGAGTGCGCGCCACTTGCTCATCGCATCGTCGTCTCCCAGGCATCCAAAGCCAGTTTCGAAGCCAATGGCGTCGATCCCGACAAGTTGACCGTGGTGCGCAATGGCACATTTGCACTGGAGCCACGCGCAGGTCATCACTTCGACCTACTCGATGGTCTCAAAGGCAAAAAAATCCTCATTACCGTTGCCAGATTTTCGCGGCAGAAAGACCACACCACACTCATCAAGGCGATGCCAGCGGTTCTTGCCGCCCATCCATCCACCGTGCTCCTTCTTGTCGGCAGAGGCGAGGAACTCGCAGCCATTCAAACTCTGGTCAACGAACTCTCCTTGAACGAGCATGTTCTCTTTGCGGGCCACCGCACGGATATTGCCGACCTCATGGCCAGCGCCGATCTCTTCGTTCTCCCATCGACATTCGAGGGCCTGCCGCTTGCGGTGCTCGAAGCCATGTCGATCGGGCTGCCTGTCGTCGCAACCAATATCGGTGGCAACATGGAGGCTCTTGGAGCGCAGCATCCGTTTCTGGCCGAGGCTGGAAACCCTGCGTCTCTGGCCGCTGCGGTGATCGACGCTCTCAACGATCCTGAAAGAGCCAAGGCCGTCGGGCAGACTGGCTCTACCCGCTTCAACACTGAATTTTCCGCACAGCGCATGGCGAGTGAAACAGCAGCCGTTTATCGGCGCGTTCTTTCCCGCCGCACACAACCCACACAAGGACAGTCTCCCATGACACAGGCACGCATCGGCTTTATCGGCGTCGGCGGCATCGCAAACCGCCATCTGGATATTCTCGCCGGTTTCGAGGATGTGGCCCTCGTCGCCTTCGCCGATCCGGATTTCGTGCGCGCCGAGCAGGCCGCATCACGCTTTGGCGCAAAAGCCTTCGACAATCACCGTACCATGCTGGAGCAGGAAACGCTGGATGCCGTCTATATCTGCATTCCTCCGTTCGCCCACGGAGATGCGGAGCGGGATCTGATCAGCCGTGGCATACCCTTCTTCGTGGAAAAGCCGATCACGCTTGATCTGACACTGGCTGAAGAACTCAGTGGAGCCATCGAAGCTGCAAACCTGATCACGGGTGTGGGTTACCACTGGCGTTATCTCGATACCGTCGAAGAAGCGCGCGACCGTCTGGCGGACAACCCCGCACAGCTTCTTTCTGGCTATTGGCTGGACCAGACGCCGCCTCCGCAATGGTGGTGGAAATCGGATCGTTCCGGCGGGCAGATGGTTGAACAGGCGACGCACATCGTTGACCTTGCCCGTTATCTCGTTGGCGAAGTCACCGATGTCTACGGTCGTGTCGGCTTCAAGGATCGCCCGGATTTCCCGGGTCTCGACGTGCCTGCCGTCACAACGGCAAGTCTGACGTTTCAATCCGGCGTCATTGCCAACATATCATCCACCTGCCTGCTGGGATGGAGCCATAAGGTCGGCCTCAATATCTTCGCAGATCGCCTGGCGATTGAACTGACGGATCACGACATCATGGTGGATGTCGGTGCTGGAAGACCTGTCCGTCACGCCGAAGGTGATCCCGTGTGGCGCGAAGACCGCGATTTCATCGATGCCATCAAAGGCGGAGAAAACCACATTCGCTGCACCTATCAGGATGCATTGATCACGCACCGCGTCGCATTGGCTGTGGCAACATCGGCGCGAGACGGTCAACCTGTCAGACTTGACCACATGCCCGTCAACCGAAATCCGCGGGCTCCATTGCTGCACCAGCACCGCCCGGAAGCGCCTCAAGGGCTGGCACCCGGCCATCGCATCATCCGCTCGCTTGGAATCGAAGCACCAGGCAAAGCCTATCTCTTCGATTACGAGGAAGGCCCGCCAGGCGATGGTCAGGTCCGTCTGGAAACCCTCTACACGGGTTTTTCTGCCGGAACAGAGCTGACATTCATGAAGAACACCAATCCCTACTTTCATTCGCGCTTCGATGGCGGCAGAGGGGTCTTCATCGAAAACGAGCCCGATTTGCATTATCCCGTACCGTTTCTCGGCTACATGGAAGTCGCCGGCGTATCGGAATCCCGAACGACCGGTTTCCAGACAGGCGATGTCATCGCCGGAACATATGGTCACAAAAGCGGCCACACCGCAGATCCGTTTCATGATGTGCTGGTGCCTTTACCTGACGAGATCGACCCCGTCCTTGGCGTATTCGCGGCACAGATGGGGCCAATCGCGGCCAATGGCATCCTGCACGCGGATGCCGAATATCTTGGAAGCAACGTGCCGTCGGTTGGAGCGGGTATTGCCGGGCGAAACGTCATCATCATCGGCGCTGGTACGGTCGGCCTGATGACGGCGTTGTTTGCGCAAAAAGCAGGCGCCCTCGGCGTCATCGTCGCCGACCCGTCAGCGTTCAGGCGCGAAAAGGCTGAAGCCATGGGCTTTGCGGCAATGACGGAACACGAGGCATGGCAACATGCCAAGGCCCGCTGGCACAATGGCGGCAGCGACCGCGGTGCCGATATCGTCTTCCAGACCCGCGCCCACGGCGAAAGCCTGCACACCGCATTGAAGGCGTTGCGCCCGCAAGGGACGGTGATCGATCTCGCCTTTTATCAAGGCGGGGCGGACCAGCTACGGCTGGGAGAAGAATTTCACCACAACGGCCTCAACATTCGCTGCGCCCAGATCAACCGCGTCCCGCGTGGGCTTTCAGGCCAATGGGACAGACGGCGCCTTGCCCACGAAACCATCGGTCTGCTGAAGAGCCACGGCGATACCATCCGTGAACATATGATAACGCACATCGTCCCGCTCGAGGATGGACCTGCCTTCCTTGCAGACCTCGTTACCAACCGCCCGGAATTTATGCAGATCGTTTTCAAGGTTCACGCATGACGCAGCAAGAACCGCCCATCCGCATCCTGTTCGTTTTCGCGTGGCTTGTCGTGGGGGGAGAGGAGACAGAAGTTCGGCTGCTGGCCCGCAATCTCGATCCTGCCCGCTATCGTATCGATGTCGTCGCGTGCTTCCACAAACCAAACATGCCATCTCAGACGCACCAGCAACTGAGTGACCTTGGCGTCAACGTCGACACCACGCCTTATGACCTCTCTTTCGAGGACACGGTTTCCTATCTTGCCAACAAGATACCGGGCTATGACGTCGTCATTTCCTGCCAGAACGTTGCCGACATCTATCCAGCGCTGGAACGCCTTCACTGGCGCCCGCCGCTGATCGAACATGGTGGACTGGTCTCCGAGGCGCTGGCCGGGCCAAAGCACTTTACCCATCGCTATGTCGGCGTATGCCGCTCCATATGCGACGCTGCCGCATCGGTCATGCCGGGACGCGAAGACGCCGTCATTGAAATCCCCTCCATGGTCGATCTCTCCGAGTTCGATCAAAGCCAGCGCGCGACCATTCGCGCGTCGCTTGGGGTGGATGAAGCCACAATTCTCGTCGGTTGGGTCGGCAGGCTCGACCCGAAGAAAAACGTCGAGGACTTCGTGGAAGCGGCGGCTCTCGTTCACGCTCGACACGCCAATATCCGGTTCGTCATCATTGGCGGACCGGACGCGTTCATGCCTGACTATGCAGAGCGGTTGCGGGCATTGGTAACGGCAAGACAACTGGATGATGTCTTGAGTTTTCTGGGCGACCGAAAAGACGTCCCTGCCCTTTTGTCCGCTCTTGACGTTTTCGTCTGGCTTTCTAAAGGCGAGGGAATGCCACATGTGATTGCAGAGGCGGGTGCCGCAGGCCTGCCCGTTATCGCGACCCCCGACAATGGCGCAATGCAGCAGATAGAAGACGGCGTCTGCGGCCTGTTCGTCCCTTACAACGACCCATCTGCCGTTGCAGATGCGATTGTCAGGCTCAGCACCTCGAACAGTTTGCGTGGAACGCTTGGGCAGGCACTTCGCCGCAAGGTGGAAACCAGCTACAGCGCGTCTGCGGTTGTGCCGCAGTGGGAAGGCCTCATCGATACGGTCATCGCAGAGAGATCGGCATCCGGCCCCACGGGGCTGTTCCAGTCCTTCCTTCAGGGCGGGTTCGAATGCTCAACCCACCGCCTGCGTCCGCATGAAGGTCAAACCATAGGCAAGCGTCTGGACGTCATCGCAGCGACAGAGCACGATCGTCATGCAGCGGACGATTACCGGCAACTCAAATCCTTTTCGATCCGCACCGTGCGCGACGGATTGCGTTGGCACCTTATCGAAAAGACGCCGGGTGACTATGACTGGTCCAGTTTCACGAAGATGTTAAAGGCGGCAAACGACACCGATACTCAGGTCATCTGGGATCTCCTGCATTACGGCTGGCCGGATGATATCGATATCTGGTCCACGCAATTCGTGGAGCGCTTCGCCCGATTTTCCGCCGCAGCCGCAAGGCATGTGAAAGAGCACACCACCGCAGTTCCCTATTACTCGCCGGTCAACGAAATCTCGTTCTTCTCATGGGGCGGAGGAGATGCAGGCTATCTCAATCCGTTCGCCCATGGGCGCGGTTTCGAGTTGAAGGTCCAGCTCGCCCGCGCCGCAATTGCCGCAATGGATGCTATTCTGGCGGTGGATGCCAGAGCCCGCTTCGTCCATTGCGACCCCGTGATCAACGTCATTACCGACCCATCACGCCCTTGGGAAAGAGGCGTGGCAGAAGGTCATCGTCAATCGCAATTTCAAGGCTGGGATTTGCTGTCGGGAAAAATATGGCCGCAGATCGGTGGTGCCGACCCCTATCTCGATATCATCGGCGTCAACTACTACCACAACAACCAGTGGATTCACGGCGGCCCGCCCATAGACATGGATCATCCCCTCTACAAGCCGTTCAGAACAATCCTGACAGAGACCTACGCCCGCTACGGTAAACCGATCTTCATTGCAGAAACGGGCATCGAAGGCGACAGGCGAGCAAGCTGGATGTCCTATATCCAGACCGAAGTCGCAGCCGCCATGAAACACGGCGTGCCGATAGAAGGCATCTGCCTCTACCCCATCGTCAATCACCCCGGCTGGGACGACGACCGTGCCTGCGAAAACGGCTTACTGGGCGCGCAGTTCATCAACGGCGCACGTTCGGTTCACCAACCGCTTGCGCAGGTGCTGAAATATCAGAGAAATATGGGAAAATGGTAGCGGGAGAGGGACTTGAACCCCCGACACGCGGATTATGATTCCGCTGCTCTAACCACCTGAGCTACCCCGCCACAAAGGTACGTGACAGTTCTGTAACTGTCCGTTCCAAAGGATGAGCGGCTTATAAGGTGCCGCTCCCTAAAGTGTCAAGCGCAAGATGTGCAAAAAGGAATGCTTTCTGCACTACGCTGAAAAGCCTGTCGTTTCAGGCGGCAACCGGCTTTTGCAGAAGCATCTTTAACGACGCTTCCGCATCTGCCGATCGTTCCGACCGTTCGATAAAACCGCCACCATATACGCGCGCATCCGGGCCGGGTGCGGAATAGAGGACGCAGGCCTGGCCCGGTGCCACGCCCGCCTCGCCGACCGACAGATCGACATAAACCCCGCGTTCATCGCTGTGAATGACGGCCTCCATGGGCGGGCGGGTGGAGCGCACCTTGGCGAAACACGCAAAGCCCTGCCCCGCATCTTCGGAGAGCGATGCATCTCCCAGCCAGTTCATATCGCGCAGATAGACGCGATGGGTTTCCAGCGCTTCGCGTGGGCCCACGATAACGCGACGCCCGCGGGCATCCAGATGGACGACGTAAAGCGGCTCGCCCGTCGCGACGCCGATGCCACGGCGCTGACCGATCGTGTAATGCACGATGCCGTCATGCTGCCCGAGGATGCGACCATCCAGATGAACGATGTCGCCCATCAGTGCCGCATTCGGCTTCAGCTTGTTGATGACATCGGTATATTTGCCCTGCGGTACGAAACAGATGTCCTGGCTGTCGGCCTTCTTGGCGACGACCAAGCCCATCTCTTCTGCCAGCTCACGCGTTTCTGCCTTGGACAGACTGCCGAGCGGAAAGCGCAGATAGTCGATCTGCTCCTGCGTGGTCGCGAACAGGAACCAGCTCTGGTCGCGGTCACTGTCGATCGGGCGATAAAGCGCCCGCCGATTGGGGTGACCGGCAACAGGATTAAGGCGCGAGCGAATATAATGTCCGGTCGCCAGCGCATCCGCGCCGAGTTCCTGTGCCGTCGCGAGGAGATCGGCGAACTTGACGGTCTGGTTGCAGGCCACACAGGGCACCGGGGTTTTGCCCATCGCATAGGCTTCTGCAAACGGGTTGATGACCGTTTCGCGGAAGCGGGCCTCGTAATCGAGGACGTAATGGGGAATACCCAGCGTTTCGCAGACGCGGCGGGCGTCATCTATGTCCTGGCCTGCGCAACAGGAGCCTGCGCGGTGCACGGCAGCGCCATGATCATAAAGCTGAAGCGTAATGCCGAGGACATCGTAGCCCTCGCGCTTTAGAATGCCCGCAACCACCGAGGAGTCGACGCCACCGGACATGGCCACCACAATGCGGGTATCTTCCGGCTTCTTATCAAAGTCGAGCGTGTTCACGTGTTTTCCAATCAGTCATACCGGGGTTCAAGGCCCCGCCGCCTGTCGTCGTTTTCGAGCCTGCATATAGAAAGAAATGCGTCCACACGCAAGTACAGGGCGGCAAGGCCGCCCTGTATCGGGAGAGAGATCGATGTGAGATACTTAGGCGCCAGCCGTCTTCTGCCCGCTACCGATCCACTTGTCACGTTCACGCCACAGGGCAGGCAGAGCAAGCATCGCCACGCCGACCAACGCGATGATCGTCTTTTCAACCTGCGTCAGCTCTGCCGTGCGGCCATCGAGATAGTAGATGCCGTAAACGATGGCGACATGCCAGACATAGACCTGAAGCGAGTGGCGACCCAGTAGCTGCAGGAATTTGAGCGACAGAACCCAGATCACGGCGGCAGCGGCCTTCTGCACCAGCGGATTGTGGTGCTTGGGACCAGCGATCAACAGCCACGTCAGGCCAACGCCGACGGCAATGAAGTTGATCAGGTAGACTGGACCGAAGTCCGCGCGGATTTCCATGGTCGAAAACTTGCCCAGCATGAATTCAGGCATCAGGTTCCAGGCTGTCGCAATGCGCAGGGGCACGAAGAACAGGCATACAAGAAGTGCCGCCTTGGCGATCCAGCTGCGCTGGGGCGAGAATATCTTCGTCCAGGCGATCTTGTTCTGTGCCGTCATGGCACCCATCACCAGCGCCGAATAGAAGACCAGCTGCCATCCGAACAGGTTGAAGCTGACACGGATGCCCTGCTCATCGGCACCTTTGACGAGTTCATTCAACGGTGCGGTAAACAGTTGCTGCAAGCCGAGTTGACCAGCCATCCAGATGAGCAGCGAACCGGCGATGACATAAGCCCACTTTCCATCCAAACACAGTTTCACCAACAGCGGTGCAAACACCATGTAGACAATGTACTGCGGCAGGATGTCCATGAAAGTCGGCTGAAACAGGAAAGTGGCGATGGCGGCCAGACGCAATGGGTCGTCAAACGATGTCATGCCCAACCAGTTGTACCAGATGTAAGGAGCATGTGGGATGACCATGCGAGCAAACAGCACCGCAATGACGAGGCCCATCGCATATTTGTAGAGCTCAAGCGCCCGCGCCCAGATCAGGTCACGGCCCTGCTCATAGCCGTATTTCACCATCTTGCGCGCATAGACCATGCCGATCAGCAGACCGGACAGGAACACAAAGCCCTGCGCGTCCTCGACGAATGCGAGCTGCCTATGGTTGATTTCCATGAGCCAAAGGCCACCCGAAAAAACGAGATGGTTTATCAGCATGAAGACGAGGAAGTACCCTCGCATCCCATCGATCAGGTCGAAGCGTTTCATTTAGCTTGCTCTCCATACTCGCAGGCGCCCTTGAGAAAGGGTTTCCTGATCCGAACGACTGGATGGGTCTTGGGTCGCCATCCTGACTTGGATCGTGAACGCGGTTTCAAAGCTCCGGTTCCGAACAAAACGACGTTTTACCGCTCGCTATGATTTCACATTGATGTGTGCGGCCCCTGATTAGAGCGGACCAAATGAACGCCAGATGAATGGAAAAGGGCGATTGCGTGGGCGAAGTGAGGCGAACAGGAACAAGGGCTTATCGGCGAAAATGCGTGTTCCCCTGAAATACAAGACCTTCAGAATGAATATGGCCGGTACAGAAGGCACTCTGTACCGGCCACATTTTCAAACAGTTTTTTCAACCCGTCAGGCGGCGGCCTGGATGGCGGCAACCTGCCACTCTGCACCGTTCTGGCGAACGAATGTCCAGAGCTCGGTCGACTCTTCCGGCTTGTGCTCATCACCCTCCACGACCTTGCCCGTGTTGCGATCCCGCATCACGTCGATTGCGGAATAGCGCATCGCAACAGTTGCGTAGTCCTTGCCTTCCTCGTGCCAGGCCTCGGCAACATCGCCCTGTAGCAGAGTGACATCGCGAACGTCGTTCTTCACGCCGCTCGTTGCATGGTCGCTCAGTTCTTCGGCCAGATAGGACATGGCTTCCGGCGTCGTCAGCTTGCGAAGCGCGCTGTAGTCTTCCGCGGCATAAGCAGACTGCACGCTTTCCAGTGTCTTCTGAAAGGTTTCCAGGTCTGTCTGCGTCACGCCAATCTCATCGCCCTGCGACATCGCATTTTCATGAGGAACCGGTTTTGCGGCAACGGGTGCTGCGGCAGCCGCTGCTCCCGCGAAGGCACCAGCCTTGGAGCCGATCTGTGGAATTTTGAACCCACCCTGCGTATTCTGATTGCTCTGCGGCGCAGAATAATCATTGCGCGCAGAGTTGGAGCCGGAGGCTCCGCCAAAGGCTGGCTGGCCCTGACGGCGCGAGGCGAAGAAGCGCATCGCCAACATCACCAGTCCACCGATGAGAAGGCCCTGAATCAACAGCCCGAAGAAACCGGCCATGCCGCCAAAGCCGCCGCCCATGAGCATGCCAAACAGACCGCCCATCAGGAAACCACCCATAAGGCCGCCCATCATACCGCCGAACATGCCACGGCTCTGCTGCGGAGCCTGAGCGGCTGGACGTGCCGCACCGCCCGGCTGTGTCGCCTGGTTGGTGTTCGGCGTCATGCTACGATTGATCGGAGCAGCCTGGCCCGGGGTCGTCGCTGTTGCTGGCGGAGCAGAGAAGGTGCGTGTGCCACGGCTACCAAATCCGCCGCTTGCACGTCTTGCCTCGGCCATATCCACAGCAATGAACGACACCGCAATGCCGAGTGCGGCAACCGCAAACAAACCCTTAACGCGCCTCAAGGCAGCAAACATCGTCTTCTCCTGTTACGCCGCCCTCCCATGGAACGGCTCGTCATCGTCGATATAGCAACTATGGATCATCATTTTTAGAGGAATGAGATAAAATTTTTCGTGATATACAACCTTAGATAAATATTCGGTCGTAAACACGAAAAACCCGGAACAGGATTTCTCCTGTACCGGGTGATGATCGCTCTGAATTGTAATCGAATTGGCTCAGTCGATGTTGAACGACAGCGACTTGACCTGACGGATGGCCGGGTTGGCGCGCAGCTTGTCCAGCACGGTTTCGGAGACCGGACCGTCGACATACAGCAGTGCGATGGCATCGCCGCTTTCCTTTTCGCGACCCAGCTGGAAGTTGGCGATGTTGACGCCAGCTTCACCCAACGTCGTGCCCATGAAGCCGATCATGCCGGGAACGTCTGTGTTGGTGATGTAGATCATGTGCTGACCGACATCGGCATCCATGTTGATGTTCTTGATCTGGATGAAACGGGCCTTCCCATCCGAGAATACGGTTCCGGCAACCGAGCGGACCTGATTTTCGCTCTTCACCGTCAGCTTGATGAAGCCGTCGTAGACGCCGGTCTTGTCGCGCTTGATCTCGGACAGGATGATGCCCTTTTCCTTGATCATGACGGGCGCGGAAACCATGTTCACATCGGCAACCTGCGGACGGATCAGACCAGCCAGAAGCGCGGATGTCAGCGCCTTGGTGTTCATGCTGGCGGTTGCGCCATCATACAGGATCTCGATTTCCTTGGTGGCGCTTTCCTGCACCTGACCAACGAAGGAGCCGAGAACGTCGGCCAGCTTGATGAAGGGCTTGAGGCGCGGTGCTTCGTCAGCGGTGATGGAGGGCATGTTGATAGCGTTGGAAACCGCACCCTTCACGAGGTAATCCGACATCTGTTCGGCGACCTGAAGCGCCACGTTTTCCTGTGCTTCCGTGGTCGATGCGCCAAGATGCGGCGTGCAGACCACGTTCGGTAGGCCAAACAGCGGGCTTTCCGTCGCAGGCTCGACCTCGAACACGTCGAAACCGGCACCGGCAACATGGCCGGACTTGATGGCGTCGGCAAGTGCTGCCTCATCCACCAGGCCACCACGGGCGCAGTTGATGATGCGAACGCCTGGCTTGGTCTTGGCCAGGTTTTCAGCGTTGAGAATCCCGCGGGTCTTGTCGGTCATCGGCACATGCAGAGTGATGAAATCGGCCTGCGCCAGAAGCTCGTCCAGCTCGACCTTCGTCACGCCCATTTCCTGCGCGCGCTCTGGCGAAAGGAAGGGGTCGTAGGCGAGAACGTTCATCTTGAGACCGATGGCACGCGCACAGACGATGCCGCCAATGTTGCCCGCACCGATGACGCCGAGCGTCTTACCGGTGATTTCGACACCCATGAACTTGGATTTTTCCCACTTGCCGGCCTGGGTGGAAGCGTCGGCTGCCGGAAGCTGGCGCGCAACGGCAAACATCAGCGCTATCGCGTGTTCAGCCGTTGTGATCGAGTTGCCGAACGGCGTGTTCATGACGATGATGCCGCGGCGGGATGCGGCGGGAATATCGACATTGTCGACGCCGATACCGGCGCGGCCGATGACCTTGAGGTTCGTTGCAGCTGCAATCAGCTTTTCCGTGGCCTTGGTGGCAGAGCGGATGGCAAGACCATCATAGTTGCCGATGATTTCGGCCAGCTTGTCCTTGTCCTTGCCAAGTTTCGGCTGGAAATCAACGTCTACACCGCGATCGCGGAAAATCTGGACGGCGGTTTCCGACAGTTCGTCAGATACGAGTACGCGAGGTGCCATTGTGTGGGCTCCTTGAAAATGGGTTCAGTCTTGAGAATGAGGCATGAACGGCCCTGCCGTGGCAGGGCCGGAATCGATCAGGCGGCAGCCTTGAAGGTTGCAGCCTTCTGTGTTTCGAATGCCCATTTCAGCCAAGGCATGACAGCCTTCATATCTGCCGTTTCGATGGTCGCACCAGCCCAGATACGAAGACCGGACGGCGCGTCGCGGTAAGCACCGATATCGAGCGCCACATTTTCTTTTTCGAGAAGAGCAACCATGCCCTTTGCGAAATCTGCCTGCGCGGCCGCGTCCAGCGCTGCCACATCGCGGCAAACGATCTTGAGGCAGACGGAGGTGTTGGAGCGCGTCTCATCGACAACCGCCAGATTGGCGATCCAGTTATGCTCGGCCACGAAGTCGAAGATCACCTGGGCATTGGCATCGGCACGCGCCATCAGGGCGTTGAGACCACCGAGGCTCTTCGCCCACAGCAGCGCATCGATATAGTCTTCGACGCAGAGCATCGACGGCGTGTTGATGGTTTCGCCCGTAAAGATGCCATCGATCAACTTTCCGCCAGATGTCATGCGGAAAATCTTTGGCAACGGCCATGCGGGCACGTAGGTCGTCAGACGCTCGACGGCACGCGGCGACAGGATGATGACGCCATGGCCGCCCTCGCCGCCCAGAACCTTCTGCCAGGAGAAGGTGGTGACATCGAGCTTGGAGAAGTCCATGTCCTGCGCAAAGGCAGCGGAGGTGGCGTCGCAAATGGTAAGACCCTTGCGATCAGCCGGAATGAAATCGGCGTTCGGAACGCGGACGCCTGAGGTGGTACCGTTCCAGGTAAAGACCACATCACGGTCGAAATCGATGGTGGAAAGGTCTGGCAGAACGCCGTAATCGGCCTCTATTCTGCGCACGTCTTTCAGCTTCAACTGCTTGACGACATCCGTCACCCAACCGGAACCGAAGCTTTCCCACGCCACCATATCGACGCCGCGCTCACCGAGCAGCGACCACAGGGCCATTTCGACGGCACCAGTGTCGGATGCAGGGACGATACCGATGCGATAATCGGCGGGAACGTTCAGAACTTCGCGGGTGAGATCGATGGCCTGCTTCAGCTTGGCTTTGCCAACCTTGGCGCGATGCGAACGACCAAGCGGTGCATCGGAGAGAGCATCGAGCGACCAGCCGGGGCGCTTCGAGCAGGGACCAGAGGAGAAATGCGTATTGCCCGGACGGATGTCCGGTTTCACTATATCAGTCATTTGACTACCCTTTCAGATAGGCGCCTCTCGTTAGGGAGAGGTGTCCTGCCCTCGTTGCTATGCGCCCGGCCTTTCGCAGTCAAGAGGATTATGTCGCAAGCAAAGACTATCTTGGCTCGTCTGCGTCATGGGAAGACATGGCTCCCAAAGCAAAACCGCCCGCATCCATGATGGATGCGAGCGGTTTTTGACTTAAGCTAAAATGGCAGGGTTATTTGTAGACCGCAGGCTGAAGCGGAATGTCAGCAGGTGGGATATACTGCGCGGTATCGCAACCGTTGAAGACATAACGGCCACCGACGCGAACTTCATGCGAGGTCAGGCCCTTGTCACGTCCCGAGCTGACAGCACCGCGACCACCGAACATTTCACCGCTGCCGATTTGGCGGAAACGGTAACCGACGTCGGCCTTGAGGTTGCAGGTAACATCGATCGATGCGCCAGCCATCAAGGCGTAGGCAAAGCGCCAGTTCTCTTTACCTTCGAACTCGCAGCAACCGCTATCGAGCTTCACGTTGTCCCACTTGACGTGCGCGCCACCGATACCCGCACCCAGATAAGGGGTTATGCGACCGTATGTCCCAAGATCGACATAGGCGTTGGCCATCAGGCTGTAGGCACGCAATGACGAGCGGAAATTGTCGATCCCACCGCCTGCCGCATCGGCTTGACCGCGAAAGTCGGATTTTCCCATGTAGTCGAACGTCAGGTCCGTACGCAGGTAGTTGTTGATCTGGTAACCCGCACCTGCGCCAAAAAGGAAACTGTCATCGGCATCGGTTCTGGAGGAGCGGATGAGGGTGTTCGTTCCGCCCACTGCGCGGCTGAACTCAAAGCTGCGCGACTTGTTGAACGAGTATCCCACGTCACCGCGCAGATACCAGCCGCTTGCTTCCTGAACGGCCACTTCCGGTGCTTGGTCCGGGAATGCCGGTGGCGGCTCCTGATAAACATCGGCTGCAAAGGCGGTTTGGCATGCCATCAAAGCGGCGACGATACCGATCAGGCTCTTTTTCATATTGGCGGCTCCCTAGGCGGTATAGGCGACGAACGCGGCAATACCCGTGAAATTCTTCATCTACGAAACCTGAAGGAAAATGGTTAAATCCCTGTTAAAATCCGAAGTTCTTTATATGGAAGTCCTAAGAAACGCGGTTAATTTTGTTCCCACAACTTCTCCGCAGCCCTCATCCCGCTGGAAAATTTAAACTCGCGGATTGCGTGTATTTTCGCCGAAAACGCCATATATCCCCCTTCACTGTATGATTTCGGAATAATATTTTGTTAGCTAATATTATTGTCCTTATCACAACAATGCTTCCGTAAAGTCAGTATTGGTCGCAAGTTTATGCGACGAAGCATGCAAGTCAGACATGATGCGCTGATCCGATAGGGAATTCCGTCCCTCGCCTTCCCTCGGCACATTCGTAACGCGGGCTGCTCAGATAATTTTCTCAAGGTCATACAGCTTTGAACACACCGAAGAAACTCATTCTCGAGTTTGTCAAAATACCGGATCACAATCCCGAACTGCTGATCGCAAAATATCGCGCCTTTTGCCGGCAGATGCCGATCATGTATTTCATCTTGATATCGAGCACCTGGGCACTGGCCGCGACACACCTGTCGGTCGCACCCGTTTGGTTGACAATTCTCATTCCGATGATTTTCTCGATCATCAGCGCCATCCGTGTGTTGTTCTGGTGGAAGTCCCGCAAGGTTATCCCAACGGCGCGGGAAGCCTTTGCGGCCTTGAAGAGAACGCAGCATCTGTCCGTCGGCATTTCAGTCGCCTTCACGCTGTGGTCTTTCCTGCTCTATCCCTATGGCGACGCCTACCAGCAATCCCACATTGCATTCTACATGGCCATCACGGTCATTTCCTGCATCTTCTGCTTGATGCATGTGCGCTCGGCTGCGTTCTTCGTGGCTCTCATCGTCAACGGCACATTCATCGTGTTTTTCGGGTCGACCGGCCACGCCACCTTCATCGCCATTGCGATCAACATCCTGTTGGTCAGTTTTGGCATGCTGGCCGTCCTGATGGTCAATTACCGCAATTTCGAAAGAATGATCAGCGCGCAACAGCAGACAGAAGCGCTCAGCAATGAAAATCTGCGACTGGCCAATATCGACAGCCTCACCGGTCTGCCGAACCGGCGCGCATTTTTCAACCATCTGACAGAGGCATTCCAGTCGGCTATCCAAAACGAAACACGTCTGGCTATCGGCGTGATCGATCTCGACGGCTTCAAACCCGTCAACGATCTCTATGGGCACTCGTCCGGCGACCGCCTGCTGATAGACGTCAGCGATCGCCTCACCCGAAATTTCGCGGCTTCCGATCTTTTCCTGGCGCGGCTGGGCGGGGATGAGTTTGCCTTCGTCATTTCCGATGTCGCCAGCAATCGCAACATCGTTTCGGAAGGCGACCGCATGTGCGAGCAGCTGCGTTCGCCGTTCAATCTGCCCGACGCCACCATCATGATTTCCGGCTCCATCGGTATCGCCGTTTTCCCCGACCTTGCATCCTCGCCAGAGGAATTGTTCGACCGGGCGGATTACGCTCTTTATCATGGCAAGCGACAGAAGCGCGGCAACAGCACGCTTTTCACCGCTGAACACGTGGCCGAGATTCATCGCGATGCCCGCATCGAACAAACCCTGAAACAGGCCGATCTCGCAGAGGAACTCTCGGTCGTCTTCCAGCCGATCGTTGATGTAACCGTCAACAGGACCACCGGCTTCGAGGCGCTTGCCCGCTGGAACAGCGCCGTTCTCGGGGAGATGTCACCCGGCCAGTTCATTCCGATTGCGGAACGTGCTGGCATCATCGGCAGCCTTACAAGGCCCCTGCTCAAGAAAGCACTGGAAGTCGCCTGCCAATGGCCTGATGGCATCAGGCTATCCTTCAATCTGTCCGCCCAGGATTTGAACAGCCCGGAAGCGGTGACGATCATCATCGCCATCATCGAGACCAGCGGTTTCGATGCCTCGCGTCTCGATCTTGAAATTACAGAGACGGCCTTCATTCACGACACACGCCAGGCGCGGCAATCAGTCGACATGCTCCGCCATATCGGCTGCGGCATTTCACTGGATGATTTCGGCACGGGATATTCCAGCCTTACATCTCTTCATTCCCTGCCACTGACCAAGATCAAGATCGACCATAGTTTCGTGCGCGGCATACAAAACAACACCTCCAGTGAAAAGATCGTACGATCCGTACTGACACTCAGTCGTGAAATGGGCCTTGATGCCATCGTTGAGGGCGTCGAAACGGAAGAAGAACTCGCGTTCACCATCAAGCTCGGCGGCAATCTTGTGCAGGGTTATCTGTTTTCACGCCCGATGAATGAAAGCGCTATTGCCAGCTTCCTGGCGTCGGAGAAACAAGCGTCATACGCCCGCATGGCATGACGCTGCACGTCGTCAAAAAAAAGGCCAGCACTGATGCTGGCCATTTTTACGAATCCTGATTTTACGCTGCCGATCTGGCGTTGGAGATGACGCCAACCAGCTCATTGACGATGCGCTCCACCTGCGCGCTGTCGTCGCCTTCCGCCATGACGCGGATCAACGGCTCCGTTCCGGAAGGGCGGATGACCAGTCGGCCATTACTGGCCAGCGCGCTTTCAGCGTCGGCAATCGCCTGCTGCACCACGGGGTTCTCAAGCGGCTTGCCGCCGGTTGTGCGAACATTCTTCAGCAATTGCGGCACCGGCTCGAATTTGCGGCAGACCTCGCTGACGGTGCGGCCGGAGCGTTTCACGCGTGCAAGAACCTGAAGTGCGGCAACAAGGCCATCTCCGGTCGTGCCGTAATCCGACAGCACGATGTGACCGGATTGCTCTCCACCGACATTGAAATCGTTGTTGCGCATGTGCTCCACAACATAACGGTCACCGACCTTGGTGCGCGCCAGCGACAAGCCCTTGTCTCCGAGGAAGCGTTCAAGACCCAGATTCGACATAACCGTCGCGACGATACCGCCGCCACGCAGGATTTTATCTTCGGCCCAGCTGTCGGCGATCGTCGCCATCAATTGGTCGCCGTCAACGATCTGACCCAATTCGTCCACGATGATGACGCGGTCCGCATCGCCATCAAGCGCAATGCCGATATCGGCGCGCACCTCGTGCACCTTTTTCTGAAGGGTTTCAGGATAGGTTGAGCCGCATTCGAAATTGATGTTCGTACCGTTCGGCTCGTTCCCGATGGTGACGACTTCAGCGCCCAACTCCCAAAGGGCAGCCGGGGCCACCTTGTAGGCTGCGCCATTGGCACAATCGATCGCAATCCTCAAACCACTCAGCGTCACATCGCGAGGCAAGGTCCGCTTCACGAATTCGATATAGCGATAGATGTCGCCGTCCACACGCTTAGCGCGTCCGATTTCATGCGGCTTTGCAAGCTGCGAGTAGATATCCTTGTCGAGCAAATCTTCAATTTCAAGCTCCAGCTCGTCCGAAAGCTTGTATCCATCCGGTCCGAAAAGCTTGATGCCATTATCAGCGAAAGGATTGTGCGAGGCGGAAATCATCACGCCGATATCGGCACGCAGCGAGCGCGTCAGCATAGCAACCGCAGGCGTGGGGATAGGGCCGAGAAGAAACACATCGAGGCCAGCGGCGGTGAAACCGGCGACCAGCGCATTTTCCAGCATATAGCCCGAAAGACGCGTATCCTTGCCGATAACGACGCGGTGACGATGATTGCCGCGACGGAAAATCGTGCCGACTGCGATACCGACACGCATCGCCAGATCCGGCGTCATTGGGAAGACGTTGGATTGGCCGCGAATACCATCGGTTCCGAAATAGCGACGTGTCATTTGAACTCCAGAATTTGTCCAGTGCCCGGCCAGCGCTTTTCTAAAGCGCGCCATAGGCTCTCTCGCTAGATGCCATAAAAGCCGCAAAACAACACGTCAATTACCGCGAAAGGCCAATATATGTTGTTACCAACTCTGTTTGGCGCGACAGAAACAGCAGCGCAAAGAAAAAGGCCGCCCGTAAAACGGACGGCCTTCATATCAAATCATGTTGTAGACATCAGCGCGGTTGCGGCTCCATGCCGCCTTCGGCCTCGCCATCGCCCTTGGCCTCACCGTCACCCTTGACTTCGGTAGGACCATCTTTCTTCGTACCAGCCTTTGGAACGGCTGAGCCGCGACCCGGCGAATCGTCGCCCAGATCACGTGACGGCTTTTCACCGCGGATCAGAGCCTTGATTTCGTCACCTGTCAGCGTTTCGTACTCCAGAAGACCTTCGGCAATGGCCACGAAGCCATCGTGGTTTTCCGTCAGAATGCGACGCGCTTCCGCATAGGCTTCGTCGATCAGACGACGCACTTCAGTGTCGATGGTCTGCGCTGTGGCCTCGGACACGTTCTTGGACTGCGAAACCGAGTGGCCAAGGAACACTTCCTGCTGGTTTTCACCGTAGGAGACCTGACCGAGCGCATCGGAAAAGCCCCACTGCGTGACCATTGCACGGGCAAGCTTCGTCGCCTGCTCGATATCGGACGATGCGCCGGAGGTGATGTTTTCCTTGCCGAATGTCAGCTCTTCCGCCACGCGACCACCCATCATGATGACCAGACGTGACACCATCCACTTGTAGCTCATGGAATAGCGGTCGCCTTCCGGCAACTGCATGACCATGCCCAGCGCACGACCGCGCGGAATGATGGTGGCCTTGTGCAGCGGATCGGCCACAGGAACTTTCAGCGCCGTAATAGCATGACCGGCTTCGTGATAGGCGGTCAGCTTCTTTTCGGCTTCGGTCATGGCGGAAGAGCGACGCTCTGCACCCATCATGATCTTGTCCTTGGCGTCCTCGAATTCTGCCATGGTCACGACGCGCTTGTTGCGGCGTGCGGCCATCAGCGCTGCTTCGTTGACGAGGTTTGCCAGATCGGCACCGGAGAAACCGGGCGTGCCACGGGCGAGAACCTTGAGATCGACATTCGGTGCCAGGGGCACATTGCGAGCATGAACCTTCAAGATGCGTTCGCGACCGACGATGTCAGGGTTCGGAACGACGACCTGACGGTCGAAGCGGCCTGGACGCAGCAGAGCGGGGTCAAGCACGTCGGGGCGGTTCGTGGCGGCAATGAGAATAATCCCCTCATTGGCTTCGAAGCCGTCCATTTCGACCAGCAGCTGGTTTAGCGTCTGTTCGCGTTCATCGTTACCACCGCCAAGACCAGCGCCGCGATGGCGACCGACCGCGTCGATTTCATCAATGAAGATGATGCAAGGTGCGTTTTTCTTGGCCTGTTCGAACATGTCGCGGACACGGCTTGCACCGACACCGACAAACATTTCAACGAAGTCCGAACCGGAAATCGTGAAGAACGGAACATTGGCTTCACCAGCAACGGAACGTGCCAGCAAGGTCTTACCCGTACCGGGAGGGCCGACGAGAAGAACGCCGCGAGGAATCTTGCCACCAAGGCGCTGGAACTTCTGCGGATCACGCAGGAATTCCACGATCTCTTCCAGATCCTGCTTGGCTTCATCGACACCGGCAACGTCATCGAAAGTAATGCGGCCATGTGCTTCCGTCAGCAGCTTTGCCTTGGACTTGCCAAAGCCCATCGCACCGCGCGAGCCACCCTGCATCTGACGCATGAAAAACAGCCAGACACCCAGAATGAGGAACATCGGCAGCAACGTGCCGAGATAACTCAGAAAGCCGGATGAACCATCACTCTCGGGACGCGCCGCGATGGTGACGTTCTTGTTCTGGAGGCGATCCATCAGCGAATCATCGATCACGGGCGAGTAGGTCTGGAACGCAGTGCCGCCATCGCTGTAAGTGCCGAGAACGCGGTTACCGGTGACGGTGACCTCACGAACGCGGCCAGAATCGACATCGTGCAGGAACTGCGAATAGGGAATCTCACGTGAAGCCGATTGTGACGGTGATGTCTGGAACATGCTGAACAACGCGATCAGCAACAGAGCAATCACTGCCCACAAGGCGAAATTTCTAAAATTTGGGTTCATCGAACTCCCCGAACTCCAACGGGCAAATGCGCGCCCGCCATTATGTTGACCCTAACATAAGGAGCACAGTCGCCCTTGCCAAGGCAGGCGGGAACATCTGATGCGATTTGAGGTAAAAACTCTGAGAAAATCCGTGTGAAAAGCGCAAGTTCCGTTAAAGCGGGGGCTTCGGGTAGGAGGAACGACCGATAAGGCGAGCGATGACGTTCGCCAACTCGAGATCGAACCGCGGCAAAAACAGATCGTAGGGAGCGAGCAGCGGGCGGATTGCGACATCGCCCTCCTCCAGGACGGTCTCGTTGTCACCCTCCACCTTAAGGAAGGGTTTGGTCTGCATCAGCCGTTTCGCCACGCCTTTGGGAACCGAAGCAGGAAGATCGATAGCCGCATGACCGTCTTCTCCGCCAACCATCGCAGTGTGCGCCGAGAAATTGCTGATCTGGAATCGCTCGTCCCATAATCCAGTGGCTCCGGCGGCAATCGCCAAGGAAGGGATGTCACGCTTTTCTCGCATCAGATAAAGCGCATCCTTGCGGAGATCGAAGACAACACGGCTTGCGGTTACCCGCCCCTGATGACCCTGGGTCAGGAAAGCTGCGACCCGGTCCATACTCTCTGCGGGCATCGCAAACCGCCGACCGCCGATGACGCTCGCCAGTGCCGATAGGCCATATCGAACGATGGCGGGGTCTGCCTGAAGACCTGCGGCATTTATCTTGATCAGGCGATCAAAGTAGGATTGCGCATGGTTTTCAAGCCACTGCGCCGCAGCCACGGAAAGCCTCGATCTGTTGATTGATCGATCAATCAACGTCTCCTGCAGCTCCAAGGGCAAGTTTCGTACCCGCACCCGCTCGTATTTGGCATCGTCATTGCTGGGATCGTCATACCATGACTGTCCCTGCCCAAGCAGGAATTCGCGGATGTCGTGACGCGTGGAACCCAGAAACGGGCGCATGATCCAGTGACGACCGGCATAGAGAACCGCCTCCGCCATACCGGCAAGGCCGAGATTGTCCTGCCGCTCGCTTCGCGCAACCCGCATGGCGATGGTTTCCAGCTGATCGCCAAGCGTGTGACCCACCGCAATCACATCAGCGCCAGTCTCGGCAGCCACAGCACCTATCAACTCATAGCGCGCAAGCCGGGCGGCGGCTGAAATTCCGCTATCAGGTTTATCGCCATCCCAACGGCGGATGTGGTGAGGGATGGCATGATGCGCGCACAGCGCTGCAACGCCCCTCGCCTCCTCGGCAGACCCGTGACGAAGCGCGTGGTCGATGGTTACGGCCTCCAGCGCGATGTCGCGTCTGGGCTTTTCGGTCAACGCCCGAAGCAGCGCGAGCAACAGGCCAGTCGAATCGCTGCCGCCGGATACGGCAACGAGAATACGGGTGGGCTTTGAGATTTTTTCGATGAACAGCCGCGCTGCCTCAACGGGCGCAATCGGCTCTACGGAAAACGACAGATCGTCATCACCGGTCAGCACCTGCTCAGCAGCTCAGGCGTTTCTGTTCGCTCGTGACTTTTCCGAGAACGGTCTTGGATGCGTTGGGATAACGCTTCGGCACTTCGCGAAGTGTCGCGCAGGCAGTTTCCTTGTTGTCGAGCGCAGCAAGAGACATGCCGAGTTTCAGCAGCATTTCTGGTGCCTTCGGCGATTTGCTATAGGTCTGGTGCGCGTTCAGGAATGTCTTGGCAGAATCGGTGAACTTGCCCTGACTGTACTGCGCTTCACCCAGCCAAAAGTTTGCATCCGCAGCCTTTGCGCCCTTGGGATAGCCCTGGATATACTGCTCGAACCCTTTTTCCGCCGCCTTGTAATCACCCGACAGAACGTGGCTGTAGGCAGCCTGATAGATATCGTTCTCGCTCGTCAAAGCGGCAGTATTGACCGGATCGGGGCTGGAGGAGCGACCGGTTTCGACACCGGGAAGAGCACCTGCTGAATTCTGCGCATTGCTGTTCAGCGAACCGCCAATCGGCATGCCGCGCTGGTCGAGCTCGATGGAGCCAAGCGTGGTCTCGCCAGGGGCGGTATTGTTTCGTGGACCAGTCGCCGTCTGGCCGGCACCCGGTGCTCCACCCATTGAAGCGCCGCCCTGGGACGGCGTTTCAATGATGGTTGCGACGTCATCCTGGCCACCCGACGATGGAATATCGGCTTCGGCCTTCTTCTTCGGCGCGGCCGGTGCAGACGGCTTCTTGCCTTCAAGTTCCTGGAAACGGAACTCGTTGTCTTCCTGTGCCTTGCGGATCGTTTCCTGCATCTGCAGCAGTTGGAAACTCATTTCCTCGATACGACCGTTCAGCTGACGAAGCTGTTCTTCCAGTTGCTGCACACGGTAGGTGTCGTTCGCCTGAACATTCACCACCGGCGCCTGTCGTGAACTGACCGTGCCAGGGCCCCCGCCCCACCCGAACAGCGGTCCTGAAACGGCAGTGCCGCTCAACCCTGTGCAGGCTGCGAGCCCCAGCATTCCCGCCACCACAAGTTTCTTCATGTTGCGTCCTGTCTGGTTGATTTGCGCCCCAACGACGCAAAACCGGATTTTTTCCATCTGGCGTAAAAAAGCAACTTAAGTTCGGCCAAACTATGGAAAAAAGAAAGGCGGCCCGAAGACCGCCTTTTAATCATCATCACACAATCGAGAGACCGTTAGCGGGCGCCACCGAGAACTGTGACAGCGCGACGGTTCTGCGACCAGCAGGAAATGTCGTCACAAACGGCGACTGGACGTTCCTTGCCGTAGGAAATTGTCTTCATGCGGTTCGCAGGGACGCCCTGAGAAGCGAGGAATTCCTTTGTGGCGGCTGCACGACGTGCACCCAGCGCAAGGTTGTATTCGCGTGTGCCGCGCTCGTCCGCATGGCCTTCAACGGTGATGGCGTAGTTCGGATAACGAGCCAACCACTGTGCCTGACGCTGCAGGGTCTGCTGCGCGTCTGCACGGATCGATGTGCTATCGGTATCGAAGAAGATGCGGTCGCCGACATTGACAGTGAAGTCCTGTGCAGAACCAGGCGTCGCAGAACCTGCACCACCGCCAAGGCCAAGTTCGCCAGCGCTGTTGGGCATGTTCTTCTTGTTGGCGCAACCGGCCAACGCAAGCGCGAGCGTCAGAGCGATCATGGCCGGGTTGCGGGCAATTCTCTGCATCGGGCCGAGTGCCGAAGTGTTTGTACGGCTCATTGCCGGTCTCTCCTTAGAATTCAGTAACGTTGCCAGACAATAACCGAATGCAGTTAATTGCCCCCAAACAATTATGGTTAACAGAAAGGAAATGCCTGATTTTTTGTGCCCCCGCAACACGTAGCGGTAAGAAATCAGGCCGTTCCAGATAAGGGCATGCGTAGAATACGGCGGCAACTGTGTTCAGTACCGCCGCAATGGGAAAATCAATCCAGAAGTGGCGACCAGGCTGGGTCAGACGCGAATGTCGGCGTCTTGATCAGCTGTTCGTTATAGCCCGTAAGGTCGATAGAGTAGAGCTGCGGGCCACCCGAACCGGCATTCTGACGGAAGAACATGATGACGCGACCGTTCGGCGCCCATGTCGGGCCTTCATTGTGGAAGCCCGTGGTCAGGATACGCTCGCCAGAGCCATCCGGCTTCATGACGCCGATGGAGAACTTGCCGCCTGACTGCTTGGTAAAGGCAATCAGATCGCCGCGTGGAGACCAGACCGGTGTGGAATAGGAACCATCACCGAAGGACACACGGGTCTGGCCGGAACCATCCGCATTCATAACGTAAATCTGCTGACGGCCGCCACGGTCGCTTTCAAAGGCGATCCGCTGACCATCCGGTGCATAGGACGGTGCCGTATCGATAGCACCCGTATTCGTCAGACGTGTCGTCGTCCGAGACCGCAGGTCCATGGTGTATATATTGGCGTTGCCCTCTTGTTGAAGGCTCATGATGACCTTTTGGCCATCCGGCGAAAAGCGCGGCGAGA
>UCJU01000031.1 GCA_900472925.1 Hyphomicrobiales bacterium
TAACGCGGGGTGGAGCAGCCCGGTAGCTCGTCAGGCTCATAACCTGAAGGCCGCAGGTTCAAATCCTGCCCCCGCAACCAAATCAACAAGCCAACACTATGCCAAACCCTCCAGCACGGAGGGCCTTTTGCGTTTAGCCCGGGGCTCAATGGGAAAAGCCGCTCGCCCTTCGCAAGATACGGTCAATCAAGCCCTCAGGCAGAAAACGACGAAGCGACCGGACTTGGCTTGACTGTCTCCCAGCTGAATAACGTAGCTTGGGCGTTCTCGCCGTAGCGGCCGTAACCACGACATCCGCAACGGTCTGGGGATGGTCACCCTTTTCAATCCACGTTCGCATTAGATTTTCGCTGCGGGCACGCTCGGCCGCATAGACCGACAACGGCCGGTCTATGCGCGTCAAGTTTTCTTCGAATGCCGTTTTCGTAACGCCGGGTTCAACGAGCACCACGCGTATGCCGAAATTGCGGACTTCGTGATCCAGCGATTCCGAGTAACCTTCGATGGCATGTTTGGTCGAGGCATAGAAGGCATTGTAGGGGGAGGGAATGAGACCCAATATAGAGCTCATATTGATAATCCGTCCGTTTTTCTGGTTGCGCATGATGGGTAGAACAGCGTTTACGACGCGAACGACGCCAAAGACGTTGACGTCAAAAATGCGCTGAGCTTGGGCAATGGAGGATTCTTCGGCGCCGCCCAGCAGCCCAATTCCGGCATTGTTGACCACCAGGTCGATGCGGCCAGCTTGTTTTACGACCTCATCAATTATGCGTCTCACCGATGCCTCATCCGTCACATCGCAGATGAGCATGGTGATGCCATGTAGATTTTCTGATGGTTTCCGGCTCGTTCCGAACACCTGATAACCGACTTTTACCAGTGCCTGGGCCGTGACAAGTCCGATGCCTGACGAAGCACCGGTTACGATGGCAACGCCTTTGTTTGTGTTGGTCATGTCGTGAACTTTCATTGAATGTGGATCGTTAGCAGAAACTGTGATACTATCGTTTTGATACTAAGTCACTATCGAAAAGATACTAAATGGAAAATGTTTCAATTCCCCGGTGCCCAGTCGCGCGAGGGCTCGAGTCTGTCGGTGATGCCTGGAGCATCCTGGTCCTGAGAGACGCGCATGCAGGGCTTACGCGTTTCGACCAATTCAGGAAAAGTCTTGGCATCGCTCCCACGATCCTGACTAAGCGCCTCAAAAGTCTGACGGAGGATGGCCTGTTGGAAAAACGCCTCTACACCGAGCGCCCACCCCGTGAAGAGTATGTCCTGACCGAAGCAGGTCAGGATTTTCTACCTGTTCTCATGATGATCGGAGCGTGGGCGCATCGCCATTGCGATGGCGACATAGCCCGCTATGTCGACGCCGAGTCCGGTGTGGAGATCCAACCTGTCGCTATAGATGCTGTAACGGGTGCTAGGCTCGGAACAAGGACGATACGAATGTCTGCGCCCGTTCGGGACGATAATCCTTCATAGAAGCAGATAATTTGGTCACGTCAACTGCGCGCCAGAGTGTCCGCGATAACCTCTAGAAATGCGGGGCCGTAGCGGTCGAGCTTAGCTTCGCCAACGCCCGGCACCCTTGCCATTTCACTTCGAGATGTCGGCTTGGCGCTCGCAAGTTCAATCAGTGTCTTGTCGTGGAAGATAACGTATGGCGGTAGATTTTGCGTTCGAGCGATTTCCATCCGCCTCTCGCGCAACGCCTGGAACAGCGCGGCATCTTCAGACGGTAGATCGATTGCAGCCCGACCTTGAGCTTTCTGGCCGCGTGTGGCTGGCCGCGGGGCTTGAGGTTTTCTCAGCATCAAGGCTGGCTTTTCGCGCAGGAACTGGCGTCCTTTCTCGGAGATTGAAAGGCCACCATGCCCTTCAAGATCGACCCCGATCAAACGTGATGCAATCAACTGCCTCAGGATTGCGCGCCAGGTGCGGTTATCGTGCTCCTTGCCAATGCCATAGGTGGTAATTTTGTCGTGGCCAAAGCGGGAAATCCTTTCGTCGTCCGCGCCGAGAAGAATGCTGATGATGTAGGCTTGGCCAAATCGCTCTCCTGTTCTGTAGATGCAGGACAGGATTTTCTGGGCCGCGATGGTTCCATCAAACAGCTCGGGAGGCTCAGAGCAGGTGTCGCAATTGTTGCACGGCTCGCAATGATCGCCGAAATAGGAAAGCAGTGCCTGACGGCGGCATCCCGCAGTTTCTGCCAGACCCAGCAGGGCATCGAGCTTTTGCCGTTCCATGTGCTTACGCTGGTCGGGTGCGTCGGAGCTTTCGATGAAGCGATTGCGGAGCGCGATATCTTCAGAGCCATACAGCATCAGGACATCCGAGGGCAGTCCATCGCGACCGGCCCTGCCTGTTTCCTGATAATAGGCTTCGATACTGCTTGGCAGGTCGATATGAACAACGAAACGAACATCCGGTTTGTCGATACCCATGCCGAAGGCAATGGTGGCAACCATGATGATGGCTTCGCCGTGCTGAAAACGGGTCTGGTTTGCCTCACGCTGCTCTCTCTCCATGCCCGCGTGATAACAAAGCGCGTCGTAGCCTTCGGATCGCAGCCACTCTGCGGTTTCCTCGGTCTTCCTTTTGGACAGGCAATAGATGATGCCACTTTCGTCCTGATGATCTCTTAGGAAACGCTTGACCTGTGTGCGAGGATTATCCTTCTCCATAATGGCATAGCGAATATTCGGACGGTCGAAGCCGGCTATGAAAGCATCACTGCCTTCAATGCGCATATGCTCCAATATTTCCGTCCGCGTCGGCTCGTCTGCTGTGGCCGTCAGCGCCATGCGGGGCGTATCGGGAAACCGCTCGATCAACATGTCGAGTTGGCGGTAGGGCGGGCGGAAGTCGTGCCCCCACTGCGACAGACAGTGGGCTTCATCAATCGCGATAAGGGATAAAGGCACGGTTTGGAGAGCATCGAGAACGTCCGGCTTCAACAGGGTTTCGGGTGCTGCATAGAGAATGCTGACCTTGCCCGCACGGATATCGGCCCAAAGAGCGCGGCGCTCATCCGACTGCAGATTGGAATTCAGCGCTTCTGCCCTGACGCCAGCTTGGCGCAAAGCGGCGACCTGATCGACCATCAGCGCGATGAGCGGCGAGACGACGAGGCCCATGCCGGGGCGCGAGAGCGCTGGAATCTGGTAGCAGAGCGACTTGCCGCCACCCGTCGGCATCAGCACGAAGGCGTTGTTGCCGGCGATGACGTGTTGAACGATGTCTGCCTGTTGGCCACGGAAAGTGTCATAGCCGTAGATGGTTTTTAGAATATGGAATGGATCAGTCTTCAAGGATGTCTTCTTTGAGATTCGGTCGTGCCGCACCTCATTCCATATTCATGATAATCACAACCCCTTCAGGCCGGGAAACACAGGCAATCACTCCGCTGCGGTTTTCATGCAGCTTTCGATGATGCCGCGGATTTCCGCGCGGCAGGAGCCGCAATTGGTGCCAGCGCTCAAAGCCTTGCCGATGGCTTCCACGGTATGGCACCCATCACGGATGGCGGTGGTGATCTGGTTCACGCCGACATTGAAGCAGGAGCAGACGGTGGCGCCGGGGTCTGCCTTGCCCGCGCCGGGGCGGCCTGCGACGAGGGAAAAGCGGTTTCGCAAATCCTCATGACGGATGGAAAGTTGGGAGATCGCCCAGTTGCGGGCGACGGCGACCGGGCTATCGGCGACGTAGAGCGCGGCCCGCAATTGGTCGCCATCGAAGAAGGCGAGCCGTATCTGGGCGGAGGTGTTATCGGCGTAGCCGATGGGCTCTATTTTTGGATCGATGCCGAAGACGGCACGACCCCAGCTGATCCAGTCCTCTGGCGCATCCTCAAAGGCAAGCTCCACTCGGTAGCCGCCCTCGGCTTTCGCTAGCGCCCAATAGGCGCAATCGAGATGCTGCGGCTTTTCCTGTATGACGGCAAAAGCAAAGGCCTTAGCTTGAAAACGCTGCATTTTCACGGCGATGTTTTTCGATGCCGGTTGGCCGGAGTGGGGGTCCGTGAGCGGTGGCACCAGCGTGTCGACGCGGGCATTGGCGGCGAACTGGTCGTTCCAGTGCATCGGCACGAAGAGGTTTCCGCGGGCCTGTCTCTCGGTCACGAGTGCCCGCACGATAATCTTGCCGAGCGGGCTTTCGATTTCAACCAGATCAGCGCTCTCGATGCCTGCGTCGATCGCATCGCGCGGATGCAGTTCCACGAAGGGCTCGGCCATGTGGGATGACAGGCGGGCGCTTTTTCCCGTGCGCGTCATGGTGTGCCACTGGTCGCGAATGCGGCCGGTGTTCAGGGTCAACGGGTAGGCCGCATCGACGCGGGATGTTTGCGGCAACGCAGTGCTGACGAAGCGGGCTTTTCCATCGGAGTGGAAGAATTTTCCGTCCGCGAAGAATCGGGTCGTTTCCTTGGCACCAGACACTGGCTGAGGCCAGTTGAATGGGGTCATACTATCGTAATCTGGGGGCGTGAGGTTTGAATAGGCGCCGATATCGAAGTCCCGGCTTCCCTCATTTTCGAAAGCTGACAATGAGGCGTGCTCGGCAAAGATATCTGTTGGGGCAGAGTAGGAAAACGCCTCGGCAAAACCCATGCGGCGACCAACCTGGGCCAGTTGCCACCAGTCTGCGGTTGCTTCTCCCGGTGCGGATAGATAGCCGCGTTGGCGGGAGATACGGCGTTCCGAATTCGTAACGGTTCCGTCCTTTTCACCCCAACCGAGAGACGGCAGGAGCACATGGGCGTATTTGGCCGTATCGGTGGTTGCAAACATGTCGGAGACGACAACGAAGGGGCAGGCTTCTAGTGCGGCTTCGACGGCGCTGGCATCGGGTATAGAAACGACGGGGTTCGTTGCCATGATCCATAGGGCTTTGATGCGACCATCGGCCACCGCCTGAAACAGATCGACAGCTTTGAGGCCGGGTTTGTCAGCGATGGTTGGGGAATTCCAGAAGCGCTGGACCCGGTCGCGGTCATCGGCATTTTCGATGGCCATATGGGCGGCGAGCATATTGGCCAGACCGCCGACTTCGCGGCCACCCATGGCGTTGGGCTGGCCGGTCAGAGAGAACGGTCCCATGCCCGGCTTGCCGATACGACCGGTTGCCAGGTGGCAGTTGATGATGGCGTTGACCTTGTCCGTGCCGCTGGCCGATTGGTTGACGCCCTGGCTGTAGCAGGTGACAACCTTCTCGTTACGATCATAGATTTCGTAGAACTGGAGGAGTTCTGCAATGGTTAGCCCCGTCGCCTCTGCAATCTCGGGAAGGCTGTATTCCCCAGCGGATTGTGCGGCGGCGTCGAAGCCGTTCGTAAAACTCTCGACATAGTTTCGGTCGATGGAGGGGCCACTGGCGAGATGTGCGAGGAGGCCGGTAAAGAGTGCCACATCGCCATCCGGGCGGATCGCCAGATGCATGTCGGCGATGTCGCAGGTCATGGTGTGGCGCGGGTCGATAACGACAATGCGCATTTGCGGGCGCTCGGCCTTCGCGGCGGCGAGACGCTGGTAGATGACCGGATGGCACCAGGCCAGATTGGAGCCGGTGAGGATGACCAGATCGGCTTCGAAAATATCTTCGTAAAGCCCCGGCACTGTGTCCGAACCGAAGGCGCGGCGGTGGCCTGCGACCGAAGAGGACATGCAAAGCCGTGAATTGGTGTCTATATTGGCCGAACCGATGAAGCCTTTCATCAGCTTGTTGGCGACGTAATAATCTTCCGTCAGGAATTGACCGGAGACGTAGAAGGCGACCGAGTCAGGGCCGTGGTCGGCAATGGCTTCAGAAAATTTTGAGGCCACGAGGTCAAGCGCATCGTTCCATTCGACCCTAATCCTATCCACCTGCGGATAGAGCAGGCGTCCATCCATATCGATGGTTTCGGCCAGTGCCGAGCCCTTGGAACAGAGCCGTCCCAGATTGGCTGGGTGATCCGGATCGCCCTTGACCGAGACAGCGCCATCGTTTTCGATTTTGGCAATGACGCCGCAGCCGACGCCGCAATAGGGACAGGTGGTCTTGACCTCTTGTGCCATGCCTACTCCGCCGCGATCATGAGGCTTTCGATTGATATCGACAGCTTGCCATCCACATTGCGAACGGGGATGGTGCGCACCGCGCCTTCGTCGGCCCCTAGCGCCTTGCCAGTTTCCAGCGAAATCACCCAGTTGTGCAGCGGACATGTAACCGATGCGCCGTGGACGATGCCTTGGCTCAGCGGCCCACCCTTATGCGGACAATGGTCTTCGATGGCATAGACATCGTTTTCTGCCGTGCGGAACACCGCGATCTTGCCCGATGGGGTTTTCACGCAGCGCGCGCCGCGCAGCGGAATGTCTGAGATATCGCCGATATCGACCCAGTTCATTGCGTTCATCCTGTCCTTGCCGATGATCTCTCCGGGTGGGCGGAAACTCCTCTTCCCGCCCACCCGACTGCCCACGTATCCGTCACGCCTAGCGGCGGTCGGTCACTCTGCGGCTTGATTGAACCCGATGGTCGCCATGGGTTTGAACTCGTGTTTGTGCTCGCCAGACACGCGCTCCGACCAGGGGTCGACCTGCGCGAATTTCTGGGAAAAGACGAAGCGCTCGTAATAGGCCTTGCGCTTGTCGGCATCGCCCATGATCTGGCGGCGAACCTCGTCGTAACCGATGCGCTTGGCCCATTTGTAGATGCGTTCCAGGTAACGGCCCTGTTCGCGGTACATCTGCGTCAGTGCTACGATGTGCTCCAGTGCCTCGTCTTCGGTCTTCACGAGGCCGAGAACCTCCGTGCCCTTGATGTCGAGACCGGCGGCACCGGCAAAGTGGATTTCATAGCCACTATCGACGCAGATCACGCCAATATCCTTGCAGGTCGCCTCTGCGCAGTTGCGCGGACAGCCCGAAACGGCGAGCTTGAGCTTGGCCGGTGTCCAGGAACCCCACATGAATTTTTCGACGCGAATGCCGAAGCCGGTCGAATCCTGCGTGCCGAAGCGGCACCAGTCCGAACCGACGCAGGTTTTGACCGTTCGAAGACCTTTGGCATAGGCCTGACCGGAGATGAACCCGGCCTTGCCGAGATCAGCCCAGACGGCAGGTAGGTCCTCTTTCTCGATGCCGAGAAGATCGATGCGCTGGCCACCGGTAACCTTCACCATGGGTATCTCGAACTTGTCGACGACATCGGCGATGGCGCGCAATTCGTTGGCATTGGTCACGCCGCCCCACATGCGCGGCACGACGGAATAGGTGCCATCCTTCTGGATGTTGGCGTGAACACGCTCGTTGATATAGCGCGACTGGTAGTCGTCGGCATATTCATCAGGCCAGTCGGAGACGAGATAGTAGTTCAGCGCCGGGCGGCATTTGGCGCAGCCGCAGGAGGTCTTCCACTCCAGTTCCTGCATGACGGCAGGAATGGTTTTGAGACCTTTGGCCTTGATCAGACGACGAACATCGTCATGGCCAAGCTCTGTGCAATTGCACATGGGCTGCACGGCTGCCGGATTATAGCTGTCGCCTAGCGTCAGCGTCATCAGTTGTTCGACAAGGCCGGTGCAGGAACCGCACGAGGCCGAAGCTTTGGTGTGTGCGCGCACATCGTCCAGCGATGTCAGCCCCTTCGACGTGATGGTCGAAGTGATCTTGCTCTTGCAAACGCCGTTACAGCCACAGATTTCCGCATCATCCGGCAAGGCTGCAACGGCCGCCATAGGGTCCAGTGGGGACCCTCCCTGATAGGCCTGGCCGAAAATGAGTGTGTCACGCATCTCCGAAATATCGGTGGCTTTTTTCTTCAGGTCGTTGAACCACGCGCCATCGGAGGTCTCGCCGTAGAGAACGGTGCCGATGATGCGGTTGTCTTTCAGGATCACGCGCTTGTAGATGCCTGCGGTGGCGTCGCGTAGCACGATTTCCTCGCGGTCGTCGCCATCGGCGAAATCACCGATGGAGAAGAGGTTGATGCCGGTGACCTTGAGCTTGGTCGGTGTATCGGCATGCACGAAGGCCGGTGTGGTGTCGCCCGCAAGATGCGATGCGGCAACGCGCGCCATTTCGTAAAGCGGCGCAACGAGGCCGTAGACCATGCCATCTACTTCGGCGCATTCCCCCACCGAGAGAATGTCGCCGTCCGAGGTCTGCATGCCCGCATCCACGACGATACCGCGGTTGACCGCAAGGCCCGCATCCTTGGCAAGCCCGGCATTGGGCCTGATACCAACCGCCATCACCACCAGCGTTGCCGGAATGATGCGACCATCGTCAAGTTCGATGCCTTCTACTTTGTCAGTGCCGAGGATTTGCTTGGTGTTGGCCTTGGTAATGACCTTAATGCCGCGTTCTTCGATTGCCTTTTGCAGGAGATATCCGGCCGCAGGATCGAGCTGGCGCTCCATCAGCGTTGGCATGACGTGCAGAACGGTGACATCCATGCCACGCATGGAAAGACCGGCAGCTGCCTCCAGCCCCAAGAGACCGCCGCCGATGACAATGGCCTTTTCGCGCGATTGCGCGGCCAGCAGCATGGCATCCACATCGTCAAGGTCGCGATAGGTAATGACGCCGGGCAAATCCTTGCCGGGAACGGGAATGATGAAGGGAACGGAGCCGGTGGCGATGACCAGCTTGTCGTAGCTCTCGGTCACGCCGTGATCGGAAGTGACCGTCTTAGCGTCGCGATCGATCTTGACGATGCGATGGCCCTTATAGAGCGTAATCCCGTGCTGGATGTACCAGCCATCGCCATGGATGATGATGTCTTCATAGGACTTCTCACCCGAGAGAACCGGCGACAGCATGATGCGGTCGTAATTGACGCGGGGTTCCGCATTGAAAATCGTGACCTGATATCGATCAGGTGCTTTCTCGAAGAGTTCTTCCAGCATGCGGCCAGGGGCCATGCCATTTCCGATAATGACAAGTTTTTCTGTCATAGCTTTACTCCGCAGCTTCGACGAAGCGGTGACGTTCGTAGAGGAACTTCAACACGGCTTCGCGGCATTTGAGGTAGGTTCGGTCGGATGCAAGCTCGATGCGGTTGCGGGGTCTGGCCAGGGGAACATCGAGAATTTCGCCGATATGGGCGGCAGGGCCATTGGTCATCATGACGATGCGGTCGGACAGCAGTACGGCCTCGTCCACATCGTGGGTAATCATGATCATGGTGTTGCCGAGCCGCGCATGGATTTCCATGACGGCGTCCTGAAGATGGGCGCGGGTGAGCGCATCGAGTGCACCGAAAGGCTCGTCCAGCAGCAGAATTTTCGGCTCCATGGCCAGTGCGCGGGCAATGCCGACGCGCTGTTTCATGCCGCCTGAAATTTCGGATGGCTTCTTGTCCTTGGCATGGGCCATCTGCACGAGATCGAGATTGCGCATGACCCAATCGTGACGCTCGGCCTTGGATTTGCTGTAGCGGAAGACCTTCTCGACGCCGAGATTGACGTTTTCGTAGACAGTGAGCCACGGCAGCAGGCTGTGGTTCTGGAAGACGACCGCGCGTTCGGGGCCGGGCTCGTTGACCTCACGGTTTTCCAGAAGCACCACGCCGGAGGAAACTTTCGTCAGCCCTGCGATCAGGTTCAGCATGGTGGACTTGCCGCAGCCGGAATGGCCGATGACGGAGACGAATTCACCCTTGCCGATAGTGAGGTTGATGCCCTTCAGCACCTCGGCACGTGCGCCGTTCTTGTCGAAATATTTGTCGATGTTGTCGAGCTTGAGATAGGCGTTCATGTTGGTCTCCTCCTCAATTGGCCGCTGCGCCACGGGTGACGATGTTGCCAAGTGCTGCGACCAGCTTGTCGAGCACGAAGCCGACGACGCCGATGTAGGCGAGTGCGACGATGATGTCGGGCAGCCGCGAGGAATTCCACGCATCCCAGATGAAGAAGCCGATGCCGACGCCACCCGTCAGCATTTCAGCGGCAACGATGGCAAGCCATGACAGGCCGACGCCGATGCGCAGGCCGGTGAAGATGTAGGGGGCAGCGGATGGCAGCATGATCTTGTAGAAAAATTCCAGCTGGTTCAGCCGCAGCACCTGCGCCACGTTGCGGTAATCCTGCGGAATGTTGCGCACGCCGACAGCGGTGTTGATGATGACGGGCCAGATGGAGGTGATGAAGATCACGAAGATGGCGGATGGATTGCTGTCCTGAAAGGCAGCGAGAGATAGCGGCAGCCATGCCAGCGGCGGCACCGTGCGCAGCACCTGGAAGATCGGGTCGAGACCGCGCATCGCCCAGACGGACTGACCAACGATGGCACCGAGGATGACGCCAGCCACGGCGGCAAGGCCGAACCCATAGGCGACACGCTCCAGCGAAATCAGAACCCGCCAGCCAAGGCCAATATCCTGCGAACCATAGACGAAGAATGGATAGGCGATCAGGTCGTAGCTTTCCTGAAACACTTGGCTCGGCGGCGGCAGCGTTGCCCCGGGGGAGGAACAGAGCATCTGCCAGATGCCAAGCATCAGCACCAGCACGATAAGCGGCGGAACGACATTGCGGGCGATGGCAGCGGCGATCTTTTTCACATTCAGCGCCGGTGCCTTGCGGCGGTCGATGGCAATCACGGTGCCGCTCTTTTGGATGGTAGTGGCCGTTGCCATGCTGTCTGTCTTGCGGGCAGTTGCGGTCATGGGTCTATCCTGTCGCTTTTTTAAGAGGCGGCTTTGATCGAGAGGCTATCGAGATAGGCGGATGGGTTTTCCGGGTCGAAGACCTTGCCGTCGAAGAAGGTTTCCTTGCCGCGGGATTTGGAGCTGGGGATATCCGCCGCTGCAACACCCAGATCCTTGGCCGCTTCGCGCCATAGGTCTTCGCGGTTGACCTGGGATACAAGTGCCTTGATATCCGTGTTGGGCGCAAACTTGCCCCAGCGGACGTTCTCGGCAATGAACCAGCTGTCATGGCTCTGGAACGGATAGGAAGCCGCGTCCTTCCAGAACTTCATCTGTAGATCGGTGCCATGCGCCACGCGGCCATTGCCGTAGTTGATATCGCCCTTCAGGCGGCCCAGCACATCCTTTGGCGGTACGTTGAACCATTGGCGCTTGCCCAGAATTGCCGACATCTCTTCCTTGTTGTCCATGCTGTCGCACCATTGCTGGGCTTCCATCACGGCCATGAGGATGGCTTTTGCGGCGTTCGGATTTTTCTCCACCCAGTCGGCGCGCATGCCGAGTGCCTTTTCTGGGTGGCCCTTCCAAAGCTCGCCGGTGGTGCAGGCGGTAAAGCCGATCCCTTGGTTGACGAGCTGCTCGTTCCAGGGTTCGCCCACACAGAAAACGTCCATGTTGCCCACCTTCATATTGGCGACCATCTGCGGTGGGGGAACGACGATGGTGGAAACGTCCTTGTCCGGATTGATGCCGCCAGCGGCCAGCCAGTATCGGATCCAGAGGTCATGGGTGCCGCCGGGGAATGTCATCGCGGCCTTGATTTCCTTGCCTTCGGCCTTCTTCTTTTCGAAAGCTGCCCTCAGCTTGGAGGCATCGAGCTGAACGCCGGTATCGGCATATTCCTTGGCAACCGAAATGCCCTGGCTGTCGAGGTTGAGGCGGGCAAGAATGGCCATCGGCACGGGCACATTGTTCTGCGTCACCTTGCCGGTATGCATGAGGTAAGGCATGGGGGTCAGAATATGCGCGCCATCGATGCCGTTCGAGGCCCCTCCCAAAACGAGATTGTCGCGGGTTGCACCCCAGGATGCCTGCTTGGCCACCTCGACATCCGGCATTCCGTATTTGGCGAACAATCCCTTTTCCGATGCAACGACCAGCGGTGCTGCATCGGTGAGCGCGATATAGCCGAGCTTTGCCCCCGTCACTTCCGGCGCGGCAGTGGCAGCAAAGGCACCGGAGGGGAAGGCGGATTTCATGGCGGTGATCAGGGCTGCGGTGGCGGTGGTCTTCAGCATGCTGCGGCGGCTCAGAGTGCCGGTGAATGTCGGTTTCATTCGCATGTTCCCCATTTTTTGATCCGCCATGCAGGCGCTGTTTGCGAAAGGTAGAAAATAAAAAACGCCGCTCGGAGATTGCGTTTGCCGGGAGGGAGGTCCCGGTCAGCAAAAACCTTGCGACGTCAGTGTCGTTGGTAAGCAGCAGTGAAGCGCTTTTATCCTCGATCGCCGTTGACCGAGTGTTTTCTATAAAGCAAATGTTGTGCCAGTTTGGTAGGTATCAGAGCAAATGATTGATATAAATTCGTTATTTCTACTTTTTACACGTTCTATCTAAAATTTAAACGAGAGATTTACGGCTTATATTTTGCGCACATGACATTTGAGACGCTTTCTTGATGCGCAGCATTTGTGCAGTGCGTTACAATCAGATGTCGTCCGAGTTAGGTGATCCCGGATGGCCTGCACTGACCGGGAAGCCTTCCACGTAGTTTTCAATTTCGCTCGGATCGAAGATATGGCCATCCATGAAACGGTCGCCATCGGTATCGCCTTCGATGCGCATATCGGCTTCGGGCGGCGTGTTCTCAGCCCCCAAAGCGTTGCGATAGAGATCGCTGCGATAGGCTGATGCCGCAGCTTCGGCAGCGTGTTGCGTAAAGTTCGCCTGTCCCCAACGGATCATCTGGCTGTAGATCCATAGTGCCTGGCTCTTGCGTGGGTAATTGGCGAAGTTGTCATGGAAGGTGAAATAGCGCTCGATGACGCGCTGATTGCCCTGCGCATCGACACTGAAGCGTCCGGCCAGCACCTGGCGGATGATCTCCTCGGGAGCGGCGATGTATTTCGTGTCCGCCAGTGTCTCGGCCAGAGCACTGTGATTTTTCGTATCATCACACCAGCGCGCAGCAGCATCCAATGCCACGAGAAGACGCGAGACCGCTTCCGGCTGCGCATCCGCCCATTCCGGGCGCATGCCGACGACTTTTTCCGGGGCCGATGGCCAGATGTCTTGTTTGGCGGCGACGATGCGACCAATGCCGCGTTCGCTTGCCATCATGTTCCACGGCGCGCCGACGCAGAAGCCGTCGATTGCGCCAGCGGCAAGAGCGTCGGAGGTGAGTGGCGGCGGTACAACGACGAGTTTCACGTCCTTGTCAGGATTGATGCCGCCAGCCGCCAGCCAGTATCGGAATTCATAATTGTGCGACGAGAACGGATAGGTGACACCGAAAGTCGGTGCGGCTTTACCGCGGGCGCGCATGTCATCGAGAAGCGTTTTCAAAGCCTTCGCATTGTCGAGGGCACTGGCCGTCTCCGAAATCCCCGCCACTTCACGCATGCGAGTGAACAGTCTGGTCGAAAGCGTAATCGCGTTGCCGCCACGTCCCAGCGAAAACGGCGTGATGGTGGGCGAGGGGTTGGAACCGAGATCCAGCATCGAGGCGACCGGCATGGGCGACAGCATGTGGGCGATATCGAACTGACGGAATGCCAAGCGGTCGCGCACATTGGCCCAGGACACGTCCTTCACGAGATCAAGCTTCAGGCCTTCCTTCTCCGCAAAGCCGAATTCAGAGGCGGCGATGAGAACCGACGCGTCGACCAGCGGAATGAAGCCAGCCCGCAAGGTGCGCTGGCGGTCGTTGCCAACAAGGGCGGGCGCGCTGTCTGCGCTGCCGCTTTTCGGGGTCTCGCTGACAATGGTCGTCATTTCCTAAGCTTCCTTTCCTGTCCCGCGCCGCTCACATCAGCAAAGCGGCAGCCGTGACCACGCTTTGGGCGATCTCGGACAGTTTTTTCTTCTCGTTCATCGCCGTCTGGCGCAGAAGGGCAAAAGCTTCCTCTTCCGACAGTCCGCGCATCTTCATGAGAATGCCCTTGGCGCGCTCGACGATCTTGCGGTCCTCCAGCGCTGATTTGGCGTCGGCCAGTTCCCGCTTCAGGCGGCTGAAGGCATTGAAACGGCTGACGGCCATGTCGAGAATGGGTTTGACACGTTCTTTCTTCAGGCCATCAACAATATAGGCAGACACGCCTGCCTCGACCGCTGCCTCGATGGACGCCGTATCGGAGCGATCCACGAACATGGCGATTGGGCGACCAACCGTTCGGGTCAGTTGAAACAGGTGCTCCATCATGTCCCGGTTGGGGTTTTCTATGTCAATGACGATAACATCAGGACGGAGCGTGTCGATAATGCGGGCCACGCCATGGACTTCGTGGATCACCGTCACGCGGTCATGCCCCGCCTCCCGCAAACCCTCCTCGATAATGGAGGCGCGAATGGCGTTTTCATCGATTACCAGAATGGTCAGGTCACGCAGCGTCATCGGCCATAGATGACGCAGCGCACAATCATTTGCAATCTTTTTTGGCGCGATGAAATATTAGGCATTTTTGAGTTTTTTTGTTTTAGCAAAACCCGTAACGCATCCTTTCGACGCCTTGACAACGATCTCGTGTTTATAAAAAGGTTATCACATGAGTGCAGGGGTGGACTGGTTATCAGAAACAAGTCCGATCAACCGTAAAAGTGCGGCGGAATCGGTTTTCGAAGATTTGCGTATGGCAATCGTTTCAGGGCGATTGACCGTGGGTACACGGCTGCCTGCCGAAACCCATCTGGCGGGTAAATACGGTGTCAGCCGCCCGATCGTGCGCGAAGCGCTGCGGTCCCTGCAAACGCTCGGCATGACGCAGACCCGTACGGGCAGCGGCACATTCGTTTTGACAGACAGACCCAGCCCCGAGCTGAGTTACGGCGGTTACTCCGCGCGCGACCTCATCGAAGCCCGGCCCTATATCGAGGTTCCCGCTGCCGGATGGGCGGCGGTGCGGCGCACGGGAGAACAGATGTCACGCATCTTGAAGCTCTGTGATGCCATGGATGCGCAGGAAGATCCGCATAAGTGGGTCAAGCTGGATTCGGAATTTCACAGCGCCATTGCCGAGGCATCCGGCAATTCGCTTTTTGCCAAGGTCGTGGCTGACGCACGCGATTCGCTTAGCCAGCAGTCGGGTTTGCTCAACATCATGGCTGACAGGCGTGTTGCCTCCAATGTCGAGCACCGGCTGATTGCCGAAGCCATCGCGGCTGGATCTGACGAGACTGCCCGAAGCGCCATGGAAGCGCATCTCGGGCAGGTCAAGCAGATCATTACCGCCATTATGCGCGATGAAAATCTGGTGCGTTAGATCAGGTCTTTCGTGTCACCATGAGCGACCGTATTCTTGATCCATGGCAGGTTTGCCAGCAGTTCCGGCCGTAAGGCCTGTTTGAGTTCCTCTGCGGTCATGTAACCTTTTTCCAGAACCACCTGCGGCACCGTGCGACCTGATGCCAACGCCGCCTTCGCCACGTCAGTCGCTGCATAATAGCCGATGAGCGGGTTGAGGGCTGTGGCGATGCCGAGAGATTCCTCCAGCCTGCGGGCCATGATCTCCCTATTGGCGGTAATGCCATCGACGCAGCGGTCCGCTAAAGCGCGGCAAGCGGCGCTGAGTTGTGAGATACTGTCCAAGAGAGACCGCACGATAATGGGTTCAAACGCGTTCAGTTGAAGCTGACCGCCTTCTGCCGCTATGGTGATGGTCATATCGTTGCCGATGACGGCAAAGGCGACCTGATTGACGACCTCAGGAATAACGGGATTGACCTTGCCGGGCATGATGCTGGACCCGGCCTGAACCGGTGGCAGGTTGATCTCGCCAATGCCCGCCCTGGGACCGGAAGACAGCAGACGAAGGTCGTTACAGGTCTTTGACAGTTTCACCGCGACCCGCTTTAGAACGCCTGACAGATGCACGAATGCGCCGGGGTCTTGAGTTGCTTCGATGAGGTCGGCGGCGGTGACCAGAGGGCGACCTGTCAGTTCGACCAAATGTTTGCACGCAACCTCCGCATATCCCGTCGGCGCATTCAGGCGTGTGCCGATTGCGGTGGCGCCAAGGTTGATTTCGTGCAGCAAGGCTGCGGATTCGATGAGGCGCAGGCGGTCTTCGCCGAGCATTACAGCGAAGGTGCGAAACTCCTGGCCCAGCGTCATCGGCACCGCGTCCTGCAACTGCGTGCGACCCACCTTCAGAATGCCATCGAATGCCTTGGCCTTGCGCTCGAAGGCGTCCTGCAAGATCAGCATCGATGCTGCCAGTTCGTCGATGGCTTCGATCAGCGCGACGTTGATCGCCGTCGGATAGGCGTCATTGGTCGACTGGCTGAGATTGACGTGATCGTTGGGGTGCAGATGCACGTAGTCGCCCTTGGCATAGCCTAAAATCTCAAGGCCGCGATTTGCGATGACTTCGTTGGCGTTCATGTTGGTGGAAGTTCCCGCGCCGCCCTGGATCACGTCCACAACGAACTGCTCGTGCAGCGCCCCTTCGCGAATTTCGCGGCACGCCTGGGTAATGGCATCCAGCCTTGTACGGTCCAGCAATCCCAGTTCGTGATTGGCCATCGCGGCTGCCTGCTTGACGAAGGTCAGACCGCGAATGAGATGGGCATAGCGTCCGATGGTCATGCCGGTAATCTGGAAATTTTCGACTGCCCGGGCGGTGTGGACGCCCCAATAGGCCTCAGCCGGAATGTCCTTGACTCCCAATAGATCGTATTCTTGACGCATGCTCACAACAGGTTCCTCCCCATAGTCCATCAAAATTTGTAAAGCTGCTTGACAGATTTAAGATGCTTAGGCCTACTGTGGGATATCGTCAAGCAGCCGGGAGGAGGATTGACGGCACTGGGAAGGGGCTATATCTGAAAATTAATCTGTCTTGCAGCATTACAGAATGGGTTCGGCAGTCCTGTAATGCGGTTTTAAAAGGCAAGAACAACCGATCCACTAAATTGGATGATCAATCTGATAGCGAAACGGGATCGGTGTGACACGGAAGCTCTGAGGGAGGGGCTATGTCAGTGAAAGATTTGAATACAGTACATCAAGCGACGCAATCCAGAGAAGATCACGGTTTTCACAAGGCGCTCAAGCCGCGCCAGATACAGATGATCGCCATCGGTGGCGCCATCGGGACCGGCTTGTTTCTGGGTGCGGGCGGGCGTCTCGCCACCGCCGGGCCGGCCCTGATTTTCGTCTACGCCATTTGTGGCTTCTTTGCTTTTCTGGTTCTGCGCGCTCTGGGGGAGTTGATCATGCATCGCCCGACATCGGGCTCCTTCGTGTCCTACGCGCGCGAGTTCTACGGCGAGAAAATGGCCTTCGCAGTGGGCTGGATGTACTGGCTGAACTGGGCCATGACGTCGGTCGCGGATGTGACCGCTGTCGCGATCTACATGAATTTCTTCAAGCAATATGTGCCCTGGATGCAGGGCATCGACCAATGGGTGTTTGCGCTCGGCGCGCTTTTGATCGTGCTGGCCATGAACATGCTGTCAGTCAAGGTCTTTGGCGAGCTTGAGTTCTGGTTCAGCCTGATCAAGGTGGTCGCCCTGGCAACATTCCTCGTTGTCGGCATCTACTTCGTCATTTTCGGCACGCCGATTGAAGGCCACGTCACGGGCTTCAGCCTGATCACCGATAATGGAGGCTTTTTCCCCAATGGCATCTTGCCCGCCTTCCTCATCGTCCAGGGGGTGGTGTTCGCCTATGCGTCGATCGAGCTGATCGGCACCACTGCGGGTGAAACGGAAGATCCACGCAAGGTTATTCCCGGGGCGATCCGAACCGTCGTCTTCCGCCTGCTGGTGTTTTATGTCGGCTCGGTTCTGCTGCTGACGCTTCTCTTGCCCTATACGGCCTATAAGGCAGGCGAGAGCCCCTTCGTGACCTTCTTCGGCTCCATCGGTATCGAAGGTGCCGACATCATCATGAACCTCGTCGTGTTGACGGCGGTTCTGTCTTCGCTGAATGCCGGTCTTTATTCCACCGGTCGCATTCTCCATTCGATGGCCGTTTCGGGTTCTGCACCGGTAGCACTTGCCAAGATGAACAAGGCTGGCGTGCCCTATGGCGGCATTGCGGTAACAGCAGTGGTGACGGTTATCGGCGTTATTCTCAACGCCGTCGTGCCTTCTGCCGCGTTCGAAATTGCCCTCAACGTTGCAGCGCTGGGCATCATTTGCGCGTGGGGTGCCATCGTGTTATGTCAACTCAAGCTGTGGCATCGGTCCCGGCGGGGGGAAATGAAGCGACCTGATTTCAGAATGTTCGGAGCGCCTTATACCGGCATTCTGACACTTGCTTTTCTCTCCGGTGTGCTGATGCTGATGGCCATGGATTATCCGGCTGGGACATGGACGGTGGGATCGCTCATCATCATCGCTCCAGCCCTTGTGGCGGGATGGTATCTGTTGCGCAATCGCATTCATGAACTGGCGAAAGCACAGGCATCGGGCAGCGCTGGCGCGCGGAGTGAAATTTGAGCATGACGGAATCGAAACTGCTGGTGGCTGTCATAGCCACCGGCGGCACCATTGCCAGTAAACGCGATCAAACCGGAGCGGCCAAGCCATCTCTGACAGGCGAACACCTGCTGTCTGACATCAGCAACAGCGATGTATCCCTGAAGCCTATCGAGCTTATGGCAACGGACTCGTCGAGCCTCACCCTTCTTGACATGCAGACGATCAGTGATGCGGTCGGCAAGGAGCTGGCCAATCCTGATGTTGCTGGAATCGTTATCCTGCACGGCACGGATGCCATGGAGGAGAGCGCGCTGCTGGTGCATCTCCAGCATCGTCTGACCAAGCCCGTCATTTTTACCGGCGCTCAGTTTACAGCCGATCATCCGCAAGCCGATGGTCCCGGCAATCTCTCAGCCGCCATTGAAGCCTCGGTCGATCCTTCCAATGTTGGAAAAGGTGTCCTCCTCTGTTTCGGCGGAAGATTGTTGCCCGCCTGGGGGCTTTACAAGCGTTCTACCGACAAGACGGATGCTTTCGATCTCGCTTCCAACGCTACCTGCCCGGATAGCCTGGGCTTTACCGGATCGGTCAGAAACGTCAGGGTGGATATCGTTGCAATCTATCCCGGCTGCGATGCCGCCCATATCGATGCCAGTTTGAAGGCGGGTGCAGACGGTATCGTGCTGGCCGCATTGGGGTCCGGCAACGCCAATAAGCGCATCGTTGAAGCGATCAAGCGCTGCCGAGACGGCAACGTGCCTGTCGTGGTCTCAAGCCGCGTGTCCGAGGGCGTGCTCGTCGCTGGTTATGGCGGGGGTGGTGGTGGACACGACATGGGCGCGGCGGGCGCTGTTCACTCGCGAACATTGAGGGCAGGGCAGTCGAGGATTCTCCTGGCGGCCATGATCGCGTCCTCAAAAAAAATGGCTGAAATGATCGACGCATTCGGCGATTTTCAAAAAATGGCGAAATAGTGATTTTTTAGGGAACCTTTGTGATCTGACCCCGTTTCAACGGCTGGGAGACCACCGGGGGCCTTTTATGGCAGTGACATCGACTGCAGTCGTCCTGACGCTTATTGGACTTGCAATTTTCGGCTTTGGTTCTCAGCTCATTATGCTGGGAGGAAGCTTCTATTACGCATTGGCAGGGATCGCATTCGTGATCACCGCTGTTTTGTTGTTTCAAAGAAACAAGGTGGCATTGCATTTCTATGCCGCTTTCGTCCTTTCGACATTGTTGTGGGCGCTATGGGAAGTCGGTTTTGACTGGTGGCAGCTCGGACCGCGCGGCGGCTTCATCATTCTCGTCGGAATGTGGCTGTTGATGCCATGGATCAGAAAGCCGCTTGGCTTTACCAGCCCGACCGGCACGTCCTACGGCGCCAATGCGGTTCCGTTGCTTACCGCTGTGCTGGTGTCTGTGGGTGCCGCAGCGTTTGCAATGACGCAGGACCCGCATGACCTGGAAGGTGAGCTGTCGAGCGAGATCGTGACAGCTGCGCCGAACTACGGCAACGATGTACCTGACAATGAATGGCACCAGTACGGTCGCACATCGTACGGTCAGCGCTATTCTCCCTTGTCGCAAATCAATGCTCAGAATGTGAGCGGGCTGAAAGAAGCTTGGCGCTACCGGACCGGTGACGTGAAGTTGCCCGATGACGTTGGCGAGACCACCTATCAGGTGACTCCCTTAAAAGTCGGCAACTCGCTTTATCTTTGCACGCCGCACAATTGGGCCATCGCAGTCGATGCTGCGACCGGCAAGGAAAAGTGGAAGTACGATCCTAACGCGGGCATGAACCCTGATCGCCAGCACCAGACGTGCCGTGGCGTGACCTATTATGCAGACCCCGCAGCCGAAAGTGGATCCTTTTGTGCTGCGCGCGTCTATCTGCCAACGTCCGATGCCCGGTTGATCGCACTGGACGCCGCGACCGGTCAGGTTTGCACGACATTTGCTGACAAGGGCACTCTTCGGTTGACGACTGGCATGGAGCATAATCCGGCCGGTTATTACTACTCGACATCCCCGCCTGCGATCGCAGGAAACAAGATCATCATTGGTGGTGCCGTCAACGACAACTACTCGACGCAGGAACAGTCCGGCGTCATCCGTGCGTTCGACGTCTCCACCGGCGCCTTGATCTGGAATTGGGATTCGGGAAACCCTACCCAGACCCAACCGCTTCAGCCGGGTCAGACCTATACGACCAACTCTCCCAACAGCTGGTCGGTATTCAGCGTCGATGAAGCGCTTGGGCTCGTTTACATTCCATTGGGCAATCAGGTGCCGGACCAACTCGGCATGGGTCGGAGCGCAAATGTCGAGAAATATTCCTCGTCCATCGTCGCGCTGGATGTGAACACGGGGCAGGACAAATGGGTTCGCCAGTTCGTGCATCACGATCTCTGGGACATGGACGTTCCGGCGCAGCCGGTGTTGATCGACATTACCAAGAAAGACGGGCAGACGGTTCCGGCACTGGTGGGTCCAACCAAGCAGGGTGACATCTACGTTCTGGATCGTCGCAGTGGTGAGCCTATTCTGGCCGTCACAGAGGAAAAGGCTCCCGGCGGTACGATCCCGGAGGACTTCAGTGCTCCGACACAGCCCACGTCCGCCTTGTCGTTCAAGCCTGATCCGCTGGTTGAAAAGAACATGTGGGGTGTCTCCATGTTCGACCAACTGGCATGCCGCATCAAGTTTCATCAGCTGAACTATGAAGGTCGCTACACGCCTCCATCGCTCAACGGCTCTTTGATCTATCCTGGTAATTTCGGTACGTTCAACTGGGGTTCGGTCGCTGTCGATCCGGAGCGTCAGGTCATGTTCGGCATGCCGACCTACCTCGCCTTCACATCGAAACTGGTTCCACGCGACCAGATTCCGCCACGCGGTCAGGATGAAAAGGGTAGCGAGCAAGGCCTCAATCGCAACGATGGCGCGCCATACGGTGTGTTCATGGGTCCATTTCTCGGACCATTGGGTGTTCCTTGCCAGGCTCCGCCATGGGGCTATGTCGCAGGGGCCGATCTGCGCACCGGCGATGTTGCCTACAAGCATAAGAACGGTACCGTCTACGACATGACGCCGCTGCCGCTGCCCTTGAAGGTCGGTGTTCCCGGTATCGGTGGTCCGATGATTACCAAGGGCGGAGTTGCTTTCCTCGGTGCTGCAGTCGACAACTATCTACGGGCCTACGACCTGACATCCGGCAAGCAGCTTTGGGAGGCTCGTCTGCCAGCGGGTGGCCAGGCAACGCCGATGACCTATGCGATGGATAACGGCAAGCAATATGTGGTGATGGTCGCTGGCGGACACGGTTCTGTCGGCACGAAGCCCGGTGATTATGTCATCGCCTTTACGTTACCGTAACACCCAATCGAAATGTCGATGTCAGAATGGCCGGGGAAATCTTCCCCGGCCATTTTTCGTTATGCCAACGCAGACATCGATTTGCTGATTGCGATTAAATGTAATAACATTACAAAAGCAATGCTTGACGAGTGGTTTGCGATACGTCTATCTGGTTGTGACGGTTTCGAGCGAGTGATCGCAAGAAATAATAGGGAATGCGGTGCGAGCCTTCGGGTTTAATGCCGCAGCTGCCCCCGCAACTGTAAACGGATTGTCCAACCTTTTGGCGCTCTCACAAGCGTCATGCCACTGCGAAATTTCGTGGGAAGGTGGGTGAAGACGCCAATCCGTGAGCCAGGAGACCTGCCGTCGAAAGTTCATTCCAATGTCACGGGCGGGGATGCCTGGAACAGGAGACGTTATGATTGCATCGAGCGCCAGTAAGCGCCTCATTCCATCTGCCATGTCCCGGTTTCGGATCGTTTCAGCACCTTTTCTTTCGGACTGAAGGTCTAAACATGTTCAAGCGGCTTTGCCTCCATGGCGGCCAATGCGATTTCGGGGACTGATCGGAAATGATATTCAATTTTAAAAACGCCGTTGTGGCTGCGGGTGTCGCTGCGATGGCGATTAGTCTGGCGGCACCATCCGCGCGTGCGGCAGAGACCACTTATCCCTTGACGCTGAAGAATTGCGGGCGCGACGTGACCTACACGCATGCCCCTCAGCGCACCGCATCGCTCGGTCAGAGCACAACCGAAATTCTCTATCTGCTGGGCCTTGCCGACAAGGTCGTGGGCACGGCCGTCTGGATCGGTCCCGTGATCAAGGGTTATGAAGATGCCAATGCCAAGATCAAGCGCCTTGCCGATAACGACCCGAGTTTCGAAAGTGTTTTGGGCACGAAGCCGGATCTCGTCACGGCGCAGTTTCAGTGGCATGTCGGACCTGAAGGTGTCGTCGCCAAGCCTGAGCAGTTCGAAGAGCTGAACATTCCCGTTTACACGTCGCCTGCCGATTGCACCGGTAAAGACAATAGCGGTGGTGGCGATGGCGTGCGCCACTCCGTGTTCACGATGGATCTGATCTATCAGGAAATCACCGAGCTTGCGCAAATCTTCAACGTTCAGGACAGGGGCGACAAGCTCGTTGCCGATCTGAAGGCGCGTGAAGAGGTTGCCCGCAAAAAAATAGCGTCTGCGAACGGAAAACTTTCTGCGGTCTTCTGGTTCTCCAGCGCCGAACTGGACATCGATCCCTATGTCGCGGGCAAGAACGGTGCGCCGGGTTACATCATGTCTGCGCTCGGCATCAGGAATGTCATCGACAGTGAAGAGGAGTGGCCGACGGTTGGCTGGGAAACCATCGCCAAGTCGGAACCCATGCTGATCGTTGCAGGCAAGATGGACCGCAGACGGTTTCCCGCGGATGACATCGCGCTCAAGCAGAAATTTTTGAAGGAGGACCCGGTCACGAGCCTTATGCCAGCGGTCAAACAGGACCATGTCGTCATTATGGATGCGCAAGCCATGAATCCCACCATCCGCACCATCGATGGCATCGAAGTTCTGGCCGACGCCGTTGTCCAGCTTGGGCTCTCCAAGTAAGTCATGGGTTCCTGTTTCACCCTTACCCGTGCCCTCTTGTTGTCTGTCGGGTGCCTCGGCTTGGCGCTGTGGCTTGGTGCTGCCATCGGGGAGACATCCATTTCCATGGATGTCGTCGCCAAGACGGTGGCAAACCGTCTGTTCCACGCGGCTTATCCGCTGGATGCAATCGACGAGGGCATCATCTGGAACTACCGCCTCAGCCGGGCGGTGGTTGCCGCCTGCTGCGGAGCTGCGCTGGCACTGTCAGGCGTGGTGCTGCAGGCACTTTTGCGCAACCCTTTGGCAGATCCCTATATCCTCGGCATTTCTGCGGGTGCTTCCACCGGGGCGGTCAGTGTTGCCATTTTGGGGTTCGGCGCTGGCATGCTGACCATGCCGTTGGGCGCGTTTCTCGGTGCGCTGATTGCATTTGCTCTGGTCAGTCTGCTGGCCTTTCGCGCTGGCCGGGGAAACAGCGCTATCATTCTTGCGGGCGTGGCGGGTTCACAATTGTTCAATGCGTTGACGTCTTTCATCGTTACCAAGGCAGCCAATGCAGAGCAGGCGCGCGGCATCATGTTCTGGCTGCTCGGAAATCTGTCCGGCGTGCGCTGGCCGGATGTCTGGCTGGCTTTACCGGTTACGATCATCGGTCTTGCCGTGTGCCTTTGGTATGCACGCGCGCTTGATGCCTTTACATTCGGCTCTCAATCGGCCGGCTCTCTCGGGGTACCCGTCCGGCGTGTCTACATCGTTCTCACCGGCGCCTCCGCGCTGATGACCGGCATCATGGTCAGTATCGTTGGTTCTATCGGTTTTATCGGACTGGTCATTCCCCATGCCGCACGCATGATCGTGGGCATCAGACATGGCCGTCTTTTGCCAGCGGCAGCGCTGACAGGTGCGGTTTTCATGATCGCCGCTGACATCCTGTCGCGCACCATTGTTTCCGGGCAGGTTCTGCCCATCGGCGTCATCACCGCCCTGTTTGGTGCACCGGCCTTCGCGCTCATTCTCAGCCAGCGCAGGAGGGCGATCTGATGCTCAAAGCCCGCAATCTCTGCTGGTCTGCCGGTGGTGTGGACATCGTCAAAAATGTCAGCCTCGACATCACGCCGGGCGAGTTTCTCGGTATCGTCGGGCCGAACGGTTCTGGAAAAACCAGCCTCATGTCGCTTCTGTGCGGGCTCAAGAAGGCACGATCCGGGACTGTCGATCTCGATGGTCGTGACATGCAGAGCCTGGACCGTAGGGACGTCGCCCGCCATATCGCACTGGTCGAACAACAGGCGGAAACGCAGGAGCATATCAATGCGCGCCAGGCGGTGGAGCTTGGTCGCACACCGCATTTGGGTGCCCTGTCTCCATGGTCGCAGGACGATGACGCCATCGTTGATCAGGCCATGCGGGATGTCGATGCGCATCATCTGACCAAACGCATGTGGCATACGCTTTCCGGCGGGGAGCGCCAGCGTCTTCATATCGCCCGCGCGCTGGCACAAAGGCCGAAAATTCTGCTGCTGGATGAACCGACGAACCATCTCGATATCGGACATCAGATTGCGTTGTTGCATCTCGTGCGCAAGCAACGCCTGACGGTCGTTGCTGCCCTGCACGATCTCAACCACGCCGCCATGTTCTGTGACCGCGTTGCCGTCATGAAGAATGGGCAGGTGGTGGCTCTCGGCAAACCGTCTGCAATATTTACAAGCGAACTGATCGGCGATGTCTTCGGTGTCGAGGTAGAGGTCGAGCAGGAGGATGGTGATGTCTGTCACATCCGCTACCGGCCCCCCACGTGCTGAACCACGTTCAACCTCCATGAATGCCAAATGAGCTTTGTCTAGTTTTCGCTTCCTCGGAATCTTAAGCGGCTGTCATCTTCATAAGCGCATCCGTTTTCGAATGACACGTCTCTTGAATTGAACGAACGGCCTCCCACATCAGCATCAACCCGCTGGTCCGGGCCCCTCTGGTGAAAGTCTCGGCGCTTTCACGATGTCGGACCTTTTCCGACATAGACGCCGAACGCCAAGAGGATCAATTATGATTTCCGATATTGCCGCGTGGTTCATCACGCTTTTTGTCTTGAACCCTATTCAGGCCGAGGTGCAGGATCACCTTCAGGCTGCCAATGCGTCTACCCAATCCATCCAGCAATCCCAGCAATGTATCTCGGCGCAGGGGCCGAAGTTGCTTCAGCGAGCGGGGCAAGACCCGTCATGGGCAATCGCGACTGCGGCGGGCTATACGCTCGGCTGGACCTCTCCGTCGCAATTGCTGGATGCGAGCGATCCGAACTGCGCCGAGTTGACCCGGCTCTTGCGCGGCAGTGAGGGCGAAGAGGCCAATAGCTGATTGCTATGGAAATCCGGCAGCCTGAAAGATCAGGCCTTTCCGGATTGCCAGTTGCGATACCATTCCACGAAGGCGGCAACACCGGTCTCGATGGTGATGTCAGGCGCATAACCCGTGAGCGCTCGCAGCAGATCGGGTGACGCAAATGTGCGCGGCACATCGCCCTGCTGCATCGGCAACATGTTGCGGATGGCCTTGTGACCAAGAACGTCTTCCACCGTTTCGACAAATCGCATCAGCTCCACGGGCTGCCCGCCGCCAATGTTGACGACGCGGAAAGGTGCATGTTTCGACAGCGTGTCTGTGACGCCCTCTTCGGTGACGCGGTTGTCTTCGGATGGCGCGATGTGGCTCAGCCGCACGATGCCCTCGACCAGATCGTCGATATAGGTGAAGTCGCGGCTCATCTTGCCTTCGCCGTAGATGTCGATGGGCTGGCCCTTCAGGATCGCATCCACGAATTTGAACAGCGCCATGTCAGGGCGTCCCCACGGGCCGTAGACCGTGAAGAACCGGAAGGCCGTTGTCGGAACCTTGTGCAGATGGGCGTAGCTATGCGCCATCAATTCCATCGATTTCTTGGTGGCCGCATAGATCGTCATCGGCTCGTCGGCGCGGTCGCTCTCCGCGAAAGGGACCTTTTCATTGGAGCCGTAGATCGATGATGTGGATGCAAGCATCAGATGCTTGGGCTGAAGCGTCTTGGCCAGTTCCAGAATATTCCAGGAACCGATCAGGTTCGAGTTCACATAGTCCTTCGGGCAATCGATGCTGTAGCGCACACCTGCCTGGGCTGCCAGATGAATGATCACTTCCGGCTCGGCGAGATCGGCTGCGCGGTTAAGCGCATCGGCATCTTCCAGCATACCGATCTGGGCCTTGAAGCCATTGGAGCGCGCCAGAATGGCGTGGCGTTTTTCCTTTAGCGCAATATCGTAATATTGCGTCATTCCATCGAAACCGACGACGAAATGGCCTTCATCCAGCAATCTTTTTGCCAGATGAAAACCGATGAAACCCGCGGTGCCGGTAATCAGATATCGCATGTTATGGTTTCCTATGATGACCGGCCAATGCCGGCATAGGTGAAGCCGTGTGCCGTGACTTCATCCGGGCGATAGATATTGCGCAAATCCACCAGCACGGGTGACGCCATGATCGACTTCAGCCGGTCGAGATCAAGCGCGCGGAACTGGTTCCATTCTGTCACGATCACCACCGCGTCGGCATCCTGTGCCGCCTCGTAGGGACCGGAGGCAAATTCGATACCGTCCATGAGATGGCGGGCATTTGCCATGCCTTCCGGGTCGTAACCCACGACCTTGGCGCCCGCATCCTGCAATGTCTGGACGACGGCGATGGCGGGACTGTCGCGCATATCGTCTGTATTCGGCTTGAAGGTCAGGCCGAGTACGGCGATTTTCTTGCCTCTGATATCACCGCCGACGGCGGCGATCACCTTGCGGCCCATGGCACGTTTACGGGTGTCGTTGACGGCGATCGTCGTCTCGATCAGTCGAACCGGGCTGTCGAAATCCTGGGCGGTCTTGGCCAGGGCCAGCGTATCTTTCGGAAAGCAGGAGCCGCCATAGCCAGGTCCGGCATGCAGGAACTTCGCACCGATGCGGCCATCGAGACCGATGCCGCGCGAAACATCCTGAACATCAGCACCGACCTTTTCGCACAGATCCGCCATTTCGTTGATGAAGGTGATCTTCATGGCCAGAAACGCATTGGCGGCGTATTTGATCAGCTCGGACGTGCGACGCGTGGTGAACAGCAGCGGCGACTGGTTGAGATAAAGCGGGCGATAAACCTCCGTCATGACGGGGCGGGCGCGCTCATCGGACAGGCCGACGACGATGCGATCAGGGCGCTTGAAGTCGTCGATGGCTGCACCTTCGCGCAGGAATTCCGGGTTGGAAACGACGGCGATATCGGCGCTGGGGTTTTCCTCGCGAATGATGCGTTCGACCTCATCGCCGGTGCCGACCGGTACTGTGGACTTGGTGACGATGACGGTAAAGCCGGTGACGGCGGCTGCGATTTCCCGGGCGGCGGCATAGACGTAAGCGAGATCGGCATGGCCATCGCCACGACGCGATGGTGTGCCGACAGCAATGAACACGGCATCGGCATCTGCGACGGCGCTTTTAAGATCGGTGGTAAAACACAACCGGCCAGCCTTTGCATTGCTCGCAACGATCATATCGAGACCGGGTTCGAAAATCGGAATTTGACCGTTTTTCAGCGCCTCGATTTTCTCGGGCATTTTATCGACGCATATGACGTCATGACCGAAATCGGCGAAACAGGCACCGGAAACAAGCCCCACATACCCGGAGCCAATCATTACAATACGCATCGGAAAACCTTTCGGGATCAAAGCCGGCGATAAACTCACCGGCCGTACCTGCGCCAAACAGCATTTTGGCTAGGTGTTTATCTGCCTTCGCTGCCGGGGCCAAGCGTGGAGCTGGTTTTCAACGGACGATTTCACGAAATTGTTGTAAATCGAGTTGTCATAAAGGCACCGCAGGGCTTGTGAAGCGTTTAGCCAACATATCTTCTGCTGTTTATTCCAGGAGCATCGGCATCCATGATTCAGCAATCAAGCCTTTCTGAAATTTCGCTCTGGCTTTCACAGCTAGGCTATGAGGGGGTCGCTGAAGAAACGTTGCTTTCCGGATTTTGCGAGCGTTGCAACAATGCTGGCATCAGCATTTCCTCGGCGCTGATCTTGATGGATACGCTGCACCCGGATTTCGAGGGCCATGCCTTTCGCTGGGACAGCCGCGACGCGTTCGAATCATCAAGCGTCTACGATTTCACCGATGACGGAAAGGCGCGTGAGGCCTGGGAGAGTTCGGTCTTTTTCCATCTCATCAAGGAAAATGCCAATGAGGCGCGGCACCGGTTTCATCTAGGAGAAGACACGCATTTTCCAAAGCTTTCGGAGCTGAAGCAGGCCGGACACACGGATTATCTGGCGGCGATCCATCGCTTTACGGATCGCGGCAGCATCGGTGAGATGAACGCCTTTTATTCGCATTGGCTGACCCGCCACCCGGAAGGCTTTCACGACGATGAGTTGGCCGCCTTGCGCATGCTGTTGCCGACGCTCGCTCTTGCCTTCAAAGCCGCTTCCTGCATGCGCATCATCGGCACGATCAGCGATGTCTATCTGGGCCGTGATGCCGGTCGCAAGGTCATGAGCGGTACGATTACCCGTGGCGAAGTCGAACGGATCGATGCTGTCCTGTGGTTTTCCGATCTGCGGGATTTTACCGGAATTTCGGACCGGGCGCAGCCGGACCAGATCATTCCGTTCCTCAATGACTATGCCGGTCTGGTGATCGACGCGATCCACGCTCACGGCGGCAGCGTGCTGAAACTGATCGGCGATGGGGTGCTGGCAATCTTTCGCGATGCCGATCAGAGTTCGGGATGCGCCGCGGCGCTGGCGTCGGAAATCACCATGCGCACCAATCTCACGGTGCTGAACAACCGGCGACAGCAGGAAGGTTTGCCAACGACGGATGTCTATCTCGGTCTGCATGTCGGAGAGGTGTTCTACGGTAATATCGGCAGCCGCAATCGGCTGGATTTTACGGTGGTGGGCCCGGCGGTCAATATGGTCAGCCGCATCAGCAGCCTGTGCGGTTCGGTGGATCGCGACACCATCATGTCCCGCGAGTTCATGGCGATGTGCCCGGAAGATATGCGCGGCTTCATGGTGTCCATGGGCCGTTATGCTCTTCGTGGTTTCGCGCGGGCGCACGAGCTTTACACCATCGACCCGGAAATGTGCTGATCCCGGCGCGAAGAACAAGAGAACGTTTTTCGCAGGTTCATGCCTTGCGCCTTGGTTGGCTCAGGCGTAGCCAGACGATGGAGATAGTGTTCAAGCCGGGTATCGAGTTTCATCTTACCATGCCGCCCGGCTGTCGCTATGGGAGCGGTCGTTATGCAAAAAGGTTTTCTACTGGGGTTGCTTGCCTATGCCAGCTTTTCCTGTGGAGACGCCACCATCAAGTCGTTGGGCTCGCAAGTCAGCGTCTTCGAAATCGGCTTTTTCAGCATCCTGTCATCCGCTTCCCTCATCTTCTTCTTGAAACCGAAAGAAGAACACTGGCGTCATTTCTGGCGCATGAGCAGGCCGTGGGCCGTGCATGGGCGGGCGATTTCCGGCCTGTTTGCGGGCATTCTGGGCATATACGCATTCACCAACGTACCGCTGGCGGAAGCTTACGCGCTGATTTTCCTGTCCCCTCTTTTCGTCACCATTCTGTCGGCGTTGGTGCTGAAGGAAGATATCGGGCTGTGGCGCTGGTCTGCTGTCATGGCGGGCATCGTCGGCGTGCTGCTGGTGGTGCGGCCCGGCTTTAAAACCCTTGAGCTCGGGCATTTCGCCGCGCTCTGCGTTGCCTTTCTGGCGGGCCTGACCATCGTTCTCCTTCGGTCGCTTGCCGGGCGGGAAAAGCGGACATCGATCATGGGCGTGCTCATCATCTATGGTCTGACGTTCAACGGTATCCTGATGATCCCGGAGTTTCAGGTACCGACGCTCAATCAGTTCGGTGCCTTCATCGTTATTGGCATGTGCACCGCCGTTGGCCAGATCACCTTGTTGACCGCGACGAAGATTGCGCCCGCCAGCCAGATCGCGCCGTCGCATTATTCCCAGATATTATGGGCGGTCGCCATCGGCGCGTCGTTCTTCGGTGAATATCCCGATACGCTTGCGATCTGCGGCCTAGTGGTCATCGCCTCTGCGGGACTGCTGACGATGATGCGTGAAAAAATCCGCCTCGGTGTCGTGCGATGGAACCCGTTTTTTCGAAACAGGCTATAGGGTGTGACCAACCTGCTCCAGCAGCCAGTTTTGAAACGCGCTGGCCAGCACATTGTCCTGACGACCCTCCGGGAGAGCGATGTAGTAGCTGTTCTCTGTCGTCAGCGGCACGTCGAAGACGACATTCAGCAGGCCTGATTTCAACTCGGTTTCGATCAGATATTTCGGCAAAAGCGCAAAACCCAAACCGCTCACAGCGGCTTCGATCAGCATGGAAAATTGGTCGAAACGGCTGCCGCGATAGGCGCTGTCGGAAGACAGCTTGTTCATCTCGAACCATTCCGTCCACAGCTTGGGACGCGTGGTGATGTGCAGAAGCGGCCCTTCCATCATATCGGCGTGGTTTTGGACCGGTTTCGACGCTAAAAGCTGAGGGCTGGCGACGGGAACGATCACCTCGTTGCAGAGGAAGGTGCAGGTGCCATGCGCCCATACCGGCTGGCCATAATGTATGGCGATGTCGAAGCCCTCTTCATCGAAATCGAACGGCTGGGCGCGAGAGCCTACTGTCAGCACTGTGTTCGGGTGGCTCGCTAAGAAATCGTGCAGGCGCGGTGTCAGCCAGCGGCTGCCGAATGTCGGAAGAGTGGCGACGGACAAGAGCGCGCTGGACGAGCCCGCGGTGACGGCACGGACCATCAACTGTTCGGACTGATGCAACAGTTTCTGCACGTCGGGCAGGAACTTGCGTCCCGCATCTGACAGCACCACGCGCCGGCGAATACGCTCGAACAAAAGCATGCCGGTCTGCGCTTCCAGATCACTGATCTGGCGGCTGACGGCGCTCTGCGTCAGGTTGAGCTCTTCGGCAGCGCGCGTGAAATTGCCATGCCTTGCAGCGCATTCGAACGCCTGCAAGGTCACGATGTCAGGAACCAGCCGTCTGCGTGTGTCCATTCCGATCTCGCATCAACATGTGCGCTTTTTTCACCGAAGGCGCCTCTCAGACCCCTATATGATCGGGAAAAAGAATGAAACAGGAATTTCCACACACTGACGCGAGTCAAGCTCAGCCAATCGACATCAAGCTCGCATTTCCGCCCGCTGCCGTCGTATTGACACTGACGGATACCTCTTCCAGCAGCCAGTTCAGATTGTATGGCTGGGTCGGTCCCTGCAAGGCTTCGCTGGTGGCGGCCTGTACCAGAACCAGCGGGCCGGGAAGCTCTGCGATGCGCGCATTCACCTCACATACGCGCTCGGCATCCCCTTCTACCAACGCACCGGCATAGGGACCGGATGTCGCCCAATCGTCCGACCATGTGATATGCGCCGCCACGCTGGATGGCAGGCCCTTCAGTTCCGCTTCCAGACCTGGCTCCTTGTCTATCGCAACCGTGTTTCCGGTTGCCAGCGCCGCCGCCAGTTGCCGTAACAGCCCCTGCGCGGTTTGCGGCGCCAACAGAACATGGCCGCGTGGATGCAGGGCATAGAGGTTGCGCTCACCCACCGGGCCTGCGAGTTCTGTTTCGAACCCGAGGCTTGAGAGTTTGACGGTGAGGCGAGCCACGTCCGCTGTCGCCTTGTCACCCCTTGCCTCCAGCCAGTTGGCGAAGTCGATGATGGATGTGTCCTGTTGATGCCCTGCGCGCTCTACAAGCGGTGCGGTCTTCGTCAAGCGCCCTAGATAAAGCGGGCCGCCAGCCTTTGGACCTGTCCCGGAAAGACCGCGTCCGCCGAAGGGTTGCACCCCGACGACAGCGCCGATGATGTTGCGGTTGACGTAGAGATTGCCAGCTTTTACGCGGGAAAGCACATGCGCGATGGTCGTATCGAGGCGCGTATGCAGACCAAATGTCAGGCCGTAACCGGTCGCGTTGATGTCATCGATCAGACGATCCAGCTTCTCCCGTTTGAAGCGGATGACATGCAGGACGGGGCCGAAGACTTCACGTTTCAGGTCGGCCAAGGATTTCAGTTCGATGATGGTTGGCGGTACGAATGTACCCTTGTCCGTTTCGCCAGCCAGCGTGATCTGCTCGATCCGGTTGCCCAGCGCGCGCATGGATTCGATGTGCTTTTCGATGTTTTGCTTGGCTTCGAGCGTAATCACCGGACCGACATCCACAGACAACCGGTCCGTTCTGCCGATGCGCAATTCGTGCAACGCACCCTTCAGCATCGTCAGGGTTCGTTCAGCCACATCGTCCTGAAGGCACAGAACACGCAAGGCCGAGCAGCGCTGACCCGCGCTATCGAAGGCGGACGCGATAACGTCTGCTACGACCTGTTCGGCCAGAGCCGAGGAATCGACGATCATCGCGTTCTGGCCACCGGTTTCGGCAATCAGCGGAATGGGTTGACCAGTGCTCGATACCCGCGCCGTCAGTTGCTTCTGGATCAGGCGAGCAACCTCGGTGGAGCCGGTAAACATCACGCCTGCGGTTTGCTCGGAACCCACCAGCTGTGCGCCGGTTTTTCCATCACCCGGCAGAAGCTGCACGGCATTTGCGGGGACACCGGCTTCATGCAGCAGGCGAATGCCTTCAGCCGCGATCAGCGGCGTTTCTTCTGCGGGCTTTGCCAGGACCGGGTTTCCTGCAACGAGTGCCGCCGCCACCTGGCCGATGAAGATCGCCAGTGGGAAATTCCATGGGCTGATGCAGACGATGGGTCCAAGGGCCTGTTGCTGAGGACCGAATGTACTGGGCGCTTCTGCCGCGTAATAACGCAGGAAATCAATGGCTTCCCGGACCTCGGCAATGGCATTCGGAGCCGATTTTCCGGCTTCGCGCATGATGAGCCCGAGCAGAACAGGCAATTTTGCCTGCATGAGATCAGCTGCTCTTTCGAGGCAGGCGGCGCGGTCTTCCACGCTGGTTTGTGGCCAGCTGGATGTGGCGGCTGCTTCCAGCGCCTGTCTTACATCCGCTTCTGTCGGTTCTGTCACGAAGCCAACGATGTCATTGAGGTCGCCGGGGTTGAGAACGGCCCTTCCGGACCCCATCCCGCTTGGTGGCGCAGCCTTCCATTCCATCTCGGTGCTGCTTGAGAGCGCATCGCTCAATGACGCCAGTGCCTGCTCGTTGGCCAGATCCAGTCCCGCCGAATTCACACGTGCACCGTAAAGATTTGCCGGTTTGGAAATCTTCTCGTGTTGTGCGCCCGGTACCGGCATGGATTTTACCACGGCCACCGGGTCTTCCAGCAGGGAATCGACGGGAATGTTCGGATCAGCGATACGGTTGACGAAGGACGAGTTGGCGCCGTTCTCCAGCAATCGGCGCACGAGATAGGCCAGCAGCGTTTCATGCGTGCCGACAGGCGCGTAGAAGCGGCAGGGGCGGTCAAGGTTCTTCTTGCCAACGACTTCGCTGTAGAGGGGTTCGCCCATGCCGTGAAGGCACTGGAACTCGTAGTCACCGATTTTGAAATCGGGTCCGGCGAGATGATAGATCGTCGCCAGAGACTGGGCATTGTGCGTCGCAAATTGCGGGAAGATCACGGCGCGGGCGGCGAGCAGCTTTACGGCGCAGGCGATGTAGGACACATCCGTGTGAACCTTGCGGGTGAAGACAGGGAAGTCTTCCAGTCCGTCCAGCTGCGCCCGCTTGATTTCCGCATCCCAATAGGCGCCCTTGACGAGACGCACCATGATGCGGCGGTTCGATCTGCGGGCGAGATCGATGATATAGTCCAGCACGAAGGGGCAGCGGCGGCTATAGGCCTGCACGACGAAGCCAAGGCCCTGCCAGTTGCCCAGTTCCGGGTCGAGCGCGATAGCCTCCAGCAGGTCGAGCGACAGCTCCAGCCGGTCTGCTTCCTCAGCATCGATGTTGAGGCCGATATCGTATCGCTTGGCCAGCAGCATCAGAGATTTCACACGCGGCAGAAGCTCATCCATCACACGCTGTGCCTGCGCGCGGGCATAACGTGGATGAAGTGCAGACAGTTTGATGGAAATACCGGGGCCACCATAGACGCCGCGACCGGCGGAGGCCTTGCCGATGGCGTTGATCGCCTGCTCGTAATCGCGGTAATAGCGCTCGGCATCCTTGGCCGTTGTCGCAGCTTCACCCAGCATGTCGTAGGAATATTGAAAGCCCTGTGCCTCAAGCGCCTTAGACCGGTTGATGGCCTCGCCGATCGTCTGGCCGGTTACGAACTGCTCACCCATCATCCGCATGGCCATGTCGACGCCGCGGCGAATGACCGGCTCTCCAGCGCGAGAGATCAGTTTGGTCAGCGCTGCCGAAAGGCCTTTGTCATTGACGGTGGAGGTCAGCTTGCCGGTGATCACGAGACCCCAGGTCGCGGCATTGACGAACAGCGAGCGACCGCCGCCAAGGTGGGATCTCCAGTCGCCGGTCGCAATCTTGTCGCGGATCAAGGCGTCGCGTGTGGCGGCGTCGGGAATACGCAGCAGCGCTTCGGCAAGGCACATCAGCGCCACGCCTTCCTGGCTGGAGAGCGAGTATTCCTGCACCAATCCTTCGACACCCGTGCCCTTTGCTTTGGCGCGTAAAGCTTGCACCAGCTTGCGTGCCGTCGAGCGGATCGTGCTTGCCTGCTCAGACGAGACGGCCGCAGCTTCCAGCAGGGGGGCCAGGCAATCCGGCTCGGCCCGGCGGTAGGCGGCCGTGATCGCCTGGCGCAAGGCGCTTTGCGGTCGCACCGGCGGCGCAAAATCAGCAAAAATCTCGCTCGTTTGATTGGCGCGTGCCTTGGCAAGCCCAGCTGTCTTTTCCACCATCGGTCGGGTCCTCGAATGTCTGTCGCGAGAGCGTTCTTTTTCAGACATCAGAATATCACTACCGGTAAAATTGCTATGGTCCTATTTTAGCGCTATATCAGGAAAAATGGACTTATAATTTCCGTTTTAAGAGGCAGATTGGATGTCGAAAGCGTCAGAAGCAGGTGATCTAGATCATTTCGATCTGAAAATACTGGAGGCGATGAGCGAGGATGGGCGCATGTCCATCCTGCAATTGTCCAAGCAGGTCGGCCTTTCGAAGACCCCGTGTCAGACGCGGCTGAAACGTCTGGTGGACGAAGGCTACATTCTGGGGTTCCGTGCCATGCTCAACCCGGCCAAGCTGGGGCTCGAGCACATCGCCTTCACCGAGGTCAAACTGTCCGATACGCGGGAAAAGGCACTGGAGGACTTCAACACGGCGGTTCGCAAGATCAAGGAAGTGGAGGAGTGCCACATGATCGCGGGTGCCTTCGACTATCTGCTGAAGGTTCGCACCAACGATATTCGCAAATACAGGCGGGTTCTGGGAGAAAAAATCTCTAGCCTGCCGTGCGTCGCCAACACATCGACATTCGTCGTCATGCAATCCGTGAAAGATGTCGGAATATAAAAACGGCGCAGCCCTTGGGGCTACGCCGTTTGTTATTGTCGAAATGCTTAACGTATCGCGGCGGCTGCGGTAACGGCTGCGACTTGCGCATCTGGACCGAATTCGTTCTCGTCCTGAATGCCCAGCAACTCCTGCAGACGAAGACGCGCACGGCTGACGCGGCTCTTGATGGTGCCGACAGGGCAACCACAAATTTCCGCAGCTTCCTCATAAGCAAAGCCTGACGCGCCGATCAGCAAAATCGCTTCGCGTTGATCTTCCGGCAGTTTTGCAAGGGCGGTCTTGAAGTCCTGAAGGTCTACAGAACCATGCTGTTCAGGCGGAACGGACAGGCGGGATGTATAGGCACCATCCGTGTCCTGAACTTCGCGGCCTGATTTTCTGATCTGGCTGTAGAACTCGTTGCGAAGGATTGTCACCAGCCATGCGCGCATGTTGGTTCCGGGCTGATAGCTTTCCTGCTTTGCCCAGGCCTTCATGATCGTGTCCTGCACGAGATCGTCGGCACGGTCGCGAGACCGAATAAGGGAAATTGCGAATGCGCGCAAATTGGGAAGGGCTGCCAGCATTTCTCGCTTGAAATTTGTTTCGTTCTTCGTGTGATCTGCTTCCATCATCCCCTCGAAGCTTTTGCTTTGTTTTCAGCTTCGTCGAGCTTCTCAAGCAGATCGAGGAACTTGTCTGGAATGCCTTCGTCCTGAACTGTGTCGTACAGTTCTCGTAGTTTACGCGAGATGACGGTTCTACCTGAGTCGGAGACCGTCGGAGACGTTCCCTTGTCAGATGGATCCTGATCCGATTGAAACATATTCATGATTTCCGGTATTCGTTAGGTTCTGCGGGTGGAAATGCCGAACTCAAAAAATAGTTCCCATCAACTGGAACTATTTTTTGAGTTGCACGTTTTCTCCGTTAGGTTTGCGTTGCACGCCGCATGATACAGGGGAGAATTCCATGTCAGTTTCTACACGCATCGCACCACATCTGCCTTACCTTCGCAGGTTTGCGCGTGCGGTTTGTGGTTCACAATCGACTGGCGATGCCTATGTTGCCGCCAGCTTGGAAGCGTTGATCGCCGATGTCAGCATCTTCCCGCAGACGAGCAGTGATCGCGTTTCGCTTTATCAATTGTTTGTTTCCATCTTTAGTTCCGTCACCATCAACATCAAGAGCGACGAAAACCTGACCGGTTGGGAAAAGCGCGCTTCCGCCAATCTGTCGGCTGTTCCAGCTGTGCCACGCCAGGCCTTTCTGCTGACAACGGTCGAAGAATTTACGATGGCCGAAGTTGCCGAAATTCTCCGCGTTCCTGAATCGCAGGTCGGAAAACTGATCGACGAGGCCGCCTCCGAAATTGCACGTCAGGTTGCCACCGACATCATGATCATCGAAGATGAACCCTTGATCGCGATGGACATCGAGCAGATGGTGACGGATCTCGGTCACAATGTTACCGGAATCGCGCGCACGCATAAGGAAGCGCTCGAACTGTTCCACCGCACACAGCCCAAGATGATCCTTGCAGACATTCAGCTCGCAGATGGCAGCTCTGGTCTTGAAGCAATGAAGGAAATCCTTCAGATGACCACGCTCCCTGTTATCTTCATCACCGCTTTCCCAGAGCGTCTGTTGACCGGCGAGCGTCCAGAACCGACATTCCTCGTCACCAAACCCTTCAACCCCGATATGGTAAAAGCTCTCATAAGTCAGGCTCTTTTCTTTAACGAAAGTTCACGTGTCGCAGCTTAAGTGACTCTGACTTGAAGAGATTTTGGAACCTGGGTCCTTACCCGGCGTTCAGGTCTGCATGTTTGCTCGAATACGCGACCTTGATCGTCGTTCCCCTTAGGAGACCATATTGCATCGGCTGGCGTGGCATAATGCGGGGCGAGATGAGGGCGACCTTCACGATTCACTCGTGCTTGCCCTGCTGGACTCTGACGAGACGGTCATGCTGCAGGACCGCGACAGAGAATATATCTTTATCGCAAACCTGCCAGACGTCTGGACGCTCCCGACTGAGACGGGAGAGGATCCAAACGACGTCACCATGTTCGGCAAGGAACTCGCTGCTCGCCTGTCGGATTTGAAAAAAGACCTGACCTCGGCGGGAAGCAGAGGCATGCTGGAGGTCAATGCGGGCAAGGACCGCGTCTTCCAGTTTTATGTCTATTCCACCGTCAATATGTCGGGACAAAGGGTGCTCAAAACCACGATCCGGGAAATAACGGTCGAGCGACGGCGGGAACAGTTGCTCCGATCATTGCTTCGTGAAGTCAGCCATCGCTCAAAAAACCTGCTTGCCATCATTCAGAGTCTCTCCTCCCAAACCGCACGGTTCAGTTTCACCAAAGAAGATTTTCTGCGCAAGTTCAGAGGGCGGCTGCATGCTTTGGCGCAGTCCCAGGATTTGATCACGGATTCCGACTGGCGCGGCGCCGAGATTTTCGATTTGCTCAAACAGCAAGCCGACCTCTATTTGCCCGAATATCCCAATCTCATCCAGATGAAGGGGGAAAACCTTCTTCTCAACCCGAATGGCGCGCTCTATGTGGGGCTCGCCTTCCATGAACTCGTCGTCAATACGATCAGCCATGGCGGAAACCTGTCGCAGCATCGCCCGCTAACGCTGGAGTGTCGCAAAGACGAAGAGTTCTTCGAGGTTCGCTGGACGGAACCTCTGGGTGGAAGCAGTGCGGCTGAGCCAGCAGCCGATTCAGACAAGAGAAGCAATTTCGGAAGTGTGGTGTTGGAGAAAGTCGTGCCTGCTGCCTTGGGTGGGGAAGCGACCTATAAGGTCTCTGCCGACAGCATCGACTATTTCCTGAGGTTCCCTGCGCCGCTTCCGACCTGACCTAATCTCCGTGGACTCGCAGCTAAAACCCACCGGCGATACCGGTGGTCTATCTGTTATTTTCTCTGGACGTCGGGAAATACAAAAAAAGCACGGTTCCGTAGAACCGTGCTATCTGTGGCAGGTTTTCAGGGGCAAAACCTGCGTGCGCCAAGCCTCAGGCGGGGACGGGGAGTGGCTTGGCTTGCCATAAAAACGCACGTCCTGCGAGTTGGTTCCGCGCGGTTCCAATTTTAATTTGAGAGGGCCGATTTTTTTTGAGCGAGGAATTTCTGAAAGGGTGCCGTCAGCGTCCAGCGGAAGCCATCATCGTTGTAATCGGTTGATATTGCTGCCGAAAACGCACTCTCCGCATGTCGTTTCGTTATGGTTGTACCAAATCCATTTCGTGTCGGGGCAGTGGCTGGAGGGCCGCCGACTTCGTTCCAGTCTATCGTCAACGTTTCGTTTTCACCCTTTGTCTCACGAACCCAGCAAAGTTCGACAGTGGCGGCGGCTTCAGAAAGCGCGCCGTACTTCATAGAATTGGTGGCCAATTCGTGAATGATGAGGCCCAGATTCTGCGCCGCTTCCGGTGAAAGCATAAAATCTTCTCCCGTCAGCTTGACCTGATCAGCGGCACTTCCGAAGACCTTCAAATGGGTTTCCAGCAACTTTCGCAACGGTAGGCCTTGCCATTGCACCTCGGATAGAGCGCTGATCGACATGCCCAAGCCACGAAGGCGGTGATCCACCTCTTTTTGAAACTCCGCCAGGGTGGTGTTTTCGCGTGCAAGCTGGCGCATCATGGCTTGAACCAGTGTCAGCATGTTCTTGGAGCGGTGGACCAGTTCATGAAGAATGAGGTGAGTCCGGTCTTCCGCCTGACTGCGGTCGAAGGATGCGTTGGAGAGGGCAATAGCGACCTGATTGGCCTCTTTTATCTTCGTGTCGATCGGGGCGACGATCTCGCCTTCTCCGATACGTCTGGCCATATCGACCAGTTCGCGGATTGAACCGCGAAGCTGCCTGCCGACAAGATAGGCGCCCGCAATGGCGATGACGATGAGCGCAAAGCTGCCGATCATCATTTTTCGCCATGTGCTTGCCAATGCGGAATGACTGTTATCGGCTGGTCCCCAGATGATGGCTTTCCATGACCATCCCGGTAGTTGCGAATAGGCGAAGATAATGCCGTTTTCATCTTCAAAGCTGCCACTGATGGCTCGGGTGTCGTTTGCCATCGCATGATTGAAGACCGACCCGGCTGCAATTGTGTTCGGGGCGCTGGATGTCACGACGTGATTGTCTCCATCCACGATCGCAATTGTCCAGTCAGAGGGAAGCCCATCTGTGGAAACCAGGCCCATGAGATCACTCGCATTTTGGGTCATGATCAATGCGTCACCCGCTGCTGAAAGCGCTGCTGGCAGCGGACGCATGACGTTGAAGACCCATTCCTTGCTGGTCTTGCCATAGAAAATGTTGGAAACGGCAATCCTACGTCCATTTAAGACGTCCTGAAGTTTGATGTCCGGCGGCACGTCGCCGAGGGGCTGGTTCAACGGCACGCGGCTGTTCAGGCGTTGTTTGCCGTCGGCAGTTGCTACGATGACGTAAAGCCCTTGTCTCTGGAGGCTTTCGCTCACACGCTTGTGAAACGCCGCGAGGTCGCCATCTTCCAGTTCCGGGAACTGAGACAGCAGGTTCAGAGAGGTCGCCATCTCCTGCAAACGGCGGTCGACGTTACGGCTGACGGCGCGGGCATCTTCGACTGCTTCTCTCTGAAGATCGCTCCGTTCGTCTGCTTCGAGTTTCAGCATCAGATAACCGACGAAAATAATCAGAGGCAGCGTAATAACCGTTGTCATTACAACAAGATAGACACTGATGGGCGCGGTTGGGAAAAAACCGGCAAGGCGTCGTCGAAGTCTCGATATGATGTTGCTCTGCATTGTCTCGCCGGGTTCGACCGGTGTTGAAATCATGGTGATCAGACCGCAGAATGGCCCAACCCTTCGTAGTTCGCAATCCCATAATATGCTTGATTATTCGCCTCTTTTTTAAGTGGTTTCGTCGCATGAGTGCCTAAAAAAACAGCGGAACCAATATCCTCCCTGTGCCGTTTGCAAATCAACAGGCTCACACAGAACGGGTTGAACCGTCGAGCAGGTTACAACGATTCACAAGGAAGGTACGATATGAAAAAGACACTCACCATGATCGCCGCAGCCGCTCTCTTGGGTTCCACAACATTCGCACCAATTGCCATGGCACAGGGCACGACACAGCCTGCACCTGCTACACCGAGTGCAACCGCGCCATCAACAACACCTGCCGCGCCCGCTACGCCAAGTGCGTCTGGAGCAGCCGGTGGCTCTTATCTGACAGAGCAGGCGGCAAACCAGATCAGCGCCAATGATTATATCGGCAACGCCGTCTACACCGCAGCCGATGAGAGCATTGGTAGTGTTACCAACCTCATCCTCGAGGAAAACGGCGGCATCGTCGCTGCAGTGGTTGGCGTCGGTGGCTTCCTAGGCATCGGTGCGAAGGACGTGGCCGTTCCAATGAGCAAGCTTACCGTCACACGCGATCCGGCAAATGGTACGATCCGTCTCACGACCACAGAGACTGCCGAGTCGCTCAAGGCCGCTCCTGAATTCGTTACGATGAAGGACAAGAAGGCTACCGACGGTTCCGCCGCACCGGCTGGAACCTCCACGACTGGCGGCGCAACAACGACCGCGCCAAAGCCATAATATGGTTACCTGGGAGAGGAGCTATGAGAGCGTTCTCATAGCGGAAACACCGGTCCATCTGGACCGGTGTTTTTTTGTTCACATGCTGGCATTTCTCGAAGAGTGCCAGCGCCAGGCCGAGCGGATGATGTCCGTCAACGTATATTGTGGCTCCCAGCCCAGCACTTCTCTTGCCTTGTCATTATTCGCGACAAGTGTGGTGGAATCGCCTTCACGGCGCTCCGCATATTCCACGGGGAAGGGACGACCGGATACTTCCGAGATCGTATCGAGCAATTCCTTGACCGTCGTTCCCGTGCCGGTCCCCAAGTTGAGTTCAACTGTTTCTCCACCATCCAGCAGATAATCGACCGCACGCACATGCGCGTCTGCGAGATCGAGAATATGGATGTAGTCACGAACACAGGTGCCGTCCCGCGTATCGTAGTCTGTGCCAAAGACCTTGAAGCCTTCGCGACGTCCAAGAGCCGCTTCGATGGCGAGGGGAATGGCGTGAGTTTCAGGCTTGTGCCACTCGCCGATGCGGCCTTCGAAGTCTGCTCCGGCCGCATTGAAATAGCGCAACATAACGGATTTCAGACCCTTATAGGCGCTGTAGTCCTTCAAGGCCTGTTCCACGACCCACTTGGTGCGGCCATATGGGTTGATGGGTGACTGAGGGTGGGTCTCGTCCAGAGGCACGCGTTCCGGCAGGCCGTATGTCGCGCAGGTAGATGAGAAAACAAACGCTTTGACTCCCGCATCCATCGTCGCAGAGAGCAATGTCAGCGCACCGGTGACGTTGTTATCATAGAAGGCGACGGGGTTTTTGACGGATTCACCGACTTCGATCAGGGCTGCGAAATGCAGGACGGCTTCGGGCCGATGTTTGGCAAAGACTTCGTCCAACCGCTTGCGGTCGCGAATGTCGCCCTGTTCGAACGGTCCCCAGCGGACAAATTCTTCATGGCCGTTGGAAAGATTGTCGAAGACGATTGGCTCATATCCACGTTCAGCCAACAACAGGCAGGTGTGGGAACCGATATATCCGGCACCGCCGACAACAAGGACTTTCTTCCGCATCCAACATTCTCTCCGTTAAAAGACGTGCTGGCAAACTGCCTAGCATTTTGTCGGGAGAAGGGCAGCGGAATTTATTGCAGGTGAAAAAGCAAAAGCCGCCTTCGGATGGAAGGCGGCTTTCGTGACGGATCATTTCTTCTTCAAGATCGTGGTTCTGGTCGCGACGTAACCGAGCGCTATGGCTGTTAGCAAGGTTACGAACGGTCTTGCCGCAAGTGCACTCCCAGCTAGCGACTGTGCCGCGATCGGCGCTGCTGCCAGCGACACGACAGGTCTTGCCGCATAAACACGTGGCCTGCGCTTGATGGCAAGGCATACCAACATGATGACGCCGAGCAGAAAGGCAACGCCAGCGATAACCAGCGCAGCGGGCCCAGCTCCGATTTCTTTTGCAAGATAAATCGAGCCACCCACCAAAGCTGCGATGAAGGCGATGACGAAGAACACACCAGCAAGAACCCACACGAGGATCGTGGATTTGATGCGTCGTGTCACCAATTGGCCCTCTCGCTGGGTATCACCGAGATAGAGCAGCAGCGTCTGAAGCATGTGGCTACCTTATTTGCGGGTGACGAGAGCGAGAAGGAAGCCTGCAGCGACAGCGATACCGAGCGACTGGAGCGGATTTTTCTGAACCTGATACTTCAGGTTGTCATTGATAGACTGAATTTCATTGCGAACTGTCGCGACGGTTTCTTCGCCGGCTGCCATCGCATCGTCGGCAGCGCGGGAGGCACGTGCCTTAACCTCGTGAGAAACGCCAGCGCCCAGTGCCTTCACGCTACCGGCCAGATTGGCCAGATCTTCGCGCAGCTGGGCCAGCTGTGCAGATACTTCCGCAGCATCGCCGCTGTCGAGAGTTTCACGTACTTTGTCTTCTACGTTACGAACCGTCGCCATGATGTTTCCTTTGCTTGAAATGAAGTCAAAACGCCGTATCCACGGCTCACACTTGAGCGGCAAACGTGTCCGCTGTGCTTTTGTTCCTTCAATGAGCGACATGAAATGTAAAAAACAGATGATTGCAGAATCTCTGCTGCGGGTTTGTTTTCCTGTCACAAGCATCATATAAGGCCCGTCTCAAGACGCGACCTTCTCCCATCCACGATAAGATGTGACTGACAAATGCTGCAAACGCCATATTACCTGATCGACAAGACGAAGCTTCTTCGCAACATGGAGAAGATTGCCTATGTGCGCGAAAAATCCGGCGCGAAGGCTTTGCTGGCGCTGAAATGTTTCGCAACGTGGTCTGTGTTTGATTTCATGTCGGAATATATGGATGGCACGACATCGTCCTCGCTCTACGAAGTGCGGCTGGGTCGAGAAAAGTTCGGCGGGGAGACACACGCCTATAGCGTTGCCTATGCCGATTATGAGATCGAAGAGGTCGTCTCCAACGCAGACAAGATCATCTTCAACTCCATCGGCCAGCTCGAGCGCTTTGCCGACAAGGCCGCGGGCATCACCTGCGGCTTGCGCCTCAACCCGCAGGTGTCGTCTTCCACCTTCGATATCGCTGACCCCGCGCGTCCGTTCAGCCGTCTGGGCGAGTGGGATGTTGCGAAGGTCGAAAAGGTCATGGACCGCATTTCCGGTTTCATGATCCATAACAATTGTGAAAATGGCGACTTCGATCTGTTCGACCGCATGTTGTCGCAGATCGAGGAGAAGTTCGGCACACTTCTGGCGCGGGTGGAATGGGTCAGCCTCGGTGGCGGCATCCACTTTACCGGGGACAATTACCCGATCGACCGGTTCTGTGATCGGCTCAAGCAATTCTCCGAGAAATATGGCGTTCAGGTCTATCTGGAACCCGGCGAAGCGTCGATCACCAAAAGCACGACGTTGGAAACGACGGTTCTCGACACACTGTTCAACGGCAAGAACCTTGCCATCGTCGACAGTTCCATCGAGGCGCATCTGCTGGATTTGCTGATTTACCGCGAAACGGCCAAGGTATCGCCCAATGAGGGCGACCATTCCTACATGGTCTGCGGAAAGTCCTGCCTTGCAGGCGACGTGTTTGGCGAGTTTCGTTTTGAACACGAATTGAAGGTGGGTGACCGCGTCTCCTTCCAGGATACGGCCGGTTACACCATGGTCAAGAAAAACTGGTTCAATGGCGTCAAAATGCCGACCATTGCCATCAAGGAACTGGACGGCACCGTCCGCACTGTCCGCGAATTTGGTTTTGCCGATTTCGAGCAGAGCCTGTCTTAAGCACTCAAACACACTCATCCCTGCGGGGATAAAGGGGGCATCACCTGAAATGAAGAAGAACGTTCTCATCATCGGCGCCGGTGGCGTGGCACAGGTCGTGGCGCACAAGTGCGCCCAGAACAGCGATGTATTGGGAGACATTCATATTGCGTCACGCACTGTCGAAAAGTGCCGCAAGATTGTCGAGTCCGTACGCGAAAAGAAGAGCCTCAAGACAGATGTAAAACTTGAGGCCCATGCGCTTGACGCGATGGATATCGAAGCAACGAAAGCCTTGATCGCAAAGACCGGCGTTCAGATCGTCATCAATGTCGGATCGGCTTTCGTCAACATGTCCGTTCTTCGTGCCTGCATGGACGCAGGTGTTGCCTATATGGATACCGCGATCCATGAGGATCCGACCAAGATCTGCGAAAACCCGCCCTGGTATGGTAACTACGAATGGCAGCGCGCTGCCGAATGCAAGGAAAAGGGTGTCACCGCCATTCTCGGCGTCGGCTTCGATCCGGGCGTGGTCAACGCCTATGCGCGTCTTGCCAAGGACGAGTATTTCGACAAGGTCACGTCTGTCGATATCGTCGATATCAACGCAGGCAGCCATGGCCGCTGGTTCTCGACAAACTTCGACCCCGAGATCAACTTTCGCGAATTTACCGGCGTCGTCTATTCCTGGCAGAACAACCAGTGGCAGACAAACCAGATGTTCGAAGTTGGCCAGGAGTTCGACCTGCCTGTCGTCGGCAAGCAGAAGGCCTATATGACCGGCCATGACGAAGTGCATTCGCTGTCCAAGAACATGGATGGTGCGGATGTGCGTTTCTGGATGGGCTTTGGCGACCATTACATCAACGTCTTCACCGTGCTGAAGAACCTCGGTCTTTTGTCCGAAAAGCCGATCAAGACGGCTGAAGGTCTGGAAGTCGTGCCTTTGAAGGTCGTCAAGGCCGTACTGCCCGATCCGTCTTCGCTGGCGCCTGATTATGTCGGCAAGACCTGCATCGGCGATATCGTCAAGGGCACGAAGGACGGCAAGGAAACCGAAGTCTTCATTTACAACGTGGCTGACCACAAGGAAGCCTATGAAGAAGTCGGGTCTCAGGGCATTTCCTACACCGCGGGCGTTCCACCGGTTGCCGCAGCGATGCTGATCGCCACTGGCGAATGGGATGTGAAGCAGATGGCCAATGTCGAAGAGCTGCCGCCGCAGCCATTCCTCAACATTCTCAACAAGATCGGCCTGCCAAGCCGTATCAAGGACGAGAATGGTGACCGCGCTTTGACATTCTGATCTTCCGACAGAGGACAGCGAAAAGCCCCGCATGCCGGGGCTTTTTATTGACCTGACCTTGCTTGGGATGGCCGGTTATTTCTTGCCGTTCTTGCGTGCAGACACCTTGGGTTTCGCTGCTTCCTGAGCAGCAATGTCTTTCACGTCTGACTTCTTGCGGGTTGCGGGCTTTGTGGCGCGGGTATTTTCCATCAATGCATATTCGTGTTTTGCCTGTTCCCAGTGGTCGGCGTCCCGTCCATGCGGATGCCCTTCGCTTTCCCACAGTGTGTAGGCACGTTTGCTAATCCATTCTTGCGATGAAACCTGCATATTGATCTCCCGTTACGACGTCATCGCCCGAAAAGGGCCGTCTGTTAGGTCCGGCTGAAACGCTGGACAGGAATCGGCGCCGGTATTTTACCAACTCATTACATGTCACGATTCGCGAAAGCGTCAAGTGGAATTGCTGCACCGCAAAACGCTCTGGTTGTTACTTTCCTAAGTCTTATCAACGCTCAAGAGGACACCGCGTTTCACGTCTTTGCGATAAATGTTGCGTGATGGTGTCGACACCTTCACACTGCGCAAGGATGCAGTGTGACTGAGGAGGCATGATGCAGAACGGCGTCACGACGGATGAAATCATCACCGAGAAAAATGGCAGTCTTGGGCTTATCCGCCTCAACAGACCCAAAGCCATCAACAGCCTCAACCAAGCGATGGTGTCAGGGATCAAGGCCGGACTGGACCTCTTTGCCCGCGACCCCGATGTGACCAGCGTCGTCCTGTGCGGAGAGGGAGAGCGCGGCCTTTGTGCCGGTGGCGATATGCGATTGATCTATCAGGCGCGATCGGGCGATGACATCAGCCGCACGCGTTTCTGGCGCGAAGAATTTCCGCTGAATGAACGGATTTCCCACTATCCGAAACCGTATATTGCCCTGATGGATGGCATCGTCATGGGGGGAGGTGTCGGTATTTCAGCCCATGGGCGATATCGCATCGTCACAGAGCGCACCAGACTCGCCATGCCGGAAACAGCCATCGGCTACTTTCCGGATGTCGGTGCAACATGGCTGCTTCCCAAAGCACCGGGGGAAACGGGGACATGGCTGGGCCTGACGGGCCGTGAGGTCGGTGCGGCGGACGCGCTATATGTGGGCCTTGCCGATTATCACGTTCTTTCGCACCGACTGCCGGAACTGGTGCACGCATTAGCGCAAACCGCGTTCTCTGCCGATGTGGGTGCCGTCATCGAGACATTTTCAGTGACGCCGGAAAGCCCTGCCGTTCTTGCCCTCCATCGCGCCGTGATCGATGCCGCGTTCTGTTTCGACACGATTGAGGAGATCATTGATGCTCTTGCCTCGATCGGCGATGAATTCGCTACGGAAACGCTTTCGCTTTTGCGATCGCGGTCTCCCACCAGCCTGAAACTGACCTTGCGACTTTTGCGGGCCGGACGACAAAGTTCCGGGCTCATCGAGTGTCTGGAGCGGGAATTCGCCGCAGGATGCGAAGTGCTGCGCAATCATGATTTCTACGAGGGTGTCCGCGCCGCACTCGTCGATAAGGATCGTAACCCCAAATGGCGTCCGCAGACGCTGGGCGACGTGCGTGAGGAGCATTTGGACCGATATTTCCGTCCCGTCAAACCTCCGCTGTTTCGCGATCATCGCCTCTGATGTCATCTCGGCGAAGATGTGTCCGAATTTTACTGGCAAGAGAGTAAAACATTCTAAGTTCGACTTGGGATGAAGACCTCCATTCCTCGCGGCGGTCGTCAGCTTTCCGTATCTTGCCGGTACAATTTTATGCTGTGGGGAATTCCATGAAACCGATCATGCTCATTGGTGCCGCTATTGCGGCGCTTGTGTCGACATCTGTGTTTGCGCAGGAGCCGAAAACGCTTTTGAACGCGTCCTATGATGTCGCACGCGAAGTGTTTGCTGCCGAAAACGAAGCCTTTATCAAGGCACATCCGGGCGTTACCATCGATCAGTCGCATGCGGGCACGTCGAAACAGGCACGGGCTATTGTGGAAGGTCTGGAGGCAGATGTCGTGACCTTCAATCAGGTCACGGACATCGATTTTCTGGTGAAGCAGGGTTTCGTTTCCGCCGATTGGAAGAAGAATTTTGCCAATGATGCGTCGCCCTTTTATTCCTTCCCGTCCTTCCTCGTTCGCGCCGGTAACCCCAAGAACATCAGGGATTGGGATGATCTTGTCAGAGACGATGTGAAGCTCGTCTTCCCGAACCCCAAGACATCGGGCAATGCGCGCTACACCTATCTGGCCGCAACCGCCTACGCGAAAGAGAAGTTCAACGGCGATGATGCCAAGGTTCAGGACTTCATCAAGAAAATCTTCGCCAATACGCCTGTCTTCGACACCGGGGGCCGCGCCGCAACCACAACCTTTGTCGAGCGCGAAGTGGGCGACGTCCTGATCACGTTTGAGGCAGAAACACGCGGCATCGCCAAGCAGTATGGCAAGGACAAGGTCGAAAGCGTCGTTCCCTCCGTCAGCCTTCTCTCGGAATTCCCGGTTGCCGTCGTGGACAAGGTTGTCGACAAGCGCGGTTCGCGCCAACTGGCCAAGACCTATCTCGATTTCCTCTACACCGAGGAAGGCCAACGCATCGCTGCGCAATTCGGTCACCGCGTCCACAATGAAAAGGTCTCGGCGGAGTTCAAGGATCAGTTCCCGCAGATCCGTCTCGTCAACGTCAATGACGTGTTTGGCGGCTGGGACGAGATCCAGAAAGACCATTTCGCATCCGGTGGCGTGCTTGATACGCTTTACGGCAACCGCTAATCGCTGAATTTGGGTTTGGTTTGACCCGGTGGGCCTCCCGCCGGGTCGCTCTGGCATGATAGGGGACGGGTTTGAGACGCAATGTTTTGCCGGGGCTGCGCTTGTCGCTCGGAGTTACCCTTCTCTATGTCGGCATCATCGTCGTGCTTCCGCTCGCCGCCCTGGTGTTCAAGGCGGCAAGTCTCGGGCCTGCGGAGTATTGGGCCATCGTGTCGTCTCCGCGTGCGGTGGCAAGTTACCGGGTTACCGTGCTGTGCGCGCTTGCCGCAACGCTGTTCAATGTCGTTTTCGGTCTTGCGCTCGCTTGGGTTCTGACCCGTTACCGCTTCCCCGGCTGGCGTCTGGTCGATGCCATCGTCGATCTTCCCTTCGCTTTGCCCACGGCTGTTGCCGGTATTGCACTTACCGCGTTGTTTGCGGGCAATGGCTGGTTTGGATCGATCCTTGCCCATGCCGGTATCAAGGTCGCCTACACGCCGCTCGGCATCATTATCGCCATGGCGTTTACCAGCCTGCCCTTTATCGTGCGCACCGTGCAGCCGGTGCTGGAAGATCTGGACCCGGCCTTGGAAGAAGCGGCGCAGTCTCTGGGTGGGTCTGATCTGGAGATTTTCCGCAAGGTCATTCTGCCTTTGCTGACGCCTGCCATTCTGGCCGGCCTGTCTCTGTCTTTCGCCCGCAGCCTGGGCGAGTTCGGAGCCATCATCTTCATCGCCGGCAACCAGCCGTTTTCAACCGAGATCACCTCGCTTCTCGTCTTCATCCGGCTGGAAGAGTATGATTATCAGGCCGCAGCCGCCATTGCCTCCGTGCTGCTGATGACGGCTTTCGTCATGCTCGCCGTCACCAATTATCTCCAGACGCGCGCCCTGCGTTATACGGTTAGGAGCTAGTCGATGAGTTCTCATCTCTCCCGCCGCAAGCCGCCACGCGTCGGTGACGCAGCCTGGGTGCGCCGTTCGCTCATCGCTTTCGTTCTTGCGGTTGGTGCACTTCTTGTCGTCGCACCTCTGCTCATCATCGGTGTCGAAGCTTTCTCTCAAGGGTGGAAGACCTATACGGCGACCATCAATCACCCCGATACGCGCCACGCCATCATGCTGACGGTGATCACGGCGCTGATTGCGGTGCCTGTCAACACGGCCTTCGGTATTGCCGCCGCCTGGGCGATTACCAAATTCGATTTCCGGGGCCGTCGCTTTCTGCTGGTCCTCATCGAAATCCCCTTCTCCATCTCGCCCATCGTGGCGGGCGTGGCCTATCTCTTCGTTTATGGCCTGCAAGGTCTACTTGGCCCGGTCCTCGCTGCTTACGACATCAAAGTGCTGTTTGCCCTGCCGGGCATTGTCATCGCCTCCATGTTCGTCACGGCACCTTTCGTGGCAAGAGAGTTGATACCGCTGATGCAGGCGCAGGGGCGTGATCTGGAAGAGGCGGCGACCTCGCTCGGCGCATCCGGCTGGCGCACCTTCTGGTCTGTTACCCTGCCAAACATCAAATGGGCGCTGCTCTACGGCGTCGTGCTGTGCAATGCCCGCGTGATGGGTGAATTCGGCGCCGTATCGGTCGTCTCGGGCAATATTCGCGGCCAGACCAACACGCTGCCGCTACATATCGAGCTACTTTATCACGATTATCAGGCCGCTGGCGCATTCGCCTCGGCCTCCATTCTCGCGGCTCTCGCCGTCGTCACCATCATTGCCAAGGTCGCGCTGGAAAAGCGCGGGGCAGGGCGAGGTGCCAAGAAAACCACTGCTGTGCCGGAGACAAGCGCATGAAAATCCGCCTCGAAAACGTGGTGAAAACCTTCGACAATTTTCGCGCCGTGCGCGATGTCTCGCTGGATATCGAAAGCGGTGAACTCCTAGCACTGCTTGGACCCTCCGGCTCTGGTAAGACGACAATCCTGCGCATGGTGGCGGGGCTCGAATATACCGATGGCGGTCACATCTATTTTGGTGATGAAGACGCCACCAACATTCCGGTCCGCGACCGTGGCGTCGGTTTCGTTTTCCAGCACTACGCGCTGTTTCCGCATATGACGCTGCATGAAAACATCGCCTTCGGCATGAAGGTCTCCAAGGTCAAGCGTGACAAGGCGGACATCGATGCGCGCGTGGAAGAGCTGCTAAGGCTGGTCAAGCTGGATGGGCTGGGCGGGCGGTTCCCCGCGCAAATCTCCGGCGGCCAGCGCCAGCGCGTGGCGCTGGCCCGGGCGCTTTCTGTCGATCCAAAGGTGCTGCTGTTGGACGAACCTTTCGGCGCGCTGGACGCCAATGTCCGCCGTGATCTGCGTCGCTGGCTGCACGAAATTCACACCGAACTCGGCATTACCACGATTTTCGTGACGCATGACCAGGAGGAAGCACTCGATCTGGCTGATCGTGTCGTCATTCTCAATCAGGGAGAGATCGTGCAGCAGGGGACGCCGAAAGACGTCTGCCGCCAGCCGAACTCTTCCTTCGTCATGCGCTTTTTGGGTGATGCCAACCGCATCTCCGGCACCGCCCGCGCGGGCAAGGTCTTCGTCGGTTCAGCCGAAGTGCCTTTCGCTTATGGTCAGGTGGATGGTCCGGTCGATATATACGCCCGCCCCAACGATCTGGAATGGGAGGATTTGCATGACGGTATTCCGGCACAGGTGACCCGCGTGCTGGATCGGGCAGGCGACCGTCGCGTGATTGCCTCGACAACGGAAGGCGATCTGCTGGAATTCGACGTTCCGCCGGAAACTGCCATAGAGGCAGGCGACCGCGGCCACATCGTCATCCGTCGCGCCAAGATTTTCCCGGCTGGTTAGATAGCGAGTTCGACCGCTGTTTTCGCCAAAGCGTCGACATTCTCCATCAACTGTATCACATGCAGGCTGTAGTAATGCCGACAGGTTGTGAATTCACGGATAGCGCGGCTGATAGATAGGGTGCAGCGTTTCATCGTTTACATAGAAAAATTTTAATTGTAAATTGTAACCGCTTTGTTCACTTTATGTTCTTGAAATTGGACATAGAATATGCTTTGTTGTGCCAGCCGACTGCATAAGACTACGGAAATGAACAGTAAAACCTAATTGACTACTTTCCAATCGTTCTAAACTCTGCTTTGTTCGCGATATGGTTGAATTTCGCGTTCCTCTTTCTATCGTTTATGAAACTTCTGGAGCCACGCCAATAATGGATGTGGTTGCAGCGTTACAGGCTGCCGACGCGGCTATTCAAGACGCGATATCGCTACTTCCAAGTTTGATAGATGGCGTTCAAATTGAGCAGAGCCAAATTAATGTTCGATCATTATCGCAGCAAAGTCCACTTCGCGAATTGCTTTTAGTAACTCTTTTAGTGGCTTTCCAGGATGATTTAAACAAAGAGATTCCGCCGATGCTTGAAGATATCTTCAAGATCAATATTCCGGATTCCTACGATTCCATCGTGACCGTGGTTACGATGGTGATATTGTTCTATGGAGCTGCGTTTTTGAAAGATGCCGCTACTAAAACAGTCGAGGATGGCCATTTGAGGCATCAGGTGAATGCGTTAATTTCCGATTTAGCTAGGAGCACGGGAAAAAGCGACGAAGAAGTAAAAAAGATATTTGACGCGAAATATGGGAAGCCAGCCACAGTGAAACGCCTCGTGAAAACCGTTCAAGGTTTTTTCTTGCCGAGTCAGCGTGAAGGAGGTGCTCCCGTTACTTTTGACCGTCAGACCGTCGAAAGGCAAGTTGTTCGAGAAGTTCCTTATCCTCAAGAGTTCTCAGCCAAAGAGGATTTTGAAAAATATCAGTCACTTAATGATGTGACATTGGATATTCATGCTCAGGATAAGGACAAAGTGAAAGTGGGGTGGGCCGCTGTTCCGAAAGGTATCACCGATAAGCGTTTGCGAATGAAGCTTATCGAGCCGATAACGGCTAGTGATATTTGGAACAAGGACACCATTACTGCAGATATAGTCTTAGTTCATCATTTGGCCGCAGACGGCTATGTGCCTGCCGAAATTCAAGTGCTTGGTATTCGTTAGTCGGTGTAGAGTATCGATTTTTAAAGCGACACCCGGCGCTTGCTGCGCCGGGTAGTTTCGCACTGATTGTATATCAGTTCATCTCGCTAACGAAACGTGTTTCCAGATATGCGCCAACGGCTTCCGAACCACCTTCTGTGCCGTAGCCCGAGTCCTTGATGCCGCCGAACGGCACTTCCGGCAGGGCAAGGCCGTTGTGGTTGATGGTCAGCATGCCAGCCTCGACCTGACGGCCAAGCTCGTGGGCTGTCTTGACCGATCCGGTGAAGGCGAAGGATGCGAGACCGAAGGGCAGGCGGTTGGCTTCCGAGATCGCGTCATCGAACGACTTGAACGTGTTGACGATGGCGACAGGGCCGAAGGGCTCGTCGTTCATGATCTTGGCCGATGTCGGCACATTTGCCAGCACGGTCGGCTCGAAGAAATTACCCTTGTTGCCGATGCGCTTGCCGCCGGTCTTCAGTTCCGCGCCGTGTGTGACGGCATCCTGAATGAGCGCTTCCATTGCCGGAATGCGGCGCTCGTTGGCGAGCGGACCCATGGTAACGCCATCTTCCAGACCGTTGCCGACCTTGACGGCTTCGGCGGCTTTCACGAAGCCATCGAGGAACTGGCTGGCAACGCCTTCCTGCAAGAGGAAACGTGTCGGTGCGACGCAGACCTGACCGGCATTGCGGAACTTCGACATCGCCATGATTTCAACGGCCTTGTCGATATTGGCGTCATCGAAGACCATCACAGGCGCGTGGCCGCCGAGTTCCATTGTGGCGCGCTTCATGTGCTTGCCGGCGAGCGCTGCGAGGTGCTTGCCGATCGGCGTAGAGCCGGTGAAGGAAATCTTGCGGATGACCGGATGCGGGATGAGGTATTCGGAGATTTCCGAAGGTACGCCGTAAACGAGGTTGACGACACCAGCGGGAACGCCTGCATCCACGAAGGCGCGGATGAGTTCTGCGGGCGATGCCGGCGTTTCCTCAGGCGCCTTGACGATGATCGAACAACCGGCGGCGAGCGCTGCGGAGAGCTTGCGCACGATCTGGTTGATCGGGAAGTTCCACGGTGTGAAGGCGGCGACAGGGCCGACCGGAACCTTGATGGCCAGCTGCGAAACGCCGGTCGCGCGGGCAGGAATGACCTGGCCGTAGGTGCGGCGGGCTTCTTCGGCAAACCAGTCGATGGTGTCGGCAGCGCCCATGACTTCCATGGCGGACTGGGCCAGCGGCTTGCCCTGTTCTCGTGTCATCAGCCAGGCAATCGTGTCCTTGCGCTCACGCAGCAGGTCGGCAGCCTTGCGCATGATCTTGGAGCGCTCATAGGCGGATGTTTCGCGCCAGACCTTGAAGCCCTTGTCGGCAGCGTCGAGCGCCAGATCGAGATCGGCCTTTTCGGCGTGGGCAATGTTGCCGAGAATCTCGTCGGTCGCAGGGTCAGAAACGGCAATCGTCTTGCCGGACAGGGCATCGCGCCATTCGCCGTTGATAAGAAGCTTGATGTCGGGATAGCTATGCATGTGAAATACCTTCGTGGCTTGACCCACCGGCATGGTGCCGATGCTTTGGCGTTGACTTGCGGTCTCGGAATTTACCGGCGCTGCATGACGTTTGTTCAGGGACAACAGATGGCAGCGGTTTCCGGATATGGCAATTATGACTGCCAGAGACGATGGAGACATCTCTATATTAATTCGCGCGGTGACGGTTTCAACCGTCTAGGGCGGGAAAAGTATGATTTTATCTTCGCAATGCAGCAAAAAACCGGCGATGGGTATCGCCGGTTTCGTGTCTCAGCCTCAAATTTCAGAAAAACGCCTGAATGCCGGTCTGGGCGCGACCGAGGATCAGCGCGTGCACGTCGTGCGTGCCTTCATAGGTATTGACCGTTTCCAGGTTCTGGGCGTGGCGCATGACGTGGTATTCGATCTGGATACCGTTGCCGCCGTGCATGTCGCGGGCCTGACGGGCAATATCCAGCGCCTTGCCGCAATTGTTGCGCTTGACGATGGAGATCATTTCCGGTGCCATCTTGTGCTCGTCGAACAGACGACCGACGCGCAGCGATGCCTGAAGGCCGAGCGTGATTTCGGTCTGCATGTCGGCCAGCTTCTTCTGGTAAAGCTGCATGCCGGCCAGCGGCTTGCCGAACTGCTTGCGGTCCATGCCGTATTGATGGGCGCGGAACCAGCAATCTTCGGCAGCACCCAGCACACCCCAGGAAATGCCGTAGCGGGCTCGGTTGAGGCAGCCGAACGGACCCTTGAGGCCTGAAACATTCGGCAGCAACGCGTCCTCACCCACTTCCACACCGTCCATGACGATTTCGCCGGTGATGGAAGCGCGCAGCGACAGCTTGCCGCCGATCTTGGGGGCGGACAGGCCCTTCATGCCCTTTTCCAGCACGAAGCCGCGGATCTGGTTGTCATGCGCTTCGGACTTGGCCCAGACGACGAAGACGTCGGCGATGGGCGAATTGGAAATCCACATCTTGGAACCGCGCAGGCGATAACCGCCTTCGATCTTTTCGGCGCGGGTCTTCATGCCGTTCGGGTCGGAACCGGCATCCGGCTCCGTCAGGCCGAAGCAGCCGATCAACTCGCCGGAGACGAGGCCCGGCAGATACTTGTCCTTCTGCTCTTCCGAGCCATAGGCAAAGATCGGGTAGATGACGAGTGAGGACTGCACGCTCATCATCGAGCGATAGCCGCTGTCGATGCGCTCCACTTCACGGGCCACGAGACCGTAGGCCACGTAACTGGCTTCGGCCGCACCGTATTTTTCAGGCAGCGTAACGCCCAAAAGGCCGGTCTGGCCCATCAGGCGGAACAGTTCAGGCTCGGAGCTTTCGGACAGATAGGCCTCGTTGATGCGCGGCAGAAGCTCCGATTGGGCAAAGGCCGCCGCCGTATCGCGGATCATCCGCTCGTCTTCGGTCAGTTGGTCCTCGAGAAGAAACGGGTCCTGCCAATTGAATGCTGTGCGCTCGCTCACGGTAAATCTCCAAAATTGCTGGGCCGATTATTGGCCTTTGATACCATCGCGGCAAGCCATGTTTACTCATTTTGCTATTACAGATAGGAATGCGCCATGACCTCGCTCAGCCGCAAACTTCTGCCCTCCACCAGCGCTCTCGCCGCCTTCGATTCCGTGGCGCGGCTGGGCAGTTTTTCGCTGGCCGCCGATGAGCTCTCGCTGACGCAAGGGGCCATCAGCAGGCAGGTTCTGTCGCTGGAAGAACAGCTTGGCGTGCGCCTGTTCGAGCGTGGGGCGCGCGGCGTTTCGCTGACCGCCGAGGGCCAGACCTATGCGAAGGCCATCGGCACGGCGCTGGGCGATATTCGCTCCGCATCCTTGCAGATTATGACCAAAACGCATGGCAACACGCTGAATCTCGCCATGCTGCCCACCTTCGGCACGCGCTGGCTGTTGCCGCGTATTCCCGAGTTCGTGGCCGCACACCCGGAAATCACCCTCAATTTCGCCACCCGCATCGGCCAGTTCGATTTCGAAAAGGAAGGCCTCGATATGGCCATCCATATCGGCCAGCCGGATTGGCCAGCGGCGGAAAGCACGTTTTTAATGGACGAGATGGTGGCGCCGGTGTGCAGCCCGTCCTTTCTGGCCGCGCATCCCGTTGCCAAGGCGCAAGACATTTCGACGCTGCCGCTGCTGCATATGGCATCGAGACCCGGCGCATGGGACCATTGGTTCCAGAGCCTGGGGCTTGGCGCACAAAACGCACCCGCCATGCGGTTCGAACAGTTTTCCAGCGTGGCGCAGGGCTGCATTGCCGGACTGGGCGTGGCGTTGATGCCGCTTTTTCTGATCGATATCGAACTCAAGGCCGGACAACTGGTCGCCGCCTTTGATCATCAGGTCAAAAGCCCCAGTTCCTATTATGCCGTGGCCCCGCTTTCGCGCATCAACCACGCCCCCGTGGTGCTGTTCAGGCAGTGGCTCTTGGCGCAAGTCGAAGCGTTTCGCGCGAAAAGCGAATTTTAATTTCGCACTCGTTTCCGTCACTTAACGCTCCAGCTCAAAAATCCTGGGCTTGACGACTCGACAGGAACTCCAATTCGAATTAGCCTGATTAAACGTTTAATCAAGCGAATGGATGAGCCATGACCTCCGGTCGTGCGGGCGCAAATCTGACGGCGATCGCCTCGGCACTCGGTGTGTCGGCGGCGACGGTGTCCAATGCGCTCTCCGGCAAGGGTCGCGTCTCCGCAGAGCTTTCCGAAAAAATCCGCTTCAAGGCCCATGAAATCGGTTACGTGCCCAGCATCGCCGGTCGCGCGCTGCGCACCGGCAAAAGTGGGGTTCTGGGTCTCGTCCTGCCGGATATCGCCAATCCGCTTTTCCCGCAGATCGCCCAGGCCATCGAAAAAGCGGCTGACACTGCCGGTTATGGCGTGCTGATTGCCGACAGCCATGGCGATGTCGCCAAGCAGACGGAAGCAATCAACCGCCTCATCGAACGCGGCGTCGAAGGCATGGTTGTCGTGCCGCGTCGCGGCACGCGCATCGGCAATGTCGATTGCCCCGTGGCCGTCATCGATTCCCCCTCCACGCCCGGCAATACGGTTGCTGCCGATCATTGGGACGGCGGTTTCCAGATGGGTCGTCATCTGGCTGAACTCGGCCACCGCAAGGTCGTCATCATCGGCAACAATCCTGACTCCAACGTACAGAATGACCGCGTGGGCGGCATCCGCTCCGGCCTGTCCGGCGTGGCTGAGACCGAGACATTGTGGATATCGTCTCTGGAAAAGCAGGACGGGGCAGGGTGCCCTCTGGGCGTCGCAGCCAAGGTGGCGCAGGGCTTTACGGCTTTTGCCGCAGTCTCCGATCTTCATGCGCTTCGGGTTCTCACCGAATTGCAGCGCGATGGCATCACCGTGCCGGAACAGGCCAGCGTCACCGGTTTCGACGACCTCATCTGGGCGCCGGTGGTGACCCCGGCACTGACAACCATCCGCATGGATATGGTGCGGATTGCCGATCTGGCCATTACCGCGCTGGTGCGCAGCATCGGCACTGATAATCCCGATAGCCGTTCCGCCCATGGCGGCGTCATCGCCGACATTTCGAAAGTGGCGATGGAACTGGTCATCCGCCATTCGTCCGGCCCAAACAATAAGAAGCAGGCAGACAACAAAACCTCGACAGCAGGAGAACTCGCATCATGAAAAAGATCATTCTGGCATCCGGCGCAGCCCTGATGCTGTCCATGGGTGCCGCGCAGGCGCAGGACAAGACGCTGACGATTTCCGTCTATGCCTTCGCGCAGGACGAATTCAAGGAACTGGTCTACACGCCGTTCGAAGCCAAATGCGGCTGCAAGCTGGTGGTGGAAACCGGCAACAGCGTCGAGCGTCTGGCCAAGATGGAAGCCAACAAGGCCAATCCGGTTGTCGATCTCGCCATCGTCTCCATGGCCGATGCGCTGTCCGCCGCCCGCAAGGACTTGATCCAGAAGATCGACACCTCCAAGGTGCCGAATGTCGAAAAGCTCTACGATATCGCCAAGGATCCGAATGGCGATGGTATGAGCGTCGGCGTCAATTTCTACGCCACATCCATCGTCTACCGCACCGACAAGATGAAGATCGATTCGTGGGCCGATCTGCTCAAAGACGGCGTGGTCGATCACGTCGCCTTCCCGAACGTCACCACCAATCAGGGCCCGCCTGCGCTCTACATGCTGGGCAAGGCCATCGGCAAGGATACGCCAGACCTCTCCGGCGCCATCGAGGCTGTTGGTGAAAAGAAGGACGAGATCGTCACCTTCTACGTCAAGTCCTCGCAGCTGGTGCAGCTGATGCAGCAGGAAGAAATCTGGGCAGCCCCCATCGGCCGTTTCTCCTGGGCACCGTTTACCAAGCTCGACCTGCCGCTGGCATGGGCAACGCCCAAGGAAGGCCAGACGGGTGGCATGAATGTTCTCGTCGTGCCGAAGAACGGCAAGAACGAAGATTTGGCGCTGCAATTCATGGACTTCTGGCTTTCGACGGATGTGCAGAAGGCGCTTGCTGAAAAACTGGTCGATAGCCCGACCAACAAGGAAGTGAAGGTCTCAGACGAAGTCGCCAACAACATCACCTACGGCGATGAGACCGCAAAGAGCCTTCAGCTTATCCCATCTGCTGCGACGCTGGATAACCGCGACAAGTGGTTGTCGGAGTGGAATGCGAAGGTTGGTCAGTAAGAACGGTTCGGGCGTGAGGGCTACGTGCTTGCGCACGTCACCCCCTCTGTCCTGCCGGACATCTCCCCCCTCAAGGGGGAGATCGACCCAGAGCAACCCTCCCTCTTCCAGTGAGCGTCACGGTTATATTGTGACGGCGCGTCCAGCCAATCTCCCCACCTGAGGGGGAGATGCCCGGCAGGGCAGAGGGGGGCTGGCACTCACCAACGCTCAATAACAAATCCTCCGCCAAGCAAAGGCGGAGACATGTCAACACCGGAGAAGACTCCATGTTTCAAAACCGGGCCGAAGCCTTGGCGCTTGCCTTGCCCGCCGCGATCTTTGCGGCGGCGGTGTTTCTTGTGCCGGTGTTCATCCTTCTGTCGGAAGGATTTCGCACTGCCGATGGCTGGACCTTCCAGGCCTATGTGGATTTCTTCTTTGATCCGCTGAACCGCGCCGTGTTCCTGCGCACGCTGAAACTCGGGGCCATCGTCACCGTCGTCTCCGCCATTATCGGTTACGCAGCGGCCTTCGCCATCGTCAATCTTCCGGCCAGTTCCAAAGGCCATATGATCAACCTCGTCATTCTGCCGTTGATGATCTCGCCCGTGGCGCGCACCTATGCCTGGATCGTCATTCTCGGGCGTACCGGCATGGTCAACGAGTTGCTGAAACTGGTGGGCCTGACGGATGCGCCGATCCGCATTCTGTTTTCCGAAACTGCCGTCTTCATCGGCCTATTGCAATTGTTTCTGCCGCTGATGATCATCTCCCTTATCAGTGCGCTGGAAAACATGCCCAAAGACGTGATCGCGGCCTCGCGGGTTCTGGGTGCCAACTGGTTGCAGGTGTTCTGGAAGGTCATTCTGCCGCTGACCAAGGAAGGTCTTGTCGTCGGCGGCACTTTGGTCTTCACCGGCTCGCTGACGGCCTATATTACGCCCGCCATTCTCGGTGGCTCCAAGGTCCTGATGCTGGAAACGCTGCTCTACCAGCAGGTTACGGTTTCCAACAATTTCGTCGCCGCCAGCGTCATCGCTTTCATCCTGATCGTCATGAGCTTTGCGGCCAATATCCTGCTCAAGCGCATCGCCACGGCAAGGAATAAAAAATGACCCGGAACCTCTTTATTCCGCTGACGCTTGCGCTGGTCATCGGCTTTCTGATCGGCCCGTTCCTCATCATCGTCGCTGCCTCCTTTTCGGCGGGTGACACGCTGGCCTTTCCGCCGCAGGGCTTTTCGCTGAAATGGATCGCCAAGGTCTTCACGGTCGAAAGCTTCCGTGAAAGCTTTGCCATGTCGATGTTTCTCGCCATCGGCGGCACCTTAGCAGCGCTGATCCTTGGCGTTCCCGCATCCTACGCCATGTCGCGCTACAAGCTGCCCTTTTCGGAAACCATCCGCACCATCGTCTCGGCACCCATCATCGTTCCCGGCATCATCGTCGGTCTGGCGCTGCTGCGCTATTTCGTCGTGCCCTTCGGCATCGGCATTACGCTGGCGCTGTTTCTGGCCCACACGGCGCTGATCCTGCCCTATGCTGTGCGGGTGGTATCGGCCAGCCTGACCAACCTGCGCTCGGATATCGAAGAAGCGGCGGTGCTACTCGGCTCATCCCGGATCGGCGCATTCTTCCGCGTCGTGCTGCCCAATATTCGTGGCGGCATCCTCTCGGCCTTCATTCTGGGTTTCGTCACCAGCTTCAATCAGGTGCCGGTGTCGCTTTTCCTGTCCGGTCCGGGCGTTCGCACCCTGCCCATCGATATGCTGGGCTATATGGAAATCGTCTTCGACCCATCCGTGGCAGCGCTATCGTCGCTGCTCGCCTTCCTGTCCATCGGCATTGTTTTCATGGCCGAACGTTTTCTGGGGTTCTCCCGTTATGTCTGATGCAAATTATCTCTCGCTGCAGAACCTGTCGCTGGCCTATGGCAATTCCGTTGCCGTCAAGGACCTGAACCTCGATATCCGCAAGGGCGAGCTTCTGGCGCTGCTCGGCCCATCCGGCTGCGGCAAGACCACGACGATGCGCGCCATTGCCGGGTTGATGCCGGTGGCCGCCGGTCGCATCGATCTCGATGGCGCCGATATCACCCGTGTATCCGCCAACAAGCGGGCCGTGGGGCTTGTCTTCCAGTCCTACGCGCTGTTCCCGCATCTGACCGTCTACGAAAACGTCGCCTTCGGTTTGAAGCTGAAGGGCATGAAGGGCTCTGCCCTTGATGACAAAGTCGCATCCGGCCTGAAATCCGTTGGCCTGTCCGCTTTCGCCACCCGCAAACCGGCGGAACTTTCGGGCGGGCAGCAGCAGCGCGTGGCGCTGGCCCGCTCCATGGTCATGGACCCCAAGGTTCTGCTTCTGGATGAGCCGCTGTCCAATCTCGATGCCCGGCTGCGGCTGGAAATGCGCACGGAGCTTCAGCGCGTGCAGAAGGCCACCGGCGTCACCATGATTTTCGTTACACACGACCAGATCGAGGCTCTGGCGCTGGCAGACCGTATCGTGGTGATGAAAAATGGTGTCATCGAACAGATCGGCACACCGGAAGAAATCTATAACGCACCGGCATCGTCTTTCGTGGCTGACTTCGTCGGCTTTGAAAACATCTTTCGTCTGGAGGGTGGTTTGCTGAAGACTGATAACGGAAGCATTCCCCTTTCCGGCCAGGTTCCGAGTACGGCGGGCCTGGCATGGAGGCCGCGCATGGTAACCCTTGGTTCAGGACCTTTCGAGGGCACCGTGCGCGGCACGTCTTTTGCGGGCAATGCCCGTGAATATCTGCTGGATACGCCGCTTGGACCGATCAAGGCCGAGGTCGATGCCGCCTTGCCGGTGCAGGATATCGGTACGCCCCTTGCCTTCGACCTGCCGGTCAGGAAAGCAGTCAGCCTGAAGGTGTTCAGCTGACCATGGCTATCTGGATCGATTGCGACATGGGCTTCGATGACATTGCCGCCGTGATGGTGGCGACGTCTCATGGACTTCAGATCGATGGCCTCTCGCTGGTGTTCGGCAACGCACCACTTGCGCAGGTGCGCCGCAATGCTGCCAGCGCGAAAATGGCCTTTGGCTGGACGTTTCCCATCCATACCGGCCGAGAAAACCCGGTTCTCGGAACGCTGGAGACGGCACAAACCATTCTTGGTGACACCGGCATTCCAACGGTTGGTGCAGGCCTGCCCGACGCTGACGATCTGCCGCATAGCGATGCTTTCACGGCGCTTTGCGATTGGCTTTCAGATGGCAAAGGCGAAAAGCGTGTTCTCGCGCTCGGCCCCATCACAAACATCGCCGCCATCTGCCTCGCAAGACCTGATCTCGCTTGCCGTATAACCGATCTCATCTGGATGGGCGGCGGCGTCACGGCTGGCAATCACACCGCCTCTGCCGAATTCAACGCCTTTGCCGATCCCGAAGCGCTGGCCATCGTCATCGCCCACGGTCTGCCCTTACGCATGGTCGATCTCGATCTGTGCCGCCGGGTGACCGCTGGACCATCCGATGTCGCACCCGTCCGTGCGGCGGGCGGCAAAAATGCCGGTTTGATTGCCGATATGCTGGAAGGTTTCGTCAACATCGCAACCAGCCGCGGGCGCGATGCCATGGCCCTTTACGACCCCTGCGCAGCCGTTGCCTTGGTGGCCCCGGATTGCATCGGCTGGAAAAAGGCACGCGTGGATGTCGAGCTTCACGGCACTTTGACGCGTGGTCGGACCGTGGTCGAAACCCGCGCCGCCCATGCCGCAACATTCAACGCGCATTTCGCCGAAACGGTGGATGCGATCAGCGCCAAAACCATCATTCTCGATGCCCTGCGTCTGGAGGCCAGCCGATGACAGAAAAGACGATCATCGTCGATCGCGACGGAATGAATGACGATACGCTGCGCGCCCGTGCGGTGGCGGCAGCGCGCGGCGACCAGCCATTCGACATTCTCATTTGCGGTGGCACATTGGTGGATGTGGTAACCGGTGAGCTTCGGCCCGCCGACATTGGCATCACAGGCCCGCTGATTGCGAGCGTACATCCGGCAGGCACCCGCAAGGATGCCGGCTCTGTTCTCGACGCCTCCGGTGCTTATCTCTCGCCCGGGCTGATCGACACCCACATGCATATCGAAAGCTCCATGGTCACGCCTGCGACCTATGCGCAGGCCGTGGTTTCGCGCGGGGTCACGACGGTTGTCTGGGACCCGCATGAATTCGGCAATGTCCATGGCATCGATGGCGTGCGCTGGGCGGTGGAAGCCAGCAAGGGGCTGCCGCTGCGTGCCATTCTGCTGGCCCCTTCCTCCGTTCCTTCAGCGCCGGGGCTGGAACAGGCAGGTGGCGATTTCGATTCTACCACCATGGCCGAAATGCTGTTCTGGCCGGAAGTGGGCGGCGTCGCCGAGGTCATGAACATGCACGGCGTCATCGAGCGCGATCCGCGCATGAGCGCCATTCTTCAGGAAGGCCTGTTTTCCGACAAGCTGATCTGCGGCCACGCCCGTGGACTTGAAGGTGCCGATCTCAACGCCTTCATGGCGGCGGGCATCACCTCCGATCATGAGCTGACATCGGCTGCCGATCTCATCGCAAAGCTGCGGGCCGGACTGACGATCGAGCTGCGCGGCTCGCATGACCATCTCCTGCCGGAATTTGTCGAAGCCTTGAACGCGCTCGGCCACCTGCCGCACACGCTGACACTGTGCACCGACGACGTCTTCCCGGATGATCTCCTCAAAAGCGGCGGCCTGGATGATGTGGTTCGGCGGCTGGTCCGCTACGGCTTGAAACCCGAATGGGCCCTGCGCGCCGCCACGCTGAATGCGGCGATGCGTTTGAACCGCGTCGATCTCGGTCTCATTGCTGCCGGTCGCCGGGCTGATATCGCCGTCTTCGAAGACCTGTCGCAGTTTGCCGCACGCCATGTGCTGGCCAGCGGCACACCCGTCGCTGAAGGCGGCAAGATGCTGGTCGATCTCAAGGAAATGGACACCGCACCGCTTGCGCATTCAGTGAAACTGACGACCCGCTCGCCCTCCGGTTTCAAGGTCAAATCCGGGGGTAAAAGGGTCAAGCTTGCCACTATCGACAAGCCGCGTTTCACCGAGTGGGGCGAGACGGAAGCTGCCGTCGAAAACGGTTTCGTTGTGCCGCCCGAGGGCGCTACGATGATTTCCGTTACCCACCGCCACGGCAAAGCCGATCCGGTCACTCGCACCGGTTTCCTGACCGGCTGGGGCAACTGGGACGGCGCCTTCGCTACGACAGTCGCGCATGACAGCCATAATCTGACGGTCTTCGGCGGCAATGCAGAGGATATGGCGGTCGCCGCAAACGCCGTCATCAAGGCAGGCGGCGGCATGGCCGTCGCATCGGGTGGTAAGGTCACCGCCCTGTTGCCGCTCCCGCTTTCCGGCCTCGTCTCGGATGCATCCTTGGAAGATGTCGCATGCGGTTTTGAGACCATTCGCGATGCTGTCGGCCAGATCGTGGAGTGGCAGCCGCCCTATCTGGTGTTCAAGGCCTGTTTCGGTGCAACGCTTGCCTGCAACATCGGCCCGCACCAGACGGATATGGGCATTGCGGATGTGATGACAGGCAGGGTTATGGAAACGCCGGTGCTGGAGGTTTTGGCTTAGGGGCGCGCTCCTCCCTAACGTCGTCATGCTCGGGCTTGTCCCGGGCATCTACCAACGTTGAGGCAATTGAGAGGGTAGCAGATCCTCGGGACGAGTCCGAGGATGACGAAAGAGGAGGGATGTGCAGCTATTCCGCAGCCAATTCCTGCTCTACCAGCGTCGTCCAGAAGGCGACGCCAGATGCAATCGCATCATCGTTGAAATCATAGGACGTGTTGTGGTGCAGCGCGCCGTCTACCGCGGGGCCGTTGCCCAGCCAGACGTAACAGCCGGGCGCTTCACCCGCGAAAAACGAGAAATCATCGCCAGCCGTTGAGGGCGGGAATGCGGTTCTGGCCTTTTCGCCGAAAACGCTTTGCGCTGCTTTGAATGCGCGGCCTGTTGCATCACCGTCGTTGATCACGGGCGGAATGCGGCGGATGAAATTATAGTCCGCTTCGATGCCGAACATGGCAGCGGTCCCCTGCGCCAGCCGCCCGATTTCCTCTTCCAACTGGTCACGCACATGCGCCGAATAAGCCCGCGCTGTGCCGCCGATTTCGACAATGTCAGGTATGACGTTCAGCGCTTTCGGATCGCCCGCCTGCACCGAACAGGCGCTGACGACAGCCGGTTGCAGGGGATCGATCACGCGCCCGACGATGCTTTGCAACGCAGCCAGAAAGCTCCCCGCTGCCGTGATCGGGTCGCGCCCCAGATGCGGTTTTGCGCCGTGGGTGCCGACGCCCTTGAACGTCACGCGCCAGCTATCGGAAGAGGCCAGTTGCGGCCCCTCGACCACGGCTATCTCGTCCACATCCAGCCCCGGCATATTGTGCAAGCCATAGACCGCATCGCAGGGGAAAAGCTTGAACAACCCGTCTTCCACCATGCGTTTTGCCCCGCCGCGTCCCTCCTCGGCAGGCTGGAAGATGAAGTGAACAGTGCCGGAAAAATTCCGGTTTGCGGCCAGATGTCGGGCTGCTCCCAACAGCATCACCGTATGACCATCATGGCCACAGGCATGCATCTTGCCTGCTATGGTCGATTTATAGGGTCGCTCGGCCATCTCAGGCATGGCGAGGGCATCCATATCCCCCCGCAGGCCAATGCGGCGGGTGCCGTTGCCCAGCTGAAGCGTGCCGACGACGCCGGTTTTGCCCAGGCCACGATGAACGGTCAACCCGGCCTCTTCTAGATGCTTTGCGACCAGCGCGCTGGTGCGCTCTTCTTCGAAACCGAGTTCGGGATGGGCGTGTAAATCTCGCCGCAAAGCGGTCAGAAAGGGCAGGTCGTTTCCGAACCGGGCGAGCGGGGTCATGGGCAGTCTTTCCTTGCGAAAGCAAAAGGGTCTTCTTTTTCTAGTGCAGAAGCCCCTGAAAATTAATAGGACCGACTGCGAAAACCGAAATAATGTCGCCGCGAAAGGAAGGACCATGAAGCCGCACGAATTCTGGCAGGACATTCATGCCCCTGATAGTTTCGATGTCACCGATCCCCACATCGGTTTCTTCCCGGCAACGTTGGGCGATGGTCGTCAAATCCAGCTGCCGATCCGCCCGTTGGCCGATGGAGAGCACGCCCTTGCATCGCTCATCATCAATCAGGCGTCCTTTCCCGTTGTCGAAGCTTTGGCCGATGATCTGGCGCAAAAGTTTGAGAGCTTCGACGTGGACGCCATCGTCGGCCTCCCGACGCTCGGCCTCACGCTTGCGGCAGAGGTTGCGCGCCGCCTCGGTCACAGCCGTTATGTGCCACTCGGGACGTCGCGCAAATTCTGGTATCTGGATGAATTGTCCGTGCCGATGTCGTCCATCACCACGCAGCAGCAGAAACGTCTTTATATCGACCCACGCATGCTGCCGCTTCTCGAAGGCAGGCGGGTTGCACTGGTGGATGATGTGATCTCCAGTGGTACCTCCATCATCGCCGGTCTTTCGCTTCTTGCCGCGTCCAGCATCGAGCCTGTCGTCATCGGTGCCGCCATGCTGCAATCGGACAGATGGAAGGAAAAACTGGCCAGTTTCGGAGAGCAATGGCCGGGCAGGGTACAGGGTATTTTTACGACGCCGATGCTGAAAAGGGCAGGCGACGGTTGGATTTGCTGACGGACACCAATCGCTGGTAGCGCGGAATGGCTATTTTTTCATCCTGCTCAATTTCTGACTTGCGAAGCCTTGGATGATGGGCCTAGGATCACCACCAATTGAGTAAGCCCATGGCTTTAAATACAAAAATACGACCCTGCCGTTTGGAAGTTCTGCATGCAACTGGTTTTCGATGGTCATAATGACGTGCTCCTGCGGCTCTGGCGCAATGCCAAAATGGGAGGCGATCCCGTTGCCGAATTTATGCAGGGCACATCTGAAGGCCATATCGATGCGCCGCGCGCCAGGGCAGGCGGATTGGCTGGCGGTATCTGTGCCATCTACATTCCCTCCGGCGACCTGATCCTTAAGGAGCCGGATGCTTCAGGGCATTATGTTACCCTGCTTGCAGCCCCGCTGGAGCGCCAGCCATCCCTCGATATCGCGCTGGAAAAAGCTGCCATTGCGCTGCGTCTCGATCAGGCCGGTGGTTGGAAGCTTTGCCGCTCGACGCGCGATATTCGCAAGGCTATGGACGATGGCGTCTTCGCTGCCGTGTTGCACATGGAAGGCTGCGAAGCCATTGCCGCCGATCTCGATGCGCTGGATGTGTTCTATGCCGCAGGCCTGCGCTCGCTTGGGCCCGTCTGGAGCCGCCACAATATTTTCGGCCACGGCGTGCCCTTTGCCTATCCCATGTCGCCGGATACCGCGCCGGGCCTCACCGATGCGGGTTTCGAACTGGTGAAACGCTGCAACAAGCTCGGCATTCTCATCGATCTCGCCCACATCACCGAAAAAGGCTTCTGGGACGTGGCGAAAACCACTGACAAGCCGCTGATTGCCAGCCACTCCAACGTCCATGCGTTGACGCCTGTGGCGCGCAATCTCACCGATAAGCAGATGGATGCCATCAAGGACAGCAACGGTTTGGTTGGCCTCAACTATGCCGTGACCATGCTGCGCCCGGATGCGCGTGATGACGCCAGCACGCCGCTATCGCTGATGGTTCAGCATATCGATTACATGGTGAACCGCATGGGCATCGATTGTGTGGCGCTCGGTTCAGACTTCGATGGCGCGACGATCCCGGCAGAAATCCACGATGCCAAGGGCAACAACAATCTTGTTGCCGCGCTTAAATCTGCGGGATACGCTGATCAAGACCTTGCTAAAATTTGCCGGGAAAACTGGCTGCGCGTTTTGGCTCAGGCATGGCATGAGCCGACCTGAGACCGAGTATAAACCGAGATACAAACAGGGGAAGACGATGAACAAATCGCTCAACAAAGCCGCCCGCATCCTCGCCACCAGCGTGGCTCTTTCGATGCTATCTCTCGCGCCGCAGGCCTTTGCGGCAACGCCTGCCGATACGCTGGTCGAAGGTTTCGCCATCGATGACATCATCTCGCTCGATCCGGGTGAGGCTTTCGAAATTTCGACTGCCGAAGTCACCGGCAACACCTACAGCAAGCTCGTCTCCATCGACATCACCGATACGTCCAAAGTCAAGGGCGATCTGGCCGAGAGCTGGACGACATCGGATGATGGCCTGACCTATACATTCAAGCTGAAGCAAGGCCTCAAATTTGCCTCCGGCAACCCATTGACCGCAGAAGACGTCGCCTTCTCCATGGAACGCGCGGTCAAGCTCGACAAGAACCCCGCCTTCCTGTTGACGCAGCTCGGTCTCAAGGGCGACAATGTCACCGAAAAGGCCAAGGCAACCGATGCCAACACCTTCGTGCTGACGGTGGACAAGGCCTATGCGCCAAGCTTCGTTCTCAACGTATTGACGGCGACAGTGGCGTCGGTGGTCGACAAGAAGCTGGTCATGGAAAAGGCCAAGGCGGTCACAGCAAGTGCTGACTATAAATACGACACGGATTTCGGCAACGAGTTCCTGAAAACCGGTTACGCCGGTTCCGGCCCTTACAAAATCCTTGGCTGGAAGGCCAATGAGGCCGTCATTCTCGAGGTCAACCCGAATTATTACGGCGACAAGCCGAAGCTGAAGCGCGTCGTCTATCGCCACATGAAGGAAAGCTCCGGTCAGCGTCTGGCGCTGGAAAACGGCGATATCGATGTGGCCCGCAACCTTGAGCCCGGCGATATGGATTCCGTTTCCAAGAAGGAAGGCTTCACCGTTATCTCCGCCCCCAAGGGCACGGTTTATTACCTCGGTCTCAACCAGAAGAACGAATATCTGAAGAAGCCCGAAGTTGTCGAAGCCTTCAAATATCTCATCGATTACGAAGGCATCGGCGCGACAATCATCAAGGGTATCGGTGAAATTCACCAGACCTTCCTGCCAAAGGGCCAGCTCGGCGCCCTGGAAGAAAATCCTTACAAGCTGGACGTCGCCAAGGCCAAGGAATTGCTGGCAAAAGCTGGTCTGAAAGACGGCTTCAGCGTGACCATGGATGTGCGCAACAACCAGCCTGTCACCGGTATTGCCGAAAACATCCAGCAGACACTGGCGCAGGTCGGTATCAAGCTCAGCATCATCCCTGGCGATGGCAAGCAGACGCTGACGAAGTATCGCGCCCGCCAGCACGACATCTATATCGGTGACTGGGGTTCAGACTATTTCGACCCGAATTCCAATGCTGAAACCTTCACCATCAATTACGACAATTCCGATGAAGGCAAGAACAAGACGCTGGCCTGGCGCAATGCCTGGGACGTGCCTGAACTGACCAAGGAAACGCAAGCAGCGCTTCTCGAAAAGGACAACGCCAAGCGTGCCGCCATGTATCAGGACCTTCAAAAGAAGGTACTGGAGAGCGGTCCTTTCGTCGTGATCGAACAGAAGACGGAAATTGCCGGTTTCTCCAATAAGGTCAAAGGCTTGAAACTGGGACCGAGCTTCGACACCAACTATGTCTATCCGGTCTCCAAGGAATAATCCGGCAGGATTGGTCCATTGAGCATTATCGAAACATCACCAAGGCCACGGCGCGGCAAGAAAAGCCGCGCCAATACGCGCCTTTTGGCCGTCCTCGGCTTCATCGTCACTGTCGCAACGACCTTTCTGGGGTTGCTGGCGGTCACATTCTTCATCGGTCGCGTCATTCCCATCGATCCTGCCCTCGCGATCGTGGGAGACCGCGCGCCTGCCCATGTGGTGGAGCGTGTGCGGGAGGAGCTTGGCCTCAACCTGCCGCTCTGGCAGCAGTTCTTCCTCTATCTGAAACAGGCGGTTTCCGGAGATTTCGGCAATTCCGTGCTCACGACCAATCCTGTGTTCGAGGATATCAAGCGCTTCTTTCCCGCCACCATCGAGCTTGCCACGCTCGGCACTCTGATCGGTGCTGTCTTCGGCATTCCCTTGGGCGTTCTTGCCGCCGTCAAGCGTGGCAGCATCATCGACCAGATCGTGCGCATCATCGGGCTTGTCGGTTATTCCGTGCCGATCTTCTGGCTCGGGCTTCTGGCGCTTCTGGTGTTCTACGCCAAGCTGAACTGGGTCGCCTATCCCGGTCGCATGGACATCGTCTATGAATTCACCTTCACCTCGACAACAGGCTTTTTCCTGCTCGATGCCCTGTGGCAGCGGCAATGGGACGTGTTGTGGGATCTTTTCCGCCACATTGTTCTACCTGCCGGATTGCTAGGCTATTTCTCGCTTGCCTATATCAGCCGCATGACGCGCTCCTTCATGCTGAATGAACTCGCCCAGGAATACATCGTCGCTGCCCGCGCCAAGGGGCTTTCGGAAACCCGCATCATCTGGTTTCACGCACTGCGTAATGCCGCCGTGCCACTGTTGACGGTCATCGTGCTGTCCTACGCCGGTCTGCTGGAAGGCTCTGTTTTGACGGAAACCATCTTCTCCTGGCCGGGGCTTGGCCTCTACATCACCAACTCCTTGCAGAACGCTGATATGAATGCCGTCCTCGGCGGCACCATCGTGATTGGCGCTGTGTTCATCAGCATCAATCTCCTGTCCGATCTGCTCTACCGGACGCTCGATCCAAGGACGCGCAGCCGATGACGACAGCTTCGACACCCTTGAAACCCTACAGCCGCGAATGGCTGCTGTCCGACCGTCCCGCCTCGCGCGGTCAGGCAAGGCTTGGTCGCGCCTATGTCATCTGGCGACGGTTTTCGGAAAACCGCCTGGCGCTGGCCGGGCTGGGCATCATTTTCGCACTGGTGCTGGTCGCGATCTTTGCCGATGTGCTCTCCCCGCACTCCGCCGTTCAGGGCGACCTGCGCAACGCCCGCCTGCTGCCGCCCGGCAGTGCAGGCTATCTTCTCGGCTCGGATGATCAGGGCCGCGATATTCTCTCGCGCCTTATCCATGGTTCGCGGCTAACGCTGTTCGTGGTTGTGCTGGTGGCCATCATCGCAGCCCCCGTTGGCCTCATCGTCGGCACCGTTGCCGGTTATGCCGGTGGCTGGGTGGACGCCGTTTTGATGCGCATCACCGATATCTTTCTGGCCTTCCCGAAGCTCGTTCTGGCGCTGGCGCTGGTTGCGGCTCTGGGGCCGGGTATCGAAAATGCGGTGCTGGCCATCGCCATCACCTCATGGCCGCCCTGTGCGCGCATTGCGCGCGCAGAAACCATGACCTTCCGCCATTCCGATTTCATCGCGGCAGTGCAATTGATGGGCGCGTCGCCGTGGCGCATCGTGCTCAAACACGTCATGCCGCTGTGCATGTCCTCGCTCATCGTGCGCGTGACGCTGGATATGGCGGGCATCATTTTGACCGCCGCCGGTCTCGGCTTCCTCGGTCTCGGCGCACAGCCGCCGCTGCCGGAATGGGGCGCGATGATCGCGTCCGGTCGCCGCTTCATTCTCGATCAATGGTGGGTCGCGGCCATGCCGGGTATCGCCATCCTCATCGTCAGCCTCGGCTTCAACCTGCTAGGTGACGGCCTGCGTGATGCGCTGGACCCGAAGGAGGCTGGCCAATGAGTGCGCCGCTTCTGACCGTTGACAACTTACGCGTCTCCTTTCCCACCCGCACCGGGTTGGTGGAAGCCGTGCGTGGCGTGTCGTTTACGCTCGGCAAAGAGCGTCTCGGCATCGTTGGCGAATCCGGTTCCGGCAAATCCCAGACCGGACGCGCCATCATGGGTTTGACGCCGTCTGCCGCGAAGATCGAGGCGGAGGCCTTGCGCTTCGGCGATATCGATTTGTTGAAAGCCTCTGCCAAGCAACGCCGCAGCATTCGCGGCAAACGCATCGGCATGGTCCTTCAGGACCCGAAATATTCGCTGAACCCGGTCATGCCCATCGGTCGCCAGATCGTGGAAACCTTGCAGACTCATGAGCGCATCAGCAGCTCGGCGGCCAAACAGCGAGCGCTCGACATGCTGGAGGCGGTGCAGATCCGCGAGCCTGCCCGTGTCTTTGGTCTTTACCCTCATGAAGTCTCCGGCGGCATGGGCCAGCGCGTCATGATCGCCATGATGCTGGTCTGCGGCCCGGAACTGCTGATTGCCGACGAGCCGACATCGGCGCTGGATGTGACGGTGCAGCTGGAAGTCCTTGGTATTCTCGACAAGCTGGTGCGCGACCGCGGCATGGGCCTCATCTTCATTTCGCATGATCTGCGTCTGGTCTCGTCCTTTTGCGACCGCGTCCTCGTGATGTATGCGGGCCGCGTGGTGGAAGAGCTTCAGGCGAGCAATCTCGACAATGCCCAGCACCCTTACACGCGCGGTTTGCTCAACTGCCTGCCAAAAATTGGTGAGAACAGACATCCGCTGCCGGTTCTGGACCGCCAGCTGGAGTGGCGCCTATGACCTCAGTTCTCTCCGTTTCCGATCTGCTGGTGGATTTCGACGGCCATATCGCGCTCGATGGCGTCAGCATCGAAGTTAACAAGGGGGAATCTTTCGGCCTGGTCGGTGAATCCGGCTCAGGCAAATCCACCCTGTTGCGCGCCATCGCCGGTCTCAACCATTTCGATGAGGGCACCCTCATGGTGGAGGGGCGGACCTTCAAGAGCAAGTTCCGCGAAAAGAGCTTCTACCGCGATGTGCAGATGGTGTTTCAGGACCCCTATGGCTCGCTGCATCCGCGCCAGACGGTGGACGCGCTGTTGCTGGAGCCTTTGACGATCCATGGTATCGAGGACAAGGAAGCCCGCATCACCCGCGCGCTGGATGAGGTCGGTCTGGGAACCGGCTTCCGCTTCCGCTATTCACACCAGCTTTCCGGCGGTCAGCGCCAGCGCATTGCCATTGCGCGTGCGCTCATTCTGGAGCCGAAAATCCTGCTGCTGGACGAGCCGACCTCGGCGCTCGACGCCTCCATTCAGGCCGAAATCCTCAATCTGCTGGAACAGGCCCGTAAGGACCGAGGCCTCACCTTCCTCATGGTCAGCCACGACCTCGGCGTCATCAGCCACATGTGCGACCGTCTTGCCGTGATGAAAAGCGGTAAGGTGGTGGAAATGCTGGATGTGGAAGCGCTGGAAAGCCGCAAGTTTCAGGCGGATTACACAAGGCAGTTGCTGGTGGCGAGTGAAGGGTTCGTGCGCGATTGATGAGGTGCTGCGACGTTTGCCTAACCCGTTGCCGTCATCCTCGGGCTTGACCCGAGGATGACGGCAGTGAAATTGACCCGGCCAGGAACTCTTCCACGCATCGGCATGACGGAAACGTTAGAAAGAAAGCCATGAACCTACGCGCATTGATGTATTTCGACGAACTCGTGCGCACCAGTTCCATGCGGGCGGCGGCGGAAAATCTCAATGTTGCGCCCACTGCCGTCAGTCGCCAGATCGAAAATCTGGAGGACTATTTCGGCGCGCCGCTGGTCGAACGCTCCAGCCGGGGCGTGACCTTGACGGCGGCGGGAGAGCTTCTGGCGGAACGGGCCGGAAAAACCCTGCGCGAGCTTGGCCACGTTCACCAACTGATCGATGATCTCAAGGGATTGGAGCGTGGGCGCGCTACGATCTATGCCAATGGCGCAACCGTCGCCAGCCTGCTGGCACCGGCGCTATCGCAATTCGCCCAAACCTATCCGAAGCTGCGTTTCGAGGTGCATATCACCTCGGCACGTCAGGCCATCGACGCGCTGGTTTCGGCGCAGGCCGATATCGCCATCACCCTGTTTGCGCCGAAGACATCGGAGGTCAAAATCCTCGCAAAGCGGGAAATCGGCTACGATGTCATCCTCCCCGCAGATCATCCGCTGGCGGCCAAGTCTTCGATTTCATTGAAGGACCTTGCCGCTATGCCATTGGCACTGCCGGAGAAAACCTTCGCGGCACGACAGGCTTTCGATGCGCTGTTTGCGCAAGCTGGCATCACGCTCGATCCGGTGTTCACTGTCAGCTCGCTGGAGCTGCTGAAGGAACTGGTGCTGGATCGTGCCGCCGTCACCCTTCTGCCCGCTTTGACCTTGGCCCGTGAAATCAAGTCTGGCCAGATGGTCGCGATCCCCTTGAGTGGTCCCAAGGGCGTGCGCACGCATATGGAACTTGATGTGGCGCCAGACCGGGAACTCTCCTTTGCAGCAGCGACACTGGCAGATTTCATCGGAACTTTCATTGGTAACCTGCCAAAAATAAGCGTTTGATTTCTGCTGCCGATATCGTGTAGCGATTTTAGCAACGCGCTGAACACAAAATGTTTGCGCCACTCGACCGGAGACGATGATGATGCGCAGCATGCTTTTGCAATCGGTAAACCTCACACGCCGTCTGGCCCTGGGTCTTGCCGTTGCCACCACGCTTTCAGCCATGCTGCCCGCCACGAAGACTTTTGCAGCGGCAAAAAATTCCATCACCATCGGCATGGGCACGGAGGCCGCAGGGCTTGACCCGACAGCTGGCGCTAACGTCTTCATCGGTCAGGTCACCTGGCAGAACATCTTCCAGGGCCTCGTCACCATCGACAGGGAGGGCAAGATCCAGCCGCAACTGGCCGATAGCTGGGACATATCCGAGGATGGTAAGACCTATACGTTCGAGCTGCATGAGGGCGTGAAATTCCACGATGGCGAGGTCTTCGACTCCACTGTCGCCAAGGCATCGCTGGACCGTGCGCGCGGTGACACCTCCATCAATCCGCAGAAACGCTTTTTCGCCGCCATCGACAGAATCGAAACGCCTGACGCGACGACGCTTGTTCTCAAACTGAAACAGCCCTCCGGCAGTCTGCTCTATTGGCTGGGCTGGCCAGCCTCGGTCATGGTCGGCACGAAGTCTGCCGAAGCCAACAAGACGACGCCCATCGGCACTGGCCCGTTTAGATTCGTCAACTGGGCCAAGGGCGACAAGGTCGAGCTGGAGCGCAATGTGGATTACTGGGACAAATCAGTGACAGTTGCGCTCGACAAGGCAACCTTCCGCTTCATTCCCGATCCGCAGGCGCAGGCCGCGGCGCTCAAATCCGGCGATGTCGATGCCTTCCCTGAATTCGGCGCGCCCGAACTGATGGGCTCGTTCGATGGCGATGCGCGACTCGGCACCTTCGTCGGCAACACCGAATTGAAGGTCGTGGCGGGCATGAACAATGCCGTCAAACCATTCAACGACAAGCGCGTGCGTCAGGCCCTGATGATGGCAGTGGACCGCGCAACCGTCATCGAAGGCGCATGGTCCGGCTTCGGCACGGCCATCGGCAGCCATTACACGCCCAATGATCGCGGCTATGTCGATACCACCGGCGTCCACCCTTACGATCCGGAAAAGGCCAAGGCGTTGCTGGCGGAAGCCGGTTATCCCAACGGCCTCAGCTTTACCATCAAGGCCCCGCAGATGCCCTATGCGCAGCGCACCTCGCAGGTGCTTCAAGCCATGTTTGCCGAAATCGGCGTGACGATGACCATCGAAACCACCGAATTTCCGGCCAAATGGGTTTCGGATGTTCTGAAAGGCGCCAATTACGAAATGACCATCGTCGCCCATGCCGAGCCGATGGATATCGATATTTTTGCGCGCGATCCCTATTACTTCAACTACAAGAACCCGACCTTCAACGAGATCATCAAGAATGTCGAACTGACGACCGATCCGGTCGAGCAGGAGGGTCTGTATCAGGACGCGCAGAAAATTCTGGCGCAGGATGTCCCTGCGTTGTTTCTCTTCGTCATGCCCAAGCTCGGGGTCTGGGACAGGAAGATTCAGGGGCTTTGGGAGAACGAGCCGATCCCGTCCAATGTGTTGACGGATGTGCATTGGGAAGAGTGAGGATGATGGGTTTGCAGTATAGTGCCGGTGGGTGTGGCTTACCCCNNNGGGGTAAACCACACCCACCGACCTAGAGACCGGGCACCCACATGATCGCCCTCATCTCCCGCCGCATCCTAACCCTCCTCATCACCTTGCTGGCCGTATCCTTCCTGATCTACTTCGTCATGGGCCTGCTCCCGGGGGACCCCGCCGCCATCATGCTCGGCACATCGGCCAGCCCTGATACACTCGCAGCGCTACAAAAGCAGATGGGTCTCGATCAGCCTCTGGCCCTGCGCTACCTCCATTGGCTCGCGGCCATCGCACGGGGTGACCTTGGCCAATCCTATACCTATGGCGTCCCGGTGGCCGGGCTTATCCTAGACAGGCTCACCGTTACGCTACCGCTCGCTCTCATCTCCGTTGGCCTGTCCATCCTCATCGCCATCCCGCTCGGTGTTATCGCGGCGCGCTACAGAGGCGGCGTCATCGACTTTCTCTGCGGCCTGTTTTCCCATGCGGGGATTGCCGTTCCAGGCTTCTGGGTCGGGCTGCTGCTCATCCTGGTCTTCTCCACCACACTCGGCTGGATGCCATCGGGTGGCTTTCCGGGCTGGCAGGCGGGTGTTGGCGCGGCAGTGAAGGCACTTGTTCTTCCGGCGGTCGCGCTCGCCTTTTCTCAGGCTGGTGTGCTGATACGGGTCTGCCGCTCCGCCATGCTGGAGGTGATGGGAGAGGATTTCGTGCGGACTGTCCGCGCCAAGGGCATCGGTGAAAGCGCGACGTTGTGGAAACACGTTCTGCCCAATGCGCTGATCCCCGTCATCACCATGATCGGCCTGCAATTCACCTTCCTGATTGCAGGCACGGTGCTGGTGGAAAACGTCTTCAACCTGCCCGGCCTCGGGCGTCTTGCCTATCAGGCGCTCACCCAGCGCGATATCGTGGTCATGCAGGCGGTCGTGCTGTTCTTCTGCGCGCTGGTGATCACAATGAATTTCCTTGTCGATATGGCCTATCTGCTGATCGATCCGCGTTTACGGGCGCGCGCCGCATGAGACGCTTCAATCGCCGCCACGTTCCCCTTCTGGCGGGTGCCACCATCACTGGTGCTCTATTGACCATTGCGGCGCTCTCTTTCGTCTGGACGCCGCATGTGCCGACGAAAATGAACATCGTCGCCAAGCTGAGGCCACCGCTCACTCAGGGCCTGCTCGGTACGGACCAGTTCGGGCGCGATATCCTCTCCATGCTGATGGTGGGTGCGTGGAATTCTTTGTCTACCGCCGTCATGGCGGTCGCCATCGGTGCCACCATCGGCACGCTGGTCGGCGTGTTTGCGGCGGCACAACGGGGTGTCGTAGAGGCCTTGCTGATGCGGCTCTGCGACATCATTTTCGCGCTGCCACCCATCCTCTCGGCCATGATGCTGGGTGCCTTCATCGGCTCCGGTCGTTTCACGGCTATCATCGCCATCGCCACTTTCATGGTGCCGGTCTTTGCCCGGCTGACCTGCGCTGCCGCCTTGCAGCTATGGGCACGGGATTTCGTGTTGGCGGCGGAAAGCCTGGGGCGGGGCAGGGGCGGTATTACCGTTACCCACATTCTGCCCAACCTCACCAATCTCATCATCGTACAGGTCAGCATCCAGCTGGGGCTTGCCATTCTCACCGAGGCTGGTCTCAGCTTCCTCGGTCTTGGCATGCCGCCACCGGCCCCCACCTGGGGGCGGATGTTGTGGGAATCGCAGACCTATCTCTCCGCCGCACCCTGGCTTGCCATTCTCCCCGGTCTGGCCATCGCCTTGGCTGTTCTCGGCTTCAATCTTCTGGGTGATGGCTTGCGGGATATGCTCGATCCGAGACTACGCCGGTAGGGAACGATCAGAATATAAGCGTGTTGTCGTATTGCTGCCGCCATTCATCTGTTAGAGCGGAACCATTATTCTGGAGTTGAAACCCTATGCTGCGCCTGTCGGATAATCCTGCTCTCTCCGGTCCGGTTGATAATACCGACCTGACATTGACGGAACCCGAAGCGCCCAAGGTCGGCCTTGTCGATATTCTGCAAGCGCTCGCTGGCGATGAAAGCCGCGCACGCATCTCCGTCGGCGATCTTCTGTCGGCCATGGGAGATCGTGCCTTTGGCGCGTTGATGCTGGTCTTTGCGCTGCCCAATATCGTGCCCACGCCGCCCGGCACGTCTGCCATAACGGGCACGCCGCTGGTCTTCCTCGCCGCCCAGCTTTTCGCCGGAAAGAGCCCGTGGTTGCCGCGCATGATCGCTGATCGATCACTGGCGCGGGAAGACTTTGCCCGCGTGGTGCAAAAGATCGTTCCTGTCCTGCTCTGGGTGCAAAAGTTGCTGCGTCCACGCATGGAGGTGCTTTTTTCGCCCGTATGCGAGCGCCTGATTGGCCTCATCTGTCTGCTGCTCGCGGTCATTCTGGCCTTGCCGATTCCGCTCGGCAATATTCTCCCTGCGCTCGCAATTGGTTGTTTTTCCTTTGCTCTTTTAGAGCGGGACGGCCTGTTTGCGCTGCTTGCCGGCGTCCTGTCGGTCGTCTCTGTCGCCATCGTCAGCGGTGTGATCTACGGCATCGTAAAGGCCGCGCTTTATTTCGTGGTCGGGCCATTGTTTGGCTGAGGGCGACTTGCCGCGTTTGACACGGGCTCTAGAAAAATGTCAGCACAGTGGAAATATGACGTAGGGGCAGGCATATGGCCAGACGATCCGAAACAGCTGGACGGCTAGACGACGCGGCGCGGGCCGGGTGGCTCTATTACGTTGCTGGTCGCACGCAGGATGAGATCGCCAGCGCCATGAGCATCTCCCGCCAGTCCGCGCAACGGCTCGTCTCGCTGGCCGTTACCGAACGTCTCATCAAGGTGCGGCTTGATCATCCCATTGCCGCCTGCCTGGAAAAAGGCGAGGCTCTGCGTAATCGGTTTTCGCTGAAATATGTGGAGGTCGTGCCGAGCGATCCGGCAGGTGTCTCCTCCACAGTCGGCATTGCCGAGGCGGGGGCGGCCGAAATCGAACGCTGGCTGCGCAAGGCCGATCCCATCGTGCTCGCCATCGGAACGGGACGAACGTTGAAGGCGGCGGTGGATCAACTGCCACCGATGGAATGCCCGCAGCACCGCATCGTCTCACTGACCGGCAATATCGGCCCGGATGGCTCGGCCGCCTATTACAACGTCATTTTCTCGATGGCCGATGCCATCAAGGCGCGGCACTTTCCCATGCCCTTGCCGGTTCTCTGTTCCTCTGCGGAAGAGCGCGAATTGCTGCATGACCAGTCCATGGTCCGCTCCACGCTGGCGCTGGGCGCTGCCGCCGACGTGACCTTCGTCGGCGTCGGGCAACTGGCAGAGGATGCGCCGCTTTGCCTTGATGGCTTTCTCGAGGTTCAGGAGATGCGCGACCTCATCGCCAAGGGTGGTGCGGGCGAAATATGCGGCTGGTCTTTCGATCGCAATGGTCAGTTTCTCGATACCCCCATCAATGATCGCGTTGCCTCCGTTCCACTGCCGCCGAGAGAGACCAGCACGGTGATCGGCATTGCCCAGGGCAAGCAGAAATCACCCGCTATTCTCGCCGCTTTGCGCGGCGGCCTGCTGAATGGCGTCATCACGGACGAGGCATCGGCCGAATATTTGCTCAGAAACTGAGCAGAAATATAATATTCTTTTCAGTATGTTAGTTATTCCTTGTGCATCGCAGCGCAAGTAGGTGCTTGACTTTCATTTCCCATAAGTGAGTATTTGCCCTAGAGCAAAGCGAATGCTCAATAACTTCTTCTGGGAGGAAGATCATGACTTTGAAGACACTTCTGCTGGGCGCATGCTCGGCTCTCGCCTTTTCGGGCCTCGCTTCCGCAGAAACGCTGACCATCGCCACCGTGAACAACGGCGACATGATCCGCATGCAGGGACTGACATCCGATTTCACCGCCAAAAACCCCGATATCAACGTTGAATGGGTTACGCTGGAAGAAAACGTCCTGCGCGAACGCGTCACCACCGATATCGCCACCAATGGCGGCCAATATGACATCATGACCATCGGCAACTATGAAGTTCCGATCTGGGCCAAGCAGGGTTGGCTTCTGCCGCTCGAAAAGCTGGGCGATAACTACGATGTCGCCGACATGCTGCCATCGATCAAGGGCGGCTTGACGGTCGACTCCAAGCTTTATGCGGCACCGTTCTACGGCGAATCCGCCATGATCATGTATCGCAAGGACCTGTTTGAAAAAGCAGGCCTGAAGATGCCGGAAAACCCGACATGGGAATTCATCGGCGATGCAGCCCGCAAGATCACCGACCGCAAGGCCGATGTGAACGGCATGTGCCTTCGCGGCAAGGCCGGTTGGGGCGAAAACATGGCCTTCATCACGGCGCTGACCAACTCCTTCGGTGGCCGCTGGTTCGATGAAAACTGGAAGCCGCAGTTCGATCAGCCCGAGTGGAAGAACGCCCTTCAGTTCTACGTCGACCTCATGAAGGATGCCGGTCCATCGGGTGCCTCCTCCAACGGCTTCAACGAAAACCTGACGCTGTTCCAGCAGGGCAAATGCGGCATGTGGATCGACGCCACGGTTGCGGCATCCTTCGTGTCCAACCCGAAGGACAGCAAAGTTGCGGATAAGGTCGGCTACGCGCTGTTCCCGACGCATGGCGAGTTGAAAAACCACGGCAACTGGCTCTGGTCCTGGAACCTGGCCATTCCGAAGAGCTCGCAGAAGGCGGACGCTGCTGAAAAGTTCATCGCCTGGGCAACCAGCAAGGACTACACAAAGCTCGTCGCTTCCAAGGAAGGCTGGGCCAACGTTCCTCCTGGCACCCGCACCTCGCTTTACAAGAACGCGGATTACGAAAAGGCGGCAGGCTTTGCAGCCCCGACGCTGGCAGCGATGAATGCGGCCGATATCACCAAGCCAACCGTTAAGCCGGTGCCTTACACAGGCGGCCAGTTCGTGGCGATCCCTGAGTTCCAGTCGCTCGGCACAACAGTCGGTCAGCTGTTCTCGGCAGTCGTTGCCGGTCAGTCCAGCGTCGATGACGCGCTCGCCGGTGCCCAGTCCACGGCCACGCGTGAAATGACACGCTCGGGATATATCAAGTAATCCTCCCAAAGATCGCCGTCCGGCTCTGAGGGCCGGGCGGCGCATATATTCAAAGCCGTTATGTTTCTGTGAAATCCCCTCCCCAACCCCTCCCCACAAGGGGGAGGGGCTTTATCCGCCGCACCGTTGTCGCACCGAGTGAACTTCGGCGTTTGCGGCACAGTTTATCCCCCCTTGTGGGGGAGATGGCCGGCAGGCCAGAGGGGGTCTTCGACACCATGCTCAGAGGGCGGAGGAAGCCATCCGATGGCGACGCAAAACACCAAAAATCTGGCGCGGCTGATGATGGCGCCATCGGTCATCCTGCTTCTGGTCTGGATGATCGTGCCACTGTCCATGACGCTGTGGTATTCTTTCCAGAACTACAATCTTCTGAACCAGGCCAATGTCAGCTTTGCGGGCCTGTTCAATTATCAGTATTTCTATACCGATCCGGCCTTCTTCCAGTCGATCTGGAATACGCTCGTCATCGTCGGTGGTGTGCTGATGATCACGGTCATCGGCGGCATCGGCATTGCGCTGTTGCTGGATCAGCCGATTTTCGGTCAGGGCATCGTTCGCATTCTCGTCATCTCACCCTTCTTCGTCATGCCGCCGGTGGCCGCGCTCGTCTGGAAGAACATGATCATGCATCCCGGTTACGGGGTGCTGGCGGACCTGTCACGGTTCTTCGGATTTCAGCCCATCGACTGGTTCTCGCAGTTTCCGCTGCTGTCCATCGTCATCATCGTTGCCTGGCAGTGGCTTCCCTTCGCAACGCTGATCCTGCTCACTGCCCTTCAGTCTCTGGATGGCGAGCAGAAGGAAGCCGCCGAAATGGACGGCGCGAGTTTCTTCAGCCGCTTCATCTATCTGACGCTGCCGCATCTGGCGCGCGCGATTACGGTCGTCATTCTCATCCAGACGATCTTCCTGCTCGGCGTCTACGCGGAAATCCTCGTCACCACCAATGGTGGCCCGGGCTACGCCTCGACCAATCTCGCCTTCCTCATCTACCGCACGGCGCTGCTGGGCTATGATGTGGGTGGAGCGTCCGCCGGTGGCATCATCGCCGTCATCCTTGCAAACGTCGTCGCCATCTTCCTGATGCGCGCCGTCGGCAAGAACCTCGATCGATAGGAGACAGGATCATGGCTCGTAAAGTCTCGACACGCTCCAAAATCGGTTTCACCATCGCCGCCTGGGTCATCGCCCTCCTGCTGTTCTTCCCGATCCTCTATGCGTTCCTGACATCGCTGAAGACGGAGCCGGAAGCCATTGCGGGCTTCAGCCTCTGGCCATCGGGCACGTTTGAAAACTACATCACGGTCAACACCCAGCGCGACTACTTCAAGCCTTTCATGAACTCGGTCATCCTGTCGGTCGGTTCGACGATCTTCGCGCTCATCATCGCCATACCGGCGGCCTGGGCCATGGCGTTTTCGCCCACCAAACGCACCAAGGATATTCTGATGTGGATGCTCTCCACCAAGATGATGCCTGCGGTCGCCGTGCTGGTGCCGATCTACCTGATCTTCCGCAATGCCGGTCTGCTGGATACCCGCATCGGTCTCACCATCATGCTCACCTTCATCAATCTGCCGATCGTGGTATGGATGCTCTACACATATTTCCGGGAAATTCCGGGCGAAATCCTCGAAGCATCGCGCATGGATGGCGCTTCTCTGTGGAACGAGATCGTCTATGTGCTGACGCCGATGGCGATCCCGGGCATTGCCTCGACGCTCCTCCTCAACATCATTCTGGCGTGGAACGAATCCTTCTGGACCATTCGTCTCACGACAACCAATGCAGCACCGCTGACGGCCTTCATCGCCTCCTTCTCCAGCCCGCAGGGTCTGTTCTGGGCGAAGCTGTCTGCCGCTTCGATGATGGCGATTGCGCCGATCCTCGTGCTTGGCTGGTTCTCCCAGAAACAACTCGTTCGCGGCCTGACCTTTGGCGCGGTGAAATAAGGAACAGAAAATGGGCAGCATTTCCCTTAAAAACGTGTCCAAGGTCTTCGGTGAAGCCAAGGTCATTCCGTCCATCAATCTCGATATCGAGAATGGCGAGTTCGTGGTTTTCGTCGGCCCGTCCGGTTGCGGCAAGTCTACACTTCTGCGCCTCATCGCAGGCCTTGAAGATGTGACCGGCGGCCAGATCATAATCGATGGCAAGGACGCCACCGAAAAGGCGCCCGCGGAACGCGGCCTTGCCATGGTGTTCCAGTCCTATGCGCTCTATCCACATATGAGCGTGCGCAACAATATCGGCTTTCCCCTCAAAATGGCCAAGCTGGACAAGGCCGTCATCGACAAGAAGGTCAATGATGCAGCCAGCATTCTGAACCTGACCGACTATCTCGACCGCCGCCCTTCGCAGCTCTCTGGCGGCCAGCGCCAGCGCGTCGCCATCGGTCGTGCCATCGTGCGTGAACCATCGGCCTTCCTGTTCGATGAACCCCTGTCGAACCTCGATGCCTCCTTGCGCGGCACCATGCGTCTCGAAATCTCCGAGCTTCACAATACGCTGAAGACGACGATGATCTACGTCACGCATGATCAGGTGGAAGCCATGACCATGGCCGACAAGATCGTCGTGCTCAATCGCGGCAATATCGAGCAGGTCGGTTCGCCGATGGAGCTGTATAAGACGCCGCGCAACCTCTTCGTCGCTGGCTTTATTGGCTCGCCGCGCATGAACTTCGTCAAGGGCGCCTATGCCCAAGGCAAGGGTGCCGACACCGTCGGCGTTCGCCCGGAACATTTGCTGCTTTCCAAGGACAGCGGTGTGTGGAAGGGCACGGTTGCGGTTGCAGAACATCTGGGATCCGACACCTTCATCCACATCAATGTCGATGATATCGGTATGATTACGGCTCGTGCCGGTGGCGAGTTTGCGTGTCAGCATGGCGATACCGTTTTCATCACGCCGGATGACAGCAAAATCCATAAGTTCGATAGCAGCGGCCTGGCCATTTAAGTGCCAGACCGCATCGCCTCATGGCTGGCCATATCGGCGATCAGCCCTGGTGATTGCCCCATGACAGGAAATTCGAGGATCGTCTCATGACATCAAAACTCTCGCTCGCAACGCTTGATCAGGTCAAGGCAACGGCGTCCGTTCCGTCCTATTCGCGTGACGATCTCTCCGCTGGTATCGTGCATTTCGGCGTGGGCAATTTCCATCGCGCCCATCAGGCGATCTATCTGGACGACCTGTTCAACACCGGTGCCGACCACGATTGGGCGATCATCGGCGCGGGCGTTCTGCCATCTGATACCGTCATGCGCGAGAAGCTTGCGGCACAGGACTTCCTGACGACCGTTGTTGAGCAGGACAACAACCGCACCGGCGCACGCGTCACCGCGCCGATGATCGACATTTTGAAGATTGGTGACACAGCCGCCACCATCGGAACACTGGCCGATCCGAAAATCCGCATCGTCTCGATGACCATCACCGAAGGCGGCTATTTCATCGATGCCTCGGGCACCTTCAATCCACAGCACCCGGCCATCGCCGAAGACGGCAAGAACCCCGCGTCACCAAAGACGGTCTTCGGCCTTATCGTTGCAGGCCTGAAAGCCCGCAAGGACAAGGGCATCCAGCCCTTCACCGTCATGTCCTGCGATAACATTCCCCATAATGGCAAGGTCACGAAAAACGCCGTCGTCGGGTTGGCGGCACTGTCCGACCCATCCTTTGCCAACTGGATCAGCGAGAACGTTTCCTTCCCCAATTCCATGGTGGACCGCATCACGCCAGCGACCGGTGAGCGCGAGCGCGATATCGCCCGCGATGATTTCGGTATCGACGACAACTGGCCAGTCTTCTGCGAAGAGTTCAAGCAGTGGGTCATGGAAGACAACTTCCCCGCTGGCCGTCCGGCGCTGGAAACGGTCGGCGTGCAGTTCGTGCCCGAGGTTGCGCCCTATGAGCATATGAAAATCCGCATCCTCAATGGCGGCCATGCTGCCATTGCCTATCCGGCAGCGCTTCTCGACATCCACTTCGTGCATGAGGCGATGGAGCACCCATTGATCCGTGCCTTCCTCGCCAAGCTGGAGAAGGAAGAGATCATCCCGATCATTCCGCCGGTGCCGGATACCGACCTCAATGAATATTTCGACCTCATCGAGCGGCGCTTCCTCAACCCCAAGATCGGCGATACCATTCCGCGTCTGGCGCAGGATGGCTCCAACCGCCAGCCGAAATTCATCCTGCCATCGACGGCAGATCGGCTTGAAAAGGGCGATGATATCGTCGGTCTCTCGCTGGTGTCAGCGCTGTGGTGCCGTTATTTCCACGGCACGTCCGATAGTGGCGCAAAGATCGCCTTCAACGATGCCAGCGCCGAGCGTCTCCAAGCCGCCGCCATCAAGGCCAAGGACGATCCGACGGCGTTTCTGGCGTTGGACGACATCTTCGGCGAGGTCGCCAAGTCGGAACTCTTCCGCAAACGCTTCGCCCACGCCTTGAAGACGTTGTGGGAGAAGGGTACGGCTGAGACACTTGAACTTTATCTGCAAAACAAACTCGTCAGCTGACGAAAAGAGATGTGCCATGCAAACCGGGAACGCGCCTTTGTTGATCTTTGATTGCGACGGCGTTCTCGTGGATAGCGAACCGGTCTCGATTGCGGTCTTGATCGACATGGTCGCCCATCAGGGCGTCCAGATCACCGAGGAAGAAGCCTATCAGCGCTTCCTCGGCCGCAGCGTCGCCAGCATGACGGCGACGCTCTGGGATGAATACGGCGTCGAAACCGATATCGACTTTCTTGAGCACATGCGCAGCGAACTCTTCCAGCGTTTTCGCGATGAGCTGAAAGCCATCGACGGCATGGCTGAAACGCTGGATCGCCTGTCGGTTCCGCGCTGCGTCGCCTCTTCCAGCCAGCCGGAGCGCATCCGCTATTCGCTAGGCCTCACCGGCCTGCTGGACAAGCTCGAGCCGCATATTTTCAGTGCCACCATGGTGAAAAACGGTAAGCCAGCACCGGATCTCTTCCTGCATGCGGCAGACCAGATGCAGGTGGAGCCGAGGGATTGCATCGTCATCGAAGACAGTCCCGCCGGAATTGCCGCTGCCAAGGCGGCAGGTATGCGCGTCTTTGCCTTTACCGGTGGTTCCCATGCCCGTTTCCCTGCATTTCGTGAACACATCGCCAGCCTGCAACCCGATCTGGTGTTTGACGCCATGCCGGATTTGGTCCAACTTGTGGCCCATCAAACTGCGCGGAATTAATGGTGTCGGTACTGCCGGTCGCCATACGCACGGTTTGCGATTGAGGGATGGGAATTTAGCTTGATGCGTCAACATCTTGTTGCTGTCGATGTCGGCACGGGCAGCGCCCGCGCTGGCGTTTTCGATACGAGCGGCAAGCTGATGGCTCGCGCAACCCACCCCATCCTCATGCAACGCCCCAAGGAAAATCACGCCGAGCATGATTCCGCCGATATCTGGAATGCCGTCTGCACCGCTGTGCGCAAGGCCATGGCGGATGCGGATGTTCCGGCATCGTCGGTTGCGGCCATCGGCTTCGATGCCACCTGTTCGCTCGTCGTGCGCGGGCCGCAGGGCGAGCAGGTCACGGTGTCCACGACAGGTGAAGATCGTTTCGACACCATCGTCTGGCTCGACCACCGTGCCATCGCTGAGGCCGATTTTCTGAGCGCGTCTGGCCACCCGGTGCTCGATTTCGCAGGTGGATCGATTTCGCCCGAGATGCAGATGCCCAAGCTGATGTGGTTGAAAAAACATCTTCCCGGTAGCTGGGCCAAGGCCGGATATTTCTTCGATCTTGCCGACTTCCTGACATGGAAGGCAAGCGGCAGCGCCAAGCGCTCCAATTGCACGCTGACGGCCAAGTGGAATTTTCTTGGCCATGAAGGGCAGGGCTGGCGCCAGGATTATCTTGAAATCGCAGGCCTCGGTGACCTCCTGCAACGCGGTAACCTGCCCATAAACACCGTTGCGCCCGGCCACAGCGTTGGCAAGCTTTCAGCGCAAGCTGCCGAAGAATTGGGCCTCGACACGGACTGCGATGTCGCCGCGGGCATGATCGATGCTTACGCAGGCGCACTCGGCGCTCTCGGCGGCAGTTTGCAATCCGATGTCGGCAGCAATGTCGCGCTGATTGCGGGAACGTCCAGCTGCCTCGTTACGCTGACGCCGAAGCGCATGCCCGGCCACAGTCTCTGGGGGCCATACTGGCAGGCTGTCCTTCCCGGCCACTGGCTGGTGGAGGGTGGGCAATCCGCCACCGGCGCGCTTCTCGATCACGTCGTGCTGATGCATGCCGCAGGCGGCGAGCCGACCTCGGCACTGCATGCGCGTATCGTGAATCGCGTGCTGGAACTGCGCCGCACGGAAGGGGAGGGATTCGCCGACCATCTACATGTTCTGCCGGATTTCCACGGCAATCGTTCGCCGCTGGCGGATCCGCACGCGCGCGGCGTCGTCAGCGGTCTTACCCTCGACATCTCCTTCGACAGTCTCTGCCGCCTCTATTGGCGCACTGCCGTGGCGATTGCGCTCGGCGCCCGGCAGGTGCTGGATGCCATGGAGGGATTTGGCTATGTGGTCGAAACGCTGCATGTCACCGGCGGCCATGTTCACAACCCGCTGCTGATGGAACTCTACGCCGATGTGACCGGCAAACGCATCGTCATTCCCGCCACCGCAGATGCGGTTCTACTCGGCACGGCGATGACGGCTGCCTCCGCAGGCGGCGTGTATCAAGGGTTAGCCGCTGCCGGTGCGGCCATGTATTCGGGTGGTGAAGAGAAGATATCAAGCGGTGAACGCAAACAGCGTTACGAGCGCGATTACCAGCGGTTTCTCGCCATGTATCGCCACCGCGCCGAACTCGAAGCCATCTGACGATATGAAAAGAGCGGCGCAAGCGCCGCTCCCAAGTCATTCAGCCATTCAGCGCGCGCTGCATGTCACCGATGCGGCGGTTCCGGTCTCTGCGTCCGGTTTCGCTTTTCTGCGATAGGGAGTGAAGCATGAACTCGGTGATAGCCACCAATTGCAGCATGCTGTGTCCGCCATTCTGGGTGAGCGGAATGGTCAGGCAGATATCTGCGCTGTCGGGCCCCCACTCGTAAAACCGGGTGGTAATCAGCACCGTCTTGTATCCGGCCTTCATGGCCATCTTCGCCAGACGCTGCAAAGCCGCAAGATTGCCGCCACAGTCCATCAAAATCAGGAGGGTGCCATCAACCGGCTCATCCATTAGCGCGATGTATGTTGCGCCATCCCGTTGCAGATAATGAACGCTTTCACGTGACTCCAGAAGCTTGGTGTAAAAGTAACGGCAGATGCCGAAACTCTCGGCCGATGAGGCCACGAACACCTTTTTGCTTTCCGCGATGTTGTTGAGCGCCGTTTTCCAAACGGATTGGCCAGCCAGATCATAGACCGCTTGAACCGCCTGAATCTGTTGCAGCATCAACGATGACAGCGGTGTCTGCGGTGCTTCCTGCGCCGCGACGGCTGCCGTCTCGGAAATGTGCGATTCGTCGCGCAAATGCTCGCGGATGTCGCTCAATTGCCTGTAGCCGAGTGACCGTAGGAACCGACCGACGGTCATCGGGCTGAGGCTTAGTTTTTCTGCCAGTGTTGCAGCTGTTTCGAACGGCAGTTCGGCCAGATGCTCGATAAGGTATTTCGCAATTCTTCGCTCAGACGGTGTGCCTGTCTTGAGCGAGCGGGTGAGATCAATCAGCAATTTTTCCAACGACGCCTCTTTTTCTTGTCTTTAGCGGACGATGGTGCTCAAGCGGATTTACCGCTGCCATTCGTGACGACTAGGTTGTACAAAAGGCCAAGTGTCATTCCGTTGATCCCCACTCCGACGAGAATATACGACTTTTTGCCTGTTTGTTTTTATAGTTTAGTAGTTGCTTTCCTTCAAGTGCAAAATGACGGGTTGAAATTTTTCTTTGCCGGTGACCGATGGATTCTTGTCGGTAATCCTGTAGGTCCCTAAGTCCACATCCACTTGCGAGCGATTCCGCGTCGCCTGTAAATCAGCCAAAAGGGAGGCAGCGAATGATTTTTGGTGCAGCGCGTGATGCTTTCAGGAATCTTTTTGCTCCAGAGACACGTTCGGTGTTCTGGAAATCCCTCGGCCTCACGATTTTGGTGCTCGTGGGCCTGTGGTTTGCCATCCGCAGCATCTTCATATGGCTGGCATTGCCGTGGCTTGATTCGCTGGTGCCCAGCATGCCGGAATGGGCGGGCTGGATGAGCTTCATTCTGGCCATTCTCGCCGGTATCGGCCTTGCGCTCGTGCTGGCTTTGCTGATCTCGCCGGTGACTGCCATCATTGCCGGTCTGTTTCTGGACGACGTGGCCGAAGTCATTGAAAAGAAAGATTATCCGAACGATCCCGCAGGTGCTGCCATGCCGCTGGCTCAGGCCATTCCGTCATCGCTGAAGTTCTTCGGAATCGTCATTTTAGGCAACCTGATCGCGCTCATGCTGCTGCTGGTGCCCGGCGTCAATCTCATCGCTTTTTTTCTGGTCAACGGCTATTTGCTGGGCCGGGAATTCTTCGAATTTGCGGCCATGCGATTCCGCACGCCGGACGATGCGCGCGCGTTTCGCTCAAAGCATGGCACGACGGTTTTCATGGCCGGTCTGGTCATTGCGGCCTTCCTCGCCATCCCGTTTCTCAACCTTTTGACGCCGCTTTTTGCCGCATCTCTGATGGTGCATCTGCATAAATCCATCAGCCGCCGCGACCCGTCATTCACCCGTCAGCTGGGCCGGTAGCTCGACAAGAGGGGCTGGAATATCGCAGGTTTTTTCTGGGGATTTGCAAATATCTGCAATCACGCAGCGCTCGCATTCCGGCTTTCGCGCCTTGCAACAGTATCGCCCGTGTAGAATCAGCCAGTGATGAGCGTGAAAAAGATAGTCGTCCGGGATGATTCGCACCAAGCGGTCTTCCACCTCGTCAGGCGTTTTCCCCGGCGCCAGACGGAGCCGGTTGGCGATTCGGAACACATGTGTATCCACAGCCAGTGTCGGAACGCCGAAGGCCATCGACATCACCACATTGGCGGTCTTGCGGCCGACACCCGGCAGCTTGATCAGTTCTTCGCGGGTGCGCGGAACCTCGCCGCCGAAGTCATCGATTAGCATTTGCGAAAGCGCGATGACGTTCTTGGCCTTGTTCCGGTAAAGCCCGATGGTCTTGATGTAGCCGATCAACCGCTCTTCACCCAGATCAAGCATCTTCTGCGGCGTATCGGCTACGGCAAACAGACCGCGGGTTGCCCTGTTGACGCCAACGTCCGTCGCCTGTGCAGAAAGGGCAACGGCCACCACCAGCGTAAACGGGTTGGAATGTTCCAGCTCCCCTTTTGGCTCCGGTCGCTGGATCGAGAAACGACGGAAAATCTCCTTGAGTTCGTCCTGCGAATAAAGCGTCTTGACGCGCACCGACTTGCGACGTGACGTCATATTTGACTTTTTCAGAATTTGGGTGCTGGATTTCTTCTTGGCAATTGTCATGGTCAGTTGTGGTTTCGCGCTATTGAGGACGGCAACGTGGACAGGGTAAACGAGCAACCGGTTTTTGCAGCGGAACTTGTTCCTCATCGCTCCCTTGGACGCAAGGGCTTTCGCATTCTCCTGGCGCTGACAGGGGCGGTCTGCCTTCTCTACGGCGTGTTCTTCATGGTTACCGGCGCCTGGCCGATCGGCCTGTTTCTCGGCCTGGACTTTGTGCTGCTCTATATTGCGTTCCGGGCGAACTACCGCGCTGCCAAAGCGCGCGAAGAAGTGGTGGTGTCGCGCACCATTCTCTCCATCCGCAAATTCTCTCCGGCGGGACGGGTGGTGGAACATCGCTTCAACCCGTTCTGGGCGCGGTTCCAGGTCCAGCGTCACGATGAGATCGGCATAACCTCCATGCATGTTTCAGGTGAGGGGAGGGTGACCGACATTGGCTCCTTCCTCAATCCGGATGATCGTGAAAGCTTTGCGAAGGCTTTTCGCGGTGCGCTTGCGACGGTCCGGCTCAGAATTTAGCCGGTCGAGCAAGAAACGGGTGGAGATGCGTGACGCCTCGTGGTTTTGTGCCTGCCAAGGAGATAGCCATGAACGCCAATATCACGCTGAAGGAAGACATAACCCCGGTTGGAACGGATTACGAAACCGTGCGGCAGGTCATCGAAATCCTGACGGTGGAATACCGCGATCAGCCATCACTGGACACCATTGCGGCGAAGCTTTCGCAATCTCCCACGCAATTGCAGAAGACCTTTACGCGGTGGGCAGGCCTGTCGCCGAAAGCTTTCCTGCAGGCGGTGACGCTGGATCACGCCAAACGGTTGCTGGGGCAAGAGCGGTTGCCTCTGCTGGAAACTTCCATTGAGGTCGGCATGTCCGGCCCCGGCCGTCTGCATGACCTTTTCGTGACCCATGAGGCCATGTCGCCGGGGGAATGGAAAGCCAAGGGCGCGGGCCTGCACATCCGCTACGGCTTTCACCCGTCGCCCTTCGGTCTGGCGCTCGTCATGATCACGGATCGCGGGCTGGCTGGCTGCGCATTTGCCGATCCGGGCGAAGAGAAGGCCTGCTTCGAAGACATGTCGCGCCGCTGGCCCAATGCCGATTATTCAGAGGACAGCGCCGCCACAGCACCCTATGCCTCACGCATTTTCGATGCGGACAAATGGAAAAGCGAACAGCCACTGCGCGTCGTCCTGCTTGGAACGGATTTTCAGATCCGGGTCTGGCAGAGCCTCCTGAAAATCCCACTCGGCAAAGCCGTCACCTATTCCCACGTCGCTCACGATATCGGCCAACCCACGGCATCGCGCGCCGTCGGTGCCGCCATCGGCGCCAACCCTATCTCCTTCGTCGTTCCCTGCCACAGGGCCGTGGGCAAAAGCGGGGCGCTGACGGGGTATCACTGGGGGTTGACCCGCAAGCGGGCAATGCTGGGCTGGGAAACGGGAAAGGTTTGATTGGCGAACGGACGATGTGATATGGATTTAAATTCCAATCCGCCGTGTGAAAGCGTGGGAAGAGCAGATGAAAAGCACGATCCAACTTTCCGATGATATCGACCGCCGTATCGATCTTCTGGCGTCGCGAAGCAGTTTGACCCGAAGCCAGATCGTTGAGGACGCCCTTGCGCATGGCCGTTCAATAGCTTGGCAGGAGCAGTGGATTGCTGGTGTCAAAGAAGGGCTTGATGATGCAAACAATGGTGGTTTCGCCAGCGACGAAGAAATTGCCGAGGTTTTGAACCGTTACGATCAGGCTTAATGGGCTGTGCGTATCATCTGGACAAGGCGATACCTAAAAGAGCTCGCCGCCATTGGCGACTATATAGCAGAACAAAACCCACGAGCGGCTGCTCGCGTCATCGGTCTCATTCACAGGAAGACCGGAGAACTTCTCGCATCGAACCCATTCATTGGTCGCAAAGGCGATATCGAAGGTACTCGGGAGCTTGTCATACCCGGCACGCCTTACATTGTGGCTTACAGAGTCATGGGTGACGATATTCAGGTTCTATTCGTGCAGCATGGCGCGCGAGAATGGCCCCGCGAGATCTATTGAATATCCGCCCTTTAGCTTTCCACCAACTCCAGCAACGCCCGCGCCGCTGCCTCATCCGTAATCAGCGTATTGCAGCCGATGCGGTTGATGGTGGCGCGGATGGCGGTGGCGCGGTGGGCGCCACCGGAGGCGAGAACGATGTGACGGGCCTTTTTCAGCGTGTCGAGGCCAATCGCCATGGCGCGCTGGTTGATGGGGTGATCGACCGAGCGTCCCTGCGCATCAATGAAGTTGAACATGGTGTCGCAGACGCAGCCTGCCGCCACCAGTTCGTCATGGGTCTGCTTGGAAATGAAGCCTTCCGACAGGGACGTCGAATGCGGCCCTATATCGCCGCAGCTCACGATGGCAAGGTCGAGATTTTCGGCCAGTTCGAACAGCGTGTTGAGGCCGCATTTTTCGATCAGGGCGCGGCGGGTTTCTTCCGAATCCACCAGCAGCGGCGCGAGGAACATGTAGCATTCCGCTCCCAGCGCGCTGGCCAGCCGCCAGGTGTAATCAAGCGGATTGGTCTGGTGGACGGCGACGATCCCGCCCAGAAGCGAAACGACCTTGCAGTTTTCCCGCCGAGGAGGGCGGAAGCTGGAGAGCGATGCCGTCATGGTGCGGCCCCAGCCGACGCCTATGGTGGCATTGTCGGGCACGGCTTCCGACAGGAACTGACCGAGGGCAAGACCCACAGCCTTGGCGATGTCTTCCGCTTTTGCAGATGCGGAGGGAATGATGATCGCCTCATCCAGGCCGTAGGCAGCCTCCAGCTTGATGGCGAGTTCGACGTAATCCTCGATGCCCTCATTGATCCAGATCTGCACCTCGGATCGTTTCATAGCCTCGTCCAAGAGACGGATGACGGTAGACCGACTGATGCCGAGTTTTTCCGCCACGTCCTTCTGCGTCATGCCCTGATTGTAATAGAGCCACGCGGCCCTGAGCCGCAGGGATGCGGCTTCAGAATAGGCTGTGTGGGTGTCTCTTCGCAGTTTCGCCACTGTTTTCGCCATGCTTGGAGGAAGCCTCCACTATGGCAGGCGTGAAACTTATGTCAATTGCATTGCGCAAATGTCTTGACTTTGGGATTGGCGCCGCGCGATACTTAACGATGAAAAAACAGCTTGGTTCCGGCATCGCGCGCAAGCAGGCGAAGGCAGGAACGAAACCCGGCTGAAACGGTTTTCCAGAGATGACGAGGATCAATCAGCATGACTTCCAAACTTGACCAACTTCGCAAAATCACGACGGTTGTTGCCGATACCGGCGATATCGAGGCCGTCGCGCGCCTGAAGCCGGTGGATTGCACCACAAATCCGTCTATCATCCTGAAGGCGCTCGGCACGCCGATGTTTGCCGACACCGTGAAAGAAGCCGTTTCCTGGGGTAAAAAGCAGGGTGGTGACTCCGACGCCGTGGTCGGCGCTATCGCGGACCGTCTGGCCATCTCTGTCGGTGCAAAGCTTGTCGAACTCGTTCCGGGCCGTGTGTCGACCGAAGTCGACGCCGACCTTTCCTTCGATACAAAGGCGTCTGTAGCCAAGGCCCACCAGATCATCGCCGGTTACAAGGACCGCGGTATCGAGCGTGATCGTATTCTCATCAAGCTCGCCTCGACATGGGAAGGCATTAAGGCCGCTGAAATTCTCCAGGCCGAAGGCATCGATTGCAATCTGACGCTGCTGTTCTCGCAGGCGCAGGCCATCGCCTGTGCGGAAGCCAAAGCTTTCCTTATCTCGCCTTTCGTCGGTCGTATTCTCGATTGGTACAAGAAGTCCACCGGCGAAGACTACACCGCAGAAACCGATCCGGGCGTCGTGTCCGTTCGCAAGATCTACAATTATTACAAGGCCAACGGCATTGCGACCGTCGTCATGGGTGCGTCGTTCCGCAATGTCGGCGAGATCGAAGCGCTGGCTGGTTGCGACCGCCTGACCATCAGCCCGGCGCTGCTGGAAGAGCTGGACAAGGATACCGGCACGCTGGAGCGCAAGCTGTCTGCTGACGATGCCAAGGCTGAGCCATTGCAGTCTCTCGATGAAAAGGCTTTCCGCTGGCACTTGAACGAAGACGCCATGGCAACGGAAAAGCTGTCGGAAGGTATTCGTCAGTTTGCCAAGGATCTCGAATCCCTGCGCGGCATTATTCGCAAGCAACTGGCAGCCTGAAAAATTCTGGAACCTTCGTGATAGTTGGTCGTTATTAAATTATACGACCTCCAGTCAAGAAAACGCGATCGGTCCCCTGCCGGTCGCGTTTTCTATTGTCCGGCAGCAACACCGGAAATCTTGCGGGCAGCATCACGGATAAGCTCGATGCAATCATCGGCACTCGGCGCATCGCTGTTCAGCGGCGTGATGTAGGGGCAGGTGACAACCGCAAGCGCCGTTCCATCCAGCGTCAGGATCGGCGAGGAAATATTGCGAACGCCAGCGGTTTGAAGGCTGTTCATGCTCTCGTATCCGTCAGCCCTGATCTGCGCCAGGCGTTCAAGCAGTCCTTCCGGCACCGATGTCTCGTCACCGCCACGGATCTGCTCTGCAATCATGATTTCGCGTTGCGCATCGGTCTGAAACGCCAGTAGCACATGGCCGGAACCAGTGTTGAACAGGCTCATCTGCGCCCCAACGCGGATCGACAAGGCCCAATAGGTGGACGAATCCTGCTGCGCAATCACCGCTACGACGCCGCGATCGTAAACTGCCAGATGGCAGGCCTGCCTTGCGCTGTTGGAAAACTCCCGCATGACGGGGGCGGCAAAGGAAACCAGCCTGCGCAGCGGCGCGTGAAAATGCGCAAGGCCGAACATTTTCAAGGTCAGAAAAAACCGGTCGCCATCCTGCCGCTGCACGTAACCGCGCCGCACCAACCGGTCGAGCATGCGGTAAAACTCATTCGGGCTTTTGCCGATGGCCTTGGCGATTTCCACCTGTGTCAGGCCGCCATCCGTGCTGGCCAGGAGTTCGAGAATATCCAGACCCTTGTCCAGGGCAGGCGCGCGGTATTTATCGCTGTCGTCTTCGATCATCGGACCTCTGCATGGCCACGGCGAACACGCCGCAACCGGGTTGACTTGACGCCATATAAATACACTGTTTACATATGAATTGTCGATCCATATTCGGCGTGGGCACGTGCCCTTTGGGCGAGAGGAGAAAGACCATGGCGCAGGATTTTACCGGCCAGACAGTCGTCATTACCGCTGCGGGGCAGGGCATTGGCCGTGCTACGGCGGAACGGTTCATTGAACTCGGCGCGCGTGTCGTCGCAACCGATATCAACGAGGCGTCGCTTGCCACTCTGGCACATGCGCAAACCCGTGTCCTCAACGTTCTCGATGGTGATGCCGTCAAGGCCTTTGCATCAGACATCGGCCACGCCGATGTGCTGTTCAACTGTGCGGGCTTCGTGCACTCCGGCACGATCCTCGATTGCGAAGAGAAAGACTGGGACTTTTCGTTCGATCTTAACGTCAAGGCCATGTATCGCACCTGCCGCGCCTTTCTTCCCGCCATGCTGGACAAGGGTAAGGGTGCCATCGTCAACATGTCGTCGGTCGCTTCAAGCGTGAAGGGCGTGCCGAACCGCTTTGCCTATACGGCGTCCAAAGCGGCGGTCATCGGGCTGACCAAATCCATCGCTTCCGATTTTGTCACCAAGGGCATCCGCTGCAACGCCATCTGCCCCGGCACTGTGGATAGCCCGTCTCTGCATGAACGTCTGCGCGCAACCGGCAATTATGAGCAGGCGCTTGCCGATTTCATCGCCCGCCAACCCATGGGCCGCATTGCCAAAGCAGAAGAAATCGCAGCGCTGGTCACCTATCTGGCGTCGGATGAAGCGGGTTTTACCACCGGGCAGGCGCATGTGATTGACGGCGGTTGGACGGCGTAAACGCCAACGCCATCTTTGCCGTCATGTTCTTTCGGCCAAGGTCGTCATGAGGCAAGCAGTGGTGAGGCAACAAAAAACGGCGGACCCTGCGGCCCGCCGTTTTCCGTCATAGTCTTTCGCTTAGAGGATAGCCTGTCCAGCCATCAGTGCCAGCACCAGGAAGATCACGAAGACCACCACGGCGATAAAGAACAGAATACGGGCGATGCCCGCTGTCGCCGCCGAAATGCCAGTGAAGCCGAATACACCGGCAATCAGCGAAACTACGAAAAATATAAGAGCCCACTTCAGCATGGCCGTTCCTCTTGCGTCAATTGATGCGGTCGAACGCACACGCCATCGACCTGCACATATTGACGCAGATCGCGCCCCTATTGTTCCGAAGATTCTGAAATAATCTTTTCAATTGCGCACAATTGTCTTTGAAATCGCATTTTCGACCCTGTTGGTCGCGCGCGTCTTCAGTGTGGTACGTAAAAACGCCAGAACGAACAGGGCTGTCATCACCAGAACGATGGTCGGAGCGGGTGCGCTATCGATCAGGAAACTGGCCCAGATGCCTGTCACCGATGAAAAAACAGCGATGATGACGGCGACAATCAACATGCTGGAAAAGCGCCGCGTCAGCAGAAAGGCAATGGCACCGGGTGCGACAAGCATGGCAACGGAAAGAATGATGCCGATGGCCTGCAACGCCCCAACGACCGTCAGCGACAGCACCGCCAGCAATCCGTAATGCAGCAGGCGCACCGGCAGGCCGATGGCCTTGGCATGCTGCGCATCGAAGGCATGAACCAGCAGATCCTTGCGCAGTATGACGAGAAACAGGGTGGCTGCCAGTGCAATCAGGCCGGTTTCGATGATGTCGCCCATGGCAACGCCCAGCATGTCGCCAAACAGAATATGATCCAGATGGACATCGCTCTGGACCTTCACATAGAGCACCAGCCCCAGACCGAACATGCCGGAAAAGACGATGCCGAGAACGGTATCTTCCTTGATACGGCTGTTTTCCTTGAGAAAGCCGGTGCCGAGCGCGCAGATCATGCCCGCAACAAAGGCGCCAATCGAGAAGGGAATGCCGACGATATAGGCGATGACGACGCCCGGCAGAACGGCGTGGGACACCGCATCTCCCATCAGCGACCAGCCCTTCAGCACCAGAATGCACGACAGCATCGCCATCGGTACCGCAATCATCAGCGTGATAACGAAGGCATATTGCATGAAGGGCAGTTGAAACGGCAGGATCGCCAGTTGCAGGTTCTCGCTCATGGCGTCGTTTCCAATGCTGCCTTGGCCTTGGCGCGCGATGCGAGATAGCCGTGCTTGGGGGCAAAGACGAAGGCGGTCAGGAAGATCAGCGTTTGCAGCACCACGATGATGCCGCCGGTAGCGCCGTCGAGGAAGTAGCTGAGATAAGCGCCGACGAAACTCGTGCCAGCGCCGATGCCGAAGCTCATGCCGATCAACCGTTCGAAACGGTCCGTCAGCAGATAGGCCGTCGCCCCCGGCGTCACCACCATGGCGACGACCAGAAACGCACCGACCGTTTGCAAGGCAGCAACGGTCGAGGCAGCCAGCAGGGTGAAGAAGATGATTTTCAGAAGTTCGGGGTTGAGGCCCACGGTGCGGGCGTGGTTTTCATCGAAAAACACCACCATGAAATCCCGCCACTTCACGGAAAGAACCAACAGGCTGATACCGCCGATCAGCGCCAGTTGAATGGTGTCTTCCGGGGTAATCGCCAGAATATTTCCGAGCACGATGGTCTGAATGTTGATGGAGGTCGGCGATAGCGACACCATAAAAAGGCCAAGGCCGAAAAACGAGGTGAAGATCAGACCGATGATCGCATCTTCCTTCAACCGTGTCTTCTGGTTCAGAAACAGCATCGAGCCTGCCGCCAAGCCACCGGAAATGAAAGCGCCGAGCGAAAAGGGCATGCCCAGCATATAGGCGCCCGCGACACCCGGCACGATGGCATGGGACAGCGCATCGCCGATCAGCGACCAGCCCTTCAGCATCAGATAGGACGACAGAAAACCACAGACGCCACCCACGAGAGCGCTGACCCAGATCGCGTTCAGCATGTAGGAATAGGTGAAGGGCTCGAGAACGGTCTCAATCATGGCTCTTCACTTTCGGTGTCGCGGTGGCTGTCCCGTCCTTGCTGTAGATCACGAAGGGCCGCTCGTCGTCGGTGATGACCTTGACGCGGCGCGTGTCGGCATCGTCATGCAGATCGGCGCCGCCAAGAATGAAGTGACGCAGACTGCCGCCAAAGGCTTTTTGCAGGTTTTCTTCCGTGAAGGTATCTTCAGTCCTGCCAGAGGCGATTACGGTGCCCTTGACGAAAACCGCCCGGTCGCAAAAATCCGGTACGCTGCCGAGATTGTGGGTGGAGACCAGCATGATGCGGCCCTCATCACGCAGCGCCTTGAGCAGCGTGACGATCTGCTCTTCGGTGTTCACGTCGACGCCGGTAAAAGGTTCGTCCAGCAAAATGACCTGGCCTTCCTGCGCCAAGGCGCGGGCCAGAAACACCCGCTTCTTCTGCCCACCGGAGAGTTCGCCGATTTGGCGCTTGCGGTAATCCGCCATGTTGACGCGGGAAAGCGCCTCATCAACCATCTGGTGGTCGCGCTTGGAAGGGATGCGCAGGAAATTCATATGGCCGTAGCGGCCCATCATCACCACGTCTTCCACCAGAACCGGAAAGCTCCAGTCCACCTCTTCGGCCTGCGGAACATAGGCGACGAGGTTCTTTTTCAGCGCATCGCGGGCGGGTACACCGAAGATTGATACAGTTCCCGCCGCCAGCGGTATGAACCCCATGATGGCCTTGAAGATGGTGGATTTGCCAGCGCCGTTGACGCCGACAAGGGCGGTTATGGTGCCGCGGGGAATGGAGAAGCTGGCGCTGCGCAGGGCCGTGTGGCCGTTGCGGTAGGTCACGGTCACATCATCGACGCTTAAGCCTGTCTCCGCGCCCTTTCGCTTTCCCATCATCATTTGGAAAGGCCTTTCACAATGGTTTCCGTGGTCACGCGCAAGAGGTCGAGATAGGTCGGCACCGGGCCGTCGGCTTCGCTCAGCGAATCCACATACAGGATGCCGCCATAGGCCGCGCCGGTTTCCTTGGCCACCTGCTTGGCCGGGTCGGGAGAGACCGTGCTTTCGCTGAAAATGACCTGAATCTTATGCTCTCGCATCGCATCGATCACGCCACGCACCTGCTGCGGCGTGCCCTGGCTGTCGGCATTCACAGGCCACAGGAACAGCTCCTTCAGCCCGAAATCGCGGGCGAGGTAGGAAAACGCGCCCTCGCTCGTGACCAGCCAGCGCTTGTTCTCCGGCAGTGCAGCGATGGCGTCGCGCATCGGCTGTATCTCGTGTCTGATCTTGTCGGAATAGGCCTTGGCATTGGCGGCGTAGAGATCGGCATGCTCAGGGTCGATCTGTGTCAGGGCCTTGCGGATGTTCTCGACATAGATGAGAGCATTGTCTGGAGACATCCAGGCATGCGGGTTGGGCTTGCCCTGATAGGCACCGCCGCTGATCGACATCGGTGTCACGCCATCGCTGACCGTCACATTCGGCACGTCGGCAAGGTTGGCCAGAAATTTCTGAAACCACAATTCCAGATTGAGCCCGTTCCACAGGACGAGATTGGCGTTGCGGGCTTTGAGAATATCACGCGGGGTGGGTTGATAGTTGTGGATCTCGGCGCCAGCCTTGGTGATGCTGTCTACCTCGGCTGCATCACCCGCCACATTGCGCGCCATGTCGGCGATAATGGTGAAGGTCGTCACGACCTTTGGCTTGTCAGCTGCCATCGCTGAAAAAGGCAGGAAGAATGCCGCTGCGGCCAGGATTTTGCGAAGTGTCGATACTGTCATCGCCCGATCAAACTCCTAATGCGATTAATTCGCAATATCAATCTGGGAGTAAACATCGTGCTTGTCAACGCTATTGCAAATCATTCGCAAAAAATAAATGTGGGGTCTTTGTCGCGGAGTCCAAAAATGGTCCACCCGCGGCGTCGGATTCTTGCCTGAGTTAAATCTTCTTCAACAACAACACGTCAGAATTGATCCATGCACGTCAGCAGTTCTGCTGCTCTTGCGCTCGATATCGCTTGTCAGTCAGGCTGCCATGGCGTCTTCGGTTGATAGGCATGAAACGGGGTAGTGAATGTCGGAACGTTCGACGTGAAGGCAGTGTTCAAGAGAATACGGTTTTCTCGCAAGTTCGTAGTGATTGGCAGTGTTGTCCTCCTTTTGGGGGGAGCATCCGGCATGGCTGCCATTTTCGTCGGCAAAGAACGCCTGTTCGGCCCCTCCAGCGCTTCGGTCAACGGTCTCGAATGCACACTGGTCCAATCCGTCAGCATCAAGAAGAACGGCTCCGTGTGGGTCCGCAAATTCATCCGCACCGATGGCGGAGATGGTCCTGAGCGCGTCAGGACAGCTTTGCGCGTGGCGAAGGCCGTCTATGACAAGCAGAAGCCGGATCTCGTGCAGGTCTCTGTTCTGGATCAGAAAGGTCCGAGCATGCGCTCGGACATGCGTGGCAGAGCGGTCGCCGCACAGGTCGTCTTCATCGCGGACGTGAAAAAGCTGCCGGATGATGCGAATGCGAAGACCTATTCCGCCTATTATTACGATGGCGCACCCAGCGCCGATGGTGTTTTCTATGGATTGCGGGTCGATTTGCCGCTGGAAGATGCCGAAAAACTGGCAACCGGACTGAATGAGTTTACCGATTGCATCGATCTTGCCGCCAAAGAAGCGCCTTCCGGACATGACGCTCCCGCCAAGGGACATGACGCGCCAGCGGGCGGCCATGGTGACAGTAGCGGTCACGGCGAAGCGGCACCCGCCGCCGCCGACCACGCGCCTGAATCCGCCGAAGGTGCATCGCATGAAACAACGCCCACTGCCGCGGAAGGTCATGTCGCCGTGGACGATCCGGCACTTCTGACCTCAACGCCGGAGCATGACAGCGTTAGCATGTTCAGTCTCGCTTACCTGAAGTCGCTGATCTTCGGCAAGGGCCAGTCTGCCGCCGTTGCCGCAGAACCTGAGCATGGTCAGCCGCCGGTTGCCGAAGAGCCCGCCGCGCAAAGTGAGCAGGCACCTGCGGAAGAACCGGTCAAGTCCGAGCATTGATTGTCGGTTGGAAGGCGTAAAGCTCTCCTGCCGCACTCAGAAACAAAAAAGCCGATGGCATCGCTGCCATCGGCTTTCGCATGAATTCGTGAAACTCAATCCGCCTTCTGGCGACGTGCTGGGAACAGAATGACGTCGCGGATCGATGGTGCGTTGGTCAGCAGCATCACCAGACGGTCGACGCCGATGCCGAGGCCACCGGCGGGCGGCATGCCCTGATCGATGGCGTCGAGGAATTCGTCGTCCAGTTGCTTGTCCTTTTCACCACGCGCATGCGCCTGCTCCAGCTGCTCCACCATGCGGCGGCGCTGTTCTTCCGGGTCGTTGAGTTCGGAGAAGGCATTGCCGACTTCCCAGGCGTTGCAGTAGCTCTCGAAACGCTCGACCAGACGCGGCTCGCCCGGCACTTCCTTGGCGAAAGGCGAAATGTCCTTGGGGAAATGCGTGACGTGGCTTGGCTGGATCAGCGTGGCCTCGACCTTCTCTTCGAAGATGAAGGCAAGGCACTCGCCCCATGTCCAGTCCTTCTCGACTTCGAAACCGGCAGCCTTGGCAGCGGCGCGGGCTTCCTCGTCGGTCTTGATGGCGAGGAAGTCGATGCCCGTGGCTTCCTTCACTGCATCCGGCATCGGCACGCGCTTGAACGGACCCTTGAAGGAGATGGTCTTGCCCTGGAAATCCAGTTCGGTGGTACCGTGAATGGCAATCGCCAGCGTCTCGAACATGCGCTCGACCAGACCCATAATGTCTTCATAGTCGGCATAGGCCCAGTAGCATTCCAGCATGGTGAATTCCGGATTGTGCCGGGTGGAAACACCTTCGTTGCGGAAGTTACGGTTGATTTCGAAGACCTTGTCGGACAGGCCCGACACCAGCGTGCGCTTCAGGAACAGTTCCGGCGCGATGCGCAGATACATGTCCATCTTCAGCGTATTGTGGAAGGTCTTGAACGGATCAGCCGTCGCGCCGCCATAGACGGTCTGCAGCATCGGCGTCTCGACTTCGAGGAAGGCTTCCTCTTCCATGAAACGACGAATGCCGGAAATGATCTTGGAACGCTGCTGGAAGCGCAGCTTGCTCTCCTCGTTGGAGAGAATGTCCAGATGACGCTTGCGATAACGGATTTCGATGTCGGAAATCCCGCTCCACTTCTCCGGCATCGGCAGCAGAGACTTGGTCAGCATGGTGATCTCTTCGGCATTGATCGTCAGCTCGCCACGCTTGGTGCGGCGCACCTTGCCGGTCACGCCGATGATATCGCCAATGTCGATCATCGGCAGCATGTCGCGCGCTTCCTGCGGCGTGGTATCCTTGTGGGAGAAGATCTGAACCTTGCCGGATGCGTCATGGATATCCATGAACATGCCGGAATTGCGGTTGGAATAAACGCGACCGGCAACGGTCACGGTATCGCCCGTTTCGACATCCGGCTCGATCTGCGCATATTTCTCGGCCAGCTCGGCATTGGTCAGCGAGCGGTGGAAATGGGCGGGATAGACATCGCCAACCTTCTCGCGCAGCATCGCCAGCTTCTGGCGGCGCACTTCTGTCACGTCGGAGGAAAGGGCGGTTGTCTCAGGTGTCTTGTCGGTCATCGTCTGGGCCTTCTTCGGGCAAGTTGTTCTCTATGATGATGCGGTGGCTTTGTTATTTGCCCCGTACCTTCCTGTCTCGTCATCCTCGGGCTTGTCCCGAGGATCTGCTGCGTTATCGGTACATTCGACGTGCCAGCCCTGGCACCCAAGGTAGATCCTCGGGACAAGCCCGAGGATGACGACCTTGGGGGTCTCAGCGCACCAGCCGCTTTGGCCGATTAACTTCCAGCGCTAACTATCGTCGCCGCAACCGCAATCGCCACCTTCAACCGCTGGCGCACCACAGAGCGGCCCAGCACGGCCATGCTGTCGAACAGCGGCAGCGAACGCGAGGAACCGGACATCGCAACGAACAGCGGCGGTGTCACCACGCGCAGCTTCTTGCCGGTGCGCTCGGCCACATCGCGCAATTCCTGCTCGATGGACTCCAGTGTCCAATCCGGCATCTTTTCCAGATCGGCAGCAACCGTGGTCAGGATTTCGTGAATTTCTTCCGGCTTGCTCTTCAGACCCGCAAACGACGCAGGCGTGAGACCGACATCGCTCGACAGCAGGAAGCCTGCAAGGTTCGGCAGGTCACCGAGCTTGGAAATACGGCTCTGCGAAAGCTTCAGACCTTCGGTCAGACGCGCATTTTCCATGGCCCATGCCAGCGTGCGGGCAATGAACTGCTCTTCGCTCAGCTTTTCACGCAGCCAGCGGCCATTCAGCCAGTCCAGCTTCTGAATGTCGAAGATCGCACCGGCCTTGGACAGCGCTTCCGGGTCGAACTTGCCAGCCAGCTCTTCCATGGTCAAAAGCTCTTCGCCTTCACCCAACTGCACGAAGAACAGGCCAAGGAAGTTCATCAGCGCTTCCGGCAGATAGCCCAGCGCCGAGTAATAAGAGATGGAGGTCGGGTTCTTGCGTTTCGACAGCTTGGACTTGTCGGCATTGCGCATCAGCGACAGATGCATGAATGTCGGCTGGTCCCAACCGAAATAGCGGTACAGCAGAATGTGCTTGGGCACGGATGCCAGCCATTCCTCACCGCGCGCCACATGGGTAATCTTCATCAGATGGTCATCGATGACATTGGCCATGTGATAGGTCGGCATGCCATCGGCCTTCATCAGAACCTGCATGTCGACGCTGTCCCATGGGATCGAGACATCGCCGTAAACGCCATCGGTGAAATCGCAGGAGCCTTCGGTCGGGATTTTCATGCGCACGACGGAGGCTTCGCCTGCTTCCATCTTCGCGGTGACTTCCTCGGCCTTCAAATGCAGGCAGAGACCATCATATTTCGGCGGCTTGCCCGCCGCGCGCTGTCCCTCGCGCATTTCCGTCAGGCGTTCTGGCGTGCAGAAGCAGCGGAAGGCGTGGCCTTTTTCCAGCAACTCATCGGCGAAAGGCTGGTACATGTCCTTGCGGTCGGACTGGCGGTAAGGGCCGTATGGGCCACCGACGTCAGGACCTTCGGACCATGTCAGGCCGGTCCATTTCAGCGCTTCCAGCACCTTGTCTTCATATTCGCGCGTGGAGCGAGTGGCATCGGTATCTTCGATGCGCAGAATGAATTCACCACCATGCTTGAGGGCAAAGAGGTAGTTGAAAAGCGCGATGTAAGCGGTGCCGACATGCGGCTCGCCGGTGGGGGAAGGTGCAATACGGACGCGGACGCCGGAAGTGGTCATTGAAATTCACTCGTGCTGACGCAAGGGTGATACGGGGCGGGCCACCGTGTCACTGATGTGCTGTTGAATGCCTTGGAAAAAGCGAAAATACGGCGGAAGACGCTGCCATCCCACAGTTTCCTGTTGTCATGGCTTAGGCCACATTCAGCCGCAGGCGTCAAGAAAATTAGGTTGTTTTGACCCGTGCTAGACCGGCCAGACATAGAGCAGCATGGGAATGGAAACGATGACGATCATGATGGAGAGCGGCGCCCCAAGGCGCGGATAGTCGCTGAACTTGTAACCACCGGGGCCCATGACCAGCGTGTTGCACTGGTGGCCGATAGGGGTGAGGAAGTCGCAACCGGCACCGATCGCCACTGCCATCAAAAAGGCTTCCGGGCGAAAGCCAAGCGTCGTCGCAAAGCCTGCTGCAATCGGCCCCATCACAAGCACGGTGGCGGCATTGTTGAGGAAGGGCGTCACGGCCATGGCGGTCAAAAGGATCATGCCAAGTGCGGCAAAGGGTGGCAGACCTTGGGCGGCATGGCCCAGCCACCCTGCAATCAGATCACTGGCGCCCGTTGATCGAAGCGAGTCACTCACAGGAATAAGCGCCGCCAGCATGACGAGGATCGGCCCGTCGATGGATTTGTAAACCTCGGTCAGCGGGATTGCGCCGACGAGGATCATGGCGAAGGCGGCGGCAAAGAAGGCAACCGCCACCGGCGCAATGCCCGTCGCCGCCGCCAGCATGGCCGCCGCCAGAATGATGACCGGAATGAAAGCGCGGCGCTGGACACCGAGCAGGATTTCCCGCTGCGCCAGCGGTAGCAAGGAGAATTCCCGCAGCACCACCGGCAGGTTCTTGCGCGATCCCTGCAGCACGATCACGTCGCCAGCTTTCAGAGTCAATTCGCTCAGCCGCTCATTGACCCGGTGGCCCCGGCGGCTGACCGCAATCAGATTAACGCCGCGCGTATAGGACAGCGCCAGTTCCTTGGCAGAAAGCCCGCTCAGCAGGGATTCGTTGCTGATCACCGCTTCCATGGCGATGAGATCGACGGTCTTTTGCCCGTTTTCGGTAATCGGTTTGCCCGATAGCGACAGCTTGGCATTGGAAACGATGCGATCCAGCCCTTCGGAGGTACCTTCGAGAAGAATGGTGTCGCCTGCCTTCAAGGTCACATCGGGGAAAGGCGACACACGGCGGTGTCCGCGAATGATGGTGTTGGCGATAACGTCTCCGTCTGCCTGTTTCAGAAGGTCGCTCAAAGGCTTGCCGATCATCAGGCTGTCGGCGGGAAGCGTGGCCTCGGCGGCATAGCTCGCCTCGTCCATGATGTCCTCGACCGAATCGCCATCCTTGGCACGCGCCGGAAGCAGCTTGTAACCGAAGGTCAGGAAAGCGATGCCGACCACGGCCAGCGTCGCGCCCACGGGCGTGAAGTCGAACATCGAAAAGCTCTGCCCTGTCATCTCTTCGCGCAGGCGTGACACAACAATATTGGGCGACGTGCCGATCTGCGTCATCAACCCGCCCAGCAACGCGGCAAAGGCCATTGGCATTAAATAATAGGAAACGGGGCTGCCGGATTTGCGGGCGAACTGGAAGGCGACCGGGATCATGATCGCCAGCGCGCCGATATTCTTGATGAAGGCCGACATAACCGCCACCACGATCATCAGGAAGGCCAGTTGCAAATGCTTGGAGCGCATTTCAGGGAAATATTTCTTGATCGTCGTATCGACGATGCCGGACCGCGCCACCGATGTGCTGACGATCAGCGCGCTGGCAACGATGATCACAATATCGTCGGAGAAACCGGAAAACGCCTTGTCGAAGGGGACGACACCCAGCGCGACCGCAATCAGCAGCGCGCTACACGCCACCACGTCATATCGAAACTTGTCGATGATGAAGGCGACCATCATTCCGGCGATCACGCTGAAGGCTAAGATCTGCTCGATGGTCATGTGGCGGATTTACTTTCGGAAAAAGGAAAATCGAAGCGGCTGATTTTCCTTGCATGATATGTCTGCAACAACGCGAGTCCATCCTGTCAGTTCCTGCATCCCGCAAAGAAGTCTTTTCCCGTCTTGAGAAAAAGGAAAGGCCCGCACGGGGCGGGCCTTTCGCAGACTGTCGTTAGAAGAAGGCTTAATGCAGTGACTTCTTTTTCTTGCGGGCGTTGCGCGACACCATGTTGAGCACTTCCACAAGCGCGGAAAAGGCCATGGCGGCGTAGACGTAGCCCTTGGGAACGTGGAAGCCCATACCTTCGGCAATCAGCGTCGTGCCGATCATCAACAGGAAGGCCAGCGCCAGCATGACGACGGTCGGGTTCTTTTCGATGAAGTTGGCCAGCGGGTTGGCGGCCAAGAGCATGACGGTGACGGCGAAGACGACAGCAACGACCATGATCGGCACATGCGGTGTCATGCCGACGGCAGTGATGATACTGTCGAGCGAAAAGACGAGGTCAAGCAGCAGGATTTGCGCTATTGCCGAGGAGAAGCTGGCAACCGCCGTGCCAACCATGTCTTCCTTATGGTCTTCCGGGTCCACATTGTGGTGGATTTCCTTGGTGGCCTTCCACACGAGGAACAGACCGCCGCCGATGAGGATCATGTCCTTCCAGGAGAAGCCGTGACCGAACATCTCGAACACCGGCTCCGTCAGCTGGACGATCCATGCCACGGTTCCCAGCAGGCCCAAGCGTAGAACCAGGGCCAGTCCAATGCCGATCTTGCGGGCTTTTTCGCGCTGATGCTCAGGCAATTTGTTGGTGAGAATGGAAATAAAAATCAGGTTGTCGATGCCAAGCACGACCTCCATGACGATAAGGGTGACGAGCGCCACCCACGCAGCGGGGTCGGACAATAAAGGGATTATGGAATCCACGTGCCTGTTTTCCTTTTCAGCTATCCTGCTTCGACAATTCGAAACATCACAGTTCTATATTCGAATGCGCGAGAAACAAGCGTATGACAGGGGTGTCACGCCATTTTTTTCCCGATATTGCGCGCATTGCGAGAAACACGGAGGCTGAATGTGGCTAGGGCTTCTTGGTTCCATAGGCGGCCATAAATACGGTGATGGCGCTGGAAAGGACACGTTCGGCTTCTTCCGGTGGCGCGTCGCCCTGCAATTCTCCGAACAGCCGCATCTTGAAGAACGTGCCGGTCGCAAGCTCGATGAACTGGCGCGCCGCCATATCCACATCGTCTATGTGGAGCGTTCCCTGGTCGACGTGATGCTGGAGAAAATCGCGAAGAACGACACGCACATTGTTTGGTGCAGCGACGAAGAAGCGTTGCGAGAGTTTCGGCATGCGGTCCAGAACGCCAAGCGCCGAACGCATGGCAGGTATCATGTCCGTGCATGTCACTTTGTGAATAAACGCGTCCCCGAATTGCCACAGACCGTCGCGGACCTCTTCCGTTCCCGCCAGAATGTCTCGCATGGAAAGGGCAAATTCCGCCCGGTGCCGGTCGATCAGGGCTGCGAACAGCTCGTCCTTGTTCTCGAAGTAGACGTAGATCGTTCCCTTGGAAACGCCTGCTTCCTTTGTAATATCGTTCATGCTGGCGGCGTCGAAGCCCTTGGACTTGAACACTCGCCAAGCACCGTCAAGGATTTGTTCGCGCTTTGCCGGGTCTTCGCCGGCAGCAAAGCGTCCCGCTTGCAAGGCGGTGCAGCTTTCCTCGATGTGGTTCTCTTCTGTCACGCTTCGATCCGCCAATCGTTTTAGATTCGATTCAATATATCGAACCAAGCGGTTCGACAGCACTTGATATGTGTCAGGAAAAAGATTAAGTCAATCGAACCGAACGGTTCAGTTCGAAGTTATTCTTTTTTTATAGCGAATGGTGTTACCGATGTCGGCCCAGAAAAACACGGCAGTCCGTGCTGTCAATCCGTCAGATGAAAACGAAGCGCGCGCTGATGAGGGCAAGCCGGTGGCGGCAGACGAGAGCGCTGCGCCCGCGCAGCCTGCAGCGCCAGAAAAGAAGAAGCGTAAATCCTTCGTCTTGCCGATCATTGCAATCGGCATTCTGGCGGCTGGTGGCTGGTATGGATATCAGTACTGGACGGATGGTCGCTTTCTGATCTCCACGGATGACGCCTATGTGAAGGGCGATATCGCCGTCATCTCGCCCAAGGTTTCCGGCTACGTCACCAAGGTCGATGTCGTCGCCAACCAGGAAGTCAAGGCAGGCGACGAGCTGGTCACGCTTGACGATGGTGATTACCGCAACGCACTGGAGCAGGCCCAGGCCCAGCTTCAGACGCAGCAGCTTTCGCTCAACCGTATCGATGCGCAGATTGCCGGTGCCGAAGCCTCGCTCGCACAGGCTGTTGCTCAGAAGGGCTCTCTGGAAGCCGCATTGCGGGGTGCCGATATCAATCTGAAGCGCGCCAGCGAACTCCAGGCCAAGGATGTCGGCACCGCCGCATCGTCGGATAATGCGCAGATCGCCATGGAACAGGCCAAGGCCAATCTGGTTGCCGGAGAGGCGGGCGTCGTTTCCGCTCAGGCCAATATCGATCTGTTGCGCGCCCAGCGCAAGGAAGCCGAGGGATCGGTCAAGTCGCTGGAAATCTCCCGCGACAAGGCTGCCCGCGATCTGTCCTTCACCGTGCTGCGTGCGCCTTATGATGGCGTCATCGGCAACCTTGCGGTTCAGACCGGCGATCTCGTCTCGGTTGGCAAGCGTCTGGCTTCGCTGGTGCCCATGGACGATCTCTATATCGACGCCAACTTCAAGGAAACGCAGCTCGCCAATATCGCGCCCGGTTCCAAGGTTCGTGTCCACGTGGATGCCTTCGGTGACCATGACATCGAGGCCACCGTGCAGTCCATCTCGCCAGCATCGGGTTCGGTCTTTTCGATGCTGCCGCCGGAAAATGCCACGGGCAACTTCACCAAGGTCATTCAGCGCGTGCCGGTTCGCATGGTCTTCTCCAAGGAAGACCTGGCCAAGCACAAGCTGCGTGCCGGTTTGAGTGTCGTCGTCGATGTCGATACCCGCACCGCGCCGGACAATACGCGCACAGCAGAAAATCAGTCGAAGTAATCTTCGATAAGGACCAAGATCATGGCGGCAACAGCCAGCATGGCGGTGGGCACGGCCCCCGCTGCGGATCCTCCGATGGATCGCAGACGCCTCATCGCCTTTTTCGCGATGGTGTTCGGCATGTTCATGTCGATCCTCGATATCCAGATCGTGTCTGCATCGCTTGCGGAAATTCAGGCAGGTCTCGGCGCCGGGTCGGATGAAATCGCCTGGGTGCAGACCTCCTATCTGATTGCGGAAGTCATCATGATTCCGCTGTCGGGCACGCTTGCGCGCATTCTCTCCACGCGGGTGCTGTTTGCCATCTGCGCCGCAGGCTTCACCATTTCCAGCGCCCTGTGTGCGACGGCAACGAACATCGACCAGATGATCGTCTATCGTTGCATTCAGGGCTTCATAGGCGGCGGCATGATCCCATCCGTATTTGCCGCCGCCTTCACCATCTTTCCGCCCTCCAAGCGCGCCGTGGTATCACCCATCATCGGCCTTGTGGCGACGCTTGCACCCACCATCGGCCCAACCGTCGGCGGTTATCTCTCGAATGCTTTTTCGTGGCACTGGCTGTTCCTCGTCAACATCATCCCCGGCATCATCGTCTCGCTGGTCACCTGGAACTTTATCGATTTCGACAAGCCGGAACTCTCGCTCTGGAAGCGGTTCGACTGGTGGGGCCTGCTCTCCATGGGCGTGTTCCTGGGGTCGATGGAATACATCCTGGAAGAGGGTAACAACAACGACTGGTTCAACGACACGCACATCGTCATCGGCGCCGTCGCCATGACGATTGGCGGCGTCGTGTTCTTCTGGCGCGCCTTCAATGTCGATTTCCCGGTCGTGGACCTGAAAGCCTTTGCCGACCGGAATTTTTCCATCGGCTCGCTGTTTTCCTTCGTCATGGGCATCGGTCTGTACGGGTTGACCTACATGTATCCGCTCTATCTCGGGCGCATACGCGGCTATGATGCGTTGATGATCGGCGAGACCATGTTCGTCTCCGGCATGGCCATGTTCTTCACCGCGCCTGTGGCGGGCAAGCTCTCCACCAAGCTCGATCCCCGCTTCATGATGGCCATCGGTTTCATCAGCTTCGGTGCGGGCACCTGGATCATGACCCATGTCACCGCCGACTGGGATTTCTACGAGCTGCTGATCCCGCAGCTCCTGCGCGGCTTCGGCCTGATGATGTGCATGGTGCCGATCAACAACATCGCGCTCGGCACACTGCCGCCTGCGCGCATGAAGAATGCGTCCGGTCTGTTCAATCTTACCCGTAACCTTGGCGGCGCGGTTGGCCTTGCGGTCATCAACACCCTGCTCAGCCAGCGCACCGACGACCATTATTTCCGCATTGCCGAGCATGTGAATTTCGGCAATCCGGCAGCAATGGAGTGGCTGAACAGCGTTGGCGCAAATTACGATTCCTACGGACTGGACGGCAACTCCGTCGCCATAAAGAAACTCGTGGGCGTGGTGTCGCAACAGGCATGGCTCCAGGCCTTCTCCGATGTGTTCCTTGCGCTGACAGTCCTCTTTAGCGGCCTGATTTTTCTCACCTTGTTGATCAACAAACCCAAATCCGCCCCGCCACCCGGCGCCGGCCATTGATTTAAAAGTTCCACCGCAGCGCTGAAGGGTCGCCAGAAATGGCGGCCCTTTTCGTTTGCTTGGTGTCAGGCTTTATCGAGGGTCGAGTGTGGGGCTTACCCCCCTCTGCCTTGCCAGGCATCTCCCCCTCAAGGGGGGAGATCCGCTAGACGCGCGCTCGTCACCCCATCCGCACCGCTAAAGGTGGCCAAGACATTGCCACGAGTCGATTTCCCCACCTGAGGGGGAGATGTCCGGCANNGAGGGGGGTGAGCCACACACTCCACCTTCAAAGCGGATCTCACAATCCCTTTTCTGAGGTACGTACATCATTTTCTGATTTACGTACCTCAAAAACTCCTCTAAGGAGTCTGGCGGGAGAAGAGATGAAGCCGACAGTTCATGATATCGCGTCGAAAGCAGGCGTCAGTCTGGCGACCGTTGACCGGGTGATAAACCTGCGTCCGGGCGTGCATGCTGTCACGCGTGCCAAGGTCGAGACGGCGATTCTGGAGCTGGGTTATGTGCGTGATATCGCTGCCGCCAATCTGGCCAAGGGGCGCTCTTACGCGCTGGTCTTCATTCTGCCCAACAATGACAATTCCTTCATGGCTGGTCTTCGTGCAGAGGTGAGGGGAGCGGCCTCGCGGTCATACATTGAGCGTACCTCCATCCGCATCATTGAGGTGCCGCCTTTCGATGCGGCGGCTCTGGCCCAGGCGCTGGATGTCGCACGACTGGAAAAGCCGTCCGGCGTCGCCTTCGTCGCCATCGACGCACAGGATGTGGTGGAGGCGGTGGATCGGCTCGCCGATAGCGGCATTGCTGCCGTAACGCTGGTGTCCGACATCACCGGTTCGCGTCGAGACCATTTTGCCGGTGTGGACAACGTCGCCGCTGGCCGCACCGCAGCAAGTCTTATGGGTCGTTTTCTGCCTGAACGGGATGGCGACGTCGCGGTTCTCGCAGGCTCCATGCTGGTCAAGGACCACCGCGAACGCCTGGCCGGTTTTCAGGCTGTCATGGAAGAGGAGTTCCCCGATCTCCGCCTCCTGCCCGTTCTGGAAGGGCGCGATGACCCGGAAACCGTGGAGCGGCTGGTGGCGGATTGTCTCGAGGCGTATCCGCAGCTTCTTGGCCTCTACAGTCTGGGCGCGGGCAATCGCGGTCTCATCAAGGCGTTGAAGTCGTCGCGCCAGCCGTCGTCATCGCGTGTCATTGCCCACGAGCTGAATGAGAATACGGCCAATGCCCTGCGGGAAGGGGTGTTCGATGCCGTGCTGAACCAGAATGCGGGACACGAGGTGCGCAGCGCCATCCGTGTGCTGAAAGCCCGCGCCGATGGCCTTGCCGTCATCGAGGCGCAGGAGCGAATTCGTATCGACATATTCTTGCGGGATAATCTCCCCTGACACTGACATAGAACTGGAGGAAACATGTATCTCGGTCTCGATTTGGGAACATCCGGCGTCAAGGCGCTGCTGATCGATGGTGATCAGAACGTCATCGGCTCGGCCAATGGCCCGCTCGATGTGTCGCGCCTCCACCACGGCTGGTCGGAACAGAACCCGGCACATTGGATCACAGCAACGGAAACAGCCATTTCCGGTCTGAAAGCCAAATTCCCCAAAGAACTTTCGGCGGTCAAAGGCATCGGCCTGTCAGGCCATATGCATGGCGCAACGCTGGTGGATGCGGCAGGCGACGTGCTGCGCCCCTGCATTCTGTGGAACGACACCCGCTCCCATGCCGAAGCCGCCAAACTCGACGCCGACCCGCGCTTCCGCAAGATCACCGGCAACATCGTGTTTCCGGGCTTCACCGCGCCGAAGCTGGTGTGGGTCGCCAATAACGAGCCGGAGATCTTTGCCAAGGTCGCCAAGGTCCTGCTGCCAAAGGATTATCTGCGGCTGTGGCTGACGGGTGAATATATGTCGGAAATGTCGGATTCGGCTGGCACCTCATGGCTCGATACCGGAGCACGCAAATGGTCGCCGGAATTGCTGGAGGCCACGGGTCTCACCGAACAGCATATGCCTTCGCTCGTTGAAGGCACGGACGAGGCGGGAATCTTGAAGCCAGAACTTGCCTCCTCATGGGGCATGTCCGGCAAGGTGGTCGTCGCGGGTGGCGCGGGCGATAACGCCGCGTCCGCCTGCGGCATGGGCACGGTCTCGGAAGGCCACGCCTTCGTTTCGCTTGGCACCTCCGGCGTGCTGTTTGCCGCCAACGCATCCTATCTGCCCAAGCCGGAAAGTGCCGTTCACGCCTTCTGCCACGCGCTGCCCGACACATGGCACCAGATGGGCGTCATCCTCTCGGCCACCGACGCGCTGAACTGGTATTCCGGCATCACCGGCAAGTCCGCTGGTGATCTTTCGACGGAGCTGGGAGACGAGCTGAAAGCACCGACAGGCGTCACCTTCGCGCCCTATCTCTCCGGCGAACGCACGCCGCACAATGACGCTGCCATCCGTGGCTCCTTCATCGGTCTGTCTCACGAAAGCGACCGCAAGGCGCTGACGCAGGCGGTGATGGAAGGCGTGACCTTTGCCATCAGAGACAATCTCGAAGCGCTGAAATCCGCTGGCACCTCGATCGACCGCGTCACCGCCATCGGCGGCGGCTCGCGCTCTCGCTACTGGCTGGCCTCCATCGCCACGTCGCTCGGCGTATCCGTGGATATACCGGCGGAAGGTGATTTTGGTGCTGCCTTTGGCGCAGCGCGGCTGGGGCTGATTGCGGCGACGGGAGCAGACCCGGTTGCGGTGTGCTCTCAGCCGGAAACGGAAGAAACGATCGAGCCGGTGGCGGCGCTGGGTGAGGCCTATGAGGATGCTTATGGGCGATATCGAGCGCTTTATCCGGCGGTCAGGGCGCTTTCGCATTGATGGTTGGCGGGTGGGCTCACCCCCCTCTGGTCTGCCGACCATCTCCCCCACAAGGAGGGAGATCGGCCAGACGCCCGCTCCCCACTCTATCCGCAGCCTTCAAGATGGGCGGGAGGTTTCCACGTGTCGATCTCCCCACCTGTGGGGGAGATGCCCGGCAGGGCAGAGGGGGGTGAGCCCCACCCGCCAACACAAGCGACTATACCCAGAAACAACGTCACCATTTTACCACTACGCAAACTAGGGAGAGAACCATGACCACAGGCTTTTTCGGCGACATCCAGAAAATCAAATATGAAGGCCCTGACAGCACCAACCCGCTGGCTTTCCGCCATTACAACCCCGATGAAATCGTCGGCGGCAAGCGGATGGAAGACCATCTGCGCTTTGCGGTGGCCTATTGGCACACCTTTACATGGCCGGGCGGTGACCCCTTCGGCGGCCAGACTTTCGAGCGTCCATGGTTCGAAGACACGATGCAGGCAGCGAAGCTGAAGGCCGATGTCGCCTTCGAATTCTTCTCGCTGCTCGGCTCGCCCTTCTACTGCTTCCACGATGCCGACGTTCGCCCCGAAGGCAAGACCTTTGCGGAAAATACGAAGAACCTCAACGAGATCGTCGATTACTTCGGCCAGAAGCAGGCAGACACCGGCGTTAAGCTTCTGTGGGGCACGGCGAACCTCTTCTCCAACCGCCGCTTCATGTCCGGTGCCGCCACCAATCCCGATCCTGACGTGTTCGCCTATTCCGCAGCGACCGTCAAAACCTGCATGGATGCCACAAAGAAACTCGGTGGCGCCAACTATGTTCTCTGGGGCGGTCGTGAGGGCTACGAAACCCTGCTCAACACCGACGTGAAGCGTGAGCTGGATCAGCTCGGTCGCTTCCTCAACCTGGTGGTGGAATACAAGTACAAGATCGGTTTCGAAGGCACGATCCTGATCGAGCCGAAGCCGCAGGAGCCGACCAAGCACCAGTATGATTACGACGTCTCGACCGTCTATGCCTTCCTGCAAAAGCATGGGCTGGACAAAGAAGTGAAGGTCAATATCGAGCAGGGCCACGCGATCCTTGCCGGTCACTCCTTCGAGCATGAACTGGCCATGGCCAACGCCTTCGGCATTTTCGGCTCCATCGATATGAACCGCAACGATTACCAGTCCGGCTGGGATACCGACCAGTTCCCCAACAACGTGCCGGAAATGGCGCTGGCCTATTACCACGTGCTGGCAGGTGGCGGCTTCAAGAACGGCGGCACCAATTTCGACAGCAAGCTGCGCCGTCAGTCGCTCGATCCAGCCGATCTCTTGATCGGTCACATCGGCGGTATGGATTGCTGCGCCCGTGGCCTTAAGGCTGCGGCCAAAATGATCGAGGACAAAGCCCTGTCGCAGCCGCTGGCAGACCGCTACGCCAAGTGGGATTCGGCAGATGCGCAGAAGCTGCTGCGCGGCGAGCTGAAGCTGGATGAGATCGCGGCGATGGTTGAGCGCGACAACATCAACCCCGAGCCAAAGTCCGGTCGCCAGGAATATCTGGAAAACGTGGTCAACCGTTACGTTTAATATCTTTCCTCATTCCTGTGCTTGTCTCAGGAAACCAGTCAGCCCAAGTCTTTGGGCTGACGTGACCTTTCGCGCCGCAGACACGACGCACCGGACTTCGGCTTACGCCCTCGGCCTCATCCTCGGGCTTGACCCGAGGATCTCATCACGTTTCCAAAACCGAGAGGTAGTTAGACCCTCGGGACAAGCCCGAGGGTGACCTCGGTGGGGCGTGGTGCTGCTCGCTAAAGAGCCAGCGTCCGCAGTCGTTTTCAGTCCATCGCCGCCACCAACACGGCTAAAAATATTTTTGTTTTTTCTCCACGGCGTCAAACCCGCCCGCATAATCCCCAAGCTTTCGAAACAAAGGGGTGCAACGCGCGGCATCCCGGCGGTTCGAAGGCCGGTATCGACAAGCGGTTGCTCAACAAGAGAGCCGTTTCCGTGGACCCACCTCTTGCCACTGGCCAGGCAAGGGACCGGGCGTTCCGATAGGTGCCGTGACATGCTGTAACGGGTTCGGCAAATGCGAACCTCTATCATACCTGCCAATGCTTCCCGCATTTGCCGGACATGCCTGATCCCCCGGCCCGCTTCTTGAATGGAGCGGGCCGGTGAGGATTTTGCGTGGTTACTTCGCTGTGCCTCCTTGTGTGCGGCGCAGCATGACCTATCTGTGATGGGTTTTAAGGACAGCCCGGCGTGGCGCATGCGTGCCATGACATGAGAACCTGTCCCAAGGAGATTTTATGCTGATCGAAAAATTGAACTGGCGTTATGCCACCAAGAAGATGGACCCTTCCAAGTCGGTTTCGCAGGACAAGGTAGACCGCATCATCGAGGCCGCCCGTCTGGCGCCGACATCGAGCGGCTTGCAGCCTTTCGAAATCATCGTCGTCACCAACCCGGAAACACGTGCCAAGATCCAGGAAATCTCCTGGAACCAGGCGCAGGTGACCGAAGGCTCGCATCTGCTGGTGTTCGCCGCCTGGGACAATTACACCCCAGAGCGCATCAACCACATGTTCGATCTGACCAATGACGAGCGCGGTTTCAAGAATGAAGGCTGGGAAAAGTACCGCCAGTCTCTGCTGTCGTCTTACCCACAGCGCGATGCGGAAGTGAACTTCCAGCACGCTGCGCGTCAGGCCTATATCGCGTTCGGCATGGCCATCGCACAGGCTGCGTTCGAAGGCGTGGATGCCACCCCGATGGAGGGCTTCGATCCGGCCAAGCTGGACGAAATCCTTGGTCTTCGCGAAAAGGGCCTGCGCTCGGCAGTCATCCTGCCACTGGGCTATCGTCAGCCGGAAGGTGACTGGCTTGTCAACCTCAAGAAGGTTCGCCGTCCATTGGAAGAGTTCGTTACTGAAGTAAAGTAACGCTCCCGACAAAATAAGGTCGATTTTTCCAGCGCTTGCTAATAATTGAAAAATCATACCTATGAATTGGTATCGCAGACAGGCATGTTTGCGATACACACAGGGCCGATCCCGGGCTTTTCCAAGGAAAGTTAAACGTAATGCTCCGGAACATTTTCCGTTGTCGAATGTGCCTCGCGGCAGCATGAAGAGCGGCTTTTCCTGCCGCCGGGTTTCGACCTAACCGTTTCCATTCGAAGAGCATTTCATGACACGAAACACTTTAGCGGCCAGTCCCGTGCCTGTCGGTTCAGGGAGAAGCGACCCGATGGTCGTGTTCGACGCCGTGACCAAGACCTTTGGCGACCCCAAAAGCAAGACATCCTTCAAAGCCCTTGTCGGTGTCGATTACATCGTCCCCAGAGGTTCGATTTCCGGTATCATCGGTCGTTCCGGTGCGGGCAAGTCAACCCTCATCCGCCTCGTTAACGGGCTTGAGCGTCCAAGCGCTGGCAAGGTCGCCGTCGATGGTGTGGATGTCGGCGCGCTGGATGAAGCGGGCCTTCGCACGTTGCGCCGCTCGGTCGGCATGATCTTCCAGCACTTCAACCTTCTGTCGTCGCGCACGGCTTACGACAATGTCGCTCTGCCACTCGAAATCGCAGGCGTGTCTCGCGCCGAGATCAAACAGAAGGTCGGACCTCTCCTCGACCTCGTCGGGCTGGGCGACAAGGCCAATAGTTATCCCGCGGAGCTGTCCGGCGGACAAAAGCAGCGCGTCGGCATCGCCCGTGCGCTGGCGACAGAACCAAAGCTGCTTCTATCGGATGAGGCAACGTCTGCGCTTGACCCTGAAACCACGCAGTCCATTCTGGAGTTGCTGAAGAAGATCAATGCCGAGCTTGGCCTGACCGTGCTTCTCATCACCCATGAGATGGAGGTGGTGAAGACCATCGCCTCACAGGTTGCGGTCATCGACAAGGGCTTGATCGTCGAGCAGGGCACGACCTTCGACATCTTCACCAATCCACGCCATGAAACGACCCGCAGCCTGCTTTCAGCCGCCGTCGGCGTGAAGCTGCCGCATTGGGTGACGTCAGGTTTGAAGCCGGAGGCAGCACCCGGTGACCGCGTTCTGGTGCGCCTCGTCTTCTTCGGCGACACCGCCTTCCAGCCGCTCACGGCGCGCCTCGTCGCAGCTATCGGTCCCGACGTGAACATTCTCGCCGGCACAATCGAGGAAATCTCCGGTCAGCCCTTCGGCTCGCTGGTGGTGTCCTATCCGGCAACGCCCGAGGTCACGGCACGTGCCAATCAGTTCTATGCCGAAACCGGCCTTACGACGGAGGTCCTCGGTTATGTCGCCTGATATGCTCTTTGCTGTTCTCTGGAAGGGTCTGATCCAGACGCTTCACATGGTCGCGGTCTCAGGCCTCGTCGGCTCGGCTCTCGGCCTGCCCATCGGCATCTTTCTCGCCACCAGCGGCAAGGGGGAACTGTTCGAGGCACCGATGACGAACCGCATCATCGGGCTTATCGTCAACGCCGCCCGCTCCACGCCCTTCATCATTCTGGTCGTGGCCATCATCCCGTTTACGCGGCTTGTCGCTGGCACCTCCATCGGCACGTCAGCGGCCATCGTGCCCCTGACGGTGGCGACCGTTCCCTTCGTGGCACGTCTGGTGGAAGCTGCCATCCGCGAGGTCGATAAGGGCCTGATCGAGGCGGCGCGTGCCATGGGCGCAACGCCCTTGCAAATCGTCACCAAGGTGCTGCTGGCAGAAGCCAAGCCCGGCATCACGCTGGCGCTGACGCTGACGCTGGTCAGCCTCATCGGTTACTCGGCCATGGTCGGCGCTGTCGGCGGCGGCGGTCTGGGGGATCTCGGCATTCGCTATGGCTACCAGCGCTTCATGCCTGATGTGATGCTGGCCGTCGTCGTCGTCCTCATCGTGCTGGTCCAGATCGTCCAAAGCGCCGGTGATGCGCTGGCCCGCAGCTTCGACAAGCGCAACCGCAAAAACTAAAAACACAAAACCAAGGAGACACCCATGAAGACACTCATCATCGCCGCCTCGCTTGCCGCTCTTTTCGCAGGCAGCGCATTGGCTGAAACCATCAAGATTGGCGTCACCCCTGCCGAACATGCGCAGATCATGGAGCAGGTGAAGAAGGTTGCCGCCACCAAGGGTCTCGATATCGAAATCCTCGAATTCTCCGATTATGTCGTGCCGAACCAGGCTCTGGCCGATGGCGAATTGCAGGCCAATTCCTTCCAGCATCAGCCCTACCTCGACAATCAGGTCGCAGACCGCAAGTTCGATCTCGTCAGCGTCGGCACCACCATCACCACGCCGATGGGCATCTATTCCAAGAAGGTGAAGAGCCTTGACGAGTTGACGGACGGCGCAACGATCGGCATTCCGAACGACCCGACCAATGGCGGTCGCGCCATTCTGGTTCTGGCGTCCAAGGGTCTCATCAAGGTCAACCCGGACGCTGGCCTGAAGGTCACGCCTGCCGACATCACCGAGAACCCGAAGAACATCCAGATTGTCGAACTGGACGCTGCCCAGCTGCCGCGTTCGCTCGATGACACCGATGCTTCGGTCATCAACACCAATTATGCGACGGCGGCGGGCCTCAACCCAAAGAAGGATTCCATCGCCATCGAAAGTGAAAAGTCCCCTTATGCCAACGTCATCGCCGTGCGTTCGCAGGACAAGGACAAGCCGTGGGTGAAGACGCTGGTCGAGTCCTACCACAGCCCTGAGGTCAAGAACTTCATCGTCGAGAAGTATAACGGAACCGTCATTCCGTCCTGGTAAGCAAAGCGTCTAGCGTTTTACTCAGCCTCTCCCGTGCAAATGGGGGAGGTTTTTTTACGTTCGGTTAGCCCTAAACGCAAACGTTGCGGCGTTTGCCTCATGCGCAAGGCAATTGTGCAAAAGCTGCAGGGGTATTTTAATCCCTTTTGAAGAGTTCGCGTCGAATATGCGGCCTTTGGGGAAAAAAGATGCTGCCAGATGTCGCGTAAGCATGTCGGAACACTGTCGATCGGCCGGAGCACCGCCGTGGCAGGGGTTTTGTCTGCGCTTGCCATCGTCGTCGTCATCGTCACAGCTCTCATTCTGTCCGCGCTCGGCGACGTCGCCAAGAACACCAATGCTCTCGATGAGCAGCGTTCCCAGGAAACGACATCCGGCGCGCTTGCCACGTTCCTCAATCAGCTGACAGCAACACTCAATGATTACGCGGCGTGGGACGATGCCTCGCGATTCGCCTATGCCGCCGACGGCCTGGAATGGCTGATCAGCAATTATGGTGACATGACCGTCAACAGCGAGCTGTTCGATACGGCTGTCCTCATCGACATCAACGATCAGGTTTTGATGGCGTACCGCAACGGCGCACCGGTGGATTGGTCGCTGTCGGACTATTTCGGCAAAGGGCTTTCCGCCCTGATCACGAAGGCACGCTCCGCACCTTCAGGCAAATCACCGGAGGCCTCCGGTTTCCTGATGACACAGGATGGCGTCGCAGCCGTGGGCGTCAGCCTGATCCGCAACAAATCAGGTCTGCTCAGCGTACCCGAAAATGCGAGGCGCTATCTGATTTTTGCGCGTCACCTCACCAAAGAAAAAGTCCAAAAGCTGGCGCATACCTATGTCGTCAACGGCCTGTCCCTTCAGCCAGCCGATGCGCAACCGGATTATTTCGTCAGCATCACCAACCCGCTGGGTGACGTCCTGGGTCATCTGACCTGGCGTTCGCAGATGCCGGGTGACATGAGTCTGGCGGAAGTTCGCCCGCGGGTGCTGGTTGCCATTGGCATCACGCTGCTGTTTTTCCTGGCGCTCGTGGCAATCGGCAGTACGGCCTTGAAGAAGATGAAAGGCGATGAGACATCGGCCCGCCGAGAATTGCTGCGGGACCGTTTGACCGGGCTGAACAACCGCCCCGGCCTCTTCCTGGGACTTAAAGACCTTCTGGTCCGGTCGCAGCAGGACAATTCCTACGTCAAACTGATCTATCTGGACCTTGATGGCTTCAAGGAGGTCAACGATTCCTTCGGCCATGGCGTGGGTGATCTGTTGATCAAGGGTGTCGCTGCGGCGTTGCAGGTGCTGGCTGCGGACAGGCTTGTGGCGCGGCTGGGCGGCGATGAATTTGCCATAGCCCTCCAGGGGGCCGACGCGCGCATCGAAGGCCGCAAATTGTGCGACGATCTGCTGGCGCTGTTTGCCGAGCCCTTCATGATCGGTGACCGCGTGGCCTCGATTGGATGCAGCATCGGAACAGCCGTGACAAAGGGCGGTGATCTCGATGGCGAAGAGCTTCTGCGTCGTGCCGATATGGCCATGTATGAGGCCAAGGAGAGCGGACGCGGACGCTACATGGCTTATGAGCCGCATATGGATACGCGTCGCGAAGAAAAGAACCAGCTCGAGGCAGATCTGAAATATGCCATCGAGAACGACGAGATCAAGGTCGTCTTCCAGCCTGTCGTCAACACGTTGACGCGCCGCATTACCGGCGTTGAAGCACTGGCACGATGGAGCCGTGCAGGCTACGGCCCTGTTTCACCCGACATCTTCATTCCTGCCGCTGAAAGCAGCGGGCTGATCGACCAGCTTGGCCTTTCGGTTCTGCGCAAGGCGTGTCACGAAGCTGCGGAATGGTCGGGTGTGAAGCTTGCCGTCAACATTTCGCCGGTCCAGTTCAGAAACCCTGGTTTTGCCGCGCAGGTCATGGCCATCCTTGCCGAAAACGAGATCGCGCCATCACGCGTCATGCTGGAGATGACCGAGGGCTATTTTATCCACCATCCCGAACGGGCGGGCGCCGCCATTGAGAAGCTGAAACAGATCGGCGTCAGCATCGCGCTGGATGATTTCGGCTCAGGCTTTGCCAGCATCGGCTATCTGCGCCGCTTCGGCTTCAATCGCATGAAAATCGACAAGTCGCTGGTCGTTGCGCTGGACGAGGGCGGTCGCTCGCTGGAAATGCTGACGGCCACCGTGGCGCTCGCCCGCTCACTCGGCATTCCCGTCACCGCAGAGGGTATCGAAACCGAAGACCAGGCGGCAATCCTGCAGCTGTGCGGTTGTGATGAATTGCAGGGTTATCTGTTCTCCCGGCCTGTTCCGGCTGAGGAGATTGCGCAGCTGCTGGCGACACAGGATGCCCCGGTGGAGCAACCCCGGGTTTCCTGAGAGGGCGCGGCTGGTTATCTCTGACCCCGTGGGATGTCGGGGTTTGTGTGGCGTCAACCTACAATACGCCGTCATCCTCGGGCTTCTCCCGAGGATCTAACGAACCCCGACATCCAACGTGGTCAGATCCTCGGGTCAAGCCCGAGGATGACGGCGGAGAGTGTGAAGACGCTAGAAAAAGTAGAGCCGACGGATAAGCGGCGTTGGCCCATAAGAGCTCGGACCGCCTACCGACCGATATGCTTCTCGCCCCGCATCTTCGCCAGATCGATCTGCTTCTGGCGATTGCGGAAACGCTGGCGGTCTTCTTCGGTGCGCTCGTCGTAGCAGCTGGGGCAGGAGACGCCTTCCTCGAATTTCGGCGACAGGCGAACTTCCGGCGTGATCGGGTTGCGGCAGGCGTGGCACAGTTTGTGGTCGCCTTCGGCCAGCCCGTGAACCACGGACACGCGCTCGTCGAACACGAAGCAGGCACCTTCCCAGAGGCTCTCTTCTTCCGGCACCTCTTCGAGATATTTCAAAATGCCGCCCTTGAGGTGGTAGACCTCATCGAAGCCCTGATCCTTCATGAAGGCGGTGGCCTTTTCGCAGCGGATGCCGCCGGTGCAATACATGGCAATCTTGGGCTTGTTGTGCAGGCCGGGATTGTTCTTCACCCACTCCGGAAACTCGCGAAACGTCTTGGTCTTCGGATCGACCGCGCCCTTGAAGACGCCAATGGCTGTCTCGTAATCGTTGCGGGTATCGATGAGGATGGTGTCCGGGTCCGAGATCAGCTCGTTCCAGTCCTTCGGATCGACATAGGTACCGACGATCTGGTTCGGATCGATATCCGGCACGCCCATCGTGACGATTTCCTGCTTCAGCTTCACCTTCATGCGCACGAAGGGCATCTTGGAAGCGCGGCTTTCCTTATGCTCGAGACCGGCGAATTCCGGCTGGGCGCGCAGATAGGTCAGCACGTTGCCGACGCCCTCATCCGTTCCGGCAATGGTGCCGTTGATACCTTCTGCGGCCAGAAGCAGCGTGCCCTTGACGCCATTTTGCTGGCAGAGCGTAAACAGCGGTTCACGCACGCTTTCAAACCGCGCGAAGCGGGCGAAATGATACAGCGCTGCCACGAGAAATTCTCCGGCGGCTTCCGGGCGGGGTAGGGTAGAGGTGTCGGTCATGGCGGCTGAAATACAGCCAGATCGGCTTTTGCGCAATCATATTTCGCTTGTGCGCGCAGCGTGCGGTGAAGTTTTGATTTTTTTCAAAACCGTCTAGGCGGCAGCCTCTTCCCACAGAAGACCGACGATGCGGCTTTCGGCTTTCGCCGATTCGGCAAAGACATGGTCGGCCAGATCCAGGCATTCCCGCCGCAATGCATGCTTGCGGTGGGTGATCGCGTCGAGCAGCAACGCCAGCGTTTCCCCTGTCGCAAACCGCTCCGGCTCATGACCGGCAAGCGCTGCGAGCGCCGAAAGGTCGTGCTCATGGCCCAGCAGATCGACCAGTCGCTTGGCATCGGCTTTCTTGGCGCGCATGGCCGATGGCCAGAGCTTGCGCAGCAGCGCCAGATGCATCCAGTACACCTGACCGCTTTTGCGCAGGTCGTGAAAGTCCTCGTCATGCGCCTGCGCGCGGCATTGGCTGAGGGCGTGAAGCGCCTTTTCGCGCTGTTTGCGCCATGTCTTGCCGATCAGTTTTGTCGCTGACTTCTTCCCCGATGGCAAGGTAAGCTGCATCAAGGCATGCTTGCCCTTTTCGCATTCCATCAGTGCATCGGCAATGCGGGCGGAGAGGTCGCCGTCGCCGCCGGTCATGGCGTCACGGCGGTCGCTCAGTTCGTTATGGGCGGATGCCAGTGCCTGGCTTTCGGCTTCCGAACGGCTGAAGTCTTGCAGGTAGTGGATCGTTTCCACCAGCGCGGCGGCGTCGCGGGCCTGTGACAGCGAGCGGGCGATATCGCGAAAGCGGATGTTTTCAGCCTTGCGGAATTTCGGCTCTTCTGTCGCCAGGAAACGGTAAAGCGCACGCAGTCGCTTGAACTTCTTGCGGGCACCATGCACGGCGGCATGCGGGCCATCGGGCTGCTGCGACAGGGCGGCGATGGCGTCGTCGATCAGCTCGACCCCGACCCGTTGCAGTTCTTCGGCGAAGGGTTTTTTCGGGTCAATCCTGAATGACATAGCAAAGCTCGGTGCTGAGATCGTCTGTCGCCAGATGCTGGTTGGAATATCGGCGGTCGCCCGTGACTTCCTGACCGATCCAGGCGGGAAGGGGAGGCTGGTCGGTCTCTGCGTTCATTTCGACTTCGGCGACGACCAGACCTCTATAGAGACCATCGAAAACGTCCACCTCCCACACGAAGCCTTCATGCTCGACGGTGTAGCGGATTTTTTCGATGATGAAGCCGGGGGCGGAGCTCAGCAATTCTTCGGCGTCGGCGACGGGAATGTCATATTCATATTCGTCGCGCACCAGAACGCCGGTGCCGACCTTGATGGTCAGCGTTGCCGCATCCTCGCCCTTGATGCGGACCCGAACCGAGCGGTCGTCCAGCGAGACGATATAGCCCTGACGAAACCGCGTACGCGTCGCGATTTCCTCGCGCCAGCTCTCGTCTGCCACCAGAAACTTGCGTTCGATTTCTTTTGCCATTCAACGCCCTGCCTGATTTTGCGGCACCCTAGCGCAAGCCGTTGTCATGAAAAAGCAATGAAACTGAAATATTTCGTTTTGCCTCGACACATCAGGCTTTGCGCGGTAATTGAATGCGCAATTCAATCGATTCAATAGAGGAGACACCACCATGGCCCAGGATTCCGAAAAGCTGCTTTCCATCCTGAGGCTCCAGCCCGTGGTGCCTGTTCTGATCGTCGAAGACGTCGCCTCTGCCGTGCCTTTGGCCCGGGCGCTGGTCGAGGGCGGCCTGAAGGCCATCGAAATCACCATGCGTACACCGGCAGCGCTGGACGCCATCCGCGCCGTGGCCGAAGAGGTCGAAGGCGCGCATGTGGGCGCTGGCACCATTCTCAATGCCAAGGATTTCGATGCCGCCGTCAAGGCCGGTTCCACCTTCATCGTCAGCCCCGGTGTGAACAAGAGCGTTCTGGAAGCGGCCAAGGGGTCCAAGGTTCCGCTTCTGCCGGGTGCGGCGACCGCCAGCGAAGTCATGCATCTGCGCGACAAGGGCTACAAGGTTTTGAAGTTCTTCCCTGCCGAACAGGCCGGTGGCGCGCCTTATCTGAAGGCTTTGTCCTCTCCACTGGCCGACGTCGTGTTCTGCCCGACGGGCAGCGTTTCGTTGAAGAATGCCAGGGATTATCTCGCGCTGCCCAACGTCGTCTGCGTTGGCGGTTCCTGGGTTGCGCCGAAGGACCTGATCGCCGCTGGCGACTGGGCTGGCATCACCAAGCTTGCGGCAGAAGCGGCAGCGCTTGCCGTCTAAGCTTCCAGCATTCACGACGGCGTGAACGTTAGAGCCATTTGTTTTCCGGTCCCAACTTCCTATCTCCTGTTTATATTCAACAAACAGGAGATTTGAATGTTCGACGCGAAAAAGCTTCTAGACCAGTTTTTGGGCTCCAACGTACCGGGCCTGTCGGGAAGCGTACGGGACCGGGCCGGACAGGCCACCCAGATCGCGAAGAACAATCCGATGAAGGCAGGCGCCATCGCCGCTGCCATCTTCGGCACCAAAACCGGACGCAAGCTGGCCGGGAACGCCGCAGCGGTTGGTGGCATCGCCGCCATCGCCGGTCTTGGCTATCTTGCTTACAAGAATTATCAGTCGGGCCAGAAGCCAGAGGCTGTGCAGCAGCCGCAGCCGACGCAGGAACTGTTGCCGCCGCCGGTGGACTCCCCGTTTCACCCGCAGTCTGAAACGCTTTCCAACAATTTTGCGCTGACCCTGGTGCAGGCCATGATTGCCGCCGCCAAGGCCGATGGCCACATCGATGCCGCCGAACGCGCACGCATCATGGAGAAGGTGCAGGTCTCCGATCTCGATAGCGAAGCGGGCGCCTTCCTTGAAAAAGAACTGGCCGATCCGCTGGATATCGATGCACTGGTGGCTGCTGCAAAAACCGAAGAGCAAAAGGTGGAACTCTATACCGCGTCCCGCCTGACGATCGAGCCAGACAGCCGCGCCGAGCGTGGGTATCTGGATCTGCTTGCCGGACGTCTCGGCTTGCCCGACGCGCTGGTCGAGCATATCGAAGCAACCGTTTCTGCCGCTAAGGTCTGACGGCGCCAAGTCGTCGGGGTCTAGGGTGTGGCTACCCCCCTCTGTCCTGCCGNNAGGGCAGAGGGGGGTAGCCACACCCTCCAGCCTCGACGCCACATCCGCTGTTGTCTTTACCAACCACCTACCGTACATCTTTTCCGTCATTTTATGAGGATAAGAATGCGCGATCTCAGCCAGTTCAAAGGATGTCCGGCACCGCAGCCGGTGACGCTCGAAGGTCGCTTCGTTACTGTCGTTCCGTTCGACCGGACAGCCCATCTGGAAAAGCTGTGGGATGGGCTTGGCGGGCTTGGCATCAACGATCTGCTGAAATATTTCCCGCAGGACGGGTTTTTGAACTCGCAGGCATTCGGCGACTGGATTGAGGGCGCGCAGGCCGGGATGGGTTGGGTGACGCTGGTCTTCATCGACAATGCCAGTGGCGACGTCGTGGGCATGGCGAGCTATATGCGGCCAGACCCGAAAAACGGCGTGGTGGAGGTGGGCTCGGTTGCCCATGGCGTGAAAATGAAGCGTTCTCCGCTCTCCACCGAAGCCCATTATCTGATGGCCCGCCATGTGTTCGATGATCTCGGCTATCGCCGTTACGAATGGAAATGCCACAATGACAACGCGGCGTCGAAGGCCACGGCCAAGCGCTACGGCTTCACCTTCGAAGGGGTGTTTCGCCAGCATATGGTCTCAAAGGGCGCCAATCGCGATACGGCGTGGTTTTCGATGATCGATAGCGAATGGCCGGTCATAAAGCAGGCTTTCGACACTTGGCTTTCACCGGATAATTTCGGCGACGAAGGTGTTCAGAAACAGAAGCTGGAAGATATCCGCGCCGGGATCATGGCATGACGGGCAAGAGCAACAGTTCGGCCATCATCGCCGCCATCGCCATCCTCCTCGGCTTCGGCCTGCTGTTCTATATCCTGCCGACGATCACGCTGTGGCTTGCAAACCATTATTCCGTCTGGGCCGCTGCGGCTTTCGACATGGTTGCGGTGCTGGCGTTCTTTGTGATTTTCTGGCTGCGGGCGCGGTATCAGCGGCGTCATCGCTGATACACTTGCCGCAAGATTTTCCGAAAGGACATCCATGGCTCTGCTCAAATTTCTCACCGGCTTGTTTCGTCCAAAAGCAGATGACAAAACGCCCGATCCTGAAGCTCTCGAGGAGGAACTCAGCGCTGCCGAAGAAGAGCAGTGGGACGAGCATTTCTTCCAGGAAAGCTGCCTCAAGCGCGATCAGTTCTGGGGAGCGGTGGGGCAGGTTGAAACCGATATGCTGGGTCATCTCATCAGCCCGTCATTGACAGGCGGTCCGGCGTGGCCGACGACGCGTCAAGCCTATCGCGTCATTCGTCGCAAAAACACGATCCTTATCGCGACGGATGGCCTGTCGGATCCTTTTAGCGGGGTGTCAGGCGGTGAAAACGGTTTCGAGCTGGAGCTGTTCATCGAGACGCCCGATATCGATCCGGAGCACGCTGGACAAGCAGGAGAGATCGGCAGCATCGTCAAAAGCTGGGCATTCGAAATCATCCAGAACGTCGCGGGTACCGTGGCCGGTGCCGGTGGTATCAATGCGCAGCTTGATCGCTACACCGTGCTGTCGGTCGAAATTCCAGGTGTGAGCCAGTCACATTCCGTTCAGACACAGGTGCCGAAGCGGTTTATCACAGACGATGATTGTATCGGTGTTCTGATCGGCGCGCCGAGACAGAATTTTGGCACCGAGATAACCGATATGCCGCTTTCACCGGTCAGGATAGTCCCCGTGACCATCATTACCGCTGCCGAACTCGTCTATATCCGTGCCAATGGTGCCGCTGAGCGCATCCTTCTTGCCGAAAAACTCGCCGAGAGCGGCATCGGCAACGTTACGGCCTTCATGCGACCGGATATGATCTGAGCGTTCGAGAAAAACTTTAGAAAAGCCCGACGAACAACCCAAAGACAAAGCCTGCGCACGTCCAGACAATCAGTCTCCCGACACCATAATCCGTGCTTGCATTAAATGTCGCGAAGACGTTTCTGGCTAACCAGAGAAACAACAAGATGATGAACGCTTCGACGGTCCAGGCACCTACGACGAAAAGCATCGCGACTAAAACCATCAGGCCTATGGGCACAAATATCCCGTTTTCGACCCGTCGATATTCCTCGTCGGTGCGGTCTCCTTTGAAGCGGCGTTCGATAGACAAGCGAACTTTTTTGATCGCCGAACCGAATTTGGGAAAGATGGGCGCATTGAACAATCCGCCGAAAAGATGATCGGCAATGAGGCCCATGATAAAGGCGGCACTCAGGCATATCGTGATGAGAAACCAAAATTCCGCATAATCCGACAAAGTGAGACGTGCACCGAAAACAGCAAGACCTAAAACAATGCCGAGCGATGCACTAGCAATTGTGCCAAACTTGAAAGTGTATTGTTTCAATGATCGGCTGATGTCCGCGGACATACTAAGCTCCCACTTCTGGTCGAAGCACAACCTAAGGCGTAACGTACCGGAACGGTAGAGCAAAATGGCCGCCTTAAGCCTGCAATGATGCACCCAGCAAGCCGAGCCCCATCAGCAGGACAAACACGGCACCAGCGATCTCTATGCCGTGGGTGATGCGTGAGGCCTTTGTGCTGCCGGTGCCGGCGAAGCGGACGGCGATGTCTTTGGCCTTGACGGCAAGACACGCCAGCAGCGAGACGGTGATGGCGGTGCCGATGGACATGGCGAGGACGGAAAGCACTCCGCCCATCAACAGTCCGTTCAGGACGGAAAAGCTCATGACGATGATGGCGCCGGAGCAGGGGCGCAGGCCAACGGCGATGATGGCTGACCATGCTTCATGCAGGCTGAAATCCTTTGCGCGCAGCATGGATGGGTCTGGCGCGTGGGCATTGCCGCAGGTGGTGCAGATATCACCGCTGCCGCTTTGGGCATGATCGGCAAAGACGGGCTTACCTTGGAAGCGAAGGCCGGTTCCCATTCCCGTTCTTGCCGGTCCAACCGCAACAGGGGCTGGACTGGCAGGGGCGAGCACGGGTGCAGGTTCGACCTTGATCATGAGGCTGCGCAGCTTGCGAAACAGAAGCCAAGCGCCAAACAGGGCGACCATCGCGAAGCTGGCGATTTCCATCGCCTGAGTTGCCTTGGTCATGGTGATGGAGGTGCCGCGCAGCATCAGATAGGCCGCTCCCACCAATGCGATGGCGACCGCGCCTTGCAAGACCGCCGAAATGAAGGAAATGACGATGCCGCGTTTCAACTGCGTTTCGTTGGCAATCATATAGGACGAGATGACCGCCTTGCCGTGGCCGGGGCCGGCCGCATGAAATACGCCATAGGCAAAGGACAGGCCGATCAGTGAGGTCAGCGCCCACGGGTCCTCCCGCATCGCTTTCAATGCGCCGGTCAGCGACCGGTAGAAGGCTTGCTGGTGAACATTGATCCACTGAAAGAGAGGCGCGAGCGGCCCGCCGATGGAGATGGAGGGTTCTGCCGAGCCGATACCGAGCGGCGATTGCGCATGAGCGGTGGCGACAGTGGCGAGGAAGATGGCGCAAAGAATGAGGAAGCGAGCGCTGGTGAACTGTTTCGGGCCGGTTGATGAAGAGCTCATGAGACCTTGGTGCCCGTGGCTTGCCCCCCTCTGCCCTGTCGGGCATCTCCCCCACAGGTGGGGAGATTTCATCGCCGCAACCCACTTGCCCATCTCAAAGGTTGAAGATGAAGCGAGGGGCGGGCGTCCCGCCGATCTCCCCACCTGTGGGGGAGATGCCCGGCAGGGCAGAGGGGGGCGGCCATTGGCGCTGCCTGATAATGGAGAGCACAACGTACGTATAACCCTCAACATTTCAGCTCCAGTCGCGTCGCAAACAGCTTGGTCATGTCGGTACCGGTCGGGTCGTTAAAGAAGGCGTCGGTCAGATTGTTCTGGTTCTGGGAGATGATTTCATCCGGGTCTGGCCGCACGACCTTGTGTTTGCAGCCTGCCAGATGCGTACCCTTGACGACGATGTCGGTATCCTTGGCGAAGTCTATTGCCGTGTAAAGCGTCGGGTCCCATGCGCCAAAGGTCAGCGTTCCCTTCACGGGAAGCGGCTGTTGCGGCTTCATGGAAAAGAACATCAGCACCTGACTGTCCTTGTAATCCACATGGATGGTATCAGGCTTGCCGAGATCGACGGGTTTGCCGTCTGCGGTGACGAATGTGTAATAGGAAAATTCGGCAAGCGATTCGTGAACCGTCTTGCCGATTTCGGCCAGTTCTTCCGCGTCCAGCTTGGCGTCGCTGTTCTTGTCGTAGTCCAGAACGACGCTTGCGGAAAACATTTCATCGAAGCGCCAGATGTTGCGAACTTCCGAGATATTGCCATCCGCACCTTCGATGATTTCCATCCGCGCTTCGGCAAAGATATGCGGGTGCGCCATGGCGCTTAATGGCGCAAGACAGGCGGACAGGCATGCAGCCAGCGGTAAGATCACGTTTTTCATGGATGCCTGTCTGTCTCGACGCTTCACTCTAGTTTCCGATTCTATCCGCAAATGGGACCGAATTTCGGCTTGGCTGCCGATGGACCGTCAAGTCAGCCGTAATTCTTGAACCAGTTCGACAGATAGTCCACGAAGCTGCGCACCTTGGCGGGCAGATAACGCCGGTGTGGATAGACGGCGTAGATGCCGCGATCGCGGGAGATGTAGTCATCGAACAGGGTGACGAGTTCGCCTGAGACAATATGTGGTTTGGCGATGAAATCGGGCACGATGGCAACGCCAAGACCGGTGCGGGCGGCGCGCAGCGTGGCTTGCGGGCTGTTGACCTCGATAGGGCCTGTGATCGCTACCGAGTTGGTGCCGCCACCGGGTTCGAAATAGCGGATGTGGTTGTGAAAGCGGGAATTCGTGTCCACGATGCAGGGCACCTTGCCCAGATCCTGCGGCGAATTCAGCGGGCCGTGACGGTCCACGAATTCGGGGGTAGCCACTGCATAGACGCGAAAGTCGGCGAGCTTCCTGGCGATCATGCCGGAGTCTTCCAGCTTGGTGATTCGCACAGCCAGATCGAAACTTTCCTCGATCAGGTCCACGAACCGGTCTTCGGCAACGATTTCCAGAACCAGTTCCGGGTTTTCCTTGGCGAAATCGATCAGGCTCTGGCCGATGTCCGCGTCGATGAAGGTGCGCGGTACGGAGATGCGCAGCTTGCCCTTGAGATCGGCGTTGTTCTCACGAACGAGGTCGGCAAGATTGTCGATTTCCTTGAGGATATCGGCGGCGGTGCGGTAGTAGGTATGACCAGCCTCGGTCATGGAAAACTGGCGGGTGGTGCGGTTGAGAAGCAGGGCGCCGAGGTCGTCTTCCAACTCGCGGACATATTTGGACAGAAGGGCTTTGGAACGCCCGGTCTTGCGGGCAGCAGCGGAAAAACCCTCCGCTTCGACCACGTCGATAAAGGCTCTGATGCGGGTGAGAGTGTCCATTTGCGGCTCCTGTTTGTTCCACATTCTTGAACGTGTGAACTCCATCGTTCAAGAATAAAATCGAGTGCCGAAAAAATCCGCATTATGATGAAAAATTCCCTTGATTGTTACAGCGAATATTCTTATCTCCCGTTTGCCCAAAGTCGCACGTGCCCATGTGTGTCCGCCGGACCCTCGATGTGGTGAGGTGTCTGGTAAGGTACCTGGAATTAACCCCTCCAGTCGCTATTCCGGCCAACCGGGAAATGCGAGGACATACGAAGCAACGACGGTGCGGGCCTTTCTGGTTCTCTGCCGGCTTTCCATCAGCCGGGGTACTAAAGAGGCACACCATCATTGCCGTAAGTGCGGTTGGGTATGATTCCCTCCAATCCCATGGCAGACAAAGCCGAATAATGCTCCTGGCAGGGCGTTGTTCACATTTGCGCCTTGAGCGTATGCGATTGATTCCGCGTCTCCACCGGCGGATCGTTCTGCATATCTTGAGCGCCCTTTGTCCTCCGGAATTTCCCGGGGTCGGAACATATTAGGGAATACAACGATGACGACTGCACGCATCATTGACTTCATCAAGACCCGCCGCCCCGAAGGTCCCTGCCTCGTGGTCGACCTTGACGTTGTGCGCGATAATTTCCATGCGTTCCGGCATGCTCTGCCCAACAGTGCGATCTATTACGCCGTCAAGGCAAATCCTGCTCCAGAAATTCTCAAGCTGCTGGCTGGCATGGGTTCCAACTTCGATTGCGCCTCCGTGGCTGAAATCCAGATGGCACTCGACGCCGGTGCGACATCCGACCGTATCTCCTACGGCAACACCATCAAGAAGGAACGCGATGTTGCGCGCGCATTCGCACTGGGCATCAATCTCTTCGCCGTTGATAGCCATGAGGAAGTCGAGAAGGTTGCCCGTGCAGCCCCCGGCGCGCGCGTATTCTGCCGCGTTCTGACCGATGGCGAAGGTGCCGAATGGCCGCTGTCGCGCAAGTTCGGCTGCGTACCGCAGATGGCTGTCGATGTTCTCGTCTATGCCCATCAGATGGGTCTGGAGTCCTACGGCGTTTCCTTCCACGTCGGTTCGCAGATGATGAACCTCGACGCATGGGACGCGGCTCTTGGCGATGCAAAGCGCGTTTTCGCTTCGCTTGCCAAGCAGGGCATCCACCTGCAGATGGTCAACATGGGCGGTGGCTTCCCGACGAAGTACCTGCGCGACGTGCCTGCTGCCGAAGAATATGGCCATGCCATCGACACGGCGCTGCGCAAGCACTTCGGCAACCAGATTCCGAAGACCATCATCGAGCCAGGCCGCGGCATGGTCGGTAATGCCGGTGTCATCAAGGCGGAAGTCGTTCTCGTTTCGCGCAAGTCCGACAATGACAACCACCGCTGGGTGTTCCTCGACATCGGCAAGTTCGGTGGTCTGGCCGAAACCATGGACGAAGCCATTCGCTACCCGATCCGCACCGAGCGCGACGAGGATGCGATGGAGCTTTGCGTTCTGGCTGGTCCGACCTGCGACAGCGCCGATGTGCTGTATGAAAAGAACATGTACCCGCTGCCGGTCTCTCTGACCATCGGCGACGATGTTCTCATCGAAGGCACAGGCGCCTACACGACCACCTATTCGGCGGTCGCATTCAACGGTTTCGAGCCGCTGAAGTCCTATGTGATCTGAATGAGTGACGCCTGTCTGGGGGCAGGCGTCAGTCTCTAGGGTCCTCCCGTTCCGGCCTTGCCACAGCGCTCAGGCGCAAACCCTGCTTGCCGCACCTCTGTCCAGCCGAGGAAAGGCGTGGTCTGGCGGGCCGGAACGGTTTCACATTTCTCTTATCGCATGTCGTCATCGCAAGACCGCTTAGCACCTTTGCGCGACATGCTTTCATTTTCGGGTGCCGCTTTCGTGGGCGGCTTGGTGACGGGAGGCCGGGATGGCCGCTGTTCTCAATTCTGTACGTGCATTTTTCACACCGCAGACATTTCATATCGACGCTGAAAATCCGGGTGATGTCGTTGCCCGCGAAAATCTGCTCGACCGCGTCATGGGTCCGGGCCGTCGCCGCAAGTCGTCGGAAAAGCTGCGCGCAGGCCGTGTTCCTGCCGAAGGTTTGGCTCTGGTCGCCCGCGATGAAGACGGCCACGTGATCGGTACGGTTCGTCTGTGGAATGTCCAGGCGGGCGTGACGCGCGGCGGTAGCCCCGTTTCCGCGCTGCTGCTGGGACCGCTTGCGGTGGATTGTGCCCATGAGGGCAAGGGCATCGGCTCTGCCTTGATGCGCGCCGCCATTGCCGAGGCTGCCAAGCGCGACCACGGCGCCGTCCTGCTGGTGGGTGATGCACCTTACTACGAACGCTTCGGCTTTTTTGCCAGCCACACCCAGCATCTGGTCATGCCCGGCCCGTTCGAGCGCTCGCGTTTTCTGGCGCTGGAACTGAAAAAGGGCTGGCTCGATGGCGCAGCCGGCATGCTGGTTGCCAGCGGCCGCAAGTTTTCCTGAGGGCTAGGCTGGTTGGTTGATCGCTGGTCGGTGATGGAGGAGGGATAACTCCCCTCTGCCTGCCGGTGTCTTCCCCTATGAGGGGAGGACGGCAGCAATGGCCGGCATCATTTATGTCTCAGTGCCTGATCAACGAAAGCACGAACCCTACCTTCTCTTCCCCACGCAGGGGAAGGGTCGTTGGCGGAGGGGCGTTGCAGACCCTCCACCACGATCCGTCATAATTGCGCTCAGGCAGCGCGCCGGAGAGATCCGGCGCGATCAAGCTTGAACGCGCCCACCATGGCGGAGAGCGAAGTGGTGGCGTTGGCGATGACTTGGCTCACGCCGCTGGTTTCTTCCACCATGGCTGCGTTCTGCTGCGTCATCTGATCCAGCGTGTTGACGCTGGTGCTGATCTCTTGCAGCCCCACGGACTGTTCGCGGGCCGCGGTGGCAATGCTGTCGATATTGACGTCGATCTGGGCGACGAAGTTTTCGATCTGGGTGAGGGCGCTACCGGTGGACTGAACGAGCGTGACACCGTTTGCGACCTGCTCGCCGGATTTGCCGATGAGATCGCGAATTTCCTTGGACGCCTTTGCAGAGCGCTGGGCCAACTCACGCACTTCCTGTGCGACCACGGCAAAGCCCTTGCCCGCTTCACCGGCACGGGCTGCCTCGACACCAGCGTTCAGCGCCAGAAGGTTGGTCTGGAAGGCGATTTCGTCGATGACACTGATGATCGACTTGATTTCGGCGGATGCGCTTTCGATGCGCTGCATGGCGCCAATCGCTTCATTGACGACGCCGGAGGACTGGCTGGCGGAAAGGCGTGCTTCCTTGACGAGATCGCGTGTTTCGTTGACGCGGGCCGTCGAGGTCTTGACGGTGGAGGCGACCTGCTCCAGTGCGGCTGCCGTCTCTTCCAGCGCTGCCGCCTGCTGTTCGGTGCGGCGTGACAGATCATTGGCGGCGCTGTTCATCTCATGGCCCTGATCGCGCAGGTGATCGGCCTCGCCGAGGATTTTGGCAAGGGTGGATTGGAGGGTGCCAACCGAGGCGTTGAAATCCCCGCGCAGGGTTTCGAATTTGGCGTCGAAGCTGCGATCGAGCGTCGCGCTGAGGTCGCAATGGGAGAGATTGTTGAGGCCGCCTCCGAGCTCTTCGATCGCAAAGCGCAGAGCATCTGCTTCCGCGATACGTTCTTTTTCGCGGTTTTCGCGTTCTTCATTGGTGGCAATCCGCGATTGCTCGGCCTCGCCTTCGAGCTGGCGTTTTGCCAGGCCTGAATCCCGGAAGACTGCCAGCGCGCGCGCCATGGCGCCGATTTCATCGTGACGCGCAAGATGTGGCGGTGCTTCGTCCAGATGGCCCTTGGCCATATGGGTCATGGTCTGCGTGATCTGCCGGATGGGGGCGATGGCACGGCGACGCAGGAAGATCGTTGTCGAGATGCTGAGGACAATCAAAAGGCCGCCCAGCGTGTAATTGGTGTTTTGCAGGAAGGTCGTTTGCGAAGCCGCTTCGGTTTCCTTGGCCTTGCCATAGACCGTACCCATGTCCACCAGCTGGTTGACGGCCTCTTCATGGTCGTGGAATTTCGTGCTGAGCAGATCGAGCGATGTGGTAATCTTTGCCGCATCTCCAGCGGCGAGCGTGGGCAGAGTGTCACTGTCTAGAACGGTCCAGAACGCATCGCCCTTGATCAGCACTTCGTTTTGCAACTGCTGCTTGAGGTTGTCAGGGAGCGTGGTGGTCTTCCAATATTCCCGTCGCTCCTGATACTGACCTTTGAGCACCTTGATGCGCTCGATGTTCTTTGCCATCCGATCGGGGTGAAGAGCCGCCTCGTTGGTCAGGGCATAGGTCTCTATGAGATAGAGCGGTGGCGGCAGGATATCTGCGATCAGATCCTTACTGTCGACGATTTCCTGATAGATCGGCCCATTCACCTTCAACGTATCAAGGGCGTAGGCGCCGGTCAGAAGGGTAAGAATGACGCCGGTGGCGAGGGCGACGCCGGTTGCGGTGACGAGTGCAGAAATCGACAGCTTCATTGCGAAAGTCCGGAACGGTGACGAGGGAAAGGGTTGTTATCTGACGTGCCGGAGACCGGCTGGTATCGCATGTTGTGAAAAACCGGACGCTAGAAGCGGCTGATTAAACACTCGAACAAAGTATTCCTATTTATAATCTAAAAAGTTGTGAATTTTGTTCTTCCACACCTGTATTTTCTCATCTTTTACTTGGATATGTTGATTTTCGATTAATATAATTTTTCATCGATGATTATTATTTTTGTCGAATTTTCTAATGTTTTATCGCCGTTTGCTTCTCGTCGTGTTGTCAATGCCTGCAAGCCAATTCGGGCTGATACAAACGCGATGAGTGACGCCTAATATGAGTGCGTCTTCGACGTGCAGCGCGTTCAGAAACTGCCGCTGAAGCGCGAGGAAACGGCACTGCCGCGATAGGCCGCGGTATCATCCTGCTCGTCGTGCAGAAGGCGGGAAAATTCAAGTTCCAGCTTGCGGTTCTTGCCGGTATCGAGCGCCAGCGTGGCGACGAGGCGACGTTCGCTGCTGTCGTTATCGTAGTAAATCCATTCCTTGTGGGTTTTTTCCACCGAGAGGTCGAAACCCAGTGTCTCGGTGAGTCTGGTTTTCATCACCGCCTTCCAGCGGCGCTGAAACTCGCCCAGTGCATCATCCAGATCGTAGAGCGCGTAGTCCTGCGAGACAGCGGCGCCGACGGACAGGCGGTCATTGAGCGCCCACTCGGCTTCGGCGCGAAGGTAAGGTCGGGTGCGCTTGACTTGGCTGCCGACTTCATCGCCCGAGATCGTCGTCAGGCCCGCCTCCATCAACAGCGCGAGCTTGTCGCCGAACTTGCGACCGTAGGCCAGCGAGCCGCGCAGGTTGGTTGCGGGGAAGCGACCATAGAGGTCCTGCTGGCTATTTGGGATCAGGCTGGTGTTGTAGGCGAGGGTGACGCCGGCTTCACCGCCCGCCAGTGCGCGGATGTGCGTTGCCTTCAGGCCGAGCAGGGCTTCGTTGGCCTCCAGCCTTGTCGGCAGGAAATAGGCCGGGCGAAACCGCGCGGTCCCTTTCATCAGACTGGTGTAGCTGGCTGTCAGCGTATTCTTGCCGCCCAGCGCATCCAGTCTGGCTGCGCTCGAGACATCGAACTTATGGTCGAGACGGCGAAAGCCGACCGTCTCATCCGGCAACTTTAGAAAGATGTCGCCCGCATCGCTGCGCGTGCCGCGCATCTGGGCGCTCCATTCCAGCCGGTCGGAGATTTTGCGCGACAGCGTGACATCGACCCAGCTATTGTGTTCCTTGGCAAAGCCATAGCGCGGAATGCGAACTTCCTGATGGTTGAAGGAATAGCCGAACTTGGTGCCCTCACGCTCGATCTCCCCTTCGACACCAATGCTTGTGCGCAGGCTGAGAACCGCTATCCTGTTGATATCGCTGAAATAATTCGTGTCGTAAGCCGTTTCTACATCGTAAGTGACGCGTGGCTCGGCGCTTGCGCTTTGCGCGAAAGCAGCGCAGGTCAGCAACGCAACGACAATGCGACGCACCATGATCATCTCCGATATCTAATTGAGTGATATCTTATAGATAGATGGTTAATAACATGTCGCCGAGCTCAGGCACTTGGCGTCGTTCGGCTTCGTTCGCAGGGACAGCCGGGCTCTGGCACGTATTTTATTCAATTTACAAATGTTAATATTAACGGTTTATTATAACATTAGCGTGTTCTTGCATTAGGTCGCGCTAATTGTACTGTCTGATCACGCCAAGCGGCGTTGTTTTAAAGATCAGAGGAGAGAGAAATGCTTACAAAAATCGCATGTGTCACCATCGCTCTTACCGTTGCTTCCATGGCGCCTGCCAATGCGGGCGGACTGCTGGGCGGCCTTCTTTCAGGCAACAGCAACAAGGGCGGTCTGGTCAATGTATCGCCCGGTATCAATCTCGGCGTCGGCAACGTCCTGTCCGGAAACGGCATATTGAACGGCAACAAGACCGGATTGCTGAGCGGCATTCTCAACGGCAACAAGACATCCGTCGATGCCATCGGCAGCGGCAATGATAACGACCGCGGTTATAACAAGAAGAAGCGTCGCCACTAGCGCCAACCCCCCTCGTGCGTTTGACCCCGCGCACGGCGCAAAGGGCTTTATTATCTGCTGTAGAGTTGCGGAAGGGGAGCTGTAAAGCTCCCCTTTTTTTCGCAATTACATAGGGGTTTCATCACCCCGTGATATCGACGATGCCGCAGTCACCGGCTTCGGAGGCGAAAGCCAGAAGCTTGCCGGTGTTGCTCCACGACATCGCCGTGATCGCGCCCTTGCCGGGGCGGCGCAGCAGGGCTTCCTTCTGGTCGGCCAGGCGAACACCCAGAATCATGCCGTCGGCAAAGCCTACGGCCAGCACTTCGTCCAGCGGATGGAAGGCGACGTTGGTGACCATGATATTGGCGCGGGTGCCGAGTTCCAGCGGTGCCTTGCCCATCGGGCCGTCCTTGCCGGCAAAGGGCCAGACGATGGCAGCCGGTGCACCGGACGAGGCGAGCCACTTGCATTTGACGGACCATGAGATGGATTTGACCTTGGCGGGATAGCCGGTCATGCGCATGTGGCGCGCTTCCATGCTGCCCTTGCTGGCCTCCATCTTCCAGCCGTGCAGCGCATTTTCCTGCATGGTGGTGACGAGGAACTTTCCATCTGCCGAAAAGGTGACGCCTGTGTGAGCACCCTTCCAGTCGAGATCGATCGGATCACCTGCGGTTGCTACCCAGTGCAGGGATACGCCATTGTAGCGGGCAGCGGCGATGCGCAGGCCCTTCGGCGCGAAGGCGATTGCCTCCACTGTGCGTTCTTCCTGAAATTCCTTGACGGTGCCGTCTGCCATGCACACGAAGCTGGACTTGCCGACGCCGTAGGCAATTGCATTCTGCGGTCCGCCTGCGACCACGTTGATCCACTTGCGCGGCACATGGGCAAGCTCGTTGACCGTGCCGTCATGGCCAATGCGCAGCACCTTGCCATCCTCGCCGCCGGTCAGCAGCGTGGCGCTGTAGGGATCTCGGATGCAAGTGAGAAGACCCTGATGCGCCTCGATGACCTTTTCCCCGCCATCCAGCCGGTGAATGTTACCAGCGGCCGTGGCAAAAAGCGGAATATCGCCCAGAAAATGCGTCGCGACGACGTGGCCTTCGAGGTCAAGAGGGGCAACGGTGGGCATGGGTGTCGGGTCTTTCCGTGTTTTCTTTTTACTCGGTCGTGGAAAGAGCACCTTGATGGCAAATCCCTTTCCGTCGTCATGCTCGGGCCTGTCCCGGGCATCTGATATGGCTCGATTTTGGTGAGGTGGTCAGATCCTCGGGACAAGCCCGAGGATGACGACGGAGGGGATGGTGCCGGTTCCGTCCCACTCACCGCGGTGCAGCCCAATCAGGCAGCGGCGACGCATGCCTTGAAGCTGTTTTCCAGCTTTTCGCGATCCAGATCACGGCCGATGAAGACGAGGCGGCTTTCTCGCTTTTCGCCGTCTTTCCAGGGGCGCTGGTGATCGCCTTCGATGATCATGTGAACGCCCTGAACGACGTAACGCTCTGCGTCATCCTTGAAGGCGATGATGCCCTTGAGGCGCAGGATTTTCGGGCCGTCGGTTTGCGTCACTTTCTGAATCCACGGGAAGAAACGCTCGGCATTCATCTCGCCGCCGCGCAGCGAAACGGACTGAACCGTCACATCATGGATGGGCGAGGGGGCGTGGTGGTGATGTCCGTGATCGTGATGGTCGTGCCCGTGATCATGCCCGTGGCCATGATCATGGTCATGATGATGGTGATCATGACTATGGTCGTGCCCGCAATCGGGACCGCAGACGTGGTCGTCATGATCATGCGCGAGGAAGTGCGGATCGTTTTCCAGCGCACGTTCCAGATTGAACGCGCCCTGATTGAGAACATGGGCAAGATCGACGCCGGAGCGGCTGGTCTTGTGAATGCGGGCCGATGGATTGATGGCGCGAACGACATCTTCGATCACAGCCAGTTCTTCCGGCGTGACGAGGTCCGTCTTGTTGATGACGACGACATCGGCAAAAGCGATCTGGTCTTCGGCTTCGCGGCTGTCCTTCAGGCGCAGCGGCAGGTGCTTTGCATCCACCAGCGCGATCACGGCATCGAGCTCAGTCTTGGCGCGCACATCGTCATCCATGAAGAAGGTCTGAGCGACGGGAACGGGATCGGCAAGGCCGGTTGTCTCGACGATGATGCCATCGAAACGGCCGGGACGGCGCATCAGGCCTTCGACAACGCGGATGAGATCGCCGCGCACGGTGCAGCAAACGCAGCCATTGTTCATTTCGTAGATTTCTTCGTCCGACTCCACGATCAGATCGTTGTCGATGCCGATTTCACCGAATTCATTGACGATGACGGCGTATTTCTTGCCGTGATTTTCCGAAAGGATGCGGTTGAGAAGCGTGGTTTTGCCCGCGCCCAGATAACCCGTCAATACGGTTACAGGGATTGGCTTGATGGTGGTTGCTGCTTCGGTCATGAGAAACCTCTGAAGATGACGAGCCGCGTCGCGGCTTTGAATGCGTTGCCGTTCATATAGGCGTGTGGCGGAATGAGTTCAAAGAGAATCTGCCGAAGTTTTTTGATCCGAGCTTTCAAGCAAATTCATGTCGAAGGCCGAGACGTCCTCCAAAAGCTCCAGCAATCCCGCCACGGAATGAGCGATGATCGCCTCGCCCTTTTCCGCCGTGGCTAGAGTGGCGTTGCCTGCGGCACCCTGCGCGTTCAGGTCCGACATGCGCCAGCCAAAGGCGTGCGGGCCATAGGCACGCAGATGTTTAAAGTCTGTGGCGTATTGAGACTGCTTGGACGCGAAATTCTCCGTCTTGTCCATGTGCACCAGCTGCGGGTGCAAGGCCAGCATGACAGAGGTTTCGACATCGCCGCCGTGGATATCGACCGCTTTCTCTTCAGGGGTGATAAGGCCTGGCGGCATGCCGAAACGGGTCCAGCTGGTGGCGACCGCCAGCATGTCGAACCTTGCTCTGGCTTCGGTGGCGACGATGGTCATCAGCGGGGAATTGCCGCCATGGGCGTTCAGCATCACGAATTTGCGGATGCCCTTGTTGTGCTGAGCTTCGGCAATGCCGAGCCAGCGGTTTACGGCTTCATCGAAGGCAAGCGTCTTCGTGCCTGACACATCCATGTGCTCGATGGAATAGCCGACCGGTTCCGTGGGCAGGAAACGGATCGGCGCGTTGGGCGCGAGCGCCTGTTTCAACCGCTCCACAATGCCGTCTGCGATCAGCGTATCCGTCTCGAATGGGAGGTGCGGGCCATGCTGCTCATGGGCACCCAAAGGCAGCACGGCAATGATCTCGTTTTGCGCGTAAGGTGCAGCTGTTACGTTATTGTCGTGAATATGCGTATATGTGTCAGACATCTGGCGATCTGCGCCCGTATTCGTTAAGTGTTACCAAGAACATATCGTCGTCCGGGACTTCAGGAAAGGCATTTGCTGATGAGCAAGGATAAGCTGGCCAAAAAGAACAAGTCCGAGAAGAAAGCCAAGTCCGGTAAAAAGAAGGACGTGACGTTCAACCCGGAAGAGCTGGCTCAGTCCATTACCCAGGCCGCACGCTCCATGCGCACGGCGCTGAGCCATAATCTTGCAGCCAGCGGTCTTTATGCGGGCCAGGACGGCGTGATCCTGGCGCTTGCGCAGGAAGGCAGCATGACGCCGGGGCAAATCGCGCAGAAGCTTGGCGTCAAGGCACCGACGATGACTCGCACGATTGGCCGTATGGAGGCGCAGGGTTTTGTCGAGCGCAGCGCCGGTGATGGTGATGGACGCCTGACCATGGTGAAGCTGACCGATGCGGGCATGAAAAGCGTCGAGCATATCAACACATCACTGGCGGACTGCAATGCGCGGGCTGTGGACGGATTGTCCGCCAAGGAAGTAAAAACGGTGGTGAAACTACTGCGCACCATCGATGCGAATTTGCAGTCTTTTGAATCAATCGATTAAAATTTTGAATCTGACTTCTAAGGCCACTTTGAATCTCTTAAAATTGTTGCGCGTTTTGTTTAAATTGTTTAGTCACAATTTAAAGGCTGCGGAGGCGGCTTGCGTGACCGTGGGAGGATACTGTGGCGCAAAAAATCAAACTATCGACCATTGCTGAAAGTCTCGGACTTTCCACCGCCACCATTTCTCTGGCATTGCGGGACAGTCCGCTGGTAGCAGGCGATACGCGCGAAAAAATCAAGATACAGGCGCGCGCGCTGGGCTATATCTACAACCGACGTGCCGCCAGCCTACGCACATCGCGATCCGGCATTATCGGCGTCGTCTTCCACGATGTGATGAACCCGTTCTACGGGGAAATTCTCAAGGCCATCGAAAGCGAGCTGGACCGCAGCCGCCAGACCTTCATTCTGTCCAACCATTACGATTCCGTTGAAAAGCAACGCACCTTCATCGAGACGCTGCTGCAGCTGGGAAGCGACGGTATCATCATGTCGCCTGCCATCGGTACACCGCTGGAGGACATGACGCTGGCCGAGGAAAACGGCATGCCTGCGATTCTCGTGGCGCGTTCCATGGACGGCGTCGATATGCCGACCTTCCGGGGCGATGACAGCTATGGCATTTCCCTGGCCACCAACCACCTGATCAGCCTCGGCCACCGCACCATCGCCATGGTTGGCGGAACGGACCAGACATCCACGGGTCGCGACCGGTATCAGGGTTACGTCAATGCGCTGCGCAAGGCGGGCATCGAGGTGGACCCGAACCTGCGTATTCCCGGTGCGCGCTCCAAGCAGGGCGGTTTCGAGGCTGCCGTCAACTTCCTGTCGCTGCCGCAAAAGCCGACCGCTGCCGTGTGCTGGAACGACCTTGTCGCCATCGGCCTGATGAACGGTATTTCGCGCGCCGGTTTCGTGCCGGGCAAGGACATTTCCGTTACCGGCTATGACGATCTGGAAGAGGCGGCGATTGCGACACCGGCGTTGACGACGGTGTCCAACGGGCAGGCAGAGGTGGGGCGGCTGGCAGCGCGGGCCCTTCTGGACCGCCTGGCGGGAAGCCATGAGCCGGATGGTATTCACCTGATAAAGCCGGAAATGCGCATTCGCCAATCCACCAGCCCCTGCGTTCCGCGCACGTAGTTTGGTGTTTGCGGGTTCCGCTTTGCGCATCGATCGTTTAGCTTGACCTGATGCATTTCAGCAGAAGGTTAGTCCAGCATGTCAGATAGCAAGGCCGTCGTTCTCGTTCCGGGAAAAATCCATCCACGCGTTCTCGAACGCTTCGAAGGCAAGGTGGAGATTATCAAGGCACCGGCGGGGCCTGAGCCTTCGCTCTCTGCCGATGACGCACAGCGGATTACCGCCGTTGCCGTGTCCGGCAGCTTCAATGCCAGGTGGATGGATGCGCTGCCGAAGCTCGAAGTCATCGCCAATTTCGGCGTCGGCTATGATGGTGTGGATGTGAAGCATGCGGCATCCCGTGGCATCATCGTTACCAACACGCCCGACGTTTTGAACGACGAGGTGGCGGATACGACGATTGCGCTGCTGATCAATACCGTGCGGCGCTTCTACGAGGCAGAAAAGCATCTGCGCGAGGGCAAATGGGTGTCCGAAGGGCCGTTTGCGCTCTCGCCCTTTTCGTTGCGCGGCCGAAAGGTCGGCCTGTTCGGCATGGGTCGCATCGGCCAGGAAATCGCCAAGCGGCTGGAGCCGTTCAAGGTGGAGATCGGCTACCACACGCGAAGCCGCAAATCCGAGCTTTCCTACACCTATTATGGCTCTTTGAAAGAGATGGCCGAGGCCGTCGATGTGCTGATCTGCATCGTTCCGGGTACGCCCGAAACACACAAAGCCATCAATGCCGATATCCTTGCCGCCCTCGGTTCCAACGGAGTGTTCATCAATGTCGGGCGTGGCTCCAGCGTGGACGAGGACGCGCTATTGAAGGCGCTTCAGGATGGGACGCTGGGGGCGGCCGGTCTCGATGTTTTCTATGAAGAGCCGAAGGTGCGCGAAGGGTTCCTGTCTCTGCCCAACGTGACCCTGCTGCCGCATGTGGCGTCGGCTTCTGTGCCGACCCGCAATGCAATGGCCGATCTTCTGGCGGACAATGTGCTGGGATGGTTGAGCGAGCGTAGGGTGGTGACGCCGGTGCCGGAAACGCCCGTCAAGGGGTGAGGGTGGTGGTGCCGACATATCGTCACCCCGCATCACTTGCGGGATGACGGTGGAGTGGTTTTGCTCATCTCAAAAACCACTCAAACTTTTCCGTCCCGATAGGCCCGCACCGCCCGGCCAAACGCCTCGAACAAGGCCCGCGATGGCGCGTCCGTCTGCGCCCAGTATTCCGGGTGCCATTGCACGCCGACTGCAAAGCCCTTTGCATCGATGACAGAGACCGCCTCGATGGTGCCGTCTTCCGCCGTTGCTTCCACCTGAAGCACGGGAGCGGTCTTCGCGATGGCCTGGCGGTGCAGGGAGTTGATCTGCACTTCGCCTGCAAGCCCCAGATGCTGGGCGATGCAGGAACCTTCGCGGATGAAGACGGGCTGGCGGATGGCGAAGGCCGCGTCGCGGTCTACGTCTGCGGGCTTGCGGTGGTCCCAATTGCCCGGCTGTTCCTGAATTTCACTGGCAAGCGTGCCGCCGAGTGCCACATTCAGTTCCTGAATGCCACGGCAGATGGCCAGCATCGGTATGCCGCGCTCGATGGCGCGACGGATGAGCGGCAGGCTGGTGGCATCGCGACCGGGATCGAAGGGGCCATCGCTGTCCTTGGCTTCGACGCCGTATAGCGACGGATGAACATTGGTGGCCGAGCCGGAAACAAGGAGGCCATCGACGCGGTCCAGAATCGCATCGATATCATTTCCCTGCTCGAAAGCGGGAATGATGAAGGACATGACGTCGGCAACATTGAGGGCTGCCGACAGGTATTGGGTTTGAGCGGCATGCCATTCCGCACCATCGAGAAATCTGATGTCGGCGGGAATGGCGATGATGGGTCTGGACATGATGGCTCCGAAGTCGAGGTTGTTTCTTGTGAAGCCCCGCGGGGGGATTCGTCAAGCTTTGCATTCGCGATCGGCCATCTTGCCTTCATTCTAAAGTATTAGGCGGGACCTATTCTTGACCAATATGCTTGTCAGCGCCAAAGACCCGTGCTTTGCTTGCGATATGCCTGAAAGCGGAGGGGAATTCGGCTGAGGCACAAGATTCGTATCTGGGAGGATATTTATGGATCGTCGTTCTTTCATCAAAAAAGGTGCCGTTTCCGGTGCCGGTGCCGCCGCTGCAACCGTGCTGGCCGCACCTGCCATCGCGCAACAGAATAGCAAGATCACATGGCGTCTGACCTCTTCGTTTCCGAAGTCACTGGATACGATTTTCGGCGGGGCGCAGGATGTGGCCAACCACGTTTCGGCAGCGACCGACGGCAATTTCAACATCCAGATTTTCGCAGCAGGCGAAATCGTTCCCGGCCTGCAGGCGGCGGATGCGGTATCATCAGGCACGGTCGAGATGTGCCACACATGCTCCTATTACTACGTGGGCAAGGATCCGACCTTTGCCATCGGCACGGCCATTCCCTTCGGTCTCAATGCGCGCCTGACCAATTCCTGGTTCTATGAGGGCAATGGCAACACGTTGCTGAATGAGTTCTACGCCAAGCATAATCTCTACGGCATGATATCCGGCAACACGGGTGTGCAGATGGGCGGCTGGTTCCGCAAGGAAATCAACACCGTCGAAGACTTCAAGGGTGTGAAGATGCGCATCGCCGGCCTTGCTGGCAAGGTCGTCGAGAAGCTGGGCGTCGTGCCGCAGCAGATTGCTGGTGGCGACATTTATCCAGCGCTGGAAAAAGGCACCATCGATGCGGCGGAGTGGGTCGGACCCTATGACGACCACAAGCTGGGCTTCCAGAAAGTGGCGAAATACTACTACTATCCGGCCTTCTGGGAAGGTGGTCCGGTCATTCATTCCTTCGTCAATCTGGGCAAGTGGAACAACCTGCCGAAGCAGTATCAGGCCGTGTTGAAGGACGCCTGCTCCTTTGCCAACACCAATATGATGGCGAAATACGATGCCAAGAACCCGATGGCGATCAAGCAGATCGTGTCCGAAGGGGCGACGTTGCGGCCTTTCAGTCAGGATATTCTCGATGCCTGCTACAAGGCTGCTCTGGAAGTCTATGCAGAGATTTCAGCCGTCAATCCTGATTTCAAGAAGGTCTACGAAGATCAGGTGGCGTTCAAGCGCGAAGGGTATCTGTGGATGCAACTGGCTGAATATACATTCGATACATTCATGATGATCCAGCAACGCAACGGCAAACTCTGAGCGATATTGATTTTCAGGCGACAAGCGAACCCGGATCGAAAGGTCCGGGTTTTATTTTACTCTCAATGATTGTGGTCTCTCGACAAACCTAAATTCAATTCTATGATCGCCATGGTTGAACGCTAAAGCAGCACACTCCGGGGCCAGACGGAGTATCGGCGGAGACAGGCCCCGCCGACCTCGGCAACGGCCTTGCTGTTCAACTGTGGAGGTGATGCGATGCGAAAGCCGCTTAGCATTACGCTAATGTTTAGGAAAAGCCGGTCAATAGCTGTCCGGCTCACTTTCAAACGGTAGTAAATCGGAAGGTAGAGTTCGCGCTCTGCCTTCCACTTCACCAATATAATATGTTTTCACACACGTAACAAGTGTTCTGCCTCAAGGCCCGATCTTTGGCGGCCCATTCAGGTTCGGCATGCCCGGCAATCCGTTTCCGCCCGGTTGAGCTGGTGCGCCATCCATTGGTGGTAGGCCGAAATTCGGCATGGTGTTGCCTCCACCGTTGCCAAAGGCGGGGACTTCTATCTTGATGGTGTTGAGATCAACCTGCGGGGTCTTGTCCAGCCAGTAGGTCACGGATTCCGGCCAGAAGATAACGATCGCGACAAGGATGAGCTGCATGCCCAGCCATGGGATCGCACCCATGTAGATATCCGATGTCTTGACGCTGCGCGGCGCGATGGAGCGCAGATAGAAGAGGGCAAAACCGAAGGGCGGGTGCATGAAGCTGGTTTGCATGTTGATGCAGATCAGAACGCCGAACCAGATGAGGTCAATACCCAATGACTGTGCAATCGGGGCCAACATCGGAATGACGATGAAGGCGATCTCGAAGAAATCGAGAAAGAAGGCCAGAAAGAAGATGAAGATATTAACGAAGATGAGGAAGCCGATCGGCCCGCCGGGAATGCCGGACAACATGTGTTCGATCCACAGCGATCCATCCATGCCCTGAAAGACGAGGCTGAAACAGGTCGCGCCGACGAGGATGAACACCACCATCGACGTGATGTGCATGGTGGAGTGCATGCCCTGCTTGACGAGGTCCCATGACAGGCGGCGGTGGGCGGCGGCGAGCGCCATGGCGCCGACGACGCCGAGCGCACCTGCTTCCGTAGGTGTGGCGAGGCCCATAAAGATGGTGCCGAGCACGAGGAAGATCAGCACGATGGAAGGCACCATGCCCGCCAGCACCTTAAAGACCAGTGCCCGGTTCAGTTCGCCGCGCGCTTCCGGCGGCAGAGCGGGCAAGTCCTTGGGCCGCAGTTTCGACATGACGAAGATGAACAGGATGAAGATCGTCACCTGCAATATCGATGGGCCGATGGCGCCGAGATACATATCGCCGACGGATTTGCCGAGCTGATCGGCCAGAACGATCAGCACCAGAGAGGGCGGAATGACCTGCGTAATGGTGCCTGATGCGGCTATGACGCCGGTGGCAAGGCGCGGATTATAGCCATATTTCAGCATGATGGGCAGCGAGATGACGCCCATGGTGATAACGGAGGCGGCAACCGTGCCGGTGATGGCGCCGAGGATGGCGCCGACGAGGATGACGGCATAGGCAAGGCCACCGGGTATGGCGCCGAACAGCTTGCCGGTGCCCTCGAGCAGATCTTCCGCCAGCCCGCATCGCTCCAATATTGCACCCATGAAGGTGAAGAAGGGGATGGCCAGCAGCAGATCGTTGGACATGATGCCGAAAATGCGAAGCGGCAACGCCTGCAGAAATGCTGGTGAAAAATGCTCCGTGAAAATGCCGATAACGCCGAACAGAAGGCCGACGGAGGCCAGGGAAAACGCCACGGGAAAACCGTAGAGCATGAAGATGATCATGCCCAGGAACATCAGTGGCGGCAGAATACCGTATTCGAACATGGGAATATCCTTCGATCTGCGCCTGATTTACTGGAGCGGTTTTTCGTATTTGGTGTCGAGCACATAGTGCCCGCCCAGCGCGCCGATGCGCTTCACCAGTTCGGATATTCCCTGGAGGACCAGCAGGGCGAAGCCTGCGAAAATGATAAGTTTCACCGGCCAGCGGATCAGCCCTCCAGCATTGGAGGATACTTCGTTCTGAGCCCATGACAGGGTGAACATCGGCCAGCTGAGCCACGCCAGATAAAAGCATGCGGGAAGCAGGAAGAAGACGATGCCGACGATATCGACCCACAGGCGTGTGCGCGCAGAAATTGCGCCATAGATGATGTCCACGCGGACATGCTCATTCATCCGCAACGTGTGGGACGCGCCCACGAGAACGATGAAGGCGAACATGTACCACTGGATTTCCAGCCAGCCGTTGGAGCTGTAGTTGAAAAGGTAACGCACAATCGCATTGCCGGCGCTGACGAGACAGCAGATCAGCACGAGATAGCCTGCACATTTGCCCATGGCCTCACTGAACCAGTCAATAAGGGCGCTCAGCCTTAAAAGAGCTTTCATTCTTTCCCCTCCACCAACCCCTTTGCGGGTTTTCTATTTGGGAAGAGCCCTCCACCGCCCACACCGAAAGATGCTGGCACGGTACCTGATCAAAGATTCGGACGTCCTCCACCCTATTTTCTGTAGGAGGTGGTTTTGCGAAATGCAACTGGGATAGCGTGTTGCGCCTTGTAAACCGGGTGTTTGAGCGGAATTGCCGGATGATCTGTTGCGTCAATGCACAGTTTTTGCGTGCTGCCCGATGTGTCGTATCGAGGGGGATCGCAACTGCTCTATCCATTGCGTTTTTCAGCCACTCTATGATACGTCTCGTATCGGAGCTTTCTGCAAGGTCTTGTCGTGTGAGGACCACGCCGTGCGCGTCATCTAACGGGCAAGATCGCTGGATTTACGAGAGGGGAAATGGAATGAGCGAACACCACACAGGACCAGCCGAAGTCGGCGCGCCGATGAATTATTCCGAGCACGAGAAGACCTATAGTGGCTTCCTGTCCGCGACGAAGTACGTCACCATTCTGGTCACTGTGCTGATGATTGCCATGGCTGTCGGGTTTTTCACCACCGGCGGCTTTTTCGGCGGCGCACTGGTCTTTTTCATTCTGACGATTGCAGGCTTTGTTCTGCTCAATTGAATTTTCGAGTTTCAAGCGGCTACGGGAGGCAAAACTCCCGTGGCCTACACTTTTTTTCAATCTAAGATAATTTTTTGTCTGTTACGGCAATTCATGGTTAAATATTGGCGATTCCCGATGCAGTCGCCTTTCCTTTTCAGTTTTACTGTTTGGTACCATGGCTTTTTCAGACTTCGTCTACCGCCCGTTCGAACGGCTGATCAGACCGCTTGAAAGTCCCTACACGCCTTTGCCCTCGCAGGGGCCGTTCCATCTGCTGATGCATTTCGTGCGGATGTTTCGTGGTGTCCTCATCGCCATTTCCGTATGTGTGATGTTGATGGAAGCGACCAACCTCTTCCTGATCTGGAGTTTTTCGGCCATCGTCGATGGCGTGACAGCACAGGGTGCAAAGGCATTTCTAGAAAATGAATGGCCGCTTCTGGCGTTCATGGTCGTCCTGCTCTTTCCGGTGCAGCCATTGCTTGCGTTCATGGCAAACACCTTGTCCTCACAGGCGCTGGGCGTCGGCATGCCGGCGGCCATCCAGTGGCAGGGACACAAGGCTGTCGAGCGGCAGGATATCCGTTTCTTTCACGATCTCTTTGCCGGGCAGGTGGCCTCCCGTCTGTCACAGGTCGCATCGGCTGTTCAGCAACAGGTCGTCGTGGGCTTCTATTCCGTCCCGTATTTTCTGATGCAGTTCATCGGTTCCCTCTACCTGTTGAGCACGGTTGCATGGCCGCTTGCTTTGACGGTGCTCATCTGGATCATCATCAGCGTGGTGATTGCCGTTCGTGCGGTGCCGAAATTTTCGGAACTGGGCCGACGCTCGGCCAAGCAGCGCAGTCTGCTGGCGGGATCGATGACCGATCTCTACGGCAATATCCAAATGGTCAAGCAATTCGCCGCCGAAGACAGCGAGGCGGGCATGCTGCGCAAGGTGTTTGGCGACGTCATCGAGACGCAGCACCTCGAACGGCGGGCTTACCTGACCACGCGGTCGAACATTCTTATTCTCAGTGTCTGTCTGTGGATTGCCATGCTGGGCATTGGATTCTGGGGCATGATGAATGGCTTCGTGACCACCGGCCAGTTCGCAGGCTCGATCTATCTGACGCAACGGCTTTCTGCAAATGCGCGGGCCGTTCTCGATATGGGCCAGCAAATCTTTCAGGCCATAGGCACCATTCGCGATGCCATGCCCGTCATGACGACACCACCGACAATCGTGGATGCGCCGCAGGCCGTACCGCTTCTGGTGACACGGGGAGAAATCAGTTTCGAGCAAATTCGCTTTGCCTATCGTTCGGAAAAAACCGTGATCGAAGATTTGACACTCAAGGTCGCAGCCGGAGAAAAGGTCGGTCTGATGGGCGTGTCTGGGGCAGGCAAGACGACGCTGGTAAACCTGCTGTTGCGGTTTTACGAGCTTGATAAGGGTGAGATTCTCATCGACGGACAGAGCATCCGGTCCGTTACGCAGGCAAGCCTTCGCGAGAATATCGGTGTCATTTCGCAGGATGTGTCGCTGCTGCACCGCTCTGTCGGGGATAATATTCGTTATGGCAAACCGGATGCCTCAAACGATGCCATCGAGGCGGCCGCGCGCTCAGCGCAAGCAGATAAATTCATTGCGGATTTGACCGATAGCGAGGGCCGACGCGGTTATGAGGCTTTTGTGGGAGACCGGGGCGTGAAGCTTTCGGGCGGTCAGCGCCAGCGTGTCGCAATCGCCCGCGTGCTTTTGAAAGACGCGCCCATCCTTATTCTCGATGAGGCGACATCTGCGCTCGACAGTGAATCGGAGGCGGCCATTCAGGAAAAGCTGGACGCTTTGATGGCTGGCAAGACGGTGATTGCCATTGCCCATCGCCTCTCGACCATCGCGCAGATGGACCGGATCATCGTGCTGGACAAGGGACGGATCGTGGAGGAGGGGACGCCTGCGGCGCTGCTGGAGCGAGGTGGGCTTTATGCGCGTCTGTGGCAACGGCAGACCGGGGGATTTCTTGGCGACAAACTGGACCCATGATTGATATGCACGAGATCATCGTCTGCCTGTTCATTTCCGCTATGGCCTCGGGGGCGCTGCTTCTGAACCGGTTTATATATCCCCGATTGTTCTGGTATTTGCCGACATGGCAATCGACCTATTGGGCGGCGGGGGTGCTGTTCATAGCGTTTTTTTTCTTTGTTGATGAGCTGATGTATTGACAGGACGGAGGTGTACCCATGGAACGTGACCCTGCATCGATGCTGATCGAAAGCAGCCGCCTTCGAATTGAGGATCTGCCAGATGCGGCAGATGAAGGGGCGGTGGCGGATTTTTCACTGTCCTTCAATGGCTATCAGCATTTCGGGTCGTTCCACGCTGCTGCCGATGCGGCGGAGGCGCAAAAGCGCGAAACGCTTAATGATCTTCGCAATGAGCTGTTCATGGCTTTCAGGGGATCACGCCATCGTATGGATGACCTTTTTCTGGAAACCTACCGCGAATTGCTGCCTCACTTGAAGCAGGCCATTGCCAGAGAAAATGGAGGAGCGGCTGCCATCCAAACATGAGCCTGAATGGCAACCATGGATGGTCATGCGCCGAACGCGCCGTCGATCGTGTGCATCGCTCCGGTCACGAAACCGGCTTCGGGGCCGGCAAGCCAGGCGACCATACCTGCGACTTCCTCCGGACGGCCATGGCGTTTGATGGCCATGAAGCTGTGCATCAGATCTTTCATCGGTCCGTTTTCCGGATTGGCGTCGGTATCAACAGGTCCCGGCTGGACGACGTTGATCGTGATGCCGCGCGGGCCGAAATCGCGTGCCAGCCCGCGTGCCAGGCCTTGTAGCGCAGATTTGCTCACCGCATAGGATGCCATGCCGGGGACAGGCATCCGGTCACCATTGACGGAGCCGATGACGATGATCCTGCCGCCATCCGGCATCTGCCGTGCCGCTTCGACCGAGGCGTGATAGGGGGTCTGGATGTTGATCTGGAACAGCCGGTCTATCGCGTCCGGATCCTGCTCCAGAGCATCTCCGAAAATGGCGATGCCGGAATTGACCACCAATATATCCAGAGCGCCGCTTTCGCGCACGCGGGAAATGACGGCGTCGCGGTCGGCGCTATCCGTCTGAACTGCGGTGCTTCCTGTTTCGGACGCGAGCGTTTCGGCGGCGTCTTTCGAGCCCGCATAGGTGAAGGTCACGGCTGCACCTTCAGCGGCAAAGCGCCTGACGATGGCTGCGCCGATGCCCCGGCTGCCGCCGAGCACGAGAACGGATTTTCCTTGAAAAGTCGACATGTGCGCTCCTTGAGAATTAATTTAATGAATGCTACATAAATCACCCATTGGTTTCGTCAAGAGAATTTTGTAATGATCACTACAAATAATGCGCGCTCGCGCGGTCGCCCCCGTCGTTTTGATCCCGAAGAAGGGGTGGCGGTTGCTCAACAGTTGTTTCATGCGCGCGGGTACGATGCCGTCAGCGTCGCCGATGTCACCGAAGCGCTTGGCATCAATCCGCCCAGCTTCTACGCGGCATTCGGCAACAAGGCCGGTCTTTATGCCCGCGTTCTTGACCGCTATGCCATGACAAGCGCCGTTCCGCTTTCCGACATCCTGCGACCGGACCGCTCCGTTGGACAATGTCTTGCAGCCCTGCTGCAAGAGGCCGCTCGGCTTTATGCCGCAAACCCGTCTGCGGCAGGCTGTCTGGTGCTGGAGGGCACGCGTTGTGACGATGTGGAGGCGCGCACGGCGGCCCGCGGTTTTTTTGGGGCGGCAGAGGATGTCATCCGAACCTATATTGCTGAGCGTTACCCTGAGAAAGCGGAAGGTGTGACCGATTTCATCTGTACGACCATGCTGGGTCTTTCTGCCCAAGCCCGCAGGGGGCTCGATCATGACCGGCTGCAGACCATAGCGCGCCTCGCGGGGGAGCCTTTGGCGCAGCAGCTTCCTGACTAGGTCAGCTTATGGCCCCGCCGAGCACGAGGCGGGACAGCTAGGCATCATTCAAAACAACAAAGCCGGAAGCGATGCTTCCGGCTTTGTAGTCTGTATCTGGTCGGTGCTGCTTAAGAACCGCTGGCGCCGCGTGTACGGGCCAGGCCATCGACAGCTGGTTTGTATTTGGGGTCGAGGCGGGCCGCGTGGCCGTAGGATTTGGCGGCTTTGTCTTTTTCGCCACGGCGCTCGTAGACCAGCGCCTGATTGGCCCAGGATTCCGCCAGGTCGCCGTTCAGGGCAATCGCGTGGTTGAAGTCCGCAAAGGCATTTTCGTCGTCGTTGAGTGCGACGTAGGAAATGCCACGGCCATTGTAAGGCTCTGGCGAATTCGGTGACAGTGAGATCGCCTTGGAGAAGTCTTCGATGGCCTGTGCGTGCTGGTTGCGCAGCTGGTAGATCAGGCCGCGATTGTGCCATGCGCGACCATCTGTCGTATCGAGATTGATTGCAGCCGAGAAGTCGTTGAAGGCTTCGTTGACGCGGCCAGTCTGGCGATAGAGGTTACCGCGACCGATCAGGGCGACGTCGTAACTTGGATTGATCTGGAGCGCGGAATTGTAGTCCTGCAGGGCAAGCTGCTGCTGTCCGCTGTTGCGGTAGACAAGTGCGCGGTTGGCATAGGCCTGATAGAAGCGTGGATTGAGCTGCAAGGCGCGCTCGAAATCCGCGATGGCCCTCTTGGAATCGCCCGCGCGGCCATAGGCTGAGCCACGAACGTTGTAGCCTTCAGGATCTTGCGGATTGGAGTTGATGACCGAGGTCAGCGACGTGATGTTTTCCGTTGAGCCCTGTGCCCGGTCCAGCTGGAAAACGTCATTGGTTGGCGACGAGGTGGCGCAGCCTGAGAGGGCCGCCAGGACGCCACACACAAACAGGGAAGAACTTATTCGCATTTTTTTTCTCTGAGATACGCCGCTTAAGATCGCAAACGAATTTTCGGACTGACGGGTATCAACAGCGTTCATGCGATTTGGGTTCCCTCTAAAGGCCCGTTTCAAGGTCATAAACTCAAAGAGCGGCGGCGAAAAATCGCCCCCGCCCCATAAGCATTCAAAAACGTCGAAAAAACGGCCTTATGCGCGGGCAGCGGCAGCTGGACGTGGGGCTGCAATCAGACCTTCGCGCTGCATGCGCTTACGGGCCAGCTTGCGAACACGACGAACAGCTTCAGCCTTTTCGCGAGCGCGCTTCTCAGACGGCTTCTCGAAGAAATCGCGCATCTTCATTTCGCGGAAAATGCCTTCGCGCTGCATCTTCTTCTTGAGAGCGCGAAGCGCCTGATCGACGTTGTTGTCGCGGACTAGTACCTGCACGTGAATCCCGTTCCTTTGGTTGGTTATTTTGCCGTGTGAATAGTGGCATTCGCAAGCAAACAAAAAATCGTTCGTTTGGCTGCAAGGCCGCACGATTGGTGAGGTGCATTATCAGATCATTTCCGCGAAGTCCAGCATTAACGCCAAAATGCAAGGCGAAATGCGCTTGTGCGGGCGGTCAAAGTGCCCCCAAACGCTGCAAGCCTTCGCGGCTTGTGTCGCTCGTCGGGTCCTTCTCCAGCACGGCACGATAACCGGCTATGGCCTTATCGCGCTCGCCCGTGGCTTCGAATATATGGGCGCGTGTGCCGATCGCTGCCGTGTAGTCGGGCCTTATCGCCAGCGACTTTTCGACATCCACAAGCGCTTCCCGGTGACGCCCGAGGTTGAAGTAGGCCCATGCCCTGCCATTCCAGGCCTCGGGGTTTTTCGTACCCTGATCGATGGCGAGCGTATAGTCTTCAATCGCTTTTTCATATTGCCGCAGGCCAATAAACACGAAAGCTCTGGAGAGATAAAAAGGCGGGTCTTGAGGGGCGAGAGCAAGCGCCTTGTCATAGTCGGCCAGAGCGCCCTGGTATTCGGCGCGTGTCGACATGAGATAGCCACGGGCAAGGTAGGGGTTGGCAACGCTGCCATCCAGTTCTATGGAGCGATTGTAGTCTTCCAAGGCGTCGTCCGGGCTCCCCAGCGCCTCGAACGCCGTCCCGCGCATCTGGAATTCTTCTGCATTTTCCGGCTCGAGCCGGGCGATCTCGCGATAGTCGCCTTCTGCTGCGGCTGCATCTTCGAGGCGTTTTCGGACGTCTGCCCTATAGTAATGCACGGAAATATTCGGCGGAAATTTCTCCACCATGGTGTCATAGACTTTAAGCGCCTCCTCAAAGCGTGTGAGCATGTAGAGGCTGGAGGCCTTGGTATAAAGCGCTTCAAAAGAAGGATCGATGTCGGCTGCCGCGTCCAGATCCTTCAAGGCCGCTTCCCAGTCCTTTCGGGAGTAGCTCCGGTTGGCGCGCGCCAGAAGCGCCGTTGCATCATGAGGCGATTGCCGGACCGTTTCGTCTTCCTCGGCAGCGCGCCGTGTCACGAGCCGGGCGTCATAGGTCGGGCGATCCTTCGCGGCGAGGTATGTGGCCCATGCGCCTTGCGACAGGTTGACGGCAAGACATGCGCCGACGAGCGCGACGCACGCCAACGTCGCCTTGGAGCGGAAAAATGGCGTTGTTTCGCCTTTGGAGGGGCCGATGACCAATCCGGCGGCAATGCCGCCCAGCAAGCCGCCGAAATGGGCCGCATTGCTGATGTTTTCCGCGATCGTCAAGCCGAACGCAAAGTTTGCCAGAACCCAGAGCAGCTCGGCCTTGACGGGTGCCCAGCGTGCCGGGTGGTCGCCGCGGATGCCATAGGCGATCATCGCGCCATAGAGGCCCAAGACACCACCGGAAGCGCCCAGGCCGTAGATCTCGCCGGTTGCCGCCGACAGGAGCGCGCCCGCGACGCCTGCAACGGTATAAATCACGAAAGTTTTCGCCTTGCCGTATTGCTGCGTCACGACGGGGAAAAATTCGATCAGGCAGAGCATGTTGAGCACGATATGCGCAATATCCGCATGCAGATAGGTCGATGTTATCAGCGACCAGATATTGAGGTGTCGCAGGGGCAGGCTGCCGCCGATGCCCATATCGATCAGCGTCTCAAGCGAGGGCTCGAACAGGAACTTGATCCACGGCTCGCCTTGGGGCGCGGCTATCATGCTAAGGGCTGCCGAAATCAGGTAGATGGCGATACAGGCGCCGATCACTGACAATGCGAGTCCATCGGGCGTTTTTCGAAACAGGCGCATGACAATTCTCAACTTTGGCAAGAATTTCAAATATCGCTACACCATGAGTGAAATTTTCTGCCCCGACAATAGGGGCAACGCCTTTCGAAACGGCGTTTCACGCCGCACCTCCCGGTTTGGTTTTCGCAATGTCGATACTTTATGTCGCGGCGTCGCAAAATGAACATTGCAGTTGGTATTGATTTGTCATGTGTATGATGGTGCCGGAATAATCGAGCCGGTTTTCAAGGAGTGGTTCGCCAATGCGCAAATATTCGGTTTTCGCCGTCGCTCGCGAGGCTTTGCGCGGGCACAAGGGCTGGGATGCGCAGTGGGCTTCTCCTGAACCGCGCAAAGAATACGACGTCATCATCATCGGTGGTGGCGGGCATGGGCTGGGCGCGGCCTATTATCTGGCAAAGGAACACGGCATCACCAACATTGCCGTGCTGGAAAAAGGCTGGATCGGCGGCGGCAATACCGGGCGCAACACAACGATCATCCGCTCTAACTATCTCTATGAAGAGAGCATGGACATTTACGAGCATTCCCTGAAGCTGTGGGAAGGCTTGAGCCAGGATCTCAATTACAATGTGATGTATTCGGCACGTGGCGTAATGATGCTGTCGCACAATGTGCACGACCAGCAGTCGTTCAAGCGGCACATCAATGCCAACCGCCTCTACGGCATCGACAATGAGTGGCTGACGCCGGAACAGGCCAAGGCCTACTGTCCACCGCTCGATATCTCCGCCAATGCGCGCTACGCCATCAATGGCGCGGCCCTTCAGCGCCGTGGCGGGACGGCGCGGCATGATGCGGTGGCCTGGGGTTATGCCCGTGGGGCATCGGATCGCGGTGTCCACATCATCCAGAACTGTGAGGTCACGGCCATCCGTCGCGGGCCGGATGGCGCGGTGACGGGTGTCGAAACGAATAGAGGCTTTATCGGTGCCAAGAAGATTGGCGTGTCTGCCGCAGGGCATTCCTCCGTCATCATGAACATGGCCGATGTGCGGGTACCGCTGGCCTCCAACCCGCTGCAGGCGCTGGTATCGGAACCCTTGAAGCCGATTTTCCCCTGCGTGGTCATGTCCAACACGGTGCATGCCTATATCTCACAATCGGACAAGGGTGAGCTGGTAATCGGTGCTGGAACGGATCAGTATAACTCCTATTCCCAGACCGGCGGTTTGCAGATCATCACCCACACGCTGGATGCGATTTGCGAGCTGTTCCCGATTTTCCGTCGCGTGAAGATGATGCGCCAATGGGGCGGCATTACCGACAACACGCCGGATCGTTCTGCCATTCAGAGTGTGACGCCGGTGCCGAACCTGTTCGTCAATTGCGGCTGGGGCACGGGCGGGTTCAAGGCGACACCGGGGTCGGCCCATCTGTTTGCGCATCTGATTGCGCGCGGCGAGCCGCACAAATTGGCAGAAGGCCTCAATCTGGAACGCTTCCGTTCAGGACGGCTGATCGATGAGGCGGCGGCTGCGGCGGTGGCGCATTGAAAAGGGCGGTCACGCTTCTTGCAGCGGCTTTTGCCGCATGTGCGGCGAAAGCCGACGGCTTTATGCCGGAGGCCAAGGACGTGCGTTTGCAGACGATCCGCAAAGTGCAGGGCGAGGCGAATTGGCCTTTTACGGCGGATGAGGGTTTTCTGTCCTGCGTGCCGGGCGGGGGTGAACGTCTGGTTTATTTCGTGCCCAAGGGCTCACCCGCCGAGAACGTAACCGCGATCAATCTCAACACCAATGTCATGGCAATGGCGTTGATCAATATCGGGCGAGGGGATGCATTCCGGCCCTATGCCAATTTTGAAGAACTGATAGGCAGGCTATCTCCCTACATCACCATGGGAAAGCGCCTGTGTGACCAACCCGCCGGAACCGTCGTTCCGGAAAGCTCTCTTTGAGGCAAGAACATGCTGCTGATCCGTTGTCCCTATTGTGAAGAAGAGCGTTCCGAGCTGGAATTCCGCTGGGCGGGAGAGGCGCATATTGCGCGGCCGCAAAACATCGCTGCCATTTCCGATGAGGAATTCGCCGAATATTTCTTCATGCGCGACAATGACAAGGGCATGGTGTTCGAGCGCTGGCGGCATATTCACGGCTGCGGGCGGTTCTTCAACGCAGCGCGCCATTCCGTGACCGACAAGATCCACCTGACCTACAAGGCGGGCGAGCCGAAACCGGATGAGGCCACCATTCTGGCTGGACATGAAGGAGCAGCCCGATGAGCGGCGCCTATCGTATCAAGGGCGCTGGCCGCCTGACACCGGCGCGCACGGCGCGCTTTACCTTCGATGGCAAGATCCACACCGCCTTGCAGGGCGACACGGTGGCCTCTGCGCTGCTGGCGGATGGCGTGCATCTGATTGGCCGCTCGTTCAAATATCACCGCCCACGTGGGTTTCTCTCCGCCGGTCCTGAAGAGCCGAATGCGTTGATCGATGTATCGCGTGATAGCAGTCGCAAGCAGCCAAATGTGCGCGCCACGGTTCAGGAAGTGTTCGACGGTGCGATCGTGTCTTCGCAGAACCGCTTTCCATCGCTGTCCTTCGATGTCGGTGCCGTCAACGATTTCCTGTCGCCGATGTTCGCCGCAGGCTTTTACTACAAGACCTTCATGTGGCCGAAGGCGGCATGGGACAAGCTGTATGAGCCGATCATTCGTCGTGCAGCAGGCCTTGGCAATGCGCCCAAGGAAGGCGATACCGATCATTATGCCAGCCGTTATGCCCATTGCGATGTGCTGGTGGCAGGCGGCGGCGTGGCGGGTCTGACGGCAGCGCTGGCGGCGGCCAAGACGGGTGCGAAGGTCATTCTGGCCGATGAGAACCCGGAGCTCGGCGGCGCACTTCGCTTCGATACCGGCACGATCATCGACGGTTTGAACGGCTACGACTGGGCGCAGAAGGTGTTTGCCGAGCTTAACGCCATGCCGAATGTTGAGGTGCTGACCCGCACGACCGTCTTCGGTTACTACAACCACAATTTCATCGGTCTTGCCGAGCGCGTGACCGACCATCTGGCGACGCCGGGGCATGCGCCACGCGAGCGGCTGTGGCAGGTGCGGGCGAAGAAGGTGGTGCTGGCAACCGGTGCCATCGAGCGGCACATGGTGTTTGCCAATAACGACCGGCCGGGCATTATGCTGGCATCGGCCGCGCGCACCTATCTCAACCAGTATGGCGTGACGGTTGGCCACAATGTGGGTGTCTATACCGCCCATGATTCCGCTTACGAAACTGCTTTCGATCTCAAGCGCGCGGGCGTGGCGATTGCGGCCATCGTGGATTGCCGCCCCAACCCGGACGCAAAGCTTCTGGACGAGGCGCGGGCGCTGGGCATCGAGGTGCTGGCGGGCTATAGCGTTTACGATACGTCCGGACGCTTGCGGGTGTCTTCCATGACCGTGGGTCGCAATGGCGGGTCTTCCAAGCGCAAGATCAAGGTGGATGCGCTCATCGTTTCCGCTGGCTGGACGCCGTCTGTGCATCTGTTTTCGCAATCGCGCGGCAAGCTGAGATACGACACGGAAAACCAGCGTTTTCTTCCCGATGTGCATGTGCAGGAGTGCGTCTCCATCGGCGCCTGCAACGGTACGGATGATCTGAGCGCTCTGATTGCCGAAGCGGCTTCTGCCGGTGGCGGGACGGCAGAGTTTTCCGCGAGCAACGCGTATGTGTGGACCGGCGGCATGATCGGGGCTGCGGACGGGGCGGGCGAAGGCGACAACGTCAAGGCCTTCATCGATTTCCAGCACGATGTCTGCGCCAAGGATATCCGCCTTGCGGTGCGCGAAGGTATGCACTCTATCGAGCACATCAAGCGCTTCACCACCAACGGCATGGCGTCGGATCAGGGCAAGATGTCCAACATGCACGGTCTGGCGATTGCCTCCGAGGCGCTTGGGCGTGATCTGCCCAAGGTGGGGCTGACGACATTCCGCGCGCCCTATACGCCGGTGACGTTCGGCACGCTGGTTGGTCATTCGCGCGGAAAACTGTTCGATCCTGCCCGCAAGACGCCGATGCACGCGCTGGAAGAGGCCGCAGGTGCCGCTTTTGAAGACGTGGGCAACTGGAAGCGCGTATGGTTTTATCCACGCGCCGGTGAAGACATGCACCAGGCCGTCAACCGCGAATGCAAGACCGTTCGCGAGACGGTGGGCGTGTTCGATGCGTCTACGCTCGGCAAGATCGAGGTTGTCGGGCCGGATGCGGCCAAGTTCCTCAACCTGCTCTACACCAATGCCTGGGACACGCTGAAACCGGGTCGCTGCCGCTATGGCATCATGACCCGCGAGGACGGCTTCGTTTATGATGACGGCGTGGTTGGGCGTCTGGCCGAAGACCGCTTTCATGTGACGACGACGACCGGCGGTGCGCCCCGTGTTTTGCAGCACATGGAAGACTATCTCCAGACAGAATTCCCCGATCTCAACGTATGGCTGACATCCGCCACCGAACAATGGGCAGTGATTGCCGTTCAGGGGCCAAAGGCGCGCGACGTGATCGCGCCGCTGGTGGAGGGCATCGACCTCTCGCCAGATGCCTTCCCACATATGGCGATTGCCGAGGGTACGATTTGCGGCGTGCCGACACGGCTGTTCCGCGTGTCGTTTACCGGCGAACTTGGTTTCGAAATCAACGTTCCCGCCGATTTTGGCCCTGCCGTCTGGAAAGAGATTGCGGAGCGGGCGCAAGCCGTCGGCGGTTGCCTCTATGGCACCGAAACCATGCATATTCTGCGTGCCGAAAAGGGCTACATCATCGTCGGTCAGGATACCGACGGCACGGTGACGCCTGATGATGCGGGGCTTGGTTGGGCGGTGTCCAAGAAGAAGACGGATTTCGTCGGCATTCGCGGCCTGCAGCGCCCGGACCTCAAGCGTGAGGGACGCAAGCAACTGGTCGGCCTGCTGCCGAAAAACCCCCATGATGTGCCGGAAGAAGGTGGGCAGATCGTTGTCGATCCAAACCAGCCCAAACCGATGACCATGCTGGGGCATGTGACATCATCCTACTGGTCGGAAAATCTCGGCCGCTCGATTGCCTTCGGTCTGGTGGCCGGTGGCCGGGCGCGCATGGGTGAGACGCTCTACATTCCACTGGCCGATAAGACGATTGCGGTTGAGGTGACGGACATGGTGTTCTTCGACAAGGAAGGAGGCCGCATCAATGGTTGATCTGGCAAACCGCACATTGGTTCTGGAAGGCGCACGCGCCGGCTCCGCAGGTGTCTCGATCAAAGTGGCTGCGCCCGCCTACCGGCTGTCGTTGCGCGTCAAGGCGGATGCTGTCAGTGCGCTTTCGCAGGCTCTCGACATCAGCCTGCCGCAGACACCCAAGACGTCCACCAGTTCCGGCCTTCGCGCCGCACTCTGGCTCGGGCCGGATGAATGGCTGGTGATCGATCAAGGCGAAAGCAACCTGATGGACGCTTGCGCCACCGTCTCGGCTCCCCATTCCGCCACCGATGTCTCCCACCGCAACGTGGCTATCACCGTTTCGGGCGAGGGCGCGGAAGCGACGCTGAACGCAGGTTGCCCGCAGGATCTGTCGCTCGGCGCGTTCCCCGTTGGAGCCTGCTCGCGCACCGTGTTCGGCAAGGCGGAAGTGGTCATCTTGCGCGTGGCGGACGATACGTTCCGGGTGGAATGCTGGCGTTCGTTTGCGGACTATGTGTTCGGGTTGCTGGACGAGGGCGCGCGGGACGCGTAGCCACGCGTTCCGGTTTTTCTTTGTCTGACGCCGTTTGAGCCAAGCTACGTGACGTTTCTGCGCTGCTAGACAGTTAGGCTGTACGGCGGAGCACTCACTGCCGTCATCCTCGGGCTTGACCCGAGGATCTCAGCACGTTTGACGTAGGGATTCGTCAGATCCTCGGGTCAAGCCCGAGGATGACGGAGCAGAAATCGTTTTAAAACTCAACTCACGTCGATCAATGTCTTGTCCCCAATGCCAGACGGCACGCGAGACCAGCGAAGACCGTCGCGAGCAGATATTGCGGCAATTTGGGAAAGCGACTCACAGTGGTTAGTCTCTGGCGGATATTGCTTCCCAACAGAATGACGGTTGCATTTACCAGAAAGCCGATGCCGTTCAGAACGGTTGCAAGAACCAGCATCTGGATCATTAACGAACTGCCATTCGGCTCTATGAACTGCGGGAAGAGGGCCAGTACGAAAAGCGCCATTTTGGGGTTGAGGATATTGGTGGCGAGCCCTTCGGAGAAAATGCGCGTGGAGGACAATCGCTTGAGCTGCGACGAGGGAGAAAATGCAGAGCTTTGCGAGCGCGGGGTTCTATATGCTAAATAGAGCAGATAAGCGCACCCGGCCCAGCGCACGATTTCATAGGCAATCGGTACGGTTAGAAACAGTTTCGACAGCCCGAGCGCGGCAGCAAGCACGTGGCAATAGGTACCTGCGGCTATTCCGGCATAGGTCATGAAACCAGCCGAGCGGCCCTGACTGACACTGCTGGATGCGATGAGCAGCATGTCCGGGCCGGGCGTTGCTGTTAGTACAAACGCGGCGGCGGCAAAAAGAATAAGGGTGGAGAATTCCGGCATAATATTCCCTTTTGAAAATGGAGCCGGAATTCCGATCTATCATTCTTGCGGCAGATAGCAAGTGCCTCTTACGCCGCCTTCTCCTGCATCCGCATGAACCCGACCGTTGCCGCCCACAGCACGACACCGATCAAAAGCAGCACGCCCGCAATCGAATATTGCACCATATCGCGCCCCGTCCAGGGGCCGACGAGAAAGAAGCAGCTGATGGCGCCGATGATCGGCAGGATTGTCGGTGTGCGGAAGTGTTTGTGGGCGACCTTGTCCTTGCGCAGCACCAATACCGCGACATTGACGATGGTGAAGACGCCGAGCAGCAGAAGTGCTGTTGTGCCGCCGAGTGCCGGGACGCCGCCTGCGAAGGCGATGAGGCCGATAGCGATGAGCGATGTGAAGACGATGGCAATGTAGGGTGTCTGGCGGCCCTTATGGACCTTGCCGAGTGCGGGCGGCAGCACACCTTCACGGCTCATGCCGTAGATCAGGCGGCTGGCCATCATCATGTTGATGAGCGCTGAATTGGCGACCGCGAACATGGTGATAATGCCGAAAATGCCAATTGGGAAGTTGGGTGCGCCTGCGGCGACCACTTTGAGAAGTGGCGTTTCGCCTTCGCCGAGGTCAGCGGCCGGAACGAGCGTGATGGCCGAGATGGCAACGAGAATATAGATGACACCGGTGATGGCGAGGCCGCCGAGCAGGACCTTCGGGAAGATGCGGGCGGGTTGCTTGCATTCCTCGGCCATGTTGACTGAATCCTCAAAGCCGACCATGGCGAAGAAGGCAAGCGTCGTGGCCGCAACAACGGACCAGATGACGCCGTGTTCGCCCGCAGGCTCGAATGTCCAGACGCGCGATACATCCCCCTGTCCGTTACCGATGGCCCAGAAGCCGATGCCGATGATGATCAGCAGGCCGGTGAGTTCGACAACCGTCAGCACCACATTCATCTTCACGCTTTCGCCAACGCCCCGGAAATTGATGAGTGCGATGGCGACAATGAAGGCAATGGCAACGCCGGTGACGCCGAAGGCGCCGAAATCAAAGCCGGTGACGGTGGTGAAATTGGCGGCAAAGGCGCGCGATGCGGTGGAGGCAGAGGTCACGCCTGACGCCATGACGGTAAAGGCGACGAGGAAGGTGATGAAATGCACGCCAAATGCCTTGTGCGTGTAGAGTGCGGCACCGGCTGCTTTCGGATATTTCGTCACCAATTCGAGATAGGAGCAGGCGGTCAGAAGCGCGACGCCGAAGGCGATGAGGAAAGGCAGCCAGACAACGCCGCCGACTTCTGCTGCGACCTGGCCGGTCAGCGCATAAATGCCCGTGCCGAGGATATCACCCACGATGAACAGAAGCAGCAGCCCCGGCCCGATGACCCGTTTGAGTTCGGTTGTCGGCTCTGCTGAATTATCGGGCTGTGTTACATTTTGTGCCATTGAAATGTCCCCCTCAAGGCGTGTAGCGCTTCAACGCGCGTATAAGGGACAGGTTCCGGCTTGTTGGCCAGAAAACATTGCGCGCAATGCATGTTTTCTGGTCGAGCGTCAGAGGGATGCCAGTTCGATCCGAGGGGCGTCAGCCGTCATCAGGCCGATCTTCAGGGTTGAACTGGCTGATCGTCGTCCACCGCGCCGTCAGCGCCGGTTTCTTTTCGTCTTCGATTTCGACCGTCACATCATAGGTGTTCATCAGCATGGCGCCGCCGCGAAAGCGGGCTTCGGCCAAGGTGAAGTGGCCGCGGATGCGGACGCCGCTTTTGACGGGGGCGACGAAGTGCAGCTTGTCGAAGCCGTAATTGATGCCCATGGTCTGTTCGCGGATTGTGGGCAGGGCGCTGTAATTCATGGCCGACAGCAGGGAGAGCGTCAGAAAACCGTGGGCGATGGTGCCGCCGAAGGGGCTTTCGGCTGCGGCGCGTTCAGGATCGGTGTGGATGAACTGGTCGTCGAGCGTTGCCTTGGCGAAGGCATCGATCATCGCCTGATCGACGGTGATCCAGTCCGATACGCCGACTTCGGAGCCGACAAGGTCTTTAACGTCAGCCAGAGAAATTTCTTTGGGCATTGTACCTCGCAAAGACAAGACGTTTGAGCGCTGTGACGGGCGGGACTTTACAGGGGCAGAGCTAAAGAACAATGGCCTTTTTGCAATGCAGCATTCAAGGACGCAGATAGAAGACGACCGAGCGGGCGGGCAGGTGGGCGGGAGTGCCGAAATCCGTACCGATAGCCTGCCAACCCTGGCCGGGAAGTGAAAACGGCACGACGGCGTGGGTGCGGTTGAACAGAATGGCAAGTCGGGCCGGTTCATCGGTCAGGCTGTCATGGGTTTTCACGGTAACGCCGAGCGGGGTACCCTCCGGCGCTTCCCAGTCGGTCGCGGTCATCGGCTCACCCGATGGCGACAGCCAGGAGATGTCATCGGTATGAGGTGAAAAGAAGGTCATGTCGCTGAAAGCGCTGAAGCGCTTGCGCAGACTGGACAGGAAGGCCGCGTGTTCGATCAGCTCCGGCGAAAGGCTTGCCCAATCGACCCATGTGATGTCGTTATCCTGACAATAGGCATTGTTGTTGCCCTGCTGGCTGCGCCCGCCCTCATCGCCTGCCGTCAGCATGATGGTGCCGCGCGTGGCAAACAGCGTCGATAGCATCGATTTGACGTCGTTGATGCGCGCAGCATGGATGGTCGGGTCTTGCGTCATACCCTCTTCGCCATTGTTCCAGGAGTGGTTTTCATTGTGGCCATCGCGGTTGTCTTCGCCATTGGCCTCATTGTGTTTTTCGGCGTGAGACACGAGATCGAAGAGGGTGAAACCATCATGTGCGGCGAGGAAGTTGACGCTGCGGGTTTCGGTTCTGTCGTGGCGGGAGAAGATGGGCGAGGAGCCGGCCAGCGCATCGGCGAGCGCCCCGGTGGTCGCGTTATCGCCACGCCAGTAACGGCGCAGATCATCGCGGGCGCGGTCGTTCCACTCGAGGAAGTTTTGCGGGAAATTGCCCAGTTGATAACCACCGGGGCCGATATCCCACGGCTCGGCAATCATCACGCGGTCATGCAGCAACGGGTCGGCTTGCATGGCGGTTAGCGTTTCGCTGGCCCTATCGAAGCCGGTTGCTGTGCGACCGAGGATGGGGGCAAGATCGAAACGGAAACCGTCTATGCCTGCATAGGAAACGAAGTGCCGCAATGTATCCAGCACCAGTTGCCGCACCTGCGGGTGATCACAGGCGACCGTGTTGCCGGTGCCGGTATCATTGACCAGCGTCCCGGGATCATCGGGCATATGGCGGTAATAGGTGAGGTTATCCAGCCCGCGCAGCGATAGCGTCGAGCCGAAGCGGTCGCTTTCGCCGGTGTGGTTGAAGACGAGATCGAGTATGACGCCGATGCCGGCTTCGTGCAGCGCGTCAACCGTATCGCGCAGTTCCGTGACACCGCCGGGACAAAGGCGCGGATCAAGCGCCATGAAGCCGACGGGGTTGTAACCCCAGCCATTGGTGAGGCCCAGCTGCGGCAGGTGGCGCTCATCGATCCAGGCGGTGATCGGCATGAGCTCGATGGCATCGACGCCGATGTGCTTGAGGTGAGCGATGATGGCGGGATGGGCCAGCGCTGCCACCGTTCCCCTAATGTTATGAGGCAGGTCAGGGTGCAGCATGGTGAAGGGCTTGACGGCGACTTCGTAGATCAGTCCACCCGGTGTAAGGCAGGGGGCCTGACGCTTGACGGGCTGGTACTGGGAGACGATCGACTTCGGCATGATGTGCGCAGTGTCGGTGCCGAAGGTGAAGAGTGCCGGGTTATAGGTGAAGGGACGATCGATCTGCGTCGCATAGGGGTCAAGCAGGAGCTTGGCAGGGTCGAACCAAAGGCCGTGATCGGGGGCATAAACGCCGTCTGCGCGCAAGCCGTAGCGGGTGCCAATGGGGGCGTCGATGGTGAGGCGGTGGATGTCATCCGCCCCGCGCTTCATAGGCAGGCGGGCGGTTTGGGTGCTGCCTGTCGTGTCAAACAGGCATAGGTCGATCTGCGAGGCGTGGCGGGAGTAGACGGAGAACGCGGTGCCGTTTTCCGTGTGGGCGGGGCCTTGGGGGGGAACGGTTGGGGGC